>NZ_JAOAOQ010000039.1 GCF_030398385.1 Aquibium sp. ELW1220 | reverse complement strand
GACTGACGCTCAACCTCCTGCGAACCGCCAGACCCAAACTCGCCATCAGCCGAAAACGAAAGCGAGCAGGGTGGTCCGACGCCTTCGCCAGATCAATCATCGGCCAAATGCGATAGCCCTAACCCCGCCACCCGCCCTCCTTGCATTCGCCGTCGATCCGGTGGAAACCTCCCCGCCATGGAGTGGCGAGACGAAGGCATCATCATCGGGTCGCGCAGGCACGGCGAGACCAGCCTCATCCTCGAGGTGATGACGCGCGCGCATGGCCGCCACATGGGCATCGTTCGCGGCGGCCGGTCGCGCCGCATGCAGCCCGTCCTCCAGGCCGGCAACCGCGTCGACCTCGTCTGGCGAGCCCGGCTCGACGAGCACATGGGCCAGTTCCAGGTCGAGCCGATCGAGCAGAACGCGGCGCGTCTGCTCGCCAGCGGCGCGGCGATCTACGCGCTGCAGACGCTCGCCGCCCACCTGCGGCTCCTGCCCGAACGCGACCCGCACGGGCCGCTGTTCGAAACGCTGGCGATCATCATCGCCCATCTCGACGACCCGCGCGCGGCGGCCGAACTCCTCGTCCGCTTCGAACTCCTGGTGCTCGACGAACTCGGCTTCGGGCTCGACCTGTCCTGCTGCGCGGCCACCGGCAGCCTGCAGGAGCTGGCCTACGTCTCGCCGAAGTCGGGCCGCGCCGTCAGCCGCGCCGCGGGCGAGCCGTGGCGCGACAGGCTGCTGCCGCTGCCCGCCTTCCTCACCGCAGGCCCCGGCCTGCGCGGCGACGAGCGCGCGCTCGACGACGCCTTCCGCCTCACCGGCTTCTTCTTCGAGCGCCATGTCTACGAGCCGCGCGGCCTCGAGCCGCCCGAGACCCGCGCCGGCTTCCTCTCCGCCCTGAAGCGGTCGTGGCGGGACGTTCCACCTTCCAGACCCAGCGAGCTTGCGTCATGACCGAAGTCGAACTCTACCCGGGCTACGTCTCCCCCTTGGGCCTCGGCTCCATCCCGCTCGACGAGGTGCTGCAGTACACCGGCATGGAACTGCTGCAGCGGCTGATCGACGGCCTCTATCCGGCGCCCGCGATCGGCGCGCGGATGAACTTCGGCCTGACCGAGATCGGCGAGGGCAGGGCGGTGTTTCGCGGCCTGCCGGGCGAGCGCCATCTCAACCCGCTCGGCTCGGTCCATGGCGGCTGGGCGGCGACGATCCTCGATTCGGCGCTGGGCTGCGCCGTCCACACCACGATGGCCCGCGGCGAAGCCTACACGACGGTCGAGTTCAAGGTGAACCTGATCCGGCCGATCACGCCGAAGACCGGCGAGGTGATCTGCGAGGGCCGGGTGATCAGCCGCGGCCGCACCATCGCCGTCTCCGAGGCGACGCTGAAGGATGCGGGCGGCAAGCTGCTTGCCTTCGGCACCGAGACCTGCTCCATCTTCCCGGCGACGAACCTGGCGCCCCGCTGACGCCGTCCTTCAACGGCCTTCGGCCATCCTGCGGCTCCGGGGGAGGGGTCCGGTCCCATGATCGAGTTCATCGTCGCTGCCATCATCGTCGCGCTGGCCGTCGTCGCCATGCGCCTCAACGACCGCCTGAACCGGCTGCAGCGCGAGTTCGAGGCGCTGCGCGGCTTCGTGCTGGAGACCATGCCGGTGCCGGCCGCGGCCGGCAACCCCGCCTCGCAGGCGGCGCCCGCGCATGCCGGGGACGGCGAGGCTCCCGACGTTGCGGCACTTCCCGAAGCCCCCGTCGACGAGCGAGCCGCCGCCGCCGCCGCGCGGGAAAGCACCACGAGGGCCCTGGCCGAACTCGAGGCCCAGGCCGCCCGCCCGCGCCGCTACGCCTGGTCCGCCGAGCCGGAGCCTGAACCGGAACCGGAGCCCGCCCCCGCCCCGGAACCGTCGGCTGCCATGATGCCTGCCCGTCCCGACATCGAGACGGCGCTCGGCACCCGCTGGGCGGTCTGGGTCGGCGGCCTGGCGCTGGCGCTGGGCGGCGTCTTCCTCGTGCGCTATTCCATCGAGGCCGGATTCTTCGGTCCCGGCCTGCGGCTCTTCATGGCCGGACTTTTCGGCATTGCGCTCGTCGCCGCCGGCGAAGCCATCCGCCGCAATGGCCTGCGCATGCCCGTCGGGGGCCTCGACGGCGCCTGGGTGCCGGGCATCCTCACCGCTGCCGGCGTCTTCACGCTGTTCGGCACGGTCTATGCCGCCCACGGCCTCTACGGTTTCATCGGTCCCGCGCCTGCCTTCCTTCTGCTCGGCCTGCTCGGCATAGGCACCATCCTGGCCGCCCTGATCCACGGCCAGGCGCTCGCGGGCATCGGGCTGCTCGGCGCATTCGCCACGCCCCTGCTCGTCGCCTCGCAGGCGCCGAGCCCATGGATCCTGTTCGGCTATCTCGCGGTGGTGCTGGTCGCCTCCGCCGTCATTGCCCGCATGCGTGACTGGACCGCCTTGATGACCGGTGCGGTCATCGGCATGGGCCTGTGGTCTCTGCTCTACCTGATCGTCATGCAGGACATCAGCCTCGCGCCGGCCCTCTTCGCCAACGCGGTCATCCTCGCTGCGCTGGCGCTGGTCTGGCTCGGCTTCCGCGACGAAAGCGAGACGGCCCGCGTCGATCCGCCAACCGCGGCGACAGCCCTCTTCGTCGGTCTGGCCAGCCTCTTCCTGCTGATCGACCCGGACTTCATCCTGGCCGGCGGCGAAATCCACGCGGCGATCCTCGTCGCCGCCATGGTGGCCGTCGCCTGGCTGCAGCCGGCGGCGCTGCCGCTTCTGCACGCCGCGGGCGCCACGCTGGTCCTGGCACATGTCCGGATCGCCCTCTCGGGCACTTTCGCCTTCTCGATTCTCGGCGAACCGGTGACCCTCGACGGCCCGGCCGTCCTGCCCTGGACCGTCGCCGGCGCCTGGAGCTCCGCGCTGCTCGGGCTCCTCGCCTTCGGCGCAGGCATGGTCGCAGCGCGCGGCTTTTCCGTCGATCGTCCCCGCCGTGCCGCGATCTGTGCAGGTTGGGCGGTCGTCGTGCCCCTCGCCATCCTTGCCGCCGGCTGGATCGCCTATGGCGACATCGACCGGGACTGGCTGCGTGCCGCCGCCGCGCTGGCGCTGGTCGCGGCCTTCGTCGCCGCCGGCGAAGCCGTCGCGCGATCGGAGGAGCCGCCACTCTCCGGCGGTCTCGCCACGAGCCTCTTCTTCGGCGGCGCGGCGTTGGCGACCCTGTTCCTGCTCATGATGGCCTTCGGTCCGCTCTGGACCACCATGCTCGCCGGCGCCGCCGCCATGCTGCCCGCGCTCGCCACCCGCTGGCGCGGCTACCCGGTCCTCGGCTGGCTTTCCGTCGGCGCGGCGGTGTTCGTGCTCGTCCGCGCTGCCGTCGACCCGACCATTGTCGGCGCGGCGGCGCTCGGAACGGTGCCCGTCTTCAACGCGCTGCTGCCCGGTTACGGCATCCCCGCGTTCGCCTTCGCCTTCTGCGCCTGGCAGCTCGCCCGCACCACCGACGGCCGGCCGCGGCTCGCCATGGAGGCGGCGGCCGTGCTCTTCGCTCTCCTCACGGTGGCCATGCTGGTGCGCCACGCCATGAGCGGCGGCATCGTCGACGGGTCAGCCGTCACGCTGGCCGAGCAGTCGATCTATACGCTGATCTTGCTCGGCGCGGGCGCCATCCTCATCGCGCTCGACGCCCGCTCGCCCAGCGCCGTCATGCGCATCGGCTCGCTCGCTGCCGCCGTCCTGTCGGTCGTGCTCATCGCCATCCGGCACTTCGGCACGCTGAACCCGCTCTTCACCGGCGAACCGACCGGCTGGCTGCTGCTCTTCGACCTGCTCCTGCTCGCCTATCTCCTGCCGGCCGCCGCCGCGGCCGGGCTCGCCTGGTTCGCGCAGGGACGCCGGCCGCGCTGGTACTCCGTCATGCTGGCGCTGACGGGCGCAGCCCTCGCCTTCGCCTGGGTCAGTCTCACGGTGCGCCGCCTGTTCCAGGGCGAGAACCTCGCCATCTGGCGCGGCCTGTCGCAGCTCGAGACCTATGCCTATTCGGCGGTCTGGCTGGCGCTCGGCGTCGGCATCCTCGTCCTCGGCGTCCGCGTCTCATCGCAGGTGCTCCGCATCGCCTCGGGCCTGCTCGTGGCGCTGGCGGTGGCCAAGGTCTTCCTGTTCGACCTGTCCGAACTCGACGGCGTGCTGCGCGCCGTCTCCTTCATCGGCCTAGGCGCGGTGCTGATCGGCATCGGCCTGTTCTACCAGCGCCTTCTCGTCGGTGCGGCGAAGCGCGACGCCGCCCCGCCGCCCGAAGAGCCTGCCGCCGGAGCGGTGGAGGTCGAGGAGGCCCGGTCCGCCGAGCCTGTGACGTCCGAACGGGAGAAACGCGCCGCCGAGCCTGTGGCGCGGCGCGTCACCTTGCCGGCGCGGGAGGCTGACGTGGCCGAAGAGCCTGCCGCGAAGGCGGAGGTTCCTCCGGCTGGACCCGGAGCGCCTGCAGAAAACGGCCCGGCTGCGGAACTCGACGTGCCGGACGCTGCGCTGGCAGCCGCCGACGACCCGCTGCAGGCGGAGGAGGCGTCACCTGTCGTCAAGCCGGCCGACGAAGCGGAGCCCGCGCCCGCCGCGGAGGTGTCGCCGGTCGAGAGACCGGCTGCATCGGGGCAGGCCGCTCCTGCCGATGAACAGAACACCACCGAAACGCCTGTCGCAGTCGAGGCCGCGCCGTCCGTCGACGGCGCTGCGCCCGCCGGCAACGCGCCGGTCGCGGATGAGGCAGATCCCGCCGGGGAGGCGACGTCCATCGACGAATCCGCCAAGACCTCGGACGCCGCGGACAACGAAAAAGGCGAGGCCAAAGCCCCGCCTTCTCCGAAACCGAAACCGAAACCGAAACCGAAATCGCGCTGATCGTCAGGCGATCCTGCCGCCGCCCTGCTTGGTCACCACCACGACCGACGGACGCGTCGGCATGCCGTCCTGGAAATCGGGCCAGCGGGTCGCCGGCGCCTCGAAGGTCGCAAGCCCCTCGTCGCCGGGATGCTGCACGGCCAGGAACAGCGTCTCGTCGTTCGGCGTGAACAGCGGCCCGCACATCTCGGCGCCCACCGGAACGCGGAAGAACAGCTTCGACGTGCCGCGGGCATCACCGTCGGTGTCCACGGCCCACAGGCCGTCGGTACGGCCGGTGGCTTTCTGGCTGTTGCCGTCGGTGGAGACCCACAGCCGCCCGTCGGCATCGATGGCGCAGTTGTCGGGCATGCCGAACCAGCCGTTCGCCGTGGTGGCCGGCGAGAAAGTCGCGCCGACCTCCGCGACCGACGGATCGCCGCACTTCAGCAGCACGTCCCAGGTGGACGTGGTCGAGGCGAAGTCGCCGTCCGTCTCGGTGATCTCGATGATGTGGCCGAAGGCGTTGTTGGCGCGCGGGTTGGCCGCGTCGACCTGGTCGTCCTTGCGCCGGGTGTTGTTGGTCAGCATCACGTAGACCTTGCCGGTCTTCGGGTTCGGCTGCACGTCTTCCGGTCGGTCCATCTTGGTCGCGCCCAGCACGTCGCCGGCGCGGCGCGCCTCGATCAGCACGTCGGCCTGGTCCTTGAAGCCGTTCTCTGCCGTCAACGGGCCTTCGCCGTGGACGAGCGGCAGCCACTGCACCGTGCCGTCGGCATCGAAACGCGCCACATGGAGCGTGCCCTGGTCGAGCAGGTCCATGTTGGCGGCGCGGTCGGCTGCGTTGTAGGCGCCAGCGGTGACGAACTTGTAGACGTAGTCGAACCGCTCGTCGTCGCCGCAGTAGAACACCACGCGTCCGTCCTTGTTGACGATCGACTCGGCGCCCTCGTGCTTGGTGCGGCCGAGCGCGGTGCGCTTCCTGGGCGTGGAGTTGGCGTCGAAGGGATCGACCTCGACGACCCAGCCGAAGCGGTTGGGCTCGTTGGGCTCCTTGGTCACGTCGAAGCGGTCGTGGAACTGGCCCCAGTTGTACCAGCCGCCGGGCACGCCGTAGCGCTTGTAGGCGGCCGCCTGCGGGTCGTTCTCGGCCACGTCGCCGGTAAAGTAGCCGTGGAAGTTCTCCTCGGCCATCAGATAGGTGCCCCAGGGGGTCACGCCGCCGGCGCAGTTGTTGAGCGTGCCGAACACCTGCGTCCCCGTCGGGTCGGCCTTGGTCTTGACGCGGTCGCTGCCGGCTACGGGGCCGGACAGCGTCATCGGCGTCTCGACCGTGATGCGGCGGTTGTAGGCGCTGTCGAGCACCGGCGCCCACTTGCCGTCGGTCCTGGAGATCTCGATCACGGTGCCGCCATGCGCCATCATCTCGATGCCGATCAGCTCGGGCGTGTACTCGCCCATCTTGACCTTCTGGACGTCCTTCTTGACCCCATCCTTCTCCTGGACCTCGGTCACGACGGTCGCCCAGTTCGGGAACATCAGTTCGGCGTTGGTGTACTCGTGGTTGACGACCAGCAGGCCGCGCTCGCTCGATCCGTCGAGCGGGATGAAGCCGATATAGTCGTTGTTGTAGCCGAACTGCCTGGCCTGCGCCGCGGCCGTCTGGTTCATCGGGTCGAAATCGGGCGAATCGGCGAACACCTTGTCGCCCCAGCGCAGCAGGATGTCGGCATCATAGCCGGCTGCCACGTGGTGCATCTCGTCGACACCGGCCTCGACCTCGTCGAACGAGAAGGCGCTCGTCGTCATCGCCCTGGCCTCGCCGGCCGCGAGCAGCGCAAGCGGGCTCACGGTCGCCGCAATCGCGGTCACGCCCAGCGAACCCGCCATGAAGCCGCGGCGCGAATAACGCCGGTTGATGATGTCGCCCATCGTCGGATTGGCGCTCGCATTGCGACCGACGTCTTCGGATTCCTCGCGAATGTCGGTCAGCGTCCTGAAATCCTGGGGGGTGGCGCGTTCGTTCATCCCTGCCTCCATAGTGGGTTGGTGAGATTCTAGCATGTCGGCCCTAGGTCGCGGCTGTTTCAGCCACATGACAGTCGCGGGATTGTGAAGAGGTCCTTCGAAGTGCCCGCAGGCCATGGGTTTGCTGGGGCCGAGCGGCTCGAAACGCTGTCATGGAGCCTCTCCCGAAATGCACGGCGGAGGTTGCCGGATGCGTTATGAAATTACGTGAATGAAATGTTATAAACTATCGAAACTGAAGCCCTATCCGGACAGCCCCCGCCGCAGGTGTAATACCCGTGTCACACGTCGCTCCTAGGTGAAAACCGTCGCACCGACCTCCAGGGAGATCTCCATGAAAACGACACTCGTCGCGGGCCTTGCGCTCGCACTTTCCGCGTCCGCCGTCTTTGCGCAGGACGCTTTGCCGCAGGCCCAGACCAAGTGGTTCACGGATGCCGACGCGAAGCTGCAGGAGATGATCGCCCGTCAGCCCAACACCAACCGCGCCAGGAACGTGATCCTGTTCACGGCCGACGGCAATGGCGTCGGCACCAACTACGCGATCCGCCTCTTCTCGGGCCAGCAGGCCGGCGGTCTCGGCGACGACTACGTCCAGCCGCACGAGGCGTTCCCCTACGCCGCTCTGGTCAAGACCTATTCCTCGAACGGCCAGACCCCCGACTCCGCGCCGACCGCCGCCGCGATGAACTCGGGCATGAAGACCAGGAACGGCATGATCAACATCCTCGACACCGTCGCCGAGGGCGATTGCGTCGCCGGGCTCGAGGCCGGAACCAGGACCTTCGCCGAGATCGCCTCGGACATGGGCAAGTCGGTCGGCGTCCTCTCCACCGCCCGCATCACCCACGCCACTCCGGCAGCCGTCTACGCGCGCACCGCGAGCCGCGACTGGGAAGACAACACCGGCATCCCGGAAGGCTGCGCCCAGAAGGACATCGCCGACCAGCTCGTCGAGCAGATGAAGGCCGGCGTGATCGACCTCGCCATGGGCGGCGGCCGCGCGCATTTCCTGCCCAAGGACGTGACCGACGCGGAAGGCAAGACCGGCAAGCGCACCGACGGCCGCAATCTCGTCGAGGAAGCCAAGGCCCTCGGCGCCCAGGTCGTCTTCGGCGACCAGGACTTCGCCGCGCTCACCATGGGCAACAACGCCCCGGTGCTCGGCCTGTTCGAGGCGAGCCACATGAAGTACGAGGCCGACCGCACCGGCGAGCCCTCGCTCGCCGAAATGACCGAAGCGGCCATCAAGTCGCTCTCGACCAACGAGAACGGCTTCTACCTCTCGATCGAGGGCGGCCGCGTCGACCACGCCAACCATGACGGCAACCTCTACCGCGTCGTCACCGACGGCAAGGCCTTCGCCGACGCCATCGCCAAGGCGGTCGAGCTGACCAATGCCGAGGACACGCTGATCATCGTGACCGCGGACCACGAGCACGCCATCTCCTTCAACGGCTATTGCGGCCGCGGCTCCAACGTCCTGGGCCTGTGCATGAAGGAAGACGGCGCCGGCGTCGCGCATTCCGGCGAGCCGAACCTCGCCGCCGACGGCAAGCCCTACACCGTCGCCGGCTACCTGAACGGCGCCGGCTCGGTGCTCGTCAAGCAGGCAGACGGCACCTATTCGGGCGCTCGCGCCGACCTCACAGAGGAAGCCGCGACCGACAAGGACTACCTGCAGCAGGCCCTTGTGCCGATGTCGTCCGAGACCCATTCGGGCGAGGACGTCTCCGTCCACGCCATGGGCCCCTGGGCGCACCTGTTCGACGGCGTGCTCGAGCAGAACTACATCTTCCACGTCATGAACTACGCCGTGACCGCCGGCGAGATGAAGAAGGCGTCCGCCCAGTAAGGCGACGTTTCACCGCATCGGGGGAGGCCCGCGTCCACGCGGGCCTTTTCCGTTCCGTCACACGCGGCGCATATCATCGGCGCCGGCACGGACAAGGAGACCGTCATGAACCGCCGCACTCTGCTCGCTGCCGCCGCGTTCGGTATCATGTCCCCGCGCGCCATGGCCGACGAAGTCGTCAACATGCGCGACCTCTATGAAAAGGACCTGAGTTTCTCCGGCTACGCCCTGCAGCGCCAGGGCCAGCGCATCGCCGCCTCAGGCTTCATGGCCCCGCCGCTTAAGGCCGAATCGACCTTCTTCGTGCTGACACGCCGGCCGATGGCGGTCTGCCCCTTCTGCGAGACCGAGGCCGACTGGCCGGACGACATCCTCGCCGTCTATACCAAGCGCACCGTCGAGGTGCTGCCGTTCAATGTGTCGATCGTCGTGCGCGGTGTGCTTGAGCTCGGCGCTTACACCGATCCCGAACTCGGCTTCGTCAGCCGGGTGCGCCTGACCGACGCGAGCTACGAGCGCGCATGACCGCGCTCGACCTCTCCGTCCGCGATCTCGTCGTCACCGGCGAGGGCGGGCGCGTGCTGCTGCGCGTCGACGCGCTCGACGTGCCCGGCGGGACCCGGCTCGGCATCCGCGGCCCCTCCGGCGCCGGCAAGTCGACGCTGCTGCACGCGCTGGCCGGGCTCCTGCGCCCTGCCTCGGGCGCGGTGCGCTGGGGCGGCACCGACATCGCCGCCCTCGGCGATGCCGCCCGTGCCCGCTTCCGCCGCGAGACCGTCGGGCTCGTCTTCCAGGACTTCCTGCTCTTTGAGGAACTGTCCGCGCTCGGCAATGCCGCGCTTGCCGCCGCCTGGAGCGGCGCGCCGCGGCGCGCGGCCATCGCAGGCGGCGCCGCGTCGATGCTCGACCATCTCGGCCTCTCAGGCCATGCGCGCCGCTCCGTGGCAAGCTTCTCCGGCGGCGAGCGCCAGCGCGTCGCGGTCTCGCGCGCGCTCGCCGGCAATCCGCCGGTGCTGCTCGCCGACGAGCCGACCGCCAGCCTCGACCGCGCCTCGGCCGACCGGCTGATCGAGGATCTCGCCGGCCTCTCCGCCGCGCGCGGCATGACGCTGGTCGCGGTCAGCCACGATGCCGCGCTGCATGCGCGCATGGACCGGGTCATCGACGTCGTTGATGGCGCGATCCGGAAGGCGGGCTGAGCCATGGAGGCGATCACCGCCTGGTGGCAGGGGCGCTCGGCCGCGACGCAGGACGTGCTCCTGCTCCTCCTGCTTCTGGCGCCCGCCATCCTCGCCGGCCTCGCCGTGCTGCGCGGCTACCGGCCCTATGCGCTGGTCGGCGCCATGCTGTGGCGCTACCGCTTCACCAACGCGCTTTTCGTCGCGCTGATCGCCGTCTCGGTCGGCATCGGCGTCGGGCTCATCGCCCAGGAGCGCGGCCTGCGTAAGGGCACCGCGCGCGCGGCCGAAAAGTTCGACCTGATCGTCGCCGCGCCCGGTTCCGAGGTGCAGATGCTGCTCGCCGCCGTCTATCTGCAGCCGGTCGACGTGCCGCTCCTCGACGGGCCGACCTATGACGCCATCGCCCGCCACGAGAACGTCGTGCTCGCCGCGCCCATCGCCTATGGCGATTCCTTCGGCGCCTCGCCTGTCATCGGAACCACGGCGCCGTTCGTGGCCCATCTCTCCGGCGATCTCGCCGCGGGGCGCATGTTCGCCGCGCTCGGCGAAGCGGTCGCGGGCGCCGCGGTGCCGCTGGCCATCGGCGACGCCTTCGAGCCCGCCCACGGCGTCGGCGCGTCGGCCGAGCACGGCGCCCATGCCGGCCACGCGCTCACCGTCGTCGGCCGCATGCAGCCGACCGGCAGTCCCTGGGACAGGGCGATTCTCGTCCCGGTCGAGAGCGTCTGGGCCGTGCATGGTCTGGCCACCGGCCATGCGCCCGGCGACGCGCGCATCGGTCCGCCCTTCGATCCCGCCTTCTTTCCCGGCACCCCGGCCATCCTCGTGCGCGCCGAGCAGCTCTGGGCCAACTACGCCCTGCGCTCGGAGTTCACCACCGAGCGCACCATGGCCTTCTTCCCCGGTGCGGTGCTGGCCGGCCTGCATTCCATGCTGGGCGACGTGCGCCAGGTGATGAGCGTCATGGCGGTGCTGACGCAGGTGCTCGTCACCGCCGGCGTGCTGGCCGGCCTCGTCATCCTCACCCGGCTCTACGCGCGGCGGCTCGCCTTGCTGCGCGCCATCGGCGCGCCCGCCCGCTTCGTCTTTTCCGTCGTCTGGTGCTATGCCGCCGCTCTCATCGGCGCCGGCGCGTTGCTCGGCGTCGCGGTCGGCCTCGCCGCCGTCGGCGCGATCTCGCGCCTCGTCACCGCGCGCACCGACATCCTGGTCGAGGCCACGCTCGCCTGGCCGGAGTTCCACCTCGTCGCCGGCTTCGTCAGCCTGACGGTACTCTTGGCGCTGCTGCCCGCCTTCATGGCGGTGTCACGCGACATCACTAGCGATCTGCGCAGCTGATCCGAAGGAGAGGGACCATGATCCGCACCGTCCGCGCCGCCGTCCTCGCCGGCCTGCTTGCCGCTGTCCCGGCCGTCGCGGAGGAGGCGCATGGCCACGCCGACGGCGATTCCCACCACGAGGCGGAGGCCGGCGGCCTGCGCGCCGTCCACGCCTGGACCCGCGCCACGTCGGACACGACCGCGCTGATCTTCGTCGACATCGAGAACGGCTCGGACAAGACCGTCTCCATCGTCGGCGCCGAAGCCGGCTGGGCGGAGACGGTCGAACTGGTCGGCTTCCAGCTGAAGGACGGCGAGCCGGCCTGGGTCGCGCTGCCGCCCGTCCCGGTCAAGGCCGGCACCGAGATGGTGCTGTCGCCCGACGGCCTCGCTTTGCGCGCCATCGGCGTGAAGCAGCCGCTCGGCGCGGGCGAGGAGCGCAACATCGAGATCGAGTTCGACACCGGCCATCTCGACATGGTGCTGCAGGTCGAGGCCGCCGACGCCCGCGCCCACAGCCACGCTGGCCACCAGCACTGAGCGGCACGGGAGCGCTTTACTTTCCGAGATGCGCGGCGAGTTCGGCGCGCACCGCCGGGTCCTGCCAGTCGAGCGGCCCCGCGCGCCGCGCCACCACGCGGCCATCGCGATCGACCAGCAGGGTGGACGGCATGCCGAACAGCCCGAATGCCGCGCCGGAGCGGCCGCTCGGATCGCGCAGGGTCGCGAAGCCGTCGAGCCCGATTGCGGCGAGGAAGGCCTCGATCTTCTCCGGCGGGCTCGGCTCCACCGCCACGACCACCAGCGCGCCGCCGTTGACGGCGAGGTCGGCCGCATAGGCGGCGAGCGCCGGCAGTTCCTCGCGGCACGGGCCGCACCAGGTCGCCCAGAAATGCAGGATCGCCGGGCGACCGGCGAGCAGCGCGGCGAGGTCGGTCTCTGTCCCGTCGAGCCGGGCGAGCACCAGGCCGCCTGCGTCGACCGCCATCGGCGCGACCGGCGGGATCATCGGCGCGGCATGCACGAACTGCGCCAGCGCGAGCCCGGCGGTGGCGAGCGCTGTCCTCAGCGCAGTGGCGCCCCGCACCATTCCTACTCCGCCGCAGCCAGCCTCGGCCGTTCCACCGGCGCTTCGTGGATCGGCCAGTGCACCACTGCTGCGAACAGGCCGAGCGCGACGCCCAGCCACCACACCGAATCGTAGGAGCCGTAGAGGTCGTACAGGAAGCCGCCGAGCCAGACGCCGAGGAACGAGCCGATCTGGTGCGACAGGAACACCAGCCCGCCGAGCATTCCGAGATGCCGCGTGCCGAACATGATCGCCACCAGTGCGTTCGTCGGCGGTACGGTGGAGAGCCACAGCAGACCCATGACGACGGCGAAGACGATCACGCTCGCCGGCGTCTGCGGCAGGAGCAGGAAGGCCGTCACCACGATCGAGCGGCCGATATAGATCCACACCAGGAACATCGGCTTGGAATAGCGCTGTCCGATGACGCCGGAGGCGAGCGAGCCGATGATGTTGAAGAAGCCGATCAGCGCCAGCGCGATCACCGCGTAACGCGCCTGGATGCCGATGTCGGCGATGTAGGCGGGGAAATGCGCGGTGATGAAGGCGACCTGGAAGCCGCAGACGAAGAAGCCGGAGACGAGCAGCAGGTAGCTCCTGTGGCCGACGGCCTCGCGCAGCGCCTCTCCGGCCGACTGGGCGATGTCTGTCTGCCGCTGCGTTCCCGAACTGGAATTACCCCGGAGCGGGATCGCCAGCACGGGAATGACCAGCATGATCGCCGACAGGACGAGCAGCGAATCGTACCAGCCATAGGCGTCGATCAGGCCCTGGCTCAGCGGCGCGAAGATGAACATGCCGGCCGAGCCGGCGGCCGTCCCGATGCCGAAGGCGAGGCTGCGCCGCTCCGGCGCCACGTTGCGGGCGAAGGCGGCGAGCACGATGCCGAACGAGCCCGACGCGATGCCGAGGCCGACCAATACGCCGCCGCCGATGTAGAGCCCGGTCGCGGTCTCGGCATTGGCCATCACGATGAGGCCGGCGGCGTACATGACGCCCGACAGCGCCAGCACCCGCCAGGTCCCGAACCTGTCGGCAAGCGCTCCGAAGATCGGGGTTCCGAGACCCCAGGCGAGATTCTGGAACGCCATCGCCAGCCCGAATGTGGTGCGGTCCCAGCCCTTCTCGGCCAGCATTGGCAGCTGGAAGAAGCCCATCGCCGAGCGCGGGCCGAAGGTCATCGCGGCGATCAGGCCGCCGCACAGGATGATCAGCCAGGGCAGGCTCGGGACGTCGCGTGCGGTCTTGGCTGCCTGCTGCATGGGAAGCTCTCCATTCGTCCGTTGTCTACTGCATCCGGCTCGCGTCGGAATAACGAATTGTTCGACGCCTACCGTTCAGTTTCGCTGATGGATCGGGCCTGCCGGCCGCAGCGTCATCACCTTCGGCCGCTTCGCCTGCAGATCGCATCTGCGCGCGGATTGCCTTGTGCTCAAGATGCTTGCATACAAGATATTCGTCTGCAAGCGGATCGGATTGGGCCAGAATGGAGCGGATCGAGGATTGCATCAGTTTCCTGCTCGGCAAGGCCACGCAGCAGGTCGCCCGCCGCGCGCGCGAGGCGCTGGCAGGGCACGGGGTCACGCCCGTCCAGTTCGCCGCGCTGCGCATCCTGTGGGAGCGCGACGGGCGGAGCTGCGCCGAAATGGGCGCCCGCCTCCTGCTCGACAGCGCCACCATGACCGGCATCGTCGATCGGCTGGAGAGCGCCGGCCTCGTCGACCGGCGTCCTGACCCCGAGGGCGACCGCCGCATCAACCGCGTCTATCTGAGCCCGGATGGCCGGGACCGTTTCGGCCCGATGAACGCCGCCATGGACGGCGTCAACGCCGAGGTGGACCTGATCCTCGGTCCGCGGACGCAGGGCCTGCGCGCCGCGCTCGCGCTCCTCGGCGACGTCGATCCGGCCCCGGCGGGGCCGAAGGACCAGCCGTCCCGGTGACGGCCGGCTGCAGGCGCAGCCGCTACTCGAGCAGCAGCTTCGTCTCGGCGCCCGCCTTTGCAGCCGCGGAGGCCTCGGAGCGGATGATGTGCAGGTCGCGCTGCGGGAAGGGGATGGAGATGCCCTTCTCGTCGAAGGCGAGCTTGGCGCTCTTGATGAAGTCGAGCTTGGTGGCGAACCAGTCCGGCGAACTCGTCCAGTAGCGGATCGCCACCACGACGGCGTTGTCGCCAAGCTCCGAGACGAAACAGTTGATCGGCGGCTCGGCCAGGATGCGCTCGTCGGCGGCCGCGATCTCCGCATAGGTGCGCAGCGCCAGCGCGATGTCGTCGCCATAGCCGATGCCGATGGCGATCTCCTGCATGCGCACCGGATTGCGCGAAAAATTCGTCACCGGCGAGTTCCAGAGTTCGCTGTTGGGCGCCATGACGAAGAGCCCGTCGAAGGTCTTCAACTCGGTCGCGAACAGGCCGATTTCCTGCACGGTGCCCATGACGCTGCCCGCATTGATGAACTCGCCGACCCGGAACGGCCTGAGCACGAGCAGCATGATGCCCGCCGCGATGTTCTGCAGCGTTCCCTGCAGCGCCAGGCCGATCGCTAGGCCGACCGCGCCCAGCGCGGCGATGATCGAGGCGGTCTGCACGCCGAACTGCGCGAGCACCGTCACGCCGACGATGATCAGCACCGCATAGCGCACGATCCTGGAGAAGAACTTGCGCAGCGTCTCGTCGAAGCCCCGGAAACGGCCGAGCGCGGAGTAGGTCGACCGCTGCAGCACATTGGACAGGATGTATCCGATGGTCAGGACGATCAGCGCACCGACGAGGGAGAAGGAATAGGTGACGACCAGCGCGCTCGCCTGTTCCCAGGCGGTGCGCGCCGCGATCACCATGTCGGCCGTGCTCGTTTCGATGCGATCGATGGGGTCCAAGGTCTGTCTCCGTTGCAATTCCTGGGATTTTCGGTCGAACCGGGAGGTCCTGCATAGACAATGCGGCTGCTCCCGACAACGCCGGTCGGCCACTTGCGGTGGCGGCCGCGCCAGCCGCCGGCCTCGCCACACTTCCGTCATAATCCGGGAGCGATGCCAGCGGGCGCGCCCCGCGTCCGGGCTGCGCCGCAGGCTCTGCGCGAATGGAGCCGGGGGTCTTCGTCGGAGGAGATAAGTCCCTGAGATGACCGCCCGCATTCGCCCCGCCCATCTGCGCGACATCGCCGAGCTGGTGGCGATCGAGAACGCCGTGTTCTCGACCGACCGCATTTCGCGCCGCTCTTTCCGGCAGCTGATCGAGCGTGAGTCGGCCGAGACGCTGGTGCTGGAGGAGGCGGCTCGCCTCGCCGGCTACGCAATGGTCCTCTTCCGGAAGGGCACGGTCGTGGCCCGTCTCTATTCGATCGCGGTTGCGCCCGACCGCGCCGGAACCGGCGCCGGCGGCCGGCTGCTGCAGGCCGCCGAAGACGTCGCCTTCGAGCACGGCCGCATGATGCTCCGGCTCGAGGTGCGCGAGGACAATGCCCATGCCATCGCGGTCTACGAAAGGCGCGGCTACCGCCGCATCGGCCGCGAGGCCGACTACTATGCCGACGGCATGGCGGCGCTTCGCTACGAAAAGACGCTGCGCGGCGACGTCCCCGTGCAGACGCGCGTGCCGTTCTACGAGCAGACCTGCGAGTTCACCTGCGGTCCCTGCTGCCTGATGATGGCCAAGGCCTATTTCGACCGCTCCTTCACGCCGGATCCGGTGATGGAGATCCGGCTGTGGCGCGAATCGACCACCGTCTTCATGATGTCCGGCCCCGGCGGCTGCGAGCCCTTCGGGCTTGCGGTGGCGGCGCGCGACCACGGCCTGGCCGCCGAGATCCTGGTCTCCTTCCACGGCGCGCTCTTCCTCCAGTCGGTGCGCAGCGCCGAAAAGCGCCGCGTCATGGAACTGGCGCAGGTGGATTTCCGTTTGCGCGCCGAGCGTTACGGTCTGCCCGTGTCCTACCGGTCCTTCGGGCTGGTCGACATCCGCGGCGCGCTCGCGGAGGGGAAGCTCGTCATCGTGCTGGTCAGCGGTTATCTGATGTTCGGCAAGAAGGTCCCGCACTGGGTCCTTGCCATCGGCGACGATGGCGACCACATCCTGCTGCATGACCCATGGGTGGAGGACGAGCGCGGCGAGACCAAGGCGGACGCGGCCAACATTCCTGTCCCACATTCCATCTTCATGACCATGGCGCAGTTCGGCCGAGACGGGCTCAGGGCCGCCATCATCATCGGAAAGCTCGACCGTCCATGACCTGGGTCATCCTCACCGGCCGCCAGAACGACATCGACCACTTCGCCACGCCGCACAAGATCATCACCAACCGCGACTATCTCGCGCATCCGGCCCTGTTCAAGGGACAGCGGCCGAAGGTGATCAACCTGTCGACCAGTTATGCCTATCAGAGCCGGGGCTACTACGCCTCGCTGCTCGCCTCCTCGCGCGGTCACCGCGTCATCCCCACCGTCGAGACCATGATCGACCTGTCGGAGCGCAAGCTCTACGAGCATGCGCTGCCGGAACTCGAGCTGGCGCTCAACAAGTGCCGCAAGGACCTCGGCGGCACCTTTCCGACCAGGCTCGTCGTCTTTTTCGGCATCGCGCCGTCGAAGGCCACCGACCGCTTCGGCCGGCTGCTGTTCGACTGGTTCCGGGCGCCGGCGCTGGAGGTTTCGGTCAAGGACGAGAACGGCTGGGCCTCGATCCGCAAGATCGGCTTCCTGCCGCTCGGCCGCATGAAGCCGGAGGAGGAGGCGCGCTTCCTCGAATGCCTCGCCACCTATACCCAGCGCGAATGGCGCGACACCAAGACCCGCACTCCCTCGCGATACACCTTCGCGACCCTGGTCGATCCCAACGAGGAACTCGCCCCCTCGATGGTCTCCTCGCTGCGCCACTGGGCCAAGATCGCCGAAAAGATGGGCGTCGAGGTCGAGCCGATCGGCAAAAAGGATCTGGCGAAGCTCGCCAATTACGACGCGCTGTTCATCCGCGAGACCACCGCGATCTCCAACCACACCTACCGCTTCGCCCGCCGCGCCCAGCAGGAGGGCATGCCGGTCATCGACGACCCGATGTCGATGATCCGCTGCACCAACAAGGTCTATCTCAACGAGCTGATGACCGCCAACAAGGTGCCGGTGCCGCCCTCGGTGATGATCGCGGGTCCGGCGGATTTCGACACTGCGGCCCAGCGGCTCGGCTTCCCCCTCGTGCTGAAGATCCCGGACGGCTCCTTCTCGCGCGGCGTCAAGAAGGCCTCGACGCTCGAGGAACTGAAGGCGCTGGCCACCGAGTGGCTGGAGGACTCCGACCTGATCATCGCCCAGAAATACCTGCCCACGCAGTATGACTGGCGCGTCGGCGTGCTCGGCGGCCAGCCCCTCTTCGCCTGCCACTATCTGATGGCCAAGAAGCACTGGCAGATCGTCAACCACGACCGCGCCGGCAAGCCCGACCAGGGCGGCATCAAGCCCTTCCTGCTCAAGGACGCGCCGCAGCACGTGATCGAAACCGCCGTCCGCGCCGCCCGCTGCATCGGCGACGGCCTCTACGGCGTCGACCTCAAGGAGACGTCCGACGGCGTCTTCGTCATCGAGGTCAACGACAACCCCAACCTCGACCACGGCTACGAGGACGCCGCCGAAAAGGACGAGGTCTGGGTGCGGCTGACCCAGTGGTTCCTGGATCGGCTGGAGCGCACGGGGCGATAGGCGCGGGGAGACCTCGCCCGCTCACCCGCCCCAAGCCGCCGCCGCCGCCAGGCTCGCGCCTATCAGAACCACCGCCGCGACCACGAACACCGCGTCCCGTCGCCCCATCACCGGCGCGCCGGTCACCGTGCGGTGCGGCCGGGCGCCGAGGCCGCGCGCTTCCATGGCGATGGCCGAGCGGCTGGCGCGGCGGATGGCGTAGGCGAGCAGCGGCACCACCAGCGAGGCGGCCTCGCCGGGGCCGGGGATGCGCCGCGGCGGCCGGCCCCGGCGCATCGCCCGCGCCAGCCGCATCTGCCGCGCCTCGGCGGCGAGGTCCGGCACGAGGTGCAGCGCCGAAAACAGCGCATAGCCGATCGACGCCGGCAGCCGCCACGAGAGCATCAGCGCCTTGATCAGCCGGCCGGGGTCTGTCGTCAGCGCAAACAGCGCCGAGACCATGCCGCAGGCGATCGCCCGCAGGAAGAGCACGATGCCGGCCGACAGCGCGGCGCCGCCGAACGGCGTTTCGGAGGACATCTTCAGCGCGAAGTCGCTCTCCTGCCGAAACAGCACCGAGGTGGTGAGGAAGCCGAAGCCGAACAGCGCGAACGGCACCATCAGCGCCAGCACCAGCAGCGGCGAGCGCCGCTCGGCAAGCACCAGCGCCAGCGCCGCGACCAGGATCGTCGCCACCTGGAAGACCGCGTCGAAGACCAGGATCGAGGCCGCGATCCAGGCGAGGCAGAGGACGAGCTTGGGCAGCGGGTGGAGCGCGCTCAGCATGCCGCCACCGCGGCAATGGCCTCGACCCAGGCGGCGAGGTCGAGCAGGGCCGGCGTCTCCAGTCCCGCCCGGCGCATCAGGTCCCTGTCGGCGAGCAAAGCGGGGCAGGGGCCGTCGGCGAGAATGCGCCCTTCGCCGACGATGACCGCCCGCGGGCAGGTCGCCAGCGCGAAGTCGAGCTCGTGCGTGATGATCGCCAGCGCCGTTCCCCGCCCTCGCAGCGACTGCGCCACGCGCGACAGTCCCTCGACGCCGGCGGCGTCGAGCCCGGCAGTCGGCTCGTCGAGCACGAGCAGCGGAAAACGCGCGGGCTCCACCAGGCAGGCGAGTGCAAGCCGCCGCTTCTGCCCCTGTGACAGTTCGAACGGATGCCGCGCGGCGAGCCCGTCGAGCCGCCACGCGCGCAGGACGGCGGCGATCCGCGCCGCGTCGGCCTCCGCACCGTGCCCGGGATCATCGCGGTGGGTCGTCGTGCGCCCCCTCCACCAAGCTTTGCATGGTGGAGGGGGCGGAGGCAGATCATACCCCCTGGCCCCAATCCCCAGCGCCGCCGCGATCTCCTCGCCCACGGAGCCGGCCACGAACTGGCCCTCCGGATTCTGGAACGCCATGCCGCCCGGCCCGCCGTCGCGCCGCCCGGCCTTCAGCCGCAAAAGCCCCGCGAGGCTGGCCCCCAGCGTCGACTTGCCCGCGCCATTGGCGCCGAGGATCGCCACCGCCTCGCCGGTATGGAGGACAAGGTCGATGTTCTCCAGCACCACGGGACCGAGGAAGGGCGCGCAGGCTGCGCCCTCAAGCCGCGCCGCCACCGCCCCGTGGTCCTGCGCGGGTTGCGCAAGCCGCTCCGAAACGAAGCGCGCCACCTGCGGCCGCGCCGCTGCGCGACGGTCCGGCGCCAGTCCTTCGAGCCCGCGGATCGCTTCGCCGATGTCGAGCGGCGTCGGCTCCAGCATCATGCCCGCGGCCGCGAGTTCCGCCGAAAGCTCTGTCGCCACCGGCCGCCAGATGCCTTGCGCTGCCAGCGCCTCGCGATGCGTCACGAACACCGTCCGCGGGTCGCCCTCGGCCATCAGCCGCCCGTCGCCGTCGATCACCGCCACGCGGTCGACGCTGCCCACCAGCCCGTCCAGCCGGTGGTCGACCACGATCACGCTGCGCCCCTCCTTGCGGGCGAGCACCAGCTCCGAAAGCCGGGCCGCCGCAGCCGGCGCCAGATGCGCCGTCGGCTCGTCCACCACCACCAGCGCCGCGTCCTGCGCCAAAAGCGCCGCCAGCGCCACGATCTGCTTCTCGCCGCCCGACAGCGCCATGGTCCTCCGGCCGCGCTCCTGCGGCTCCAGGCCGACGGCCTGCATCGCCGCGGCCATCCGCGCCTCGATCTCGGCAACGGGCAGCGCCCGGTTCTCCAGCGCGAAGGCCACCTCGTCGCCGATCGTCATGCCGCAGAGCGTCTCCTCCGCGTTCTGGAACAGCCGCGCCACCGTCGTCGACCATTGCGCGGGTCGCCGCGACGCGGCCGCCTCGCCGAACACCCTGACCTCGCCCGAGACGTCCGCCGGCATGGTCTGCGGCACCAGTCCGGTCAGGGTGGCGAGCAGGGTCGACTTGCCTGCGCCCGACGACCCGAGCAGCAGCAGCACCTCGCCGCGCCGCACGTCGAGCGTGACGGGACCCACCGCGTCGGCCTCCGCATAGGGGTAGCGCACGGCGACGTCGCGCCACTCCGCGGCCGGCGCCATGCCGGTGGAGCCCGTCACCATCGCCGCCTCACGCGATCCCGGCGCGCCGGTCGCGGTCGATCGCCAGCCCCGACAGCACGCCGGTGCGGTAGAGCGCCTCGGTGATCAGATGTCCGGCGAGCCCGCCGAGCAGCGCCCCCGACAGGCAGCGCAGCACGAACATGGTGACGAGCAGCCCGGGCGCCAGCGCGCCGTAGTCGAAGCGGAACCAGGTGTAGACGAAGGAGAACACCGCCGCGCCGACGCCTGCCGCCAGCAGCACCGGCAGGCGAAAGTTGCGCCAGCGCGTGGCGGCGAACACGGCTTCCGCGCCGGCGCCTTGCACGAACCCGGTGACGAGAAGCAGCAGCCCGGCCGGACTGCCGAGCAGGATCTGCACCGCCGCCGCCAGCAGTTCCGACAGGAGGGCTGCCCCCGGCTTGCGGATGATCTTGGCGGCGATGATCGAGACGATGAACCAGAAGCCCATCACCACGTCCATGGTGACCGGCCCGAACACCGCCTGCGCGATCAGCCACACCTGCACCCAGGCGAGATAGAGCACGCCGAACACCGCGCCGAGCACGGCGACGATCAGGATTTCGCGCAGAGTCCACGCGTTGGAACGGATGACGGCAGTCATGGTGACCTCGAAGGTTTTCAGGTGGGAAAGGGGAGGGCGCGCGGGATGGCCGCGCGCGGGATCAGCTCTTGGTCGGGCTGTTGGCCGAGACCGTCAGGTCGAGCGCGACATGGCCCTGGGGCGTCCCGAAGCTCAGGAAGGCCTCCGAGAGCGTGGCGAAAACCGGCCCGGCATCGCCGCGAAGCTTGGTGCAGAAGTTCTTCGACCGGTCGAAGACGCCCGACGCCTTGAGGAAGACGATGCAGCCGTAGATCTCGTCCATGTGGGCGTCGGCGCCGAGCGGATAGAGCGAGAACTGCGCCGCCACCGGCTGGCCGAGCACGGTCGCATCCGCCACCCGCTGCCGCGCCTCGGCGATCCGCGTCCCCAGCGGCCCGCGCGGGCCGCCCGGCAGCGGCGTGCAGCGCGGGTCGTCGGGCTCGCCCGGGCAGCCGCGCGACACGGTGGCCGACAGCACCACATGCACCCCGGAGGCGGCTGCGGCGGCGAACAGGTCGCGCATTGCCGGGAAGAGGTCCTCCGGCGGCCCGACGATCAGCGTCGAGACGTCGTCGGTCTCGATGCGGAAGCGTTCGCGATAGGGGTCGAGCGCCGACAGCGCGCCGAGGATCACGGCGACGAAATCGTCGCACATCGGATAAAGGGATATCTGGGCACCGGAAAACATGCTCGCCTCGCTCCGCTGGCATTAACCAGATCAGCTTGAGGGTCCGGAGGCTTGTCGCCCCGCATCTCAGCCCCGGCGTTACGGAGCTCCCCTGTCGAATGCATCGTTGGTATCAGGCACCGGCGGCCGGCGCAAGCCGGCTCTGCAACCTTTCGCTGCATGGCTGCCATGCCGGCCGCCGCGCAACGGTCGCTACCGTCACTGCATCGTGTTCGGCAGCCACAGCACCACCCAGGGGAAGGCGATCAGGAGGCCGAGCCGCAGGATGTCGGTCGCCACGAAGGGCATCACCCCGCGATAGATCGTCGGCAGGCTCACGTCCCGCGCCAGCGTGTTGATGACGAAGACGTTCATGCCGATCGGCGGCGTGATCAGCCCGAGCTCCACCGTCATGACGATGATGACGCCGAACCAGATCGGGTCGAAACCCAGCGCCAGCACCACCGGGAACAGGATCGGGATCATCAGGATGATCATCGCCATCGCGTCGAGGATGCAGCCGAGCAGCACCATGAACAAAAGGATCAGGAGCAGCGTCGGATAGGCGCCGAGCTCCAGCGAAAGCAGGAAGTTGGTCACCTTCTGCGGCGTCTGCGTGATGGTCAGGAAGTAGCCGAACAGAATCGCGCCGATCAGGATCATGAAGATCCCGGCCGTCACCTGGATGCTCTCGAGCAGGCAATGGTAGAGCCGGCGCCAGCCCATCCGCCGCCGCACGACGCTGATGATAATGGCGCCCGCAGCCCCCATGCCGGCCGCCTCCGACGGCGTGAATATGCCGCCATAGATGCCGCCGATCACGAAGATGAAGAGCAGCAGGATCGCCCAGACCCCGCGCAGCGCCGCCAGCCGCTCGCCCCATCCCGCGCGCGGCTGCGCGGGAATGCCGCTGCCAGCCACCGCGACGTAGATCCGCACGGTCACGAGATACATCGCCAGCGCCAGGAGGCCCGGCACCAGCCCGGCGATGAACAGCCGGCCGATGTCCTGCTCCGTCATCACGCCGTAGATGGCGAGCACGATCGAGGGCGGGATCAGCACGCCGAGCGTGCCGCCGCCCGCCACCGCGCCGGTCGCCAGCGTGTCGGGATAGCCGTATTTGCGCATCTCCGGCAGCGCCACCTTGGCCATGGTGGCAGCGGTGGCCACCGACGAGCCGCAGATCGCCGAGAAGCCGCCGCAGGCGGTGATCGTCGCCATGGCCAGCCCGCCGCGGCGATGGCCGAGGAAGGCGTTGGCGGCGCGGTAGAGTTCGGCACTCATGCCCGAAGCCGAGGCCACCGCGCCCATCAGGATGAACATCGGCACGAGGCCGAGCGAATAGTCGGTCACCGTGCGGATCGGCGACAGCGACAACAGGTTCAGCGCCGGCGTCCAGGCCGAGAGCATGCCGAAGCCGCCGACGCCGACGATGCCCATGGCGACCCCGATCGGCACCCGCAGCAGCAGAAGCAGGAAGAGGACGACGAAGCCGCCGGCCGCAATGATATCGTTGCTCATCATCGGCCTGCGTCACCCGTGGGCGCCACGAAGGCGGCAAGGGATCGCAGCACCCGCGCCGCGAGCACCAGTGCGCAAAACAGGATGCCCAGCCAGGCGACCGCCGTGAAGGGCCACACCGGGATCCCCATCTCGAAGGTGGTAAGCCCCGAGCCGCGCACCTTCTCGACCTGCCGGAACAGCATCCAGGCGAAGGTGAAGATGAAGCCGGAAAACAGGATGTCCGAGAACAGGTCCACCGCCTTCTGCGCCCGCGCCGGCAGCACCTGCCAGAACAGGTCGACCTTGATGTGCTCGTTGCGCCAGGCCGCCGCCGCGATGCCCCAGAAGATCGCGACACCCAGCAGCAGCCGGCTGACGTCGAACGAGCCCGGGAAGGGCAGGTTGAAGACGTAGCGCAGGAGCACCGCCACGAAGGTCAGCGCGGTGATGATGGCGAGGAAGATCGCCGCCGCGCCGTCGACCAGCGCCGACAACCGGCCGATGATCCGATCGAATCCGCTCATGGTCCATTCCGTTCGAGAGGGTCAGTCAGACGGACGACGTCCGGCATAGGTTGCCGGACGCGCCGTTCATGCGGCCGGTGCGGCGGCGTTGCGCCGCCGCACCCGACGGGCCTCAATAGGCCGCGCCGCGTGCCTTCAGCTCGCTTTCCAGCGCGGTCATGGCGGCATCGGCGTCCACGCCCGCGGCCTTCACCTTGTCGGCCCACTGCGCCCGCAGCGGTGCTGCTGCCTCGCGCCAGGCGGCGACGTCGGCTTCCGAGGGCACGATCATCTCGTGGCCCTCCATCGCCGCGATCTTCTCGCGCCCGCTGTCCTCGTTGTCGGCCCAGCCCGCCGCAACCTTCTCGGCCCAGTCGCTGGTGCAGTGGTCGTCGATCACCTTCTGCTGGTTCTCCGACAGCGATGCATACTTGTCCGGGTTCATCACCCAGGCGAAGGTCGTCGCGTAGAGCGGCATGTCGAGGTGATAGTTCACCGCCTTGTCGATGCCGAAGATCAGGATCGAGTTCCACGGGAAGGTGATCGCGTCGGCCACGCCGCGTTCCAGCGCATCGCGCGATTCGGGCGCCGAGACCTGCGCGTTCTGGCCGCCGAGCAGCGACACGAAGCTCGCCATGGTCGCATGCGCCGGCCGCACCTTCATGCCCGACACGTCGCCCGGCACCTTGATCGGCTTCTTCGAATGGAACGTGCCCGGCGAGTGGAAGTGCACCAGGCACACCTTCACGTCGGCCATCTCCTTTTCGGCATAGGCGCGGTACCAGGCGTCGAGGCCGGCCGAGCCGCCCTTGGCATTGCTGATCAGGAAGGGCAGCTCGCCCGCCGCGATCACCGGGAAACGGCCGGGCTGATAACCCGGATTGACGAAGGCGATGTCGGCGATGCCGTCGCGCGCCATGTCGTAATGGTCGCCGGCCTGGCCGAGCTGCTGCGCCGGATAGAGCGTCACGGTGATCGACCCGCCCGAGGCCTCCTTCACCGAATTCGCCCACTCGGTCATGCCGTTGACGTGCAGCGGATGCTGCGGCGGCACCCAGTGCGCCAGCCGCAGCTCAACCGCCGCATCCTGCGCGAGTGCGCCTCCGCTCAGAAGCGCGATGGCGGCCACTCCGGCCGCAAATGAGATCCTGCTGATCATGCCGTTCCTCCCTGTTCCTGACTCGTCCGGCCCGCGCCACGCGCCTGCCGGCCTCCCGCTGCGAAAGCTAAGGGGAGCAGCCCCGGCAAGCAAGCGGATTCGTGGGGCGTGTATACATGGGAGGGAGGGGGAGGGCGCCGGCGGGCAGCGGTGCCGGGCGCGTCGCCGCGCGGTCTGACGGGGGCGGTCTGCCTGGCGGCCGGTCGGGGTATGGGTGGAGTTGACCCTGTTTCAGTAGAGGTGCGAACGAATTCTGTCGTTCGAACGGATGACCGTAACAACTCGTCACCCCGCAGACGAGTGACGGATGGAGTTTCCGACGCTCTGTATAAGAAACATGATGCGCGCAGAACAACCTATAGCCACTTGGCACCGATCATCGGGCGTGATCTTATCAAAAACAGTCCGCTTCTATCGGCGGGTTCTCGACAGCCTTACAAGTTGCGGCTGGGCCATCGCGCATTGGTAGGAGGGGTTGATGTCGAACAAAAATAGAAATCCGATCGCCGCTGAGATACGGCGAGCCGCGCTGCGACCACTGAAGTCGCAGTATGTTCCGCAGGGGTGGACACCACCCGATCTGCTAGAAAGCCAGTTTTCTTACGAAGATGGGGAAAACACAAGTGGCGAGGACGAGGTGCACCAAATGTCGAGATATAGTTCGACGTCCGAGTCTGATGCCGGAGATCTGGAAGTCGTGGACGAACAGGCCGACGCCCGCCGGAGAATTGGGAGAGCGGTTACCGACCGCGGCATTGCAAGAATGCTCTATGAAATCGAGAAGCGGGAGGACCGCTTCGAACGCGTTTTTAAGAAAGGGATAGGTTATGCAACACGCACGAGTGGATCTGAAACTGCGCGGCCTCTTCGAGACGATTGGTTGGATAGGTTCTTTCGATATGTAGCAGATGTCGATGAAGAAGCGGTTCTAGATGTATTAGCGAAAGCTCTAAGTGAAGCAGCTTCTCGCGATAAACCTCTGACATCGCCGCGTGCCCTAGATACAATCAGATACTTTCAGCCGGACAGCTATGAAATTTTTGTCAAATCATCGGCGTTGCTGATGTTGCTTGGGTGTCTCCCGGTTGGCTTTTTTGACGGCGATAAAGGGATAATCAATGAAAACGCGCTAGAAGTACTTCTGGAGGCCGGCCTTGTAAAGATTGAAACAAGTAGATTCTACGTAGTGCCAGTCGGCGACTTTATAATAACTTTCAACTACCGAAACGCGGAGCGTTTCAATTTTGATATTGTTCGACTCACACAAATAGGTCGAGAGATCGCCGGAATAATAGACAATGAAATGCGTCAATTGCCTAATGCTATTAAGTTTAGTGGAAAGGTCGGAGAATTACTCAGTTATCAGGTCAATGGCGGGCTGACTACCGGAACAATAGGGCATGTCGCTCAAGCCTTGAAGCGCTCAATGGCAGACAGGTGGGCAATCGAGACTACAGTAAGAATTCGAACCAAAACTGAGAACAAGACAATTTTTGACGGCTTCAGAGCGGAGTTCAAAGATCCATTCGCGATCACGATTGCCGAGCGGGCTGGTAATGAAAGTGATTCTTACCTCGATGCCTTTGTACGCTTCTTCGATGATTTTGACGAAAATGAGCTCCCGTTGTTAGTGGAGAATTTATAGGAAAATCAAATAGAAATTCGATGAAAGGAAGATGTGGTGGCGGCTTTCAATGGAAGTAAATATATTGAAAATATCGCCCGCAGAATTCTAATCGACTCCATACAAGGCGATGCAACTAACAATCGCCAAGCGCGTGGTACGGCAATAGAAGACTCGGTGCGTGGGGAGCTAAGAAAGTTATTACCGGCCGGAGTAAGAATCGGAACGGGTTTCGTAATTGACACGTTCGGAGGAACTAGCCAGCAACAAGACATCGTTATATACGAATCGCTGTGCCCTTGTTTCCCGCTCAGTAGCAATACCGAAGTGAAATGCTTTCCAGTTGAAGGAGTAATTGCAGTCGGTGAAGTAAAAACTTCTCTGGATAAAACGAAGCTAAAGGAAGCGTTCGAAAACATCTATTCAGTGAAATCGCTCAGGCGGCGCACACTTATTTCGCAAGATATTCAACAGCTCCCACCTGCGGCGCCATACCGTCACTACCAAGAATCACTTTCATTCACTCCTGACGAGGAGGAGGGGTACTCTCAAAATAGTAGAGATATTGACCAAGTTTTCGGATTCGTATTAGCTTTACGATTTAGAACGTCGGGTCAGGAATTGCTGACCCACGCGTCCGAGTATTCGCAATCTATCCCACCTCATTCCGCCCCTAATTTGGTGGCATCTTTGGAGAGCGGGTTTATCGCGGCCCTAAAAGGGAAAACACTTGTTGACTCTGCGATGGAGGCGGATGGCTTGTTCTACTGCGATGAGTCGCTTTCAGGTTTTTCGCAGCTCATTGTGTGGCTGAGGAGATATTGCTTAGAGGGTAGAACAGTTCCCGCCGAGAATTATTCCCTATACTTCACAGACCAAGACCCTATTAGAAAAGGCTTTCGAAGGGCGGGGTATGCCAAAACCCGGTGGCTGGGGTCCACGACCGGGTGAGATAGAAATATCAACGATTGTGTCTCGCAAATCGGCGAAAGCGATGTCGGCTTCAGGTCGGCAACTGAGGCTGCGGGGCGGGAATGATCAAGGTGGGGGCGTCGCGGTTGAAGAGGGGCGGCCAACTGTATGTCCGCTTTCCCTGATTTTCCGCCCAGAATTGGCCGATCAGCAACCACCCCCATATCCCGCCATCCAGTCACGCGCCCCTTGCAGCCGGCACCAACCGTTGGCGTCTCACTCCCCGCCCCATCTCCCCCGCCAACGCCTCGAACCGTTTCAAAAACCCCCGCTGCACCTCCGCCGCCGGCTTCGGCTCGAGGTCGAGCGCCGTCGCCTCGATCCCGCGCGGCTGTCCGAAGAACCGCGCCGCCTCCTCGAGCGAGAAGCCGGCGAGTTCCGTCGCCTCGCAATAGGCGGCGATGATGTCGGCCTTCTTGATCGTCGCCTTCAGCCGGTCGCCGCGTGTGGGCAGCGAGAAGCGGATGTGGATGGCATTCTGCAGCCGCTCCTCGGTCGTCACGGACGAGGACGCCGACAGGATCGTCGTAGCCGTCCAGGCGGACGTCGAGGGCAAGCGGCCCCATCTTATACCAACGGCTCTTCCCGCAGACTCTCCGCAATTCCGCCCGCCTCCGTTTCGTGATTCCCTGTCGCGAAAGGAGATTCGCCATGGGATCAGCGGTGAAGATGCGGACGGACTACACGGCCAACGATTTGCGGCGGGCGGCGACGCGGACGAAAGATGTGCGGCAAAGTCGGCGACTCCTGTCGCTGGCGGCGGTGTTGGCCGGCATGAGCCGCGAGGAAGCTGCCCGGATCGGCGGGATGGACCGCCAGACGCTGCGCGATTGGGTGCATCGCTTCAACCAGTTCGGCCCCGACGGGCTGACCGACGGCCACCGCGCCGGGCGCAAGCAGCGGCTCTCGGCCGAGCAGAAGGCGGAGCTTGCGCGGATCGTGGAGCAAGGTCCCGACCTTGCGGTCGACGGCGTGGTGCGGTGGCGGCGCGTCGATCTCAAGCGGGTCATCGAGCAGCGTTTCGGGGTGACCTTTCACGAGCGCTATGTCGGCAAGCTCCTGGAGCAGTTGGGCTTCAGCCACGTCAGCGCGCGGCCGCGCCATCCGGCGCAGGATGGCGAGATCGTCGAGGCGTATAAAAAAACTTCGCGCGCACGCTGAGCGCCCACCTGGCCGACCTGCCGAAGGACAAGCCGGTCGAGATCTGGTTTCAGGACGAAGCCCGTATCGGCCAGAAGAACGGCGTGGTTCGGCAGTGGGCGCGCCGCGGCACCCGGCCCCGCCAGCCCGCCGACCAGCGCTACACCTCGGCCTACCTGTTCGGCGCCATCTGTCCCGCGCGGGGAACGGGGGCGGCGCTGGCCATGCCCTACGTTGACACCGAGGCCATGCAGGAACACATCGACGAGATCAGCCGGCACGTCGCCAGGGGTGCGCATGCCGTGCTGATCATGGACCGTGCCGGCTGGCACACGACCGCCAGGCTGAAGGTGCCGAAGAACATCACGCCGATCTTCCTGCCCTCGCGGGCGCCGGAGCTGAACCCGGTCGAGAATGTCTGGCAGTACCTGCGCAGCAACTGGCTGTCGAACCGCGTCTTCGCCGACTACGAGGCGATCATCGAGGCCGCCTGCGACGCCTGGCGCAAGCTCCTCGCCCAGCCGCACACGATCACATCGATCGGAATGAGGGACTGGGCGCATGTCGGTCAGGGAATATGACCGTTGGTATTAGGTTGGGTTCCGCGCGAAAATCGATATGCCCGCAGCGCGCATGACTTTCAGCACCTTTCCCAGTTCGAGGGTCGCCTTGCCGTTCTCCAGTTCGGAGACGAACCGGCGTCCCACGCCTGCCAGGTCGGCGAAGCTCTGCTGCGACTGATTTCGCCTTTCTCGGGCTTTGCGGATCAACAGCCCCAACTCGTCTGGCGATTTTATCTCGATACTGGGTAATTCGCTGATCGGGAGGCCGGTCCTTTGCGCAGGTGTTGGTTCACTGACAACCCCCGGGCTCTCATCCTGAGGGCGTGGATACGCGTCCGCAAGTACACGCGGCAGGGACGCCTGTATCATCCGGGTCGTGTCCGGCAATTTGAGATTCACCCTGGCAACCGTGTAACTCTGGGGCAGGTCGCTCGAAACGCCGAAACGGGACACCGCCTTGGCGATGTCAGTTGCTGCTTGATTGGCCTTGGCGATGTCGTTGTGTGCCGTTCGCTTCAGGATGGCTTTCTCCACCCGGTCAACTGGTACGTTGATCGTCGCGAGTTGATTGACCAACGTCCGGACCGCGCCCGCATGGGCGGCTAGACGGGCCAGTTCTGTTGCGGTTGGCGTGGCCGTGCCGGGGTGAGGTTCGGAGGGTTTTTTAGGCATTGTGTTGCTCCCGAACGGGAACATAGTCAAATTCGGACGGGCGTTCAAGTCAGGATGTTCCCGCTCGGGATCACGGGCATCGGTTGCTACCGTTCGGAATCACCACTATGCGAATTGCGGAAAAGTTCGAGGTGTGTTCCCGCTCGGGAACCGTTACCGACCGATAGCGGCTGGTCCCGAACGCGCAGGCGACCAAGCACCGCAACCAAGCCCAGGACGACCGGACCACCGTGATTCCCTGCTGGCAGCCTGGCGTATCCTCGGACGCGCCGGCTGGCCGGGCGGCCGGCAGAGCCGCCGATTCTCGATGTCGACACCCGAAAGCCGTCAGGCCGGAACCTGAACCCGTCCAGCGATCTCCTTAAGCGTCTCTTCCCCGCTCCATCTCCCCCACCAGCCCCTCGAACCTCTCCAGGAACGCCCGCTGCACCGCGCCCGCCGGCTTCGGCTCGAGATCGAGCGCCGCGGCCTCTATCCCGCGCGGCTGGCCAAAGAACTTTCTCGCCTCCTCCACCGAGAAGCCGGCGAGTTCCGTCGCCTCGAAATAGGCCGCCACGATGTCGGCCTTCTTGATCGTGGCCTTCAGCCGCTCGGCCCGCAGCGGCAGGGAGAAGCGGATGTGGATGGCGTTCTGAAGCCGCTCCTCCACCGCCTTGTAGCCGCCGCCGACGGCGGCCTTGAACGGCGAGATCATGTCGCCGATGACATATTCGGCGCCGTCGTGCAGCAGCGCCGTCAGCCGCGCCTGCGGCGTGGCGACGGGGTTCTGCAGCGAAAAGATCGTCTCCACCAGCAGCGAGTGCTGCGCCACCGAAAACGCGTGGTCGCCGCGCGTCTGGCCGTTCCAGCGCGCGACGCGGGCAAGCCCGTGCGCGATGTCGCCGATCTCCACGTCGAGCGGCGAGGGGTCGAGCAGGTCGAGCCGGCGGCCCGACAGCATGCGCTGCCACGCGCGCGGCGGCGCTCCGGCCCGGTCCGGCATCAGTCGTCCTCGCCGGCGGAAGTCTCGGGGAAGCCGAAGCCCATGCCGGGCGGGATCGACAGCGCGAGCGCCACCCCGCCGGCCGTCACCGGCTCGCCCGCATCCATCGCCGCCTTCACCTTGTCGATGCGCACGACCGCGAGGCCCTTCGATCCGGCCACGCTGCCGAGCGTGCCGGCCGGCCGGCCCTGCGCCAGCACGGGCGTTCCCGCCTCGGGCAGGTCGGCCACGCCTTCCGCCACCAGCACCCGCCGCCGCGCGGTGCCGCGATGATGCATGCGCGACACCACCTCCTGGCCGACATAGCAGCCCTTGCGCAGCCCCACGCCGCCATTCTGGTCGTAGAGCACGTCGTGCGGAAACGCGTCCGACAGCGCATAGTCGCTGCCGCTTTCGGCCACGCCATGGGCGATGCGCAGCTCCGTCCAGGCGGAGACGTCGTCGCCTGCCGCCGCATCCGCCAGCGGCCGCCGCGTCACGCCGAGCGCCTCGGGAAACCGCGCGTCGCGAAGACCGGTCGGATCGGTTGCGAAGGACGTTGAATCGGACTCTGAAGACGATGACTCATCCCGCCAAGAAACTGCCGCAAGCGTTTCGTCGCGCTTGGCAATCGTGAGCTTGGCCCTGAGCTTGTAGAGCATCAGCCGGCGCATGAAATCGTCCGCGATCTCGCTCCGGCACTCGAGCACGAAGCCGTCCGGCCCCGCCCGGCCGATCAGGAAATCGAACAGGATCTTCCCCTGCGGCGTCAGCAACGCGCCCGGTTTCGCAACGCCTTCCGGCAGCGCCGCGAGGTCGGTCGTCAGGATCGACTGCAGCAGATGCTCCGCGTCGGGACCCGACACGGTAACGAAGGCGCGCGCGCTGAGGACGACGGTCGGCATGGTGTTCCTTCGGCTCTCGGGTCCCGGCGGTGGGCTGGCGTCGGAGGGGCCTCGGCTTGCATTCTCGGGGGCCATTACGTAAGCCGGCCGCATCATCCGGGCAAGGGCGGTGACGGCGATGGCTTCAACCTGCGATCTCATCCTGACGGGCGGCACCGTGGTCAATCAGGACGGTGCCGGCATCCGCGACGTCGGCGTCCGCGACGGCCGCATCGTCGCCATCGGCGATCTCTCGGCGGCGAGCGCGGCCGAGAGGATCGACTGCACCGGCCTGCACGTCCTGCCGGGCGTCGTCGACAGCCAGGTGCATTTCCGCGAGCCTGGGCTGGAGCACAAGGAAGACCTCGAGACCGGCTCGCGCGCGGCCGTGCTCGGCGGCGTCACCGCCGTCTTCGAAATGCCAAACACGAAGCCGCTGACCACCAGCGCCGAAGCGCTTGCCGCCAAGGTGGCCCGCGCGACCCACCGCATGCATTGCGACTTCGCCTTCTGGGTCGGTGGCACGCGCGACAATGCGGCCGAGGTCGGCGAACTCGAGCGCCTGCCTGGGGCTGCCGGCATCAAGGTCTTCATGGGCTCGTCCACCGGCGACCTTCTGGTCGAGGACGACGAGGGCGTCGCCGCGATCCTCAGGAACACCCGCCGCCGCGCCGCCTTCCACTCCGAGGACGAGTTCCGCCTGCGCGAGCGGATGGGCGAGCGGATCGAGGGCGACGCCGCCTCGCATCCGGTCTGGCGCGACGAGATCGCGGCCCTTCAGTGCACGCAGCGCCTCGTCCGCATCGCCCGCGCCGTCCGGGCGCGCATCCACGTGCTGCACATTTCCACCGCCGAGGAGATCGCCTTCCTGGAGCAGCACAAGGACGTCGCCTCCTGCGAGGCCACCCCGCATCATCTCACGCTCGCCGCCGACGACTATGCCCGCCTTGGCACGCTGATCCAGATGAACCCGCCGGTGCGCGACGCCCGCCACCGCGACGGCATCTGGACGGGCATCGCCAATGGCGTCGTCGACGTGCTCGGCTCCGACCACGCCCCGCACACGCTGGAGGAAAAGGCCAAGCCCTATCCGGCCTCGCCGTCCGGCATGACCGGCGTCCAGACTCTGGTGCCGATCATGCTCGATCACGTCGCCGCCGGCCGCCTCACCATCGAGCGCTTCGTCGACCTCACCAGCCACGGCCCCAACCGGCTCTTCGGCATGGCCCGCAAGGGCCGCATCGCTTGCGGCTACGACGCCGACTTCACCATCGTCGACCTCAAGCGCCGCGCCGTCATCCGCAACGAAGACCAGGGCTCGCGCGCCGGCTGGACGCCCTATGACGGCCGCGCCGTCACCGGCTGGCCGGTCGGCACCATCATCCGCGGCCGCCGCGTCATGTGGGAGGGCGAGATCGTCACGCCGGGGCAGGGCGAGCCGGTGCTGTTTTCGGAAGCGTTGCCAGCCTGAAGCCGGGGCTAGCGCCCGGGCTTCGACCTATGCCGGCCGCCGACGCCCTCGTGCCGTCCGATTTCGCAGGTGCTCTCTGAGCGGAAGAAGACGAAGGAGATGCGACCGGTCAGGCCTAGCAGCCTTCCGCTCAGTCTCCCGCCACGAAGAACAGCCAGCGCCCGTCCGGCGAAAAGCCGGCGCGGTAGAAGGTGTAGGAGCCGTAGAGCTTCATCTCCTCCACGTCGCCCGCGGTCACGATCTTGAACAGCTCGACCCGCTGCGGGTCCGTCAGCTGTTCAAGCGGCAGCCCGAAGAAATAGGGAAAGACGTAGATTTCGCCGGGCGTCCCCGGCGCCAGGTGCACGTAGCCGGCTTCGAGGATCTCCAGCAGGATGGCGAGGATCTCCTGGCCGCGCTCGTCGCCTGACATCTCGACCAGATGGGCGATCGGGTCGTCGCCGACGTCGCCGAAGGTGATCTGCGTGGCGCCGTCGCCGATTCCGATCAGCGGCCGCAGCCGCTCAGGGTCGCCGCTGCGGCAGGCCTCGATGATCAGCTCGCGCATGCGGCGAACCTCTTCCGGCAGCAGCGAATAGTCGTAGAGCACCTCCGGCACCGGCTCGGCCGCCGTCTCGCCCTCGTCCGCTTCGCCGGGCTGGTCGAGGCCGGCCGGCGCGTCGTCTGCGGGGGAGGGCGGCACGGCCGGCACCGAGGGCAGCGGCAGCCGCAGCACCGGGTCGGGCAGCGGCACGCCGCGCTCCGCCGGCACCGCCTCGCCGCCGGCAGCGTCGTCGGGCGTCACCGCCTCCTGGCCGATCTCGCTCAGCGCCAGGCGCGTCTCCGCTTGCGAAACGCCAGCGGCGGGCAGAAGCACTGCGGCGGCAAGCATGGCGATCGCCAGGGAGTTCGGTGCGAACGTCATGGGCAGGGGCTCTCGTGTGGTCCGGCGTTCGGCGCCGCCGCCGGTTCGTGCGGCTTCAGTGGTGGGAACGGACCAGCTCGAATTCGCCCGCGATCACCTTCTCGCGCATCGTGTCGAGCAGCGCGAGCGCCGTCTCCTCGCCGCAGGCGCGCAGCAGTTCCACGAAGGCCGTCGTCAGCGCCGCTTCGGCGATGATCTCCGGCTCGATGCCGGCCGACAGCCCTTCGGCCCAGGCCTCCGTCTGGCTCTCCACCGCCGTCAGCCGCTTCTCTTCGCGGATCAGTGCGTCGATTTCGCCCAGTCCATGTCCCATGGTTCCACCCACCTTGTCGCGGCGGCTGTCCCGAAACGGGACCCGCCGCCGTTCATCCCTTAACATCCCGTTAATCCTTTACCACAGGACGGTCGCCTTGCACGCCGCCAATCCGGTAAAAGTTGACGGCGGCCTAATTGCCGAAGGTAATCGCCGTCTCGTGCGTCAATTGCTCGCCTTCCTTCATGTAGCGCGCGATCGCCGCCGCCACCGCCTGCGTGCAGTTCATGTGGATTTCCGAATTGCTCCGGTAGCCGCGGTTGAAGCTGGCGACCAGCCGCGCGCGCTTTTCCGGCGCGGGGTCTTCCGCCGTCACCAGCGCCTCCATCTGCTCGCGCCACAGGCTGCCGGTCTCGCCGCACAGGTTGCGCAGATAGTGCAGTGACCCCAGCACCTCGCCCAGCCGGTACAGCCGCTCCTCGTAGGGCGCATCCACGGCGCCCGCCGGCAGGGGCAGGGTGACGAGGAGGCCGAGCAGGGCGGCACGGAATCGCGTGTTGCGTGACATCGCCCTTTTCGTGCCGCAGGAATCGGGCGCGAACAAGACACCTCCGGCCATAGGTTGCCGGATGGTTAACGCGAAAGCGACAATATGATCCTTGCGGCGGAAAGAGTAGACGCCGTCATCGGCAGGTCCGCCATCTCGGCCAGCGAGAAAAAGCCCGCCGCCTCGGCGTCGTCGCCGGCCACCGGCTCGCCCGAAACATGCAGGGCGCGGAACACGGTGAGCCGGTAGCGCGTCTGCGCCGTCGTGCCTTCGAGCAGCAGCTCCTCGTGCGCCTCGAGGTCGAGCGCGACAAGCCCCGTCTCCTCCAGGAGTTCGCGCCTTGCAGCCTCTTCCAGCGTCTCGCCCGGCTCCACCCGTCCGCCCGGGAAGGCATAGAGCCCCTTCGCCGGCGCCCGCCCGCGCTTCACCAGAAGCAGCCGCTCGCCGCGCCGGAGCGCGACGGAAACGGCGGCAACGACTTCGGGGCCGCTCATTGCCGGGCTTTCGCGCGGCCGGCGATGCAGGCGCGATGTCGGCTGTCCCGCGGTCGCATCGTCCCGTTCAGCCGGCGGTGCGATAGTCGCCGGTCCAGTCGCCCACGGTGCGCGCCTCGGCCTCGTGGCCTTCCTCGCGCCACGGTTCGGCGAGTGCCGCCGCATACCAGTCGCGCATCGCCGGAAGATCGAGCAGCCGCCCCGCATAGGCGTCGGCGGCACCGCCGAATTCCAGCCCGTAGGTCTGGGCGCGGAAGGCGACGGGGGCGTAGAAGGCGTCGACGGCGGTGAAGGCCGCACCCGCCAGGAACGGGCCGCCGAAGCGGTCGAGCCCCTCGGTCCAGATCTCGCCGATGCGGGCGACGTCGCGCATCAGTGCCGCCGGCCGCTCGTGCAGGCGGATGCGCAGGCCGCAATTCATGGTGCAGATGTCGCGCAGCGTGCCGAAGGACGAGTGCATCTCCGCCGCGGCCGAGCGTGCCCAGGCGCGTGCGGCGGCGTCGGCCGGCCAGACGCCCGCGTGGCGCTCGGCAAGGTACTCGGCGATCGAAAGCGAATCCCACACCCGCAGCTCTCCGTCCACGAGGCAGGGCACGCGGGCATTGGGCGACAGCGGCTTGTAGGTGTCGAAGCTGTCGCCGCCGGGAAACGGCACCAGCGTCTCGGAGAACGGGATGCCGAGCATGCGCATCAGCACCCAGGGGCGAAGCGACCAGGACGAGTAGTTCTTGTTGGCGATGATCAGTTCGTACACGTCAACCTCCGTGCGTGGCGGCTTCCGCGGCGCGCCGGTCGCGCGCCTGGGAAAACATGGACCAGGTGTAGATGGCGAGCGCGACCCAGATCAGCGCGAAGGCTGCGAGCCGCACCATGCCGAAGGGCTCGCCGAACGCGAACACGGCGATCAGGAAGATGCCGGTCGGCGCGATGTACTGCATGATCCCGATGGTGGAGAGCTTGAGCAGCTTGGCGCCGAAGCCGTAGAGCAGCAGCGGCACCGCCGTGGCCGGCCCGCAGGCCAGCAGCAGCAGCATGTCGCGCGGCTCCGACGGCACGAAATGCGACACGCCCGTCGCCTGCAGCCAGATGGCATAGGCCAGCGCCGGCACCGACAGGATCAGCACTTCCAGGAAGAAGCCCTGGCTCGGGCCGATCGGCAGCGTCTTGCGCAGGAAGCCGTAGATCGCGAAGGACCCCGCCAGCACCAGCGACACCCAGGGCAGGACGCCCGCCTCGACCGTCATCAGCACGACGGCGACGGTGGCGAGCGCAAGGGCGGCCACCTGCGCCCGGCTCAGCCGCTCGCCGAGCAGCACCGCGCCCATCACCACGCTCATCAGCGGGTTGATGTAATAGCCGAGCGAGGTCTCCACGGTGCGCTCCACCGCGATCGCCCAGACGTAGAGCCCCCAGTTGATGGTGATCAGCCCGGCGGTGAGGCTGGCCAGCGCGACGGTGCGCGGCGAGCGCAAGGCGGCCTTCAGGTCGCCCGTGCGGCCGGTGGCGACGAGTACGGCGCCGGCGATCGGCACCGACCAGAGAATGCGGTGCGCCACCACCTCCAGCACCGGCAGGTGCGACACCGCCTTCAGGAACAGCGGCAGCAGTCCCCAGAGCCCGTAGGCGAGGAGAGCATAGACGAAGCCGCGCCGGGCGCCGCCTTCGGGAAGGGCATCGGGTCTCATGCGCGTGCTATGCGGTGCGCGGGCCGCAAAGGCCAATGGATTTTGTTGATGGATGGATGAAGGGGGGTGAAGGGCGGGGACGAAAGGCGCCGGCCTTCGCCCGATCGACGCTGCGCGGCCGATCACGTTCTAAAAGATGCTTCTCAGACGCGCGAAAAAACCTTTGGTGGGTTCCGCCGGGGCGGTCGAGACGAGCTCCACCATGTCCCAGCCGGACGAATCGTGGCGGTAGCCGGTGTCCAGTTCCGCAAGCTCGACGGGAATCTCGAAAACATAGTCGGCCCGGAAAGGATCGTCCTTCTGCGCATCCTGCTCGGTGAACCACTTCTCCCTGAGGACCGCGAACTCGGCGGGAGGAGCGCCTTCGACCTCGAGGTGACGGCCGCCCTTGTCAGAGTCGTGCGACACCGACCAGACCCTGACACCATCCCGCCAGCGCTCGGCGGAGACGTACATGACCGTCTCGTTGACGTGGACGACGATCACGTCCCTGCCGGCCGACAGGTGGGATATCTCCTCCGCCTTCGTGAGCCTATCGTTCACGCGGTCGAAGATGAGGAGAGACCAGCCGTCGAGCGCCAGGCCGCTGGCGTCGAACTCCGGCATCTCGGCGGTGCCTTCCCCCACCGCCAGGCCGAAGGCCTCCGCGGCGACTTCGAGTGAAGTGTCCCCGAATGCGATCCAGGATAGCCGGAAACCCATCTGCTCTACTCCGCCGCCACCAGCCCCGCCATTTCCCGGTTCTTCATCAGCTTGTAGACGATCGAATCCATCAGCGCCTGGAACGAGGCATCGATGATGTTGTCGGAGACGCCGACGGTCCACCAGCGTGCGCCGGTGCCGTCGCGCGATTCGATCAGGACGCGGGTAATGGCCTCGGTACCGCCGTTCAGGATGCGCACCTTGAAGTCGACCAGTTCCATGTCCTCGATCTCGGCCTGGAACTTGCCGAGGTCCTTGCGCAGCGCGATGTCGAGCGCATTGACGGGCCCCTGGCCCTCCGCCACCGACATCCGCTCCTCGCCGTCGATCTCGACCTTGACGATCGCCTCCGACACCGTCTTCAGATTGCCGTTGGCGTCGAAGCGGCGCTCGATCATGCAGCGGAACGAGGTGACTTCGAAGAAGGTCGGCACGGTGCCCAGCGTCCGTCGCGCCAGCAGTTCGAACGAGGCGTCGGCGCCCTCGTAGGCATAGCCCTGCGCCTCGCGCTCCTTGACCAGCGAGACCAGCGTGTCGAGCCGGTGGTCGGCGCGCGCGACCGCGATGCCGCGGCGCTTGAGCTCGGCGATGAAGTTCGCCTTCCCGCCCTGGTCCGACACCATGACGCGGCGGCGGTTCCCGACGCTCTCGGGCGGCACGTGCTCGTAGGTCTGCGGCTCCTTCAGCAGTGCGGAGGCGTGGATGCCGGCCTTGGTGGCGAAGGCCGACGACCCGACATAGGGCGCCTGCGCGTTCGGCGCGCGGTTGAGCAACTCGTCGAAGGCGCGCGACAGGCGCGAGATGCCGGCCAGCTGCTCGGCCGTGATGCCGGTGACGAAGCGCTCGGCAAAGGCCGGCTTCAGCATCAGGGTGGGGATCAGCGTGATCAGATTGGCATTGCCGCAGCGCTCGCCGATGCCGTTCAGCGTGCCCTGGATCTGGCGCACGCCGGCCTCGACGGCGGCGAGCGAATTGGCGACCGCCTGGCCGGTGTCGTCATGGGCGTGGATGCCGAGCGCCTCGCCCGGGATGCCCGCCGCGATGACGGCCGCCACGATGGCGCGCACCTCCGACGGCTGCGTGCCGCCATTGGTGTCGCAGAGCACCACCCAGCGTGCGCCCGCCTCGTGGGCGGCCCTGGCGCAGGCCAGCGCATAGCCGGGGTTGGCCTTGTAGCCGTCGAAGAAGTGCTCGCAGTCAACCATCGGCTCCTTGCCGGCGGCGGCCGCAGCCTCCACCGAGGCGCGGATGGCCTCGAGATTCTCGTCCTCGCTGCAGCCGAGCGCCACGCGCACGTGATAATCCCAGCTCTTGGCCACGAAGCAGACCGCGTCGGAGGCCGACTGCAGGAGCCCCGCCAGCCCCGGATCGTTCGACGCCGAGACGCCCACGCGCTTGGTCATGCCGAAGGCCACGAACTTTGCACGGCTGGTTCTCTTCTTCTCGAAGAAGGCCGTATCCGTCGGATTGGCGCCCGGATAGCCGCCCTCGACATAGTCGATGCCGAAGCCGTCCAGCATGGCCGCGATGGCGATCTTGTCCTCGACCGAGAAGTCGACGCCGGGGGTCTGCTGGCCGTCGCGCAGGGTGGTGTCGAAGAGGTGGAGGCGGGAGCGGGTCATGCGGATGGCCTCGAGGGCAGCGTTGTATGGCGCGCTCCTGCGGGTTGGCGTGTCGTTCCTGTGGCCTGCCGTCGCGTTCCTTCGCGCCCCCCTCTGGCCTGCCGGCCATCTCCCCCACGAGGGGGGAGATCAAGCGCGTCGCCGACGCTGCCGATCTCCCCCCTCGTGGGGGAGATGCCGGCAGGCAGAGGGGGGCGCGACAGAACGCTACTAACCAAACCGAACACCATCACACCTTCCCCGCAAATCCGTCCGTCGCCGCAATCAGCCGGTCGAGAATCCCCGGCTCGGAAAATGCGTGGCCCGCGCCCTCGACGATGTGGAACTCGGCCTGCGGCCAGGCCTTGTGCAGCGCCCATGCGTAGCGCAGCGGGCAGGGCATGTCGTAGCGGCCGTGGACGATGACGCCCGGAATGTCGGCGAGCTTCCACGCGTCGCGCACCAGCTGGCCTTCCTCCAGCCAGCCGGAATGGACGAAGAAGTGGTTCTCGATGCGGGCAAAGGCCAGCGCGAAGTCATCCTGCCCGAACTTGCCGCTGGTCGACGGTTCCGGCAGCAGCGTGATGGTCTCGCCTTCCCACAGGCTCCAGGCCCGCGCTGCCTCCAGCTGCACGGCGCGGTCGTCGCCCGTCAGCCGGCGGCGGTAGGCCGCCATCATGTCGTGGCGTTCCTCGGGCGGGATCGGCGCCTGGAAGCGCTCCCACTTGTCGGGGAACATCTCGGAGACGCCGAACTGATAATACCAGTCGAGCTCGCCGCGGGTCAGCGTGTAGATGCCGCGCAGCACGAGTTCGGAGACGGCTTCCGGATAGGTCTGCGCATAGGCGAGCGCCAGCGTCGAGCCCCAGGAGCCGCCGAACACCAGCCAGGTCTCGAAGCCCGCCATCTCGCGCAGCCGCTCGATGTCGGCCACCAGCCGCCAGGTCGTGTTGGCCTCGAGCCCCGCATGCGGGGTGGAGCGGCCGCAGCCGCGCTGGTCGAACAGGATCACGTCGTAGAGCGCGGGGTCGAACAGCCGCCGGTGCACCGGCGAGATGCCGCCGCCCGGGCCGCCATGCAGGAACACGGCGGGCTTGGCCCCCTTCGTTCCGACGCGCTCCCAGTACAGCGTGTGGCCGTCGCCGACCTCCAGCATGCCTGTCTCGAAGGGCTCGATCTCGGGATAGAGGGTGCGCAGCGTCATGGGTGCATGCCTTTTGCCGGCGGCCAGGTTTGCGTGTCGTGGTCGGGATGCTGGTGGTTTTCCACTGCGGCCATGAAGGCGTCCGCGGCGGGGCTTTCGCTGGGCTGGCGCCATGGCAGCGCGTGCAGCCCGCCGACGAAGGACAGCTTGTCCGCCGGATTGACCTGGATGACCGGCGCGGCGCGCTCGGGATCGTCCAGCGCGCCGATGGCGAGCTCGGTGCCGCCTTCGTACTCGTAGGTCAGCGGCGTGCCGCAGGACGCGCAGAAGCCGCGCGAGACGAGGTTGGAGCTTGAAAAGCGCGCCGGGCGGCCGCGCGTCCATTCGACGCCGAGCCCGGTGACCAGCGGGCCGAAGAAGCCGCCGAAGGCCTTCTGGCACATGCGGCAATGGCAGATCGAGGCGCGGCCGAGGGCTTGCGCCGAAAACCGCACCGCGCCGCACTGGCAGCCGCCGGTGATCGCTTCGCTCATGACGCGGCTCCGCGCTCGCCCGACGGTGACCAGTCGTCGGTGTCGTGGTCGGGGTGCTGGAACGAGACGAGCCGCGTCAGGTAGGTTGCCGACGACACGTCGCCCATCGTCTCCTGCTCCGGGAGGGCATGGATGGCGTCGACATAAGGCAGCTTCGCCTCCGTGCCCCACTGGATCTTCGGCGCGATCTCCTCCGGTTCGTCGAAGGCGCCGATGGCGAGCGCGATGCCGTCCGGCGCCTCGAAGGTCAGCGGCGTGCCGCAATCGCCGCAGAACCCGCGCTGCACCTCGTTCGACGACTGGAACCGTTTCGGCGCGCCGCGCGTCCATTCGAGCCGCGCATTCCGCACCGAGACCAGCGGCAGGTAGAAATTGCCGGCTGCCTTCTGGCACATGCGGCAATGGCACACCGAGGCATCGCCCATCGCGCCGGTGACATGAAACCGCACCGCGCCGCACTGGCAGCCGCCGGAATAGCGGGGGACGTTGTCGAGGCTCATGGACGGGCTCCCTCGTGCTGGATGGTTGCGGGCCGGGAAAGGCCGGCCACGGTGATCACGTGCAGGCAGAGATTGTCGATGTCGGTGAGCGCGTCGGCATTGGTGAAGCGGAGGATGGTCCAGCCGCTGTCTTCCAGGAACCGCGTGCGAACGGCATCGGCGCGCAAAACCTCGTCGTCGCCATGCTGGCTGCCGTCAATCTCGACGATGAGCTTGTGCGAAGGGCAGGCAAAATCGACGATGTAGGGACCGATCGGGAACTGACGCCGGAAGCCCATCCCCATGAGGCGATGCGCGCGCACCGCGTTCCAGAATTTCAGCTCAGCCTCTGTCATGCGCCTGCGCATAGCCTTTGCGCGCGGCCGGTTCTGGGGCGGGGGCGGTGTGTGCGGCATGGTCAGGCGGTCCACCGTCGCGGGGTGCGGGGAGCGCTCATCCGCCCCGCATCGGAAGTTGGCGAAGACGGCGGAGTTGCCGATCTCCCCCCTCGTGGGGGAGATGCCGGCAGGCAGAGGGGGGCGCCGTAGAGTGCAAGCGTCTGCAATTGCATCATCGCCCTCACCGCTTCACCGCCGGGTGCACGTCCGAGCGGAACGGCCAGCGCCCGACGGCGCGCGCGCCTCGGCTGCCGTCGAGCCCTACGGCGCCCCCCTCTGGGCTGCCGCCCATCTCCCCCACGAGGGGGGAGATCATTCGCTCCGCCGTCTTCGCCAAATTCCGATGTTGGCAGGTTGAGCGCCGACGCCGAAGCTGCCGATCTCCCCCCTCGTGGGGGGTCCGAAGGACGGGCGAGACAAGTGGCTCGCCCCGCCCGGCAGGCCAGAGGGGGGCGCCCAGGCGCCGACCTCTCCACGCTGTCGTGCTCCCTCCTCACCGCTTCACCTCCCACGTCGTCACCCGCTCGCNCCCAGGCGCCGACCTCTCCACGCTGTCGTGCTCCCTCCTCACCGCTTCACCTCCCACGTCGTCACCCGCTCGCCGGTGACCGGGTCCTTCCCGTCCTTCAGCTGGAACCCCTGCGCGAGCAACTCGTCGCGGATGCGGTCGGCCTCGGCCGGTCGCAGAAGTCTCAGAAGCAGACGTCAGCGCCCTACGGCGCCCCCCTCTGTCCTGCCGGACATCTCCCCCACGAGGGGGGAGATCGGCCGTCGCCGCCGGCTCCGCCAATCGCCGACGGTGAAGAAGCTGCGGAGACGCCGAAGCTGCCGATCTCCCCCCTCGTGGGGGAGATGGCCGGCAGGCCAGAGGGGGGCGCCCAGGCGCCGACCTCTCCACGCTGTCGTGCTCCACCCTCACCGCTTCACCTCCCACGTCGTCACCCGCTCGCCGGTGACGGGATCCTTCCCGTCCTTCAGCTGGATCCCCTGCGCGAGCAGCTCGTCGCGGATGCGGTCGGCCTCGGCCCAGTTCTTCTGGGCGATGAGCGCGAGGCGATCCGCGATGCGGGCGTTAATCATGAGTATTGTGTCTTCGTCTGCGACGTTCAGCCAATTCTGAAATCGTTCATACGGCATCAGAAGCCCTAGGAAACGGAGTGTCGCTTCCAGAACCTGGTGAGAATGTCCGTCGAGGGCGTTGCCCGGATAAGCGAGGTCATCCAAAATCTTCATCGCTGGCCAGAAATTCAAATCGTCTGACAAGCATGAAATCACCTCGGGAGAGATCAGGTCCGAGCTCGGTTCCACTTTGTGGTAGGCACTCTTGCCCCACCGAATTATTTTCTTCTCCGCCTCCTCCAGCCTCCGCACACTGAAATCGATCGGCTCGCGATAATGCGTCATCAGCATCGCCAGCCGCAGCACCTCGCCCGGCCATTTCCGTCCCCCGAACCTCTCCGTCTCCAGCAACTCGTGGATCGTGACGAAATTCCCCTCGCTCTTCGACATCTTGCGGCCTTCCACCTGCACGAAGCCGTTGTGCATCCACACGTTCGCCATCACGTCGGTGCCGTGGGCGCAGCGCGACTGGGCGATTTCGTTCTCGTGGTGGGGGAAGATCAGGTCGAGCCCGCCGCCATGGATGTCGAAGGTCTGGCCGAGATAGGCGGCCGACATGGCCGAGCACTCGATGTGCCAGCCGGGGCGGCCGCGGATGTGCGCGTGGCCGCCGTCCGCCATGTCGAAATGCGCTTCCCAGCCGGGTTCGTCGGCGGCACTTTCCTTCCACAGCACGAAGTCCGCCGGGTTCTTCTTGTGCGCCTCCACCGCCACGCGGGCGCCGGCCTGCTGCTCGTCGAGATTGCGCTTCGACAGGCGGCCGTAATCGGCCATCGAGCCGGTGTCGAACAGCACCTCGGCGCCCGAGGCTCCGCGCGCCACGTAGGCATGGCCGCGGTCGAGCAGCGACTGGATCAGGCTCACCATGTCGGACCGGCCGTCGGCGCGCGGCAGCACGAATTCCGTCGCCCGCGGCTGCACCGTCGGCGGCAGGCAGCCCAGCGCCGCCACGTCCTTCTGGTACTGCTCGTAGGTCGTCTCGGTGACCTTGCGGATCGCCGCGTTGAGCGACAGCCGGCCGGCCTCGATCTCGGCCCCGAAGTCACGCAGCGCCCGCGCGTTGATCTTGTCGTCGACGTCGGTGATGTTGCGGACATAGGTGACGTGTTCGGCCCCGTAGAGGTGCCTGAGCAGCCGGAACAGCACGTCGAACACGATCGCCGGCCGCGCATTGCCGATATGGGCGTAGTCGTAGACCGTCGGGCCGCAGACATAGAGCCGCACATTGTCCGGGTCGATCGGCTGGAACGGCTCCTTCGAGCGCGTCAGCGTGTTGTAGAGGCGGATACCCTCGGACATGTTCTCTTTCCCAACGGGCGCGGCGCAGGCGCCGACGCCAGGTTTCCCGACGGGCGCCTGCTGACGGCGCACCGAAATTCACCCGCCGGCTGGCCGGGGCGTTTTTCTTTTCCTGGGAGAAAGGGTGAAAACGTCCGGACCAGCGCGTGCGCTAGCCACAAATGCAGATGCCGACAATGGCGAAGGTCGTTTTCATCGCGTGCTTTATGCCGCCCGGCTCCGGCCGCGTCAAGCCGGGCGACGCCTTGGCCTGTGTCGCTCCTGCAACAGTGAATGGGGCAGATTTCACAGTTCCCGCCCCACGAGTCGGATATTCGGGAACAGGAGGTGGTTCGGCCATGTTTCGGACGAAATCGGACACCACCTGCCGCGATACGGGCCGGAGAGCCCGGACACAGAGGACCCCAAGGGAAAAGACGATGCAACGCACCGCCACGCAGGCCGACAGCGAACGTGCCAAGGCCGGCCCCCAGCTCGAGAAGTTCCGGACCATCGGCCCGGCTGCCGTTCTGGCTGCCCTTGTCTGTTCCCACAAGAAGGCGAAGCAGGCCGGCACCGCCCCGACGACGGGCCCGCTGTCGTCGCAGAAGGACACCGACTGAGGCGCCTCGCCCCGCGCCCGACGCGGGCGCCGGCCCGTTCCGCCATCGCGGGACGGCGCGGGTGATGCCCCGCGGGACGCGTTTCAGAACAGCTTGAGCTGATCGGCGGGCGGCGCGGGCTTTTGCGCCGCCTTCGGCACGGGGGCGGCCGGCTGAGCGCTGGCGATCGGCTCCTGCCCAAGAGGCTCCTGGATGTCGGGGCCGATATTGGCCACCTTGTTCACCTTGTCCGAAATCGCGATCGCCTCGAAGTAGCCCGGCTCCACGGGGGCGAGCAGGTCGGCCACGTCGCGCGGCTCCTTGCCGCGGCAATCCAGCCAGCGCGCGAAATCCGCCGGGCGGATCACCACCGGCATGCGGTCGTGGATCTCGGCGATCTCATCGTTCGCTGCCGTGGTCAGGATCGCGCCGGTATCGATTTCCCCGCCGCCGGGCTCGGCATAGGTCTCCATCAGCGCGCCGAAGGCCATCAGCCCGCCGCCCTTCGGCCGGATCAGATAGGCCTGCTTGGCCTTGCCCTCCCGCTTCCACTCGTAGAACCCCGTCGCCGGGATCAGCGCCCGGCGGTGGCGCATGGCGGCACGGAAGGCGTTCTTCTCGGCCGCCGTCTCGGAACGCGCATTGATCAGCAGCGGCAGCGCCTTGGGGTCCTTGCACCAGGACGGGATCAGCCCCCACCGCACCAGCAGCGCCACCCGGTCGGGCAGGTTCGAGCCCGGCTCGCGCGGCGGGCCGGCCATGGCAAGCAGGATCGGCTGCGTCGGCGCGATGTTGTAGCGCGGCGGAAACGCATCCAGCTCCAGCGTCGCCAGGAACGCCGCCACCTCTTCCGGCGTCGCCGCCAATGTGAACCGTCCGCACATGCCGCCAGACTTGGCGGTCCGGCTTGCAAAGGTCAAGCGGCGAAGGACTTCGGCAGGGACCGTGCAAGGCGGCAGCGCCGACGGCGAAGCGAAACCCTCCCCCGCACGCGGGTGGCATGCGGTGGAGGGGCGGAGCCCCCGAAAGGCAGCCGCGGCCGCCGCCTATTCCAGCCCGAAGCAGTTGGCGTAGTAGGTCGTCGTCGCCGGCCAGTCCGAGAACAGTCCGACGATTCCCACCTCCTGGTGCAGCACGTTCATCAGCGTGAACACGTCGCCGTCATTGTCGATCGCATCCTTCACCGACTGGAAGTACCAGCCGCCGCCGGAATACAGCGGGCCGGAGCGTTCCGCCGTCCAGGCGATGATCTTCAGCCCCGCAGCCTTCGCCTCCTTCGCATAGGTCGAGGGCACGATCTGCCCGTTCTCCAGCGTCACCAGCATCCACATCGGCGGCGCGATGAAGTTCACGCCCAGCGCCTTCAGCTCCGCCATCGACCGGTCCCAGGTCGCGGCCACCATCGGGTCGAAGCCGGGCAGGGTCCCGTCGCGTCCGTCGAGATAGACCGCCTGCCGGCCGAAGTCCGGCTCGGTCTTGATCCAGTACAGCACGTCGTCGAGGTTGAACGATTGCGCAAACACGTCGGCCGGGTCCACGCCCGCCGCCCTGTACTCGTCGATCATCTGCTGCGCATACATGGCCTGCGTGTAGTCGCCCTCGTAGGGCATCGCCACGGCCGGCGCCTTCAGCTCCGGCGTGAACTTGACGCCGAGCGCCTTGAACAGCGCGATCGATTCGGCATGCGTCATCAGCGTGCCCTTCGTCGCGTAGAGGTCGGTCCGCCACCTGGCTGTCCCGTCCATGTACTCCGCCACCGTCGTCGCCGCCGGGTTGGCCGCGTCCATCTTGCCGTTCAGCGTGCGAAACTCGGCCAGCGTCACGTCCGACGCCCGGCATTCTGCCGACGCCTTCTGCCCGGCCGCCGCCGGCACGAAGGGCGCCGTGCACTTTGCGGCCAGATCCGTCGCCAGGATGTCCGTCGTCGTGTGCAGGTCGTCCTGCGCATGCCGGCAGACGAGCTGGCGGTCCTTCGTGAAGGTCACGTCGCACTCGATGATGCCCGCCCCCATCCGCGCCGCCGCGACATAGCCCTCGCGGGTATGCTCGGGAAACTGCAGCGGCGCCCCGCGATGGCCGATCGACCACGCCGTCCTCTCGAACGGCCCGTCCTGGCAGGCCAGCAATGTCTCCTTCAGCGGCCCCTCGTCCATGTCCTGCACCAGATGGAACGGCCGCGGCCCGAGCTGGACGGAACTCGCCGTCGTCTCATGCGCCTGCGCGCCGGCCGTGGCGCTGACGAGAAGCAGCGCGGAAACACACGCGACGTGCAGCGAGGAAGCACGTGCGACGAGCGGCCCGGAGCCACGTGCGACGTGCAGCGTGGCGGCGAGGATAGGGTTCATCGGCTCTGGTCCTTTCGTGATGAAAGGCCCATCGAACCACGCCTCCATGACACCCCCGTCTCGCCCGCCCGCCGCCCTGTGGAAAAGCCGATCACGCTTGCGCGAGGACGCGATCATCGCCTTCGGTTTGCGGCTCGGTCTCGGGAAGCCGCGTGCTTCCGCCGTCCGCGATGCTATGGTCCCGTCGGGCTGGGCTGTACGGAGCGGAAGGATGCGGCAGGAACTTGCGGGGCGCGCGAGCCCCGACGACCGGGCCACGATGCTGGCCGTCGTGACCACCGGAAGCGGCGGATACGATCGGCTCGAATTCAGGCAGGTCGCCAGGCCGGTCCCCGGTCCGGGCGAGTTCCTGCTTCGCGTGCTCGCGGCGGGGGTCAACAACACCGACATCAACACCCGGCTGGGCTGGTATGCCGGGTCCGTAAGGCAGGGCACCGACGCCACGGCCGTCGATGCCGGTCGCCGGGATGGCGGCTGGAACGGCGCGACGCCGTTTCCGCTCATCCAGGGCGCCGATTGCTGCGGCCGGGTCGTCGCGGTCGGGCCGGGCGGCGACGCCGACCGGATCGGCGAGCGCGTTCTGGTTCGGCCGTGCATGCGCAAGGCGGGTTTCGACCGGATGGACACCGTCTGGCTCGGCACCGATTTCGACGGCGCCTTCGCGCAATATGTCAAGGTTCCGGAGAGCGAGGCCTTCGCCGTCGCCTGCGACTGGAGCGATGCCGAGCTCGCCACCATCCCCTGCGCCTACGGCACGGCGCAGAACATGGTGCGACGCGCCGGCGTCGCGCGCGGCGACCGGGTGCTGGTGCCGGGGGCGTCGGGCGGCGTCGGGTCGGCGCTGGTCCAGTTGCTCGCGCGCCGCGGCGCCGAGGTGATCGCGGTCACGAGCGCCTCGAAGCGCGACGCCATCGCCGGGCTCGGCGCGGCCCGCGTTCTCGTCCGCGACGACGATCCCTTGGCCGTTCTCGGGGCCGACGGCATGGACGTCGTCATCGACAATGTGGCCGGGCCGGGCTTCGGCACGATGCTGAAGCTCCTGAAGCGCGGCGGCCGCTACGCCACATCGGGGGCCATCGCCGGCCCGGTCGTCGAACTCGACCTGCGCGACCTGTACCTCAAGGACATCACGCTCGTCGGCTGCACCGCATGGGACGCCCCGGTCTTCCCCGATCTCGTCTCCCATATCGAGAAAGGCGAAATCCGCCCCCTGCTCGCCGCCACCTACCCGCTCGACAAGATCGCCGACGCCCAGCGCGCCTTCCAGGAAAAGCACCACACCGGCAAGCTCGTCCTGATCCCGCCGTCGTGACGCTGCGAAACCGGCGAAGCTACCGATCTCCCCTTTGTGCGGGATCGGCAGCTCCGACGCCGCCGCGCCGCCTGCAACGTCCGCGATCGGTGAAACCGGCGACGCCGCCCTTTTCAGAAGCATGATGGCCTGTTTGAGACTATTCCGGATTGAAGGCGAGGACAGGTTCGTGACCGACGTCGAGGTCTCCTGGCATCCCGGATGGGTCGGCACCGACCAGGCGCGAACCTTCTCGATCGAGGACGACATTCTCTCGATCACCACTGGAGAGACGTTGCATCCGATGTTTCCCGGCCGGAACGGACTGGGAGTCCTGAAATGGCGCAGGGCGTCGGCCTTCTGACGCGCCGGAGATCGCCTCGCCGACTTGCGGCACGCCCACGCGCGAAACGGCGACATTTCGCGCATGGGTCGGGTGCGGCTCGTCGCCCCGATCGTCAGGCGACGGGATCGTCAGGACGAGGCAAAAACCGTCCCGCGAGCTTCGCCCAGCAGCTTGACGGGCATTTCCGACGAAGCATCCGCCCGGACGGCATTCTGCTTTGCCATCGCAGTCGTCGCTGTGGCTTCGTCAGGATAGATGGTGCAGACGGAAAACGTGTCGCTGCCGGTCTCGATGAAGTAGCAGTCGTCCGCGCCAAGGGCCATGACGGCTTTGACATACTTCGCCTTTGCGGTCGCCTTCATATCGTCTGTATTCGGTACATTCGACTTCCAGTTCGAGATTGCGCCATAAGTCATCTGAGTTTCCTTCCCCTTTGGATTTTATAATATGAAATATAGAAAATTTTAGCCTAGAAGCCGGTCTGCCGATATTCGATACCGCTAGGAAAAAAGCTCGATCGGCGACCGATGAACATAAGTCGCATTTCGGGCGGAGGATGTCGATGGCAATTCGCCCGCCCGCCCTCCCGGCCGGCCGGTCTGCCCACGGTGGTCAAGAGGAACCCGGATCACGCTGTCGCCGCGCGGCCCTCTGCTTCTCCCTGCGAGGCGGAGGACAAGAAGACGGACGAGACCAGAGCCTCGCCCCGGCAGGGGACCACGCGCGGCACGGTGGGGGCGCCCGACCGGCCGCAGACGTTCTGGTCTACCGCAGGCCGAACGCCCGGAGCGCTGGCGAAGCGCCGGTCGGCGAGGCAGAGGGGGGCGTGACAGGGCGCGAGGGTTGTCGGATGGCCGCCGGACGTGCCGCCGGGCAAACGCTATCACCACCCCTTTTACAGCCTCCCGATCACCCCCGCATCCCCCTCCGCCTCGTCCGCCGCCCGCGCCGCCTCCACGATCGCCGGCACGATGTCCACCACCGCCTCCACGATCAGCGGCTGCACCAGGTGCCCCGTATGCACGAAGCCCTCGGCGCGCATGTGGTCGAGCAGCGCCGTCATCGGGTTCCAGAAGCCGTCCAGGTTGGCGAAGACGATCGGCTTGCGGTGGCGGCCGAGCTGCGCCCAGGTCATGATCTCGACGATCTCTTCCAGCGTGCCGATGCCGCCGGGCAGGGCCACGAAGGCGTCGGATTTCTCGAACATCATGTGCTTGCGCTGGTGCATGTCTTCGGTGACGACGAGTTCGTCGAGCCGGTCGAGGTCCGACGCGGTGCGTTCCTTGGTCATCAGGAAGCGCGGGATGATGCCGGTCACGGGGCCGCCGGCCGCCATCGCGCCGTCGGCCACCGCGCCCATGATGCCCTTGGTGCCGCCGCCATAGACGAGCCGCAGCCCGGCCTCGGCGATGGATCGGCCGAGTGCCCGGCCGGCCTCGACATAGAGGGATTGCCGGCCCGGCGAGGAGCCGCAGTAGACGCAGATGGATCGAATCGTGCTCATGGCCGGCAATGGGCCCGGGGGTGGCCGGGCGGTCAAGACCGCGACGGGCGTTTTTCTTGTGGCACTGCAAAAAACGCGCTAGAGCGAGGATAATCGGCAAAGGATCGGGGCTTGACGGTGAATTCTCCCTTGAAGGTGCTGCTCTTCCTTATCGGCGGTCTCGCCACCATCGGTGCCGTGGCCTACTATGTCGACGGGCCGGGGAAAGGGTCGCTCGGCAACGCGCCGATGGTCGCCGCCCTGCCCGAAGACAAGGCCGCGCCCCAGGCCGATGCCGCGCCCGCGCCGTCTGCGGCCGTCGAGCCTGCCGCCGCCGAGCCGCAAGTCGTTGGAAATGAACAGGTTCTGGCTCCCACCTTCGATCTCCTGCGCGTCGAGCCGGACGGCTCCATGGTCATTGCCGGCCGCTCCACGCCCAAGGCCGGCATCGAGGTCGTCGTCGGCTCCAACGTCATCGCCACCGCCACCGCCAATGCTGACCGGGAGTTCGTCGTCGTCCTCGACGAGCCGCTGAAGCCCGGCAATTACCAGATCGTGCTGCGCTCGACCTCGCCCGACAACGTCGTCGCCACCTCGCTGGAGACCGCGCTGGTCTCGGTGCCTGATTCGCCCTCGGGCGAGGTGCTGGCGCTCGTCGAGGAGCCCGGCAAGGCGAGCCGGCTGATCACCGTGCCCGAGGGCGAGGCCCCGGCCGCCGTCGCCGCGGCGACGGATGACGCCGCGGCCGGCACGGCTGCAGCCCTCGTCGCAGAGGCTCCGGCCACTTCGTTCGAACCGCCCGCGGCCGTTGCCGGAGCGCCCGTGGCGGGCGCCGCCGCACCCGCTGCCATCGCCGAAGCGCCCGCTGCCGGCGAGGCCGCTGCCGAGACAGTCGCCGAGGCGACGCCGTCCGCGCCGGCCGATGCCCCGCAGACCGCCGATGCCCCGGCGGGCGACACGGCTGCGCCCGCAGCACTCGCCGCCGCCGATGCACCGGCGGACGACACCGCCGCGCCGGCGGTTCTGCCCGAAGCCCCGGCCGCCGGCACCGGCCAGACCATG
>NZ_JAOAOQ010000038.1 GCF_030398385.1 Aquibium sp. ELW1220 | reverse complement strand
TCAGCTCGTTGCGCACTCGCCCGCATCGCTCCGCCATCCCTTCGACCGATTCGTCGACAAGCGGTTTCCCGAGCGCTAGCGGCAAAAGTGAGTCGTTCGTGAAATGAGGGGATTCATGAGGACTCCGGCACGCCACTCCGCTTTAATTCGCCACTATACGAAGTAAACAGTCAATCCAAAAATGGCGCCTTCTTCTTAACGTTGGATTCACTAAGCATCTTGCGCTTGAGTTGTCCTCTCGTCCGTCGACGCCCAGCGTATCACTCTCCAGCTTGTGTTTCGACAGGTCCACCGTTTAGAATCTCATTGGATTCAACCATTTGCCGCTACGCTTCCCGACCGCATTCATATCATCTAATAAACGATCGGATTGAGCCGTCTATTTGTAGCCGGTACGGGATGGCGAATGAACGGCCGAGCGATTCCTCTACAACCTGTTGCAACAACGACACACGCATTTAGCTACTGGCGAGAGTACTCGGGGTTTCGCGCATTGCCGCTGAGGAACCCATGCGGTAGATCAGGAGAAAGACCGCATGGTCGCTTTTGCAATCTGAAGATCGCCGCCAATGGCAGGCAAACCTTTCCGACGACAGGTCGACCGCTGCTGCGCCGCCATGGCCGCCCGCGCTCTGGCTGGGCTCGTCGTCGCCCTGTTGGCCGGGTGCCAGTCCATCGGGGGCATGGTCGTCCACTTGCCGGAATCGGCGGTCACTACGGCGGGCTCCGGCGCGGTGGCGATACCGGTTGCGGGACTGTCGCGTCCCTTGCCGGCGACGCTTCATCTTCCCGCCGGGACGCCCCCCTTCCCGCTCGCCGTCGTCAGCCACGGCTCCGACCAGCGCCTCGAGGTCCGGGCGCGCATGACGATGCCCGCCTATCCCGCGCTGACCGAGTTCCTGGTTGGCGAAGGCTACGCGGTGCTTATCCCGCTGCGCCCGGGCCACGGTCCGGCGGGCGGTCCTTATCTCGAGGACCAGGGCGGCTGCGAGCGGGCCGACTACCGTGCATCGGGACTGGAGACCGCCCGGCTGATCCGGGCGGCGATCGACCATGCGGAGACGCTGCCGGCCGTATCGAAAAACGATACGCTGGTCGTCGGCACGTCCGCGGGAGGCTGGGGCGCCATCGCCATCGCCTCGACCGATCCGGATGGCATTCGCGGCTACGTGAACTTCTCGGGCGGCAGAGGGGGACGCAACCGCGGCCGGCCCGGCGTCAACTGCGCTCCCGAACGGCTCGTCGAGGCGGCCGGTGCGTTCGGGCGCAGCGCGCGCCTGCCGGCCTTGTGGCTCTACGCCGAGAACGACAGCTATTTCGGCCCGCAGCTCAGCCAGGCCATGGCGGAAGCCTATCGCGGTGCCGGCGGACGCCTCACGTTTTCACTTCTGCCGGGCACCTCCGGCGAGGGCCACGGCCTGATCAACCGGCCCGCGGCGGCATGGGCGGACCCGCTGCGCAGCTTCCTGCGCGAGATCGATGACAGCCGGAAGTAGCGCCCCCTTTGCAAGAAGCGCGAAGGGCAGCCCGGGCTCACGCAGACAGGCTCGACTCCGCGATGGAAAACGGGACCGCGCCGTACAGCGCCAGGTCCTGCGGGGCCGCCCCTCGCCGCAGATACCGCGCAGGCCGCGCCTCCAGCGTGAGCGGACCCGCCTCGGGAAGCGTGACGACGCCCTCGAACACCAGCCTGCGCGGCCCTTCGCGGCGATCGAGCTTGCGGTAGCGCAGCCTTGCAATGTGTCCGGCAGGCGAGCGCAATTCGAACTCGATGCGCCGCCGGGTGGCCGGCAGGGTGCAGTCGAGCACGAGCCGGATCCGGCAACGTCCGGGATGATCAGGCCCGGCCGGCAGGTCCGCACGAAACCGCGCCGGGCGTTCCGGTGCTGGAGACGTTGCTCCGCCAATTGCCCGACCGCGCAGCAGATCGTCCGGCAAGGGGCTTCTCGCCTTCGGCCCGGCGCGCATGCGGCGCAGCTTCGCCAGTCCGCGCGCCAGCGCGAGGACCCGCTCGCCCTCCGCTCGGGGACGGGCCTGCAGCAGCACGGAGAGCCGGTCGGCGAAGGATCGGCCACGCGCCCGCGCGACGAGCGGCTCGAGCACATCGGCGGGGACGGGGCTGCCGATGACGGACACAAGATAGGACAGCGCGACGGCCGCGGGGACGGCCAGGCCGCGCTCCTCGACGACCGAGAGAAACGCCGCCCAGTCGAGGTCGGTGCGGCGGACAGCGGCGTCGCAATCGACCAGCCAGTCGCTGTGGGCATGTGCGTCCAGGCTGCCATGCGCGATGGAAAGAGCCAGCCTGTCGGCCGTCGACGGAACGCTGACGGCGATGCCCGCGAAAACGGCGGGCACCGCACGCTGCCACAGCGCGGCGTCGTCTTCGGCACTCGCGTGAACCGGGTGGAAGGCGGCCTGGTGCAGGTCGACGTCGCCATAGTCGCCGCGCAGGAAGTTCAGCGCCCTGACCGCGCCGAGCCGTCCGCGCAGGAAGTGCATCGAGACGCCGGTAGCGGGCTCCCATCCGTCCGTAACGAGACATTCGAAGGCGGCATCCATGGAGCCCGGCGGCACGAGAAGGTCGATGTCGTGCGAGATGCGCGAGCGCTCGGCGCCGGCCTCGACGGCCACGCGTGCCGCGCCCTTCATCAGCATGACGGGGATTCCCGAAGCGGTCAGGGCGGCCAGCACCGGCTCGGCCTCGCGCATGGCAAGGCGCGACCGCGTCCAGAGCATGCGCTGCAGCCCGGCGAGGCGGGGCTGCGCCGGAAACTCGGCCAGGCGCCTGCCGAAACGTTCGGACAGCGCCGCAAGCAGCCGGTGCTCGCGGAAGCCGACGACATCGATGTCGTGTTGCGACAGCCAGGACCGCGCCGCGGCAAAGGCGGCGTCTTCGTCGCGGGCGGCGACCGCGCGAATGAGGAGATCGAGATCGCCGGCAGGCCAGGCCCAGCCGAGATCGGGAAAACGGCGACGAACAGCGGATCGCGGGGCGGTCACAGGTCTTCGTTCCGCTTGCGCCGGAGGATCGCCCGTCGGGCGACGTCCAGATAGCCCTTGTCGCGCAGCGGGTTGTTCCGGTCCGACAGGCTGCCGGGACGCATGCGCCGCAGCGCGACGACATCGGGATGCATCGACAGCGAATGACCCGCTTCCCGTGCCCGGGCAAGCCAGTCGATCATGTCCCCGGCAAAGCCGGGAGGATCGATGACGGGGCCGACCGACCTGACCACGTCGGTCAGTGCGAAGAGCGTCGTGCGGGTCCAGCCTGGCAGGGGAGCCGCGACGCGGTTGGCCGGATCGCCGGAAAAGGCCTGCCAATGGCCGAACGCCAGGGCGGTCCCGGCACATGTTCCGAGAAAGGCGAACTGGCGCTCGATCTTGTCGGGCAGCCACAGGTCGTCGGCATCGAGCGTCGCCAGATAGGGCGTCGAGACCGCGGCGATACCGGCGGTGGTCGCAGCACCCGGTCCGGCATTCGCCTGCGATAGGATGTCCACCGGCAAACCGGCCGCTCTCACGGCAGCCACGGTGGCATCGGTCGAGCCATCGTCCACCACGATGACGCGGACGGGCGGACGCGTCTGGCCCCAGACCGACGCCAGGGCCTCGGCGATCGTGCTCTGCGCGTTCCAGGCCGGGATGACCACGGTATAGGAACCTGGTTCGGCAATTCTCTCCGTCGTCACATCAGGCCCCGCATCTTCTCCATCTCCGCCACGTCGAGGAACGGCGGGATGGAGCGCAGCAGGGACGGGTCGTTCTTGCGCCGCTGCGCCGACTTGAGCATGGCCCGCATTACCCCCCGGCGCAGGGCCTCGGTGTCGGCCGTCATGTTCGCCTCGTGGCGGCGGTAGAGCACGGAGACATGGTCGCAAAGGACATGCGGTGTCCCCCGTTCGAATATCCGCAGCAGGAAGTCGAGATCCTCTCCGACCGGAAGCTGCGGATCGAACGGTCCGACCGCCTCCACGAGTTCGCGGCTATAGGTCCCGGTGCTGAGGCTGATGCCGCGAACGGTGGCGCAGACCGCACCCCTCGCGACGGAGAATGTCTGCGGGTCGATGTCGTTGACGAGGGTCATGCGCGAATAGACCATGCCGAGCGAGGGATCGCCGGCGAAGAGGGCGAGGTCGGTGGCGTAGCGCCCCTCGGTGGAGACGTCGTCGGAATCGAGGAAACTGACGAAACGCGTCTCGGGCAGCAGGTTGCGCAGACCCGTGTTGCGGGCAGCGGTGACGCCGGCATTTTCCTGGCGGATAAGCCTTATTCCGCCTTCCTCTTCCTGCAGTCTCCGCACCACGTCGCGGCTCCCGTCGGTCGAACCGTCATCGATGACCAGGATGTCCAGATCGACCTCCGGACGATGCCGCAGGAGCGAGCGGATCGCAGTTCCGACATAGCGCTCGCGATTGAAGACAGGCATGATCACCGTCGTCGTCACGGCCGGCCATCCTCGATGAAGCGCCGCAGCCGCGCCGCGATCTCGGCAGGCTCCGGTCCGAGATGCAGGACATAGCCGGGCAGACGGCCGGCGAGCGTCGCGAAGAAGCGGAAGCCGCTCTCGCGTTCTCCGGGCATCTGCCAGAGAGCGCTTGGCGCGAGCGCAAGCAGGACGTCGCGCGCCGATGCCGGTTCGAGCGTGGTGCGTGTCGCCCCCGTCTTCGGGATCAGGATCGCCTGGAGGCCGAGGCGCGGGGGAATTGGCCCGACAGCAATGTCGCGGACATGAAACTGATGTTTGCCCTGCCAGTTGAGCGGCCGTTCGCCGATGCGCTCGGCAAGCCCCAGCCGCGCATAGCCGGCGGGATCCTGCTTCAGCGTGCCGTAGAGCGGCGCTGCGGAGACGCCGCCTGAGAGGTCGACGAGGACGTAGTCGTCACCGACGCTGGCGAGCCCTGAAAGCAGGCCGGCAACCACCGTTCCCGATTTGCCCGCGCCGCCGGCGCCCGCAAGGAGCACGCCCCTGCCGTCGAGCCCAAGCGTCCCGCCATGCACGAGCCGGCGGCCGATGGCCGCGTAGGCCCAGTGCAGGAAGACGCGCAGCGGCGCGCCCGGCTCCCAGGGCGGATAGTCTTCTGGCCCCTGCATCAGTTGCACCGCCCTGCCTTCTCCAGACGACATGACCTGCCAGAGGCACTGGTCGTGGGAGAAGCTGGCCTGCAGACCGGCCGGTCCGAGGCGCCGGTTCAGCTCGTGCGGAAAGTAGGGTTCGTCCCCCCATGGTCGCGGCGCCTCCACGCCGCTTAGGCCGGCATGCAGGATCGTCACCGACAGGGTCTTGCGGTCCTGCCCGGCAGCCACTGTCAGCGGCACGATCGTCTCGGCGATGGCCTGCTTGAGCGGCCCCTCGGACAAGCGGACCGTCAGGTCGAGCCAGGGCAGCTGAATCCGCGTCGGCTGAAGGCGTGCGCCTGCGGAATCCGCCATGGCCAGAAGTGCGGCGGCATATTCGGCGACGGATGCGCTGCCGATCGTTCCCGCCCGGTCGTCGCCTCTCTCGCGTGCCGCGATGCCCATGGCGTCAGCCCTGCTTCACGACGGGCCAGCCGGCCGGCTCCTCGACGTCGTGGATGGGATCGGCCGTGAAGAGCTCGGCAAGGTCGTCGAACACGGCCACTTCGGGCGCATCGCCTGCTGCGGCGAACCGGGCGATGGCCGAAAGGTCCGGCGCGGCGCCGGAACCCTGCGGCTGGCGGACGAGCAGACCGTGTCCGCACAGCGTTTCCGCGAAAGCCGCTATCGGTGCAGGATCGCTGCCGGCGGCTGCACCGATCGATGCGGGCGAAGCGCCTGCGCCGAACATGTCCCAGAGTGCGCCGGCACTGCGGGACAGGCTGAAGTAGCGTCCGGTCGCCAGATCGACGACGACGACGTCGCCATCGAAGGACTCCGACACGACATCCCGGCTGGCAACGCGATAGCCCTGAGACATCGGATCCACGATATCAGTAATGCTGCTGCCCTCGCCCAAGCCCGTCCCTCACAGATCGACCGCTTCATTTGCCGGAACCGATTGGCCGACAGTCCCCGACGTCATCTCAGTTCACCTTGAAGTTGCCAAGTCAAGCTACTCCTGGCCGAAACCTGGTCAAGGCCAATCGGCGCTCTACTCAGTTGTAGGACTGCTGCGCGGTCCGGGCCGTCCTCCGGCGCATTTCTGTATGTAGCCGGGACCTCGAGTGGCGATACTGCCCGCCACTCGCCGAGACCGCGATGGAACTCACGCCGTTGCCGCTGTCTTCAGCCCCAGTTCGGCGATCATGGCGTCGCGCATGACGAATTTCTGCGGCTTGCCGGTCACCGTCATCGGCAGCGCCTCCATGAACCGCACGTGGCGCGGCACCTTGTAGTGGGCGATCTGGCCGCGGCAGTAGCTGCGGATGTCTTCCTCGGTCGCGGTTTCCCCGGGGTGGAGCACGATCCATGCGCAGAGTTCCTCGCCATAGCGCGGGTCGGGCACCCCGAACACCTGCACGTCCGAGATCTTCGGGTGCCGGTAGAGGAACTCTTCGATCTCGCGCGGATAGACGTTCTCGCCGCCGCGGATCACCATGTCCTTCACCCGGCCGACGATGTTGCAGTAGCCGTCGCGGTCGATCGTCGCGAGGTCGCCCGTGTGCATCCAGCCCTCCTGGTCGATGGCCTCGGCCGTCTTCTCCGCCTCGTCCCAGTAGCCTTTCATGACCGAGTAGCCGCGCGTGCACAGTTCGCCGGACTGGCCGACCGGCACGGTCTGTCCGCTCTCGTCGACGATCTTCACCTCGACATGCGGGCCGATGCGCCCGACGGTCGCGACCCGCTTGCCGATCGGATCGTCGACGTCCGACTGGAAAGACACCGGGCTCGTCTCGGTCATGCCGTAGGCGATCGTCACCTCCGGCATGTGGAGATCGGAGACGACCCGCTTCATCACCTCGATCGGACATGGCGCGCCGGCCATGATTCCGGTCCGGAGCGAAGCGACGTCGTGGCGCTTGAAATCGGCACTGTCGAGCATGGCGACGAACATGGTCGGCACGCCGTAGAAGGCCGTGCACCTTTCGGACGCGATCGCTTCCAGCGCCGCTGTCGCCTCGAAGCCCTCGCCCGGGAACACCATGGCCGCGCCCTTGGTCACGCAGCCGAGCGTTCCCATCACCATGCCGAAACAATGGTAGAGCGGCACGGGAATGCACAGCCTGTCGGCCTCGGTCAGCCGGATCGTGCGGGTGACGATGTCGGCATTGTTGAGGATGTTGGCATGCGTCAGCGTCGCGCCCTTCGGTGCGCCGGTGGTGCCCGACGTGAACTGGATGTTGATCGGATCCTGCGCATCGAGCGTCGCCGTGACCAGGTCGAGCCGGTTGCGTTGCGCGGGCCCGGCGAGGCGCGAAAGACCGTCGAAGGACAGCATCCCGGGCGAGCGCTCAGGCCCCATGCGGACGACCGCCCTCAGCGAAGGCAGCCGCGCCGCCGACAGCCGCCCCGGTTCCGCCGTCTCGAGTTCTGGCGCCAGCGTCCGGATCATCCCGAGATAGTCGCTCGACTTGAAGCGCGCCGCGGTGATCAGCGCCTTGCAGCCGACCTTGTTCAGCACGTATTCAAGTTCGGACGTCCGGTAGGCGGGGTTGATCGTGACGAGAACGACGCCGATGCGTGCCGTCGCGAACTGCGTCACCAGCCATTCCGGCCGATTGGGCGACCAGATGCCGACCCGGTCGCCCTTCTGCAGCCCCAGCGCCAGCAGGCCCGCCGCGACGGCGTCGACCTCCCGCGCCAGCTCGGTCCATGTGTAGCGTTTTCCCGCCTCGCGGAAAATCGCTGCCGGATGCGGCCCGCGCCGTGCGGCGGTCGCCGCGAGGACCTGCGGGATGGTGTGCTCCAGCAGCGGAACGGACCGGTCGCCAGCGACATGAGAGAGCCCGCCATGCGGTTTCCGCAAGGCAGGGCCGACCGGCGGCATCGGTGCCTTGCCGCCGAGCAGGCTCGACGACAGGCCCGCCGCAAGCGATTGCGACAAGGCGTTCACGATGTTCCTCCCGTCACGCGACCGCGTCCGTCCCTACATCGTCCTCCAGTCGGCGATCCGCTCGAAGGCGGCGGCCGCGCGGTAGATCGTGCTTTCCTCGTAGTGCTTGCCGATGAGCATCATGCCGATCGGCAGGCCCTCGGAAAGGCCGACGGGAACGGTCATGGCCGGGTGACCCGTCGTGTCGAAGGGGCAGGTATTGCCGATCATCTCGAAAGCGCGCTGGATGTAGAGCGCCAGCGAAGCATCCGCCGGCGGGATCTTCTGTGCCTTGATCGGCATGGTCGGCATCAGCAGCAGGTCGTACTGGCCGAGCGCCGCGTCATAGGCCGCGCGCAGCCGTCGCGACAGGTTCTGCGCCTTCGCATAGTAGTGGCCGCGATGGTGCTTGAGCATGAACTCGCCCACGAACATCGAGATCTTCAGGCTTTTCGACAGCTCGTCGGCCCGGCTGCGCCAGTTGGAGTGATAGTCGAGCAGGCTCGTCACGTAGAGCCCCTTCCATCCCGTGGCGAAGCCGTTGCCGTGCATCATGATGTCGGTGAGGCCCTCCAGCGCGATCGGCGTCCAGATCGCCTGGCCCTGGAGATGCATCGGCACCGAGATGTCCTCGACGGTCGCGCCGAGCTCGCGGAAACGTGCGGCGGCCTTGCGTACCTTGTCGTCGACGTCGGGTTCCGAATTGGCGAGGCCGAAACCCTCGCGGACGATGCCGATCCGCATCCCCGACACGCCGCGCCCGAGCGCATCGGTGTATCGGTCGAGACGTGGCGCATACTGGCGCGGATCGAGCCCGTCCTCGCCGGCGATCACTTCCAGCAGCAGCGCGTTGTCGCGCACGTTCTGGGTGATCGGCCCGGCATGGTCGATGGTCGGCTCGATCGGCATGACGCCGGTGTAGGGCACTAGCCCGTGCGTCGGCTTCATGCCGTAGGCGCCGCAGAAGGAGGCAGGCATGCGGATCGACCCGCCCTGGTCGCCGCCGATCGCCATGTCGACCTCGCCCGCGCCGACGAGGGCGCCGGAACCGGAGGACGAGCCGCCTGCGATGTAGCCCGTCTTCCACGGATTGTGCACGGGGCCGGTCGCGTTGGTGTGGCTGCCGCCCGAGAGGCAGAAATACTCGCAATGCGCCTTGCCGACGATCGTGCCGCCGGCATCGAGGATGCGCGTCACCACGGTGGCGTCGACGTCGGGCGTATACCCTTCCAGCGTCGAGGCGCCGTTCATCATAGGCACGCCGGCGAGGCAGACATTGTCCTTCAGCACGATCGTGCGGCCGGACAGCGGTCCCGAATGCGCCCCGCGGACCTCCGACTTCACGTACCAGGCGTTCATCGGGTTCTCGGCAGCCGACGGGCGATAGCCCGGCGTGCGCGGATACTTCACCTGCGGCAGGTTGTCGGGCATCGAGGCGACGACGTCGTAGGCCTCGAACGAGCCTTCCATCAGCGTCATGTAGTCCATGAGTTCGCGGTCTCCCATGGACATGTGGAGGCCGCTGACGAGGCTGCGCATCTGCTCCAGCGTGGGTCGCCTGACGTGCATGGGGTACTCCCTGGGAAGGTCTGTTGCGGCCGGTTCCGTCCGGCGCGGCATCGCGGGCGCTGCGGCAGGAGGCGCGGCAAAAGGGGATGACGGATGGGACGCGGCCATAGAGGCAGGCACGGGACGCGCCGGTGCGGGGGAGAGCACCGCATGCGCGGCCATCGCCGGACTGCTGGCCGGCCCGAAGGTCGGCACACCCGGCTGCGCCGGCGCGGCGGAGGGGCGGGAGCCTGCTGCTTTGGCCACCGGCTGCGTGGACGGGCCATGGCCGCCGACCGCCCGCGTCCGCCGGACGGAGCCGAAGCCCAGGAACTCCTCCACCTGGCGCGGGTCCTTCAGCGCCTCGGCATGGATCTCGCCGGTGACGCGGCCGCGCTCCAGCACCACGACCCGATCGGACAGCGTCGCGATGAACTCGAAGTTCTGCTCCACCAGCACGACGGTGAGGCCGCGGCTCTTGCGCAGCCTGGTCAGCGTGTCCTCGATCTCCTCGATGATCGACGGCTGGATGCCCTCGGTCGGCTCGTCGAGGAGCAGCAGCCACGGGTTGCCCATCAGGCAGCGGGCGAGCGCGAGAAGCTGCTGCTCGCCGCCCGACAGCGCGCCGCCGTCGCGGTCGAGCAGGCGTGTCACCCGCGGGAAGTCGGCAAGCACGCGTTCCACCGCTTCGGCCTCGTCGGTGCCGGTGTCCGCATGCCAGGCCATCCGCAGATTGTCGCGCACCGAGAGTTTGGGGAAGATCCCCCTGCCCTGCGGCACGTAGCCGATGCCGCGTTGCGAGCGCTGGTGCGGCGCCAGCCCGGTGATGTCCTCGCCGTCGAGCCGTACCGACCCGCCGGTCGCCGGGATGAAGCCCATCACGGTCTTCAGGAGCGTCGACTTGCCCATGCCGTTGTGGCCGAGGATGCCGACGAACTCGTCCGCCGCCACCGTCAGGTCGATGCCGTGCAGCACGGGAATGCGCCCGTAGCCGGCGGTCAGGCCGCGGATCTCGAGGGCCGAGCGGGTATCGGTCATGGCGCTACCCCCTCTTGCCAAGGTAGACGTCGCGGACGCGGCTGTCGCTCATCACCGCCTCGACATTGTCCTCCATCAGCACGGCGCCCTGCGAGAACACGGTGATCTGGGCGGCGATGGAGCGGATGAACTGCATGTCGTGCTCGACGATGATAAGGGCTGCGTCGCGGTTGATCTCGTGGATGATCGCGACCATCCGCTCGACCTCCTCGCCGGTCATGCCGGCGGCGGGCTCGTCGAGCAGCACGAGCCAGGGCCGCGCGGCCATGACGATGCCGAGCTCGACGCGCTGGCGCTCGCCATGGGCGAGGCGTCCGACGGTGGCACGCGCGATCTCGCCGAGCCCCAGCCGCTCGATCACCTCGGCCGCCGTGCGGTCGGCCTCCTTGGTCCCGGTGAGCCGGTAGGCCGAGAGCCAGATGTTCTCGCGCACGCTGAGGCCGTCCATGACGCTCGGCACCTGCGTCTTGATGCCGACGCCCATGCGCGCGACGAATTGCGGGTCCCAGCCGGTGGTCTCGACGTCGTCGATGAAGACTTCGCCCGAGGTCGGCTTGAGGATGCCGGTGAGGCAGCGGAAGAAGGTCGTCTTGCCGGCGCCGTTCGGCCCGATGAGGCAACGCAGCTCCTTGCGGCGAAGCTTGAAGGAAACGTTGTCGACGGCGGTCACGCCGCCGAAGCGCATGGTGAGGCCACGGGTCTCCAGAACGACGTCAGCCATCGGCGCGCCCCCTGCCCCGCCGTCCGCGCCGCACGGCGTTCGGCCGGTTGCGGCGCGACGAGCTGCCGAAGGCCGTCATCAGCGACGGCACCACGCCGCGCGGCAGCACGAGCACCACCACCACCAGGATCAGCCCCATGATCAGGACGTTGTCGACGGCGGTCTGCTGGCCGAGCGCGAACTTGAGATAGCCCAGCACGGCAGCACCCAGCACGGGTCCCACCAGGGTGCCGAGCCCCCCGACGATGCACCAGATGATGATCTCGGCCGACTGGCCGAGCGAAAACAGTCCGGGCGTGACGATCTCGGCCCAGGAGGCATAGAGCGCGCCGGCAAGCCCCGCGATGCCGCCGCCGATCGCAAACAGCACCGACTTCCGGAAGCGGGCGTCATAGCCCATCAGTTCGACCCGGTTCTCGTTCTCGCGGATCGCCACCGCGATGCGTCCGAACGGACTGGCCAGCAGCAGCCGCACCAGCACGTATACGATGAGGAGGATGACGAAGGAGACGTAGTATAGGCTGGAGTCGTAGATGTAGGCGGACGGGTCGCCCGGCACGTTCAGCGTCTGGTAGCCGGGCATGCCGTTGTAGCCGCCGAGACGCGCGGTTCCGATCTGGTACTCCGGCCCGGCGGTCGTGTTCATGAACCGGAAGAAGATCAGCGTCACGACCAGGGTGATGACCCCCATGTAGACGTCCGTCAGCCGGCCGTAGAACATCATCGCGCCGAGCAGGAAGGCAAACACGAAGGGGACGGCGATGGCGATCAGCATCGGCGCCGTGCTCTCGCCGATGTTGGCGGCCGACACCGCGTAGGCATAGGCGCCGAGCCCGTAGAAGGCGGCCTGGCCGAAGCACAGGATGCCGCCGAAGCCCCAGATCAGTCCGAGGCTGAGCGCGAGCAGTCCGTAGATCACGAGCAGCGTCAGCGTGTAGAAATTCAGGACGAGCGGCGCCACGAACATCAGGATGACGCCCGCCAGGACCACCCAGGCGGCATCCCGCAGCTTGGTCGTCTCCATCACAGCCGCCCCTTGAAGAAGCGTCCGGTGATGCCTTGCGGCAGGAGGCGCAGGAGGATGATGGCCGTCACCAGCAGCGCCACCTCGCCGATCACAGGTCCGGAGAGGAAGGTGAAGGTCTGCGAGACGAGGCCGAAGACGGTGGCGCTGGACAGGAGGCCGAGCACGATCGACGCGCCGCCGGAAATGACGGTGATGAAGGCCTTGGCGATATAGGCCGAGCCCCAGGTCGGCACGAGGCCGACCAGCGGCGCAAGGACGCCGCCGGCAAGCCCGGCGAGCGCCGAGCCGACGAAGAAGGTGCTCATGTAGACCCGGTCCGGACTGTAGCCGAGAGCCGCCGCCATGTCGGCGCTCTGCATCGTGCCGCGGGCGACGAGACCCAGCCGCGTCCCGCGCAGGATCGCGTAGGCGGCGACAAGGAGCAGGATCGACACGATGATGATGAAGAAGTTGTAGCCGTTGATCTGGTAGGCGCCGAGCGTGAACCCGGAGATAGGCGTCGACACGCCGGTGGTGGTGTTGCCGAAGATCATGACCGCGGCGCCGGTGAAGGCGAGGCTGAGCCCCCAGGTGGCGAGCATCGTGTCCACCAGCCGGCCGTAGAGGAAGCGGATCACCAGCCGCTCCACGATCAGGCCGATCACGCCGACGACGAGCGGCGCCACGATCAGCATGGCGATGTAGACGTTCACGCCGGCCTGCACCGCCATGATCGTCGCATAGCCGCCCATCATCATGAACTCGCCATGGGCGAGGTTGATGACGCGCATCATCCCGAACACGACCGCGAGCCCTGCGCTGATCAGCACCAGTACCGCGATCGAGTAGAGGATTTCGAGGATGAAGACGGCTGCGAGGTCCATGCCGGTCCTGTGGGCGGAGAAAGTTCAGTCAGAGCGCTGCGCAAGTCTGTCGCGGAAGCACCGAAGCACCCCCTCACCGACCCTTCGGGCCACCTCTCACCTGCCCGGGCAGCGGGACCCAGGCTGGTTTGGCGCCGGCGTCTCGGCATCGAGTTTCCTCTCCCCCGGGCAGGGGGAGAGGTGGCCGCGAAGCGGACGATAAGGGGGTGCCTGAGGCGTCACCCCTTTGCGTCGGCGATCAGATCTTGATCTCGTACTGCTGGTTGTCGTCCGGATTGGCGACGAGGTCGCAGACGAGCTGCGTGTCGATCGGCTGGCGCGCGCCGAAGCTCTGCAGGACGTTGAGCTTCTGCCCGCGCATCTCCATCAGGTGGACGTCGAGCGTGGCATGGTGCGTCTTCGGGTCGATCGTGACCTTGCCGGCCGGACCGTCGAGCGAAAGGCCGCCGTCGAGCGCCTCGATCACCTTCGCCTGCTCGACCGAACCCGCAGCCTTGACCGCCTCGGCCCAGAGCAGGATGCCCTGGTAGTTCGACACCGCGAGTTCGTGGATGTTCGGCACCGTCTCGGCCCCGTGCATCTCGCCCCAGGCGGCGGTGAAGGCCTTGTTGGCCGGCGTGTCGAGTTCGGGCGAATAGTTGTAGCACACCACGATCCCGTCGCCCTCCTCGGGCGTCAGCACCAGATGCTCCGAGCCGACGCCGAGCGTCGTCGATGCGAGCGGAATGCGCGACTTCATGCCCGCGGCCGCCCACTGGCGGTAGAAGGACAGGTGCGCGCCGCCGACCAGCGCCGAATAGACCATGTCGGGCGCTGCGGTCTGGATCTTGGTGATGGTCGAGCCGAAGTCGGAAACGTCGAGCGGGAAGAAGTCGACCGCCACCGTCTCGCCGCCGCCGTCCTTGAAGTACTTCTGGATCCAGCGGGCCATGAGCTGGCCGTAATTGTAGTCGGCGGCCAGGATGTAGACCTTCTTGCCCCACTTTTCCATCGTGTAGGGGATCTGCACCTCGGTCGTCTGGGCCGGCGTAACGCCAGTGACGAAGCAGTTCCTGTCGCAGACGCCGCCTTCGTACTGGATGTTGTAGAAGTAGAGCGTGTTGGCGCGGCGCAGCGTCTGGCGGATCGCCTCGCGCGAGGCCGACAGGATGCCGCCATGCACGACGTCGACCTTGTCCTGACGCGTCAGCTGCTGGGCGTACTGCGTGTAGAGCGCCATGTTGGACTGCGTGTCGTAGCCGATGTGCTCCACCGGACGGCCGAGCAGGCCGCCGCCGTCGTTGATCTGCTTGACCGCGAGCTTCACGGCCATGTCGATCGGCTTGCCGTAGGCGTCGAAGATGCCCGAGATGTCGAACACAGTGCCGAGCTTGATCGGATCAGCCGCGAAGGCGTTGCGGATGAAGGCCGGGCTGGCGAGCACCGCCGAACCGGCGGCGGCGCTCTTGAGGATCGTGCGTCTGGAAATCGTCATTCTCATTCCCCTTTTCTCGTTTCGGCGCGTCTCCCGGCGCGCCAGTGAAGCCAAGTCCTTTGGCTCGGTCGATCAGTCCTTCTTGCGAACCGGCGAGCGATTGATGGCGTCGAGCGCGCGGGCGCCGAGATTGTGGTCCATGTCGACCCCGATCTCCTCGCCGAGCTTCTTGATCATCGGGAAGCCGATCGCCATGCCCATGATCGAATCGAGTGCGGACTGGAACCCGCCCTGCCCGCCTGCGCCACCTTCGCCTGCGCCACCGCCCATCGGGCCGAGGCCGGAAATGTGGTTGATGCGGATCGAGTCGATCTTCTCCACCGGCTTCATCATCTGCGCGGTGATCTCGGGCAGCATGTCGAGCTTGTGCATCTCCAGCCGCAGCCGCAGGATCTGCTCGCTCTGCGAGTTCTCGGCCTCGATCATCGCCGACTTGCCTTCCGACTCGGCGATCAGACGGTGACGCTCGGCCTCGGCCTTCACCTGGGTGGCGTTGCTCTCGGCCTTGGCGAGCGACAGGATGGTATCGACCTGCGACTTGACCTTCTGGTCGTCGACCTCGGCGTCCTCGCGCGCCTTGAGCAGCGCGAGCTGCCGGCTGCGTTCCGCCGCCATCACGTCTCGTTCGGTCTGCACTTCCTCCTGCGCCTTGACGAGCCTTGTCTTGGCCGCCTCGAACCCGGCTTCGGCGATCTGCTCCTCGCCGCGCTTGGCGGCAATCCGGATGGAATTGTCGATCTTGGCCGTCTCGACCGCCAGCAGTGCCTCGATCTCCTGCTTGCGCAGCAGAAGATCGCGCTCGATCTCGGCGCGCTTGATGTCGCCGGTCTTCGAAATGCGCGCCTCTTCGGCGATCCGCTCGGCAGTCGTGCGGGCGTTCTGGATCTCGGTGTCGAGGTCGATGCGGCGGCGCTCGAGGTCGAGGCGCTTGGCGATCTCGGCCTCCTCCTGCTCGCGCTCGATCAGCAGCCTGTGACGGGTCTGGTCGAGCAGCCGGCGCCGGATTTCGACGTCAGCCTCCGTCTCCACCTGCACACGCGCCTTCTTGTTGTGGCTGACGAGTTCGGCAAGCTTGCGCATGCCGACCGCGTTGAAGGCGTTGTTCTCGTCGAGCGCGTTGAACGGCGTCTGGTCGAGCCGAACCAGCGATACCGAATCGAGCATCAGGCCGGAGCGGCCCAGATTGGGCGAAAGCCGCGCCATGACCGCCTCGACGAAGGCGTCGCGCTGCTCGTGCAGTTCGTCCATCGAGCGGCCGGCGACGGCCGACTGCATCGCGTCGACCAGCTTGCCCTCGATCAGGCCCTGCATCTCCTCTTCCCGGAAGGTCTTTGAGCCGAAGGCCTGCGCGGCGGTCGCCACGCCCGTTTCGGACGGGTCGACGCGGACGTGGAACTCCATCGCCACGTCGACGCGAAGCCGGTCCTCCGAAATGAGGGATGCCGCGCCCTGGCGCTCGATCCTAAGCCGCGTCGTGCGCATGTTGATGCGTTCGATGCGGTGCAGGATCGGCAGGGACAGCGCGCCGCCGTCGATCAGCACGCGCCGGCCGCCGAGGCCTGTCCGCACCAGCGCCGTCTCGCGCGTCGACTTCGCGTAGAAGCGGTTGAGGAACAGCACGCCGAGCACGATCGCGACGACCAGAACGACGAGCGCCAGAAACCAGGCCACGCTTACCTCCGTTTCGATGGGAGCGGGACCGGCGTGCCCCGCACGCGATTCCCCTGAACTGGGGTGGAAGCTAGCGCAGGAACATTTTCCGTTTCAAGCTTTTTTGCTTTCCGAGTTAAACTTTCTCGGAATGGGAGCCGGGTCGGCGTCCGATGCGCGGCCGGCCTCAGGCAAGCCTGTCGATGACGGAGAACAGATGGCCGTCGGCGCGCGCCAGGTAGATCGGGTTCTCCTTCCGCTCGTTCGAGACGAAGGTGCCGCCGCGCGCGCTGCGCCAGGTGATCGGAGCGCCGCGCGGCCGCTTGCCGTCGATCAGCGCGGCATAGAAATGCAGGCCTTCGTAGATCGACTGCCCGAGCGCGTTGAGCACCGGGGCATGCTCGCGGTGCAGGCTGCGGTAGCGCTCGACGAAGGAGAGATTGGCATCGGTCTTGAGACCGGCGAAATAGGAGGACGCGGCATAGAGGCGGCGGGTGTAGTCGGCCCCCGTCGCAAGCAGAACGTTCTCTTCGATGGCGGTGGAGAAGCGCACGATCGACCGGTCGAGGCCCATGGCGCCGAACACCCGGTTGAATTCGACCGCTTCCTGACCGATCAGGGACAGGAGCACGATGTCGGGCCGTTTCGCCGCAACCTGCTCGACCAGTTCGACCGGTTCCTCGAGGCCGAACGGCACGTAGGTCTCGAACACCACCTGACCATCCGATGCGGCGATGCAGTCCCTGGCGTACCGGTGCGAGGCGCGCGGCCAGACATAGTCGTTGCCGACCAGCGCCCACCGCCTCACCCCCAGCGAGGCGGCGAGATGCCGGATCGCCGGGGCAAGCTGCTCGCGCGGCGTCTCGCCGATGGTGAAGCAGGCCGGCGCCTGCTCGTTGCCTTCGTAGAGCGGCGTGTAGACATAGGGTATCCGCCCGCCGAGCGCGGCGTTCAGGCGCTGGCGCACCGAACTCACATGCATGCCGACGACGGCGTCGACGCCGCCGTCCTCGATCAGGTCGTTGAGCTGCTCGACGGCCGTCTCGACCACGGAATCATCTGCATCGAGGAAGACGAGCTCGACCTCGCGGTCACCGATGCCGCGGTAGCGGTTGATCTCATCCAGCGCGAGCTGGGCACAGGAAATGCAGGAGGGGCCCCAGATGCCTGCCGACCCGCTCATCGGGATCAATACCGCGATGCGCGCCCTCCGGCGGCCGCCGAAGAAGAGCCCTCCGCGCAGGCCAGCCCCGAGGGCGGGTCCCATGCCGCCTCCGTTCGCGCCATGGCGCAAAGCCGATCGCTCGATCATCCGGGTTCAAGCCCCTGTATGTTCCCGCTGTGTTGTTTTTCTTTTCCGAATTAAGTATCTGAAGCATCAAACGAAGGCAATCGGCCCGGCTGCGATTCGTATGCCGGCAACCAGTGCCGACCTCCGGGAGAGGAACGTGTCCGAACGATCGCTCAGCGACTATCTGGCCTACCTGGTAGCCCAGACGCACCGCAAGCTGCATGGCGACCTGGAGCGCGAGCTCCAGGCGGAAGGCGTGAGCGTTGAACAGTGGCGGATGCTCGAGGTGCTGAGCGAACGGCGCGGCCTGTCGATGGGCGAGATCGCCGATCTCGTGCTGATGAACCACCCGGCGCTCACCAAGATGACCGACCGGATGGTGGCGCGTGGCCTGGTCCATCGCCTCCCTGATCCGCATGACCAGCGGCGCGTGCTCGTCACCATCACCGATCTGGGATTCGAACTCTTCGAGCGCGTCCGCGGCCATGTCGAGGAACAGAACTCGGCGCTGGAAGAGCACCTCGGCCACAAAGGCTCCGCCGCGCTTCGAAAGCTCCTCGGCAGCGTCATCGATTTGGGCGAGGCAGGCAGATAGGCCCGCAGGTTCACCAGCCGGCATCGGTGGGGGGGCTTCCGATTGAACCGCGCTGGGTTTGCCGCCAGCCCCTAGCCATGGATAGTCGCGCGAAACCAGTCCCGATGCCTGTCGGACAGCAGTTCGCCCGACGGAGCGCCTTGAGGATCTTCCGGACGCCGGCCTTCACCTCCTCGAATGTCTGAGACAGTCGGCCATGGCCGGTTTTTCCAGCTGGCGTATTGGCGCTCCTCGGCTTCGACCGATGGTATGTTGCCGATGGGCTCCGGCAGCCGGCGACTGTCGAACCAGTCGACCCAGGCCAGCGTGGCGACCTCGCCTGCGCGCGTCCCGGACCTGCCGTGGCGGCAAATCCAGGCTGACGCACGCCTCAGAGCGTGTGAATCAATCGGGGACGCGAAAGTATCCCCACTGAAATCCTTGAGATTTTTGGCTCAAGCTGCGCGGAAACGGGCATTCCTTCACATCCTCTCAGTCCGTCACCGACGCGTCCGAAGAGCAAGCGAGCGTGGGGACCGCGGCCTATCTGCCAGCCATACCCGGCAAACGGACCGGATTGAAATGCTCAGCAGTCGTACATGACCCCGAAGTGCCGCAAGCATCCGCGACGACAGCTAGAAGCGTAGGTTTCCCTTCTGGAGATGATCCGCCCGGATCCTTAGCCCCGGCCCAGAAACGCCGTCATCGGGAATGAACACGATCCCCTGCTTCTCGAAAGCATCCTGCAGGCGCCGCCGTGTCTCGAGCGAAACCGTCGGGTCGTTCTGCTCGATGCGCAGGATGGTCCGCTGCCCGACGCCGGATAGCGCGGCCAGTTCACGTTGGCCGATGCCCAGGGCGACGCGCGCCGCCCGCAATAGTTCGCTAGGAATGTCCATGCAGCTTCGTAGCGCGCCTTGTTGGACGACTCCATGGGATTCCCTATCCAGCCGTATCGCGGATCCCGGATGAGTCCTTGCGGCGCCACTGGCGCCGGCTAAAGCCGGCTGGACGCCGCACGTCCCGACGCCCTAAGCAGAATCCGTTCCGGCGGCGGTTGTGATTCGCTGTGTCCGTGGGCGGCAGAGGAAGGGCGTTCGACATGGTGGTACGGTTAAGGCAAGGCGAAGGGCAGAGCCGAGAATTCGCCCGGTTCCATCGGAAACTGGACGAGCTTGTCGCCGACATGAAGGCTCTGCGGGATGGAAGCCTGCCAGAGGAACTGGCCGGCGTCGAGCCTCCGACCCTGGATCGCTGGGCGCCGGCGCTGGGACACAAGCTCTACCTCGTTGGCCTGTCGACGGGCCACCCGAAGCTGGTCGGGGAGAACCGGTTGATCAGCACGTCCGAACTCATGCTCGTGTCCGAAGACCACACATATGCGCGGACCCTGTCCCGGTGGTATCGCCTCGGGCGCGAGGTGAGCCGTACCGAACTGGACGGCTGAGGACGTCATGGCGCACGCTTCCCATCCCACGGCCGATCCCTCGGACCGTCATTTTGAACGCCGATGCAAGCAGGCGCTTGCCGGCGTCCACCTGCCGACCGAGCGAGAGCTGCTGCGCGGCATGGGGTTCTTCATGGACGATGTCCGCGAGGACATCAGGGAGTGCGCGGAGCGTCTTGCCAGGCACATCCGGCGGAAGGGTCTGCAAGGTCATGAGTCCGTGCTCGAAATCCTCGACGACCTGGCGATGGCTCCCGGCATGGACGCGCTCGGTCTGCTGGAAGCCCAGCTCGCGAGCTTTCCTGACTGGGCGGCCATTCCTGCGAAATCCTGGCGGACACGGTGCCGCATCTATCGGGCGGCGTCCGGCGATGCCGATGCGGCTGCCCTCGTTGCGGCGGAGATCGCCGCTCTCGGGTTCGAAGACATCCGGTCCGCACAGGGTCGAGACCTTGTGTGGCGCTCCCTTGGCTGGGCGGTGCATTCGCGGCGGATGGAAGACTGGCATGCAACCGGCGCCCGCATCACCTTCGCCAGGAACCACCACCGGAATGACGTCGGGGACTATGCGAATGAGTTCCGACGAGCATTCGACCTGTCCGCGGAGACAGGCGGTGCGTCAGAGCCGGGCGGTTCGGATGCTCCAGGGCCGGACGAGACGGCCAACGACGCCGAGTCGCGGTCTGCCGAGGGCGTGGTGGTCTTCAGGACCATCGGGATGGGGACCGCCAGGGGCGGAGCGGATGTCGGCAGAGACTATACGGAACTCCTCGACATGGCGCTGCCGCTTTCGCCAGTGCCCGACCTCGGCCTGGTTCGGGAACGGCTCCTAAAGGAATTCCCTTACGCGGCATCGGTGATCGAGACCGTCCTGCACGATGTCGCCGGTGGCGACCACGTCCACATCCGGCCGACGATGCTGGTCGGCCCACCCGGCGCGGGCAAGAGCCATTTCGCGCGGCGGCTAGCCGAGGAACTGAAGACCCCATGGGAGATGATTCCTTGCGGCGGCGTACACGATGCCATGCATGGCGGCTCATCGCGGAAGTGGTCGACCGGTGAGCCCAGCCTGCCTGTTGCCGTGGTCCGCTCTCGCCGACATGCCGGTCCCATCATCCTCCTCGATGAAATCGAGAAGGTGGGCAATGGCCGCCACAACGGAAACCTTCATGACGTACTGCATGGACTACTCGAGCGGGAGACGGCGGCGCGATGGCGTGATCCCTACATCGACGCGCCATGCGACCTGTCGCATGTCTCGTGGATTCTGACGGCCAACACCGTGGAGCCAGTTCCGAGGTCGCTACGCGATCGCTGCCGCTGCATTCGGTTTCCGGAGCCCGGACCCGAGCATCTCCCGGCGCTTGCCCAGCAGCTGTTGTCCGAGATGTACCGCGAAAAAGGTTTCGATCCGCAGTGGGCGCTCCCCCTCGACGGGGTCGAGATCGAGGCGCTGTCCGCCGCATGGCCGGGCGGTTCAATCAGGGCTCTGCAGCGGATTGTGGAACGGCTCATCCACGTCAGGGAGGCCAGCATGACCCGCTGCTAGTGCAGGAGACCCTGGCTACGAGCCATCGGAGGCCCCGGCTCGGCCAGGACGGATATTCGAATCCTTCAAAACCTGCGCTCCGATGTGCATCGACGCTGTCGGCAAGGATTCCATTGCTTACAATGGCCACACAGGCTCCATTGGAGACGAAAATGAAGATATGGATCCTGTCGGACCTTCACCTTGAGTACGCCGACTTGCGGCAGCCGCTTCGTATACCCGACGCAGACGTCTGCGTGATGGCCGGAGATCTCTGCCGCGCCCCGGCCAACGGTGTCCACTGGCTGGCGGAGCACATCGCGCCTTCGATGCCATGCGTCTACGTCGCCGGCAATCACGAGTTCTACAAAGGGTCCATCAGGGAAGGAATCGAGGACGGTTTGAGGGCCGCTGAAGCATTCACGGGCGTGCATTTCCTCGAAAACACGTCTGCCGTCATCGACGGGGTCCGCTTCCTGGGCGCCACCCTGTGGACCGACTACCGCATCGAGGGCCATCCCCAGATAGCGATGCACCACGCCCGTGGCCGCATGAACGACTACAGGCAGATCGCGAGGCAGCGGAATCCCTGGCAGCGGTTTGTGCCGGAGGCCGCCTACAGGATGCATCAGCAGTCGCGGACCTTCCTGGACACCGCCCTGAAGGATTCCGCCAGAACGGTCGTGGTCACACACCACCTGCCGCACGCGCGTTCCATTCCGCCGCGATTCAAGGGCGATCTCCTGAACGGCGCCTACGCTTCCGACCTGACACATTTAATCGAAAGCGGACGTCCGGCACTCTGGGTTCACGGCCACACCCACGACAGCTGCGACTACCCGGTTTGGGAAACCCGCGTGGTCTGCAACCCGCGGGGATACGATGACGAGAACAGCAAATTCGATCCGGCGCTGGTGGTGGGAGTGTAGGAGAGCGGCTCGTGTCGGCCTGTACGCTTCTACTTGTACCCCTGCGCCACATGGGCGGGCAAAACCGTCGCGCCGATCGACAACATCGTTCCGCACTTGGATCACCTCTAGGATTGCTTCGCCGCCGATATGATGCGATGCGCCTTGAACACTGCCTGCGGTGCAAAAGCCGTAAAAAATCTCGCGCTCTACAACTTAAAATATCCGGCGGCGCATCCTGTTAGTACTTCTTTGGAGTTCGAAAATACCGTTATAATTTTGGAATAAAGCGGATCACTTTTGCTGAGCTATTGGCGCCGTCACTGCCGTACCTGCTGCCGCCCAGCCGCGAGTACTTGCGCCGCCTATGGCGGGACCGGCTTGCGCAGACCCTGGACAGCAGGCGCCTGAGCTAGGCTCCGATGATCCGGAGCCGGCGCCGATGACCCTTCAGGGACATCGCCAGGCCGCTGACAAGGCCGGACGGCGGCACCACGCCGTCAGGGCATGTAGCCGCCGCCGTTCACCCACAGCACCTGGCCCGTCATATAGGCGCTGTCTTGCCCGAGCAGGAACCGGATCGGCCCGACCACATCGTCCGGATATGCAAGCCGCTTCATAGGAATGGCGTTGCGGTAGGCTTCCAGGCTGACGACGCTCTCGCCGCTCTCGTCCGACCGTCCAGTTCCGCCGCGAAGAAACGCTGTGTCGACGAGGCCGGGCGCAACGGCATTGACCCGGACCGTCAACGCCCATTCATGCGCGAAGGTCTTGGTAAGCGCGACGACGCCCGCCTTGGCCGCGGCATAGGAGCCGTAGCCCGGGCGCACGAAATGGGCGAGGCCGGAGGCCACCATCACCACGCTCCCGCCCTCCGCCATCAGCGGCATGACGGCCTTCGTGGAAAGGAACGCGCCGCGCAGGTTCCCGGCGATCACGTCATCGAAGTAGTCGCTCGACGTCTCGGCCAGCGGCTGGATACGGCTGTTGTAGCCTGCAAGGTTGACGAAGCCGTCGAGCGCAGGAACGCGGCTCGAAAGCTCCTGCATCGCCGTGCCGATCGAAGCCTCGGAGAGCACGTCCACGGCGACCGACGGCACGTCGAGCGAATGCCGCTCGAGCGATGCGGCCAAGTCTAGAACGACGACCTCGTCGCCGCCCTCGACCAGCGCGTTGACCAGTGCACGGCCGATACCGCCGGCCCCGCCGAGCACGGCGATCCTGCGGATGTCGGTCATCGGTCGTTCCTCATCGGCAGCGAGCGGAGGTAGGCGAGAATCTCCGCTTCGGAGACCACGTCGGCGTACTTGGCGTTCATGTCGAAGAGGTTCGCCTCGTGCGGGGCCGGATGCCGGTCTCCGCAGGCATCGCGGACAACGCTCGTGGTGAAGCCGTAGGACATGGAATCCACACAGGAGGCGCGCACGCATCCCGACGTCGTCAGACCAGTCAGGATGACGCTGTCGATGCCCATGGCCGTCAGCGTGGAGGCCAGCGAGGTCCCGAAAAAGGCGCTCGGGTACTGCTTGGTGACCACGATCTCGTCGTCACGCGGCACGAGGCCTTCGGCGAACCCGGCCGTCTTCTGTCCCTTGACGAAGGCCTTCAACGGCTTGGCCTTCTCGAAGAAGCGGCCGCCGTTGATCCCGCCCGGCTGGTAGCTCACCTCGGTCAGGATGACCGGTACGCCGACCTCGTGCGCCACCTCCCGGATGCGCAGGGCCGACGCGAGAGCATCGTCCACCCCCGCATAGAGGTCGCAGTCCCTGTCGAAATAGGCATGCGCAAAATCGATCAGGACCAGCGCCGGCTTCTTTCCGAAGCCGGCGCGGTTCCCATAGGCCTTGGCGTAGTTCGCGTCGAGATCCTCGCTCATTGCACGTCTCCCTGGAGCCTTGCTTCAGACCTGTGCGTACTTCTTCTCGAAGTCCCACACATCCTCGAAGCCGATCAGTTTGTTGAACTCGGCGAAGGAATAGAGTTCGACGGCGTCTGTGCTCTCGCCGTTCTTCAGCAGGTCGGCATACGCCTTCTCGAGCGCCGCACCCACGGAGAGGAAGCCTACCGCCGGGTGGATGGCGATCGAGTACCCCATCTCGTGCAGGGTCTTGGCCGACAGGAGCGGGGTGCGCCCGCCATTGACCATGTTGGCGAAAAGCGGCGCGTCGATCTCGTCGGCGACGCGCTTCATCTCGTCCACCGTCTCGGGCGATTCGATGAACACGACATCGGCGCCGGCCTTGGCGAAAGCCTTGCCGCGCCGGATCGCCTCCTCGATGCCGAGCCCGGTGCGCGAATCCGTGCGCGCGATGATCAGGAAATCGTCGGACTTGCGGCTGTCGGCAGCCACCTCGATCTTGCGCACCATGTCCTCGAGCGGAATGACGCGCCGGTTCGGCGTGTGGCCGCACTTCTTGGGGAACTCCTGGTCTTCCATCTGCATGGCGGAGACGCCGGCGTCCTCGTAGCCGCGCACCGTGTGACGCACGTTGAGCAGGCCGCCATAGCCGGTGTCGGCATCGGCGATCACCGGCTTGGTCGTCATCTTCACGATCTGGGCGATGCGCTCGATCATGTCGCGGTACGTAGCAATGCCGGCGTCCGGCTCGCCGAGATAGGAGGCGACGGTGCCGTAGCCGGTGACGTATAGCGCCTTGAAGTCCATCCGGTCGGCGATCAGCGCCGAGATCAGCTCGAATACGCCGGGCGCCAGGATGAATTCCTTGTTCTTGAGCGCGGCCTTGAGTGCGGGATCTGCCATTGTCTTCCTGTCCTTGGGTCGTTTTTCAGTGATTGCGCAGGAGCTGTCCCAGCCCTGCGATGCGGTCGTCGATGCCTGCGGCGCGCAGGATCGACCAGAAGGTCGCCTGGTTCGACGTCACGACCGGCACGCCGAGCACGGCTTCCAGTTGCTCGACCAGCGGCAGCGTCGGAAAATCGGTGCAGGTGATCAGCAGGGCCTCGCTGCCGGGCACGAAGGCCGCGCGCGCATGGGCTGCCACCTGTTCGATCGGCGTCTCGGCGATGCGGACATATTCCTGCGGGCCGTTGGCGCCGATGCCGAGGCCGATCAGCCGGTCGACGGCAAAGCCGTTCTCTTCCAGGAAATGCGTCTCATGCTCGTTCAGCCGGTCGGCATAGGGCGTGGCGACCGAAAGCCGCGTCACGCCCAGCGCCTTCAGCCCCGCGATGATGGAGGCCGAGGTGGTGACCGCCTTGACGCCCGTCCGCGCCGTCAGTTCGTCGGGAAGCGAACCGACCGGATTGATCATCGAGCCGGCCGTGCAGGCATAGGCGATCGCATCCACCCGCGCCTGCTTCAGCATGGCGAAGACCTCTTCGAGGTCGTCCATCAGCGCTTTCCGGCCCGCCTCGCTGGCGGCGGTATCTGCATGCAGCTTCATGCGGTGGGTATGGAAGGTGACGCCCTCGGGCACCATGCGCATCCACTCGGCCTCGTTCACAGTATTTGTCGGCGGCACGATGAGCCCGAGCTTCGCACGCTGGCTATAGACTGAGAGGTGACGGCACTGCATCAGGGACGCTCCATGTCGGCCATCGATGCGCCGACCTGTTTGTTCAGATGAATTCGCACAGCCGCACGATAAATGTCCATACCTTTTTCCATCTCCCTCCGTCACGACCAGCATTCCGCGTGCTCACGAAGAACGAACGGTTGATCTTGCGCAAGGCGGCCGGGTGCGCCAGATACGACAAAATTGTCCGTACGTCCGGGACGAATGCCAGGGGAGGCCGCGACAGCATGGCTGACACGACGAGCGTTGCCGGCGAGGCCGGGAGCGACGGCCCTCGCTACGCGCGTATCCAGAAGGTGCTGGAGGAGCGCCTGATCGGCGGCGTCTATCCGGTCGGATCGCTGATACCTACCGAGATCGAACTCGCGGCCGAGTTCAACACGTCCCGCTTCACGATTCGCGAAGCGCTCCGCTACCTGCGCGAACACGGCTATGTCGAGCGGCGCCAGGGGGTGGGCACCCGCGTCATATCGAGCAGTCCCCACTCGACCTTCTTCCGCTCCTTCGGCTCGCTGGAGGAACTGTTCCAGATCGCGGTCGAGACCTACTACGTCATCCTCTACACCAGGCGCATCGCGCTCGACGCGGAGCTTGCCGAACTGGTCGGAGGACTGCCGGGCGAGGAATGGTTCGAGGTAGCCGGCGTGCGATGGACGCGGCCCGGCGGCACGCCGATCTGCTACATCCAGAGCTATATCCCCGCTCGCTTCGAGCATGTGATCCCGCTGCTCGACGGGCACCAGGGACCGTTCTTCGCCCTGCTCGAGCGCCACTCCGACGGAAAGATCGAAGAGGCCGTCCAGGAAATCCGCGCCTTGCCGATGCCGGCCGAGATCGAACGGCAGCTCGGCCTGTCGAAGGGATCCTGGGCGCTGCAGCTTCTGCGCCGCTACCTGACCGACCAGGGCGTGCTGATCGCCTCCTTCAACTGGCATCCGTCCGATCAGATGGTCTACATGATGCACATCCAGCGGGCGAAGCCGTCGGTCGACTGACCGGTCTGCCCGGACCGGCGCCGTCATCCCACGAAATCCGGCCTGAAGCCCCCGCCCGCGCGGGCGATGGTCATGCCGCCGGCGCCTCTCAGATGCGCAGGCACGAGCAGCGCGCCGGTCCCGGCCGACCGCTCCAGGAGAGCGAGCCGCGTGGCGACCGCCTGTTGCGGATCGGCGCAGAACGCGCTTGCCCAGCCGGGCTCGTAGACCTGGACGGGGGAATGGATGGCGTCGCCGCAAAACAGCGCCTGCCCGTGCGACCGGCAGTCGAGGCAAAGCCCGACCTGCCCCGGCGAATGTCCCGGCAGGGCCTCGATGCGCATGCCGCGCGCCAGGTCGAACCCGTCGTCGACCGTTTCCGCCAGTCCAGCCTCGATCACCGGAAGGACGGAATCGGTGTAGGCACCATGATTGTGGCTCCCGGGTTCCCTCGCCTCGATCGCCTGCCAGTGCGCCAGCTCGGTCCGGCCGATGAGGTAGCGCGCCTTCGGGAAGGTCGGCACCCAGCGGCCATTGTCGAGCCGCGTGTTCCAGCCGACGTGGTCGGCATGGAGATGGGTGCAGAGAACCACGTCGACCTCGTCCGGTGACACGCCGGCCGCGGCAAGGCGCTCGATGAAGCCGGTTCCCTCGCGCCGGTGCCAGTCCGCACGGCGAGGCCGCTCCTTGCGTTCGCCCACGCAGCTGTCGATCAGGATCGTCATGCCGCCGGCGCGGAGCAGCCAGCTCTGTACGCCGAGCAGGATGGTCCCCGCCGCGAAATCCACATGGTGCGGCGCGAGCACGGGTTCGAGGTGCCGGATCGCCTCGATGTCGGCGCCCGGCATCAGGAACGACAGCGGCAGCGCGAACGGGTCGAGGTCCACGATACGTTCAAGCGTCGCGCCGCCGAGATCGAACATGGTGTCTCCTCACATGATCCGTGGCTTGTCGGCCGGCGCCGATCGCGCCGCGGCAGCCGCTTCGTCCGGCGCCAGCGCGTCGTTCCAGAGCCTGGCGATATAGCGGCCTCCGGTCTCGTGGTTGGAGGCGTCCGAACAGAGCCAGAGGATCGCGCGCCGCATGATCGAAGGCGGCAGCAGATTGCCGTCCGCACCCTTCTTGCCGGGCCCGGACGGCAGGAGGTCGGTGTCGGCCGCCCCGCCCGGCAGGTAGACGTTGACCGTCACTCCCGTACCCGCCAGATCCTGCGCCCAGACGCGGGAAGCCGCCTCCAGCGCCGCCTTCGACGGGCCGTAGGGCGAGTATCCTTTCCGCACCATCGTCTGGTCGCTGGTCGAGACGTTGATGACCTTGCCGAACCCACGCGCCACCATGCCGGGCACCGCGGCGCGCGCCATGTTGAAGGCACCGGTCACGTTGGTGTCGATGATCGCCTTCCAGGCGTCCGGCTCGGCTTCCCAGAAACGCGTCGGCTCGGTGTTGAAGCGCTCCGAAATCAGCCGCATGCCGACGCCGGCATTGTTGACGAGCACGTCCACGCGCCCGAAGCGCGCCACCGTCTCTGCCACCACGGCCTCGCAGGCCGCGTAGGAGCAGACGTCGGCGACGATGCCGGCGACATCGTCGCGTCCGGCCGCACGCCCGGCGTCCGTCGCTGCCGCGCGCGCCTTCTCCACCGCCGCGTCCAAGGCCGTGCCCGGCCGGGACCCGGTCAGCACCACCTTCATGCCCGCCGCCGCCATCTCAAGCGCCATCTCGAGCCCGAGCCCGCGCGACGCGCCGGTCACGATCGCCACGCGCCCGGCAAGCGACGGCTGCGCCGCCATCACGCCGTCTCCCCCGCAAGGCCCATGCGCGGAAACGTCCGCCGCTCCCGGGCGATGATCGTGGTCTTCATCTCGGTGAACATCGCCCGCGACCCCTTCGCGCCCTCGCGCCCGAGGCCCGACTGCTTGAAGCCGCCGAAGCCGGTCCTGAGGTCGCGCACGATCGGCGTGTTGACCATCACCGTCCCGGTTCGCAGCGCGGACGCCGTGCGCATCGCGCGCTTCAGGTCTTCCGACCAGACGTAGCCCACGAGGCCGAACCTGCTGTCGTTGGCCTTGGCCACCACCTCGTCCTCGTCGTCGAACACCTGCAGCGTCGCGAAGGGACCGAAGATCTCCTCCTGGCAGATGGCGATGGAATTGTCGGGCGCCAGCATCGCCGTCGGCTCGAAATAGTAGCCCGCGTTGAACCCGGCGTGGCGATGCCCGCCGGTCAGCAGCGTCGCGCCCTCCTTCGTGCCGCTCTCGGCATAGCGGCTCATCCGCTCGCGCTGCGAATGGTTGATCATCGGGCCGATCTCGATGCCCGGCGCGAGCGGGTCGCCGACGGCGAGCGCTTTCGTCCGGGCGGCGAAGCGCTCGATGAAGGGCTCGGCGATGCGCCGCTCAACGAAGATCCTGCTGCCTGCGAGGCACATCTGCCCATTGTTCATGAACGAGCCGAGCAGCGCGCCGTCGAGCGCGAGATCGAGATCGGCGTCGCCATAGACGATGCTGGCGGACTTGCCGCCGAGTTCCATCGCTCCGCCCTTGATGCCCTTGGCCAGCGCCGTCAGGATGGCCGTTCCCGTCTCGGTGCCGCCGGTGAACGAGACCATGTCGATGTCGGGATGCGAGACCAGCGACACGCCGGTGACGTGGCCGCGGCCGTTGACGAGGTTGAGCACGCCGTCAGGCAGGATGCCGGCCTGCGCGACCAGCGCAAACAGCCGCGTCACCGTCAGCGGCGTCAGTTCGGACGGCTTGACCACGCAGCAATTGCCGAAGGCAAGCGCGCCGGCGATCTTCATGGCCGTCAGCCCGAGCGGCATGTTCCAGGGACCGATGAGGCCGCACACGCCGATCGGTTCGTAGGTGACGAGGCTCATCAGCCCCGGCTCCTGCGTGAACACGTCGCCGCCTGCCTGGTTCACGTATTCGGAGAAGAAGCGGAAGTTCTGCGCCGCCCGGGTCACGTGCATCAGCTTGGTCTGGCCGAGCGGAATGCCGGTGTTGATCGTCTCCAGCGCCGCCAGTTCGTCGGCATGCGCAAGGATCAGGTCGTGGATCGCCATCAGCGCCTTCTGCCGGTCGGCAATGCTCGCGCGCGGCCACGGGCCGTGGTCGAAGGCCTTCCGCGCGGCTGTCACGGCACGATCCACCTCGAGGGCGTCCGATTCATGCAGGATGGCTATCCGCCGCTCGGTCGAGGGATCGACGACCACGATCTCCTCGCCGCCCGCTTCGACGAACCGTCCGGCGACGAAACCGGTGACGCGGGTCGGATGGTCAGACAGCGCTTCGCGCATTGCGGTCACGTCGGTACTCCTTTGCTTGGTCTTTTTCGCTGCGGCCTCAGCGGCCCCGCTTCAGCGTTCCGTCGCGCGGCCGCGGCTTGGTCGAGAGGATGTGGCCGGCCATGGCCGTCTCCGCCCACTCGCTGTTGCGCTGCGCCAGCGCCGCGATGATGTCCCGGTGCTGCTCGTTGGAGCGGCGGATGTTGATGCTCTGGTCCCAGACGAACTGCTTGATCAGCACCAGCGGCAGCGACACCGCCTGGGCGGTCAGCAGCTTCAGCTGACGGGAGCGCGCCGCGTTGACGATGATCGAGTGGAATTCGGAATTGAGCGTCACGAAGGCATTCGCCGCGTCCGCGCCACCGGCCGGATCGATCCGGTCGATCTCGACGACAAGCCGTTCGAGGCGCCGGATCTCCTCGTCGGTGATCTTCTGCGCCGCCGCGCCCGCCGCGTAGCTTTCCAGCCGCGCGCGGACGTCGAAGATGATCACCACTTCCTCGTAGGAGAAGTCGGCGACGAAGCGGTGGCGGTTCTCGGCGATCGCCAGTCCCTCGCCCACCAGGCGCCGCAGCGCCTCGCGCACGGGCGTCCTGCTCGTGCCCGTCATCGCCGCGAGCGGTTCCTCGCGCAGATGGTCGCCCGGCTTGAGTTCGCCCGTCAGGATCGCGCGGCGGATCAGCTCGTAGGCGCGCTCGACCGGACGGCTGGATTCCGCCCGTTCGAGCTGGCTCACCATCTCCGGATCGACGAAGATCAGGCTCCCGTCGCGCCGGGGCGCACCGTCCATCATCACGCCGGATCCGGCTCGATGTGGCTCTGGTGATTCTCGAGATACCATTCGGCGATTTCCTCCCTCGTCGCGAACCACACCCCCTCGAACTGCTTGGCGTACCGGATGAAGTCCCGCAAGGCGCGGATGCGGAACGGCTGGCCGATCACATGCGGATGCAGGCCGATGTTCATGAACCGCCCGCTGGTCGCGCTTTCCGCGTAGAGCCAGTCGAACTGCTCCTTGAACATCATGAAACCGGTCTCTACCGTCAGCCCCTGCCGCAGGAACGAGAAGTCGTTGACCTCCGACGTGTAGGATACCGAGACCATCGGCCTGCCGCTGCGGGTCTTCACCAGGTAAGGCTGGTCGTCGTTGAGGAGGTCGGTGATGAAGATCAGCCCCTCCTCCGACAGGATGTCGATCGTGTTCAGCGTCGAGCGCAGCGATGAAGACAGCCACCCCTTCGCCTTCTTTCCCACCGCCTGCTCGTAGACGTCGAGCGTGCGCCTGATCACCGCGCGCTCCTTGTCCTCGTCGAACATGTAGTCGGTCAGAAGTTCGTCCTGCACGTAATTGTGCGCCACGATCTCGAAGCCGCGCGCCAGCGCCGCCTCGATCACTTCCTGGCGCTCGACCGCCATCTTGGCGTTCATCGTGCAGCTCGAGGTTACGCCCTCGGCGTCGAAGACGTCGAACATGCGCCAGACGCCGACCCTCTGGCCATACTCACGCCACGTGAAGTTTGGGTTGTCGTAGACATTGCCCGGCAGGTCGCCGCCGACGATGCCCGGACCACCCGGATAGTACTTCTTGTCGGTCGGCTGAACCTTGTCCCAGTACTCGAAATTCGTGGTCAGGATCACGGCCAGGCGCTTGCCGTCAGGCCATTTCAGCGGCTTGCGCTTCGGCACCGGGACGAAATCATAGTGCATGTCCTGCTCCCGCCGCTCAGTACTTCGCCAGCAGCGAACCGAAGCCCTGCACCTTGTCCTCGATGCCGTTCATGCGCAGCGCATGCCAGTAGGTCGCCGTGTTGATGGCGATCACGGGCTTGTCGAGCCAGAACTCGGCGATGGCGCCGACGCGGGCCATGGCGAGGTTGGTACCGGCCTGCACGATCGCTTCCACCGACGGATCATTGACCTCGATGATGGCGTCGCGCAGCGTCTGCTCGCTCTCGTGGGCGATTAGCATCGGGCTCTTGCACTTCAGCCCCTTCACGGTCACGACCTCGTAGCCGCAGTCGGTGAAGAACTTGCGAACCTGCTCGTCGCCGATCGGCATGTAGGGCGTGACCACCGCGATGCGCTTGATGTCGCCGAACTTCTTGAGCGCCGCCTGGCAGGCATCCGAGCCCATCGCGACGTTCATGCCGGCGCGCTCCTCGACCTGCGCCTTCAGCGTGTCCGCGCGGTCCTTGCCGTCCCAGAAGGTTTCGGCCGACATGCCCATGATCATGGCGCCTGGCGAGCAGGTCTTGACCGCGTCGATGGCATTCATCGTCTCCGCGCGGATGCGCATGACGAGTTCGTTGAAATCCTCGTCCGAATTGACCGGATCGTCCGGGATGATGATGCGCGAGAAGTGGTTGGTGACACCGACCGGGCGCATCGAATCGAATTCCGGCTGCACCGACGTGTTGGTGGACGGCGCTATGACGCCGAACTTCATCCGGTAACCGAGACTGTCGACCATGGAAACGTTCCTTGAGTTTGGCTTCTTGAAGAGGGTTGGCGTCAGGCGACGGCTTCGAGGTCGCGCAGGGACTGGATCATCGACGACTTGAGGAGAAAGTCGCGGTGCTTGCGGGGATCGGCGACGATCGACCGCAACTCGTCGTGATAGGCGCGCCGCTGGGCGGGATCGGTCTCGTTCATCATCTGGCGGTTGCGCAGCGTCTGCGCCTGCACCGCCTCGAGCGTCACCTTTCGGCGCTGGCGCTCGTAGCGCCCCATCAGCTCGAACGGCGCCTCGCCCTTAATCACCTTCGTCAGCTTCTCGGTCAGGTTGATCGCGTCGTGGATGCCGCCATTCATCCCCATCCCGCCAAGCGGGTTGTTCACATGGGCGGAATCGCCGGCGAGGAAGATGCGGCCGCTGGCGAAGTTCGCCGCAACGCGCTGGTTAACGCGGTACGCAGTGGCATGCACGATGTCGTATCCGGCATCGTTCGGGCAGAGCGCCTGCAGCCGCGCCTGCATCGTCTCGGGGTCCTTGATCTGCTCTTCGGTCTGGTTCGGATCGGTCGGCAGCAGCACGCGCCACAGCGACGGCGTCCGCAGCAGCACGGCCCATTCGTTCGGATCGGTGACGTAGGCGATGGGCGCCAGATCGGGAATCGCCTGGGCGAAGTCGAAATGCGTCGACATCGACAGGAAGATCTCGGGGATCGTCATGCCTTCGAAGGGAATGTCCAGCGACTTGCGGATCGCGCTTCGAGCCCCGTCGGCGGCGATCAGGTAGGAACCCCGCATCTCCTCGACCGAGCCGTCCGACCGGCGCACCATCAGTGTAGCACCGGCGTCGTCCTGCCTGGCGCCGACTGCCTCCGCCTCGTAGACGAGATCGACGAAGTCGCGCTCCTCGATCCAGCCGCGCAGCAGTTCCGTCAGCTTCCACTGCTCGCACTGCAGCCGATAGGGATGGTTCGTGTCGTTCGACAGCAGGCCGAGGTCGAAGGTGGCGACGACCCCTTCCGACCGGTCGCGGAACTGCCACTGCGGACAGACCAGTCCCTGCTCGACGAGACGGCCGCTGACGCCGAAACGCTCCAGCATGTCGAGCGTCGGCGGATGGAACGTCGAGGCCCGAAGATCCTTCGGCAGTTCCCGGCTCTGTTCCACGATCGTGACCGGAATGCCGGCCTCCGCAAGCGCGCACGCCGCGACCAGCCCGACCGGCCCCGCCCCCGCGATGAGTACCCGTTCCTTGTCTGCAACCATACCCAGTGGCCTCTTGAATGTTCCGCTTGACAATGCCGAAGCACCCTTTCAATGTGTACATATTGTCAGGACATATCAACTGAAATTTTCGGGGTATGTTGAGACGACGAAGCCGTCCTGAAATGCACGCCGGATCGATCCCCGGCGTCGTACGGATAGCCGGGAAGCGCGGTAACGAGAGGCCGTCAAATGGCCCGCAACCGCAGAACGCAGGGGTTTTTGCGCAAGAAACTTGCGCGATGCCGCGAGAGCGGGAACTGAGCCGGGATCTACGATCCCAACGCACCATGGGACGGCGCAAGCCGCCGCAAGGAACCGCTTGAAGCGGCGCTGGAGGGCATTTGTATCGCATCGTGACAGTCAGGCACGCGATTTTGTATCCAAATCGCGACGGCAGGCTCAAATCAATGTATACAAACGGTCGGCATGACCGGGAGACGTCGCCATGCTGCTGATTCAGCAATTCGTCAACAGCGTCATGCTCGGCAGCGTCTACGTGACCGTGGCAGTGGCGTTCACTCTGACGATCGGCGTTCTCAATTTCCTGAATTTCACGATCCCCACCCTTTTCATGCTGGCCGGCATGGTCGGTTGGGCTCTGGCCTATTGGGGCCTGCCGTTCGGTTTGTCCGGACCTTTGCCCTGGCCGCTCGCCCTGTTCTTCGGCATGTGCGCCGCGATCCTGGCGTCGCTTCTGGTCGAGCGCTTCACCTTCCGCTACCTGAAGACGAAGTATGGCGACTCCACCGAGCACGCCATTCCGCTGGTCTCCTCGCTCGGCTTCCTGCTGGTGCTCGAGAACCTGGTCCGCATCGGCTACGGCACGGACGCGCAACGCTTCCCCGGCCCGAGCGCCGACCTGACGATGTCGATCGGCGGCATCTTCGTGCGCATTCCGCAGGTCGTGAGCCTCGGCATCGTGGTGCTCATCGTCGTCGGCCTGACATGGCTCCTCAAGAGAAGCCGTATCGGGCGTGGCCTGCGCGCCATCGCCGAAAATCCGGACGCGGCCAACATCCTGGGCGTCGACACCAACCGCGTGGTTCCGGTCGTCTTCATGCTGACCGGGCTTCTCTGCGGCCTCGCCGGCGCGCTCTTCGCCGTCAACTATGGCGAGGTCTCGCCGCAGATGGGCGAGGACATCGGCACCAAGGCCATCGCCGGCATGGTGGTCGGCGGACTGGGCTCGATCTGGGGCGCCGTTCTCGGCGGCCTCATCGTCGGCCTGACCGAGATGATGACCATCCACTTCTTCGGCGCCGACACGGTGCAGGTCGCGGTCTGGGGGCTGCTTCTGCTGACCCTGCTGCTGCGCCCGCAAGGCCTTCTCGGCCACCACTCCATCGGCAAGGGGAAGCTCTGACCATGAGTGGCTACTGGGCAGGCATCCTCTCGATCCTCGCGATCAACGTCATCTTCGCCTACGGCATCTTCCTGCCGGTCGCGACGGGACAGCTCAACCTCGGCGGCGCCGGCTTCCAGGCGCTCGGCGCCTACACCGCCGCCTATCTCTCCGCGATGTTCGGCCTTCCGGTCCCCGTGACGGTCGGCGTCGGCATGGTGGTCGCCGGCGTCGTCGGCTTCCTCATCGCCTTCCCGATCCTGCGGACCCGCGGGGTCTACCTGGTGCTGGCGACGTTCGCCTTCGCCGAAGTCGTCGCCGGAACGATCCTGAACTCCGAGACGCTCGGCGGCGCCATGGGCATGTCGGTGCCCGCCTTCATCGACTGGGAAATCCCGGTGATCGTCGCAGGCTTCGTCACGCTCTTCGTGTTCTACCTGATGTCGACCCGCTTCGGCCTGACGATGCGCGCCACGCATGACGACGAGGTGGTCACCGACCTGATGGGCGTCAACATCCGCATGGTCCAGGTCTGCGCCTTCGCCATCGGCGGCGCGCTGGCCGGGCTGGCCGGCGGGCTCTACGCCCACTCCTTCTCCTTCGTGGAGATCCAGAGCTTCAACGCGCTCGTGTCGATCTACGTGCTCCTTTACGTCCTTCTCGGAGGCACCCAGACGGCATGGGGTCCGCTGGCGGGTGCCGCCTTCTTCACGCTGCTTCCCGAACTGCTACGCACGGTCCTGCCGCAGGTGAAGTCCTTCCTCGCCGCGCTCGTCGGCATCGAGGAGCCGGTCGGTCCGCCCGACGATTCCTGGCGCTTCGTGATCCTCGGCGCGCTGACCATCGCCATGATGGTGCTTCGGCCCGAAGGACTGATCACCCGCACCATGATCGAGCGGCTTCGCTTCCGCAGGTCCTCCTCCGCAAGGGAGCAGGTGGCATGAGCGCGCCGCTGCTTTCGCTCCACGCCGTCTCGAAGAACTTCGGCGGCCTGGCGGTCATCACCGACGTGTCCTTCGAGGTTCCGCAAGGCTCGCGCACCGCCCTGATCGGTCCGAACGGCGCCGGCAAGACGACGGTGTTCAACCTGATCTCCGGGGTCTTCGCGCCGTCGGAAGGCGAGATCAGGCTGGAAGGGCAGTCGATCGACGCCCTCCCTTCGCGGTCCCGCATCGGTCTGGGCGTTGCACGGTCGTTCCAGAACATCCGCCTGATGCCGCATCTGTCCGTGGTCGAGAACGTGATGCTGGGCCAGCAGGCCCGCGCCGGCAACCTGGCGGGCATGTTGACCCCGATTTCGCTCTTCGGCCGCTCGAAATGGCGCCGCGAAGCGGAGGACCTGCTCGACCGCATGGGCCTCTCGACCTATCCGGGCGAGGTCGTCGCGACCCTGCCCTACGGCATCCGCAAGAAGATCGAGGTGGTGCGCGCCCTCGTCGCGAAGCCGAAGATCCTCCTCCTCGACGAGCCGGCGGCGGGACTGAACAACACCGAGACGGCCAACCTGCGCGACTTCCTGATGACCATCTCGCAGTCCGGCGTCACCCTGCTCGTCGTCGAGCACGACATGAGCCTCGTGCGCAGCCTCTGCGACCATGCGGTGGTGCTCAACTTCGGCCGCAAGATCTATGACGGCTCGACCCGCACCGTGCAGGACGATCCGGCCGTGCTGGAGGCCTATCTCGGGACCCGGCAGGCGGAGAAGGCCAGGACCCACGCGGAGGCCGACCATGTTGCTTGAGGTTTCCGGCCTGGACGTCCGGTATGGCCGCACCCATGCGGTCCGCAACGCCACGATCACGGTCGGCGAAGGCGAGATCGTCACGGTTCTCGGCGCCAATGGCGCCGGCAAGACCTCGCTGCTGCGCGCCCTGCAGGGAGCGGTGAGACCCGCCGGCGGCCGCATCGTCTTCGACGGCAGGGACCTGACCAACGCGAGCCCGTCGGCCCGCGTGCGCTCCGGCATGATGCTGGTTCCCGAAGGCCGCCAGATCTTCGTGTCGATGACGGTCCACGAAAACCTGCAGATGGGCGTCTACCTGCGCTCGGACCGCGACGCCGCCCGCGACATCGAGGCCATCTACGACCGTTTTCCCAATCTGGCGGAACGCCGCGACATGAAGGCGAGCGTGCTGTCGGGCGGCGAACAGCAGATGCTGGCGATCGGTCGCGCGCTGGTCGGCCGTCCGCGCCTGATGATGCTCGACGAACCCTCGCTCGGCCTGTCGCCGCTCTTCGTCTCGCGGCTCTTCGACCTGATCGTCGAACTGAACCAGTCCGGCATCGGCATCCTGCTGGTCGAACAGAACACCACCATGGCGCTCGAAGTCGCCGCCAGGGGCTACGTCCTCGAACTGGGCTCGATCGTGCTCGAAGACACCGCCGAAGCCCTGTCCAGAAATCCGACCCTGACCGAAGCCTATCTCGGAGGGCACCAGAATTCGCCATCGCCCGCGATCGGAGAGCGCGCGTGAACGGCGGACGGAACTGCACAAGACAACGAAACAACCCAAGAGGAGAACAGCAATGAAAGTCAGGTCGCTACTCGCCGCAGCCGCGATCCTGCTCGCTGCAGGCACCGCCTACGCGCAGGAAACCATCAAGATCGGCAACATCGTCGTCACCGCAGGCCCGCTCAAGGGTCCCGGCGAGCCGACGCTGACGGCCATCGACATCGCCGTCGAGGAAATCAATGCCGCCGGCGGCATCAACGGCAAGCCCGTCGAAATCGTCCGCTTCGACACCGGTTCGGACCCCAAGCAGGCCTCGGTCGGCGCCCGCAAGCTCATCCAGGACGACGGCGTGCTGGCCATCGCCGGCCCCTTCTCGTCGGGTGAATCGGCTGTCGCGCTCAATGACGCCGAGCGCCTCAAGGTCCTGATGATGCCGACGTCCGCCTCGGCGCCCGGCCTGACCGACGGCCGCACCTATGGCTGGCGCCTGACGGAAGACGAGACCAAGCAGTTCGGCCGCCTCCTGAATTCGATCAAGGCCAAGGGCATCAAGGCCGACACGGCCGAGATCGTCTACATCTCCGAGGAGGTCGTCTCCAACGCAGCCGGCACCAAGCTCTACCCTGCCCTGCTCGCAAAGGCCGGCATCAAGCACGGCGACCCGATCGCGGTGCAGTACAAGAGCTTCGACATGTCCGCGCAGGCCGCGCAGATCATGCAGGCCGACCCCGACCTCGTCGCCATCGCCGCGCTGCCGGAATCGGCTTCCAAGGTCATCAAGGAACTGCGCCGCCAGGGCTTCAAGGGCCGCATCATCGGCTCGCAGATCTTCGCCGATCCGAACGTCGTCGAACTGTTCGGTCCCGAAGGCGACGGCACCCTGCTCGTCGCCGGCTTCTGGAAGGGCCGCACCGAGGCCTCGCAGGCCTTCAACGCCAAGTTCGTCGAGGAGACCGGCAAGCGCGGCATCCACAAGCTCGGCGCCCACCATTCCGACGCCCAGGCCTACGACACCATCTTCCTGCTGAAGCAGGTGATGGAGAAGGCCGGCGTGACGGGCGATCCGGCCAAGCTCGAGGAAGAGCGCGCGGCCATCGTCGCGGGCATGGAAGGCGTGCGCTTCTCCGGCATCCTCGGAGACGACATCTGCTTTGCAGGCCACGACGCCGAACTGCCGGGCTACGTCATCGAGATCAAGGGCGGCGAGTGGACCAAGTTCGACGAGGCTCCCGCCGATAAGTGCGAATAAGGCACACGATCGAGCGGCTGCCGTGGCGGCCGGCTTCCACCGGCCGCCACCCTTCAGGAAACGAAACCGAGAAAAGGGAACGAGACCATGCTGAAATCCCTCGCCTTCGCGGCCGCCATCGCCGTGACGACCGTCTCCGGCGCAATGGCGCAGACCATCGGCCTGGCGACCACCCAGGGCGGCGCGACGGAGCAGATCGCGACAGCGATCGCCAAGACCGTGTCGCAGGCCACCGACCTCCAGGTCCGGCCGCAGATGCTGGCCAACACGTCGCAGTACATTCCGCTGGTCAATGACGGCCGCGTCGAATTCGGCATCGCCAACTATCCGCAGACCTTCTACGCCCTCAAGGGCGAAGGCATGTCGGCTGGCCAGCCCGCGCCCAACCTCAAGCTGGTCGCCACGCTGATCCCGTTCAACGCCGGAATGATGGTTCCCTCGTCGCTCGGCATCAAGACGCTGGATGGCCTCAAGGGCAAGCGCGTGCCGCGTTTCCCGGCCAATTCGCTCGGCGACTACATCATCCGCGCCTCGCTCGCCACGGCCGGCCTGACCTATGACGACGTGACCAGCGTCCCTACCGCGAACTTCCCCGCGCAGTTCCAGGCCTTCAAGGACGGCGCGACCGACCTGACGATCGCCACCGCCGGCGCGCAGTACACGTTCGATTTCGAGACCACGCTCAAGGGGGTGACCTTCCTCAACTACAAGGAAGGCGACGAGAAGGTGCTGGCCGCCGAGCTTCCGGGAACGTTCCTCAAGCCGGTCGGATCCTACAAGGTGCCGGGCGTCAGCGAGGACACGGTGATCTTCGCCTACGACTACACCCTCTTTGCCAATGCAGAGGTGCCGAACGAGGTCGTGGCCAAGGTCGCCAAGGCGCTTTTCGAAGGCCAGGCGGCGCTCAAGGAAACCGGCCCGATCTGGAACGAATACGATCCTGCCAAGATCGGCAAGGCGGGCGTGCTCGAGTACCACCCGGGCGCGATCGAGTTCTACAAGAGCGTCGGCATCTGGACCGGCGAATGATCGACCGCCGCCAGGGTTAGATCGAGATGAACGCAGACGTTCGCAATCCGCTTCGCATCGTTCCCGCGGTCCTGGCCGTGCTCGTGCCGGCCGGATCAATCGCCTGGATCGCATCGGTTCCGCAACGTCTCGGCATTCTCATCTACCCGGAACAGATCGCCGCGCTCATGCTGGGCGCGGCGCTCGCGGTGGTCTTCTTCCGGGCCTGCCGGCCCGGAAGAGGCCTCTTCAACGCAGTCGATGCGGCGCTGGGCGTCGCCGCCTTCGGGCTCGGCCTCTTCGTCTTCATCCGCTTTCCCGTCCTCTCGGAAGGCGCCTTCCAGCGTCCCACGGAAGCACTGCTCCTCGGCATCGTTACCACGGGCCTGGTGATGGAGGGGCTGCGCCGGGTCATCGGCTGGGCCCTGATCATCATCTTCATCGTCATGCTGCTCTACGCGCTGTTCGGCGACTGGGTCCCCGGCGCCCTGACGGGGCGGCCGCAGCCGATCGCCGACGTCCTGCGCTTCCTCGGCACCGACTCGACCGCCACATGGGGCCAGGCGCTGCAGATCGCGGCCTTCGTGGTGGTCGTCTTCGTACTGTTCGGCGGCCTGCTGCTGGCCGTCGGAGGCGGCGACTTCTTCACGCAGCTCTCTCTTCGCGTGGCCGGAAACGGCCCCGGCAACACCGCAAAGGTCGCCGTCACGGCGTCCGCCCTCTTCGGATCGATCTCCGGCAGCGCGGTCTCGAACGTGATGTCCACCGGCGTCATGACCATCCCGATGATGAAGAAGGCGGGTTTCCGGCCGGAGCAGGCCGGCGCCATCGAGGCGGTCGCCTCGACCGGCGGCCAGCTGATGCCTCCGATCATGGGCGCAGCCGCCTTCCTGATGGCCGAACTCCTGCAGGTTCCCTACCGCGACATCGTCATCGCGGCGCTGCTGCCCGCGATCCTCTACTACCTGTCCGTCTTCGTGCAGATCCACTTCATCGCCCACCGCGACAGCATTCCGTCTTTGAAGGACCTCGACCGCACCCCGATGGCCTCGGTCCTCGCCCAGGGCTGGCTCCCCATGCTGGGCATCGGCGTGCTTCTCGTTTCGATCTTCAGCTTCAACGTCCGCGCCGAGCTTGCAGCCATCTGGGCGATCGTGGCGATGGTGGCGCTGGGCCTCGCCACCTCGTTCTTCGGACCCGAGGAACGGCGGCTGTCGCCGCGCAGACTGCTCGACGCGATCGTGAAGACCGGTCAGTCCACCTGCGACATCCTCCTGATCACCGCCGCCGCCGGCATGATCATCGGTCTGCTCACCACCACGGGCCTCGGCTTCGCGCTGTCGCTCTACCTGCTCGACTTCGGCGGCGAGAGCCTGTTTGCCCTGCTGCTGGTGACGGCCGGCGTCGGCGTCGTGCTCGGCATGGGACTGCCCACCACCGGCGTCTATCTCCTGATGGCGTCGCTGGCGGCCCCTGCCCTGACGCAGCTCGGCATCGCGCCGATGCAGGCGCACATGTTCGTCTTCTACTACGGCATGCTGTCGATGATCACGCCGCCGATCGCCATGGCCTCCTTCGCCGCGGCCAGCATCGCCAACGCGCCGCAGCTCAAGACCAGCATCGAAGGCTTCCGCTTCGGCTGGATCGCCTACATCCTGCCCTTCCTGTTCATCTACAAGCCGGGGCTCCTGATGGTCGGCAGCGCGGTCGACATCGTCTACGTCTTCGTCAGTTCGGCAGCCGCGCTCGTGCTCGTCACCGGCGGGCTGGTCGGCCACGCCCTCAGGCCGCTGGGGCTCGCGACGCGCATCGGCTGGACGATCCTGGGCAACGCGATGATCGCGCCGATCCACGAACTCGGTGGCTGGACACTCGAATACGTGGTGTCGGCGGCCGGCCTCGTCCTGCTCGCCTTCTACGCCCTCGCAGGCAGCGCCCGAACGACGATCGCCGCGCGCGACGGGATCGGCGACCGACCGACCCCGCGGTAGCAAAGCCGGCCGATCGGGCATCCCCGCCGCGGGACGCAGACGACTCCGACGCCCCAACGGCTGCGCCCGTCGAACCTGCCGCTGCCCCGGAACCATCGCTCCCCTGCCGTGTTCCTGTTCCTGTCGCCCGCCCATGGCCGCGCACCGTCGTGCTGCATGCCATCGGCGGGACGCGCCATGACAGGCGTGATCGAGCGGAAGTCGAAGGGGACGCCAGTTGACGATCCATGGTCGGAACGGATGATCGTCTGGCTCAAGCTGCTGCACATCGCGGCCGTCTGCGTCTGGATGGCCGGTCTCGTCAGCCTGCCTGGCCTCTATGTGCAGCGCGCCCGCATCGTACAGGGCGACCGCCTGTACATGCTCCAGCGAACCACACGGTTCGCCTTCCTCAAGCTGGTCTCGCCGGCCGCGTTCCTTGCCATAGCCTCGGGAGCCGGCCTGATCTTCGTCAGCCAGGCCTATCAGCCCTGGCTTTCGGCCAAACTGGCGCTCGTGGCCCTGCTTGCCCTCCTCCACACGCTGACGGGGCTGGTCATCATCCGCCTGTTCGAGGAAGGGCAGATCTATCCCGTCTGGCGCTTCATTGCCGTGACCGCGGCAACGGTCGCCCTCATCGTGGGTGTGCTGGCCCTCGTCCTGGCGAAACCCGAGATCGAATGGAGGAGCCTTGTCCCCTCCGTGCTGACCGAGCCGGGCGGCCTGCGCCGGCTGGCCGAGGACCTCAGTCCTTGGCCGATACCATGAGGCCGATGCCGTGATGGAAGATCAGTTTTCCGCCGTGCCAGCCGGCAAGACCGGTCAGGAACGTCGCCAGCAGCGACAGGAGGAGACCGTGCGGCAGGACGTCGGCGGTATCCTGCACCCGGATGCCCCAGTTCAGCCCAGCCACGGCGATCAGCGTCATGGCAGCCACGCCGTGCGCCCAACTCGCCACCCGGCCACGGATGCCGCGCACCAGAAGCAGTTCCGCCGTTCCGGCGAACGCGGCGACCAGTCCGCCGCCGAAAGCGAAGCCCGACGACCACAGCCCGACCCGCAGCCAGAACGGATCGGCCGACCACCAGTAGAAGATGTCGATACCGAGCGTGCCTATGACCAGGGCGATCGGAAAATGCACGCTCATGGCGTGGATCGGATGGCCGGCGATCGCCACCGCGGACGTCACATCCAGTTCGTTGACGGCCTGGTTGACCGGATTGGGGCGGCTTTCGCTGTCGGACATGCGGGAACTCCTGTTCCGGCAGTAAGGCGCGCGCGCGCCTTCTTGTTCCCTGCCGTCTTGCTTGTGGCGCCGGTCCTGCTGGCCGGCTGCGCCGGCGACGCCTCGGCGCTCGATCCCGCCGGCCCGGGCGCCCGGGCGATCGCGCGGCTGTGGTGGGTCATGTTCTTTGCCGCCATCGTGCTCTTTGCGCTGGTCATGGGCCTGTTCGCGCTGGTCATGCTGAAGCCGTCCGTCGGCGCGAGGCTGCCCGCCGGCCGATGGATCCTGTGGGGCGGGCTCGTGATGCCGGCGCCGGTCCTGATGGCCCTGCTCCTCGTGTCGCTGGTGCAAGGCGAGCACCTGCTGGCACGCGAGGGGGAAGGTGATCCCCTTCGCGTCGAGGCCCATGCGCGGCAGTGGCAGTGGGAGTTCCACTATGTCGGCGCCGAAGGCGGCCCCGTCACCGTCGGCGTGCTGCACATGCCCGTCGACCGCCCGGTCGACATCGTGACGGTCAGCGCGGACGTGATCCACAGCCTCTGGGTTCCGGCCTTGGGCGGCAAGATCGACGCGGTGCCCGGCCATCGCAACCACGTGCGGCTTGTGGCCGACCGCACCGGAACCTTCGGCGGGCTCTGCGCCGAGTATTGCGGCACCGGCCACACCACCATGCGCTTCGAGGTCAAGGTGCACGAAGCGGGCGCCTTCCTCGACCTGCTGGAAAGGGACTTCGCCGAATGACGCAGCCGCGAGGAAGCGAAGCGCTCCGCCTGCACAGGCAGCTCACGGCGATCTGGGGCACCGGACCGGGGCTCGCCCGGCTGGCGGCCGTCAACCATTCCGTGATCGGGAAGCGCTTCATGGCCACGGCGGCCATCTTCTTTGCCATCGGCGGACTGCTCGGGATGCTGATCCGGACCCAGCTCGCCTCGTCGCAAAGCCCGTTCATGGAGGAAGGCGTCTACGCGCAGGTCTTCACCATGCACGGAACGATCATGATGTTCCTCTTCGCCATCCCCATGCTGGAAGGGCTGGCGATCTACCTTCTCCCGAAACTGCTGGGCGCACGCGACCTCGCCTTCCCCCGCCTCACCGCCTACGGCTACTGGTGCTATCTCTTCGGGGGCACGATCATAATCGCGGCCCTTGCCCTCGGCGTCGCGCCCGACAGCGGCTGGTTCATGTACACGCCGCTCTCCTCGCGCGTCTTCTCGCCGGGCATCAACGCCGATGTCTGGCTGCTCGGCATCACCTTCGTGGAGATTTCGGCGCTGTCTGCGGCCATCGAGATCCTCGTCAGCATCCTGAAGCTGCGCGCACCGGGCATGTCGCTCGACCGAATGCCGATCTTCGCATGGTACATGCTGGTGACGGCGGGCATGATGCTCGTCGGCTTCCCGCCGCTCATCCTCGGATCGATCCTGCTCGAACTCGAGCGCGCCTTCGACCTGCCCTTCTTCGACCCGGCACGCGGCGGCGATCCGCTGCTGTGGCAGCACCTCTTCTGGCTCTTCGGCCATCCGGAAGTCTACATCATCTTCCTGCCGGCCGCCGGCGCCATATCCACCTTCCTTCCGGTCTTCGCCGGCCGCCCGCTCGCGGGCTATCAGGCCGTCGTGGTGGCGCTGATCGCCATGGGCTTCCTGTCACTCGGACTGTGGGTCCACCACATGTATCTCGTCGGCATCCCGCATCTCGCGCTCAGCTTCTTCTCCGCCGCGAGCGCGCTCGTCGCCATTCCGACCGCCGTGCAGATCTTCGCCTGGTTCGCCACGCTCTCGCACGGCCGGCCCCGCTTCTCGCTGCCGATGCTCTACTTCTTCGGCTTTCTCTTCATATTCGTCATCGGCGGCCTGACCGGCGTGATGGTCGCGATGGTGCCGTTCGACATCCAGGCCCACGACAGCCATTTCGTCGTCGCGCACCTGCATTACGTTCTGGTCGGCGGCTTCGTGTTCCCCATCCTGGGGGCTGCCTACTACTGGGTGCCGCACATCACCGGCCGCATGGCGGTCAATCACCTGGCGAAGCCGGCCTTCTGGATGATCTTCGTCGGCTTCAATGTCACCTTCTTCATCATGCACCTGACGGGGCTTCGCGGCATGCCGCGCCGGGCGCACCTCTATCCCGCGGAGCCCGGGCTCGAGATCTTCAACTTCGTCTCTTCGGTCGGCTCCTTCATCATGGCGATCGGTTTTGGCCTGGTGCTGCTCGACTTTGCGCTGCACTTCCGCTTCGGGCAGGCCTTCCGGCGCAACCCCTGGCGGGCGCAGACGCTCGAATGGGCGATGCCGACGCCTCCTCCAGCCTACGCCTTCGCCTCGCTGCCGCATGTCGAGGCCCGCGCCGACACGCTCCGTCCGGACGACGTGGGCGCCGAACTTGCAGCCGGGCGCGGCTATCTCGGCTTCGTGCGCGAGGGCCGCATGGAAACGCTCGCCGTCGAGGCGATCGGCGGCGGCGTCGAACAGGTGGTGGAACTGCCGCGCCCCAGCTACCTGCCCCTGATCACGGCCCTCGGCACCGGCGTCTTCTTCCTCGCCATGCTCTTCAAGGTCTACTGGATCGCCTCGATCGCGCCGCTCCTGATCGTCGCCCTGTTCCTCCGGTGGACCGTCGGCCGCGGCAGGCAAGGCGACACGGGGCCGGAACCGATCGGTCGGGGCATCTCGGTTCCTTCGCACTTCGAAAGCCGCAACGCGCCCTCGATCTGGGCCACGCTCTTTGCGCTGATCGCGAATGCGACGCTGGTTGCCTCGCTGGCCTTCGGAGGGCTTTTCCTGTGGATTTCAGCGCCGGGGTGGCCCCCGCCCGACATGCCGCGCCCGGACCTTGTTTCGAGCCTTGCCGTACTGGCCGTCCTGGCGATCGGTGGAGTGGCTGCCCTCGGGGGCGTGAGCGCCGGGGCCGCGGGCCGCACGGCACCGCTGGCGCTGACCGCCGCGATGCATGCGGCAAGTGCGGGCTTCTTCGCCTGGTCGGCCGTGTCGATCGCCGACCCGACAGCGCATGCCGCCGCCGCGACCGTCTTCGTCGCGCTCTGCTATGCCGCCCTGCATGCGATGATCGGGTTCGTCTTCGCCTGCTACGGCCTGTGGCGGGTCTCTGCCGGCTGGGTTTCGCCCGCCCGCCTGCTCGACCTTCGGATCGGCCTGCTCGTCCACCTTTACGCCTTCGCGGCGGGCGTCATCACCCTCTCCTTCTGGTGGCTGCTGGCAGAACTCGGCGCGCCCGGAGGCGAGGCATGAGACGCCAGCTGCGCGAGATCGGACCGCTGGCCGTCGTCATCTCCGGCTTCCTGCTGTGGAGCGCGGCATTCCTTGCCATCTATGGTGCGCAGGCCACGGGTTGCAGCCTCGGCTGGAACGCGGAGATCCTCGTCGGTCCCCTGACGGTCCAGCGCGCGGTCCTGATCGCCCTCTTCGCCGTTGTGCTGGCCGGGCACGTCGGGCTCCTCGTCCGCTCGACGGCCTGGACGACGGTCGACGGCCGACCGGAGACGGGAACGGCCGATTTCATGCGGAAGGCTGCGTCGCGGCTGGCGCTGCTGTCGGCGGCAGCGTCCGCGGTCTGCTTTGCCGGGGTGATCTGGCTGACGCCCTGCTGATCTCAGCCGGCGTCGGCGTCGGCGTCGGCGTCGCCTTCGGGTGTCGGCTGCACCTCGAAGACCATCTCCGACGTCACCTCGAGCGCCCGGTCCTGGCGGACCTCCACTCCTGTTGGCGCGACATGATCGGCCAGCGCCTGGTCGCGTGCGCGGATGAGGTCGGCGATCTCGGCTTCGTAGGCGAAGAAGATCGTGGTCAGCCAGCGGTTCACGAGATAGGACGGGCGCGGCATGTGGACGTCGAAGCGCGGCAGGAGCGCGATGGTCCCCTCCGCGTCGAGCCAGTCGTCGCCCACCACCCACTGGTTCACGGTGAACAGCCGCAGCATCCGCCCATGTGCGTCAACGCCGACCGCGGCGAGGTGATGGATGGGACCGTCGACGCCGTGCGGCCGCACGAAACAGTGGAAATGGCCATGCTCCACCACATCCTCCCCGGCCGGATGACAATGGTAGAACCACTGCGCCCCGCTCGAGGGATCGAACACGTCGCCGGGCGGATAATGCTCCCAGGCGGCGATGGAGGACGTTTCTCGAAACGTTTCGGTGAGCACGCTCTGGCCGCCCTTGGCGAGGATGCTCTCGCAGAAGGCGATCTCGCCGAGCGCATGCTCCCGATCGTCAGCCATTGGTCTTCTCCGGCAGGGGAACGGGCGGCGGCGGCGGCGCGAGCTTTGCAGGCGCAGCCGGCGGAGCAGCGGGCGGCGGCGGCGGTGCAAGCTTCGCCGGCGCGGCAGGTGGGGCAGCCGGCGCCGGAGGCGGCGCAAGCTTTGCGGGTGCAGCCGCGCAGGGAGCCGCGGCAGCGCATGGTGCGGCGGCAGGAGCCGCAGGCTGAGCCACGCGCGGCGCACCCGCCGCACAGGGAGCAGCGGCAGCGCAGGGCGCAGCGCCGGTGGCCGGGGGGGTCTGCGTCTGTTCCTGCGCCCTCGGCACGGGATGGCGCGCATGATCGACCGCGACGGCCGCAGTCGCAGCCGCGAGCGCTGCACCGAAGAGGAGGGTGTTTCTGGCACTCATTTCCTGGAAAACCCGTCGAGACCGAAGAGAGGACGTGCCGCAACGCCGGCGAACGACCCGGCGAAGGCGGCAGCGAACCACAGCCACCCGTGCAAGCTGCCCGAGGCGATGCCGGAAAACAAGGCCCCGATGTTGCAGCCAAACGAAAGACGCGCGCCATAGCCCATCAATAGACCACCAGTAATGGCGGCCAGCAACGAACCGACCGGCAGCTTCGCCTTCGGCGCGAACTTTCCGGCAAGGCTGGCCGCAAGCCCGGCGCCAAGGATGATGCCGAAATTCATCACCGAGGTGACGTCGGAAAGCACGCTCGACGCCAACGCCGACTGCGGCCCGGGCCAGGTCCAGAAAGCCCATGTCTCGACTGGAACGCCTGCCGCCTGCGCGATCTTCGCGCCCCAGAGGCCGAAGCCAAAGGTCACCGACCATGGATGCCCCGCGAGCAGCAGCGTCGCGATGTTGAGCACCGCCAGCATGAGTCCGGCGCCCACCAGCGGCCATGGCCCCTTGAGCAGCCATGCCCAGCCTGCGCGGGGCGGCGTCGCTTCCCACTCGACATCGCCATGCGCCCTCCGCTCCACCAGCGCCGTCGCCAGAGCGACGAGCCCGAGCGCGGCCAGCGTGGCGAGGACGGCGTTGCCGGTCGAAAGCTCCCGGCCGAGATCGATGACGCCGAGCGACGGCAGTTCGAGCCACCACGGCAGATGCGCCGTGCCGACGACGGCGCCGACGATGAAGAACGCGAGGGTCACGAGCATGCGCGCCGACCCGCCGCCCACGGTGAACAGCGTGCCAGAACCGCAGCCGCCGCCGAGCTGCATTCCAAGGCCGAACAGGGCCGCGCCGACGAGCACCGATACGCCGACCGGCGCCAGGGCGCCCACCAGCGGCTTGCCGCCGAGGCTGCCGGCTGCCAGGAGCGGGATCATCGCGACGGCCGCGATGCCGATCATCAGCATCTGCGCCCGCAGCGCCCGTCCGCGCCGCTCCACGACGAAGCGGCGCCAGCCGCCCGTGAAGCCGAAGGAGCCGTGATAGAGCGCTGCGCCGAGAAGCCCGCCCACCAGGAAAAGCGCTGCCTGACGCAGGTCGATCAGGCCCGCGATGGCGGCAAAGCCGACGATCAGCGCGCCGCCGGAGATGAGCGCCGGTGCCCGGTCCATGGTGGCCGGGAGCACGGTCTTCGCACGCTCCGCAGGAGATCGATCGAGAGGAATGTCGGTCATGGTCTCTTGTGCCGCTTCTGTCGCTTGCTCGAAAACGCCAAATGTCCGGATCGCTCCGGACATTCGCAGGCGTTCGTGACGTCCGTTGGAAAGGCTCAGGTGCCCGAGCGGTTCTCGACCGGACGCTTGGGATCGGCTGTCCACTCGGCCATCGAGCCGTCATACATGGAGGTGTTCTTGTTGCCCAGCACCTCGCTCAGGCCGAACCAGGCAACCGAGGCCCAGTGACCGGTGTTGCAGAAGGCGATGTTCTTCTCGTCGGCGGCAAGGCCGACGGCCTCCGACAGCGCCTTCACCGTTTCGGGGCGGGCAAACAGTGCATATTCCGCGCTGTAGAGATCGCCGTGCTTGATGTTGACGGCGCCCGGGATCGTGCCTTCCGTTCGCACGACCGGGCTCTTGGACTTGCCCTCGAACTGCTCGGCCGGGCGGCCGTCGACCAGCTTGGTGCCGGACTCGAGCGCTGCGGCGACTTCCTCGGTCGTGGCCAGGAGTTCGTCCTGCAACTCGTATTCGAAGGCGACGGGGGACGGCTTTGCCGGTTCGGCCGAACGCGCGCCGCCGGCCGCGTCGTACTGGCGCCAGCCACCATCGAGGATCGAGACCTCGTCATGGCCGAGATACTTGAAGGTCCAGTAGACGCGGGTCGCGCCGCCGAACTCGGTCGAATCGGTGCCCCAGGGAACGATGACGACATGGTCGTCCGCGTCGATGCCGAGATCGCCGATCAGCTTGGTGATCTGCTCGACCGGCGGCAGCATGCCGGGCACCCCGTTGAGCTCCGTGCGCCATCCTGCGGTGGAATAGGGCGCCACGACCGCGCCGTCGATGAAGGGGGTCGTCCCGAGATCGGTCTCGGCGACCTTGTCGCGGATGTCGAGGACGACGACGTTTTCCTGGCCGGCATTGGCCTTGACCCATTCGGCATCCACGAGAGGACGGACGTCTGAGGCAAAGGCGGCGGGCGCGGCCAGCACGCCAAGCGTGAGGGCGAGTGAAGCGATGCGCATCGGTGTGTCTCCCGGTCTGGATGTCCTGGACTTCGCAGGGGAAGTCTCTTGACCGATTTTCTACCGGATCGGCTTGCGGCGGTCAGGGCATGGGCGCCTGCCGAACCAAGGCTTGTTCGAACGGGGTTCCAATTTCATTCCAGTTCTGGAAACGAAATTTCAGCTGGCCGGCACCCACAACCGGGAGCGGCAAAATTCGTTCTTCCCTCGCCTGCACGGCTCCAGGCCGCGACTGCGGTTTTGTCAGCGTCGCGGATTCCATTCCGGCACCCGATGTTCTAATGCGAAAGCCAGACATCGAGGACCAGAGCCATGGCAACGTCTCTCTTCGCGGAACTCGTCGCCTTCGTCGGCGGCGTCATGGTCCGGATACGCCATCGCGGCCAGGGTGCCCTGGCACAGGCTTTCGGCGACCAGCCCTCCATACCGCCCGCTAGGGCGCAGGGCGCGATCCCGACGCTGAAGATGCCCACGGCTCGCGGCTGGGAGGACGGGCGCCTGCCGGTCGCCGCCCGGGGACTCAAGGTCAACGCCTTCGCCGCCGGCCTCAAGCATCCCCGCTGGATCCACGTCCTGCCCAACGGAGACGTTCTGACCGCCGAGGCGCTGTCGGTACCGGGCGGCATCAGTTCAATCTTCGACTATGCCATGTCGGCCACGATGCGCCGTGCCGCAGCCCTCGGCGACAGTCCGAACCGAATCACGCTGCTGCGCGACGCCGACGGCGACGGCGTGGCCGAGACGCGTCACGTGCTCCTCGACGGCCTGAACCACCCTTTCGGCATGGCGATGCTCGATGGCACGCTCTATGTCGGCAACACTGACGGGCTGGTGGCGTTCCCCTATGCCGACGGCGATACCCGCATCGAGGCGCCGGGGCGCCGTCTCGCGTCCTACAAGCCGGCCGGACACTGGACACGTTCGATCCTTCCTTCGCCCGACGGCAAGCGTCTCTATGTCGGCGTCGGCTCGCTCTCCAACATCGCCGACGAGGGCATGGAGGCCGAGGAAGGCCGCGCCGCGATCTATGAATTCGACATCGCCACCGGGCAGAACCGCATCTATGCATCGGGCCTGCGCAACCCCGTCGGGCTGGCCTGGGAGCCTTCCTCCGGCGTTCTCTGGACCGTCGTCAACGAGCGGGACGGGCTTGGCGACGAGACCCCGCCCGACTACCTCACTTCGGTGGTCGACGGTGGTTTCTACGGCTGGCCCTACTGCTACTGGAACCGCATCGTCGACGACCGCGTGCCGCAGGACGCCGCGATGGTCGCCAGGGCGATCACGCCCGATTTCGCGCTCGGCGGACACACCGCCTCGCTGGGGCTCTGCTGGATGCCCGGCGGCACGCTGCCGGGTTTCCCGGACGGCATGGTGATCGGCCAGCACGGCTCCTGGAACCGCTCGACGCTGTCGGGCTACCGCGTGATCTTCGTTCCCTTCGAGAACGGACGGCCTTCCGGCCCGTCGAGAGACATCCTTTGGGGCTTCCTGTCACCCGACGAGAAGTATTCCTACGGCAGGCCGGTCGGCGTCACGCTTGGACCAGACGGGTCCCTGCTCGTGGCGGACGACGTCGGCGACGTCCTGTGGAGGGTCACGGGAGCTTGAGGGCCGCCGCGGCGGAACCCTGCAATGCAGTCGGTGGACGCTCAAGCATATGAACGGCGCCGAGGACTTGGGGAGGTTACCCACAAAGCCGAACAAGTCGCCGGTACTTCGACGCCGACGTGGCTTTCTTCCCCGGTCCCTATTCCGTTCGGCCAGTCGTTGAGGCGGAAGGGTCGGTGAAGCCGGGTAAGTTGATACGCGGCCTTCGGTGGCTTGCAGACGACCGCTCGGGTACGGCATCATGCCTTTTTTCAATCCTGGGCGATGAGCCGCCAAAGCGCCTAAGGCCGCGTCGTGGATCTCGCGCCGCCTGCCGTCCCTTGTCAGGGCGCTCGTATCCGCCAGGGCAGGCATGATGTCCGAAGTGCGGTCAGGCGCTCCCCTCCCGCATCAAGTCAGTCGTCCGTCGGCAGACGGCCCCGCGCGGCGCCCTTCGCTCGGCGCGATCCCGCCCGGACGTTGTGATGAACCACCTGGCCCTCTTCAGACGAGCGCGCGGCGCCAATCATTCGGGTGAACGGGCGACGTCGCGGCGGGACCGCTCCGACATGCAGGCTGACGAAGAGCCAGCTGTGCGGTACGGCGGCGATCAGAACTCTTCCCAGCCGTCCGCTTCCCCGGCCGGTTCGGGCTTGCGCAGCGCCGCGGAACGGCCCGCGGAATAGCTCGGCCGCGCCGCATGCTGCGAACGGGATGGCGTGCCATGCATGGAGCGGACGTTGTCGTGCCGTGACGCGGAGGACAGATGGCGGCCGGCGCCGACATCGAACCGGCCGACCAGTTCCGCCATGGCCTCCGCCTCCCGGCTGAGCGAGACCGCAGCCGCGGTCGACTGCTCCACCATCGCGGCGTTCTGCTGCGTCGACTGGTCCATGTGCCCGATCGCCACGTTGATCTGGGCGATGCCGGTCGACTGCGCCTCGGCCGATGCCGCCATGG
>NZ_JAOAOQ010000037.1 GCF_030398385.1 Aquibium sp. ELW1220 | reverse complement strand
CGCCTCGAGATGGGCACGCCCGTCCTTCGACAGAAAACCACCGCGAATCATGCACCCAGCAGAATCGCTCGCCAAACGATCGTCAACGCCATTTCTTCGGGGGTTCGGGGAGTCGGGGTATAACTGCCCCCGTATTTTTACCCCAGATCCACCGCCCTGCCCGTTCGGGCGCTCTCTTCGGCGGCGGCGCCGATGAGGACGGATTTCAGTCCGTCGTCGAGCGAGACTTCCGGGCGACCGCCGTGGCGGACGAGATCGAGGAATTTCTGGTGCTGGAAGAAGGTGGAGCCGTGGTGGTCGCCGGCGGCGAGGATGGTCTCGTCGACATGGATTTCCTCGCGCACGGGCTGCTTGGTGGTGCGGGGCGAGATCACCACTTCCGACATCCGTTCGCGGCCGTCGGGCGAGAAGCGGGCGGGGCCCGGCACGAAGGCCTCGATGCGGGCGGCGTCGCCGGTGACGGCGACCTGCTCCTGCCACCAGGAGCCTTCGGCGAACATGCACAGATCGAGCATGGCACGGACGCCGTTGGCGAAATCGACGACGACGAAGGCGTTGTCGAGGATGTCGGGGGTGCGGCCGTCGTAGCGTTCGTCGAGGAAGTTCACGTCCATGGCGCCTGAGGCGTAGACGCGGACGGCCTCGGACTGCGCGAGCAGCCGCATCAGGTCGAAGAAGTGGCAGCATTTCTCGACCAGCGTGCCGCCGGTGCGGGCGGAGAACCGGTTCCAGTCGCCGACCTTGTGCAGGAAGGGGAAGCGGTGCTCGCGGATGGAGATCATCTTCAGCCGGCCGGCCGTGCCGGCGGCGAGCTCGGCGCGCAGGCGCTCGACCGGCGGCATGTAGCGGTATTCCATCGCCACCCAGACCGGGGCGCCCCTGCCCTCGGCGAGCTTCAGGACCGCGCGGCAGTCGTCCACAGTGGCGCAGAGCGGCTTTTCGACCAGGATCGGCAGGTCCGTCGCCAGCACGTCGCGCAGGATGGCGGCATGGGTGTCGTTGGGGCTGGCGATGACCAGCGCGTCGCAGAGGCCCGACGCAAGCAGGTCGCGGTGGTCGGCGAAGGCGCGGCAGCGCTCGCCATAGGGACCGGCCGCAAGTTCGCGGCTTTCCAGATGCGGGTCGGAGACGGCGGTGATCTCGGTGCCTTCGAGCAGGCCGATGTTGCGCATGTGCTCGCGCCCCATCATGCCCGAACCGATGATGCCGTAGCGGATGGTCATCGGCCGCACGTCAGAGATCGAGGACGGGAAGGCCGAGCGATCGGGCAGCGGCGTCGAGAGCATTCCGGTGGTCTCCATAGGCGAGCGCCATGTGATGCTCGAGCGCCGCGCCCATGATGCGGTCGAGCAGGATCCTGGCCGGCGTGTCGAAGCGGACGACGCCGGAGGTTCCGGTGAAGGCCATCGGCCGCTTCAGCATCTCGCCGCCGCCTATGACCGCGACCGGACGGCCGCGCGCCTGGCTGATGCGGAAAAAGGTGACGCGGCCGGGCTTCAGCGGGAATTCGTAGAGCAGCGGCATCTTCCGGTTGGTGTGGATCGTGGCGCGGGCCAGGGCGTCGGGATCGGCCATCGAGACCGGGGCCTGGCCGCAGTGCCAGACGACGCCGGTGTCGTCGTCCGCGTCGAGGTCGACGAGGTCGGTCAGGAAGGCCGGCGCATCGGCGATTTTCTGGAGCAGCAGCGTCGTCAGCGCGCCGTAGACGTCGGCCTCGCAGGCGCAGGGTACCCGCGCCTCGCCCATCATCGACACCGGCCCGCACACCGCGCCGCCATATTCGGTGAAGGTCTCCGGCCAGCAGCGGATGGCGAAGGCGTCGTAGCGGCCCTCGGCCCGCAGCGCCTCGATGGCGGGTTTCAGGCGCAGCGAACGGTCGAGTTGAACCTGGTCGACGGCGTCGAGGCCGGCAAGGTCGGCGCTGGCCGCCGCGCGGGTCTGCGCGAGCGTCTCGGGGGAGACGGTGCCGGCGCGACCGAAGAGATCGGCGAGCTCGAGTTCGTCGACGGTGGCGCCAGCGAGCGCGGCGATGTCGGCTGCGTCGTAGGAGCAGGTCGGAAAGCCGTCGGGATGCATGCCGATGCGGGCGATGCGGGCGCCGCGTATCGACTGCGCGGCAGCGCGGCCGGCCGCATCGTCGCTGCTCGCCGCACGTGTCTCGACGGCGACGGACTGCCTGCCGCCGGAGAGCAGTTCGACAAGCGCCGTCCCGACATCGGGCGCGGCCGGCGCGGCATACAGGTGGCCGAAGGCGCGGTCGGCCAGGCCGAGGGCGTGGGCGGCAAGGTTCAGTCCGCAGAAGGAATTCAGCCGCAGCCGGCCGCCCGCGCGCGGCTCGGGGATCGACCAGATCGCCAGTGGCTGCGAGAAGGCGTTCGACGCCTCCGCCACCATGCCGGCATCGGTGAAGGTGACCTGCAGCACGAGCAGCCGGTCGATGCCCTCGCCTTTCAAGGCAGCGATTGCCGCGCGGGTGGCGTCGGCGTCGAACAGCAGCGTCCGTGGCCCGACCGTCTCGATGCCCGCGCCATCGAGCGCGGCGAGCATGGCGGCGAGGTTCGCCTCGGCGAAGGGCACGTCGAAGGTCGGCCGCCCGAGCGGCAGCAGCCCGACGCGCCCGATGGTCGCGCTTGCTTTACCCGGCATGACGGTCCCCTAGATGGTTCGGCATCGAGGCGCGGAGGCGACGAGGATGCGGTTGTGGTGGGCGGTTCTGGCGATGGGCCTCGTGCTCGCGGCCCCGGCGCGGGCCGAGGAAGCGGACAGGCGGCTTCTGGCGGAAGGCGGACGCACGGTGCTGATACGGCATGCGACGGCGCCCGGCACGGGCGACCCGGCCGGCTTCGACCTCGCCGACTGCGCCACGCAGCGCAACCTCTCGGACGAGGGCCGCGCCCAGGCGCGGCGCATCGGCGAGCGCTTCGCCGAATGGAGCGTTCGGGTGGACGCGGTGCTGTCGAGCCGCTGGTGCCGGTCGCTGGAAACGGCGCGGCTCGCCTTCGGCGCCGACCGGGTGGAGCCGTATCCGCCGATCGACTCCTTCTTCGGCGATCGCTCGACCGAGCCCGCGCAGACGGCGGCCGCGAAAGCGCGGATCGCCGGCTTCGACGGTGAAGGCGTGCAGGTGATGGTCACGCATCAGGTCAACATCACCGCGCTGACCGGAATCGTGCCGCGCCAGGGCGAGGCGATCGTCGTCGAGCCTTCCGGAAACGAGATTGCCGTCGTCGGCCGCATCCGCTTCGACCAGGCCGCCGCGGAGTGAGAAACGGGCCGCGGAAGCGGGTGCTTTGCTTCGGTTGCACTTTGCCTGTATCCAGACGTTCCAACCGGAGGATTCATGATCCGCACCATCCTTGCCGCAGCCCTGCTGCTGTTCGCGCTGCCGGGCTCGATGGCCCGGGCCACCGAGGCCGGCTGGGCGCTGCTGCGCGAAGGCGGCCACGTCATCCTGCTGCGGCATGCCTACACGCTCGGCACCACCGACGCGGAGGCCTTCGACTTCGAGGACTGCGCCACGCAGCGCAACCTCTCGGACCGCGGCAAGCTGCAGGCGCGCAAGATGGGCGCGCTCATGGCGGCGCGCGCCGCACCGGTGGAGAAGGTCTATTCGAGCAGGCTCTGTCGGGCCCTGACGACGGCCGAGCTCGCCTTCCAGCGGATCCCGATCGAAGTGTTCCCGCCTCTCGATCCACCCCTTGGCAATGCCGAATACGATGCCGGGTCGCGCGAAGCCGTCCTGGATATCGTGCGCAACTATCGTGGTTCGGACAACATCGTGATGGTGACCGATCTGCCCACCATCCAGGCGCTGACCGGCCGCGCGGCCCGCGAGGGCGAGGCGCTGATCGTCCGGCCCGGCAACGACATGCTGCCGGTGCAGGCGCGGATCATCTTCAACTGACGCCGGACGCCGTGCGGCGCGCGCCTGCCCTCGAACGGACTGCGTCTTCTGCGGCATCGGCCTAGAGCCCCATCCCGCCATAGACGTGCCGGAAGGACGCATCGGCGGGCCGGAAGCCGGCGCCGTCGGGTCCAAAGGCCGGGTGGCGGTACCAGGGGAGCGCTTCAGCATCGGTCAGGGCGTTGAGGTCGCGCATGTAGCCGACCGCGCCGCCTTCGAGCCCGGTGCGCATCGCCGGCCAGTCGGGAAAATGGCCGAAGGCTTCCAGCCAGATCGCGCGGCCGGCAAGATAGCCGGACGCGCCGGCCCTGTAGGCATGGGTGAGGATGTTGCGGAAATCGGCCTTGCCGGCACCGGCCGACAGCATCACCCAGGGCCGGCCGGCGAGCCTACCGAGTTCGTCGAAGACGGTCTGGACGTCCTCCCAGCCCTCGCCGCCGACGCCCGGCGCGTCGCCGGCATTGACCGGGCTCTCCAGCTTGAAGACGTCGACGCCGTAGTCGGGCCTGGCGAATTCCTCGACGGAGGCGAGCACGTCGTCGGCCTTCTTGCCCTTCATCTCGACATAGTCGGTCGTCTGGTGCGCGTCCTTTGCGAGCGGATAGACCAAAAGCTCGAAAAGGAAAGGAATGTCAAAGCGGTGGCAGGCCTCGCCGATGCGCCGCACGAAGTCCTTCTGATGTCGATTCACCGTGTCGCCGGCATCCGGGCGGTACCAGGCGAGCACCTTGACCGCGTCGGCGCCCATGCGCTTGATCTTCTCCACCGACCAGTCGTCGATTTCGGACGACAGGCGCCCCTCCCGCGTCTCGACGAAGATCGAATCCTCCAGCGTGACGATCAGGCCCTTCTGCGCGGACAGCCTGCCGATGCCGCGCGGGATGGCGTAATGCGGATCGAGCAGCATGGCAGAGGACTCGTCCTGCAGCGTCTCGATCAGCAGGGTCTTGAAGGCGGCGACATCCTCCCAGGGCGCGTCCTTGAGGCCGTAGTGGCGGGCGATCGGGTTCTTGATCGGCGGACGCTGGTCGACCGCCGTCATCTTGAAGCGGCCGGCGGCATCGGCCATGCGGCGCATGCCCCAGAGCTTGCCGGGCGAAAGGTCGATCATGTCCTGCTCCTCAGGAAGGCTTCGGCCTCGGCGCGGTCCGGTGTTCCGGTCCGGCCGCCGAAGCGCGTGCATTTGAGCGCGGCGACGGCGCTGGCGAAGCGGATGGCCGCGCGCGGGTCCTCCCCCTCGCCGAGAGCCAGCGCAAAGGCGCCGTGCCAGACGTCGCCGGCGCCGAGCGTGTCGACCACCTCGACCGCGAAGGCCGGCTCGTGGGCGAGCGTGCCGTGCTCGAAGAAGGTGACGCCGGCGGCACCGTCGGTGACGCAGACCCAGGCGCCGGTCTCGTCCCGCGCCGCCGCGAGCGCGGCGTCGAGGTTCTCGATCCCGGTCAGGTCGCGCAGGCCCTGTGCCGAGAAGGCGACGTGCGAGGCGAGCCGCAGCGCCTCCCCGGCCTCGCGCACTGGGGCCTCGGCGTCGAGGACGCCGGGGATGCCGCGATCGCGCGCCGCCGCCATGGCGACGGCCGCTCCCTGCGGCCAGCGGGTGTCGGCCAGAATCGCGTCGACACCGTCGGGGATGCGACCCTCGAGCCAGCCGCCGTCGAAGCTCAGCGCCAGGTCGCGGAAATTGACGATCTGCCGCTCGCCGGCGGCGTCGACGTAGATCGAGGAGAAGGACGAGCGCCCGGCGGCGATGCGGCGCACGAGGCCGCAATCGACACCTTCGGCCTCGAGGCCAGAGACGATCAGGTCGCCGATCCGGTCCTGCCCGGTCCGCGCGGCGAGCAGGGCCCGGCCGCCGAGGCGCGCGACCGCCGCCGCCGCATTGGCAGCACAGCCGCCGCCGACGATGGCGGCGTCGCGGGCGCGGTACTTCTCTGCTTTGCGGGGCAGCGCGTCGATCGACATGACGATGTCGATCACGGCGACCCCGACGGTGAGGATGGTGGTCATGTCGCCAGCCGAAGGATCACGGTCCGCCTCGCTGCGGACGGACGAAGGATACCGAGTCTTATATAAGTTACAAGACTTGACGTCACGCGGCGAGGAGCGATTTCGCCGGCGCGGTTCGCGTTCCGGTGGATGATTGGGACTTTGACTCCGCGGCAAAACGGATTAGAGAGCGCGACAGACCGTCCCCCCACACTCTTGAGGTACTCACACCGTGTCCACGACATTCGAAAAGGTGGCCGACATCATCGCCGACACGAGCGAGATGGACCGCGACACCATCACGCCCGAAAGCCATACGATCGACGATCTGGGCATCGACAGCCTCGACTTCCTCGACATCGTCTTCGCGATCGACAAGGAGTTCGGCATCAAGATCCCGCTCGAAAAGTGGACGCAGGAGGTCAACGACGGCAAGGCCTCGACCGAGGAGTACTTCGTGATGAAGAACCTCTGCGCCAAGATCGACGCCCTCGTGGCCGCCAAGTCGGCCTGATCCATCTGCGGGGCTGCCCGGTGAGGCAGGGGCTTCGCCGGCGTCACGCAGCCGGAACCGGCGGGCTTGACGCATGCGAGCCGCGACGTCACATGATCCGCGTATGAACCAGCACGACGCAATCATCACCGGCATCGGCATCGTCTCTTCGCTCGGCGAAGGACCCGAGGCGCATCTTTCCGCCCTTACCGCGCCGCAGCCCAGGCCGGTGCTCGATACCGAGCGCTTCGTGCCCTACACCGTCCATCCGCTACCCGAGATCGACTGGGGCAGCCAGATCGCCAAGCGCGGCGACCTGCGCCAGATGGAAGCCTGGCAGCGGCTGGGCACCTATGCCGCGGGGCTGGCGCTCGACGATGCCGGCCTGAAGGGCGACGAGGCGCTGTCGGCGACGATGGACATGATCGTGGCCGCTGGCGGCGGCGAACGCGACGTGGCGGTGGACGGCGACATCCTCGAGGCCTCGCTGCAGCGCAACGACCGCGGCGTGCTGATCAACGAGAAACTCACCACCGAACTGCGGCCGACGCTGTTTCTCGCGCAGCTGTCCAACCTGCTCGCCGGCAACATCTCCATCGTCCACAAGGTGACGGGCTCGTCGCGCACCTTCATGGGCGAGGAAGGCGCCGGTGTCTCGGCGATCGAGACGGCGGTGGCGCGCATCCACGCCGGGCAGTCGAGCCACCTGCTCGTCGGCGCCGCCTTCAATACCGAACACCCCGACCACCTGCTCGGCTACGAGGTGGGCGGCGCGCTGCACCGCGACGCCTGGGCGCCGGTGTGGTCGCGCGGCGGGATGCACGGCGGCGGCGTGGTGACGGGCTCCGGTGCGGCCTTCCTGGTGATCGAATCGCGCGCCCATGCGACCGGCCGCGGCCGGGCAGGCTACGCGGCGGTCGGCAAGGTCGCGTCGGGGCGGGCGCGGCGCGGCAGCGAGGATCTCGCCATGGCGATCGGTGCGATGATCGACGCGCTCGGCGGTTCCGCCCTGCCCGTCATGTCCGGTGCATCCGGCGCACATTCCGCAACCGCGGCGGAGAAGACGTCGCTCGACGGCCGCGGCCTGCAGTCGGTGCGGGGCTTTTCCACCCTGACGGGTCACCTGAAGGAAGCGCAGTTTCCCTTCGCGGTGGCGCTGGCGGCGATCGCGGTGCGCCACGGCGCGACGCTGGCTCCGTTCGACCCGGCGTTCGACGCGCCGGTGCAGGTACAGGACGGCGTGCTGGTGACGACAGTTGGCTCGCGCCGCTACGAGGGCGCGGCCGTCGTCTCGGCCGCTTGAGCGGGCTGGCGGAACCGACAAGGAGAATGCCATGCGCAGCATGACGGACAGTTTCGGACGGCCGATCGTGGTCGTCACCGGCATCGGCATCGTCACGTCGCTCGGCGTCGGCAAGGACGAGAACTGGGCCGCGCTGACGGCGGGGAAATCGGGCATCCACCCGATCACGCGCTTCCCGACCGACCACCTCAACACCCGCATCTCGGGCATGGTGGACTTCCTGGCCTCGAGCGGCCGCAGCGCCAGCGCGCTGACGCATGAGATGGCCGAGCTCGCCGGCCGAGAGGCGACCGGCCAGGCGGGCATCGGCGGCGATTTCGGGGGGCCGCTGTTTCTCGCCGCCCCGCCGGTGGAACTGGGCTGGAACCAGCGCTTCGATCTCTACAGGCGCGGCAGCGCCGATCAGCAGGGCTATGCGCGGCTGCTGGCCGCGGCGCATGCCGTGCCGGGCGAGGTCTACGAGGACGACACGCAGTTCGGCGCGGTGGTCGACCGGCTGGCCGACACCTTCGGCACGCGCGGCCTGCCGATCACCACGTCCACCGCCTGCGCGTCGGGCGCAACCGCGATCCAGCTCGGCGTCGAGGCGATCCGCCGCGGCGAGAGCGACCGGGCGCTGGCGATCGGCGCCGACGGCTCGGCTACGGCCGAGGCGCTGATCCGGTTTGCGCTGCTGTCGGCACTGTCGACCCAGAACGACCCGCCGCAGAAGGCGTCGAAGCCCTTCTCCAAGGACCGCGACGGCTTCGTGCTGGCCGAAGGCTCGGCGGCGCTGGTGCTGGAATCGCTGGAGGCGGCGACGGCGCGCGGCGCCACCATCCTCGGCGTCATGCGCGGCTGCGGCGAAAAGGCCGACGACTTCCACCGCACGCGCTCGAAGCCCGACGGCTCGCCGGCGATCGCGGCGGTGCGCGCCGCACTCGCCGACGCGGGCATGGCGGAAGACGAGATCGACTACGTCAACGCGCACGGCACCTCGACGCCCGAGAACGACAAGATGGAGCATCTGTCGCTGTCGACGGTGTTCGGCGAGCGCATCCGCTCGATCCCGGTGTCGTCGAACAAGTCGATGATCGGCCACACGCTGTCGGCGGCGGGCGCGATCGAGGCGGCGATCTCGCTGATGACGATGCGCGAAGGCGTCATTCCGCCGACGATCAATTACGACAATCCGGACCCGGCGATCGACCTCGACGTGGTGCCGAACGTCAGGCGCGAGCGCGCCGTCGCGAGCGTGCTGTCGAACTCCTTCGGCTTCGGCGGCCAGAACGCCTGCCTTGTCATGACCCGCGAACCGGTCTAAGCGGACCAGCCTTCCAACGGGGTCCGCCTTTTCCATGCGTGCACTGCAACTCGTCGACGAACGCCGCCTTGAGACCGTCGACCTGGCACCGCCGCCGCCGCCGGGCCTCGGCGAGGTGACGGTCGCGGTCCGGGTCGTGGCGCTGAACCACATCGACGTCTGGGGCTGGCGCGGCATGGCCTTCGCCAAGCGCAAGATGCCGCTGACGGTGGGCGCCGAGGCCTCCGGCGTGGTCGATTCCGTCGGTCCGGGCGTTTCGGGACTGCTGCCGGGACAGCTGGTGTCGATCTATGGCGCGCGGACCTGCGGGCTGTGCCGCCATTGCCGCGCCGGGCGCGACAACCTCTGCGAGAACGTGGCCGGCGTGCATGGCTTCCATCTCGACGGCTTCGCGCAGGAGAAGATCAACCTGCCGGCACGCCTCCTGGTGCCGGCCCCGCCCGGCGTCGACGACGTGGGCGCGGCGCTGGCCCCCGTGACCTTCGGTACCGTGGAACACATGCTGTTCGACAATGCGAAGCTCGAGCCAGGCGAGACCATCCTCGTCCATGCCGGCGGCTCGGGCATCGGCACGGCGGCGATCCAGCTCGCCAAGCGGATGGGCTGCACGGTGATCACCACCGTGGGCTCCGACGACAAGATCGACAAGGCGAAGGCGCTGGGCGCCGACCACGTGATCAACTATCGCACCGACCGCTTCGAGGGCGTGGTGCGCAAACTGACGAAAAAGAAGGGTGTCGACGTCGTCTTCGAGCATGTCGGCGCCGACACCTGGGCCGGCTCCATGCTGTGCCTGAAGCGCGGCGGACGGCTGGTGACCTGCGGCTCGACGTCGGGCGTATCGACGTCGATGAACCTGATGCAGCTGTTCCAGCAGCAGCTGAAGATCCTCGGCTCCTTCGGCTGCCGGATGGAGAACATGGCCGACGCCATGCAGAAGATGGCCCGCGGCATCGTCCATCCGGTGATCGACACCGAGATCGGCTTCGACGGCATCGGCACCGCGCTTGAGCGGATGGAAGGTCGCTCGGTCTTCGGCAAGATCGTGCTTCGCGTTTCGTCCTGATGCCGTCGCGGGGCGCTGGCAGGTTCAGGCCGCTCGCCGCGCGCGCGCTGCGCGTGATGCGACACCTCAATTACTGGATCGTGGCGCAGTTTGCGCTGACCGTGCTGCGGATCCTGCGCCTCCTGCCTGCGACCGCCTCGCTCAATTTCCTCGATCGCAACGCGCGGCGGATCGGCCCGCTGATGGGCCGCCATCGCGCCGCCCTTTCCAACCTGCGCGCCGCCTATCCGGAGAAGGACGAGGCGGAGATCCAGGCCATCGCGCTCGACATGTGGGGCAACATGGCGCGGCTGGTCGGCGAATATGTCTACATGGAGCAGCTGACGCAGGCCGATCCGGCGACGGGGCTGCCGGCCAACATCGAGATCGTCGGCGAGGATCTGTTCGTGCGGCTGCGCGAGGAGAAGGGACCGCACATCTTCTTCACCGGCCATCTCGGCAATTTCGAGATCCTGCCGACGGTGGCGGCGGCCTACGAGCTGGAAATCAGCGCGCTGTTTCGGGCGCCGAACAATCCGTTCCTGGCCGCGCAGCTGTTGGAAACGCGCAGCGAGAGCATGGGCGACCTCGTCGCGTCCGGCCGCGGCTCCGCCTTCACGCTGGCGCGCATCCTCGACAATGGCGGCAATATCGGCCTGCTGGTCGACCAGAAGTTCTCCGGCGGCATCCAGACGACCTTCTTCGGCCGGCCGTGCCAGACCAACCCGCTGCTGGCCAAGCTGGCGCGCCACTATGACTGCCCGGTCCATCCGGCCCGCTGCGTGCGGCTGCCCGACAACCGGTTCCGGCTTGAACTGCACGAGAAACTGGAGCTGCCGCGCACGGAGACCGGAACGGTCGACGTGAATGCGACGGCGCAGCTCCTCAACGACGTGGTCGAGGGCTGGATCCGCGAGGACCCCGGGCAGTGGATGTGGTTCCACCGCCGCTGGGAGATGCGGCTCAGGCAGCGCTTCCGCCGGCCGAAGCCGCGGGATCCCAAGCGCGGACGAGGCTAGTAGTAGTTCATCACCGCGTGCCGTGCCTCGGCAAAGAAGAGCCAGCGCTCGACGAGCAGCCCGGCGACGAAGCCGAGGCAGGCCAGCGCCGCGGCGACAGTGGCCGGCGTTCCCTGCGGTGCCGCGAGGAGCACGGCGAGCCCCGCCGCCGGAACCAGCAGGCCGAGGCCGAGCGCGATGCGCCAGAGCTTGGCGGCATGCTTGCGCGCGACTTTGAAGCCCATCTCGCGGGTCAGGTAGTTCTCCGTCATGTGCGGACGCTCGAGCAGCCGCACGGTGCCGATGGCGCCGAGGCCGGTCGCCGTCGCGGGCGTCGAGGCGGAGGCGAGCGCGGACTGGCGGCGCTTCCAGGCGCGCTTGAGGACCCACGCGACGGCGAGAAGCAGCAGGGCAGCAAGACCCGGCCCGCGCGGCGCACCGCCCCCGAGCGCTGCAAAGAGCGTCGCCAGCAGCGCCCCTCCGGCGAGCGAGAAGGCGACGTAGCAGGCGGGCGTCAGCGGCGTCGCCCAGGCTTCGACCGTGCGAAGCGAGGCATAGATCATGGCCGTGCAGTAGACCGTGGTGACCGCCATCGCGGCGCCGACAAGAGCGAGCGGCAGCCAGAACCGGTCGGCGAAGAGCGCCAGCGCGGCTGCGAGCGTCAGCGGCACGAAGGTCGCGACCGCCATGACGCCCTCGCGCGACAGCCAGCTCGAGCGCCATTGCGAGAATGCGCGCCAGGCGCGCTGCGGATTGCCGAGGTGGAGCGTCGACGACAGGAGCCCGCCGCCGATCAGGGCGAGAGCGAGGACATGCGCGAGCTTGGTGGCGAGGGCCGCGGGATCGAGCAGGCCAAGGCCCAGCATGACCGCGAGGCCGTAGCCGAGGCCCGAGCAGACCGTGAAGAGGATGATCGAGGGGGCCGGATGCATCAGGCGACTCCGGCACGCCGGTCGAACGGTGTGGCGCAAGGTTGCGGCAAGACGGTACGTATCACGTCAGATCCTGTCCAGCATGCCGTCGAGCCAGGCGAAGAAGCCCCGGGCGCCTTCGGTGTTTTCGGCGAGCGGCAGGGCGGCCATGCCGGCAAGCGGCTGGCGCGGCCGCGGCGGGAGGTACTTGTTGACGGGCCGGGTGCCCTGCTCCGGCATCAGGTCGATGCCGCCGCGCGCTTCGACCATGCGCGAGACATCGGAGGCCGGATCGGCGAAATTGCCGAAATGGCGGGCATTGGCCGGGCAGGTGCGCACGCAGGCTGGCACGCGGTCCACCTCCTCGAAGGTCTCGTTGTAGATGCGGTCGATGCAGAGCGTGCACTTCTTCATGACGCCCGCGGCCACGTCCATCTCGCGCGCGCCATAGGGACAGGCCCAGGCGCAGAGGCCGCAGCCGATGCACTTGTCCTCGTCGACGAGCACGATGCCGTCGGCGGCGCGCTTGTAGGAGGCGCCGGTCGGGCAGACGGTGACGCAGGGCGCGTCCTCGCAGTGCAGGCAGCTCTTCGGAAAATGGACGATGCGCGCATCGCCCGCCTCGCCGACGATCTCGCCGCCCTGCGGCACCACCTCGAACGTGTGGATGCGGTTCAGCCAGGCGCCGGAGACGTCGGCGCCGTAGGGCTGCTGGTCGGAGAGTGCCGCGCCATAGCCGCCGGTGTTCCACTCCTTGCAGCTGACCACGCAGGCATGGCAGCCGACGCAGACGTCGAGATCGATGACGAGGCCGAGTTTCTTCGGGGTGGGGAGGGAAGGCAGGGAGGTCATGCGGGCGTGGCCTTCCGGAGTGGGGAGTGCGGGATACCCCATGCCGGTTCAAACGCAGTGCGTGGGATATCCCCACGTTCTTCAAGCGCAGTGCATGGGATACCTCCACGCTCTTCAAGCGCAGTGCGTGGGATACCCCCACGCTCTTCAAGCGCAGTGCGTGGGATACCTCCACGCTCTTCAAGTGCAGTGCGTGGGATACCCCCACCCCTTACCCCTCCCCTCAAGGGGGAGGGGGAGCGCCGACGTCTCAGGTCCCCCTCCCCCTTGAGGGGAGGGGTGAGGGGTGGGGGTGTGCCGGGCGAATACCTGGCAATCGCCTGCTCTACCGCCGCCCGTCCGCCGCGCATAAACCTCCCGCTCACTTGCTCCACTCCTGCCCGTAGCGAAGCTCCGCCGGCCTCGTCCCGGGCGCAGCGACGGCTGAAAACTGCGGCTCGGCCTCCTCCCCCCGCTCGGCCTTCTCGATGCGGACGCGCAGATCGTACCAGGCGGCCTGGCCGGTGATCGGGTCGGAGTTCGACCAGCGCATGCCGTCGGACTTCGGCGGGAGCAGTTCGTTGATGAGGTGGTTGAGCAGGAAGCCGCGCTTCGCTTCGGGGGCGTCCGGCGACAGGCCCCAGGCGCCCTTGCGCTTGCCGATGGCGTTCCAGGTCCAGAGCGTGGCGCCGTTGACCGCTTCCATGCGGGCGACCTCGACCTTGATGCGGCCGTGCGGCGAGATCACCCAGGCCCAGTCGCCGTCGACGAGGCCAGCCGCGTCGCAGACGGCGCCGGGCACGTAGAGCGGGTTCCTCGTGTGGATCTGGCGCAGCCAGGCGTTCATCGAGCCCCAGGAATGGTACATCGCCGCCGGTCGCTGGGTGATGGCGTGCAACGGGAAGGCGTCGCGGTCGATCGCGGCCTCCTCCAGCGGGCGATACCATGAAGGCAGCGGGGAGAAGACGGCGAGGATGCGCGCGCGATGGGTTTGCGGCGCCACCGGCTCGCGCAGGCCCTGCGCCGACAGGCGGAACTTCTGCAGCGTCTCCTGGTAGAGCTGGAAGGTGACGGGCTGCGGCGTGTCGAAGAAGCCCATCTTCACCGCGAGATCCTGGTAGGCGCGGTTGGCGTGCTTGAAGAACAGCGCCTCGGGCGGCAGATGGTGGACGAAGAAGGAGCCGTTCTCGACATAGCGCTCGAGCTGGGCCGGGTTGGCCGCGCCGCGGCCGGTGCGGTCGCCGTCGGCGCCGCGGAAGCCGGCGAGCGGGCCGATGCCGGGGCGGCGCTCGTGGCGGACGATGTAGTCGGCATAATCGCGGTAGAGCGGCGTGCCGCGGCTGTCGGCAAAGCCCGGCAGACGCAGGCGCGCGCCGAGATCGAGCAGCACCGACTGGAAGCCGCGGACGTCGCGGTCGGGCTCGACGACCGGCCAGCGGATCGCGTCCTGCACGGCATCGGGCTCGGAGATCGGCCGGTCGAGCATCGAGATGCAGTCGTGCCGCTCGAGATAGGTCGTGTCCGGGAGGACGAGATCGGCATAGGCGACCATCTCCGACGAATAGGCGTCGGAGACGATGATCTTCGGGATGCGGTACTCGCCGGTTTCGGGATCTTTGTCCTCCAGCATGCGGATGACGCCGCCGGTGTTCATCGACGAGTTCCAGGCCATATTGGCCATGTAGAGGAACAGCACGTCGATCGGATACGGGTCGCCGGCATGGGCGTTGGAGATGACCATGTGCATCAGCCCGTGGGCCGAGATCGGCGCGTCCCAGGAGAAGGCCTTGTCGATGCGCGCCGGATTGCCCTCGGCGTCGACCAGCAGATCCTCCGGGCCGCGCGGAAAGCCGAGATGCGGGCCGGCGAGCGACTGCGAGGAGCCGAAATGCTCGGCCTTGCCGTGCGGGCGCGGATGCGCCTCGACGGGCTTGGGATAGGGCGGCTCGAAGCGGAAGCCGCCGGGGCAGTCGACGGCGCCGATCAGCACCTGCAGCATGTGCAGCGCGCGCGCGGTCTGGAAGCCGTTGGAATGGGCCGAGATGCCGCGCATGGCGTGGAAGGAGACCGGCCGGCCGACGAAATGCGTGTGCGTCTGCCCGCGCATGTCGGTCCAGGCCTGCTCGACCGTGATCGCCTCCTCGAAGGCGACACGGCCGATCTCGGCGGCCAGGCCGCGGATGGTGTCGGCGGCGACGCCGGTCTCGGCGGCGACGGCGTCGGGTGCGTAGCGCTCGTCGAGATAGGTTTCGGCCAGAAGCTGGAAGGACGGGACGGCGGCGCGGCCGTCGTCGAGGGTGAAGCGGCCGGAGAGCGCGGGGCGGATGCCGGGGCCGTCGGCCGCGGCCGTTCCTGTCGCGGTGTCCCAGACCAGCGCCCTGCCCTCGCCATCGCGGGCGAAGAGGCCGTGGTCGGCCGTGCCAGGCGCGTCGATGACCAGCCATGCGGCATTGGAGTAGCGGACGAGATAGTCGACGTCGATGAAGCGCGCCTTGAGCAGCTCGTGCACCAGCGACAGGATCAGGAGCCCGTCGGTGCCGGGCCGCACGCCGATCCAGTTGTCGGCGATCGAGGAATAGCCGGTGCGGACGGGATTGACCGAAACGAAGCGGGCGCCGCGGCTTTTGAGCTTGGAGATGCCGATCTTCAGCGGGTTCGAATCATGGTCTTCCGCGACGCCGAACATGACGAAGAGCTTCGTGCGGTCCCAGTCGGGCGCGCCGAACTCCCAGAAGGCGCCGCCGATGGTCATGATGCCGGCGGCGGCCATGTTGACGGAGCAGAAGCCGCCATGGGCGGCGTAATTGGGCGTGCCGAACTGCTGCGCCCAGAAGCTGGTGAGCGCCTGGCTCTGGTCGCGGCCGGTGAAGAAGGCGAGCTTCTTCGGGTCGGTGCGGCGCACCTCGCCCAGCCAGCCGGTGGCGATCTCGAAGGCTTCGTCCCAGCCGATGCGGCGGAATTCGCCCGAGCCGCGCGGCCCCGTCCGCAGCATAGGGCCGTCGAGCCTCGCCGGCGCGTGGTGCTGCATGATGCCGGCGGAACCCTTGGCGCAGAGCACGCCGCGGTTGACCGGGTGGTCGCGGTTGCCCTCGATGTAGCGGATCTTCCCGTCCTTGAGATGGACATTGATGCCGCAGCGGCAGGCGCACATGTAGCACGTGGTCTTGCGCAGCGTGTCGCCGACGGGTTCGGACAGCGCCAGGCGCGGTTCAACGGTCATGCAGGGCCCTCATGCGGTGAAGTCTTATACAAGACCGCGCCGCATGGGAATTGTCAGGTTCGGCTATTCGATCCCAGCCCTCACCGGATCGGTCTCCTGGACCAAAGAAAAGGCAGCCGCACGGAGGTCGCGCGCGGCCGCCGGTCCGCCTCGGGAGGAAGCGTTCAGTTGGTCACGACGATCTGCGCGTTGCCGGCGCCGACCTCCTTGACCAGGGCGTAGAGCCGGGCCGCGTTGGCGGTGTGCAGGCGGACGCAGCCATGCGAGGCCGGGCGGCCGAGCTGCTTGACGTAGTTGGTGCCATGGATGGCGTAGCCGCCGCGGAAGAAGATCGAATAGGGCATCGGCGACATGTCGTATTTGCGCGAATACCACATCTTGTGCATGCGGGTGGGCTTGTACTGGCCGCGCGGCGTGATGTAGCCGCTGCGGGCCGTCGAGACGGGCCAGGTGTAGAGCACGCGGCCGTGCTTCGAGACCGTCATGGTCTGGCTCGACACGTCGACCCGCGCAACCAGCGCGCTGGCGAAGCTTGCGGATGCGGCGGCGACCAGCATCGCCGCGGCGGCCGTAACCATCAATACGAACTTTCTCATGACGTAACCTTTTAATGTTGCCGATGACGCTACGGTACGTCGCCGGACGTGAACTGTAAGTGAACAGTTTTACACTGCCGCAACAGATCGTTACCGAGCGGTTTCCGGGCGGTTTGCGAGCGGTTTCAGGGCGGCGGGCGCTGCGCCACCATGCCGCTGCCGCTGGGCCAGCCGTTTCCACAGGCTTGCGCTTGCAAAGGGCGCGCCGGACCTGCTCAATTCGACCATCATGAATGAACAGCTCTTCCGCGCCATCGAGGCCCGCACCGACGACCTCGTCACCCTCACCTCGGACCTGATCCGCTTCCCGACCGTGAACCCGCCGGGCGACGCCTACACGCCGTGCGCCGAGTTCATCGGCGAACGCATGCGGCGGTCGGGCTTCGAGACGACGCTGATTCGCGGCGAAGGGGCGCCCGGCGATTCGGACCGCTACCCGCGCACCAACGTGATCGCGCGGCGCGAGGGCGGGAAGCCCGGCCCGACGGTGCACTTCAACTCGCACATCGACGTTGTGGAGGCCGGCGAAGGCTGGACCGTGGATCCGTTCGGCGGCGTGGTGAAGGACGGCCGCGTCTACGGGCGCGGCGCCTGCGACATGAAGGGCGGGCTCGCCGCGTCGATCATCGCGGTGGAGGCCTTCCTCGAGGTCAATCCGGACTATCCGGGCGCGATCGAGGTGTCGGGCACGGTGGACGAGGAGTCCGGCGGCTTCGGCGGCGTCGCCCATCTCGCCAAGCTCGGCTACTTCTCCAAGCCGCGCGTCGACCACGTCATCATTCCCGAGCCGCTGAACAAGGACCGGATCTGCCTTGGCCATCGCGGCGTGTGGTGGGCCGAGATCGAGACCAAGGGCACGATCGCGCATGGCTCGATGCCGTTCCTCGGCGATTCGGCGGTACGCCACATGGGCGCCGTGCTGCATGCCTTCGAAGAGGAGCTGTTCCCGGCGCTCGACCAGAAGCAGACCCGGACGCCGGTGGTGCCGGAAGGCGCGCGGCGCTCGACGATGAACATCAACTCCATCCATGGCGGCCAGACCGAGGACTTCTTCCCCGGACTGCCCTCCCCCAACGTGCCGGATTCCTGCCGCATCGTCATAGACCGGCGCTTCCTGCTGGAAGAGGACATCCAGACGGTGAAGGGCGAAGTGCTGTCGATCCTCGAGCGGCTGAAGCAGGACCGGCCGCGCTTCGACTACGTGGTCAAGGACCTGATGGAGGTTCTGCCGCTGATGACCGAGCGCGACGCGCCGGTGGCAGCGGCGATCGCGGCGGGCATCCGCGAGGTGCTGGGCAAGGAGCCGGACTATGTCGTGTCGCCGGGCACCTACGACCAGAAGCACATCGCGCGCATCGGTCATCTGCACGACTGCGTGGCCTATGGCCCCGGCATCCTCGACCTCGCCCATACGCCCGACGAGTGGGTGGGGATCGCCGACATGGTGGAGTCGGCCAAGGTCATGGCGATGAGCCTCGACAAGCTGCTGCGCGGCGGCTGAGCGCCAGTCACTGACGAAGATTTGAACGCATGTTGACTGGACCGAAACCTGTTTGTCGTTTGAACAGAAGCTCATACGGGCAAATGGGGGTCTCCATGAAACGCAACGCAATCGCGGCCACGCTGGTCTTCTGCGCCCTTGCCACGCTGGCGCCGATGGCAGCCGAAGCAGCCACGGTCGTGGCGCGGGTCAACATCGCCCAGCAGCAGATGACGGTGACCTACAACGGCCTGCCGATGCACACCTGGCCGGTCTCGACCGCCCGGCGCGGCAAGGTCACGCCGGTGGGAAGCTGGAAGGCGAAGTGGCTGTCGAAGAACCACAAATCCAGTATCTACGACAACGCGCCGATGCCGTTCTCGATCTTCTATAACGGCAACTACGCCGTCCACGGCACGACGAGCATCTCCAAGCTCGGCCAGCCGGCCTCGGCGGGATGCGTCAGGCTGCATCCCGACAATGCCGCGATCCTGTTCGAAATGGCCAAGCGCGAGGGGCTCGACAACGTGATGATCGTCGTCGAGCCGTGAGGGCGGCGGCGGGCGAGCCTCAGGTCTTCGAATAGCCGTAGGTGTCGCCGCCGCGCGCGATGGCGCGCTGGTAGGCCGGGCGGGCGCGAATCGCCTCCAGCCAGCGGTGCAGCACGGCGACGTCCTGGCCGTCGGCGATGCGGGTGAGACCTGCCTCGACCGGAAAGCTCATGGCGATGTCGGCGGCCGAGAAGGCACTGCCGGCGAAGTATCCATCGCGGGCGAGTTCCGACTTCCAGAGTGCCAGGTGGTCGGCGAGCTGCGGGTCGATCAGCTTGCCGTTGACGCCGCCGGAGATCATGCGCGCGATCGGGCGCAGGAAGAACGGCATCTGCGAGGGCAGCCGCGAGAAGATGAGCTTCATGACGAGAAGCGGCATCGCGGACCCTTCGGCATAGTGCATCCAGTAGGTGTAGCGCAGCCGCTCGTCGGTGCCGGCGGCGGGGCGAAGGCTCTCGCCGCCATATCTTTCCACGAGATATTCGGTGATCGCGCCGCTTTCTGCGACGACGCGGCCGTCGTCCTCGATCACCGGCGACTTGCCGAGCGGGTGGACGGCCTTCAGGCTCTCCGGCGCGCGGTACTCCCTGGTGCGGAGATAGGTCTTCACCTCGTAGTCGAGGCCGAGTTCCTCGAGCAGCCAGAGCGCGCGATGGGCGCGGGACTTTTCGAGGTAGTGGACGGTGATCATGACTGCGGTCCCGCGTGGCTGAAAGTCGCGGCCCTTCTACAGGATCGCCGCCGCTCGATCCATGCGTCCCGTGGCTCATGCGCCATCGGCAGTTGCCCGCAAAGGCGGCAGGACAGGAGGCGCGCGGCGAAAAATCGGCGACAGAGGGCTGGTCCAAGCGAAACGCGATTTACTCCCGCTAAAAATCGCGCTTTGATCGCGCACCGATCCGGCAACAATGGGAGCAAAAACAATGACTGCCTGGAAAAGCATACTGGCTGCGACGGCGCTCGCGCTGGCCTCGTCGACCGCGGCCTTCGCCGCACGCACCGACGTGGTGGTGGGCGTCGTGCTGGAGCCGCCGCATCTCGATCCGACGGCCGGCGCCGCGGCTGCCATCGACGAGGTGGTCTATGCCAACGTCTTCGAGGGCCTGACGAGCATCGGCCCCGCAGGCGAGGTCGAGCCCGCGCTGGCCGCGAGCTGGGAGATTTCGGACGACGGCAAGGTCTACACCTTCAAGCTGCACGAGGGCGTGAAATTCCACGACGGGTCGGACCTCACCGCCGAGGACGTGAAGTTCTCGCTCGACCGCGCCCGCGCCGAGGATTCCACCAATGCCCAGAAGGGCCTGTTCGCCCAGATCGATTCGGTCGAGGCCGTCGACCCGACCACGGTCAAGGTGACGCTGAAGCAGCCGCAGGGTTCGTTCCTCTACAATCTCGGCTGGGGCGACGCCGTGATCGTCGCGCCCGAGAGCGCCGAGGGCAACAAGGAAAAGCCGATCGGCACCGGCCCGTTCAAGTTCGACAACTGGGCCAAGGGCTCGTCGATCACCATCGTCAAGAACCCGGATTACTGGGGCGAGGCAGTGGCGCTGGACAAGGCCGAGTTCCGCATCATCCCGGATGCCGCGGCGGCCGTGCCTGCGCTTTTGTCGGGCGACGTGCACGCCTTCCCGAACATGCCGGCCGGCGACGCGCTGCCGCAGATCCAGTCCGATTCCCGCTTCGAGGTGGTGATCGGCGCGACGGAGGGCGAGACGGTTCTTGCGACGAACAACAAGAAGGCCCCCTTCGACAATCTGAAGGTGCGCCAGGCGATCGCGCATGCGCTCGACCGCGACGCCATCATGGCGGCCGGCTCGTCGGGCCTGGGTACGCCCATCGGCTCGCATTTCTCGCCCGCCAACGAGGCCTATGTCGACCTGACCGGCACCTACCCGCTCGACCTCGACAAGGCCAAGGCGCTGCTGAAGGAGGCCGGCTATCCGGACGGCTTCAAGGCGACGCTGAAGCTGCCGCCCCCGGCCTATGCCCGCGACGGCGGCCAGGTGATCGCCTCGCAGCTGCGCGAGATCGGCATCGAGCTCGAGATCATCCCGGTGGAATGGGCGCAGTGGCTGGAACAGGCCTTCAAGGGCAAGGACTACGACCTGACGATCGTCTCGCACACCGAGCCGAACGACATCGGGATCTATGCCCGCAAGGACTACTACTTCAACTACGACAACCCGGACTTCGACAAGGTGATCGCCGAGCTCGACGTCGCCTCCGACCAAGCCAAGCGCAACGAGCTGTTCAAGCAGGCGCAGGAGATCCTCGCCAAGGACGCGGTGAACGGCTTCCTGTTCCAGCTGCCGAAGGTCGGCGTCTGGGACGCCAAGCTCGAAGGCATGTGGGAAAACGCGCCGATTCAGGCCACGGACCTGACCGGGGTGAAGTGGGCGGATTGAGGACAGGCGTCCGCCCGCTCGCCGGCGGACGGACACCGGACCATCACGGAGGGCGGCCTCGCGCCGCCCTTCTTCGGTTGGACTGCCGAGCGCTTCCTGCGACATCCGTCTCCCCGCGTGCCGGAAGACGGAGATTTCCCGAAACGACATGATCGCCTTTCTCGCCAAACGCCTCTCGGTCGGCCTCGTGACGCTCATCGTCGCGTCCGTCGTCGTCTTCGCCGTGCTGGAAGTGCTGCCGGGGGATCCCGCGCAGCTGATGCTCGGCATGAACGCGACCGACGAGGCGGTGGCGACGCTTCGCGAGCAGATGGGGCTCGACCAGCCGCTGCTCGTCCGCTACGCGAGCTGGATCGGCGGGTTGCTGACGGGCGATTTCGGCCGCTCCTTCACCTATTCCTCGCCGGTTCTCGACCTCATCGCCGAGCGCGCCGTGGTGTCGCTGCCGCTGGCGCTGATCGCGCTGGCGATGTCCACCGCCATCGCCATTCCCGTCGGCCTGTTTGCCGCCGCGCGGCGCGGCAAGGCGGCCGACACGGTCACCATGGGTGCCGCGCAGATCGGCGTCGCCGTGCCGAACTTCTGGTTCGCGCTGATCCTGATCTACGTCTTCGCGGTCTGGCTGCGGCTGGTGCCGTCCGGCGGCTTCCCCGGCTGGGAGGCAGGGGTCTGGCCGGGCATCAAGGCGCTCCTGATGCCCGCCGTAGCGCTCGCCCTGCCGCAGGCCGCCATCCTGTCGCGCGTCACGCGCTCGGCGCTGCTCGAGGTGCTGGGCGAGGACTATATCCGCACGGCGCGCGCCAAGGGCATGCCGCGGCGGCACGTCCTGTGGCGGCATGCGCTGCGCAACGCCATGATCCCGGTGCTGACGATTCTCGGCCTGCAGTTCGCCTTCCTGCTCGCCGGCACGATCATCATCGAGAACGTGTTCTACCTGCCCGGCCTCGGCCGCCTCGTCTTCCAGGCGATCACGCAGCGCGACCTGATCGTTGTCGAGGGCGTGGTGATGCTGCTCGTCGCCTCCGTCATCCTGGTCAACATCGTGGTCGACATCTGCTACGCGCTGGTCGATCCGCGCCTGAGGTCGAACGCGTGAGCGCCGAACCGATTACGCCTGCGGCATCCGAAGGGTCCTTCCTGTCGGCAGCCCTCTCCAACCGTTCCTTCGTGGCGGGCCTCATCATCACCGGCCTGATCGCCGCGATGGCGATCGTTTCCTTCGTGTGGACGCCCTACGACATCACGCGCCTGGAAGTGGCCAACCGCATGCAGGGCTTGTCCTGGGAGCACCCGTTCGGGACCGACCATTTCGGCCGCGACATCCTGACCATGATCATGATCGGCTCGCGCAACTCGATCGCGGTGGCGATCGTGGCGGTGGGCATCGGCATGGGCATCGGCGTGCCGCTCGGCGCCTGGGCGGCGGCGCGGGGCGGGCTGGTCGACGAGGCGCTGATGCGCTTCAACGATCTCGTCTTCGCCTTCCCGGCGCTGCTCTCCGCGGTGCTGATCACGGCGATCTTCGGCCCGGGCGCGATCAACGCCATCATCGCCATCGGCATCTTCAACATCCCGGTGTTCGCCCGCGTGGCACGCGCCGGCGCGCTGGCGATCTGGCCGCGCGAGTACATCCTGGCGGCGCGTGCGGCCGGCAAGGGCAAGGCACGCATCACCATCGAGCACATCCTGCCCAACGTCGCGTCCATGCTGCTGGTCCAGGGCACGATCCAGTTCGCGCTCGGCATCCTGGCCGAAGCCGGCCTCTCCTATGTCGGGCTCGGCGCGCAGCCGCCGGCGCCGTCCTGGGGACGCATGCTGTTCGACGCGCAGACGCGGATGATGGTGGCGCCGCACCTGGCGCTGTTCCCGGGCTTTGCCATCGTCGTCACCGTGCTCGGGCTCAACCTGCTCGGCGACGGCCTGCGCGACGTGCTCGACCCCCGACTGAGGCGCGAACGCTGATGGCGCTGCTCGAGATCGAGAAGCTGTCGCTGTCGATCGGCCGCGTGCCGATCCTGAAGGCCGTCGACCTGTCGATCGGCGCCGGCGAGACCATGGGGCTGGTGGGCGAATCGGGCTCCGGCAAGTCGATGACGGCGCTGACGCTGATGCAGCTGCTGCCCGCCGCGGCGAAGGCCACCGGCCGCGTCACCTTCGACGGCATCGACATCCTGGCCGCTCCGGAGGCCGCGATGTGCCGGCTGCGCGGCAACGACATCGGCATGGTGTTCCAGGAACCGATGACGGCGCTGAACCCGGTGAAGACGATCGGCGAGCAGGTGGCCGAGGGCATCCGCTGGCACACCGGCGCCAGCCGCGCCGACGCCGAGGCTTCCGCCCGGCGCATGCTCGACCGCGTCGGCCTGCCGGAGGCGAAGTTCCCGCTGACGCGCTATCCGCACCAGCTGTCGGGCGGGCAGCGCCAGCGCGTCGTCATCGCCATCGCCTGCGCCCTGAAGCCGAAGCTGCTGGTGGCCGACGAGCCGACGACGGCGCTCGACGTCGTGCTGCAGAAGCAGATCCTCGACCTCCTGCGCGGGCTGGTGGCCGAGGACCGGATGGGGCTGCTCCTGATTTCCCACGACCTCGCCGTCGTCACCGACATGGCCGAGCGCATCACCGTGCTGCGGCACGGCGAGGTGATGGAGGAAGGCGAGACGGCGCCGACGCTGGCCGCCCAGGTGCATCCCTACACGCGCCAGCTGGCCGAAGCCTCCATGCACGTGCCGGCGCGGCCGAACCGCCATGCCGCGCACGCGGCGGGCGACAATCTGCTCGAGGTGGACGCGGTGGTGCGCGACTATCCCGGCCGGCGACGCTCGCTGTTTTCGCCAGCGGAGAAGTTCCGCGCGGTCGACCATGTGTCGTTTTCGATGAAGCCCGGCCAGTCGGTCGCCCTCGTCGGCCGCTCGGGCTGCGGCAAGTCGACGCTCGCACGGATGATTCTCGCGCTCGACCGGCCGACCGGCGGCGACATCCGCTTCCGCGGCACCTCGCTGACGGCAAAGAGCGAGGCGGAACTGAAGCCGTTCCGGCGCAACATGCAGGTGGTGTTCCAGGACCCCTACGGCTCGTTCAACCCGCGCCACACGGTGGAGCGGCTGGTGGCCGAGCCGCTGCATCTCCTCGACAGGCAGCCCTCGCCTGCCGAGCGGCGCGAGAGGGTGGCCGAGGCGCTGCACGAGGTGGGCCTGCGCCAGCCCGACATGGACAAGTATCCGCACGAATTCTCCGGCGGCCAGCGCCAGCGCATCTCGATCGCGCGCGCCATCATCACGCGGCCGAAGCTGGTGGTCGCCGACGAGCCGGTGTCGGCACTCGACGTGTCGATCCGCGCGCAGGTGCTCGACCTCTTCGCCGAACTCAACCAGAAGCTCGGCGTCGCCTATCTGTTCATCACCCACGACCTGACCGTGGCGCGCGCCATCACCGACGAGGTGATGGTGATGCATGACGGCAGGATCGTCGAGACCGGCCGTACCGACGCGGTGCTGGACGACCCGCAGTCCGACGCCGCGAAGGATCTGGTGGCCGCGGCACCCGACCTGAAGCGGGCGATCCGGCGGCGGATGGTGGAGCAGGGGTAGCGGAGAAGAGGCTGATCGCGGCGCCGCAGCCCTGTCGTCTGCGTGCGGCGGTCAATCCTCGTCTTCGCGATACAGGCGGTCGAAGTCTTTGGGTCTCATGCGACGCAAGCTCTTCGACCGTTCCGGATCGAAGCGCCGATCGTTGGGATCCATACCATTGCGATCGGAGGATTTGCGGCCGACCGCGGAGACGAACTGCGACAGCTCGGCATTCTGCAATGCGCGTTTCTCCGAAAGGTTCAGCCTGCGAGGCTTTTTTCGACCACATTGCCCCCCGCATCAACGCCGACGCCGCTGCACCGGCAAGTCGGTCCATGAACGACGTTCGAAACCGCGAAACCGCATTGCGCACCCTGTCCGGACTTGTCGCTCACGCGTTTCCGGCGACGATCTCCTTCGCATCGATGTCGAGCACTTCGAGCGTCCGCTTGAGCAGCCGGACCTCGTGCTCCGACAGGTCCTCGTCGGCCTTGGCGATCTCGGCGAGATGGCGGCCGAGCTGGATGCGGCGGTCGCGGTCGAGCGTCTGGAACAGGGCCAGCGCCTGGGCGCCGGTGGTCTCGTAGCCGTAGTCCTGCAGGTAGCGGATGACGCCGACGAGGCTCTCCCTGGGGATGCCGAAGGAGTCCGTGCAGATGCGCTTGAAGGTGGCGAGTTCCTTCTCCTCGACGGAACCGTCGGCGAGGATCATGCGGAAGAGCAACAGCAGCTCGGCGGTGAGCACCGGATCGTCGGCGACGCGGCGGATGCCGGGATCGCCTTCGAAGAGCTGCATGATCCGCGACAGGAATCCATCCGCCATCGTCGTCCCCTCTGGGTGTGTCCCGGCAGAGTAGCGGGATTCCGTCGAAGGGGGAACGGGCCGCTCGGGCGAGACGCGGGATGGCGGCTGACCCGTCCCATGCCCGCGTCATTGCGGAAGACGAAACGCGCGAAGCGCGGAGCGTCTGTCCGGAATCCATTCCGTGACGCCCGNCGGAAGACGAAACGCGCGAAGCGCGGAGCGTCTGTCCGGAATCCATTCCGTGACGCCCGAAGGGTCAAGCTCCTTCCCGCGGAGGTCACGGAATGGATTCCGGATCCGGTCGCCTTCGCTGCGCTCGGCAACCGGTCCGGAATGACGCGGCGGCCGGGAGGACATGCGGGGACAGTCCACCCGGTTCGTGGCCGTTGCGACAGGAATCCATCCGCCATCGTCGTCCCCTCTGGCTGTGTGCCGGCAGAGTAGCGGGATTCCCGCGGAGTGGGAACGGGGCGCTCGGGCGAGACGCGGGACGGCGGCTGCCCCGTCCCATGCCCGCGTCATTCCGGAAGACGAAACGCGCGAAGCGCGGAGCGTCTGTCCGGAATCCATTCCGTGACGCCCGAAGGGTCAGGCTCCTTCCCGCGGAGGTCACGGAATGGATTCCGGATCCGGTCGCCTTCGCTGCGCTCGGCAACCGGTCCGGAATGACGCGGCGGCCGGGAGGACATGCGGAGACAGTCCACCCGGTTCGTGGCCCTTGCGACAGGGAACCGGGCAGTATCGTCGACCCAAGTCGATTGTGCCCTTATGTCGTCTGCAGGCAGAGGGGGCGCGACGGAGTGCGGACGATGGGGGCGGAGGCGTTCGCTCCAGGAAGACGTGTCGGAACCTTTGCCGTCCCGGGCCGCCTGCCCTATCCTGCCGCCGACGGAGGTGAACGGGATGGATGGCGAGGCCGGGAAGAATTCGACGGTACCGGCCGGCTATGCGCCGGAGTTCCGCCGTCGCGCGGTGCGCGCGGAGCATCGCGGGCTGGTGGCGTCGATCGTCGGCTATCGCGAGACCGGCACCGGGCTGAGCGGCGCCGTGGAGATGGCGCCGCTGGTGGTGCCGCTGGTGATCTCCTTCGCGGATCCCTTCGAGATCGCCTTCGGCCGGGCGCCTTCCGCCGACGACCGCTACGGCAGCTTCACCTCCGGCCTGCATCCGGGCTTCGTGACGATCGGTTCGAAGGGCAGCGCGGAGTGCATCCAGGTGGATTTCACGCCGATCGGCGCCTTCCGCTTCTTTGCCCTGCCGATGCGCGCGATCGCCAGCCGGATGGTGACGCTCGACGACCTGTCCGACGGCGGCCTGCGCGACCTGCGGCTGCGGCTCGCGGACGAGCCGGACTGGGAGCGGCGGTTCGATTTAGTGGAGGGCTTCCTGTCCGCCCGGCTGGCGCGCGGGCCGCAGCCCGACCAGGCCGTCGCGCATGCCTACGGGCAGATCCTGTCGAGCGGCGGGACGATGCGCATCGGCGACGTCGCGCGCAGGCTCGACTGGAGCCGCAAGCACCTGAACCAGCGGTTCCGCGAGGAGATCGGGCTCGGGCCGAAGGCGGTGGCGCGGATGGCGCGGTTCAACCGCGTGCTGGCGCTGGCGAGAGCCGGTGCCTCGCGCGACTGGGCCGACATCGCGGCCGCCTGCGGCTATGCCGACCAGGCGCATCTGGTGCGCGAATTCCGAGACTTCGCAGGAGCCTCGCCGACCGCGGTTGCGCTGCCCGCCCGGGCGCCCGTGGTCGCCTGACGGCGGAATTCCGCCGAGGTACCATTTCTTCAAGACCGGGCATGGGCGCCGGTGCGACATGGCCGCGTCGGCTCCAACACAGGAAACCAGTTCATGACCGCCATCGAAGCCCCCCGCCTCTACCCTGCCCTGCGCTTCCGCGACGCCGAAAGGATGATCGCCTTCCTCTGCGACGCCTTCGGCTTCACCGTGCATGCGAAATACACGAACGACGCCGGCAAGGTGATCCATGCCGAGCTCGCCTTCGGCTCGTCGATGATCATGTGCGGCGACGAGAAGGACGACGCCTTCGGCGCCATGGTCGGCGCAGCCGACGGCCGGAGCGGCAAGGCGCTCTACCTCGCCGTCGACGATGCGGACGCCGCCTTCGAGCGGGCGCGGGCGGCGGGCGCCGAGATCCTGCAGGGGCTGGTCGAGCGCGACTATGGCAGCCGCGAGTTCATCTGCCGCGACCCGGAGGGCAACGTCTGGAGCTTCGGCACCTACTGGCCGAAGGCGCACGAGCCCGCCGGCTGATCGCGCCGGGCGATCGCGCAATCGCCGCGCCGCGCCCCGTATCCTTCCGCGCGCGGCCCCGCTATAGAGGCGCCATGAGCGACGAGAAGAAGAGCGGGACGCCGAAGGACAGCCATTACGCCAGGCTGCGGCGCACCCATCGTGACCAGAACGGCCCGGCCGGTGCGCCCGTGCGGCGCGCGGGACCGCCGATCGCCGGCGAGGCGCCGCCGGACGGGCTGGTGCGGCTCTACGGACTGCACACGGTGCGGGCGGCGCTCGACAATCCGAAGCGCCGCATCACCCGCCTGATGGCGACCAAGAACGCGCTCGACCGGCTGGGGGTCGGCGATCCGGACGCCCTGCCCTTTCCGGTCGAGATCGTCGAGCCGCGCGCCATCGACCGGCTGCTCGGCAGCGACGCCGTGCACCAGGGCGCGATGATCGAGGCGAAGCCGCTGAAGCCCAAGGCGCTGTCGGCGCTGTCGGACACGCCGCTGATCCTGGTGCTCGACCAGGTGACGGACCCGCACAATGTCGGCGCCATCCTGCGCTCGGCGGTGGCCTTCGGCGCCGGCGCTCTGGTGACGACGTCGCGCCACAGCCCGGCCGAATCGGGCGTGCTGGCCAAGGCGGCCTCGGGCGCGCTGGAGCACATCGACATGATCGAGGTGAAGAACCTCGCCGCCGCGCTGGACGAGATCCACGCCGCGGGCTTCACCAGCATCGGCCTCGATTCGGATGGACCTGCCGTGCTGGAAGGGACGCTCTCCGGCGACCGCCTGGCGCTGGTGCTCGGCGCCGAAGGCAAGGGCCTGCGCCAGAAGACGCGCGAGACCGTGACCGCGCTCGCCCGCCTCGACATGCCGGGCGCGATCCGCTCGCTCAACGTCTCCAATGCGGCGGCCGTGTCGCTCTACGCCGCCCGCAGGCACCTCGACGGCGCGGGCTGAACTGCCGCGACGGACGCGATTGCCACATTTCGGCAATGCGACGGCCTCAAATCCGAACAGTTTGTTACCCAAACTGTTAACCCTACGGAAGAGGAGGCAGACGCATGACCCTGCATGTCAGACAGTCCGACCGATCCCGCGCCCGCCCCACGCAATGGACGCCCTGGGGCGCCATGCCCGCGACGCGCGAACCCCTGTGGGACAGGGCGCTGGCCGACAAGGCCGCCGCGCGACCGCAGGCCCCTCGCCTTGTGACGATCCGTCCCTCGCGCGGCGCGGGCTCCCGCTCGGGCGGCTGAACCGGTGGTACGGACGACCGGGTCTCGCTGAAGCCGCGCCCCCTCACCGCCGTCATCCCGGGCGAAGCCGAAGCGAAGCGGAGGCGCAGACCCGGGATCCATGCCTCGGCATTCGTCGAAAAGCGAGACGACGGAGAAAGGTGCCGGCGGCTTGGAATCTCCGGCGCCGTCACGCTCGCCCGCGACGTCGAGGCATGGATCCCGGATACGTCGTCCTTCGCTGCGCTCGGACGCCGTTCCGGGATGACAAAGGTTAGTGGGCGTGGCGATGACGAAGGTGGGGGCGCGGCTTCGGCTGCGATCACCGCGGCAGGGCGCCCGCCACGCCCTCACCGTCGTCATCCCGGGCGAAGCCGGAGCGAAGCGGAGGCGCAGACCCGGGATCCATGCCTCGGCGTTCGTCGGAAGGCGAGACGACGGAGAAAAACCGCCGCCGCCGGGAATCTCCGGCGCCGTCATGCTCGCCCGCGACGTCGAGGCATGGATACCGGATACGTCGTCCTTCGCTCCGCTCGGACGCCGTTCCGGGATGACGAAGGTTAGTCCGCGCGGCGATGACGACGGTGGGGACGCGGCTTTGGCTGCGGTCCCCGCGGCAGGCGCCGTCCTCTCCGTGATCATTCCGGGGCCGCGCAAACTGCGGCCGGCAGCCTCGGAGCCGCCAGCCGGTCCGACTCCCCCTGCTGCCTCGCAGCCTACTCCGCCGCCGCCCCGTAGTCGACATTGCCGCCGCCGTAGCGGCGGACGCGGACATTGGCCTGTTCGGCGTGGCCGACGAAGCCTTCCAGCATCGACAGGCGCGAGGCGTAGCGACCGACGAGCGCGCTCGCCTCGTCGGTGACGACGCGCTGATACGTACACGTCTTCATGAACTTGCCGACCCAGAGGCCGCCGGTGTAGCGGCCGGCGCGCCTCGTCGGCAGGGTGTGGTTGGTGCCGATGACCTTGTCGCCATAGGCGACGTTGGTGCGCGGGCCGAGGAAGAGCGCGCCGTAATTGGTCATGTTGGCGAGGAACCAGTCGGGGTCGCGCGTCATCACCTGGACGTGCTCGGAAGCGATGCGGTCGGCCTCGGCCAGCATTTCGTCCTCGCTGTCGCAGACGATCACCTCGCCATAATCGCGCCAGGCCGCGCCCGCCACGTCGGCGGTGGGCAGCACGCCGAGCAGCCGCTCGATCTCGGCCATGGTGTCGCGGGCGAGCTTTTCCGAATTGGTCAGCAGGATGGCCGGCGAGGTCGGGCCGTGCTCGGCCTGGCCGAGCAGGTCGGTGGCGCAGATCTCGCCGTCGACGCTGTCGTCGGCGATGACCAGCGTCTCGGTCGGGCCGGCGAAGAGGTCGATGCCGACGCGGCCGTAGAGCTGGCGCTTGGCCTCGGCGACGAAGGCGTTGCCCGGGCCGACCAGCATGTCGACCGGAGCGATGGTCTCGGTGCCGAGCGCCATGGCGCCGATGGCCTGGACGCCGCCCAGCACGAGAATCTCGTCGGCCCCGGCAAGATGCATGGCGGCGACAATGGCCGGATGGGCACTGCCCTTGAAAGGCGGCGCGGAGGCGACGACGCGCTTGACGCCGGCAACCTTGGCGGTCAGCACGCTCATGTGGGCGGAGGCGACCATCGGATATTTGCCGCCAGGCACGTAGCAGCCGACGGCGTTGACGGGGATGTTGCGGTGGCCGAGGAAGACGCCCGGCAGGGTCTCGACCTCGATGTCCTTCAGCGCCGCCTTCTGGTGTTCGGCGAAGTTGCGCACCTGCGCCTGGGCGAAGCGGATGTCGTCGAGGTCGCGCTTCGAGAGCGCCGAGAGCGCCTTGTCGATGTCGGCATCGGACAGGCGGAAGCTCTCGGGCTCCCAGCGGTCGAAGGTGCGCGACAGGTCGCGCACCGCAGCGTCGCCGCGCGCCTCGATGTCGGCCAGGATGCCTTCCACCGTGACGCGGACCTTGCTGTCGGCCTCGGCGCGCTCGTCAGCGCCCCTTGCGGTCTTGAGATGGCGGATCATGGGTGTCTCCTCGAAAAGAAAAATGCCCCGGCACGCCGCGCCGGGGCGATGACGGAGGACGGTCTCGCGTCAGCCGATGTCGCTCGCCTCGCGGCCGCGCGTCAGCTGCGAGATGGTGACGGCGAGGATGAGGGCGCCGCCGTTGAACACGTTGGTCACCCAGAGCGGGATGCCGAGCATGGTGAGGCCGGTGATGCCGGTGGCGAGGAAATAGACGGCGACGATGGCGCCCCAGGGGTTGAAGCGGCCCGGCAGGATGGTGGTGGCGCCGAGGAAGGCCGCGGCGAAGGCCGGCAGCAGGAAGTTCAGCCCCGAATAGGGATCGGCCGAGCCGAGCACGCCGGCATAGAGCACGCCGGCGGCGGCGGCCAGAACGCCCGAGGTGACCAGCGCGCCGAGCCGGACGCGGTCGACGGCGATGCCGTTCAGCCGCGCCACCTCGCGGCCGCGGCCGACGAAGAGGAGCCGGCGCCCGAGCGGCGTGAAGTCGAAGACGTAGGACATCAGGATCGCCGCGGCGATGGCGTAGTAGAAGGCGTAGGGGACGCCGAGGAAGCGGCCGCCGACCACGGCCATGACCAGGCTGTTGTCGATGCCGCCGATGGTGGACGAGTTGGTCATCCACTGGACGAGGCCGGTGATGAGCGACGTGGTGCCCAGCGTCACGACCAGCGAGGGGATGCGCACGTAGATGATGAAGAAGGCGTTGACCAGCCCGACCGCGGCGCCGGCGCAGAGCGCCAGCGCGATCGCCAGCCCGATCGGCAGGCCCTGCCAGACATTGAGCACGCCGATGACGCAGGAGGACAGCGTCAGCGTCGCGCCGACCGAGAGGTCGTAGTCGCCGGCCGTGAGCGGCACGATGATGGCGAGCGCGAGCAGGGCGGCGGGCGCATAGGAGGCGAAGAGAATGGCGAAATTGCCCCAGTTCAGGAACGAGGTCGGCATGGCCGCCCCGAAGCCGCCGATCAGCAGCAGCCAGACGAGGATGAGCGCCACCCGTTCGAACAGGCGGGTGAGGTTGGCGCCGGAGCCTGCGGCGGAGGCGGTGGTAACGGGGGTATCGGTCATGACGGTGTTCCGTTGACGGGCGAGGACGCGGCGGCGCGATCGAGCGAGGCGTAGCAGGCTTCGGCGATGCTCTCCTTGGAGATCTGCTCGCCGACCAGTTCCTCGCAGACGGCGCCGCGGGCGAAGATCAGGACGCGATCGCAGATGTCGGCCAGTTGCTCGGCGTCGGAGCTGGCGCAGATGACCGACATGCCGCCGGCCGCCGCCTGGCGCAGCGCCGCGAAGATGTGCTGGCGGGTGCCGACGTCGACGCCCTGGGTGGGCTCGTCGAGCAGGAGCAGGCGCGGCCTGCGGTTCATCCAGCGCGCGATCAGCACCTTCTGGGCATTGCCGCCGGAGAGCGCCGACAGCTTGAGCAGCGGATCATTGGGTCGCACCTCGAAGGCCTCGCCGAGCTGGCGCGCCTCGCGCTTCATGCGGCCGTTGCGGAGCAGGCCGCCGGTGAAGAACCGGCCGAGATCGGGCAGGAACATGTTGTCGACGATGGGCAGCGAATCGACGCCGCTGGCGCCCTGCCGGTCACCCGGAAGCAAAGCGAGGTCGAGGTCGATCGCCCGGCGCGGCGTCAGATCGGCCAGCGCCGTGGCCGGGCCGTCGTCGAGGGCGAGCGTGCCGCCGGTGACCCGCCGGGCGCCGAAGGCGAGATAGGGCAGTTCCTCGTAGCCGGAGCCTATGAGGCCGGTGAGGCCGACGATCTCGCCCTCCCCCACGGTCAGGCTGGTCGGCCGCAGCGTCCGGCTGGCGACACCATCGAGGCGCACGCGCGGCCTGGCATGGGCGGCATGGACGGCGCGGACGGGTGCTGCGCGGGCGAGCTTGCGGCCGACGATCATCTCGACCATCTGCTCGTGGGTGGCCTCGCGCGTGACGAGGCTGCCGGCGACATCGCCGTCGCGCAGCACGGTGGCGCGGTCGGTGATGGTCATCACCTCGTCGATGTCGTGCGAGATGAAGACGACGCTCGATCCGTGCGCGGCGATGCTGCGCACCAGGGTGAAGAGCTTCTCGACGCCTTCGCGCGGCAGGAAGGGCGTCGGCTCGTCGAGCAGCACGAGACCGGGGCGGCCGGTAGCCTCGCGGGCGACGCGGACCTCCTCGAAGGCGCGCACGATGGCCAGGAGCGCGCGGTCGACGGCCGAGAGCCGGTCGATGCGCTCCTCGGGATCGAGCGGCACGTCGAAGCGGGCGAGCGCATCGCGCGCGGCGCGCCATTCGGCCGACCAGTTGATGACGCCGCGACCGATGGCGGTGAGGTCGGACAGGCGCAGGTTTTCCAGCACCGTCAGCGAGGGAATGAGGCCGAGATTCTGGTGGACGAAGCTCATGCCGAGGCGGCGGAAGTCGCCCGGTCTCAGCGGAAGCGAGACGGGCTCGCCGTTGAACTCCATGACGCCGCCCGGATCGGGCGCGTGGAAGCCGGCGAGGATCTTGACGAGTGTGGACTTGCCCGAGCCGTTCTTACCGAGCAGCCCGTGCACCTCGCCGGGCGCGACCTCGAAGGACACGCCCTTGAGGGCGCGGGCGCCGCCGAAGGTCTTGGCGATGCCGTCGAGGCGCAGAACCGGCGGCGCAGGCTGCGCCGCCGGGGTTTCATGTGTGGTCATGTCCGGCCCTTCTTCGAGCAGGCGCCCGCTTACTTGTCGAGGCCCCAGAGCTTGCGGAAGCCTGAGACGTAGGCGTCGCCATAGCCGGTGTCGAACTGCGCCGGCGTGCCGGCGTCGGCGACGTTGTCCTTGTCGAAGATGTAGAAGGGCACGTTCAGCGCCTTGGGGCTCTCCATGCCGCAGGCGTCGCGCAGATGGCCGTCGACGGTGGCATAGGCGATCCAGTCGAGGCTCTCGCCGATGTTCATGTCGACGAGGCCCTGGGCGATGAAGTCGAGCACGAAGGGCGTACCGTTGAAGGTCGCGACCTTCACCTGGCCGACCTTGCCGGTGAGGCGGGTGGCCGGGACGACGAACTGCGACATCGAGTCATAGATCGGGATGATGACGTTGATGTCCGGGTTGGCCTGGAGGGCCGCCTGCACGGCGGGCTGGATCTTGGTGGCCCATTCGGTGACGCCGACATTGATCTCCTGCACGATCTTGCAATCGGGGCAGTTGGCCGCGAGCATCTCGTCGATGCCGGCCGTGAGCGGGATGGTCGGCGGCACTTCGCGCGAGACGATGGTGAGGATGTTGGCCTTGCCGTCGGTGTTGGCGATGGCCCAGTTGGCGAGGATCTTGCCGACTTCGTTGAACCCGATGGTGAGCGACGACGACACGTCCGGATGCTGGTCGAAGGACGGATCGTAGAAATGCGACGTCATCACCTTCACGCCCGCATCCTTGGCGGCCTTGACCTGCGGCGCCACCGTGCCCGGATCGATGCCCGAGATCAGGTCGATGATGTCGAAGCCGTCGCGGATGGCGAATTCGAAGCCCTGCACCCACTGGCTGGGCTGGCCCTGGTTCTCCCATTCGACGACTTCGAGGCCGAGCTCGCCGCCGACCTTCTTCATGCGGTCGATGATGCCCTTCAGGAACGGGTTGGCGCTCGAGTTCGGGATCGACAACATCTTCTTGCCGGCCGCGCAGGCCTTGGCGTCGAAGGGCTCGCCGGGTGCCGTGAAGACCGGCTTCGACAGATAGGGCTCGAGGAACGTCTTGGCGGCGGCCACGCCGGAAGCGTCCTGGGCGGAGGCTGCCCCTGCGCCCAGAGCGACGGAGGCCAGCAATACGAGCGGATAGAGGCGTCTCAGCATGTTCTACTCCCGTTGAACGGACACGAGCCGGTTCCCGATGGCGCGGTCCATTTATGAATACGCATTCAAATGTTGCGCATCAGCCAATCCGAGTCAATCATGATCCGCGCGCGGGGCGATTGAATCGGCAGCCGATAGGGATTACCGATCATCACCCCCGATGGGCGGAGCGACATGATCATGCGACAGATGAATACGGTCGAAAGATGAGCGAGACCGCGGACCTCCCCCTGCCCGTTCCGGACCCGGCATCGGCCTCGGCACGGCGGGTGCAGTCGCGGACGACGTCGTTCGACGTGGCGGCACTGGCCGGTGTCTCGCAGTCGGCCGTCTCGCGGGCCTTCACGCCCGGATCGAGCATCGCGCCGGCCAAGCGGCAGCGGATTCTCGAGGCTGCGCGCAAGCTGAACTACGTGCCGAACTCGATCGCCAGCAGCCTGACGACGAAACGCACCAACATCGTCGCGCTCATCCTGGGCAACCTGGCCAATCCGTTCTACGTCGAGGTGCTGCGGACCTTCATCGACCGGCTGCAGGCGCAGGGCCGGCAGATCCTGACCTTCACGGTGGAAAACGGCGCCGACAGCGACGAGGCCATCCTGCGCGTGCTGCGCTATCAGGTGGACGGCGTCGTGCTGACCTCGGCGCAGCTGTCGACGCGCATGACCAGCATGTGCCACGACCGCGGCATCCCGATCGTGCTGTTCAACCGCTACATTCCGGGCAGCGACGCGTCGGGCGTGCGCTGCGACAATGCCGGCGGCGGGCGGCTGATGGCGGAGGCCTTCCTGGCCGCCGGCGCGCGCAGCTTCGCCATGATCAAGGGCGATCCGAAGGGCACGACCAGCCAGGACCGCGCCCGCGGCTTCACCGAACGCCTGCTTGAGGCGGGCGTGGCGCGCAGCGCGATCCGCGAGATCGAGGGCGCCTCGACCTATGACGGCGCATTCAGCGCGGTGCTGGCGGCCTATCGGCGCGAGCCGGACCGGCTGCCGGACGCCATCTTCGGCATCAACGACATCATGGCGATGGGCGCGATGGACGCGCTGCGCCAGCGCATGGGGCTGAAGATCCCGCAGGACGTGATGATCGGCGGCTTCGACGACATCCCCGAAAGCCGGCGCCACCCCTACCAGCTGACGACCGTGCGCCAGCCGGTGGAGAGGATGGTGGACGAGGCGCTGGCGATCCTGCATCTCGACGAGCCGGCGCTGCCGATCGAACCGGGCATCGACCGGCAGGTGCCGGGCCGGCTGGTCTGGCGTGGGACGATTCCCGCTCCGGCGCTGCCGGGGGCCTGAGGCCGACGGCGGGCGCTGTGACCCTCGACGGACGACGCACGCTCAACCGAAGCGCCATCGCGGCAGATCCCCGCACCGCGAGCGGTGCGAGGCAGCACCCCCTCTCCGTCTCGGGCTTCGCCCGAGCCACCTCTCCCCCTGCCCGGGGGAGAGGACAGGCGCGCACGTCGCGGCCGGCAAAAGGCGGATGATCGGCGTGTATCGGATTGCCGGGGCAAATCGTCCTTCAGGCCAATGATCTGCAGCCGATGCCGATCCGTCGAAGAAGGACACGGCGCCCATCCAGGCTGGTATCCTCTCCCCCGGGCAGGGGGGTCCGCAGGACGGGCGAGACAGGCGGCTCGCCCCGGCAAGGTGGCCCGAAGGGCCGGTGAGGGGGTGCTGCCTCGCGCCGCGCAGCGGGGCGAGGATGCGGCCGGCCCCGATCGCGGGGTGCCTTTCGCCCCGCCCTACTCCGCAGCCTGCGGGAAGTAGCCGAAGCTGAAGGGTTCGGGGGCGCCGCGCACGGCGTGCTGCTCGGTGCGGAGCTTTTCCGTGGCGGCCGGTTCGACCCGGTTGTCGGGCGTGAGCACGACGCCGTACTTCTCGGCCGCCGCTTCGGCCGAGACCAGATCGTAGCGCACGTCGCGCGCGACGTGTTCGGCCGGGCGGTCGAGCGGGTCGCCCCAGCCGCCGGCGCCAGCCGTGCGGAACAGGATCCGGTCGCCGGCTTCCACCGCCAGATTGTCGATCTTGGAGGGGATGCGGGTCGGCTCGGTCTCGCCCTTCTTCACCAGCCACTTGGACGAGGTGCCGCCGTAGAGGCCGCCATTGATGCCCCAGGGCGGCACCACCTCGCGGTCGTCGTGGATGGAGACCTTGCCGGTCTCAAGCACGCGGTAGATCTTCTCGATGCCAGCGCCGCCGCGATGCAGGCCGGCACCGCCGGAATCGCGGATCGGCCGGTAGCCCTCGACCAGGACCGGATAGTAGTTCTCGATGTATTCGATGGGCGTCGCCGAAAAGAGCGGCCACCAGGCGTGGCCGTCGAGGCCGTCGCCGCGCGGACGGCCCGGCACGCCGCCGAAGAGCAGCTCCATCAGCTGGAAATACTTGCCGTCCTTGTCGTGGCCGGTGAAGATGAAGTGCGGGCTGGTGCCGTAACCCGCCGCCATCGACAGATGCGGCGCGCGCTGGCCGAGCGCGCCGGCCTGGCAGTCGAAGAAGCGGGTGTGGGTGTTGAGGCGGTTGGAGAGTGCCGCCGGGAACTTCGGGTTGAGCAGGCTGCCCTCGGGAAGCACCACCTCGAACAGGTCGTAGAAGCCCTCGTTGAAGAGCACCGACGGGTCGAAGGCCATGATCATGTAGACGCCGAAGAACAGCTTGCAGAGCCCTTCGTGGATGTGGAAGTTGATCGGGCCCGGCGCCTGCGGGTCGGTTCCCGTCCAGTCGAAGACGGCGATGTCGCCGCGACGGTAGATCGACAGCGTCATCTTGAAGGGGCCGTTGCCGAGGCCGTCGTCGTCGACATAGTCGGTGAAGGTGACGGGCTCTTCGGAGATGTACTTGTCGATCAGCACCTTCATCGCCTCGCGGGTGCGGTCGAGCAGCATGTCGCAGGCGGTGGTGTAGGTGTCGCGGCCGAAGCGGTCGCAAAGCTCGCGCACCCGCACCGAGGCCGTGCGGCAGCCGGCGATCAGCGCCATCAGGTCGGCGCGGTTCATGTCGGGCGTGCGCGAATTGTTGAGCATGATGTCGAGCACGCCCTTGTTGAGCACGCCCCTGTCGTAGATGCGCACCGGCGGCACGCGCAGGCCTTCCTCCCAGATCGTGTGGGCATCGGCCGGCATGGAGCCCGGCACCTTGCCGCCGACATCGACCATGTGGCCGAAGATCGAGGAGAAGCCGACGAGCACCTCCTCGTGGAAGATCGGCATCATCACGCACCAGTCGTTGTTGTGGGAGATCGAGCCCTTGCAGGCGTAGGGATCGTTCCAGACGAAGACGTCGCCTTCGTTGATGTCGCCCTCGAACTTCTCGACGATGGCCGGGATGTAGGAGCCGAACTGGCCGACGATCATGCGGCCGCGGGCGTCGCAGATCATCGGGAACTCGTCGTGCTGCTCGCGGATGACGGGCGAGAGCGAGATGCGCACCACGACGCCGTCCATCTCGAAGCGGGCGTTCTTCAGGGCGTTCTCGATGATGTCGAGGGTGATGGGATCGACTTTGGTCGCCATGATATCAATTCCCCTTCGAAACGGGCCAGATCAGCAGGTTGCCGTGGATATCCACTTCGACGAAGTGGCGCGGCAGGAGCACGGTCGTGGTGTCGTACTGGCGGATGATCGCCGGCCCCTCGACACGGGCGCCGACGGAGAGCCGGTTGCGGTCGTAATGCGGGATGTCGCTCCAGGCGCCGTCGAAATAGGCCGGGTGCGTCTCCATCACCGCATCCTTCGGATCGGCATTGGCAACCACCGGCGGATGCTCGTCGACCGGCGGCGTGGCGCCGGTGGCGACGACGCGCAGGGCGACGAGCTCGACCGGGACGTGGAAGCGCACGCCATAGAGCCGCTCATGCACGGTGTGGAACCGGTCGAGCACGCTGTCGAGCGCACCGCCGCCGTCGACGAGTTCGGCCGGAACGTCGACGCTGACCTCGAAGCCCTGCTGCTCGTAGCGCAGGTCGAGCGAATAGCTGATGCCGCGATCGGCCGCCTCGACCTCCTGCTCGTCGAGCCAGGCGACCGCCTTGGCGCGCAGCTCGGCAAAGCGCGACCAGACGTCGGCCGCGACGATGCCCCGGGTGGAGCGGATGAAGGTCTGCACGAACTCGTTCTTGAACTCGGCCTCGAGGAAGCCGAGCGCCGACAGCACGCCCGGATTGGCCGGGACGACGACGGGATAGCAGCCGAGGAGCTCGGCCAGCGCATTGGCATGCAGCGGACCGGCGCCGCCGAAGGCCACCATGCCGAAATCGCGCGGATCAAGCCCGCGCTGGACGGTGATGACGCGCAGCGCGCCCAGCATCACCTCGTTGGCGATGTCGAGAATGCCCTTGGCCGCATCCTCGACCGACAGGCCGATGGCCTGGCCGATGCCGGCCACGGCCTTGCGCGCACCCTCGACGTCGAGCGTCATGTCGCCGCCGAGCAGGACCGGCGGCAGGTAGCCGAGCACGACGTTGGCGTCGCTGACGGCCGGCTCCGTGCCGCCGCGGCCGTAGGAGACCGGCCCCGGCCGGGCGCCGGCCGAGCGCGGGCCGACGCGCAGCGATTTGGTGAGATCCGACACCTCGGCAATGGAGCCGCCGCCGGCGCCGACGGAGCGGACGTCGAGCGTCGGCACCTTGGCGGGGAAATAGCCGACCTCGGTGGAGCGCGAGATGGTGGGCTCGCCGTCGATGATGACCGAGACGTCGGTGGAGGTGCCGCCCATGTCGAAGGCGAGCAGCTTGCTCAGCCCGGTGCGCCGCGCGATCATCACCGTCGAGGTGACACCGCCGGCCGGGCCGGAGAGAACGGTGTGGACCGGTCGGTCCGAGGCTGCCTGGGCGCTCATCAGCCCGCCGTCGGAGCGCACGATGTGCAGCTTGGCGGCGACGTTTTCTTCCTTCAGACGGTCCTCGATGCGCGAGAGGTAGCGCTTCATGATCGGCCGCACATAGTCGTTCATCACCGTGGTGATGGTGCGGTCGTATTCGCGGAATTCCGGCAGGATGTCGGAGGACAGCGAGACCGGGATGTCGGGCCAGCGCTTCGACACGATGGCGAGCAGGGCGCGCTCGTGGGCCGGATTTGCATAGGAATGCATGAGCGAGATCGTCAGCGCCTCGATGCCCGAGCCGCAGAGATCGTCGATCAGCCTGGTCGCGGTCTCGACGTCGAGTTCGCGCACGACCTCGCCGCGGGCGTTGACGCGCTCGGGGATGCCGCGGGTGTCGGCCAGCGAGGCGAGAGGATCGGGCTTGTCCATGACGATCCAGCCGAAAAGCGGGCCGGGCGTCCAGGACTTGGCCAGATGCAGCGTGTATTCGAAGCCTTCGGTGACGAGCAGGCCGACGCGGGCGCCCTTCCCTTCCAGCACCGCATTGGTGGCGACGGTGGTGCCGTGCAGCACCAGCGCGAGGTCGGAGGGCGAGATGCCCGCCTTTTCGCAGATCAGCCGCACGCCGGCGGCGACGCCGATCGACTGGTCTTCCGGCGTGGACGGCGTCTTGGCCTGCCACGTGCGCTGCGTCGCCTCATCGTGCAGCAAGAGATCGGTGAAGGTCCCTCCGACATCGACTCCCAGTCTCATGCAAACTCCCTTTCGGTTCGAAAACCAGCCTTGCGGGCCTACTCTTGAATGCGTATTCATTGCAGCATAGATTGCCTTCGAGGACATTCGCAAGAGGGTAGGGAAACGGAACTGGCGGACACGCCTGCGACGTTCCGCCCTCGCCACCGGCAGGACACCATCGGCACATGACCGGACGCACGCTCTACGACAAGGTGTGGGACAGCCACGCGGTGAAGACCTACGAGGACGGCTCGACGCTGCTCTATGTCGACCGCCATCTGGTGCAGGAGGTTTCGAGCCCGCAAGCCTTCGACGGCCTCAAGGCCATGGGCCGCGCCCTGCGCCGGCCCGACGCGCATGTGGCGGTGGCCGACCACGCCGTGCCGACGCGGATGCGCGACAAGCCGCTGCCCGACGGGCTCGCCGCGCGGCAGGTGTCGCGCCTCGTCGACAATGCCAGGGCCTTCGGCGTGCCCTACATCCCGATGAACGACCGCAGGCACGGCATCGTGCACGTGATCGGGCCGGAACTCGGCTTCACCCTGCCCGGCGCCACGCTGGTGTGCGGCGACAGCCACACCTGCACGCACGGCGCCTTCGGAGCGATCGCCTTCGGCATCGGCGCAAGCGAATGCGAGACGGTGTTCGCCACCCAGACCATCCGCCAGACCAAGCAGAAGCGCATGCGCGTGCGGCTGCTTGGCGCGCCCGGGCCCGGCGTGACCGTGAAGGACATCATCCTGGCGCTGATCGCGAAGGTCGGCACCGGCGGCGGCTTCGGCCACGCCATCGAATATGCCGGGCCGGCGATCGCGGCGCTGTCGATGGAGGCGCGCATGACGCTGTGCAACATGTCGATCGAGGCCGGCAGCCGGGTGGGCATGGTGGCGCCCGACGAGACCACCTTCGCCTACCTTCAAGGGCGGCCGCTGGCGCCGGCGGGCGCGCTGTGGGACCGCGCGGTGGCCGAGTGGCGGACGCTCGCCAGCGACGCCGATGCCGTGTTCGACCGCGAGGTGGAGCTCGACGTCTCGGCGATCGCGCCGCACGTCTCCTGGGGCACGACGCCGGAGGAGACGCTGCCGGTGACCGGCGCCGTGCCCGACCCCGCCGCCGAGCCCGACCCGGCGCGGCGCGCGCGGCTGCAGAAGAGCCTCGACTACATGGGGCTCACCCCCGGCATGCCGCTGAAGGAGATCGCCATCGACCGCGTGTTCATCGGCTCGTGCACCAACGGCCGGATCGAGGATCTGCGCCGCGCCGCGGGCGTTTTGTCGGGCCGCCGCATCGCGCCCTCCGTGCAGGGCATCGTGGTGCCGGGCTCGGCCGGCGTGCGCAGCCAGGCCGAGGCGGAAGGGCTCGACCGCATCTTCCGCGACGCCGGTTTCGAGTGGCGGGCGTCCGGCTGCTCGATGTGCGTGGCGATGAACGACGATCGGCTCGCCGAGGGCGAGCGCTGCGCCTCCACCTCCAACCGCAATTTCGAGGGCCGCCAGGGCAAGGGCGGCCGCACACACCTGATGAGCCCGGAAATGGCGGCGGCCGCGGCCGTGGCCGGACGGCTTTCCGACGTGCGCGACCTGGGACGCTGACCATGGAAAAATTCGCCACCCTCACCAGCATCGCAGCCCCCCTGCCCGAGACGCATCTCGACACGGACGTGATCTTTCCGGCGCGCTTCCTGCTCTTGCCCGACAAGAAGGGGCTCGGCGAACAGCTGTTCAACGAGCGGCGCAGCAACCGCGACGGCGACGGGCCGCGCTTCGTGCTCGACACGCCGCCGTGGAACCAGGCCCGCATCCTCGTGACCGGCCGCGCCTTCGGCACCGGCTCGAGCCGCGAGCAGGCGGTGTGGTCGCTGGCCGACTTCGGCATCCGCTGCGTGATCGCGCCGAGCTTCGGCGAGATCTTCTTTTCCAACTGCTTCAAGAACGGCGTGCTGCCGATCGTGCTCGACGAGGCGGCGCATGGCGCGGTGATGGCTGCGGCCGATGCGGCGCAGCCGCTGACGATCGACCTCGAGGCGCAGGCCATCCGCTTCCAGGACGGCCGCACCCTCCCCTTCGCCATCGACCCGCACCGCAAGCGCACGCTGCTCGAAGGCCTCGACGAGATCGGCCTGATCCTCGCCGACGACCTCGCCGACATTTCGGGCTTCGAGGCACGGCAGCGGCAGGAGCGGCCCTGGCTGCACCTGACGCGGGAGCAGCTGGGGTATCTGGACGATGTCGGGGAGGAACTGCGGTAGGGGGGAGACGGAACACGCAGGCCCCTTCCCTGCCGGCTCAGCCTCCCGTCACCGGGAAGCACGATTGCCCCGTCATGACGATCTCGTCGGGGAAGACGATGTCGACGGGCGAGAGGAACCTGTAGGAAACGGTGACGATGGCGAAGCCGCCGATACCGGCGCATTCGCCGTTCTCGTCGATCGCGACCAGTTCCGGATCGAGCAGGACGCCCAGCCCCTCCGCGGCGGCGACGGCGTAGGATCGGGCCTGCCCGGCGTCGAAGGCGCCGCCGGGAGCGCATTCGGGCTGCAAGATGCCGATGCAGCGGGCGACGGAGGTCGCCACGTCCTGCACGGCCTGGCTGGTCCAGTAGGCTCTCCCGCCTTCGACGGTTCCAAACAGCAAGAGGAACATCGGCAGCGCCAGGATCGCGATCTCGACGGCGCTGGACCCGTCGCGGCACCCGAGGAAGCGGCTGACCATGCGTCTCAAGGCACGCTCACCATGGAATTGACCGAGATGGCATCGCCGGAGGAGGCGAACCCGAAGCCGCCGAACTTCGGCTCGTAGCTGCGCGACACGTCGATCTGCACGTATCGGGACGCGTAGCCGCCCGAACCACAGGTCCGGCCGCATTCGAGCGCGCTCCCGAAGGACATCGACGCGCCCGACCCTGACGCGCAGAAGCACTGAGCCGCGGAAGCGGCGCTACCCGTGGTCGAGAAGCTTCCGTCCCGATTGACCACCGTCAGGTCGCCGTTGACGACAATCCGCACGACCCCTCCGCGAGGCAGCCTGTTTGCGGCGACGGCGGCCGTCTGACGCGCGACCTCTTCGGGGGCTTCAGCCACGCGGCTGGCATTGACCAGAAGAAAGTTCGATCCCGCCGACACGGCGGCGCTGATGTCGGAGCGGGAGACCAGCAGGTCGCCCACGTCGGCTATTCCAGCCATGATGACGATGAGCACCGGCGCGATCAAAGCGAACTCGACGCTCGAGACGCCCTTTTCGCACGCGCGGGCACGATCGAGGCAGTGCCTCAGGCGGGCGCAGAGGGAAGCCCGGGAGCCGCTCAACGCACGATCCTCACGGCCACGGTTTCCTGCGAGCCGCCGCTATCGCCGCTCATTTCGCAGTTCGAAGCCCCGGTGGTTCCGCCGGTGAGCGTCACCCGGGAGGCGACGACCTGGAAGCAGCCTCCTGTCCCGCCACCGACGCCCGCTCCGCCTGCCATGTCCAGGGGACCGTTCGGGAAATAGAAGGCACCGGAAATCTGCGCGCTCGATGCACCGGCCGCGAACGAGGCTCCGTTGCGGATGGTCGAGACCTGCGGCCCGATCAGCGCGACGTTGGCGTTCGCGCCCGTCGTCGGTGCGGACAGCGTGACATTTCTGTAGCCGGCCGTTGCGCAGAAGGCGGCGTCGCCGCACGACCCCGACGACTTCACGTCCTTGCCGGAGACGACCAGAGTGACGTCCTGGCCAAGCAGGCTCACCTCCTGGCCGAAGCAGCTCACGCCGCCGCCGCCGCCGGCCCCGAGCTGGAAGCCGCCGTTCACCGTCCACGTGCCCGCGCCGAGCCGGATGCCGCCCGAGAGCGACATCTGTCCGTCGACGTCGCTGTGCGCGGCCCGGCCGAACCAGGCGCAGGTTCCACCGGACGTCTTCACGCTGCCCTTGATCCGGAAGCCGTCGCTCGCCGCCACGTCGCCCGTCCTGAGCCGGCTGCTGCCCTCCAGGGACAGGGCGGTGCCGCCGCTGTTGCCGATGTGGTAGTAATTGCCGCTGCCGCCGCCGAGCTCGACCCTGGCGCTGCCCTCGAGCCTGATGCCGTATCCGAGGTTGAACGTCGACGCGTCGCCGAAGACAAGGCTGCCGCTTCCCTGCGCGCAGATGCTCGGCTGGTTGCTTCCGCAGGTGAACTTGCCGTTGCCGATCAGGAAGCTGCCCGCGCCGAACGTCGCGGTCGCCGATCCCTGGATGCGCAGCCCCTGGCGAATGGTCCAGCTGCCGCCGCCGAACCTGAACTCACCGGACGATCCCGTTTCGATGCCGCCATTGACGTGATAGGTTCGCCCGGTGAGACCGGGGTCGATGTCGAGCGTCACGCCGCCGGCGACGGTGATGTGCCCGAACCTGATCTCCTGGCCTGCCTGCACGCCCGAGCAGTCGACGGTCCATCTGGGCGCGTTCCACGCCGCGCTGCAGCCATGGGGCATCTTCGCCTTCACCGCCGCGGCGGTGGACTGGTTCCATCCGCCCTCGAAATGGACGTCCGTGCCGCTCAGGGCCGTCGGCATGAGCGGCCATTGCATGGCGTTGACGCTGGACAGGCGGGCCCATGCGGCTGCGATGCCCGAATGCCCGGCAAGCGGATCGGTGACGGATTGCCGGGCCACCGTTTCCCTAACGTTGTTGTCCCAGATGCAATTGGCGAGGGTGGATCCGTAGGTGACCCTCAGCGCCGAGATCCTGGTCCCGCAGGGCGCACCGATGGCAGCGTTGGAGGCGATGGCGCAGTCCGGCGCGTTCAGCGTCGTGCCGCCGGAAAGGGTGATGCCGGATTGCGAAGCGTCCAGCGCCACGACGCAGGCGCCGCCTTCCTCCTCCTCGGCACGGCCGAGGATGGCGGTCGATCCGGAGCTGACGGGGATGGCGACGACATCGTTGAGGATGGCGGACAGGAAGGCCGGCTGGACGCCCGCCATATCGACCCTGACGGCAAGAGCGGCGGGATCGAGCGGCGAGGCGACGAGACTGACGCTGGCATCCGCCGGGTTGCCGCCGTTGAGGGCGACGACCGCGAGGGCTGCCGCCCGCATGCGTTCCTCGGACTCTTCCTTCGAATAGGCGACCGCCCCGGCATAGGCCGCGAGGTCGGAGATGCGCTGGTTCTCGGCACGCAGGCCGACGGCAGAGCCATATTCGACCGCCAGCCCGGCGCAGCCGATGACGACCGGCATCGACACGGCCGAAAGAACGAGCATGTTGCCCGACGCGTCGGCGGCGAACCGCCGCATTGCCCTGTCCAGTGCCGCCAACATCGTCACTGCGACCCACTCCACGGTTCTCGATTGACACGAAATGCATGCGCCATTTCTGCACGCATCGTTTGCAGGATCATGCCCTACACAACCTTCGTGAACTTGCAGTTGCAATGCCTGGTTAAGAAACCGCCAACGTCTTCGGATCGGGCCGGAGACAGGCCTGACGTTCGATCTGGACGAATATCGGAGTAAGGCCTTTGGACAACCGCGTTCTCGACCCGCACCGCATGCACAGCCGCCGGAGAGGCTCGACGGGGTCGGCGCGATCAGGGGTTGCGGGGCGAGGCAGCGGCAGGAGCGGCGGCATCCGACGCGGAGCAGCTGGGGGATCTGGACGATGTGGGGGTGGAGCTGAGGCGGATTCAGCGCGGCGGCCCCCCAACATCGGAATGGGCTCCTGTGAAGAAAGTGCTTGCGAGCTGTCAGTTGTACCCCATGCGTTGAGTGGGAATGCCCGCAGGGGCTAATCAACCACGAAGAATGCTGCGGAACTCGCAATTGTGCCCACAAGCAGACTCCGATCGAGGAAGACATTCCGTTGCTCGCAGCTCGTTTCGGCGATCAATAGACAACCGTGGCATGCCGCACCGTGGAGGGCCCGGTCTTCTGATGCGTTTGTAGGGTCATGATCAGCGCAGATCGGATCTCCGGAGCAGAGACCGAGACGCTCCAGTGCCGATGCCAGGACTGTCGGGAAGCGACGTGTCACCTCGACCAAGCCACCTAGCGTCCCCTGATTGCCGGCGCTGGCGGTATAGATGAGGATGCCGCATTCCTTCGGCTGACCCGGCAAGCCCGGAAGGAGATAGAGGCGCTCTTTCAGCGAGCTTGCGGGATAGCCGCAATCAATGGCAACCTCGTTGATCAGCGCGTGAGAGAGGCTGTGCGCCATCGTATATTCGATGTGTTCGCCTTCCCAGGCCATCTTGTCCGAGGCGCCGCGGTCGCGTCGGGATTTCTTCCAGGCTTTTAAGCCGCCATTCAAGATGGATCGCCGCAACTGGACATCTGTTCGCGTCGCCCAGGCCATCAGCACGTTGGGATCAAGGCGGATGAAAAAGCCTTCGCCATATTGTTCGATGGCAGGGAGCCAGTCCGGGGTCTCACCCAGCGGCGCGCCGTTCACGGCGAGACCGACATCCTCCACCCCGTCATCGGCAAGCGGAGCCGGTTCGAAACGCGTGAATCCATAGAGGCAGGAGACCTCCCGAAGTCTGTGCACCGCGACCAGATCTTTGATCCCTGACAGCATAGGCAGACGTATCGGGTCCCAAAGGTCACGGTCGAGCGTTTCAGCGTGCAGCCGGGCGTCTGGCCTGTTCTCGCCAATCAGCTTCCGTCCGCTCGCGAGCAACTGGAACTCGGCGATACGAGGATTCAGCTGCCCTTCCTGCCCTGCAGATTCTGCCCCGGCCGACCGCCTTGCCTCGATGCGTGCCAGAACGACATCGTCCAAAAACGGTGCCAAATTGGCGTTGATAGCTGGATTTGCCCTCCGAGCCATCGCCACTTCCGACGTGGAAGCGCACCAATTGACGCTCGACCAGACCGTATCGAGCGCCTTATCAAGCGCGTCGTTTGATTCCGGAAGTGAGATCACGCGAACGATCTGGGGGAAATAGGTGTTTGTCGCGCTGCGGGTGAGAAGCCTGAGGGACTTGTCGCAGCCGTCCGGATCGTCCGAACCGATCCAGGGCCGCTTGCCGCTGCACGGACCAAGTCGGCCGGGCTGGAACAGCTCTTCGAGCGAAAGCCGCGCGCCGCACTCGCAGACGATGCGCGTGTCCCGAGGGTCGGCGCTGGTGCCGGAATCCTCGAGCCACATCGCCCGACGGCAGGCACCGCCTTCGCCGCGCGTCTCTCCGAAGCGGCCCGCATGCACCACGCGCCTCCACTCGATATCCTGCAGGTGGCCCTTCTCGCAGCCGCAGACGAAGCGCAGCGGCGATGCGTGGCGCTTCTTGCCATCATCGCCCTTCCAGTCGAGCCGCTTGGGTACCTCAAGCTCGCTGAAGCGCACGATCCGGCGGCGGTTCGGCGGATCGCCGGCGACGGAATCGCAGGCGAACCACTCCGGAAATACCCGTGCCTTGATAGCCGGAGACGGTAGCCGTGGATTGCCCGGATCGATCGGCGGCGTCCGGAAGCTCAGCGGCTTGTCGGAGGAGATGCGCTTGTCGTCGCCGCCTGCGAGTCTGCGCTCCAACAGCTGTGCGAGCCGTGGCTCTTCGATTGGCTGGAATGCTTGGGGTCCAAAGGATTCCCAGTGGTCGAGACCCATCACAAGGACGGAACGGTCAGGCAGGTCCATCATCGCGCCCGGGCCGAAGAGCCCGACCACCTGGCCCATGCGGATCTGGTCTTTTGCCATGGTGGTCCTCAGTTCAGCGTGTTGCCGAAGTTGTCGATGATCTTCAGGGCCGAGGAATGCTCCACATCGCGCATGGAGCGACCTGCCTTGAAGGCTTTGAGGTCGGGGTCGAGCGTCCCCAGCAAGGGGTCGAGCGGCTGGTGCAGGAGCGCCTGCGGGCCAGGATAGCCGTAGTAGAGCTTCTCCGCGTTTCCACGCCGGTCGTCTGCGATGCGCCGCCAGGTGTCGAGCAAGCCCTCGACAATTGCCTTCAGCGCCGCGTGCCCGCCGACAACCGCATCCGCGGGCGCGCGGGAGAGGATCACGTCGACAATCTCCTGCGCCCGCACATGGTCGGGCATTTCCACCGCATCGCGTTCGTCCGTCAGTTCCGGATGCAGATGCCGTACGCAGGCCACCACGACGGCTGCGAGCGCGCGGTCGATCGCCCGCGCTGCCCATGGTGTCACGCTGGTCGGTTCGACGACGCGGTAGAAGGCGGCGTGGAACTGGCGGAAGCGCTCGAAGTGCAAGCGGTCGCGCGGTTTCTGAGCGTTGAGGAGGGTCACCACCAGGCCGGGCCTGTCGGGGAGACGTCCGACGCGGCTTGATGCCTGGATGTACTCCGATGCGGATTTTGGCTGGCCTTGCATTAGCATTAGCCCCAGACGGCCGATATCGAGGCCGACGGAGATCATGTTGGTGGCGAGCGCCACGTCGACGCCCGCCTTGTCGGCTGCGACAACGGCGAGGGAATCCTTCGCGGCGGCCACCTTGTCGGTGCTTTCGCGGGAGGTGAGTTCCAGCACGTCGCGCAGGCGACGGCTCGCAAAGGGCTGGTCGTGCGGCGCGATGCGACGCCGCTTGTCCCCATAGTCGGAGAGATAGCTGCGCACCTCGTCCTCGACGATGCGGCGCGCACCGCCGAGTTCGCGCAGTGCGTTGAAGTAGCCGAGCGCCGTCATGTAGGGGTCAGCGTCGTTGCCATCGTCTGCCTCCTTCTGCGAGGCGGCGAGCAAGGTGGTGAGCGTGCGGAGGAAGACGAGCTTCGGGCCCTTTCCGGGGGCGGCGAGTCCTAGATAGAGACGTGCCGGACGCTCGGTCGGGGGCACGGTCTTTGCAAAGAAGCTGTCGCGTCGGTCCGGGCCGGGCGGAGGGAATATCTCCGTCGTCTCGCGATCGAACAGCGCCTTGATCTGCGCCGAGGCGCGCCGGACAGTCGCCGTCGAGGCAACGATCTTGGGTCGCACGCGGCGTCCCATCACCGTGCGGGTGGCAAGGCGGTCGAGGGCGACCTCGTAGAGGGCCGCAACCGTCCCCAGCGGGCCGCTGATCAGGTGCAACTCGTCCTGAATGATGAGGTCCGGCGGGTCGAGCGTGTAGCCGTTGTCAAGCGGACTTCCGTTTGCCGCCTTGTCGTTCGCCCCGTAGAAGCCCCACTCGTCTGTCCGGTTCACGTGGCCGAAGAAGGCGCCGGCCTCGCCAAGCCAGGGCAGTCCGGCGAACTTGTCGACAGTGGCGATGACGAAGGCCGGAAGGCGGCGGTAGATCGCCTCGTCGACAGTGAGGATCGGCAGCGCACGCGCACCAGTGAATTCACAGTCGGCATTGGTGCAGCGGATCTCCATGTTCTTCGGCGCTATGGCATTCGGCGTGCAGGCGAAGCTGTCGGCTGTGAAAGGCTCGGCGCACCATGGGCAGGCCTTGATCGGCGCGGGCGCTTCCCGCCCCGAGGTCTTGAAGCGCTTGACGCGGATGACCGCGGTATCGGGATTCGCATTGCCCTTGCCGCCGAGGCGGTTCGGCGAGGCGGCGGAACCGACCCAGAGGCCAATCTCGATCGGCCATTCACCGAGCAGGCGCTTCGTCCCTTCCATCCAGGCGGATTCGCCGCGCATCAGCTCGAGCGCGCAGACGACGCCTGCCGCGCGCGACAGCTGGTCGAGAGTCAGAAGGCGCAGCGTGTAGCGCATCAGCACCGAGACGCCCGCGCCGAGCTTCCCGCTGGCGGTCAGGCGGCGATGCGCGATCGTCCAGGCGGCGAGGCCGAGATAGGCTTCCGTCTTGCCGCCGCCCGTGGGGAAGAACAGCAGGTCGACAAGCTCACGGTCGTCATGCAGCTTGTCGTTCAGGCCGGGAAGGTTGAGCAGCACGAAGGCGAGCTGGAACGGCCGCCAGGTCGGCTGCTTCTGCGCCGCCGGATCGCCGCCACGGCCCGCCGTGCGCTGCCGAGCGGCGCGGGCGACGGCCTCGTTCATCGCCAGGAAGGCAAGCCGCGCCCACTTGTCCTTCTTCAGAAGCGCTATTCCCGCCTCGATCCGGCCCTGTGCCCTGCGGGCCGCATCGAGCAAGCGCTCAGCAGTCCTGCGCCGCGGCTCCCCATGGATTTCGCTAATGCCGCCTGCCTGGATTTTAATCCAGTTCGCATACTCAGCCGGGAGGCCCGATAGCGCTGCCACCAGCACGTCCGGATCGCCTGCCGCAAGCTTCGCCAGATCCTCCATGCCGAAGGTCGCGCCTATCTCCTCGTTCGGCTCGACGCGCTCCACCTCGGCCATCGGCAGAAAGTCGGTCTGCGCTGCGCGTACGAGGTGGTCCTCGTCGGGCGCCCAACTCGCCGAGGTAGCGTTGCCGACGGCATATTCGGCCACATCGCGGTAATGCAGATCCGAAGTCGCGGCGTCCGGATCGGCGGAACCGAAGCCGGTCATGTCGATGCGCGGATGAAGCGGCAGTTCGCTCCGCACCTCGAGCTTCACCTGGAAGGCGAAGGTTACGTCGGCGAAGCGGCGGCGCGCCGGGTCTCGGCGGTTCACCAGCATGATCGTCAGCGCTACCACCTCGGCCTTGCTCCCGTCCGGCTGAGGCAGGCTGTAGGGTCGCGCGAAGGCTTCAACCACGAGCCCGCCGCCAGGCCGCTGGTGTCCGGCCGAGCCTTCAAGGGTGCGCTTTACGCGTTCGCCGGGCTTCGGCACCGCAATGGTGACGCTTGCCCGTCCGGGAATGCGCTTCCACACGACATCCTTGTGCTTCGGGTCGTAAGCGGCGGCTTCGTCGATGAACACCTCAGGCGGCAGCGGCGGCTCGGTCACGTAGTCGCCCCAGGTGGCGGTGACATTGACGCTCTGGGTGCGTGCGTCGACCAGGACGGTCAGTCCGCAGGCCGAGGGTGCGAGCGGTCGGCGCGGCGCAGGGTCGTCGGGCGCGGCATCGTCAGCTGCACGGGCCGGACCGGTCTCCGGGTCGCTCTGCTCCTCGCCGTCCGTCGCGGTGTCGCCGGTCTCTTCGAGCTGTTCATCCTCGTCGACGCCGTCCACCGGGGCCGGCACCAGGAATCCCGTCAGATACCAGCGCGAAGGATTCGTTTCGAGCGTCTCGTCGGCGAGGTCGGTGTCGCGCGGGTCGGGACCGATCAGGTCGCGCCGCAGCGTCTCGACGAGCCGGCCGCGCACGGCGGTGGGTGATTTCGGGTCGGTCGTCATGCTTCCACTTTCTCGGTCTCGTCGGCCTGTGGCGGTACCGGCATCCTACTCGTAGACGGTTTCCCGCCCTTCCTGGTAATCGCCCACCACCCAGATGAAGCTCTGGATGTCGATCCGGTCGCGCGGGCGCATGTCGGCCAGTTCCCGTTCGGTCTTGGCAACGAGATCGAGCAGGCTTTCGTAGACGGGCAGGTGCAGCCGTGCCTCGTAGTCATCGGCGAAGCGATGACCGACGCGGGCGGCGAAGTCCTTGGTGGCTTCCGGCTTCAGGAACATGTGTGTGTCGGGCCGCCAGAGATAGGGCAAGTACGTCGCGACGGTCCACTTCGCGTTGTCATGTGGTTTCAGCGCCTGCTCCATCGCCAGAAGATGGGGCTTGCTGGCATCCAGCGTGAAGCGGGCGGCGGCCCGGACGAAGTCGTCAGCGTGGGGACCGCGCAGCACGTCCTGCAGACGCGTCTTCTCGAACGGCGAAAGCATGTTCGTGGCGCGGAACACAGCAAGCACCGCTTCGCCAAATCCTGTCCCGTCGACCGCCTTCTCGAGCGGCGCGGTCTCGTCGAGCTTCGCCTTCGCCGCAAGCTTGTAGTCACGCTCCTGGGACGCGTATCCGTCGGAATGGAAGCCGTTCGGGAAGAAGGTCAGGAAGCGCTTCCGAGCCCCGTCGAAGCCGAAGTACTTTGGATCGCTCTTGCCCGCGTCGTCGTGCAGCTGCCGCCAGACGTCGTCGGCATTCTCTCCTTCGACGCAGCGGACACCATCGGCAAGCCCAAAGAAACGGCCGTTCATCCGGACGAGACGAAGCTCTTTCTTGCCAAGCTTGGCGGAGCGGACGGTTTCAGCCTTGCTCACTTCCCCGGCTCCAGGTTTGAAACACTCGTAAGCCTCGCAGCCATGCGCTCCTCGAAGTCCAGGCGCCATTCGCCGTCGAGCGTACACCACTGCGACTTCTGACCGCGCACCATGACGAACTCGTTGATGATCGGCTTGGTAAGTGCGTTGGTTACAATTGCGATCCTGTAATGCGCGCTCGGATTGCGGTCCCTCTGGTAATCCTTGAGGTAGTTGAACTCGTTCACAGTCAGCTCCGCGCTGACGTCGCTTCCGGATCGACCTTTGACTTCGACGTGCAGAACCTCGTCGTTACGAGTGGCGACCAGATCGTAGCCTAAATTATCCTTCTCCACCGATTTAATATCGAAGCCGAGGCTTTCGAGTTTAGTGCCAACCGCCAGGACAGCCGCTTCTTCGATCCTCCGGCGTCTTTCAACATCCACTTGCCAACTGGAGCGCCCGGCCTTCGGCTTTCGAGTGGCGGGGGTGGCATTCGGTCCCTGTTTAGGATCGAGGTCCTCGAGAATCCTGTTCAGCAGTTTCAGAGCAGGCGACCCCGGCCTGGGATAGAAGACCTTTTGCTGGCCGGGCCACGACTCACCATTTCGCGGCTGGCCCGGCCGGACGAAGATCGGGCGTGTGTCAGGCACCAGGAGCACGCAGTTCTCTGCCTTCGCCGTACAGAGATAGCTGGCCGCTTCTCCGTCGAACAACCGCCTGCGAGCAAGCTTGCCTTTGGGATGCTGGACCTCGCGAAAGACCGTTGCATCGCGCCAGAAGCCGACGACAGCGCGGCCGCCCTGTTCCGGATGCGGGGCAGTCCATACGACGGTCACGCCTTCGAGCCTTTCCGCCTGTCGCGGCACATCGAAATGCTTCTCCAGATGCAGGTTCCCGGTGGGCGGCACGTATCCGTAGCATGTGCCGTCGATGTCTCGAAAATTGAACATCTCACCGCCGGAGCCGTTTTCGGCAACATACTTAAACCCACCAGCACTCAAGCTGGCACGGTCGCCATCATACTTGGCCATCCACGCCGTATGAAAAACAATGATATCAGGCATCTTGGTCCTCCCCGCTTTTCGCCTCGTCATCTTCTCCCTCGTCCGCTGCCATCAATCCAGCGGCGCGCTCTTCGGCGGCGCGTTCCGCGTTCAGTGCCAGAAGGCGGGCGAGGACCTCGTCCTTGAATTCCGATGGCCAGTCGAGGCGGGTCTTGGGTGTCTTGCCCTCGTCCGCTTCCTGCTCGATAAACTCCGGCGCTGCGCGATCGGCCAGGTCGTTCCACCCATAGGAACGCAGCACGGCGACATCCATCTCGTGATGGAGCGCTCGCAGACGAGCGATGTCCGCGCCGTTTTCCCCGCGCGCGTGGAAGCGATTGTAGGTCTTCGTGAGGCCCTCGTTGCAGGCGATCATGAGTTCGGCGCGAAAGGCGTAGTAGGCCTCGCCTGCCACTTCGAGAGTAGCGTCGGTTTCGAAATTGAGGGGGAATGGGAAGGTCTCAAAGCAATCCGTCGGGGTATAAACGGGATCGTCTTTCATGGTTGACCCCTCATGAATCCCCTCATTTCACGAACGACTCACTTTTGCCGCTAGCGCTCGGGAAACCGCTTGTCGACGAATCGGTCGAAGGGATGGCGGAGCGATGCGGGCGAGTGCGCAACGAGC
>NZ_JAOAOQ010000036.1 GCF_030398385.1 Aquibium sp. ELW1220 | reverse complement strand
CCAGACAGATCCCGATCGAACGTCTGCTCCATCGACTACGCGAGCCGCCGCGACGACGGCGCGCAATTGCACATCGGAAGCTATGTTAGCGCGTATGGGGACAGGCCCGAGGATGACGGCGGAGGAGCGGTGCATCCGGGCTCGCCGATCGTCACCGCGTTCGCCTCGGCAGACAGAGCGACGGAAGGGAGACGCGGGCGATCAAGCCTTGGCGGCGTCGATCGGAGGCGCGGCGGGGTCTCCGCGTTCAGCGGCAGGCGCCCGGAGCATGCAGAAGGTGCTGATTTGGTCGTCCTGAAGCGTGTCTCCCGAAAGCGGGCACCGGTTTCCGGCGAACACGCGCGCGAAAGCAAATAGCTGAAGCGTACAGAGCGAATCTGGAGGATCGCGTCACGCTTTAACGCGCCCCGTCTCCTCGCCCTACACCCCCCGCACCCAAACCCGGTTGTCGTGAAACGCCGCCCCGCCATACGGCGCCGCGGCATCCGCTCCCGTCAGCACGTTGATGCCTTCCCCCCGCTCATGCGCCGAATTGGGCCAGATGCCTTCAGCGATGACGACGCCGCGCTTGACGCCGTCGAAGAGTTTCGCGTGCAGGACGATCTCGCCGCGCTCGTTGCCGAGTTCGACGCGGTCGGCGTCGGCGAGGCCGAGGCTTGCGGCGTCGTCGGGGTGGATCAGGAGTTCGGGGCGCCTTTCGCGGGCCTGCGCGGTGGGGGTTTCGGTGAAGCTCGAATTGAGGAAGTTGCGGGCGGGCGAGGTGGCGAGGCGGAAGGGGTGGGCTTCGTCGGCCTCCTCGATCAGGTCGACATGGTCGGGAAAGACGGGCAGGCGCTCGTGCGGGCCGAGGATGCCGAGCGATTTCGGCGGCTTGTTGGGGGCGGCACCGCCCTGCCACTCAGGCCGGAAGCGGAACTTTCCGTCCGGGTGGCCGAAGCCATCGAGATAATGCGCGGTCTCGAAATCGGGCTGCAGGTCGACCCAGCGCTGCTCCTCGAAGGTCTCGAAGGAGCCGAGCCCGCGCTTGCCGAGGAGAATGTCGATGTGCTGGCGCTCGGTCAGGCCAAAGCCCGGCCGGTCGGCGACGCCGAGGCGCCTGGCCAGTTCCTCGATGACGAAGAGATTGGTGCGCGGGCCTTCGGGCGGGTCTATCAGCTTCGGCCCCAGCGTCACGTGCTGGTTGCCGCCGCCCTTGTAGATGTCGTCATGCTCGACGAACATGGTGGCGGGAAGCACGACGTCGGCGAGCGCCGCCGTATCGGTCATGAACTGCTCGTGCACGCATGAGAACAGGTCGTCGCGCAGGAAGCCCTGCTTCACCAGCCGCTGCTCGGGGCAGACATTGGCCGGGTTGGTGTTCTGGATCAGCAGCGCGGTCACCGGCGGGCCGCCGCGCAGCGCTTCGGCGTCGCCGGTCAGCACGCGGCCGATCTGCGACTGGTCGAGATGGCGGATCTTCGGGTCGCGCAGGCGCTCGCCTTCGAGCAGCGTCGTGTCGAAGCGGTAGATGCCGCTGTTGGAATGGAAGGCGCCGCCGCCCTCGTGGCGCCAGTGGCCGGCGACGGTGGGGATCGACAGCGCCGCATGCATGGCGACCGCGCCGTTGCGCTGGCGGGCGAAGCCGTAGCCGAGGCGGAAGAAGCTGCGCGGCGTCGTGCCGACCAGCCGGGCGAAGGCCTCGATCTCCTCGACGGAGAGCCCGGTGATGGCGGCGGCCCACTGCGGCGTGCGGGTGGCGAGATGCGCCTCGAGCCCGGCCGGGTCGTCGGCATACCTCGCCATGTAGTCCCGGTCGGCGAGCCCGTCGCGGAACAGCACGTGCATGACCGCGCAGGCGAGCGCACCGTCGGTGCCGGGGCGCAGGATCAGGCCCATGTCGGCCTGTTTCATGGTGGCGTTGTCGTAGACGTCGATCACGACGATCTTCGCGCCGCGCTCCTTGCGGGCACGCACGGCGTGGGTCATCACGTTGACCTGGGTGACGACGGCGTTGGTGCCCCAGATGACGACGCAGTCGGACTTTGCGATCTCGCGCGGATCGACGCCGGCGAGGCGCCCCGTGCCCATGACGTAGCCGGTCCAGGCAAGGTTGGTGCAGATCGTGTCGAAGAAGCCGGAATAGCGCTTGGCGTGGCGCAGCCGGTTGATTGAATCGCGCTGCACGAGGCCCATGGTGCCGGCGTAGTAGTAGGGCCAGACCGTCTCGGAACCGTGCTTCTCCTCCGCCTTCAGGAGGTTTTCCGCCACCAGGTCGAGCGCTGCCTCCCACGAGGCTTCCTTCCACTGCCCATCGCCCTTGGCGCCGGCCCGCACCAGCGGCTTCGTCAGACGGTCGGGATGGTGCACCCGCTCGGCATAGCGCGCGACCTTGGCGCAGATGACGCCGGCCGTGTAGCTGTTGTCCTTCGCGCCATGGACGCGGCCGATGCGGCCGGGGCCGAGGATCTCGACGTCGAGCGCGCAGGTGGACGGGCAGTCGTGCGGGCAGGCCGAATGGCCGATGCGGATGGGCGCGTGCTGGTTCATGCGGCGTTTCTAGCGGGAATTCGGCCCGGCTTACAGGGCGGCAACCGCGAAATGATTTGATCCATCGGGCGCGCCGTGGTGATGGATGCGGCGAACGAGCGAAGACAGGCCATGAACTACCGTCACATCTATCACGCCGGAAACTTCGCCGACGTGGTCAAGCACGCCATCCTGGTGCGGATCGTCGACTACCTGAAGCGCAAGGACAAGGCGTTCCGGGTGATCGACACCCATGCCGGGATCGGGCTCTACGACCTGACGTCGGAGGCGGCGCAGAAGACCGGCGAATGGCGCGGCGGCATCGGCCGGGTGATCGAGGCCGCGATCGAGCCGAAGGCGGCAGCGCTGCTTTCGCCCTATCTCGACGCGGTGCGGGCGTTCAATCCGGCGGGCGGCGTCCGGCACTATCCCGGCTCGCCGAAGATCTTGCGGCATCTGCTGCGCGAACGCGACCGGCTGACGGCGGTGGAACTGCACCCTGCCGATGCGGAGGTGCTGAAGCAGCAATTCGCCGGCGATTTCCAGACGCGGGTGATCGCGCTCGACGGCTGGCTGGCGCTCGGCGCGCAGCTGCCGCCGAAGGAAAAGCGCGGGCTGGTGCTGATCGACCCGCCCTTCGAGGAGACGGGCGAGTTCGAGCGAATCGCGGCGAAGCTCGCCAGCGCGCACCGCCGCTGGCCGGGCGGCGTCTATGCCGTCTGGTACCCGATCAAGGACCGGCAGGCGGCGGAGCGTTTCCGCGACGGTTTTCGCGCGGGCGGCATTCCAAGGGTGCTGGACGTCTCGCTGGCGGTCCGGGGCGGCGGCGGCGTGCCGCGGCTCGACGGGACGGGCATGCTGATCGTCAACCCGCCCTTCCCTCTCGCCGGCGAACTCGGGACGATGCTGCCGGAGCTGGCGCGGCTGCTCGCCGACGGCCCGGGCGCCACCTGGCATGTCGAAGAACTCGCCGGCGAAGCGCCGCAGACTTGACCGGGCCGGCCAACCTCCGCACAGTGCCGGCGGATTGAATTCGACCAACCCAAGACGACAGGCCCGCCATGTCCCGCCTCGCCTCCCTCGCCCTCTCCGCCGCGCTCAGCCTGGGCAGCGTCGCCGGGCTTTCCGGTGCCGCAACGGCTGCCGATTACCGGGCGGCGCCCGCCTATGACGACAGCGTCTGCAGCGAAGGATGGGTGCTCAACCGAATCAGCCGCAACTTCCGGCACCAGGTGAAGAACGTTCCCGGGCTGCCGCAGGTCGAGATCGTCGACTTCTACGGGCTGCATCTCACCCGTTACCATCCCGAGCGCGACTTGTGGCCGGTGGGGCGGACCTATTGCGAAGGCACCGTCCGGCTGTCCGACGGCCATGACCGTCCAATCTGGTTCTTCATCGAGGAAGGCATGGGCTTTGCCGGCGTCGGCCACAATGTCGAGGCCTGCGTGTCGGGCTTCGACCGGTGGAACGTCTACAACGGCCGCTGCCGCGTAGCCCGGTAACACGCCCCCGTCCGGCTGCGGGCGCAGCGCCGGGCGCCGGCTCACGCACTCGCGCCCGACCGGTCGATCCATGACGAAAATCCTGATGTCCAGCGCCTCGCCCTTCGCCAACAAGGTGATGGCCGCGGCCGCCCATGCCAAGATACCGTTCGAGGCGGTGTCGGTCGACACCAACGCCGATCCGGCGGTGCTGCTCGACGCGAACCCGCTCGGCAAGATCCCGGTTCTCGTTCTCGACGACGGGAGTTCGGTCTACGACAGCCGCGCGATCACGCAGGAACTGAACCGCATGTCGGGCAACCAGCTGTTTCCGCGCAATGCCGGCAAGCGGCGCGAGGCGGAACGGCTGGAGGCGCTGGCCGACGGCATCGCCGACTGCCTGCTGGCGCAGGTCTATGAAAAGCGCTTCCGGCCGGAGGAGAAGCTGCACCAGCCGTGGATCGACCGGCAGGCGGCGAAGGTGGCACGGGGCCTCGACCACCTGAACGGGAATGCGCCTCGTCTCGGCCAGAAGGCACATGTGGGCCACATCGCGCTGCGCTGCATGCTGGCCTACAACACGCTGCGCTTCGGCAGCGGCTGGGAACGCGGCCGCCCGAAGCTGAAGCGCTGGGTCAAGCGCTTCGACGAGCTTTTTCCCGATATGGGTCCGTATCTGCCGCACTGAGCGGTTTCGTCGAACTCCAACCTCCAGGCGTGGAAAAGGCCGGACCCTTGCGGGCTCCGGCCTTCTCCACTTTCGTCCGGTTCGACGCCAGAGGCGCCGGGCCGATCGATCAGAACTTCATGCCGATGCCGAGCAGGAAGTTGTTCGACGTGGCATCGACTTCGGTCGCGCCGCCCGACAGGGCGAAATCGTCCGAACCGTAGTCGGTGTAGCGATATTCGCCACGGGCGAAGACCTTCTCGGTCAGCTTGACGTCGGCGCCGACGCCGGCGGTCCAGCCGTACATCGTGTTGGAATCGGAGAAGCCGAGACCGTCATTGGCCTCGATCTCCGCCACCGCGCCACCGCCGGTCGCATAGACCAGGATGTTGTCGGTCGCGGCCACGCCCATGCGGGCACGCAGCGAGCCGTTGAAGCCGCGCTCGGTGGACGCGCCGGCATTGGTGCCGTCCGCCCAGTCATAGCCGACGTCGCCTTCGATACCGTAGACGAACATGCCCGACTGGCCATTCCAGCCGCCGAACAGGCTGCCGTTGAAGCCGTCGGTGTCGATCGAATTCGTCACCGTGGAATTGATGTCCGACTCGCCGAAGCTGTAGCCGCCCTGGATACCGGCATAGGCGCCAGCCCAGGAAGCGACCGGAACCTGTTCGTATTCGATCGGCTGCGGTGCCGGCGGCTCATTGCCGATGACGTCGGCTGCGAACACGGAGGTGGTGGAGAGCAGCGCGGCGACCCCGAAGGCTGCTGCGGCCGAGCGGCCGATATTGGAACGGATGGACATAGTGTACTCCTTGCACAATCTGGAAGGGTTATTGCCCCCCTTCTCGCCTCGGATCGCCAGGGAGGAACGGTGGCGACCCCAAGTGTCCGCAATGTCGTGCCCAAATGCGGCCGAACCGCAGAGCAAAAACGGTCATCCGTCGGCAGCGATATGGCCGAAACATGACGTGTCCTTCGTGCAACACCAGCGGTTCCGGGCAGACGACGTACCACCGGTGCGGGAGGGCAATGCGCTGAATTCGCTTCAAATTTTACCCGTCGTGTGCATCCGGAGCCGGAGCCTTCCGCTCCATCGGCAGAGACCGAACGTTGCGGCAGGCATGCCTTTCCTTCTCGATTCCGCCGCATATATGACTGGAGGGTAAACGGGGGCGACGGAATGGACGGGCACAAGGGGGTTGCGCTGGTGACAGGCGGCGCGAAGAGGATCGGTGCAGCCATCGCCGCCGATCTCGCCGATGCCGGCTTTTCCGTCGCCGTGCATTGCAACCGCTCCGGACGGGAGGCCGACGAGATCGTCAGCCGGATCGGGAGAGCCGGCGGCAGGGCGCAGGTGTTTGCGGCCGACCTCTCCGATATCGACAGTGTCGGCGGTCTTGCGGCGCGTATCGCCGAAACGCTTGGACCGGTGCGGCTCCTGGTCAACAACGCCTCGGTCTTCGAACCCGACTCGGCGCAGGATCCGGACTGGAACCTGTGGGAGAAGCACTTCGCGCTGCACCTGAAGGCGCCGGTACAGCTTGCCGGCGAGATGGTGCGTCGCCTGCCGGCCGGAGAGACCGGGCTGATCGTCAACATCGTCGACCAGCGGGTGTGGCGGCTGACGCCGCAGTTCTTTTCCTACACGCTGTCGAAGGCGGCACTGTGGACGGCCACGCAGACCATGGCCCAGGCATTCGCGCCCCGCGTGCGCGTCAACGCGATCGGCCCCGGGCCGACGCTTGCCAATGATCGCCAGCAGCCCGACGACCTCGCCGCCCAGCAGGAGAGCCTCCTCTTGCAAAAGGGTCCGCTGCTGACGGAATTTGGCAGCACGATACGCTATCTGTGGGAAACGCCGTCGATCACCGGCCAGATGATCGCGCTCGACGGTGGCCAGCATCTTGCCTGGCAGACCCCGGATGTGACAGGCATGCGTGAATGAACCCACCGAAAGTGCAGAGCCAACCGCTTCCCGCCGGCCGAAAGGCCAATCCGGAGACGGAGAGCGACGAGATCGCCGGCGTGCTGCCCGACGATCTGGCGGAAGACGAGGACGACGGCGAGGAGATCGAGGCGGAGCCGGTCGAGCCGGACCTCGGCGGCTACACGTGGGATACGGCCTCGGTCGATGCCGAGGGCAAGTCCGGCACCGAGGTCATCGCCCATTTCGTCAAGCGGCTGCCCAACGCGCCTGGCGTCTACCGGATGATGAATGCGGCGGGCGACGTCCTCTACGTCGGCAAGGCGCGGAGCCTGAAGAAGCGCGTCACCAACTACGCCCAGGGCCGGTTCCACACCCAGCGCATCGGCCGCATGGTGCGCGAGACGACGACGATGGAATTCGTCGTCACCCGCACCGAGATCGAAGCGCTGCTGCTCGAGGCGAACCTGATCAAGCGGCTGCGGCCGCGCTACAACGTGCTGCTGCGCGACGACAAGTCGTTTCCCTACATCCTGCTCACCGGCGACCATGCCGCGCCCGGCATCTTCAAGCATCGCGGCGCGCGCTCGCGAAAGGGCGACTATTTCGGCCCCTTCGCCTCCGCCGGAGCGGTCGGGCGCACCATCAACGCGCTGCAGCGCGCCTTCCTGCTCAGAAGCTGCACCGATTCGGTCTATGAGGGGCGCACGCGGCCGTGCCTGCTCTACCAGATCAAGCGCTGTTCCGGCCCCTGCACCGGCGAGATCGGCAGCGCCGACTATGCCGAACTGGTGAAGGAAGCGAAGGACTTCCTGTCCGGCCGCAGCCAGAAGGTGAAGTCGGACATTTCGGGTGCCATGCAGGAGGCGTCGGACGCGCTCGATTTCGAGCGCGCCGCGGTGTTTCGCGACCGCCTCACCGCGCTCAGCCACGTGCAGAGCCACCAGGGCATCAATCCGCAGTCGGTCGAAGAGGCCGACGTCTTCGCGATCCACCAGGAGGGCGGCCAGAACTGCATCGAGGTGTTCTTCTTCCGCACCGGGCAGAACTGGGGCAACCGCGCCTATTTTCCCAAGGCCGATCCGGCGCTCGAACCGGCCGAGGTGCTCGGCGCCTTCCTCGCCCAGTTCTACGACGACAAGCCGTGCCCGCGGACCATCCTCCTGTCTCACGCGGTCGGGGAACAGGCCCTGCTGGCGCAGGCGCTCGCCACGCGGGCGGGGCACAAGGTCGCGCTCGGCGCGCCGCAGCGCGGCGAGAAGAAGAGCCTGGTCGACCACGTGGCGCAGAACGCGCGCGAGGCGCTCGGGCGCCGGCTCGCCGAAACGTCGTCGCAGACCCGCCTGCTCGCCGGCATCGCCGAGACGTTCGCGCTGGCGAAGCCGCCGCGCCGCGTGGAGGTCTACGACAACTCGCACATCATGGGCACCAACGCCGTGGGTGCGATGGTCGTGGCCGGGGTCGAGGGCTTCGTGAAGAACCAGTACCGCAAGTTCAACATCCGCTCGACCGACATCACGCCCGGCGACGATTTCGGCATGATGCGGGAAGTGATGGAGCGGCGCTTCTCACGCCTGCTGAAGGAGCACGCGCCGGCCGCCGGCCCCGAGGCGGAGGCCGCAGAGGAACCCGACGAGACCACCGCCTTCCCGGCCTGGCCCGACCTGATCCTGATCGACGGCGGCGCCGGCCAGATGTCGGCGGTGCGCAAGATCCTCGCCGATCTCGGCATCGAGGACAAGGTGACGGCGATCGGCGTCGCCAAGGGCGTCGACCGCGATGCGGGGCGCGAACGCTTCTTCGTGACGGGACGCGAGCCGTTCATGCTGCCGCCGCGCGATCCGGTCCTCTATTTCATCCAGCGGTTGCGCGACGAGGCCCACCGCTTCGCCATCGGCTCGCATCGCGCCAAGCGCAAGAAGGAGATGGTGCGCAGCCCGCTCGACGAGATCGGCGGGATCGGACCGACGCGCAAGCGCGCCCTGCTGCACCATTTCGGCACCGCCAAGGCCGTCGGACGGGCGGCAATGGAGGACCTGATGACGGTCGAGGGCATTTCCGCCGCGATGGCGAAGCAGATCTACGATCATTTCCACGATAATGGCTGATTCCGGGTTCTGGTCCATCGATCGGTCCCGACTTGCGGTTGACCCCTGGCCTCTCCATCTGGTTTGACTAGCCGGCACGGACCAAACTGGAACGACATGGCCAAGCGCGCTTTCAATCTGCCCAACCTCCTGACCTATGCGCGCATCCTCGCCGTGCCGCTTATTCTCGTCTGTTTCTACCTGGAAGGGCGGACGCGGCCGACCGAGTTCTGGCGCTGGGCGGCCTTCTGGATCTTCGTGGTCGCGAGCATCACCGACTATTTCGACGGCTACATCGCGCGGATCTGGTCGCAGACGTCGAACATCGGCAAGATGCTGGATCCGATCGCCGACAAGCTCTTGGTCGCGGCCGTGCTCCTGCTGCTCGCCTTCGACCGGACGATCGACAAGTGGTCGCTCTGGGCGGCGATCATCATCCTGTGCCGCGAGGTGCTCGTCTCGGGGTTGCGCGAGTATCTCGCCGAACTCAAGGTCAGCGTACCGGTCACGCGGCTGGCGAAGTGGAAGACGACGATGCAGCTGGTGTCGATCGGCTTCCTGCTGGCGGGACCGGCCGGCGAACAGGTGTTTCCATGGACCATGGAGTTCGGCATCACGCTTTTGTGGCTGTCGGCGCTGGTGACGCTCTACACAGGCTGGGATTACTTCCGGGCCGGAATGAAGCACATCGTCGACGAATGACGGAGACTGCCGTGAAGCTCGTCTACTTCGCCTGGGTGCGCGAGCGCATCGGCCGTTCCGAGGAAGAGATCGCTCTGCCGCCCGAGGTCGCGACGGTGCGGGAACTCCTCGCCTGGCTGCGCGGGCGTGGCGAAGGGTACGAGGCGGCGCTCCGGCACCAGGACGTCATCCGCGTCGCGATCGACCGCGAACATGTCGATCACGGCGAGCGGCTGGCCGGGGCTTCCGAGGTCGCGCTCTTTCCGCCGATGACCGGAGGCTGACCATGCCCGTCGATCCCGTCGTGCGCATCCAGGCGGAGGATTTCGACCTTGCCGAGGAGGTCGCGAAGCTGACGGCGGGGCGCGGCGACATCGGCGCGGTGGTGACTTTTTCGGGCCTGTGCCGCGACGAGGCCGGCACGCTGGCCGCCCTGGAGCTCGAACATTATCCCGGCATGGCCGAAGCCGAGATCCTGCGGATCGCGCGACAGGCGGTCGAGCGCTGGCCGCTTTCGGGCCTCCTGGCGATCCACCGCCATGGCAGGATCGGGCCGGGCGGGAACATCGTGCTGGTGGTGGCCACGTCGGCGCATCGGCAGGCTGCGTTCGAGGGGGCGTCCTTCCTGATGGACTTCCTCAAGACCCGCGCTCCCTTCTGGAAGAAGGAGCACCGAGCCGACGGAACCGAGGGACAATGGGTGGACGCCAGGGATGCCGACGACCGCGCGGCGAGCCGCTGGTGATTTCGGCGTGAAAGTTCATTAACCCTCTCCAGAGGCTACTCCGACCCGTTAGAACAATCGCAAGCTGCCGTCCCTAGCGTACCCGCCGTTCGACGGATGTGACGGGGTCGGTGCTTGGTCGAGGACGCGGGTTTCGATTTCCTGGGGATCGCGCTTGTCGTGTCCTGTGCGCTCGCGATCGTCATGGGGGTCATGGCGACGGCCTATCGCACCCAGTACCTCAGCGCACTGGAAGAACGGGCCTACACGCGTGGGCTCATCGAGAACCTCTCGGAAGGCGTCTACCGCTCGTCCCTCGACGGCCGGCAGCTCACGGCAAACCGTGCCCTCGTGCGGCTGAACGGCTATGACAGCGAGGAAGAGATGCTCGCCAACGTCAACGACATCGGCCGCGAATGGTATGTCGAACCCGGACGGCGCGAGGAACTGCGCGTCCTCCTCGAACGCGACGGCACGATCGAGGACGTCGCGTCGGAAATCTACAGGCACAAGACGCGGGAGCGGATCTGGGTCAGCGAGTCCGCCCGTCTCGTCCGTCACCAGACGACCGGCCGGCCCCTGTACTACGAGGGTTCCGTACGCGAGATCTCCGAGACGATGGCCCGCCTCAAGCTCGAGGCGACGTTCCGGAAGCTGACGAGCCATCTTCCCGGAGCCCTGTTCCAGTTCCGGACGCGCGGGAGCGGCCGGCACATGGCGGTGGAGTATGTCAGCGTCGGTTACTTCGGCATCGTCGAGATGACTCCGGAAGAATGCGACGCGGCCGACTTCCTGCTCGCGAAGCTAGTCCACCCGGACGACGTCGACGGCTACATGGAGGGCTTCCGCAGGGCCATCGACGGCGCCGCGCTGCTCGACCACGAGTTCCGCATCGTCACGTCGCGGGGTACGGAAAAATGGCTGCGCATGACGGCCCAGCGCGAGCCCAGCCCGGATGGCGAAGGTGGAACCTGGTACGGCTACATATCCGACATCTCGCTGCGCAAGCGCCAGGCGCTGGAGATCGAGAAGCTGGCCTACTTCGATCCGCTGACGGGCCTGCCGAACCGCCGCATGTTCGTCGACCGGATGACCGAAACGATCGGTCGATGCCACCGCGACGGCACGAAGGGCATTCTGCTGTTCATCGACCTCGACAACTTCAAGTCGCTCAACGACACGCAGGGCCATGCCGTGGGCGATGCCTATCTCGTGGACGTCGCCCGTCGCCTGAAGGCCAGCGTCGGACCAGGCGACGCGGTCGCGCGCATGGGCGGCGATGAGTTCGTGGTGGCGATCGAGACTGCGTCGGCGGAGGAAGCGGTCGCCTCTGCCCTTGCGATCGGCGCCGGCAACAGGATCATGGCCGCGCTGCGGCAGCCTTTCGACCACGGCGACGTGCGGCACAACTCGTCCGCCAGCATCGGCCTGCTCGTCTTCGGCGGCGAGGTCGCGAGCCCGGACGACCTCCTCAAGCGCGCAGACATCGCCATGTATCGCGCCAAGGCTGCGGGCCGCGATGCGCTTGCGCTTTTCGAGACGGAGTGGCTGGACGGAGAGGCCGAGCGGTTCACGCTGCTCGCCGAACTGCGCAAGGCCATCGCCGACGAGACGCTGTCGCTGCGTTTCCAGCCGCAGATGGATCGACGGCTGCGCGTCGTCGGCGCCGAAGGCCTGCTGCGCTGGACCCATCCGAAGCTCGGCCCGATCGCGCCCGACCGTTTCATTCCGCTGGCCGAGCAGTCGGGCCTGATCCACTCGATCTGCCGGCTGGTGCTCGGCCAGGCGGTCCGGCAGCTGGCGGCGTGGGCCGCCGATCCGGCAACCGCGGGTCTGAGGCTGTCGGTGAACATCAGCGTCCAGTCCTTCGCCAGCAGCCAGGCGGTGGACGGTCTGATCGAGATGATCGAGAGCCACGGCGTCGACGCTTCCCTGCTGACACTCGAATTCACCGAGCACGTGACGGCGGGTGACACCGCCGCGATGGGCCGCAAGATGGCGAAGCTGAAGGCGCTAGGCGTTCGGTTTTCGCTCGACGATTTCGGCACCGGCTATTCGTCGCTGTCGCGGCTGAAGGGCCTTCCCTTCGACGAGGTCAAGATCGACGGCAGTTTCGTCGCCGACATCGACAAGTCGGAGGAGGACCGCGATCTGGTCCGCACGATCCTGGCCATCGCGGAGACGCTGGCGCTCGACGTCGTGGCGGAACATGTGGAGACGACGAGCCAGCAGGACTTCCTGCTGGCGGCCGGCTGCGGCTACTTTCAGGGATTCCTCTTTGCACCGGCGATGCCGGCCGCGGACTTCGAGCGCTTCGTCAGGGCCAGTGGCAGCGAGCAGCGGGCACCGAGAGAAGAGGCAGCACGTCTGTCGGCGTGAGTTGCGAGGTTCCGAAACGCAACAAGCCGCCCGAAGGCGGCTTGTCCAGACGTGTCCGATCGCCGGCCAAGCCGGCGAGGAAGATCAGCCGACGATCTCGATGTCGGCGAACCAGTACTTGATCTCCTCGGCAGCCGTTTCCGGCGCATCGGAGCCGTGGACGGAGTTTTCGCCGATCGAGAGAGCGTGAACCTTGCGGATGGTGCCCTCGGCGGCATTGGCCGGGTTGGTGGCGCCCATGACTTCGCGGTTCTTCGCGATGGCGTTCTCGCCTTCGAGAACCTGCACGATCGTCGGGCCCGACGACATGAACTCGGTCAGCTCCTGGAAGAAGGGGCGCTCCTTGTGGACGGCGTAGAAGCCCTCGGCCTCGCGCAGGCTCATCCAGACGCGCTTGGACGCGATGACGCGCAGGCCTGCGTCCTCGAGCATCTTGGTGATTGCGCCGGTCAGGTTGCGCCGCGTCGCGTCGGGCTTGATCATCGAAAAGGTGCGTTCGATCGCCATCGTCTATTCCTTCATCTGTGCAATTGGGAAAGTCGCGGCTCTATACCGTCCGCCCCGACGAATGCCAAGGGTCTGCACAGTGCGTGGGAAAGCGAAGGCAGGAACGTCAGGCGGCTGCCGGCACCCGCGCGCCCAGGCCGTCGTGGAGGGCCAGGCAACGCTCGAACCAGTCCCGGACCGGATCGTCCGAGGCGAGCGTCTGGTAGGACGAAATCACGCGGGCGAACTGGAAGGCGCCAAAGACGATGTAGTCCGCAAACAGCGGCGAGGCGCCGCCGATGAAGGGCTGATAGGACAGCATGCTGCGCAGCGGTTCGAGCGAAGCGCGGAATCCGGCAAGCCGGGTGTCGCGATCGAGGGGGACCTCCTCGATCGGCTTGCCGAAGCGCGGCTCGCGGGTGCGGCGGAAATGCGCCTGGTCTTCGGGCGCCAGGCAGTCGTGGATGTCCATCAGGATCGCCGCGCCGAGATAGGAATGGATGGTGAGCTGGGACCAGCGCTCGACGAACCGCGCCATGGCCTTGCCACCTTCGCCGCCAAAGAGCGTCGGGCGGTCCGGATAGGCCTCCTCGAGATAGAGCGCGATGTCGAAGGAGTCCGAAACGAGCGTTTCGCCGTCCCGGATCAGCGGCACGATCTTGGTCGCGCCCCCCTCGATCGTCGGGATCTGCGTGAAGGGTGCGGGCATGGAGGTGAACGAAAGGCCCTTGTGCGCCAGCGCCATGGCCACCTTCCAGCAATGCGGGCTGAAGGGCCGGCCGGCATCGGCACCGACCAGATCATAGAGAAGAATGGCCATTGGAACGCGTCCTCCACGGATGGTATCAGGACGGAATTGAGCCTGTTTCGACGAAAAAGAAAAGATGATGAAGCCTCATTTCCGGATGCTTGCCGCCTACAACCGTTGGGCCAACGGACAGCTCTACGACGCCTCCGCCGAGCTCACCGACGAGGAGTTCGGACGCGACGTGGGGGCGTTCTTCAGGTCGATGATGGGAACGCTGAACCACATCCTCGTCGCCGACCGGATCTGGCTGAAGCGCTTCACGGCCGAAGGCGAGGCGCCGCGGGCGCTCGATGCGATCGTTCATCCGAACCTCGGGCCGCTGCGGCTGGCGCGCGAAGCGGAAGACGAGCGCATCTGCGGCTGGATCGAAACTCTTGACGAGACCGCACTGGCGGGACGCTTCACCTACATCACCGTGACGGACATGCGCCGGGTGAGCCAGCGCCTGGCGCCGGCGCTGACGCACTTCTTCAACCACCAGACGCACCATCGCGGACAGGCGCACACGATCCTGTCGCTTCTCGGCAAGGCGCCGCCTTCGCTGGACATGATCTATTTCCAGCGGACGGAGGAGGGACGCCAGTTCGCGTGAGGTGGTTCGCTTTCCGACATTTCCCTTTTATGACAAGGGGATAAGGGTTCGTTAACCCTTCTCCCCTGCACGCGGAACCTATCTGCCCGGCATCGATTGCCCTCACGACGGAATAACACCGTCGGTTGTAAATTTTGGCAACGGAGGAGCATGAAATGATCCGAATTGCAGCATTCACTTCAGCCTTGTCGGCGATCGCCCTGACCGCGGCTCTCGCCACCATGCCGGCACATGCCCAGGGCGTGGGAGCCGGCGTGGGCGTCGGCGTCGGCGGTATTGGTGTCGGTGCCGGCGTGGGCATCGGCGGTGGCGGCGTCGACGCCGGCGCAGCCGCATCGGTGGGCGGGTCGGGCGGCGTCAATGCCGGCGCCGGTGCCTCCGTCGGCGGCGGAAGCGGCGTGGATGCGGGTGCCGGCGCCTCGATCGGCGGTAGCAACGGCGTCAACGCCGGTGCGGGCGCCTCGATCGGCGGCGGGAGCGGCGTCAATGCAGGCGTGGGTGCCTCGGTGGGTGGCGGCAGCGGCGTCGATGCCGGCGTGGGCGTATCGATCGGCGGCAACCCGGGCAATCCCGGCTCGCCGGGTACACCTGGCAATCCGGGAACGCCCGGCCAGCCCGGCGTCAGCCCGGAATCGGTCGTCGCTGGCATGTCGAACACGGAACTCAGCCGCTACAAGCGCCGCTGCGGCGACGTTCTTGCCCGTTCCTCCGCCTATGACCGCGACCTGGTTTCGCTCTGCCGGCTGATCGAACGGACGGCGACGCGCTAGCCGCAACACGGTTGGAGCCCGGAAGGCGGCGCAACGGCGCCGCCTTCCGGATCAGTCGCCGGCAACGCGGCCTCTTGCCGCCCTGCCCGCCTGCGCCTAGACACGCGGCATGATCACGCTCACCGACCTCTCGCTGCGCGTCGCGGGACGCCTTCTCCTCGACCACGCCTCGCTTGCGCTGCCAGCCGGCGCCAAGGCCGGCCTCGTCGGCCGCAATGGCACGGGCAAGACGACGCTGTTCCGGGCCATCACCGGCGACCTCGCCACCGAATCCGGCACGATCGGCCTGCCCAGGAACGCGCGGATCGGCCAGGTGGCACAGGAGGCGCCCGGCACCGAGGAGCCGCTGATCGAGATCGTGCTCAAGGCCGACAAGGAGCGCGCCGCGCTTCTGGACGAAGAGAAGACGGCGACCGATGCCAACCGCATCGCTGAAATCCACATGCGGCTGGCCGACATCGACGCCCATTCCGCGGAAGCGCGGGCGGCGACGATCCTTGCGGGCCTCGGTTTCGACGAGGAGGCGCAGAGGCGCCCGGCGTCGTCGTTTTCCGGCGGCTGGCGCATGCGCGTGGCGCTGGCGGCGGTGCTCTTCTCCGAGCCCGACCTGCTTTTGCTCGACGAGCCGACCAATTATCTCGACCTCGAAGGCACGCTGTGGCTCGAGTCCTACGTCTCGAAATATCCCCACACGGTCCTCCTGATCAGCCACGACCGCGACCTGCTCAACCGCGCCGTGAACTGCATCGTCCATCTCGACCAGCAGAAGCTGACCTTCTGGCGCGGTGGATATGACCAGTTCGAGCGGCAGCGCGCCGAGCAGATCGAACTGCAGGAGAAGGCGCGGGCCAAGCAGGAGGTCCAGCGCAAGCACCTGCAATCCTTCGTCGACCGGTTCAGGGCGCAGGCCACGAAGGCCCGCCAGGCACAGTCGCGCATCAAGGCGCTGGAGCGGATGAAGCCGATCGCCGCCTGGCACGACGAATCGGTGCGGCCTTTTTCCTTCCCGGAGCCGGTCAGGACCGTCGCCTCGCCCATCGTCGCGATCCAGCAGGGGGCCGTCGGCTACCAGCCGGGCAAGCCGGTGCTGAAGAACCTGACGCTCCGCATCGACGCCGACGACCGCATCGCGCTGCTCGGCTCCAACGGCAACGGCAAGTCGACCTTCGCCAAGCTGATCGGCGGGCGGCTGGAGCTCGGCGGCGGATCGATCACGATTGCGCCGCAGCTCAAGGTGGCGATGTTCGCGCAGCACCAGCTCGACGACCTGCGGCCGGAGGAGAACGCCATCGAGCACGTGCGCCGGCTGATGCCGGATGCGCCGGAGGCCAAGGTGCGCGCGCGCGTCGCACAGATGGGCCTGGTGACGGAGAAGATGAACACGCCCGCCAAGGACCTGTCGGGCGGCGAGAAGGCCAGGCTGCTGATGGGGCTCGCCTCGTTCGAGGGACCCAACCTGTTCATCCTCGACGAGCCGACCAACCATCTCGACATCGACAGCCGCGAGGCGCTGATCCACGCCCTCAACGACTATCCGGGCGCCGTCATCCTGATCTCGCACGATCGCCACCTGATCGAGGCGACCGCGGACCGGCTGTGGCTGGTGCGGGACGGGACGGTCGCGCCTTTCGACGGCGACATGTCGGACTACCGCAGCGTCGTGACGGGCGGGGCCGCCGACCGGCGCGAGAAACGCGACGCCGACAAGTCGTCGAAGGCCGACAGGCGGCGCGAGGCGGCGGCGCGGCGAGCGGCACTGGAGCCGCTCGCCAAGCAGATCCGGGCGACCGAAGGGCTGATCGAGCGGACCCGCAAGCGGCTCGATGCGGTGGAAGACGAACTCGCCAACCCCGCACTCTACGAGAAGGATCCGGCCAAGGCGACGCGGTTCGCCAAGGAACGGTCGGAACTCGCGGCGACGATCGCCCGCCAGGAGGAGATCTGGCTGGAGCTGTCGGCCGAGTACGAGGAAGGCATTGCGGAGTAGACTTTCCAGGACCGTTGCTTCGACCCTCAAAGCATGTTTTCTACTTCCGGACGAAATCCTGGTGCGGGAGTCTTCTGCTTGGACGGTGCCTTCGGTCCCTTTCACCGGACGAGCAGCCCGACGCAGACCTTCGCCGATGCGCTGCGACAGAAGGAATCCGGCGAGATCTGGGGGCGCGCCGGCAGGATCGGCGGGCTCGTTCCCGCCGTGAAGGCCTATGTCGGGCCGATTTGCTTCAACGAACCGCCGGGTGTAGCCTGCCATGGTGTACTGGGCGTGGAGTTCGCGGACGTGGTGCCGAGCGAAACTCCACCCGGAGGCATGGCCTTCGTCAGATGGTTTGTCAGGCCTAAGGAACAGCGTGCTGGGTTTCGCGTCGTCGACGCGGAGACGGTGGCGATCCAAGCTCGCTTGACGAAGATTCATTATGGGCCAGGGAAGGATTGGCCGGATGACGTTTGAACATACGCACGTGTATATCAACCTGCCCATCGGTACCGTCCTCGGACAGGCTCCTTTCACCGAAGTCGAGCGGATCGATGAGGATCGAGCCGAGTATCACCTTTTCGAGGATCCCGATCTCGGGCAGTTCGCGCTGACTTGCGACACCGAGGCTCTTCATCACGAGAACTGGACAGAATTGCTGCACGAGGCGGGGCCGGAGGCGGAGCCGATAGCGAAAACGCTGGTTCGGCTCGGCGTTTCTCCCGCGCAGATCGAGGGATCGACCGGGCCTTCCGGTGAGTATCTGGCGCCGATCAAGCATATCCGAGTTATCATGCAAGCCTTGGTATCCAAGGCCGGCAGCGCGCGAACCCGGCCCTCGGCAAAGCAGAATGTCGCCTGACTTGGACCCCATCATGCCTCATCGCGTGCCTGTTTCCGTCGAACGACGCGGCGAAGTCCGCATCGTCACCATCGACCGTCCCGAGGCGCGCAACGCCGTCGACCCCGCCATGGCGGAAGAGCTGTTCCGCGCGTTCATCGCCTTCGACCGCGACGAGGGCGCGAAAGTGGCGATCCTGACCGGGGTTCCCGGCGCCTTCTGCGCCGGCTTCGACCTCAAGGCCGCGTCCGGCGGAATGGACGAGACGTGGTATGCGCAACATCAGCTCGATGCCTCGTTCGACGGCGTGAACGACCAGCCGCGCAAGGGGCCGATGGGTCCGACCCGGCTGACGCTTTCGAAGCCGGTCATCGCGGCGATCTCCGGCCCCGCGGTTGCCGGCGGCATGGAACTGGCGCTGTGGTGCGACCTGCGCGTCATGGAGCGGTCCGCCTACATGGGCGTCTATTGCCGCCGCTGGGGCGTGCCGCTGATCGACGGCGGCACCATCCGGCTGCCGCGCATCGTGGGTCATGGCCGGGCGATGGACCTCATCCTCACCGGTCGGCAGGTGGAAGCCGACGAATGCCTCGCCATCGGGCTGGCGAACAGGCTGTGCGACGACGGCTCGGCGCTGGACGCCGCTCTGGACCTGGCCAACCAGCTGACGCGATTCCCGCAGGCCTGCATGCGCGCCGACCGGCTGTCGGCCATCGCGCAATGGTCGCTCGACGTGCCGCAGGCGCTGGGCAACGAGTGGGCGAGCGCGGAGACGTTCCGCTCCGAGGGCAGCGCGGGCGCGGCCCGGTTCGCGTCCGGCAAGGGCCGCTCGGGAGACTTCTCGGAGATCTGAGGGATGTCGGGCGACACGGCTTACGGCTTGTCGTCGGGCGTGCGTCCCCAGCGAGGCGGTGGCGGGTTCTGCCGGTTGAGCTTGCGCCGGCGCCTTGCCATCGCGACGAAGCCGACGAAGCCGACCACGATCAGGACGTAGCCGACCGGAACGGCCCGCGGGTCGAGATCGAAGGCGCCCGCATTGAGGATCAGGTCGACGCGCGACGGCGCGACGTCACCCCCGCCGACCGTCGGCTCTATCGTGAAGACGTAGCGGGCATCGCCATTCACCGGATCGATGGTGGCGAGGTCGTCCTCGTAGAGGAAGCTCGCTTCGGAACCGGGCTGCGGCTCGACGCCTGCGAAGGTGACCCTCTGCTCGAAGACCGGCTGGTCGCCGGTGGTCACGATCATCCGGAAGACGGGTCGGTCTTCCGACGGCGCGAGCCGCTGCGCAACCTGCATCACGAGCCTGACCCTGACCGGCGCCTCGGACGGAGCGATCGAGACGTCGGCCGCCCGGTAGCCGTCGCCGTCGACGAGCGGGAAGACGCCGATCTCGTATCCCGGAACATGCCTGACGGCGAGCGGATAGCCGATACCGAGCGCTAGACCGGCCAGAAGCACCACCAGGAAGAAGAACCGCATGCGCCACCCGTTCGCGTCCGTTGCTCAGGGTGTGCCATGCACCCGCGACCATGTCCACACGACCTGCCGCCCGCCAGGCCATGGTGGCCATGGTCCGCGTCGAGCGGAAGCCACCGGCTGCGCCATCCGATGCGTCAGGCCTGCCGTTCCCAGCGCCGGTCCGGCGTCTGCTTCCAGTACGTCGCCTGGTGGCCTGCTGCGCGGACCGCCTTCCAGTCCTGCCTGGCGAGCGTCACCTGTATCTCGTCATGACCGTCGAACATGAAGACCGCACGCTGGTAGGCGGCAAGATCGGGAGGGCGCGCACCGTCGACGAGGAAGCGGATTTCCGCCCCGTTGGCATTGCCCGCACCGGTGGTCAGCAGCACCGGCTGGTCGGCGGCATGGGGTTCGTGCTCGGCGCCGTGGCCGATGAAGGAATCGTCGCGGAAGGTCCAGAGGTGCTGATCGAGCGCATCGCGCCGTTCGTCGCTGCCGGTCTGGATCACGACCTTCCACGCCCGGCCGAGCGAGCGCTCGACGAGGGCGGGAAGCGCCTCCTCGAGCGTCGACTCGGTCAGGTGATAGAAGAGGACTTCCGTCACGCCTCGTAGTGGTCCCGCACCAGACGGTCGAGGAGGCGAACGCCGAAGCCCGACCCCCAGGACGTGTTCGTGTCGCTGGCCGGAGATCCCATGGCCGTTCCGGCGATGTCCAGATGCGCCCAGGGCGTCTCCTTGACGAAACGCTGGAGGAACTGCGCGGCAATGATGGCGCCGCCGTAACGGCCGCCGATGTTCTTCATGTCGGCATTCTTGGAATCGATCAGCTTGTCGTATTCCGGGCCGAGCGGCATGCGCCAGAGCTTCTCGCCGGTAGCGGTGCCCGACTGAGCCAGCTTGCCGGCCAGGTCGTCGTCGTTCGAGAACAGGCCGGCATGGTGCTGGCCGAGTGCGACCATGATGGCGCCGGTCAGCGTTGCCAGGTTGACCATGAAGGCCGGCTCGAAGCGTTCGTTGCAGTACCAGAGCGCGTCGGCCAGCACGAGGCGGCCTTCGGCGTCGGTGTTGAGGACCTCGATCGTCTGGCCCGACATCGAGGTGACGATGTCGCCCGGCCGCTGGGCATTGCCGTCGACCGCGTTCTCGACGAGGCCGATGATGCCGACGACGTTCGCCTTCGCCTTGCGCGACGCGAGTGCGTGCATCAGCCCGGTGACGGCAGCCGCCCCACCCATGTCGCCCTTCATGTCCTCCATGCCCGAGGCCGGCTTCATCGAGTTGCCGCCGGTGTCGAAGGTGACGCCCTTGCCGACGAAGGCGATCGGCTTGTCCTTGCCCTTGCCGCCGTTCCATTGCATCACCACCAGCCGGGCGCCGCGCGGCGACCCCTGGGCGACGCCGAGCAGCGCGCCCATGCCCAGCTTCTTCATCTCCTTCTCGGCCAGGATTTCGACGGTGACGCCGAGTTCCTCGAGTTCCTTCGCCTTGTCGGCAAACTCGACCGGCCCCAGCGTGTTGGCCGGCTCGTTGACCAGATCGCGCGCGAGGAAGACCCCGCCCATTACCGCCTCCGCATCGGCGAAGGCCTTCTTGGCGGCGGACGGATCCGCGCAGTGGATCGTCAGCTTCGACAGCTTCGGCTTGCCGTTGTCGTCTTCCTTGGCCTTGCCCTTGACGTCCTTCTTCGACTTGTACTTGTCGAAGCTGTAGGAGCGCAGCAGGAGGCCGAGCGCGAAGGCGGCTGCGGCCGCCTCGTCTGGCTCGCCATCGGCGAGGTCGAAGATCACGGCTGCGGTCTCGGCCTCGCGCACCAGCGGCCAGGCCGATCCGCCGAGACGCATCCAGCTGGTCTCGTCGCGCTTGTCCGCCTTGCCGGTACCCAGAAGGGCGAAGCGGTCGAGTTCTGTGCCGTCCGGAGCCCAGACATCGAGGGTCGAGCCGAAACCGCCCTTGAACTTCGCCGCCGCCGCCGCCCTGGCGATCGTGCCGGACGGGTCGAGCGGGCTCACGGATGCGGACGTCGCGGCCTCCTCCGCAAGAAGGATCACGGCAGTGCCTTTCTTCGGCGCCGCGGAGAGCTTGGCGAAGGCGATGGACGGTGACTTGTGCATGGCTTATCCGGGATTTGAGCCGGCGAATGCCGGCAAGATGACATCTCTATCTAGAGCATCGGCCGGCCGATGGGAATCGGCGAGCCGGAAGAAGCGGAGAATCGTCCGCCGGCGGCTCACGGCGTTCACGAATTGTTAACCGCGTCCGTTCGCCCTTTTTTAGCCCTGCTTGCGCACAATCCGCTATTGGACGGCGGGCACGAGAAAAGAAGCAGTGCGACGGACGCTTGAGACGCTGGCGGCGACGGCCTAACCTGCCGCCGCAAGCGTTGCCGCGCACAGGGACACCGACAGCCACACGGATGAAGCTCGTCGAACGATACATCTTCCTGCGCGCCCTCAAGGTGGCGGCGGCGACTCTCGCCATCGCGGTCGCGATCGCATGGACGACGCAGGTCCTCGGGCGCATCAACCTGGTCACAGACAGCGGCCAGACCGCCCTCACCTTCCTGAGCCTCGCCACGCTGCTGCTGCCGACGATGATACCGGTGGTGGCGCCCTTCGCGGTGATCATCGGGGCGACGCAGGCGCTCTCGTCGATGAACCAGGATTCGGAACTGTCGGTAATCGCGGCCGCCGGCGCGGGGCGCATGACGATCATCCGCCCGGTCATGCTGCTTGCGGTGCTGATGGCGATCTTCTCCTTCGCGGTGGACGTCGTGGTGGAACCCGCCGCGCGGCAGCGCGTGCGCGAGATCATCGCCACCTCGCATGCTGACCTTCTCTCCAGCGTGATCCAGGAGGGATCGTTCCGCAGGATCGAGGACGGGCTGTACGTGCAGGTGAGCGACCGGCTGCCGGACGGCAGGCTCGGCGGCATCGTCGTCGCCGATTCGCGCGAGAAGGACGTCGACCTCCTGTTCTATGCCAAGGAGGGCGACATCCAGCACGTCGATGGCGGCCAGGTGCTGCTGATGCGGGACGGCGAGGTGCACCGGAAGGCGCCGGGCGGAGACGTGTCGGTGATCCGCTTCGTCTCCTATGCGTTCGACCTTTCCGGCTTCGCGTCGAAGACGGGCGAGATCTATTTCTCGCCGAAGGACCGGTCGCTGGCCTACCTTCTCGATCCGCCGCCGAACGACCGCATCGTGCAGCGTTCGCCGCGCCTCTACACCGCAGAAGCCCACCGCGTCCTTTCGGAGTGGCTCTATTCGATCGTGTTCGGCCTCTTTGCCCTTGCCGCCGCAGGCGACGTGCGATCGCATCGCGAGGCGCGTATCCATCCCATGGTCACCGCGATCGCCGTCGCCCTGATTGCGCGGTGGCAGGGCTACGTCGTCACCGACAAGGTCGAGGAATCCCTCGATTTCGTCCCCTGGGTCTACGCCATGATCGCCGGGAACATCCTGTTTGCGCTTTATTTCATCCTGAGCGGGCGCGCCATGACGCCGCCGGCGGACTGGTTCGGGAAGATCGGCGGCGCATTCGCGGCCCTGACAGGCCGCCGTGCCGAAGCCGTGGACGCGCCGGGAACCGTTGGGGGGCGGCCATGATCGGCTGGACGCTCGGACGCTATTTCTTCCGCCGCTACATCGTGATCACGATGTGGTTCCTGATCGGCATCTTCTCGCTGATCTTCATCATCGACTTCACCGAGCAGTCGAGCCGGCTCAGCGGCCTGCCCGGCTACAGCCTGCCGGTCGGCCTGCTGATGACCAGCCTGCGCTCGCCGATGGTGCTGCAGATCACGGTTCCGTTCATCGCATTGTTTGCGGCGATGGCCACGCTGATCGCGCTGAACCGCAAGTACGAACTCGTCATCGCCCGTGCCGCCGGTATCTCGGCCTGGCAGTTTCTCCTGCCGGCCTGCGTCGGCGCCTTCGTGTTCGGGCTGGCCTCCGTGCTCGTGCTCAACCCGATCGCCGCCTACGGCTTTTCGACGGTCGAGCGGATGGAGAGCGACATTCGCTCAGGAAAGTCCAACAAAGTTTCGGCATCCTCTGCGCCCTGGCTCCGGCAGCGGAACGACGACGGCGACATCATCATCGGAGCGCGTGCGGTTCTCGACGGAGGGCTGGCGCTGTCCGACGTGGTCTTCCTCCACATCGACAAAGAAGGCGGGATCACCGAACGTCAGGACGCCAAGCGCGCGGACCTTGCCGATGGCGAGTGGATCCTGACGGACGTTCGCGGCTTCAAGTCGGGTGACAAGCCGGTCGCCAGCGCGACGGCGCGCGTCCCGACGAATCTCAGGCCCGAATTCGTCCAGCAGCGCCTTGCCCGGCCCGAGGCGACACCGTTCTTCGAGCTCAGCGAAAAGATCGAGACCGCAAAAGCGTACGGCTATGCTGCAAACGGTTTTTCGATGCAGTATCATTCGCTCGTCGCCCTGCCGGTGCTCATGGTTGCCATGACCCTGATAGCGGCGACGGTGTCGATGGGTTTTGTCAGGCTGGGGCAATCGGGGACTCTCATTCTGGGTGGCATCGCGGCCGGGTTTCTGCTTTATGTCGTGACGACTCTCGTGAAGGCGTTCGGCAGTTCGGGGATTGTGCCGCCCGTCGTCGCCGCGTGGGTTCCGGTTGTCATCGCGATGTTCTTTGGCGTGACATTCCTGCTTTACAAGGAGGACGGTTAGTGCGGTTGGTGAGGGGTAGCTGCGGGACGGCTGCGCGTGCGCGCCTTCTGTGCGGCGCAACGGCCTTGGCCTTGCTGTGCGCGTTCGGCGCAGCATCCGTCCATGCGCAGGAACTGGGCGATCTCGCCGCGACCTCCAGCGAAGGCCCGATGCTGCTCGAGGCCGACAACCTCATCTATGACAACGACAGGCAGACGGTCACCGCGGCCGGCGACGTGCGGATCGAGTATGACGGCAACCGTCTCGTCGCCCGCCGCATCACCTACAACCAGCAGACCGGCCGAATCGTCGCCGTGGGCAATGTCGAGATCATCTATCGCGACGGCACCCGCATCTTCTCGGACGACATCGACGTCACCGACGATTTCAAGGACGGCTTCGTCAACGCGCTGCGCATCCAGACGGTTGACAACACCTATTTCGCCGCCGAGAGCGCGGAGCGCCGCGGCGGGCTGCTGACGATCTTCAACAACGGCGTCTATACCGCCTGCGCGCCATGCGAAGACCAGCCGGACAAGGCGCCGATCTGGCGCGTCAAGTCGAAGAAGATCATCTGGAACGGCCAGTCGAGGACCGTCCGGTTCGAATCGGCCCAGTTCGAGTTCTTCGGCATGCCGATCGCCCACTTGCCGGCGTTCGAGATCGCCGACCCTTCGGTGACGCGCAAGACCGGCTTTCTCATTCCCTCCATCGGCTATTCGAGCGAACTCGGCGCGCGGCTGTCGCAGCCCTACTTCATCGCGCTGGCGCCGAACTACGACCTGACACTGACCGGGCACTACTACACGCGGCAGGGCTTCCTCGGCGAAGCCGAGTGGCGCCAGCGCTTCGACAGCGGCTTCTATTCGCTCAAGGCCGCCGGGATCATGCAGCAGGACCCGGATGCCTTCGAGACCGGCCGCCTCGATGCGCAGGAGACGACCCGCTGGATGGTGGGCACCAAGGGCAAGTTCACGATCAACCCGCGCTGGAGCTTCGGATGGGACGCCCTGCTGCAGAGCGACCCGAACTTCTCGCGCACCTATGACATCGAGGGCTTCTCGCAGACGCGGCGGGTCGACAAGGTCTACCTGACCGGTCTCGACGACAGGAACTACTTCGATATCCGCGTCCTGAAGTTCCGCGTGCAGGACCGCAATGTAAACGACCAGCGCGACCCGTTGCAGCCCTGGGTCTTCCCGTCGCTGGACTATTCCTACACGCTGGACAATCCGGTGGCGGGCGGCGAACTCGGCTTCGACGTGAACCTCCAGGTGGTCCACCGCAACAATCTCGATTTCGACGCGCTGAACCCGCTGGACGATTCGACCCCCCGCTTCGGCGGCGTGGAGGGAACGACGGGCCGCCTGACGCTGGCGGCCGATTGGAAGCGGAACTTCATCACCCCGAACGGCATCGTGCTGACGCCGCTGCTGTCGGCGCGCGGCGACATGATCGGATCGGACCTCTCGACCGCATCCGCGACCGCCTATTCCGGCATGGCGACGGATCTCGCTGGTCTCGCCTATTCGCACGACGGCAGTTCCTATGGCGCCGTGGCTGCCGACGTCCGCTCGTCCTACTATCGCGGCATGGCGACGGCCGGCATGGAAGTCCGCTGGCCGGTGATGTTCTCCACCACCAGCGCCTCGCACGTGCTCGAGCCGATCGCCCAGATCCTGATCCGTCCGGACGCCCCCTACGGCAACTCGTTGTCGATTGCCAACGAGGATGCGCAGAGCCTCGTCTTCGATGCCACGAACCTGTTCGAACACGACAAGTTCTCGGGCTACGATCTGATCGAGGGCGGAACCAGGGCCAATCTCGGGATCCGCTACTCGGGCGACTTCGGTGGCGGCTGGACCGCCAACGCCGTCTTCGGACAATCCTACCACATCGCCGGCGAAAACCCCTTCGCACAGCCCAATCTCGTCAGCGCCGGTGCCTATTCCGGCCTCGAGACCGACGTCTCCGACTTCGTCGGCATGGTCAGCGTCCAGTCGCCGGGCGGTCTCGTACTTTCGGCCGGCGGCCGGTTCGACGAGAAGACCCTCGCAGTCCGGCGCACCGATTTCGCCGCCCAGGCGACGGTCGGCCAGGTCGGCCTGGTTGCCGGCTACACCTTCATCGAGAAGCAGCCGCTCTATGGACTGGAGTATGATCGTCGCGAGATCTCGCTGGCGAGCCGGGTCCAGCTGAACGAGAACTGGTCGGTCTCGGGCAGAGGCTCCTACGATTTCGAATCGGAGACGCTGGTGAAGAGCGGCATCAACTTCGCCTATGCCGACGAGTGCTTCACCTACGCCATGGCGCTCACGCGCACTGAAGCGATCGACGACGGCGACGTGGATCTCAACATCGGGTTCCGGATCGGCTTCCGGACGATCGGTGATTTCGGCACCGCATCGACAGATTTGCCCGGCCTGAACGGCAAGTGAAAGCGGATTCGGGGCGAAGTCATGGTTTCGCCGTATCGATGCGACATGAGGCGTTGCTCGATCGCCCGAAGACCTACACGAGGGAAACCATTTCCATGATGTCGATCCTGCGACGCCTCGCCATTCCCGCCTTCCTGTCGGTCGGGCTCGTCACGCCCTTGCTCTCCACGGCGTTCGTGACCGCGGCGCATGCCAGCGAGATCAAGTATGTGGTGAACAACATTCCGGTCACCAGCTACGACATCTCCCGGCGCAGCGCATTCATGAAGCTGCAGCGCCGCAACGGCAGCGCCTCCGATGCCATGATCGAGCAGGCCCTGCAGATGTCGGAGATCGCCCGGCTGCGGATCAACATCGCCGACAAGCAGGTCGACGAGGCCTATGCCCGCTTCGCTTCGGGCAACAAGCTTAAGGTGGCCCAGCTCGACCAGATCCTGGCGCAGTCCGGCGTCACCAAGCAGCACTTCAAGGACTATATCCGCGCCCAGATCGGGTGGAACCAGGCGCTCGGCGCCCGGGCGCGTGCCGAAGGACGCATGAGCGAGCAGGACGCCGTCCAGCGCATGCTGGAGAAGGGCGGCCAGAAGCCGACGGCGACCGAGTACATGCTGCAGCAGGTGATCTTCGTCGTGCCCGCCAGCGACCGGAAGACGCTGATGGCCAAGCGCAAGCGCGAGGCCGAGGCGATGCGCGCCCGCTTCAACGGCTGCAATTCGACGCGCGAATTCGCCAAGGGGCTGATCGACGTGACCGTGCGCGACCTCGGTCGCATCGTCGCCCCGGAACTGCCGCCGGAGTGGGAAAAGCCCATCAAGGCGGCCCAGCCCGGGCAGGCCACGCCGGTGCGCGAAACCGACCGCGGCATCGAGTTCATCGGCATCTGCAGCACCCGCGAGGTTTCGGACGATCGCGTGGCCCGCATGGTGTTCCAGAACGAGGCCGTCGGCGACGGCAAGGTCGACGAACTGGCCAAGAAATACCTGGACGAATTGCGCAAGAATGCGCGCATCATCAATCGCTGAGGCGCGGCCCCAGTCCCTGCCGCTGGCGTTGACCTGTGGCGATCCGTCCGGGATCGGCACGGAGCTGACGCTCGTCGCATGGTCGCAGCGCAAGGCGCTCGGCCTTCCGCCCTTCTACCTGCTGTCCGATCCGGTTCTCGTGGCAGCCCGCGCCCGCGCGCTGGGCCTGCACGTACCGCTGGAGGCGGTCTCGCGCAGCGAGGCCGTGGAGGTCTTCGGGCGGGCGCTGCCTGTAGTCAGGCTCGACAACCGTCTGGCCGATCGGCCGGGCGAACCGCTGGCGGACAACGCGGCCGGGATCGTGGAAGCGATCGACCGCGCCGTTGCAGACACGCTGGCAGGCGAGGCCGCCGCGGTGGTGACCAATCCGATCGCCAAGAAGCCGCTCTACGAAGCGGGCTTCCGATTTCCCGGACACACCGAGTACCTCGCCCACTTGGCAGCGCAGGCCTCGGGGAGCGAGGTGCGGCCGGTGATGATGATCGCAGGACCGGATCTGCGGACCATTCCCGTGACCATCCACGTCCCCCTGCGCGACGTTCCGGAGTTGCTCTCGACTGACCTGATCGTCGAGACGGCGCGCATCGCGGCGTTCGATCTGGCGCAGCGCTTCGGCATCGCCCGGCCTCGCCTGGCAATCGCCGGCCTCAATCCGCATGCCGGCGAGAATGGCGCGATGGGCGCGGAGGACGAGGCCATCGTGCGGCCCGCCGTCGAGACCCTGCAGCGCGCGGGCATCGACGCCCGGGGTCCCCTCCCCGCCGACACGCTCTTCCACGCCCGCGCGCGGCAGGGCTATGACGTCGCGATCTGCATGTATCACGACCAGGCGCTGATTCCGGCCAAGGCGCTGGCCTTCGACGAAGCCGTCAACGTCACGCTGGGCCTGCCCTTCGTGCGCACCTCGCCGGACCATGGCACGGCCTTCGACATCGCCGGGAAGGGCATCGCCCGTCCCGACAGCCTGGTGGCGGCGCTGCGGATGGCGGCGGCGCTGGCCCGCGGCCACGGACTGGCGGCAACATGACGACCGACGGGCTTCCGCCGCTGCGCGAGGTGATCGCCGCGCACGGGATTGACGCGAAGAAGTCGCTCGGGCAGAACTTCCTGCTCGACCTGAACCTGACGGGCAAGATCGCGCGTGCGGCCGGCGACCTGACGCAAAGCACGGTCATCGAAGTGGGACCCGGCCCCGGCGGACTGACCCGCGCCCTGCTGTTTTCCGGCGCACGTCGCGTGATCGCGATCGAGCGGGACGAGCGCTGCCTGGCGGCGCTGGCGCAGATCGCGGAACACTATCCCGGTCGCCTCGACGTGATCGCGGGCGACGCGATGAAGACCGACTTTTCCGCGCTCGCACCGGGCGAACCGGTGCGCATCGTGGCGAACCTGCCTTACAATATCGGGACAGAACTGCTCGTCCGCTGGCTGACGACACGCGACTGGCCACCCTTCTGGTCGTCGATGACGCTGATGTTCCAGAAGGAGGTCGCCGAGCGCATCGTGGCCGCGCCGGGGGCTGACGCCTATGGCCGGCTCGGCGTGCTGGCGGGCTGGCGGACGCAGGCGCAGATCGCCTTCGACGTGCCGCGGCAGGCCTTCACGCCACCGCCGAAGGTCACCTCGTCGGTAGTCCACCTGACGCCGCGCGCCGTCCCGCTGGCGGCCGAACTGAAGCTTCTGGAGCGTGTGACGGAGGCGGCCTTCGGCCAGCGGCGCAAGATGCTGCGCCAGAGCCTGAAGCGCGTCGGCGGTGAAACCCTGCTTGCCGAAGCCGGCATCGACGGCACGCGCAGGGCCGAGACGCTGAGCGTCGAGGAGTTCGTGCGCCTGGCGAACGGGCTCGCCGCGCCCGCCTGAGCGCCGGCTGCCGTCACTCCACCTTTTCGTCGAGCAGGCGGGTGACGTAGTCGAACAGGCCGGGGCTGCGGTCGCGGCGCAGGCGTTCCGCCGCCACGATCGAGAGCACCTGCTGATAGGCGCGGTCGAGGTCGCGGTTGATCACCACGTAATCATAGTCGCGCCAGTGCTCGATCTCCCGCCGGGCATTGGCGAGCCGTCGCGCGATCGTCTCCGCGTCGTCTTCGGCGCGGCGCTGCAGCCGGACCTTCAACTCGGCCATGGAGGGCGGCAGGATGAACACCGAGACGATGTCGCCCTGCATCTTCTCGCGCAGCTGCTCGGCCCCCTGCCAGTCGATGTCGAAGAGCATGTCGCGGCCTTCGTTCATTGCCCGCTCCGCCGGCTCGCGCGGGGTGGCGTAGAAATTGCCGTGCACTTCGGCCCATTCCAGCAACTCGTCATTGTCGCGCAGGTAGTCGAACTCGCGGCGCGAATGGAAGTGGTAGTGAACGCCATCGATCTCGCTCGACCGGCGCGGCCGCGTCGTGACGCTGACCGAGAGTTCGAAGCCCTTGTCGTTCTCGAGCAGGTTGCGCGCGATGGTCGACTTGCCGGCCCCCGACGGGGAGGACAGCACGAGCATCAGGCCGCGGCGGCGAATGCCCTCGGGCGGTGAGCGGTCGACCATGCCTCTACTCCAGATTCTGCAGCTGCTCGCGGAACTGGTCGACGACGACCTTCAGTTCCAGGCCGATCGCCGTCACGGCGGTGGCGTTCGATTTCGAACACAGCGTATTCGATTCGCGGTTGAATTCCTGCGCCAGGAAATCGAGCCGGCGGCCTGTGGCGCCGCCGGTCTCGATCATGCGGCGTGCGGCTTCGACATGCGCCTTCAGGCGGTCGATCTCCTCGCGGATGTCGGCCTTGGTGGCCAGGATCGCCGCTTCCATGTGGAGCCGGGACTCGTCGAGTGCGGCACCCGCAGCGCCCATGAGCACCCGCACCTGCGCGCCGATGCGTTCGCGGATGACGCCGGGATCGCGCGAGGGGTCGGCCTCGGCCCGCAGCACGAGCGCCTCGATCGCGGCGACCTGGCCAAGGAGGATCGAAGACAGCGCTTCGCCTTCGGCGCGGCGCGCGTGTTCGAGACCGGACAGGGCTTCGTCGAGCACGGTCAGGATGGCGGTATCGAGGGCGGTCCGCGCCTCCTCGTCATCGGCGAGTTCGGGGACCTCGAGAACGCCGCGCAGCGCCAGAAGCCCGTCGGCGGTTGCCGGCGCGCAGCCGAAGCGCGCCTGGAGCCGCTGCGCCAGCGCGGCGGCTTCCTCGAGGAAGGCCTCGTTGACGACGGGCCGCGCGGACGATCCGCTGCGAACGACCGCAAGCGACGCCTGGATGTTGCCGCGCGCGAACCTCTTCTGGATCGCCTGCTTCGCCGCCTGCTCGACCCGTTCGAGCCCCGGCGGCAGGCGCAGGCGCGCTTCCAGCCCCTTGCCGTTGACCGAGCGCAACTCCCAGGTGATCGACGCACCGTCCTGCTCCGCCGACGCGCGGGCGAAGCCGGTCATGCTCTGAACTGCCATGCTGTCCCCCGTCCGAGCCCGTCGGCTCAGTCTGCCGCCGCCGGTTCCGCTGCCCCGGTTTCCCCCGCCGGCGCAGCCGGTCCGGCCGCCGCGTTTTCGCGCCGCTTGCGCTCGATCTCACGCCAGCGCGCGACGTTCTCGTTGTGCTCCTGGAGCGTCGCCGCGAAGACGTGGCCGCCGGTGCCGTCGGCCACGAAGTAGAGATCGCTGGTCTTCGACGGGTTGGCGACCGCTTCGAGGGAGGCTCGGCCGGGCGAGGCGATCGGGCCGGGCGGCAGGCCGTTGATGGTGTAGGTGTTGTAGGGCGTCGGCTTGTCGATGTCGGAGCGGTAGATCGGCCGGTCGGCGGGCTTCCCCTTGCCACCGAAGAGGCCGTAGATGATCGTCGGATCCGACTGCAGCCGCATGCCCTTGTTGAGGCGGTTGATGAAGACGGCTGCCACGCGGGAACGCTCCTCCGCCTGGCCGGTTTCCTTCTCGACGATCGAGGCGAGCGTCACGAAATCGTTGATGTCCTCGAGCGGAAGCCCGTCGACGCGGCGCGCCCAGATGCTTTCGACGAGGCTCGCCTGGGCGGCGACCATGCGTGCGATCAGGTCCTTGCGCTCGGTACCGCGCGTGAACCGCTGCGTGTCGGCGATGAGGGTGCCTTCGGGAGGCAGTTCCGCCGGCATCTCGCCGACGAGGGCTTCATGCTCGGCGATGCGCTGGAACGCCTGCTCCACGGTCAGGCCCTCGGGAATGGTCAGGGAATAGAGCACCGACCGGCCGCTCTTCAGCAGTTCCATGATGTCCTGCATGGAGGCGCGCGGCTTGATCTCGTATTCGCCCGCCTTCAGGTCCGCGTCGGCGCCGTGGGCACGCACGCCCAGTGCGAAGATGCGCGCGTCGCTGATCAGGCCGGAGCGTTCGAGCTGGGCGCCGATCTCGCGGACGCCGGTGCTCGGCCGGACCAGCACGACCGCGCCGGTGGCGGACGGCCCGGGTCCTTCGAACTCCATCTTGCCGTAGTAGACGAGGAGGCCGGCGCCGATGGTGACGAGGAAGATCGTCGACATCAGGAAATTCAGGAAAATGACGACCTGGCTTCGGGAGGCGCGCGAACGGCGCGGCGGCGGCGTGCCCAATTCGGGGCGCAGTGCCTCATTGGCCGTCTTGGGCACGATCGGCTTCGCCGGTTCGCGGCGACGTCCGAATTCCGGCTGATTCGCGGTATCGCTCATCGGTTCAAACTCGCTCCCTCATTCCGGCATCGCTTCCCGATCGATCGCGGGAGGCAGCCGGAGTCACCGATCGCTCGCGGACGGAATCGCTTCGAAGCGCAACCCGCTCGCACATACACCATGGTCATGTCACGATGTTGCGCGCGAAGACTATCGAGGAATATGGCGAAATTGACGCCCTGGCCCGACGCTCAACCATTATACCGTTGAAAGACGAGCGAAGCGTTCGTTCCGCCGAATCCGAAGGAATTCGACAGCGCGACATCGATGCGGCGCTCGCGTGGCGTATTCGGCACGAGATCGAGCGCCGTCTCGGTCGAAGGATTGTCGAGATTGATGGTGGCGGGCGCGATGTTGTCGCGAATGGCGAGCAGGCAGAAGATGGCTTCGGCGGCTCCGGCCGCGCCAAGCAGGTGCCCGATCGACGACTTCGTCGACGACATGGAAATGCGCGATGCGGCATTTCCGACGAGGCGTTCGACGGCGCCGAGTTCGATCGTGTCGGCCATCGTCGACGTGCCGTGGGCATTGATGTAGTCGAGGTCGGACGCGTCGAGCCCGGCGCGCTTCAGCGCAGCCTTCATGCAGCGGTAGGCGCCGTCGCCATCTTCCGACGGAGCGGTGATGTGATGGGCGTCGCCCGACATGCCGTATCCGATCACTTCGCCATAGATCCTGGCGCCGCGTGCCTTGGCGTGCTCGAGTTCCTCGAGCACCACCACGCCTGCACCCTCGCCCATGACGAAACCGTCGCGATCGCGGTCATAGGGCCGGGAGGCCTTCTCGGGGGTATCGTTGTAGCTGGTCGACAGGGCGCGGCAAGCCGCGAAACCGGCGAGCGACAGCCGGTTGATGGGCGATTCCGCGCCGCCTGCCACCATCACGTCCGCGTCGCCCAGCGCGATCAGCCGGGAGGCGTCGCCGATCGCATGCGCGCCCGTCGAACAGGCGGTGACGACGGCATGATTCGGGCCCTTGAGCCCGTGACGGATCGAGACCTGGCCCGAGACCAGATTGATGATGTTGCCGGGAATGAAGAAGGGGCTGATGCGGCGCGGACCGCGTTCGTGGAGGATCAGCGCATTCTCGGCGATGCCTTCGATGCCGCCGATGCCCGAACCGATCATGACGCCGGTCGCGCACTGCTCCTCGAAGGTCTTCGGCTCCCAGCCGGAATCCTTCAGGGCCTCGTCGGCGGCGGCGATGCCGTAGGTGATGAAATCGCCGACCTTGCGCTGGTCCTTGGGTTCCAGCACATGGTCGGGATTGAAGGTGCCGTCGTCGCCCGACCCGCGCGGGATGACATTGGCGATCTTGCAGGGCAGATCACCGGTCTCGAAAGTTTCGATCCTGCGCGCGGCGCTTCTCCCCGAAAGCAGCTGCTTCCAGGAATGCTCCACGCCAGGTCCGAACGGAGACAGTAGGCCGAGGCCCGTAACGACGACACGTCTCATTGCGGGTTCCATCCGGCGCCTCGGGCGCCGGCCAATGTCAGGCCGAGGCCTTCTCGATGAACTTGACCGCGTCGCCGACGGTCAGGATGGTCTCGGCTGCATCGTCGGGAATCTCGACGCCGAATTCTTCCTCGAAGGCCATCACCAGTTCGACGGTATCCAGGCTGTCCGCGCCCAGATCGTCGATGAAGCTCGCGCCCTCGGTGACCTTCGCTTCTTCCACTCCAAGATGCTCGACGACGATCTTTTTGACGCGTTCTGCGGTATCGCTCATTGGGAAAACCCTCGACTTCGGTTCAAGTTGGTCTTCGTTAGCGGCAGGATTGCCGCTAATCAAGCTGAAAGATAGCGCTTTTCGGGTCGGTCCAATGCCGATTCCCAAGACGGCGTTTTCCTCCTGGTTGGCACTGTCCAGACGGCGAAGCCTGGACGCAGATGCCGGCTCGCGCGGCGCATAACACGAAGCCGGTGCCCCGCAAAGCCGTATTCCGCCTGCAGCCCGCGTGGAATGCACGCGAAGCGCGAACGGAACGCAGGCTCAGAACATCGCCATGCCGCCGTTGACGTGGATCGTCTGCCCGGTGACGTAGGCCGCCTCCGCCGAGGCGAGGTAGACGGCGGCGGTGGCGATCTCCAGCCCCGTCCCCATGCGCCGCATCGGGATGGCGCCCATGATGGCGTCCTTCTGCTTGTCGTTGAGCTTGTGGGTCATGGCCGATTCGATGAAGCCCGGCGCGATGCAGTTGACGGTGACGTTGCGCGACGCGATCTCCTGCGCGAGCGACTTCGAAAAGCCGATCATGCCGGCCTTGGAGGCGCAGTAGTTGGCCTGGCCGGGATTGCCGGTGACGCCGACCACCGAGGCCATGTTGATGATGCGGCCGTAGCGGCGGCGCATCATCGGATGGGTGAGTTCGCGCGTCAGGCGGAAGGTCGAGGTCAGGTTCACCTCGATCACCGCATCCCAGTCGGCATCGGACATGCGCACGAACAGGCCGTCGCGGGTGATGCCGGCATTGTTGACGAGAATGTCGACGCCCTCGAGATCCGCTTCCGCCTTCTGCGCCAGCGCCTTGACCTCGTCGCGGTTCGACAGGTCGGCCGGGAAGACCTTCACCCGGTCGCCGAGCTCGGCAGCGAGCGCCTCGAGCTTCTCGACGCGCGTGCCGTGCAGGCCAACGGTGGCGCCCTGGCCGTGCAGGGCACGCGCCACCGCCTCGCCGATGCCGCCGGAGGCGCCGGTCACGAGAGCCTTGCGGCCGGTCAGATCGAACATGTCGCTATCCTTTCCCAGTTTCGCGCGCGGCGGCGGCCGCGGCAGGGTGCATTCTCAGGCGAGCGCGGCCAGCGCTGCGTCGATGTCGGCCGGCGTGTTGACGGCGGCTGTCGCGGTGTCGCGGCTGATGCGGCGGGCGAGCCCGCAGAGCACCTTGCCGGAGCCGATCTCATAGAGCGTGCCCACGCCGCTGGCGGCGAACCATTCGACGGTCTCGCGCCAGCGGACCCGGCCGGTGACCTGCTCCACGAGCCGCAGGCGGATCTCGTCCGGGTCGGAGATCGGGCTGACCGTGACGTTGGCCACGACCGGCACGACGGGCGCCCGCATCTCGACGGCCGCCAGCGCCTCGCGCATGGCATCGGCCGCGGGCGCCATCAGCGCTGAGTGGAAGGGAGCGGAGACCGACAGCATCAGGGCGCGCTTCGCACCCATTTCCGTGCACAGGCGCGCGGCGTGATCGACGGCCGCCTTCGACCCGGAGATGACGAGCTGTCCGCCGCCATTGTCGTTGGCGATCTGGCAGACGCCGCCCTCGGCCGCGGCGCAGGCCTGCTCGACCTTGTCCTGGTCGAGCCCGAGGATGGCCGCCATGGCGCCCTCTCCCGCCGGAACCGCCGCCTGCATGGCGTTGCCGCGGATGCGCAGCAGCCGCGCCGTGTCGGCCAGCGAGAACACGCCGGCGGCACAGAGTGCGGAATATTCGCCGAGCGAATGGCCGGCGACGTAGGCCACCTTGTCCTGGAGCACCAGGCCGCGCGCCTGCATGACGCGCAGCGCGGCCATCGACACCGCCATCAGCGCCGGCTGCGCATTGGCGGTGAGCGTCAGGGTCTCTTCCGGCCCCTCCCACATGACGGCCGAGAGCGTCTCGCCCAGCGCCGCGTCGACCTCGTCGAAGACGGCGCGGGCCTCGGGGAAGGCTTCCGCAAGATCGCGGCCCATTCCGACGGACTGGCTGCCCTGGCCCGGAAAGGTGAATGCGATTGCCATCAGACGTCCTCCGCTCGCTCGAACTCGCCTGCCTGTGACGCAGGAGCGGGCGGGAAGTCAAGGGCGGGGGCATTTCGGGACAGGACGGCCGAAGGCGGCCTGCGGCGGCGTCCGGTCGCGCCGGGCCCCTCCCCCTGTCGCTCGCCCGGTCAGCCCGCCGGCAGCGCCGTCTCGACCAGCTTTGCCCAGTACGAGCAGCCGACGGGGATGATCTCGTCGTTGAAGTCGTATTCGGGGTGGTGGACGTAAGGGCCGTCGCCCTGGCCGATATAGATGAAGGCGCCGGGCCGGGCCTCCAGCATGAAGGCGAAGTCCTCGCCGCCCATCACCTGCGGCGTGTTCACGTCGACGCGGTCGCCGACGACCTGGCGGGCGACGCTCGCCGCGAAATCGGTCTGAAGAGAGTGGTTGGACAGCACGGGGTAGTGGCGCTGGTAGTCGAGGGTCGCCTTGGCGCCGAAAGCCCGCGCGGTATGCTCGACCACCTCGGTCATGCGCTCTTCCAGCTGGTCGCGGACGGCGGCCGACAGCGTGCGCGCGGTTCCGGTCAGCCTCGCGGTCTGCGGGATCACGTTGAAGGCGTCGCCTGCCTTGAAGGTGGTGACGGACACGACCGCCGCCTCGATCGGATCGACGTTGCGCGCCACCACCGACTGCAGCGCGGTCATGATGTGGGCGCCGACGAGCGTTGTGTCGATGCAGCGCTGCGGCCGCGCGGCATGGCCGCCGATCCCCTCGATGTCGATGACGAACATGTCGGCTGCCGCCATCATGGAGCCGCTGCGGATGGCAAACGAGCCGGTGGGCAGCCCCGGCGCATTGTGCATGCCATAGACCTCGTCGATGGCGAAACGGTCCATCATCCCCTCCTCGACCATCTCGCGCCCGCCGCCGCCGCCTTCCTCCGCCGGCTGGAAGATGACCACTGCCGTGCCGTCGAAATTGCGCGTCTCGGCAAGGTAGCGCGCCGCGCCGAGCAGCATCGCGGTATGCCCGTCATGGCCGCAGGCATGCATGATGCCGGCATTCCTCGACTTGTAGGGATGGTCGAGCACTTCCTGGATCGGCAGCGCGTCCATGTCGGCGCGCAGGCCGATCGCCCGGCCGCTGCCGGTCTTGCGGCCGCGGATCACGCCGACCACGCCGGTGCGGCCGATGCCCGTCACCACCTCGTCGACACCGAATTCGCGCAGCTTCTCGGCCACCAGAGCCGCCGTGCGGTGGACGTCGAACTGGAGTTCCGGATGGGCGTGGATGTCGCGGCGCCAGGCGGTGACGTCGTCATGGAATTCGGCGATGCGGTTGACGATGGGCATTGCGTTCTTCTCCTTGTTCGCTCGGACCCGGACTTTGCCTCAACCAGCGGGTGGCGCAAGCCCGGAACCGGCGATCGGCCTTCGAATACCTTGCGGGGCGGAACTGCAAATCCCATGTAGCCGCCATCTTTCCGGCAAGGACGAAGGAATCTCATGGGCATCTGGACCAACCTTCTGCTCGTCATCGCCGGCATGGCGCTGCTGTTCGGCGGTGGCGAGTTCCTGGTCCGCGGCGCAGTGGCGCTGGCCCGCCGCTACGGCGTCTCGGAACTCGTGATCGGGCTGACGATCGTCGGGTTCGCGACGTCGACACCCGAGCTGCTGGTCTCGGTCCAGGCCGCCTGGAACGGCATTCCCGAGATCGCCATCGGCAACGTCGTCGGCTCGAACATCGCCAATATCCTGCTGATCGGCGGCTTCACCGCGCTGTTTGCCTCAAGGATCGTGCCTGGCGACGAGATCCGCCGCGAACTGCGCGTCATGCTCGGGGCGTCGGCGCTGCTGCTCCTCGCCGCCGCATGGGGTGCCATCCCGCGGCTCGGCGGCCTTGCGCTCTTTCTCCTTCTGGCCACCTATCTCGGCTTGCATCTTCGCGCCGCAAGCAGCGCATCGAGCGCCACGGGCGGTCTCGACAGACCGGACATGGCCACCGCAGAGCCGGTGTGGCGGGCGCTGCTGGCGCTGGCCGCCGGCCTCGCCATGCTCTTCGTCGGCGCCGGCTGGCTGGTGGACGGCGCATCCTCGATCGCCCGGTCGATCGGGGTGTCGGAGGCCGTGATCGGCCTGACCGTGGTTGCGCTCGGAACCAGCCTGCCGGAACTCGCCACCTCCGTCGTGGCCGCATGGCGCGGCCGCAGCGAAGTGGCGGTCGGCAACGTGATCGGCTCCAACATCTTCAACATCCTCGGCATTCTCGGCGTGACCGCGATGATCGAGCCGCTGGCGATCGCCAGCCGCTTCCTGTGGCTCGACGTGCCGTTGATGCTTGGCGTCAGCGTCCTGTTCGCTGCGGCGGTGGTGGTGCGCAACGGCCTTGGACGCGGGAGTGGTACGCTCATGCTGTCCGGCTACCTGGCCTATACGGTGGCGCTGTTCGTGCTGCCGGGCTGAGCATCGGCCGCGCCGGCCTTGCCAAGCCGCGGCGCCTCCGGTATAGCGCGCCCACTCTGCCGGTTCCGATTGGGGGCTGAACGGAGGGCTCGCGCGTTTTCCGGACCCGTCCGAACGATGCGTGTGTGAAGGCAAGGGTCCTTCCGCCTCCCGTGTCTCCGCTCTCGACCGTCTCATCGATGCGTCTTTCTTCGCCCGTCCTGCGGGTAAAGGCAGTCGCAGAGGCTTAGCCATCGGGCGCCGGGCAGTGAAACGAAGAAAGGCAAGAACGAGCATGGCTCTCTACGAACATGTGTTTCTCGCCCGCCAGGATCTGTCCTCGCAGCAGGTCGACGCGCTTGTGGAATCCTACAAGGGCGTCATCGAAGCGAATGGCGGCAGCATCGGCCGGGTCGAGAACTGGGGACTGAAGTCCCTGACCTACCGCATCAACAAGAACCGCAAGGCGTATTACACGCTCATGGACATCACCGCCCCGGCGGCGGCGATCCAGGAGATGGAACGCCAGATGGGCCTGTCGGAAGACGTGCTCCGCTTCATGACCGTCCGGGTCGAGAAGCATGAGGAAGGCGTCTCTGCGATGATGCAGAAGCGTGAAGAGCGCAGCGAACGTGGCGGCGACCGCTTCGGCGACCGTCCCCGCTTCGGCGACCGCGATCGCGGCGACCGTGGCGACCGTCCGCCGCGCGGCGATCGTGAAGACCGTGGCCCGCGCCGTCCGCGCGAGCAGTCCGAAGGGGGAGCGCATTAATGGTCGACATCAACCAGATCCCGACACGCCGGCCCTTCCATCGCCGCCGCAAGACCTGCCCGTTCTCCGGCGCGAATGCACCGAAGATCGACTACAAGGACGTGCGCCTGCTGCAGCGCTACATCTCCGAGCGCGGCAAGATCGTGCCGTCGCGCATCACCGCCGTCAGCCAGAAGAAGCAGCGCGAACTCGCCCAGGCGATCAAGCGCGCCCGCTTCCTCGGCCTGCTGCCCTACGTGGTGAAGTGAATTCGAGGCCGGGCGCCAGCGCCCGGCCCCTTCCCCGCTTCGGGTGCGGCGGAAGCACGAGAAATCCCGAGTTGGGCCGGACACGGCCCTAACTGCCATGACGGGCAGGACAGCGACCGGCGGACCTCGTCCGTCTCACGTTCCTGACCGTCCATTCGCCATCGCGGCCGCCACAGCGGCCCAGAGACAAGGACCAGGATCATGGACGTCATCCTCCTCGAGCGCATTTCCCGCCTCGGCCAGATGGGCGACACCGTCAAGGTGCGCGACGGCTTTGCGCGCAACTTCCTTCTGCCGCAGGGCAAGGCGCTTCGTGCGAACGAGGCCAACAAGAAGAAGTTCGAAGGCCAGCGCGCCCAGCTCGAAGCCCGCAACCTCGAGCGCAAGAGCGAGGCCGAGGCCGTCGCCGAGAAGCTCGACGGCCAGAGCTTCATCGTCGTGCGTTCCGCCGGCGAGACCGGCCAGCTCTACGGCTCGGTGTCGACCCGCGACATTTCCGACCTGCTCACCGAAGAGGGCTTCACGGTCGGCCGCAACCAGGTCGAGCTGAACAACCCGATCAAGGCGATCGGCCTCACCAACGTGGTGATCGCGCTGCATCCGGAAGTCGAGGTCACGATCACCCTCAACATCGCCCGCTCGGCCGACGAGGCGGAGCGCCAGGCGAAGGGCGAGAAGCTCGATTCGCTCGAGGCGATCTACGGCGACGACATCAACGAGAACGCCCGCCCGGACGCGTTCTTCGAGGGTGGCGAGGACGACGAAGAGGCCTGAGCCTTTCCGCTTCGCGCTTCGCGAAACCGACCCAAGGACATCGATACCCGGGAGCCACTCCCGGGTATTTTTTTGCGTCCGCATCCGGTGCCGACGACATCGGCGTCCGCGGCCTCGCGCCGCCGTTCTTTTCCTGTTTTGTTCCGCTCCGCCGCCGGCTATTCTGGTGCTTCGATTCGCGTCAACCGGAATCGTCGGTAATCCCCGGGCATGGGCGTCTTGGGTGTGGACGAGTGTGAATCACGGGTCGTCGTCGAATTTAGGGACCCATGCCCCGCGAACATCTGATAGGCCGGTGGCCGGCAGGGATCAGACGGAACGACAATGGCAGAAGCAGTCCGAAAGCTCGGCGTGGCGGAGACGCCGCTCTATCGCGAAGCGCCCAACAACATCGAGGCCGAGCAGGCGCTGCTGGGCGCCATCCTCGTCAACAACGACGCGTTCTATCGCGTTTCGGATTTCCTGAAGCCGACCCATTTCTACGAGCCGCTGCACCGCAAGATCTTCGAGATCGCGGGCGAGCTGATTCGCATGGGCAAGTCGGCCAACCCGGTGACGATGAAGACCTTCCTGCCGGCCGACGGCAAGGTCGGCGACATGACGGTCGCTCACTATCTCGCGCGGCTTGCCGCCGAGGCGGTCACCATCATCAACGCGGCCGACTATGGCCGGGCGATCTACGACCTCGCCACGCGCCGCGCGCTGATCACCGTCGGCGAGGACATGGTCAACATCGCCTATGACGCGCCGGTGGACATGTCGCCGTCGGAGCAGATCGAGGATGCCGAGCGGCGGCTGTTCGAGCTGGCCGAGACCGGCCGCTACGACGGCGGCTTCCAGAGCTTCTCGGACGCGGTGACGACGGCCATCGACGTGGCCAACGCCGCCTACATGCGCGAGGGACATCTTTCGGGCGTCTCGACCGGCCTGCGCGACGTGGACCGGAAACTCGGCGGACTGCAGTCGTCCGACCTGATCATCCTCGCCGGTCGCCCGGCAATGGGCAAGACGTCGCTCGCCACCAACATCGCCTTCAACATCGCGGCCGCCTACAAGCCGGCACAGCAGGCGGACGGTTCCTACAAGGCCGAGCGGGGCGGCGTCGTCGGCTTCTTCTCGCTCGAAATGTCGGCCGAGCAGCTCGCCACCCGCATCATCTCGGAGCAGACGGAGATCTCGTCGTCGAAGATCCGCCGCGGCGAGATCACGGAGACGGATTTCGAGAAGCTCGTGGGCTGTGCGCAGATGATGCAGAAGACGCCGCTCTTCATCGACCAGACCGGCGGCATCTCGATCGCGCAGCTCGCCGCCCGCGCCCGCCGCCTGAAGCGCCAGCGCGGGCTCGACGTGATCGTCATCGACTACGTGCAGCTGATGCAGGGCTCCTCGGCGAAGTCGAGCCAGAACCGGGTGCAGGAGATCACCGAGATCACCACCGGCCTCAAGGCGCTGGCCAAGGAACTCCACGTGCCGATCATCGCGCTGTCGCAGCTGTCGCGCCAGGTCGAAAGCCGCGACGACAAGCGGCCGCAGCTGTCGGATCTGCGCGAATCGGGCTCGATCGAGCAGGACGCCGACGTCGTGCTCTTCGTCTATCGCGACGAGTACTACATGCAGAACAAGCAGCCGGAGGAAGGCACCCCCGAATACGAGGAGTGGCGGCTGAAGTTCGAGCGGGTCAAGGGCAAGGCCGAGCTCATCATCGCCAAGCAGCGCCACGGCCCGACCGGCACGGTCGAACTGGCCTTCGAAGGCCAGTTCACGCGATTCTCGGATCTGGCCGAGGAAGACCGCATGCCGGAGCGCCTCGAGTAGCGCCGTGGGAGATCCGGTCCACATCCGCGAGAGCGGCCCGCGCTCCGACCTGGCCGGCGGCCTGGTCATGATCGACCTGCGCGCCCTGCGTTCGAATTACCGCGCACTGTCGAAGGTGGCCGGGCGGGCGCGCGTGGCCGGCGTGGTGAAGGCCGACGCCTATGGCCTGGGCATCGCCGAGGTCGTGCCGGCGCTCGCCGCGGAAGGCTGCGACACCTTCTTCGTCGCCACCGCGGACGAAGGGATGGCGGCGCGCCGTGCGGCGGCGCACGCCCGCATCTTCGTGCTCAACGGCCTGTACAGCGAGGAGGCCGCCGGCCTCTTCGCGGCGCATCGCCTGACGCCGGTCCTCAGCGGCGCGCTCGACATCGCGCTGTGGGAGCGGCACTGCGCCACCCACGGTTCCGACAGGTCCTGCGGGCTGCAGGTGGACACCGGCCTCAACCGGCTCGGCCTGACCGTCCAGCAGGCCCGGGCCTTCGCCGCCGACAACGCCCTGACGCGTGCCGTCGAGCCCGTGCTGGTGATGAGCCACCTCGCCTGCGGCGACGAGCGCAACCATCCGCTGAACCGGCGCCAGGTTGAAGCCTTCGGCGCGGTGCGCGCCGCCTTTCCGGGCGTCCCCGCCAGCCTCGCCAATTCCTCGGGCCTGCTGCTCGGCCGCGAATATCACCTCGATCTCGTCCGGCCGGGCATCGCCGTCTACGGCGGCGCGCCGTCGTCCGGCGTCAAGATGAAGACCGTGGTGACGGCCGAGGCGCGCGTGCTGCAGGTGCGGCGCGCGCAGGTCGGCGAGGCGGTGAGCTACGGCGCGACGCATCTGCTCGATCGCGACACGCTGGTGGCGGTCGCGGCCGTCGGCTACGCGGACGGACTGCCGCGCTCGGCCTCCGGCAGCGGCGTGCCGCTGCGCGGCGTCCTGCCGGGTGGCTTCGGCTCCATCAAGGGCAGGCGCGTACCGATTCTTGGCCGCGTCACCATGGATCTGACGATGTTCGACGTCACCGACCTCGGGCCCGACGCGGTCGCCGCCGGCGACTTCATCCAGCTGTTCGGGACCGACCTGCCCATCGACGAGGCGGCGCGGGCGGCGGGGACGATCGCCTACGAACTGCTGACCGGCCTGTCGCGCCGCTACACCCGCTTCCATGTCGGGGTCGAGGGAGACCGGCAATCGTGACCGCCTGCAACCGCCCTGCCCCGTCGCCGTCCACCGCCATGGAACCCTGATGGCCAAATCGCGCGTCCAGTTCATCTGCCAGAATTGCGGCACCGTCCACACGCGATGGGCGGGCAAGTGCGACGCCTGCGGCGAGTGGAACACGCTGATCGAGGAGGGCACGTCGGGCGGCATCGGCGCGGGTCCGGCCTCGACGCGCAGCGCCCGCAAGGGCCGCGCCGTCGTGCTCACCTCGCTGTCGGGCGACATCGAGGACGCGCCGCGCATCGCCAGCGGCATCGGCGAACTCGACCGGGCGACCGGCGGCGGCTTCGTGCGCGGCTCGGCGCTGCTGGTCGGCGGCGACCCCGGCATCGGCAAGTCGACGCTGCTCACCCAGGCGGCCGCCGCGCTGGCCAGGCAGGGCCACCGCATCGTCTACGTCTCGGGCGAGGAGGCGGTGGCGCAGATCCGGCTGCGCGCGCAGCGGCTCGGCGCGGCCGACGCGCCGGTGGAACTGGCCGCCGAGACCAATGTCGAGGACATCCTGGCCACCATTGCCGAAGGCCGGCGGCCGGACCTGCTGATCCTCGATTCGATCCAGACGCTGTGGACCGACATGGCCGATTCCGCGCCGGGCACGGTGACGCAGGTGCGCGCCTCCGCCCAGGCGATGATCCGCTATGCGAAGTCGACGGGCGCCGCGATCGTGCTCGTCGGGCACGTCACCAAGGAGGGCCAGATCGCCGGCCCCCGCGTGGTGGAGCACATGGTGGACGGCGTGCTCTACTTCGAGGGCGAAGGCGGGCACCACTACCGCATCCTGCGCACGGTCAAGAACCGCTTCGGCCCGACCGACGAGATCGGCGTGTTCGAGATGTCCGACAAGGGCCTGCGCGAGGTGTCGAACCCGTCGGAGCTGTTCCTCGGCGAGCGCAGCACCAAGGCGCCGGGTGCTGCCGTCTTCGCCGGCATGGAAGGCACGCGGCCGGTGCTGGTGGAGATCCAGGCGCTGGTGGCGCCCTCGCCGCTCGGCACGCCGCGGCGCGCCGTGGTGGGGTGGGACTCCTCGCGGCTGTCGATGATCCTCGCCGTGCTGGAGGCGCATTGCGGCATCCGCTTCGCGCAGCACGACGTCTACCTCAACGTGGCGGGCGGCTACCGCATTTCCGAGCCGGCCGCCGACCTTGCGGTGGCGGCGGCGCTGGTTTCCTCCCTCACCGGACTTGCCCTGCCTGCGGATTGTGTCTATTTCGGCGAAATCAGCCTTTCGGGCGCCGTCCGGCCTGTCGCTCATGCACAGCAACGGTTGAAAGAGGCCGAAAAACTGGGCTTCGGGCAGGGCGTCCTGCCGGCCGGCAGCGGAGAGATCGCAGGTGCGATCGCGACGCGGTCGTTCCAGCCGGGCGCGCTCGTCGATCTCGTCGCGAAGATCGCGGGGACGAAGCGCAGCAGGGACGCAGACTGACGCGGTGCTTGGAACGGAGTGGGTCCACAATGCCGATTACGCTGCTTGACGGTATCCTCGTCGGCTTCGCCCTTGTCTCGGCCATCCTCGCCATGGTGCGCGGCCTGTCGCGCGAGTTGCTCTCGATCGCCTCCTGGGGCGCGGCGGCGGCGGCCGCCTTCTTTTTCCACCCGGTCGTCGTTCCCTATGTCACGCCCTACATAGACAACGACAAGCTGGCGCTGGTAGCGGCGGCCGGCATCGTGTTCTTCGTGGCGCTGGTGATCGTCACCCTGCTGACGATGAAGATCGCCGACTTCATCATCGACTCGCGCATCGGCGCTCTCGACCGCACACTCGGCTTCGTCTACGGCGCGGCGCGGGGCGTTTTGGTGGTCGCGGTGGCGTTGCTGTTCTTCAACTGGCTGGTCGGCGACAACCGCCCGGTCTGGGTGGCGCAGGCGAAGTCGCTGCCGCTGCTCGAGAGCATCGGCGCCAAGCTGCAGGACCTCCTGCCCGACGACCCGGAGAACACGATCATCAAGCGTCTCACCGAAGACGGTGACGGCGAAACGAGCAACTGAAGCGTATCCATCGACGTCCGCCAACCGGCGTTGCGTGGCGCGAAAGGCCGATAGCCATGGCAGAGCGAGCCGACCAGTCCTTCTCCGCATCCGCTGACGACAGCGGCCTTGCGGCGGAGGCCGACGACCATTTCCACGACGAGTGCGGCGTATTCGGCATATTCGGCCGCCAGGAAGCGGCGGCGATCGTCACGCTCGGCCTGCATTCGCTGCAGCATCGCGGCCAGGAAGCCGCCGGCATCGTCTCCTATGACGGCACCCAGTTCCACGTCGAGCGCCATGTCGGCCTGATCGGCGACACCTTCACCAAGCAGTCGGTGATCGACCGGCTGCAGGGCACCCGCGCGATCGGCCACACGCGCTACGCTACGACTGGCGGGGCGGGCCTGCGCAACGTGCAGCCCTTCTTCGCCGAACTCGCCGACGGCGGGCTGGCGGTGGCGCACAACGGCAACATCACCAACGCCATGACGGTGCAGCGGGTGCTGCAGAAGCAGGGCGCGATCTTCTCGTCGACATCCGACACCGAGACGATCATGCACCTCGTGGCCACCAGCAAGGAACGGGACCTGAACGCCCGCTTCATCGACGCGATCCGCCAGATCGAGGGGGCCTTCTCGCTGGTGGCGCTGACGTCGAAGAAGATGATCGGCTGCCGCGACCCGCTGGGCATCCGCCCGCTGGTGCTGGGCGACCTCGACGGCTCGTGGATCCTCGCCTCGGAGACCTGCGCGCTCGACATCATCGGCGCGCGCTTCGTGCGCGACCTGAAGCCGGGCGAGATGGTGGTCGTCACGTCGAAGGGGATCGAGAGCCACTTCCCCTTCGAGCCGGTGAAATCGCGCTTCTGCGTCTTCGAATACGTCTACTTCGCCCGGCCCGACTCCTCGGTCGAGGGACGCAACGTCTACGACGTGCGCAAGAAGATCGGCATGGAGCTCGCCCGCGAGAACCCGGTCGAGGCCGACATCGTCGTGCCGGTGCCCGATTCGGGCACGCCGGCGGCCATCGGCTTTGCGCAGGAGGCCGGCCTGCCCTTCGAGCTCGGCATCATCCGCAACCACTATGTCGGCCGCACCTTCATCTCGCCCGGCGATTCGATCCGCCACATGGGCGTGCGGCTGAAGCACAATGCCAACCGCAAGATCATCGAGGGCAAGCGCGTCGTGCTGGTCGACGATTCCATCGTGCGTGGCACCACCAGCCAGAAGATCGTGCAGATGGTGCGCGACGCCGGCGCCAAGGAAGTGCACATGCGCATCGCCTCGCCGCCGACGCGCGCCTCGTGCTTCTACGGGGTCGACACGCCGGAGAAGGCCAAGCTCTTGGCCTCGCGCATGTCCGTCGACGAGATGGCCGAGTTCATCCGGGTGAACTCGCTGGGCTTCCTGTCGATCGACGGGCTCTACCGGGCCGTCGGCGAGGCGGCGCGCGACAATGACGCGCCGCAGTTCTGCGACGCCTGCTTCACCGGCGACTATCCGACCCGCCTGCTCGACATGGAAGGGACGGACAATGTCCGGACGCTGTCGCTGCTGGCGAATGGCGGTCAGTAGGCAGCAAGGCGTTCAGGGCGAGACGAGCTTCAGCCCCAGGATGCCGGCCACGATGAGGCCGATGCAGGCAAGCCGCACCGCATCGGCCGGCTCCGAAAACAGGACGATGCCGAGGATGACGGTGCCGATCGTGCCGATGCCGGTCCAGATCGCATAGGCTGTGCCGAGCGGCAGCGTCTTCAGCGCAAGGCCGAGGAGCCCCAGGCTGACCGCCATCGAAGCGAGGGTGAGCAGGCTCGGCACGAGCCGGGTGAAGCCGTGCGTGTATTTCATGCCGACGGCCCAGCCGATCTCGAACAGTCCAGCGGCGAACAAATAGATCCAGGCCATGCCCCGTCTCTCCTGCGGAGATGGGGTCGTCCCCACCGATCTCTCTGATGAAATCCGGGTCGTCCCGGCCTCCCAAATCTGGGGCGACACGGGTGCGCGGTCAAGCGGGGTTTTCCTCGAAGGCCAGTTCGGCTAAGCGGGCATCCATCGCGGCCGGCGGCCGCCCGCAACCGACGACGGGAAGCGACATGACCGACACTCCTGACCTCACCGGCAAGATCGCGCTCGTCACGGGCGCCTCGCGCGGCATCGGTTATTTCATCGCCAGACAGATGGCGGCGGCGGGCGCGCATGTCGTCGCGGTGGCCCGCACGGTGGGCGGACTGGAGGAACTCGACGACGAGATCAAGGCCGAGCGCGCCCGGACGGGCAAGGGCGAGGCGACGCTCGTTCCCCTCGACCTCACCGACATGGCCGGGATCGACCGGCTGGGAGGCGCGATCCACGAGCGCTGGGGCCGGCTCGACGTGCTGGTGGCCAATGCCGGCATCCTCGGCGTGATCGGTCCCCTCGCCCACATCGAGGCCAAGGTGTTCGAAAAGGTCATGGCGGTGAACGTGACCGGCACCTGGCGGCTGATCCGCTCGGTCGACCCGCTGCTCAGGCTTTCCGACGCCGGGCGCGCGCTGGTGCTGTCGTCGGGCGCGGCGCATTCGGCGCGGGCCTATTGGGGACCCTATGCGGCGTCGAAGGCGGCCGTCGAGGCCATGTGCCGCTCCTGGGCCGACGAGACGAAGAACACCGCGCTCAAGGTGGCGATCGTCAATCCCGGCGCGACGCGCACCGCGATGCGGGCGCAGGCCATGCCCGGCGAAGACCCGGCGACCCTGCCGGATCCCTCCGAGATCGCCGCGCGGATCGTGCCGCTGGCCGGAGCGGCGCTGGCCGAGACCGGCCTGATCTTCGACGCGCGGGCGCAGGTCTTCCAGCGCTACCGCATGCCTGCGTAAGTGAGCCGCAGGGCGCCTCCAGGCGAGGACGCCCGCTTCCCGGCCGTCAGGCGCGGATATAAGGTGCGCCGGTGCGGCACTCGCCACCGCCGGGGCACATCATGGAACTCTTCTCGACCTTCGTCTGGTATCTCGTCGTCTCCGGGCCTCAGGGCGGCATGGTCGTCATGCCGAGCGGCTTCGACACGCGGGAGCAATGCCAGGAGGCGATCGTCGAGTACGAGAAGCAGCCGGCCACCGGCTGGCAGGTGCAATGCGTCCCGGCCGGTGCCGCCTACTATTCGGAAGACTCCGACCCCGGCATCGTGGACATTCCGCCGAAATCCGAGTGAGCTGTCCGGCGGGAGCGAAGGCGCCCCCGCCCGGACGTGCAACCGGCGCGATCAGATCGCGGCGACGATGATGATCTCGACGAGATGCTGGGCGGTCGCCAGCCGCGCCTCGCCGGTGGCGCGGGCCGGCGGATTGGCCGGGTCCACCCAGACGTCCCAGACCGAATTCATGTCGGCGAAGTCGCGCATGTCGGCAAGCCAGATGGTGGCCGACAAGAGCTTCGACTTGTCCGATCCGGCCTCGGCCAGCAGGCGGTCGATGGAGGCGAGTACTTCCTGCGTCTGCGCCTTCACGTCCTTGCCCGGCGTGCCGACCTGGCCGGTGAGATAGACGGTGCTGCCGTGAATGACGGCCTGGCTCATGCGCTTGCCGGGCTCGATGCGGCGGATGGACATGGCGGGTTCTCCTTGGTTGGGGATTGTGGTCCGCCGGCTCAATAGCGGATCGCGCGGCACGAGGACAGGCCCGGCGGCACGGTCGTCCCCGCCTGTCCCGTCGTGCCCCGCACATCCTGTCGACGGCTGCACCGGCGGTGCCGCGCTGGCCCCATGCCTGCCGCGCCGTGGTGCAGGGCCGGCAGGATGGGGCACTCTACAGCAAGGCCTCACGGAAAGTCGGTGCGAACACGGATGTCTGCAGCCATCAGCGCGCGGGAGCAGGTCTTCGCCGGCATCCTGCTGACCAGCGTCGGATACTTCCTGTTCTCGCTGCAGGACGCGGCCATCAAGCTGATGGTCGTGGGGTTCTCTGTCTGGCAGATCCTGCTCTTCCGCTCCGCCACCGTCGTGGCGATCGCGCTGGCCATCGGCGGCCGCAGGGCGGTGAAAGACGCCGTCAACTCCCCCGTGCTCGTGGCGATGCTGCTGCGCAGCTTCGTCATCCTGGCGGCGTGGCTGTGCTTCTACACCGCCGCGCGGGACCTGCAGCTGGCGGAGCTGACGACGATCTACTTCGCCGCGCCGATCATCGTCACCATCCTGTCGGTCTGGCTGCTCAAGGAAGTGGTGCCGCCGGTGCGCTGGGTGGCGGTGGTGACCGGCTTCGTCGGCGTCTTCATCGCCTGCAACCCGCTGGCGATCGGGCTGTCGCTGCCGGTGCTGATGGTGCTGGCGGCCGCGGCGCTGTGGGGCTTCTCGATCATTCTGATCCGCAAGATCGCGCTCGGCGAGCGGACGCTGGTGCAGCTTTTGCTCAACAACGGCTTCTTCCTGGTGATCGCCGGGGTGCCGACGCTGTTCGTCTGGCAGGCGCCAAGCCTGCCAGAGCTCGCGCTGCTGGTCGGCACCGGCGTGTGCGGCGGGCTGGCCCAGTTCTGCCTGTTCGAGGGGATGCGCAAGGCGGAGGCCTCCGTCGTCGCGCCGTTCGAATACACCTCGCTGGTCTGGGCCTTCGCGCTCGGCTTCCTGATCTGGGGCGACGTGCCGCGGCCGGGCGTGGTGATCGGGGCGGTGCTGATCGTCTCGGCCGGGCTGATGATCATCCTGGCCGAGCGCCGGCGGGCCTGATCAGTCGGGCGCGGCCACCGGCTCCGCCGCGTCGCGCTCCTCGGCCGTCTCGCGGCGGCGGTAGGCGATCCAGCTGACCGGGATGAAGGCGAGGTAGCCGAGCGCCGTCACCGTCATCGTGTGCCAGGGGTAGTTGAACAGCAGGAGCACGTAGAGCACGATCACCAGAAGCAGCGGCAGCATCAGGTCGCTGCGGATGCGGCCCATGTTCTTGCCCGACCAGAGCGGGATGCGGCTGACCAGCAGGAAGGCGACCAGCGCGGTGAACACCGTGGAGAACCAGGCAAAGCCGACCGACTGCGGAAAGCCCAGAAAGCCGAGATAGGCCGGCAGCAGGACGAGCATCGCGCCGGCCGGTGCCGGCACGCCGGTGAAATAGCCCGAGCGCCAGTTGTCGCGGTCGGGCTCGTGGGCCATGACGTTGAAGCGCGCGAGACGCAGGCCGCAGGCGATGGCGAAGAGCAGCGCGGCGATCCAGCCCGGGGCACCGGCGCCGTCGAGCAGATAGGCATAGAGGACGAGGCCCGGCGCGACGCCGAAATTGACGATGTCGGCAAGCGAATCCATCTCGGCGCCGAATTTCGACGTCGCCTTCAGCGCCCGCGCGACGCGACCGTCGAGCCCGTCGAGAAAGGCTGCCAGCAGCACCATCGCCACGGCCAGCTCGATGCGGCCCTCGAAGGCGAGCCTGATGCCCGTCAGCCCGGCGCAGACGGCGAGCACCGTGACGAGGTTGGGCAGCACCATGCGCAGCGGGATCTCGCGGATGCGCGGGCCGCGCGGATCGGAAGGGCGCGCCGGGTCGCCTGGCTGGAGGGGATCGGCCACCGCTCAGGTCACCCGCATCAGCGGCGTGGCGATACCGCCGAACTCGGCCAGCACCGTCTCGCCCGCCACCGCCGTCTGGCCGTGGAACACCTTGGCCACCGCGCCGGCCGGCAGGAAGACGTCGACCCGCGAGCCGAAGCGAATCAGGCCGATGCGGTCGCCGACCGCGATGTTGGTGGCTTCGTCGACGAAGCACAGGATACGCCGGGCGACGAGGCCGGCGATCTGCACGGTGGCGACGGGGCCGTGCGGGCTGTCGATGACGAGGCCGTTGCGCTCGTTTTCCTGGCTCGCCTTGTCGAGCTCGGCGTTGAGGAATTTTCCGGCGCGGTGCTCGATGCGCGAAATGCGGCCGCGCACCGGCGCGCGGTTCACGTGGCAGGAAAACACGTTCATGAACACGGAGATGCGCAGCATCTCGGTATCGCCGAGGCCGAGTTCGCGCGGCGGCACGGCCGGCCCGACGGCCGAGACGATGCCGTCGGCGGGGCTGATCACCAGCCGGTCGTCGACCGGGGTGACCCGCTCGGGATCGCGGAAGAAATAGGCGCACCACATCGTCAGGATGGCGCCGATCCAGAACAGGCTGGTGGAGAAGACGCCCAGGATGATGGAGGCCCCGGCGAAGGCGGCGATGAAGGGCCAGCCCTCGCGGTGGACGGGGACGAAGGCGTTCCTGATGGAATCCTGGATGCTCATGCGCTGGGGTGGTTCCTTTGATGGTGCGGGCCGATGATTATCGGAAAGGCACCGTCGCCGCAACGCGCGGCTGGGCCAAGCGTTCCGGCCCGTGTGTCCCTCGCGGTTCGGCCGCAACGGGTCCGCAGCCCGGGCTCGCCCCCCGGCGGGGAGGAGCGGAGGAGACGCAGCGCAAGCGCCGGCGCCCTCCGGCCGCGCGTTACGCGGGGAGGCAGGCGGCGCGGGGGCCGGCCGGCCGGGCAAGCATGTTGCATCTGGCCGTCACGACGGGCGATCATCACGAACTGTCCGGCGCAGGCAGCGCCGGCACCCGGCGTTCCGGGCGGGCCAGCGGGTGCGACAGCATCACGCCGGCGCGCGATGCGGCCGGGCACGTGACGAAGCGTGCGAGCCGCCGCGCCGCCAGCAGCGTGCGCAGCATCCGCGCCAGGGCGCGCAGATCCGCAGCCAGCCGTTCCGCGCGATCGGTCGCGTGCGAGGTCACGACGGCGGCCATGGCTCCGGACGGAAATCCGATGATGAAGGAGCGCGCCACGTTCTCGCCGCGCGTCAGGAACCCAAGCACGGGCAGCTGAAGCAGCAGCGGCAGACCGGCGGTGCGGTCGGCCAGACCGGCGAGCAGGACGAGCAGCGCCAGGATCTCTTCCAGCACCTCCCCCTCCCTTCTCCAGTTCATCGCCGCATCCTCCGGTTTCGCGGGCGCAGTATCGATGCGCGGCGGAAAGCGTGGACAGATTTTCAGCAAGGGGTTGATTTCGCAGGCGACGAACGGTTCCCAGCGCTGCCACGGCCGCCTCACCATCGTGGCTGCCCGCTTCGTCGCTGCGGCGCACCCTTCACCTTCGTCATCGCAGGCGAAGCCGGAGCGGAGCGGAGGCGCAGACCCGGGTTGCAGGCCTGGGCCGATGTCGAGAGGCTGGACGGCGCAGACGAGGCACCGGTCCTTTTCCATCGTCCCGCCGGACGGCAGACGCCGAGGCATGGATCCCGGATACGTCGTCCTGCGCTGCGCTCAGACGTCGTTCCGGGATGACGAAGGCGGGGGGGCAGGCCGGGCGAGGCAGGCCTGCCACGGGTTCCGGTTCGGTCCGCGTGGTCCCCCCCCTCCGCCTCGCTTCGCTCGGCACCTCCCCCCACTTCGTGGGGTTGGAGGATGGGCGTCGGCGCTTGTGGCGGGCTATCCTCCACCCCACGAAGTGGGGGCGGAGGTGGCGTCGCGCAGCGACGACGGAGGGGGGGCGCGACGCAGGGGAACGAGGCCACGCCAGCGGAACGGCGCCAGCGGAGGGACGGCGGCGGTCGCGGACGACGGCGACGCCGGCAGCATGCCTCGTCGTGCACCGGAGCGCGGGGATGGGCGGCGAGGCGTGGATCCCGGATACGTCGTCCTGCGCTGCGCTCGGACGTCGTTCCGGGATGACGAAGGTGGAGGGCCAGGCCGGGCGAGGCAGGCCTGCGACGGGTTCCGGTTCGGTCCGCGTGGTCCCCCCCCTCCGCCTCGCTTCGCTCGGTACCTCCCCCCCACTTCGTGGGGTTGGAGGATGGGCGTCGGCGCTTGTGGCGGGCTATCCTCCACCCCACGAAGTGGGGGCGGAGGTGGCGTCGCGCAGCGACGACGGAGGGGGGGCGCGACGCAGGGGAACGAGGCCACGCCAGCGGAACGGCGCCAGCGGAGGGACGGCGGCGGTCGCGGACGACGGCGACGCCGGCAGCATGCCTCGTCGTGCACCGGAGCGCGGGGAAGGGCGGCGAGGCGTGGATCCCGGATACGGCGTCCTGCGCTGCGCTCGGACGTCGTTCCGGGATGACGAAGGTGGAGGGCCAGGCCGGGCGAGGCAGGCCTGCGACGGGTTCCGGTTCGGTCCGCGTGGTCCCCCCCCTCCGCCTCGCTTCGCTCGGTACCTCCCCCCCACTTCGTGGGGTTGGAGGATGGGCGTCGGCGCTTGTGGCGGGCTATCCTCCACCCCACGAAGTGGGGGCGGAGGTGGCGTCGCGCAGCGACGACGGAGGGGGGTGCGACGCAGGGGAACGAGGCCACGCCGGCGGAACGGCGCCAGCGGAGGGACGGCGGCGGTCGCGGACGACGGCGACGCCGGCAGCATGCCTCGTCGTGCACCGGAGCGCGGGGAAGGGCGGCGAGGCGTGGATCCCGGATACGGCGTCCTGCGCTGCGCTCGGACGTCGTTCCGGGATGACGAAGGTGGAGGGCCAGGCCGGGCGAGGCAGGCCTGCGACGGGTTCCGGTTCGGTCCGCGTGGTCCCCCCCCTCCGCCTCGCTTCGCTCGGCACCTCCCCCCCACTTCGTGGGGTTGGAGGATGGGCGTCGGCGCTTGTGGCGGGCTATCCTCCACCCCACGAAGTGGGGGCGGAGGTGGCGTCGCGCAGCGACGACGGAGGTGGGGTGCGACGCAGGGGAACGAGGCCACGCCAGCGGAACGGCGCCAGCGGAGGGACGGCGGCGGTCGCGGACGACGGCGGCGGCGACGGCGGCGGCGACGCCGGCGGCAGGCCTCGTCGTGCACCGGATCGCGGGCATGGACGGCGAGGCATGGATCCCGGATACGGCGTCCTGCGCTGCGCGCGGACGCCGTTGCGGGATGACGATGCGGAGGGGCTTGCCGGCAGGCGGCGCCCTACGCCCCCACCTCCGGCGTGCGGCGGCGGACGAGGACGCCCATTTCGTCGGTTTCGCGGGCGATGCGCAGGCGCTCCTCGGCTTCGGTGGCTTCGCGCTGGCGGTCCCACATGTCGGCGTAGAGGCCTTTGGCGTCGAGCAGGGCGCGGTGGGTGCCCTTTTCGGCGATGCGGCCGTCCTTCAAGACGATGATCTCGTCGGCGGAGATGACGGTGGACAGGCGGTGGGCGATGACCAGCGTGGTGCGGCCGCGGCTGACGAGGTCGAGGGCGGCCTGGATCTCCTGCTCGGTGTGGGTGTCGAGCGCGGAGGTGGCCTCGTCGAGGATGAGGATGGGCGGTGCCTTGAGGATGGTGCGGGCAATCGCCACGCGCTGCTTTTCGCCGCCCGAGAGCTTCAGCCCGCGCTCGCCGACCATGGAACGGTAGCCGTCCGGCAGGGCCTCGATGAAGGGGCCGATCTGGGCGAGTTCGGCGGCCTTGCGGATCTCGTCCTCGGAGGCGGAGAACCGGCCGTAGCGGATGTTGTAGAAAATCGTGTCGTTGAACAGCACGGTGTCCTGCGGCACCATGCCGATGGCGCCGCGCAGGCTCTCCTGCGTGACGTCGCGGACGTCCTGGCCGTCGATGGTGATGGCGCCGGACTGGATGTCGTAGAAGCGGAAGAGCAGGCGCGACAGCGTCGACTTGCCCGCTCCCGAGGGGCCGACGATGGCCACCGTGCGGCCGGCCGGCACCTCGAAGGAGATGCCCTTGAGGATCGGCCGCGCCGGATCGTAGGAAAAGTGGACGTCGTCGAAACGGACCGCGCCCTGCTTCACCGCAAGTGCGGCGGCGCCGGGCCTGTCCTTGACCTCCTGGTCGACGTCGAGCAGGTCGAACATGTTCTCGATGTCGGTGAGGCCCTGGCGGATCTCGCGGTAGATGAAGCCGATGAAGTTGAGCGGCACCGAGAGCTGCATCAGCATGGCGTTGACGAAGACGAAATCGCCGATGGTCTGGGTGCCGCGGGTCACCTCCCAGGCCGAGAGCGCCATGACGACGGCCATGCCGATGCCGAAGATGACGCCCTGGCCGAAATTGAGCCAGCCGAGCGAGGTCCAGGTCTTGGTGGCGGCCTCCTCGTAGCGCTCCATCGAGCGGTCGAAGCGGCGGGCCTCCATCTCCTCGTTGTTGAAGTATTTCACCGTCTCGAAGTTGAGCAGCGAATCGACGGCCTTGGTGTTGGCGTCGGTGTCCGAGTCGTTCATCTCGCGGCGGATGGAGATGCGCCAGTCGCTCGCCCGCACCGTGAACCAGGTGTAGAGCCAGACGGTGACGGCGATGACGGCGACGTAGATCCAGCCATAGGCCACCGCGAAGATGACGGCGACCAGCGCGAACTCGATGACCGTGGGCAGCGTGTTGAGGATGGTGAAGCGGACGATGGTCTCGATGCCCTTGACGCCGCGCTCGATGACGCGCGACAGGCCGCCGGTGCGGCGCTCGAGATGGAAGCGCAGCGACAGCGCGTGCAGGTGCACGAAGGTGCGGTAGGCGAGCTGGCGCACGGCGTGCTGGCCGACGCGGGCAAACAGCGCGTCGCGCAGCTGGTTGAAGCCGAGCTGGACGACGCGCACGACGTTGTAGGCAACCACCAGCATGACCGGGCCGGCGAGAATGGCGGGCAGCCAGCCGGGCGCGGCGCCCTCGCCGGACAGCGCATCGGTGGCCCATTTGAAGAAATAGGGCACCAGCACCAGGACCAGCTTGGCGACGACGAGAAAGGCGGTGGCCCAGACGACGCGCAGCTTCAGGTCGGCGCGGTCGGCCGGCCACATGTAGGGCCACAGGTTCGCCAGCGTGGACAGCAGCGAGCCGGAGTCGGCGGAAACGGTCTTGTCGGCCACGATGGGCTCCCCTGGGTCGTGTTCCTCGGGATTCAGTCTTGTTGCCGGCCGGCGCAGCAGGCGATGAGCAGCGTGCCGACCTGATCGGCCAGCCGGTCGAGCGCCGGCCGGTTGACGGTGTAGCGCGAGCGGCGGTTCTGCGGCTCGTAGAGCACCAGCCCGGCCGACACCAGCACCTTGAGATGCTGCGAGACGGTGGACTGGGCGAGATCGATCCGCTCGACCACCTCGCGGCAGCAGCAGGCCTCGTGCTGCGCCAGATGACGCAGGATCGCGAGCCGGGCCGGATGGCCGAGCGCGGCGAGTGCGCCCGCCAGGGCAGCGTCACGGGTCTCTGGCTGCGCGGAGCGGGTGAGCGTCGACATCATCGTTCATCGTCGATAAACGATGGATCGGGATCGCGCAAGGGCCATGGCGCGGCCCGGCCGGGATGACGGCGCAGTCCTGGAACGGAAACGGCCCGCCGCGGGAGCGACGGGCCGGCTTGTCGGGAACGAAGGCCCCTCGCCTACTGCGCGACCGTCGCCGGTCCGGGCGTAACGATCTGGGCGCCCATGGCCTCGAGATCGGCGGCCTCGCCCTCGGTGGTCTTGTCGGGCACGCGGAAGACCTGCCCCGGCCAGATGCGGTCGGGATCCTCGATCTGCTCCTGGTTGGCGAGGTAGATGGTGGAGTAGCGCACGCCGCGACCATAGACGCGCCGCGAAATCCGCCACAGCGTGTCGCCGCGCCGGATGATGACCGAGCTGTCGACCGACTGCAGCGGCGCAGCCATGACGGTGACGACGCCGTCGGCCTCGGGCTCGGCGGCGGCGACCTGTTCGGTGGCGGAGGCCGGTGCCGTGGCTTCGGCGGCGGGCCGGGGCTCGGCCGGCTGCGGCGCGGCGGCGGCGATTTCGGCGGCCGGCTTCTCGGCGGTCGGTTCGGCCGCAGGCTCGCTCGCGGCGGCATCGGCGGGCTGGGTCTCGGCCGGTTGCGAAGCTGCATCGGCGGGCGCGGGTTCGGACGGCTGCGGCGTAGCGGCTGCCATCTCGGCGGCGGGCTTTTCGGCGGTCGGCTGGGCAGGCTCGCTGACCGCGACCTGCGAGGCGGCGGGCTCGGCAGGCTGCGTGACGGCGGCGGCGGCCGGCGCCGCGGGCTGCGGCTCGGAGGGCTGCGGCGTAGCGGCGGCCATCTCGGCGGCGGGCTTTTCGGCGGTCGGATGGGCGGGCTCGCTGACCGCGACCTGCGGAGCGGCGGGCTCGGCAGGCTGCGTGGCGGCATCGGCAGGCTGAGCGTCGGCCGGTTGCGAAGCTGCATCGGCGGGCGCGGGTTCGGACGGCTGCGGTGTAGCGGCTGCCATTTCGGCGGCGGGCTTTTCGGCGGTCGGCTGGGCGGGCTCGCTGACCGCCACCTGCGGAGCGGCGGGCTCGGCAGGCTGTGCGGCGGCATCCGCAGCCGGCGCGGCAGGTTGCGGCTCGGATGGCTGCGGCGTAGCGGCGGCCATCTCGGCGGCGGGCTTTTCGGCGGTCGGCTGTGCGGGATCGCTGGCCGCGACCTGCGGAGCGGCGGGCTCGGCAGGCTGTGCGGCGGCATCCGCAGCCGGCGCCGCGGGCTGCGGCTCGGAGAGCTGCGGCGTAGCGGCGGCCATCTCGGCGGCGGGCTTTTCGGCGGTCGGCTGTGCGGGCTCGCTAGCGACCTGCGGGGCGGCGGGCTCGGCAGGCTGCGTGGCGGCGTCGGCGGCCGGCGC
>NZ_JAOAOQ010000035.1 GCF_030398385.1 Aquibium sp. ELW1220 | reverse complement strand
TCTTGGCGCGAACGGCTGGAAAAGAGAACGGCAGCAGCGTATCGTCAGTCATGGCGGGTGTGGCTCGCGCGATGTTGTCGGCAGGATTGGCCTAAGCAACCGAATCCTACGCCAAATCAACTGCTTATGCTACATCCGCCAGCCTTGCGAACACGCCGTCATGAAAAAGACGGGCTAGGCTGAAGGTGCCGAAGAACATCACGCCGATCTTCCTGCCCTCGCGGGCGCCGGAGCTGAACCGTGAGCGCCACGAGCACCCCGTCTTGCGGAGCGGCTATTCGCTGGCGAGACTTGCCGTCTGTTAGGCGAGGAGTGCGACTGGATGGGCTTGGACGACGCTGATGCCAGACTTCAAGTCAGGCATGAAGACAGTGATTATCGCCGGGTAGAGGTGATCACGGGCCGCCGGCAACGGCGTAGCTGGACGCCGGCGGAGAAGGCGCGGATTGTGGCCGAGAGCGCGGAGCCAGGCGCCAACATCTCGTCTGTCGCGCGGCGTTGGGGGGTCAATCGCGGGCTTCTTACAATCTGGCGACGACAGGTGGGGCTTGTGAAGGCGAAAGGGGTGGCGGAGACGAAGGCCGCCGTGCAGTTCGTGCCGATCACGGTCGCTGACGAGGAGCAGCAACGCGAGCGCGGTGGAGCACGCAAGAGTGATGCGCCCGCGGTGACCGGTCGCATCGAGCTGGAGATCCATGGCAGCCGGCTCGTCCTGACGGGCGCGGTCGATGCCACCCTGGCGGCGGCAATCGTTGGTGCGTTGCGCGTGCCGCGATGATTCCAGCCGGCGACATGAAGGTCGTGATGGCGACGCAGCCGGTCGACTTCCGCCGCGGCATCAATGGCCTCGCAGCACTGGTTGCCTCGGCTCCTGCAGCCGATCCCTATTGCGGCAACGTCTTTGTCTTCCGTCCCAGGCGCGGCGATCGGTTGCGGCTTCTGTATTGGGATGGCAGCGGCATGGTTCTGGTCTCGAAGTGGCTCGAGTCCGGGCGCTTCACCTGGCCACCGATCCAGGACGGAGCGATCCGACTGACGCGCGAGGAGTTCGCGCTTCTGGTAGCCGGTCTCGACTGGACGCGGGTGGCGAAGAAGCACGTCAAGAGGCCTGTTCGGGCGGCGTGAAGTGACTGGATTTGCTTGAAGAATCGGGGCGACATGGTATGGTTGATCATGCCGCTCCGCGCTGATTTACTGCCATCGGGTTCCAACGAACTGAAGAGAATGGTTCTGGCTCTTGAAGCCGAGAACGCGCAGCTGCGCGTCTATGCCGACCTTCTGCGGCAAATGATCTTCGGAGCAAAGTCGGAGAAGCTGACCACGCTCGATCCGGCACAGACCGTGCTCGATCGCGGCGACCTCTCCGAGGTGCCGGCGGCAGCAAATGACGATGTCGCCGAAGATGACGATCGGCCGCGGCGCAGGCGGCAGCCGGCATCGCGCAACATGGGCGCCCTGCCGAAGCATCTGCCGCGCTGCGAGGAAGTGATCGAGCCGCAGAGCACGACCTGCTCCTGCTGCGGACTTCAACTCCATAGCATCGGCGAGGACGTCAGCGAGGCGCTCGATATCGTTCCTGCCCTTCTGCGGGTGCTCCGCACGATCCGGCCCAGATATGCCTGCCGGGCCTGCGAAGCCAACGTCGTGCAGGCGACGGCGCGCCCGCGGGTGATGGATGGTGGCATGGCGACGACGGCGCTGGTGGCGCATGTGGTCGCCTCCAGGTTCGCCTGGCATCTTCCCCTCTATCGCCAGGCGCAGATCTTCTCGGGTTACGGCGTCGAGATCGACCGTGGAACGCTTGGCGGCTGGGTCGGACGGGCAGCCTGGTGGCTGAAGCCGCTCTACGAGCGGCTGCTGGCCTTCATCCGCTCGCAGCCGCGTGTGTTCTGTGACGAGACGCCTCTGCCGCGGCTCGACCCGGGGCGCAAGCGGACGAAAGTCTGCCAGTTGTGGGCGCAGGCGGTCGATGATCGGCCCTGGCAAGGCCCGGCGCCGCCAGCGGTCGGCTATGTGTTTGCCGAAAGTCGCGGGACGGGAGAAATCGAGACGCAGCTGTCAGCCTTCGGCGGCATTCTCCAGGTCGATGGCTATGCTGCTTACAAGAGCCTGGCCAAGCGGCGGCGCAAGAGCAATGCTGCTCCCTTGCAACTTGCCTTCTGCCTTGCGCATGCGCGCCGCAAGTTCGTCGAGGTGGTCAAGACGACGGGCTCGAGCGAGGCTTTGGCGGTGGTCGCCGCCATCGCCGAGATCTACCGGATCGAGGAACGCATCCGCGGCATGAGTGCTGCCGAACGCCTGTCGGCGCGCAAGGCCGACAGCGCTGCTGTGATGGCGGCCCTGAAGGCGCGGCTCGAGACACTGATCGATGAGGTCTCGGCCAAGTCGTCACTCGGCAAGGCCGTCATCTACGCACTGGCGCACTAGCCGGGACTGACAGCCTTCCTCGACGACGGCCGGATCGAAGTCGACAGCAACATCGTGGAGCGCTCGATCAAGCCGGTCTGCCTGACAAGGAAGAACAGCCTCTTTGCCGGATCGGCCCGCGGCGGCGAGACATGGGCTGTGCTGGCATCGCTGGTCAATTCGGCAAAGCTCAACGGTGTCGATCCCGAGACATGGCTCGCCGATGTGCTGGAGCAGATTGTCTCAGGCGCCGTGCCGGTCAATCGGCTCGACCAGCTTCTCCCGTGGAACTGGAAAGCAAGCCGCGAAAAGCGGGGCCAGGCAGGGATGATGGCGGCATGATCGCACGTCCGCCCAAAGGGCCTGTTGTCGCTGCGCCCGCCGCGGCTTCCCCGCTTCCGCCGTCGCGCCCGATGCTGGACGATGCGGCCTCCGAGGCGTTCCTGCGCAAGCGGCGACCGCATCCGCCGGTCTTCAGCATGTCAGGGCTCGACGGCTATCTGACGGCCCTCATCATTGGACCGCGCTTCATCGACCCGCGCCACTGGATTGGCTTGATTGCGGGCGAGCAGGCGATGATGGCGCTCGAAGGCACGACCGGGGCGCTCGCGGTTCAGACGCTGGTCGCGAACTACAACCGCATCTCGACCGGGCTTGCGGAAACGCCGCAGACATGGCGTCCGCGCCTTGCGCGACGCAAGGACGGAACGTTCGACGCCTTCGCGTGGTCCACTGCCTTCCTGCTCGCCACCGGCTACGCCCAAAGGCTCTGGCGCCCCGTTCTCCACGGCCACCCCAGCACCGGTGACATCATTGCCCCGATCCGGGACACGACCACCGCGGATTCCCGGCTCGACGAAGAAAGTGCCGCCGCCATAGCCAGGGCCGTCGTCGCCATCCGGTCGCACTTCATGCCGAACCGAGCCAAGGCGGCTCGCAGCTGAGCAGGCGCTCCTGTCAACTCGGAAAAACCCTGTGGTGCTAATCCCGCTTACGCTGAACCCGGTCGAGAACGTCTGGCAGTATCTGCGCAGCAACTGGCTGTCGAACCGCGTCTTCGCCGATTACGAGGCCATCATCGAAGCCGCCTGCGACGCCTGGCGCAAGCTCCTCGCCCAGCCGCACACGATCACGTCGATCAGAATGCGGGACTGGGCACTTGTCGGTCAGGGGATATGACAGTTGGTGTAAATGGGTGCCTCGAACTACTGGCTACTCCGGCGCGTGAGGATCGCAGCGATTGCGGCGCGGTGATCGAGCGCGGCGCTGATGAGACCGGCCCCGCCTCCAGGCCGATCCGCGCCATCGCAGTCCCGGGGCGATCAGCGCCTCCGGCTTGCTCAGGACCCTGGCCTCGCGCACGACGCGCCCCGAGGCCTCCACAGCGCACACGCTGGTGCTTTCGAGCGACACGTCCAATCCGGCACAATGTTCCTTGGTCGTCCCTCGATGATGCTTGGCGCGCGCGACAGCACGACGCCGGTTGATGGCCCCATCAATCTGAGGGACAACCGCCACTCCCGCCAAGCTTCTGGCGGGGAAGGCTCGACGGCCGCCCGTTACCCCCCTAAAGACGCGCGATCGGAGCGAGTATGGTTCCGCCATTGTGCCGCACCTCAAGCGCTTCGCTCCGCAACAGGGGCTTGAATAGCGGTATCCGGTGAAAGTAGATGCCGTTCAGGAACGCGAACGTCACTGCGATCGCCATGGTCCGAAGCGGATAGTCGACCGTGGAGTGCAGCAGGACGAAGACAATCGAGAGGAAGGCAGCACGCTGCAGCGGATCGAGCCGATGGCGCATCCGCAGGACAAACAGCAGCACGTACAGCGCCATCAGCGTCATCGCGAGGATGCCGCCCTCGAAGGCGACTTCGAGAAAGTCGTTGTGAACGTGATTGACATATGGACGATAGATCATCTCCTCCCGCTCGTACGGCCCGTACCCGTCCAGGAAGTTTCCGTAGCCGATCCCCCAGACCCAGTTTTCCTTCAGGCCTTCCAGGGTCGTTCGCATGAACTCGATCCGGCCGAAGGCCGGATCGAGGTCGCCGACAAACTTCGTCGTGACGCCGAAACTGTAGATGCCGAGACCCACGAACAGCGCGCCTGACGTCACGGTCCCGGCGCGTGAGCGCCATGCGAGGAAGAGGAACGACAGCATGGTGATCGCAAGGCCGATCAACACCCCTGCCCGCGACCCGGCAGCCAGGAGGATGAGCAGGATAGCCGGGATGGCGAGGCTCATGAGCACGCCGCGCCCGACGAAAAGCCCGTAGTATACGATGAGCGGGATGCTCGCGAAGAGAAGCGTCGAGAAGTGGTTCACGTTCGCAAACAGCCCGGCCGCGATAGTGTAGGGTAGCCAGCTCTGCAGGCTCGTGTCCTGCGCCATGGAAAACTGCATGGCGCCCGCAAGCATGTTGCAGGCCACGCCGATGAAGAAGAAAGGCAGCAGGCCCCGCACCTGCTCGCCGCGGAGCTTCGACACCGCCAATGCGAACAGAAGAGCTGAAATGGCGAAGGCCGTCGCCTCCATCGTTCGCCCGACGCCGAGGCTCACGAAACGGAATGGGCTGTCGCCGTCGGACTGCATGAAGATTTCGGGCCGGCTGCCGGTGAAGAGCCAGGCCGGGAGGGGCAACACCTGCAGAACGCATGCGATGGAAATCAACACGAGGAAGGTCAGCAGCACAGGCGCGGCAGGCAGGGACGTCTGCGCCGTGAGCACGAATGCGACTGCCACGACGATCATCGCCTGCAGGAGTGAATCCGTGAACAGTCCCGGCCCAGCGCCACCGCCGAAGATCAGGGCGAAGAACAGGACGACGCCCAGTCCTATCTTCTGTCGCGTATCTGACGTCGGCATCAGCTGTCGCTCTTGCGGATCTGCAGCCTCTGGACCACGACGCTGCCCGTGTAGCGATCCTTCCAGCTCTCCGCGATGACGGCTGTATGGATCGAGACGTTCTGGAGGGGGCAGTCGTCGGCGGAAAGAACGAACCGTGTCGCTGCCACCTTGTTCCGGTAGCTTCCTTCGGGGATGTCGAGGCGGGCAAATTCCCGGCTCGACGACTGGCAGCGCAACGACCAGTAGAGCCCCTTCGGAAGCTTGGCATTGGCAGCGGTGAGGTCCGCGGAAAGTTCGTACTCGCCTGGCGGAAGATGCAGGACCTGGCTTGCCTGCATGTCCTTTACCGGCGTTCCGTTGAACTGAATGAGGAGCCCGGACTGGACGCTTCCGAAGGAAGGGTGCGGCAGCCTTTCCACAGTATGCCCGGATCGGCTGCGGATCTGCCAGTCGAACGGCTTGTTGCTTTGCCCGCCCTCAAAACCGGAGTCGTGAATGTAGCCGGCGAGCGCCGCCTCTGCGGTCGACTGCGTGCCAAGGAAAAGGCTATATGCTTCCAATGCCCGTCCTTCACGGATTAGTGCCTGGATGACCGTAGACAGTCCCCAGTCTCCGACAGGCGCACCCGCCTTGTGCAGATCCGTCAGAAGCGATGCCCCTGCGGCCAAGCCCGCGGGATCCGCGGCAATCTGCCGAAAGACGGCGGCGCCCCACGGCGGCCCCACCATCAGCCGTCGACGGAGTTCCGCATAGCCGTCCTTCGTCATCACGATCGCGGCGAAGATGCTTCCCAGGTCCCTGATCTTCCAGGGATGGCGGCGCAGCAGAACGTCGATGTTCTCGAGCGCACCAACGACGTCATCGGCTTCGATCGACCAAGCGATGGTTCGTTGCAGTGCGACGCTCTCGGTCTTGGAAAGCTCAAGGGCGCGCCTGAAATCGTTGGCGGCGCCGTCACGGTCCCCGGCACGCAGCAGGATTTCGGCGCGAAGGCTCTGAAGACGGGCATGGCCGGCATTCAGCGGAATCGCTTCGTCGACCAAGTCTTCAGCGATCTCCATATCGGCCCCCGCCTCCTGCCCGTCAAGCAGACGCTCGACAAGGGTGGCCGTCGCGTCGACATTGAAGGGGAAGAGGGCGATCGCCAGGCTTGGATCCGTCTCCTCAACGAGCCTGCTTGACGCGTGCAAGGAAAGCACCAAAACGGCTACGGACGCCGCGAGCCATATCGCCAAGCGTCGGATCCTGACCAACGTCTTCCTCCTCCACGCGACCCGTCGTGCCGGCAAGCCTCGGGGTCTCGGCTCCATACGAGTAGTAGTCGCTGTTGATGTACCTGTAAGCGTAGTTGTAGTCGAGACGGCTCACCGAGAACTTCGAAAGCGTCGTGCCGAGGACGCTCGCGCCCGCAGCGCGCAGCCGCTTCAGGGCATTGGTGGCGGACTTGCGCGTCACCTGGTTCGCGGATACGACCAGCAGCGACCCGTCCGCGAGACGGCTGAGGATCGGCGCGTCGGACAGGCCCACGATCGGCGGGGCATCGATTATGACGAGGTCGTACCGCTTGGAGAAGCCGCTGAGTGCAGCGGCCATTCGCGACGAGGAGAGCAGGTCCGCCGGGTTCGGCGGGATCGTGCCCGACGTCAGGATTGAGACGTTGGGATACTTCGTCTGACGCAGCAGCTTCGGATAGTCTTCCCTGCGGATCGTGTTGGTGAGCAGGTTGCTCAGACCAAGGGTGTTGTCGAGCCCGAAGAGGCGGTGCAGGTTCGGCTTGCGCATGTCGGCGTCCACCAGGAGGACGCTCGTGTTAAGCGAAGCGAAATCCTGGGCCAGCTTGAAGGCCGTCGTCGACTTGCCTTCCGACGGCTCCGAACTCGTCACCAGCAGGGTCCGCGGCATGCCTTCGGTACCGGAGAACTGGAGAGCCGTCCTGAGGGACCGGTAGGCTTCCGAAAGCCCCGACCGCTGGTCGGCCAGCGCTGCCACGATCTCCTTCTCGTCCACCGAAGGCAGGATGCCAAGGACGGGAAGCCCGAGTTCCGTCTCTACCTGTTCAGGGTTGGAGAACGTGTTGTTCAGGAGTTCTAGGATATAAATCAGCGCCGCGCCCAACACCGCGAAAAACGCCAGCGCCAACGCGACGTTCCTTGACATGCTCGGTGAGTAAGGCCCGCCCGGGAGGACGGCCAGATCGACGATCGCCGCATTCTGGTTCTTCAGATCCGCGCCGACGCCGATATCGTTCAGCTTGTCTATCAGGCTCTCGTACTGCGACCGGTAGGACTCGACGTCGCGCTTGAGGATGGTGTACTGGATGTTCTTGTCCTGGTAGGCGGCCTGCTCCGCTTCGAGTTCGGTGAGCTTCGCCCGCAGGTCCGCGACCTTGGTCTGCGTCTCCTCGTGCTTGAGCCGGATCGAATCGGTGATCACTGCAATGCCGTTGTCCGCCTGCTTTCGAAGTTCCTGGATCTGGGACTCCAATTGCTTCATCTCCGGGAAGCCAGGCTTGAACAGCGACAGCTTCTGCTGGTACTCGGCACTCAGGTCGGCGATCCGGCTGCGGATTTTCCCGAGGCCCTCGCTTGCCAGGACCTGCTCCAGGCCATCCCCACGTCCGGCCTCGATCTGCTGCACCAGGCGCCCGTATTCGAGGTTCTCCTCGATGGCCTTGGCGAGGGCTCCGTTGATCGCCGTCATGTTGGCGGAGATCAGCGAGTTCTCGTCGCCGGTCACGGTGATCCCGACTTCCTTGGCGTAGTCGACCAGCGCCTTCTCCGACTGCTGCAGGCGATCCTTCACCTGCACGACCTGCTCCTGGATGAACTGGCGAGCAAGACCGGAAGTCTCGCTGGTCTGGTCGACCCTCTGGTCGATGAAGCTCTGCGCGATCTGGTTCGCCACGGTCTGCGCATAGAGCGGCTGCTGGTCGCTGAAGCTGACCTTCAGCAGGCTGGTGTTGGTGACGAGATCGACCGAAAGGTTCTCCATCACCCGGCCGATGGCGATCGCCTCGCGCTGCTCCGGTGAATAGCTGTTGATGTCGGTCGTGCGGTCGATGCCGAAGGCTCGCGAGAAAAGGTTTACCGGCGAGAAGTCCGGCTTCGGGAACAGGAAATCCTCCCGCTCCGTCAGGCCGAGTTCGTAGACGGCCCGCTGCGCAAGCGCCCGGCTCTTCAGCTTCTCGCGGGCTGTCAGAAAAGAACGAACGTCGGTTCCTTCGGACACCACCTCGATGTCCTGGAATACCTTCGCCGACGGGACCAGCACCTCCAGCTGCGCGGTCGCCCTGTATCGGGGCGTCTGCATCATCGTGAACACTGCCCCGGAGACCAGGCCGACGGCGAGGAGAAATGCGATAAGCCAGCGATACCGCAGGACGTAAAGCAGCAGAGTTAGGGGGTTGAACGAATCAGGCTCCGGCTCCGCCTCGCGATACCCATAAGGCGCATATCGATGCGGCCCGTCGTACAGAAATTCCGACGGCGGCGGATACGCCGCCCCCTGTCCACCGGGCTGGATCTGTCGGTTCATCTCAAGCAACTCTTCGCAAGCGCCAAATCATGGAATGATCGCAAGCCTCGAAGCGCTGGTCGCTATGCCCAGCGCCTCCTTCAGGTTCTGCATAGCGATTTTGGACTGCGAAGTGAACACGATGACAACGTCGCCGCCGTAAATGCGTGGATTGGCCCGCTTTCCCGTCCGGATTTCAGCGACGTCGAAGTTTGCGACCAGCTTCTGGCTGCCGATGTCGCGATACACAAAGACCTTCGACTGGTCCGCGAGCGGGCGAAAACCGCCGGCCAGCGCGACCGTTTCGAGCAGGGTGGAACTGCTGGTAACCGGATAGACGCCAGCCTTCGTCACTTCCCCGTCGATGGTGACCCGCTGCCCGAAGGACTCCTTCAGGAAGATGGTCACGTCCGGGTTCTGCAGGTAGTTCCGGCCATAGGCGGCCTCGATCTCCTGTTCGAGCGTCCTGACGCTTTTGCCCGCCGCGTCCACCGCACCGATCAGCGGCAGGTTTACCCGCCCCGCGGCGTCGATCTGCACCGTCCGGTCCAGCGAATCAGCCTGGAAGACATCGACCTCCAGGACGTCGTTCAGAGCGAGCGGCTGTTCCTGCCCGTTATGGGTGTTGATCGGCGGCGGCAGGTCCCGCACGACCTGCAGTCCTCCGGCCCCGCCTGCCGCGCCCTGAAGCGCCAGCACTCCCTGCGTGGAGGCATCGGTCGAGGAGACGGGCATTTCGGTTGTCGAACAGCCCGACAACACCGCCACGGCGAAGGCCGCGGCTGCGCATCCGAGATATCGAAGATCAAGTCGGGTCGCGCGCATCAGCTATCCGTCCGTCGGAACAGTCTACCTAGGAAACCGCGTTTCTCCGGTTCCCCCGGCCCTGCTTCCAGATGCCGGCCGACCGGCTGTATCAACCTGTCCAGGAGAACCGCGCCGGGCCTCGTCTCGACCATGGCACGGGCCTCGGCTTCCCCGACCCTGAGGGCGATGGCATCCCGAGCGCGCGTAAGCGTGGGGCGTCGTCTCCCGATACCGTGCGCGTCCGAGGCGACGATGTCCACCCTGCCCTCGTCCAACATTTTTTCTGAGTAATACAACGGCACCTTTCCGAATTCGCCCAGCACGGAACCAGCAGTAATCTGCATCAGGCATCCGATTTTGTTCAGGCCCTGGATCACGCTGAACGAGGTCCTGATCCAGTGGAGCCTTTCCGGATGCGTGATTATCGGGATGAAGCCGGCGCCAATAAGGCGCTCTGCGAACTCCTCGAGCCTCGGCGTAAGGATCGTATGCGATGGCTCGAGAAGAAAGTAGCGCGAACCATTCAGCGTCGGAACGACGCCGGCCGTCAGCTTGTCGGCGAGATCGGGTGCGACGTGGACGTCGGCACCGGGAACTATCTCAAGCGGAACAGCCGCGGCAGCAAGCGCCGCACGCAGCCCCGCGATCGCGGCTCGGATACCTCCTGCCGTGTTCTCGTACATGCCGGGCAGGATGTGCGGCGTACAGGCCATGCACGTGATCCCGTCGGCAACCGCGATCCGGGCCATTTCAACCGACGTTGCCATGTCCGGAGCACCGTCATCGATGCCCGGAAGGATATGGGAGTGGATATCGATCACCGGTACGTCGGCACCACCAGCGTCACAACCACCTGCCGCTAACGGAACGATCCAGATGGATCCGAGGACCGAATGACGACTGCACTGGGACAGACTGAGGGCTGGCCGCCCTCGTTACTGTTGGCTGACCGAGATTTTGTCGTCATCCTGGCTGAACACGATCACGCCCCCCACCAGAAGCGCCGTGCCGGCTAGCGCGCCGACGGCAGCCGCTGTGGTGTTTCCGGTCGGAGGCGCCTCGTTCCTTACCGCCGCGCAGATGTTCCCGCTATCCTGGGCAACCAGCGTCATTGACTGATTGGCCCCGAGTTCCACCCGGCAGTCGTTGCCGAGCAGGAGCCTCGTGGAGCTGTTCGCACCCACGATGATCGTCGCACCCTTCTGGAGAGCCGTCTCGTCCTGCACCGGCGAGAAGCCCGCCGCCTGCGAGATCCGCACGTTGCCTTCGACGCTCTCGACCTTGCCGATGATGTTTGCGGTCGCGGAAACGACGCACTTGCACACCTGATCCTGCGCAAAGGCGGCCCCGGCGGCGAATGTCATTCCTGCGGCCATGACTGCAGCATTAAGTGTCGATGTGATCCGCATCACTTCCCTCTGTTGCTAGAAGCATTAGACTGTATGCAACCGCTATCACAGCACTCCCTCACATTCAACCAGCTACGGACCGGACCATTGTCCGTCCGATCAATAATTGTGACGCCTGGAGCGACCATGCCAACAGTCGACAAACAATCGCGCTTGGATGACGAAAAGTGCTTCTGTCAAAACAAACGACCTTGCGTGTTGAATCGGGTGGATGCCCTAAAGGCAGATTTGAGAGTAACTATGAGGGATACGGTTCAAAAGGAGCAAGCGTGCCGGAAAAGTTCCTGCAACTGACATCCTCAGGCGGAGACCCGAAGGCAGCGGCAATAGAGATATCCCGCTGCGATCTAACGGAGCAGGCGCACCAAAGATCATGCCCGCTTGGAGCGACTTCCTTAATACGACATGGAGGCCACTCGGCCGCGACATCTTACCGCGTGAAGCTGACGCTCGGTGGCGCCGATTCGAGCCTGCGGCAAGACGGGCATTGCTTCAATCTCGACAACAACACGGTCTTCGCAGCCAGCGGGCGCGGGCTGCAGCTCTCGCGGGCGATGCCGCGAAAGCTGCCGCGCCTACCGGCCCGCAACCCCTGTGTAGGCGAAGCCCAACCGGTGAAGCAGCTTGAGGACGCCGCCTTCGAGCAGCCGACCGAAAAACGATCCTCGATCAGCTCGACCACCGCCGCCGAGCTGGCTTAGCAGCAGTCTGCGAGCGCGAAGCAAGCGCGCGCTCCTGCGTGCGCGACAGCTTGCTTCGCCATCGCCCCGGCCGAAGACCCGCAGAACGGCCACTCCGGCGGCGGCGAATTGCCGGTGCCGGCCGCCCACAGTGTAGTCGTCGAGCCAAGACCCTTGGTGACGGTTCCGCAAATCATGCTGTCGTCGAGCGGCAGGATCGCGCTCGTCCTCCGAGCCGCGCCATGCTTCTCGCTCGGACGCCACACCAACACTTCGAAACATGCCCGCCCTTCGGCCGAATGGGACCCGCCTCGAATCATGCACCCAGTGGAACAGCGCCGAGCCACCGCGTCATCCCCGTTGTTCCGTTCGCCGGGGAGATGGGGCACACCTTACGGGAGATGTTCACGTCCCCAGGGCCCGCCCGAACCGCGCCGTCGCCGCATGTCCGACATGTCCCGACCGAAAGGCTTCAACCGTGAAGACGCTGAACGGAGAATCTTTGCTGCCCAACCGCAATCGCCGTAGTAGCGATGCTCCGCCGGGACTTGCTTGATGGCAACATGGGAATCGAGGACTGGACACGGAGAACTTCCTGCCGCCTACCGTCTGCATTCAATGGTGACAGGTCTTTCGGCTCGGCCGGCTCCGGCCGAAGGACTTCCGCGGCGGGCTCACCTATGCGTCAGGTTGAAGAGCGGCCGCGGACATAATAGCTATGGACGGCAACCGATGAATCGGGAGACGGGACGGATGAGGTTCCTGCAGCCTGGCCGATCGTCCACCGGCGTGGAGCGATCGGAGACGGCAAGCCTGGCGGCGGCAACGACGCCTGCGACCGCCTCGGCCGACAGTGCGGAGGCAAGGCCTGAACATGCGTCCGCCGGCGGGCGCGTCGATGGCCAACCGCGCCCATCGGAGGGCCTGCGGATCCTTCTCGAGCGGATCGACATGCTGACCTCGAGGCTTCTGGCCTGCGAGGAGACCATCCGGCGGTTGGAGCAGAGCGAGTCCGAACTCATCGAACGCCATGCGGCGGAGAAGCTCGACCTGGAGGAACGTCTGCGCCGGCAGGTCGAGCGGCAGTTCGCCGACCTCGCTGCGGAGACGGAACAGCGCCAGAAGGCCTTCGCCGGGAAGCAGGCGAAGCTTCTGGAACTGCTGGCTTCGGAACTCAGCAAGGTGCGGTCCATTGCCGAAGCCGGTGCCCGGCCCCATACAGGCGAGCCGGCCGGCAGCCGAGCCGAGCCGCAGTCGTATCGGCGGCGGACGCCAGAGACGGCCCCGGAACTTGATTTCTTCGAAATGGAGGCAGGAGCCACCGGACAATCCGGGCGCGGACCGTCGGTGCGTCCTGACCGGTCCCGCGAGGAGTTCGAGTTCTGGGACTGGCTTGAATCGCTTCCGCCTGAGCCCGGCCACAAGCCCGCCGACGACGCCGACATGCTGATCGATCTGGACGAGAACGACCTCAAGTAGGGTAGCGCAGCGCCGAAGCCCGATCCGGTTCGTCCCGCCTTTTCGGCGGACGCCGTGTGCAGTCCAGGCGATGCCCTCGATCTCCCGGGCTGTGAGCCATCGGGAACAGGCCTGTCTCTGCGATACGGGCGGCCGTGTTCAGGTGCGCCTGACACTCCCGAGCAAGATCGGCCAGAGCGCGGCCCCCAGCGCGACGCCCGCCGCGACGCCCGCGACTGAGGCCGCGAAGTCGGCGAAAGAAGCCGTCCGATCCGGCACGAACGACTGGAGTATCTCGATGCCACCGGCCACAGCGCAAAGCCCGGCGGCGGTCGCCGCGGAGGTGCGCAAGGCTAGCGAGGCCGTCATTCCGGCCACACAGAATGCGAGCGCATGAGCCATCTTGTCGCTGAGCATCACGAAGGACTGGATCTGCGTCTGGTATTCTCCGCCGACGGACGCGAACCAGGCGATGCAGCCGAGTTCCGCCAGAAGCGCCAGCCCGGCCCCGACGCGCAGCCGAATGGACGCCACGCGGTCCTGTGGCCGTGTCAAGCCGCCGCCGCATCCATCGCGGGACCGGAGGCGCATGGCGGCGGAAACCTCCGTCCGGGTTCGGTCATTTCCCTCACAATGCTTCCAGATCGTGGCCAGCCATGCTGACGGCTCGCTCGCCGGACATGATTTCCAGGAGCACCTTCGCGCGGCCGGAATTGTCCAGCCGGTCCAGCGTCCCGACGAGATCGGCGAATGGCCCCGTCTTTACCTTGACCTTCTGGCCAGGCCGAAGCGTCGAACGGGTGTCGATCACGCCGTCCGGATCGGCCGCCTCGACCAGCCGCTCTACGAGGCCTCTCGGACAGGCGACGGGTCGCTCGGCCTGCATGATCAGTGACCGGACGCCGCGCGTACCATTGATCGACCGCCACCGGTCAAGATCGACGTCGATCCTGACGAAAAGGTAGCCCGGAAAGAACGCCCTGCTCTTGGTCACCAGTCGGCGCGCGTGGCGGACTGTCCTGATCTCGATCGGATTGAAGGTGTCGAACCCCTGGTTTCGCAGATGGGCATCGGCCTCCTTCTCACGTCCGGTGAACGCGTGGACCACGTACCAGCGTCGGCCGTCCGACCCGATCGGTAGCGCTTCCGGATCACTGCTGATCGCGGCGTGAATTCCCATGTCGCGTAGCCTTCAGTGAATGTGTTCAGGCTGTGCGCATGCGGGCTCCAGGAAGAACCGCGCGCGGACGCGTGCAACGTCGAAGCGATGTATGGGAACCATGCAGCGGAAAAGAGGCAGGGACCGCGAACAGGCCGTCATTTCATCAAACGCGCCCCCGGTGCTCCGGTCCGTCACCGGGGAACAGACAGGACGAACGCCACGCGGCGGCTGCGGGTCAATCGCTTCAAACTTGGCTTGCATGGAATCTCACGGTGAAGTCTCGAAGGAACATAGCACCTTCAGCCAACTGAATCCGGCGCTTCGGTGGCAGCGGCCGTGGATTCCCCATTTCTTTCTCGCGCCTTTGTCACCATCGCGGATCTGCTCCACCAGACGAGATACAGGCCGCCGATCGAAACGACCGGCACCTCCCTTCTTCGTTCGGACTCTCGCAACTCAGGGTACCTTTTCAGCTTCAAGGTCCCACCAGGGAGGCGCATGCGGATGCTCATCGGAGAAATCTCCACAACCATACAGCAAACTGTGACAATCTAGGATAGGAGACAAGTTTCTCCGTTGCAACGCAATATTCTTCAGAGTTGCCTAATGTTCGGTTTTTTCAGCACCCTCCATGAACATGCCGAGATTCAGAAAGCTGTACGGCAAACGATTCATCAATATCGAATGGCCTCTGTGCCATCGCCTCCTTGGTACCCGCAGACTTCGTCCGCCAGTCGGGGTACAAATTAATCCTCACCATATGTTTCAGGCGCAGCTATTTTTAAAGCGACAGTGAGGGCGACAGTTCTCGTCGATCCTCGTCGAACTGCAGATCGGCTCACGCCTTCTTTTCTTGCGTGTCGCCCGGACGCAGCGAACGCGCGACCTCAAGCCACCTCGCCGGGAACTGCCTCATATTGCTTCTGCCGCTGGTGTTCGGGCACGCAGATTGCTGCAATGCAATACAGACCGCGACGACAAATCGGGTGACGCTGATGGTGCGTCCCGGTGAGCTGCAGCATGGCATTGGAGCCTGGAGCATCGGAACCGGCTTCGTCGGCGCCGAGCCTGCCTCAGACCTTGGCTCCTTGACCCGCATGCACGTCCAGGTGACAGCACGGCCGGCACGATCGTCTGACGCGACTTCGTTCGACACCCCAAGACGTGCGAGTGCCTCCCGCGCGGCTCGTCCTTGAGGCATGGCGACCAGGCGGTGGCTGCCTTTCCGTCTCGCATCATCCCGGAAGCTCCCGCAGTCGGCCGGCAGAGCGCGTCCTTGCTGACGACAGCGATGTGAAGTCCATGCCGGGATCCGGTTCGGGACGTGGTCCCCCGGAACCGGGAGTAACGTGGCGCTCAGGCTTGGAACGAGAGTGTTGCGGTGCCTGATCGCGGAAGTGTCGGCACCCGTCACGGGAGGAACATTTTGCGCGAGGGGACAGCGCATCAGGGCTGATCCCTTGCCAGCGGCGACGTTCCTGCACTGTTCGACGACGCGCTGCTACGCATAGGGCCGCTTGGAGCCGAAGCCGCCCTACCCCGTATTGCGGCTTGAATGCCAGCGCCAGGCGCTCGTCACGATGTCCTCGATCGAGCGCTTCGGCTCCCATCCGAGCAGGGCCTTCGCCCGCCGGTTGTCGGCCACGAGCGACGGCGAGTCGCCCGCCCGCCTCGGTCCGCGGGCGACCGGGACATTGCGTCCGCTGACCGTCCGCACGACGTCCAGAAGTTCCAGCAGCGACGTGCCCGTGCCGGTGCCCAGGTTCACCGTCGCGCTCGTCCCGCCGGCCAGCAGGTGTTCCACCGCGCGCGCGTGCGCGTCCGCCAGGTCCATCACGTGGATGAAGTCGCGGATGCAGGTGCCGTCGCGCGTGTCATAGTCGCTGCCGTTGATCGTGAAACCGGCGCGGCGCCCCATGGCCGCCTCGATGGCGACCGGAATCGCATGCGTCTCCGGATCGTGCCACTCCCCGATCCGCCCCCCCTCGTCGGCGCCTGCCGCATTGAAGTAGCGCAGGACGACCGACCGGAAACCGCGCAGTGCGTCGAGGTCGGCCAGGATCTGCTCCACCATCAGCTTGCTGCGGCCGTAAGGATTGATAGGTACCTGCCGGTGGTCCTCCGCCATCGGCGTGGCTTGCGGCACGCCATACGTGGCGCAGGTCGACGAGAAGACGAACTTGTCGATCCCGGCCTCGGACGCCGCCGACACCAGGCCGATCGTTCCGCCCACATTGTTCTGGTAGAAGGAAAGCGGATCGGCCAGCGACAGTCCGACCTCGATCAGCGCCGCGAAGTGGATGATCGCGGCCGGACGGTGTCGGTCCATCACCTCGCGCAGCCGGCTCCGGTCATGCAGGTCGCCGATCTCGAGCGGCCCCCATTGCACGAACGACTCATGCCCGTTGGACAGGTTGTCGTAGACGACCGGGCGATGCCCGCGGCCTGCGAGATCCAGACAGCAATGCGCACCGATGTAGCCTGCGCCTCCCACGACAAGAATCGTCGCCATATGCATGTCCCCTTGCAATGCCGCGGTCCCGCCATGCCTATGAACGGATTCGACCGTTGCGCGTTCTGTCAGGCTCCGCGTCGGAAGTCACGGCGCTACGACGACATCTGGAGGATAGCCGGACCGGCGGGCAAAACAATCCCAACGATGCTGAAGCCGAAGGAAGAGGACGGCCTTTCCGCGAGAGCAACCGCCGGTCGGCCTGCATTGTCGAGTATTCATGGAAACCGGCACCCACAGATCTTGATCGGACTGCCTCGCCCACAAGAAGTTGCGCTTCCTGGCGCGGCGTGGGATATGCGCCGTCGCCACGAACCCACAGGGAACGAAACAAGTGCGGATCACGATTTTCGGAACTGGATATGTCGGTCTGGTCCAGGCGGCGGTCTTCGCCGAGGCGGGATACCAGGTGCTCTGCGTCGACGTCGACGCGGCCAAGGTGGCGAGGCTCGAGCGCGGCGAGATACCGATCTACGAGCCCGACCTGAAGAACCTCGTCGTCGAGAACGGCGCGGCGGGGCGGCTGCGGTTTACCACCGACGCCGCAAGCGGCGTGGCGCATGGCGACATCCAGTTCATCGCCGTCGGAACGCCGCCGGACGAGGACGGGTCGGCCGACCTTTCCTACGTGCTGGCGGTCGCCGACACCATCGCAGCCCACATGGCGTCCGAGCGGCTGGTGGTCGTGAAGTCCACGGTTCCGGTCGGGACTTCCGACAAGGTACGCGCCAAGATGGCGGAGCGGCTGGCGGCGCGGGGCCGCGAGGACATCGCGTTCGATGTCGCGTCGAACCCCGAGTTCCTGAAGGAGGGGTCGGCCGTTGCAGACTGCACCAGGCCCGACCGGATCGTCATCGGCGTAGCGAGCCGACGCGCCGAAGAGCGGCTGCGCGAACTGTACGCGCCCTTCAACCGCAATCGCGAGAAGATCATCGCGATGGACATCCGCAGCGCGGAACTGACGAAGTACGCCGCCAACTGCATGCTGGCCACCAAGATCAGCTTCATGAACGAGATCGCCAACCTCGCCGACCGGCTGGGCGCGGACATCGAGCACGTCCGCCACGGCATCGGCTCGGACCCGCGCATCGGCTACAACTTCATCTATCCAGGGGTCGGCTATGGCGGATCGTGCTTCCCGAAGGACGTCCAGGCGCTGATCCGTACCGCCGACCAGATCGGCTTCGACGCGACGCTGCTCAAGTCGGTCGAGGAGCGAAACAACCGCCAGAAAAGCTTCATCGTCGAGAAGATCAACGGCCATTTCGGCGCAGACCTGCAGGGCCGCACCTTCGCGCTCTGGGGTCTTGCCTTCAAGCCCAACACCGACGACATGCGCGAGGCGCCTGCGCGCGTCATCATGGAGGCGCTCTGGGCAGCGGGCGCCACGGTGCGCGCCCATGACCCCAAGGCCATGGAGGAGTGCCGCCGCATCTATGGCGACCGGCCGGACCTCGTGCTCTGCGCCGGCCGCGACGCCGCGCTCGACGGCGCCGACGCGCTGGTCCTCGTCACCGAATGGAAGGCCTACAACATCATCGACTTCGAGGCGGTGAAGGCGACGCTGAAGCAGCCGGTCATCTTCGACGGCCGCAACGTCTACGACCCGGCCGCAGCGAAGCGCCACGGCATCACGCTCTACGCCGTCGGCCGCGGCACGCGAAACGCCGTCTCCTGATCCGGGTCCTGCCCGCACCGGACAGGGCGGGAGATCGAGACGTCGGGGAAGCGATCGGTCCCTGCCGCATTGACCGGAGAACGCAGGGTGTCGCGCCCCGCCTAGGTAGGGGCAGCAGCGGGCGGTGCTGCTGGGTTCGGAAGCCGCTCGCTCATGAAGGAGGCTTCGGCTGCGCAACGGACTTGTAAGTTATCACGTCCTAAGGACGCCCGGCGACCGGCAGTGCGCCCGCGCGGGCCTGAACGCGCTGAGCTTTGTCTGGGAGACGCGATCGCCACGAGCGGTGAAAGCGCAGGCGGGGAGATCCGTCCATATCTGGCACTCCGGCAGGCCGCACGAACGGACATCGTGTTCCTGTCCGGCGGGCCATCGCGGTAGACCGGCGGCCGGAGCTGGACACGATGGAATGCCCGCTTCATGGAAACGTGACTGTGGAGCTGCCCTTGGGCACCACGTGGACCGCGGACTACCGCGATCTCATTGGCGCCCATTGTTGCTGACGCTCGCCACACACGGCTTCAGCTCGCTCTCCGCAACCGTTCCGGCTCCCCGCCCGTCGCAGGCTGGCAGGTAGAACGTGCGGTCCCGGCTCGTTCCCGGGTTCGCCTGTGTGGACGCCGCCGCCTGGTCATCTTTGCGGCATCGCCGTGCGTCGTCATGCCCGCCCCAGCGGATCGCTCCACGAAAGGTCCCCCTCGATCCCCTTGCGTTCGTTCGCTCTCTCCTCCGCTGTCCGCCGTGGGGCAATTCCTGGTGACGCCAAGGGGGAAGTTCTTCGCGACGCGCGACACGAAGGGGGCCGGCCGTTCCGCGATCGCCTGCATTCATGCCGGACCCCGGCCTGCAGGCCGACCTTCCGCCGGCGCTTGCAACCGGTGCGTTTACGAGGCACCCTTGCATGGAACACTCGCGCGAAAGGCCCTGCAGTGACCTGCAAATCCGATCCCTTTTCCGTCAAGTACCGCCTCCACTCCCAGGGTTCCCGGCGATCGCGCTCCTGCAGTTCCTCGCCTCCTGAAGGAGGGCGAAGTAACTCGCCAAGGCATGGCTACGACTTGGCGAAAGGTCCGGCGGCCGTTCCGGTCGCCATGGCATCGAACTCCTCGCGGCGGACCTGGCGGCGCATTCCCGCCAACCGGACGGTCCGCGGCAGTCATGGATGGCGGCGCGGTGCGGAGTGGCGGACATGACCGAGCACGAGTCCGACGACCGGGAGACGCCGCCGCCACCGTTGCCCGGCGAGACGCCTGCCCAGGCGCTGGCGCGCCGTACCGCATGGATCAGGGATATTCTTGGTCCCGAGTCCGCAGCCAGATACGCTGCGAGGATGTCCAGGGAGCCTGACTGACGGCTTTAGCCGCCAGACGCGGGATCCAGAACTAGCCCGAAAGTGCGCGCAGGCGTGAGCACGCCGGGAAGCTGGCGACGCGAGGCATAGGTCGGGTCTGACGCCGGACCATGGTCGGCTGAAGCCGACCTCATCCGGGCATCGGGCTCCTCTGGCGCACGTCCGCTATTGAATAGACAATACCTTGAGATCGGCTGCCTTGGCCATTGCTCCGCAGCGCCTGGTATCTCTGGCCTCGTTGATCGGACCGGACCCGAACCGGCAGCGAGAAGGCCGCCATGGAGGTGCGAACGAATGGAAGCCCTGCGGAAATGGTAGCATCACCAGGCGGCGGGTATCGGATCGCCCCCGACCTCCGCGGAAATTCGGAAGTCAAGGCAGCGCCTGCAGCCCGCATCGCGACGATACGGGGGGAGGGAGGGCGTGAATACCGATCTTCTGATGTTGCAACTCACTTCCGGACGCGCGACACGGCGGCCGCTGGCACTCGACGCAACAGTTCGTCCAAAGCCTTTCATGCCGGAGGCGAACTTTCGATGGTAGGTATTTGCATTCGGCAGCTGAAGGATGCCCCCGAACCTTCAGCCCGGCCTCGGACTTCCATCAAGCTCGCCTCATGGACCTGGCGTCCCGTTCGCGCTTCCCGAGCACATGGGATGCCCGACGTCGCGCATGTCCTTTCCAGGCCGGCGCCTGCCGCCCGCCTGTTGCAGAGGCCGCGCTGCGACATGGAGGCGGCCTCGGGACGACTGGTCGCTGAAGATGTACCGCGTGTTCGACATGCAGATCGAAGAAACATGGCTTCCTCACTTGCCCAGCCACTTGAGCGCCCGCCTCTCGACCTCTTCAAGAGCCGTCGCGAGCATCGGCCCTTCAAGTATGCGGTGGTTCATGAGGACGTCGGCGAGGTATCGGATGGCCTCCTCCTGCTTCCGGACCATTAGCTTCGCGCCGGCGTAGGCGGACCGAAGGCGTCCGTGTACATGCTCCGCGAGTTCGGGATCGATGGCATAGAGCGTTGCGCGGTCGGTCGCCGGGCGGTAGAGCAGCGGCCATTTCCTGCCGAATCCCAGCACCGTCTCCATGCGGAAAGCGATATCGTTCGCCGCCGCAAGGGCGCTGTCAGTCCCGCCGTCACGATGAACCGCGCAGTCCCCGAGCATCATCTCCTCGGCAGCGCGCCCCGTGAGCAAGGTCCATAGCTCGAGTTCCAACATGAACTCGAGAGGCTCGTCCTGGACGTCGATGCGCCACCGGACGCTGCCGCCCTCCGGGCCGTCGATGGTGATCCTTTCCAGGATTCCCATCTGCAGCTGGTGGCGGATGACCGCATGTCCCGCCTCGTGGACCGCGATCCGGTACAGGAGCTCCGGTGATCGCTCCGGGCCTTGCGGTGGCGACGGAGGCCGGCCGGCCCGAACCCGATCGCGCTTCGCCCGGCTGCGCTGTCCCCTTCGGCGCCCCTTGCCCGACGGAGGCATGCGATTGCCGCCAGAAGGCGGAGATGCAGGTACCTTCATTGCCGTGACCTCTCGTGTTCGCGGGCCTCGATCAGGCCCTCCAGGAGTCTCGTCAGCCCGCGGATCGACCCGCCGCCCCAGGCAGCGGAAAGCGCTTCCACTTCGAATGGCTCGAGCGGAGCGGCCCAGCGCGGATCGTGGCCGGATCGGGCGAAGAGGTCCCGAAGGATAAGCGGTGCAAGCGCCGCCAGGCGTTCCGGACCGGGCACCGGGAAACGGAGGATGCGGCAGCGGTCTCGCAGGACCGCGGGGATCGGCTCGGCGGAGTTCGCCGTCATCAGCCATGTCACTGCGGCGAGGTCGCAGTTCGCCTCCGCATAGGGGTCGAACCAGCGGCTTGCGGTCTCGCACTCCAGCAATCCCAGGAGGACATCGTGCGCATTCCCGTTATGGCGGCTGGTACCGGTCTTCTCGATCTCGTCGAGGATGATGACGGGTCCCGCGCAGCCGTGCTGCCGGATGGCCGCGAGAGGAAGGCTCGGCTCCCCCGTCGTCCAGCGGCGGGGCGTGCCGCCGATCGCGCCGTCGCCCATGCCGCCGCAGGAGACCGGCACGAAGGGTGCCCGCAGTTCCTCCGCAAGCCGCCGGGCGAACCGCGTCTTGCCGCAGGCCGGCGGTCCGAGCAGGATCGTCGGATGGAGCCACACATGTTTCCGTCCGGCCAGGCCGCCAAGAAGGGTATCGACGAGCGCCGGGGCATAGGGGAACTCGCCGGCGAGCGCGGCACGGACCGGCGCCAGGTCCGGCACCTCCCTCAAGGGCAGCGGCCGGTTCAGGACGTCGGCGAACTCCCTGCCGACGCGCTTGCCGTCGGCGGTGACGGGATTGCCGATGGACCTGAGAACCACCACCCCCTTCCTGGAGGATGGCTCTTCCCCAGCGCCATGATCGCCGAGCGAGGAGACAGCGGTTCCGCCTGCCGGATCCTGCCGCCCGGGCGCGGCAGCTTCATCCGGAACCCGCCCCGCTTCGTTGATCGCGCGCTCGAAGAGGTCGCCGATACGCATGGCCTCCTGCGCGAGATGACGGTGGAGAGACCGGGTCGCGTCACGTCCGGGACGGGCGAGAACCTCCTGGTCACATGTGGCCGCTGCCCAGCCGAGCGAGAGGGACATCGTGTCGGGGCGCGCCCCGTTCATGATGTCGTCCAGCGCCAGCCGCGCCATCTCGCCCGCCAGCCGGCAGCCGGCGACGGTGAAGTCGAGATGGGCGAGATAGATGCCGCACCGCATCCGGCAGGCGTCGACCGGGAACGCCTTGCCGCGGGGCAGCGTGTCGAGCAGGGATTCGAGCAGCATGATCCCTTCCGCGTCGGCATCTACGGTAAGCTTGTCGAGGCATTGCACGACGGCGCCGAGATCGGGAAGCCTTCGCTTCTTCGCGCGGCTGCCGAGCCTCTTGGCGAACTCGCGGATGTCCGCCGCCAGCGATTCCCGGAAGAACGGCATGCCGCGCAGCAGTTCCTCCTCGCTGGGAAGACGCAGGCCCTGCACCACCGCCTCGCGGCGTCGCTGGAAATGGCGGGTGGGCGAAGGCGGGCGGTTCGCGCTCAAGGATTCGTCCCCTCAGGACTGAAGATCGGCTTCGCCGAAGGGGCGGCCGAGCCGGTACCAGCGCGACAGCGTCCGCGCCCAGGTGCGGTCCTCCGACATCATCCACACGGCGGAGGTGCCGATCATCCTGTTCTGGCCGGGCAGGAGCGGGTGCCCGGTCGAAAGGCCAGCCAGAGATGGCGTCGCCTTCAGCCCGAGCATCCAGCGGTCAAGGATGGGGGCGTCGCCGCCCGCCAGCCGGTCCGGCGGGATTCCCTGGCGGATCCCTTCCATGTCGGCCAGCAGCCGGGCGAGGTGTTTAACCTCTGTTTCATACTCGGAACCTAGTTTCTTGCGGGGATCGAACGTCAGCATCGTCAGGCTCCATCTCGCTGCTGAAGGATTCCGGCGGGTGGCGGCGATCCCCGGTGATTCGGCAGGCTGGTAACCTGCATACGGCGCCGGATGTGCGGCGTCCATCCGACCACGGTGGCGTCGCGACGCCTTTGCGTGATCGCATGCTGGACCGCGCTGCGGGCGCTCGCTAGAACCTGCGCATGCAGGCTCCGTACGACCTCCTCCGCGCCGCCCGGGTGGCGCTCGACATTCCCGCGGCCGAGCTTGCCAGGCGCGCGGGCATCAGCAACCGTTCGCTCGTCCGCATCGAAGCTTGCCAGCCAGTCACCCTCGAGGTCAGCCTGAGGGTGCAGAAGGCGCTGGAGCAGGCGGGCGTCACGTTCCTGCCGGAGAACGACACTGCGGGGCCGGGGATACGGATCCCGAAGGACGCCGTCAGGAAGGTCGGCTTCCAGATCTGATCGCCTGCCGCGGATGACCGGAAAGGCAGCGGGCTTCCGGGCGCCTTCGTCGCGTACGCAGCCGGATGGCTGCCATCATCCCTGCGCTCGCCGCGAGGCTTTGGGAGGGACCGGAAGTTCCGGTCGACGAACTCCCGTCCCCCGACGCGGCAGCAGCGTCACCGCAAGCCGGTGTCCGGGTACCCTCATGGCGCCCGGCGGAGGGACGCTGCCATCTCGCCACGTATCCGCGCCCGGTACGCGGCCGGTGAAGCCGCGGCGGCCAGCGGAGGAACATCGCGGCCGGAGCGAACAGGAGCAGCGCCCGACCTTCGCCGCGCCACGTTGGCTGTCTGCCGGCGGCGGCGCCGAAACCAGGCTCCGGCGGTTGCCGGGAGACAGCCCGGATCCCGCCTCAATCGCCATGCGTGCCGTCCGTCCGCATCACCCGGCCGGACCCAGGCGGGCTGGACCGCACCAGCTGCGAAAGCGTGGACGGCAATGACATGAGCCCGGCTGCGCCGTTCCCCGCGTCGGCTGTCGCTCCTCATGGAAAACTGCCGCCGCGGCGCCAAGAGGAACTGCCCCCCTTGGAAAACCGAGGAGAGAGCAGATGAACGGGGAACGAACCACGGCAAGCCCCGTCGTGGAGTGATCCACGGGGGGCAGGTGATGGAGACGCCGGACGACGTGGCCGGGATGCTGCGCGCGAAGGCGTGCGGGTGCGGCTCGGCCGGCCGACGCGATCCGGGCAGCCAGCCCTTCGCTTTCCCGCCCCGCCTGGCCGCTAGCGCCGAGGGCAGCCGGGCAGCCGATGACCGGCTCCGAGCAGACTGAGCAGGCGGCCGGACCGGAAGGAAGCGCGGGATGGCTTCGTCTCCGGCAACCATTGTGTCGCGTCCGTTCTGCCCGGCCCCGAGCCGGCCGTCGGCGCGGGGTCCGTCGCCGTCGGCCAATGATGGCCACGGCCTGCCTTGGCCTCTGCCTCGAGGGACCCTACCGCTCGTTGCGACCTGCCGGTCCCCGGCACGTAGCGCGCTGCTGCGGAGGCCGCTGCCCTTGCACGGCGTCCCGGCCGTCCCGCCCGGCACCGTGGCGCCTGAACCGGTGGGGACAGGCCTGCGACGCGGCATCGACGCTCGCCTCTCCCGCGATGGGGAACCGGGGGGCGCCGGCTGCAAACGGGGTTTGATGAAGTAATGGGGAGAGAAGGGCAGGAGATGTGCAAACGGTGTTTGCCAAAAGGCGCAATCCGGGAGAGCCCGCAAGCCGTCCTTCATCAGGCCCCGGCACCGCAGAGGGGCGCCCGAAAGAGGCGCCGCGTCGGCAGGCGCGGCTGCGTTCCTGGCGGTCGGAGGTGCCGTTGAGGCGCGGCCAGGGCCTGGCTCGGAAACTCTACGCATGGCCGGCTTCCTCGTGATGGTGGAGACGGCGCGCACGATGGCCGGTTCCTCATCGCGGGCGCGGTCTCAGGCCGAACGGATGGTCCCGCCGGACACGGCCGGCGCCGCCGCCCGCCCACAGCGCATGCCCGTCTCAATGGCGCGGAGCCGTTTCCAGCGGTTGCGCAGCCTTCCCGCACGGGAAAGCTCCCGTTCTACCCCGAAGCCGCCCGCGCGACCCGGAAGCCGCGGCGGCCAAACGGCCTCCTCTCCCTGTGAACATGCGCCCTTGCCTGCCGTGGCCGGTCGCCGCCGCCGTGCCGGGCGCCTCAGGCTCCCGCCACGTCGGCGTTCCCGCCGTCGACGGGCTGCGCCGGGAGGACCGTCCCCTTCCGGTGCCCCGGCCCGCTCGCCGCACCGGCGAATCGCCTGCCCGCAGTTCTGAATCGGCGTCGCAGGATCCGGAATCGGATCTCCCGTATCCTGAATCGTCTTCCCCGATCCATGAATCGGATTACCGCAAATCGAGATGATGCACTCCAGGTTGCGGGCACGCCGAAACGGATGGCGCGCACGTCACCGACACGGCAGATCACGCCTTCAGGCCCTTGATTCCGCGCATGCCGATGAATCGGTCGGTCATGTCGTGCCCGCACCATGCCGTGGCCTGTGCCCTCCCACGGAATTGGCCCGGCCGGCACGAGCGGCAACCGGCCTCCGTTCGGAGTTCGCCCCATCCCCCGTTCCTGGCGCGACCTCGGACCGGCCGGCTCCGCGTCCCCGCCCATCTCCGGCGGCGTCCGCTGCCCGACCGGCGCGTGCGTGCGCCAGTCCCGGCCGGGGAACCTCGTTTCAGCCGGATGGCAGGCAGGGAAAGCGGCAGCGCCGGTCGACAGGGACACGAAGGGTTTCTTGCGGGAGCCTGCCGGAGCCGGCGCCTGCTGTTTCGGCATTGATCATGCCGACGAGAACATCCGCGCGGTCCCGCCGGTTGCCCAAGGCGTCGTCGGCTTCTGGCGGGTCAGGGTGACCGGCCCCTGGATGCCGGAAGGTTCTCCCGAAGCGGCCATGGACCGCAATCGTTGCCCCGGGCGTTCCCGTCGACGGCCTGGCCGACGCTGCCGGGGCAGCGCGGTTTCCGCTACGACGCCTGACGTAGCGGAAGGATGCTCCCTGCGTGGAAGCGCAAGCCCCGGCCCTCGGCGCCTTGCCCGGCAGCGCGCTTCCGCAGGTCTCGAGGCACGGTGCGAGCATGCGCCGCGTCCCCGGTCCTTCCGCTTCGCGGCGACGGGACCGTCGTTCCGCGCGGGGCTCGTGCCAGGGCTCCGTTCCCCGGTCTGGGCGCCGCATGGCGCCGTATTTCAAGCGAACGGCGACACGCTACTCCGTCCGCTGGCGAAACGCGGAAAGGGAGGCCTTCGCCCCCGCCTCGATGAACCTGGCATCGGAAACCGATCGTGGCCAGCGCGAAGCCCTGTTCTCCCATCCGGCGCGCGTAGCCCGGTTCGCCGCAGTGGATGCAGGCGGCGATCCCGTTGGCCGCGCAGGCAAGACGGATGCGCTCGATCATGGCCAGCATCTCCGGCTCCCCCTGTCGAAGGCAGGCGCGAAGCCATGCGCGAGCGACAGGTCCGCGGGACCGACATAGAGGCCGGCGAGGCCGGGCGTCGCGGCGATCGCGTCGAGGCTGTCCATGGCCGCGCGCGTCTCGATCATCGCGATGGGCAGGATCTCGCGGTTGGCGGCGGCGGCGTAGCCGTCCCCCCAGGCAAGGCGGGCGCGCACCGGGCCGAAGCTGCGTCCGCCGTCGGGCGGATAGAGGCAGGCGGAAACCAGCCGGCGGGCGTCCGCCGCAGTCTCGATCATCGGCGCGATGACGCCGAGCGCCCCCGCGTCGAGCGCCCGCATGACGGCGCCCTCGTCCAGCCAGGGCACGCGCACGAGCGCAGCGGCGCCGCTGCGCTCGATCACGGGGAGCAGCGTCAGGAGGGCAGCGTAGTCGGCCGTGCCGTGCTGCATGTCGACGGTGACGGAATCCCAGCCTGCAGCGACCAGCGCCTCGGCCGACCGGACCGAGGGGCAGGCAAGCCCGGGCGTTGGCGGCGGTCCGGCCCTGCGACCAGGTCCGGCGCAGCGGGTTGACGAACCCGTCCATCGTCACTCGGCCACGAAGTGGGCGAGCTTGACGTCCAGGTAATCGTTTGTCGCCTGCCTGCCCCCTTCCCTGCCATGCCCGAATGGCCGATCCCGCCGAAGGGCGCCTCCGCATGGGCGATCATGAAGGTGTTGATCCCGGCCATCCCCGCACGCAGGCCGCGGCTCAGCGCCTCGGCTTTCTTCTGGCTGGCGGTGAAGCCGTAGGCGGCAAGCCCGTAAGGGGTCGAATTGGCGCGTTCGAGCGCGTCGTCCAGGTCGCAAAACACGGCGATGGGCGCCAGGGGCCCGAACGGCTCATCGCGCATGATCCGCGCCGTGTCGGGCACGTCGGCGAGCGCCGTCGGCTCGAAGAAGAAGCCCTTGTTGCGGTGGGCGGGCCTTCTGCCGCCGGCAAGGCAGCGCGCGCCGTCCGCGACGGTCTCCGCGCACAGCGCCTCGACCCGGTCGCGCTGCGAGGCAAGCGTCAGCGGCCCCATGGTCGTCCCCGCGTCCTGGCTGTCGCCCAGCACGAGCGCGCAGGCGGCCTCGACCATCCGTTCGGTGAAGCGGGACGCGACGTCCGCGTGGACGTAGAAGCGGTTGGGCGCGATGCAGACCTGCCCCGCGTTGCGGTACTTGAAGACCGCGCACTGGGCGGCCGCCGCGTCGACGTCGGCGTCCTCGCAGACGACCACCGGCGCGCGGCCGCCGAGCTCCATCGACGCCCGCTTTGCCGTCTGCGCCGCCTGCGCGAGCAGCAGCTTGCCGACGCGCGTCGATCCGGTCAGCGAGATCTTGCGCACCTCTTCGGCCGCCATCAGCAGCGGGGTGACCAAGTCGGCCGGACCGTGCAGCATCTGGACCACGCCGGCGGGAGCGCCGCCCTCCATGCAGGCGTGCGCGATCAGCATCGAGGTGAGCGGCGTCTGCTCGGACGGCCGGCAGATGACCGGGCACCCCGCCGCCAGCGCGGGCGCGATCTTGCGGGCGATCAGTTTGACCGGAAAGTTCCAGGCGGTGAAGGCCGCGACGATCCCGACCGGCTCCGGAACGGCCTGGAGCCGTCCGCTCTGCCGCGAGGGGATGGTCTCGCCGAAGAGCCGCTCCGCCTCGCCCGCGAACCATTCGAACTGCTCGATCGCGATCGCCACCTCGCCGTCGGACTGCGCGATCGGTCGGCCGATCTCCAGCGAGAGCGCGCGGGCGATCGCGGCCTTCCGCCGCTCCAGGGTGCTGCTCGATGCCGCGCAGCACCCTGGCGCGTTCCCATCCGTGGACGGCGGCCCATTCCGGCAGAGCTTCCCGCGCGTGGCAGAGCGCCTCCGCGACCTCCTCCGGCCCCGCCGCCGGCGCGGTCCAGAGTTCCTCCTCGGTGCACGGGCTGACCACGCGCGTGCGCTGGCGGGACGTTTCGCTGCGGAACGTGCCGCCCATCAGCAACGCCGGTACCGTTTCGGTCATGTCTTCCCCTCCGCCAGTCAAAGGATTGCCGGTTCGCCCGGGCTGGGTCCGAACCCGGTTTCCAGGAAATCGAAGTCGCAGCCCTCGTCGGCCTGGCCGATATGGCGCGAGAACATCCATCCGTAGCCGCGGCCGAAACGGGTTTCCGGCGCCTGCCAGGCCGCGCGGCGGGCCTCGAGTTCGGCTTCGTCCACGAGCATGTCGATGCGGCGCGCGGAAACGTCCACGGCGATGGCGTCGCCGGTGCGCACCAGCGCCAGCGGCCTGCCGACATGGGCTTCCGGCGAGACGTGCAGCACGCACGCGCCGTAGCTCGTGCCGCTCATGCGCGCGTCCGAGATGCGCAGCATGTCGCGCACCCCCTGCCCGAGCAGTTTCCGCGGGATAGGCAGCATGCCCCATTCCGGCATGTCCGGACCGCCCTGCGGGCCCGTCCCGCGCATGACCAGGACCGTGTCAGGCGTCACGTCGAGGTCGGGATCGTCGATCCGCTGCTTCATCTCTGCGTAGGAATCGAACACCAGCGCCGGGCCGGCGTGCTTCAGGAGCCTCGGATCGGCGGCCGACGGCTTCATCACGCAGCCCCGCGGGGCGGTGCTGCCGTAGAGGACGGCCATCGCGGGCTCGGTCGAGACCGGACGGCCGAGCGGCCGGATGACGTCGTCGTTCCACACCGGCGCGCCCGCGTAGCCCTCGCCGATCGGCCTGCCCGACACGGTCAGTGGCGCCGGGTCGAGGAAGCCGGACAGCCGCTCCATCGGGCCGAGGATCCCGCCCGCGTAGAAGAAGTCCTCCATCAGCTAGCGGTCGCCCGGCGGCCTGACGTTCGCCAGCGCCGGAACCTGCCTTCTGGCCGCCTCGAAGTCCGCAAGCCCGATGTCATGGCCGGCCCGCCTTGCGAGCGCTATCAGGTGGATGACGGCGTTCGTCGAGCATCCCATGGCCATGGCTACGACGATGGCATTCCGGAAGGCTGCGCGCGACAGGATGGCCGACGGCCTGAAGTCCTCGGCCACCATCTCCACGATGCGGCGGCCGCACGCGCTCGCAAGCCGGATGTGCCCGGCGTCCGCTGCCGGAACCGACGACGCGCCCGGAAGCGTCATGCCCATCGCCTCGGCGATGGCGGTCATGGTGCTCGCCGTGCCCATGGTCATGCCGTGGCCGCAGGAGCGCGCGATGCCGCCTTCGACCGCCTGCCATTCCGCCGCGTCGATCCTGCCCGCGCGGCGTTCGTCCCAGTACTTCCATGCGTCGGAGCCCGAACCCAGCACATGCCCGCGCAGGTTGCCGCGCAGCATGGCGCCAGCCGGGAGGAAGACCGCGGGCAGGTCCATGCTGGTCGCGCAGAGAAGAGGTCCCGGCGTGGTCTTGTCGCAGCCGCCCATCAGCACTGCCCCGTCGACCGGATGCGATCGCAGCAGTTCCTCGGTCTCCATCGCCAGCATGTTGCGGTAGAGCATCGTCGTCGGCTTGACGTGCGCGAGGGGCCCTTGCGCCCGGAACAGCTCTGCCCTTCGGGCTGCCTCGCCGTCAGCTACATCGGAGCGCTCTGCGAAATCATCGCCGGCCCGGCGCTCACCGAAGACAAGCGCTGGCCGGTGCTCGGGGCGCCAGTCGCCGAAGCGGCTGCAGCGGACGCCGCGAAGGGTCCCCGGCCTCAGTCCCCGAGGAACGGGACGAGGGCGTCGGCCACCACCCGCGGCGACTGGATGGACATGAAGTGACCGCCCTCCAGCGTCGCGAACGACCGCTGCGGCAGCGCCGACGTCCCGGCATCGAGTGCCTCGGGCGTGCCGAAGGGATCGTGCCGGCCAGCCAGGACGAGCGTCGGGCAGGCGACGCGCGCCAGTTCGGGGCGCAGGTCCTGGTCGATGAGGATGCGGTAGTTGGCGGCATAGCCTTCCGGATCCGCGCCGAGCCAGCGCGCCGTCGCGAGCGACCTGGCTTCGGCCGACGGCCAGAGCCCGTCCGGGAAGGCGCGCGGCAGGACGGCCTCGGACAGGGCGCGCATGCCGTCGGTCTCGATCCGGTCCGTCAGGGCACGCGCGGCCTCGCGCCGCTCCGCCGGCACGCCGAGCGCGGGGCCGACGAGCGCGAGCTTTCCGACCCGGGCCGGGAACCTCGTCGCCAGGCGGACGGCGACGGCAGCCCCCATCGCCGCGCCGACGGCGACCGCCGGGCCGTCGATGCCGAGAAGGTCGAGCAGGGCCGCGACGTCGTCCGCAAGCACGTCGAGGTCGTTCGAGCCGCGCACCTTCTCCGACATGCCGGCGCCGCGGAGGTCGTGGCGGACGATGCGCCATCCCCGGGGCAGGAGCGGCACGAGGCCGGTCCAGCTGTCGAGGCTGCCGCCGAGCTCGTGTACGAGGACCAGGGCGCGCGGCCCCTCGCCGTCGACGGCGAAGCGGCAGGCCGCGCCGTTGATCTCGGCGAACGTTACACCGGTCATGTCAGCCTCCTATTCGACGAACTTGCCATCGAGCACGTCCTGGAAGCCGGGAATGCCGATGGTGCAGGTGTGGATCGAAAGCGCGGCCGAAAGCTGCAGGACCGCATGGATCTCGCGCGGGGTCGCCCCCTGCGCGAGCGCGCCGCGGACGTGATCGCGTATCCCGTCCTCGAAGAGCGCGGTCGGCGCCGCGCAGACCGCAAGCGACACGAGTTCGCGCTCCTTCGCCGACAGCGGGCCGCTTTCGGCCGCCGCCGCATAGGCCCGGTAGGTGGCGCCAAGCGCTGGATCGACGTCGTTCATCAGGGAAGCCGTCCCGCGTTCCGGCGGGAAGCCCGGGACTTCTTCGGCCAGCACCTTGAGGCCGAGGTCGATCGGCTGCCGCGCGGCGATGACCGTCGTCAGCAGGATCACCTGGAGGACCTCTTCGGGCGTGGCGCCTGCCTTCAGGGCATGCTCCATGTGGCGACGCGCGCCTCGCTCGTACATATGGTTCACGGACAGGTCTATGGCGATGTAGACGAACTCGCACAGCTTCCGCGGAAGGACGCCGGAATCCGTCGGTCCCGACTGAAAGCCGAGGTATGCTTCGAGGAAACGCGGCGCGCGCTCGAGCAGGACGTCATGGAAGCGGGCCCAATAGCCCCGTGCCTCGATGATCCTGTCCTTCAGCGCTGCCTTCTCGGCGATGTCCATGGGGTCCTCCGTCAGTCGATGAGATGGGCGGCCAGATCCTCCCGGCCATTCCTGACGGCGGCGAGCGTCGCCGTACGGAAGAGGATGCGCCGCAGCGGCACGTGCAGTCCGTAGTCCCAGGTGAAGGCGATGCCGCCGTGCATCTGGACGCAGCGTTCGGCGATGCGCTTCCCGTGTTCGCCGACATACGAAGCGGCGGACCACAGGGCGGGCGACGCTTCCCCGGCCGCTTCGGCGTCGTCGCCCGCCGCGTCGAGGGTCCAGGCCGCGTATTCGACGGCCGCCTTCATCGCCTCCAGCGACACCGCGCAGTCCGCCGCCATGTGCTTGACGGCCTGGTTGCTTCCGACCGGCCTGCCGAACTGCTTCCGCTCCGCGACGTAGGCGACCGTGCGGGCGAGACAGGCGTCGGCTGCGCCGACGATCTCGGCCAGCGCAAGAAGCCTGAGCGCGCGGTCCATCGAGGCAGCATCGGCCCCGCCGGCGGCCGGCACGGACGCGCCATCGATTCTCACCCGCGCCGCGCCTGCGGTGATGTCCATCGTGTCGGCAGGCGCCATCGTCGAGACGGACGGGTCGAGGAGCACCCAGTCGCGGCCGCCCTCCCCTCCTGCGGGCACGAGCAGGAAGTCCGCCGCCAGTCCGTGGGTTACGACCGCGTCGCCCGACACCTGCGTGCCGCGGCGCACCAGGCATCCGTCTACCGCAACGCCGGGAACCTCGCCTGCAGCCAGCCTCGTCGCGAGTTCGGCCCGGCCGCGCGACAGGGAGACCGCGATCGCGATCGCCTCCGTCGCGGGCGCGGCGACGAGCGACCGGCCCGCCTCGATGGCGACGGCCGCCGCATCGACGTACCCGAGCGGCGAGCCTTCGCCGAACAGTCCCAGTCCGGCCAGCCCTTCCAGGACCTTCCTCGGCTCGTATGACCCAGGTGCGGACTGCAGGAAAGGCGGGATGGACCTGAAGAACCGCCCGGTGCTGTCGGCGAGCGTGGACTGTTCGAAGGAGAAGTCGAAGTGCATCGCTACCTTCCCAGTCCGAGCATGCGCTCGCCGACGATGCTGCGCTGGATTTCCGATGTTCCGGCGTAGATCGTCTCGGCCTTTATGTGCAGGTACAGGAACCGGAACCGTTCCGCTTCCGGCAGGTCGAGGACGAAGTCCTGCGCGAAGACATCCGAGGCGAAATCCATGATCCTCTGGTGCATCTCGCTCCAGAACAGCTTCACCACGCTCGCCTCGGAACCGATTTCGCGGCCGTTGACGACACGGCTGACGACCTTGAGGTTGAGGAGCCGGTGCATGCGCAGTTCCGCCAGGAGCGCGCCCGCGCGCTGCCTGAGCACCGGGTCGGATGCCTGGCCCGGCCGCGACTTCAGGCTCGAGACCAGCTGGAGGAATTCCGACATGAAGCGGGACTGCCGGTAGAGGCGCGCCGTCGCCCGTTCGAAGCTGAGCACGCCGACCGCCGCGTTCCAGCCTTCGTTGACGGCGCCGAGGTGTGCATCCAGCGGGATGCGGACATTCTCGAAGAAGACCTCGTTGAACTCGCTGCGGCCCGTGATCTGGCGCAGCGGACGCACGGTCACGCCCGGCGTCTCCATGTCGAGCAGGAAGAGCGTCAGCCCCTTGTGCTTCGGCGCTTCCGGATCGGTGCGGGCGAGCAGGATGCACTTGTTCGCATGGTGCGCGAAGCTGGTCCAGAGTTTCTGTCCGTTGATCACCCAGCGGTCGCCGTCGCGCGAGGCCCTCGTCCGCAGGCCGGCCAGGTCGGAGCCCGCGTCGGGCTCCGAGAAGCCCTGGCACCAGATGTCGTCCAGCTTCAGGATGCGCGGAATGATCCGGCGCTTCTGCTCTTCGGTTCCGAGCGCCAGCACGATCGGGCCGACCAGTTCCTTGCCCAGCGTATTGATGCCCTCGGGCGCCGAAACCCGGCCGAGTTCCTCCGACGCGATGAGATGCTCCAGCAGGCTCAGGCCCTGGCCGCCATAGGCCTCCGGCCAGTGGATGCCCTGGTATCCGGCGGCATAGAGCCGGCGCTCCCAGTCGATCTGGAACCGGGCGTTCTCGGCGTCGTCGTCAGGCCCCGTGTAACGCGGGCCGCCCCAGTCGGCCGGAAGGTTCCCCGCGAGCCAGGCGCGGACGCCGGCGCGATAGGCCCGCTGCGTCGGCGTGAAGGAGACGTCGACCATGGTTCATTCTCCCCCGCGCAGCTGAAGCAGCAGGTCGACCGCTGCGCCGCCGTTGGGCAACGCGACGAACGGGTTGACCTCCAGGCTCTCGACCGTTTCGCGGTTGGCGGCCGCGAACCGGGACACGGCGACGATCGCGCTCGCCAGCATGCCGCGATCGACTGGCGCGGAGCCGCGCCAGCCCTCGAGGAGCTCGTGTCCGCGGATCTGGCCGATCATTTCGCAAGCCCTCGCCATGTCGACCGGGGCCGGCGCGAAGACGACGTCCTTCAGGGCCTCGGCCATGGTTCCGCCGAGACCGAACATGACGACCGGGCCCAGGTCTGGATCGTTCTGCGAGCCGATGATCGTCTCGACGCCGCCCGTCAGCATCGGCGAGACGGTGGCGCCGGAGATGCGGGCGCCGGGCGCGAGCCGGGCGGCGTCTGCCATCATCCGCGACCAGGCATGGCGGAGCGCGTCCTCGTCGCGGATCGCCAGATGGACGCCGCCCGCTTCCGTCTTGTGCCGGATGTCGGGCGAGTCGATCTTCAGCGCGACGGGATAGCCGGCCTCACGTGCCGCGGCAGCCGCGGCATCCGGATCGGCGGCCCGGCGAAGAGGCACGCCGGGGATGCCCAGAGCGGCGAGCAGCGCAGCGGCGATGGCCGGATCGGCGGCGGCCTTCTCCAGTTCCCCGGGCGGCATCGGCGGAATGACCTCCTCCGGCACGCCGGCACGGGCGAAGTTCCTGGCGAAATGCACGAGCGCGCCGACTGCCGCGACCGCGCGGTTCGGATCCTCGAACACGAGGAAGCCGGCCTCGGTCATTTCGGCGCGGAAATCGTCCGAGGCCCGGGTGACGATCGCCATGACGCGGTCGGGATACCGTGCCGCCACGTCGCGCAGCATCGGCTTCAGGAGTTCGGTGACGGCGGGCGTCTTACCCATGTGGGCCATGAAGATGAACAGGATCGGGGCGCCGGAACCGGTTGCGACGATGTCGATGACCTGGCCATAGAGGCGGAAGTCGTTCGATACCTGCGCCGTCGTGTCGAGAGGGTTTCCGGTGCTGGCCAGCGGCAGCAGCGCCCTGACCTGCGCGGCGACCTTCCCGTCCGGCGCTGGCAGCGCGAGCCCGGCCGCCACGCAGGCGTCGGCCATCATGATGCCGACGCCGCCCGAGGGCGTGATGATCATTGCCTCGCGGCCCGACGGGAACTTGCCCGTGCAGCAGGCAAGCGCGAGGTCGACCGCTTCCTCCATGCCGGTCGCCGGCCACGCGCCGTAGGCCTTGAGGACCGCGTCGAAGACCTGCTTCGAACCCGCCAGCGAACCGGTGTGGGACTTCACGGCCGCAAGCCCTTCGTCGCTGGCGCCCGGCTTGATGGCGATGACGGGCTTGCCCGCCCGGCGGGCGGCCTCGAGCGCGCGCTTCAGGCGGCCGCCGTCGCGGCAGCCCTCGATATACGCGACGATGACCCTGGTCTGCGGATCGCAGGCCATCCATTCTATGCAGTCGGCGACATCGACGTCTGCCTCGTTGCCGGTGGCGATGAAATGGCTGAAGCCGACGCCGGCCTCGGCGGCGAGCGCCATGATGTAGGTGCCGACCGCGCCGCTCTGGCTGGCGATGCCGACGCTGCCCTTGCGCGGCCAGACATTGTCGAGCGCCGCCGAGAAGGTGGCGTAGAGCCCGGTGTGGAAATTGATGAGGCCTAGGCTGTTGGGACCGAGCAGCCGGGCGCCCGAAGCACGGCAGCGGTCGGCCATCCGCTCCTGCGCGGCCAGGCCGGCCGCGTCGACCTCGCCGAAGCCGGCGCTGAACAGGACGATGGACCTGACGCCTGCGTCCAGGCACTCCGCCACGGCGGCCTCTGCCTGCGCGGCGCCGACCGCGACGATCGCCATGTCGGCGGGTTCCTCCATGGCGCCGATCCGCGGGACGGACGGAAGCCCGAGGATCTCCGGACGGTTGGGATTGACCGGCCGGATGCTGCCCGCGAAGTGCGCCTTCATCAGCGCCACCGGCTTGCCGCCGATCTTGGCCGCGTCCGACGACGCGCCCACGACCGCGACGCTGCGCGCCCGCATCATCGCGTCGAGCCGCGCGAGCCCGGCTCCTCCGGATGCGGCCGGGACGCGTCCGCCGGTCCCGCTCATGCCCGCTTCCCTGACAGTTCGGCGACCTCTTCATTAGAGAAGCCGGCCTCGGCCAGGACTTCGGCGGTGTGTTCGCCCGGTTCGGGATAGCCTCGCGTCATGCGCCCCGGGGTGGCATGAAGCCGGAAGGGAGTGGCGACGTAGCGGTCGCCGTTCTCGCCGAAGCGGAAGACGCCGCCCACCGCCTCGAACTGCGGATGTTCGGCCGCCTCGCCGATGCCGAGCATGATCGAGACGTTGACCTTCGCCCGGCTCAGCCGGTCCTGGATCTCGTGCTTGCTCATGCCCCGCGTGACGGAAGAAATCGCTTCGATCACGTCCCTGCGCAGGCGCAGGCGCTCCGAGGCCGTGCGGAACTCCTCGGCGCCGAGCGCGACCGGATCAAGCGCCTCGACGAGCCGCTTCCACATCTCGTCGGACGGCGCGATGATGACCACGTAGCCGTCACTGGCGGGAAACGCCTGGTTGGGTACGCTGAGATGGTTCGCCGTGCCCATCCGGCGATGCTCGTTCCCGGTCAGCCAGTAGTCCTGGTAGAAGTAGCTCATCAGGTGAGCGGAGGAGAGCAGCAGGGACGTGTCGACCCGCTGCCCCTCGCCGGTGCGTTCACGGTGGAACAGGGCCGCGAGCACGCCGCTGACGATGGCGAGGCTCGCATGGAGGTCGACGATGGCGCTGCCGGCGCGGGCGGGCGCGCCCCCCTCCTCGCCGGTTATGCTCATCAGCCCGGAATGGGCCTGGAGCGCGAGGTCGTTGGCGCCCACCTGCGCCAGCGGTCCGACCGGGCCGTAGGCGTGGAAATCGCAGTAGACCATGCGCGGGTGCTCGGCGCGGAGATCGTCATAGCCGATTCCCCACCGCTCCATCGTTCCCGGCCGGAAGTTGTTGACCACCACGTCGGCGCTCAGCATCAGTCGCCTGGCCGCCGCGCGGCCGGCGTCGCTCGCCAGGTCGAGGACTATCGAGCGCTTGTTGCGGTTGAAGGAGCGGAAGGACGGGCTCGGCGCGCCGATCCTCTCGAGTTCGGCCTCCGTCACCCCCAGGAAGCGGCACTCGTCGCCGCCGCCGGGGCTCTCGACCTTGACGACGTCGGCGCCGAGGTCGCCGAGCAGCTGGGTGGAATCCGGACCCGCGAATATTCGCGAGAAGTCCAGGACGCGGATACCTTCAAGGACCTGGCTCATCGTTACTCCCGCGCCGCGACGACCGTCATGCGTCCCTGCCGGCCGCCGGCGTCACAGGTAGACCGTCGCTTCGCCGACCGTCAGCTTCGTGCCGGTGTCGTCCTCGCACCAGACGTCCAGCCGGCACGCCCGCAGCCCGTCCCCGGCCGGCGCGACGTCGACGACGCGGGCGCGGGTGATAACGGTCTGGTCCTCGTAGATGGGCGCGACGTACTTGGTGCGGAGCCTGCAGCGGCCGGCAACGCCCTCGCCATAGACGTCGATCAGCAGGCCCAGGATCCAGTTGGTCGAGATCATCCCGTCGGCGATGATCCCCGGCAGTCCCTGCCTGCGGGCATAGTCGTCGTCGTCGTGGATGGTCGGCTCCTGCGTATGGATCCGCCCGTCGTCCGCCGCGATGGTGGGCTGGGCGTCCACGTACCAGCGCATCCGCTCGCGCGTCATCGGCCGCGGAGCCAGCGCGAACTCCGAACCGGGCTTCGATATCTCGGCGTTCATGGTCAAACCTTCCGCTCAAGCGGCCCTGGAAGCGGAACGGTAGGCAAGGATCACACGGTCGAGATACCGCATGACGAGCCTGCCCGTATCGACGTTGGTGAGCTTCATCTCGAGCACGGCGTACTCCCGCCCGTTCTTGGCGTAGCGGTCAGTGATCTCGCCCCTGACGCTCAGCCGGTCGCCGACGCGTACCGCCTCGAAGACCTCGGCGTCGTATTCGAAGTGGATGCGCGCGCTGGCGCCGGTGCCGCCAGGGCACGCGTGGCGATAGAGGCGCAGCTTGTCGAGGTGAATGAGCGTCGGCGGCATCACGAGGTCGCCCTGGCGCCCCTGGAAGCACGGATGATGCATCTCGACTGCATGCGAGTACTCGCGGACCACGAAGGGACTGAGCGTGTACTCCACGGGGCCGAGCACGTCGCCCTTGTCGAGGTCGCTCACAACGCCGCCTGTCGCCATCCCGCATCTCCTCCGCAGAAACCGATGGGCGAGCACTACCACTTTGCCCGGGGCGGCTGAACGCCCAGCAGGCAAAGCCCACCTTTTCGGAATTTGAAAAGATAACGCGTATGGAGTACCGGATGTACTCGTGGATGGAGGGCTTCGGGAGGGCCTGCATGGAGTGGTTCCTGACTTTGCGCTCCTTCGTGGGCGCCGTGCAGCAGGGCACGCTTTCGGGTGCGGGTCGGCTGCTGGGGAGTTCCCCCGCCTCCGTCTCGCGCCACATCACCTCGCTTGAGGAGCAGCTTGGAACCCAGCTGCTGAAGCGGTCCAGCCGCAACATGGCGCTGACGGAGGCGGGCGAGCTCTACTATGCCCAGGTGGAGCAGATCCTGCAGCAGCTGGCGGAGGCCAACCGAAGCGTCAGCCAGCTCCAGGCGAAGCCTGAAGGCGTGCTGCGCGTCCACTCGCGCATGCTGGTCGGGCAGTTGATCATCCTGCCCCACCTGCGCCAGTTCATGGCGCAGTACCCCGACATCCGCCTGGACCTTGTCCTGTCGAACAGCATCGCGCCCGTGATGGACCAGAGCATCGACGTCGACATCCGCATCGGCAAGCTCGAGGATTCGTCGCTGATCGCGCGCAAGCTGACGGGCAGCGAACGGGTGGCGGTCGCCACGCCCGCCTATCTGGGCGGCCGGCCGCCGATCTACTCGCCACAGGACCTGCGCAACCACAACTGCCTGACCTACCGTATCAACCTCGGCACGCCGGTCTGGCGCTTCATGGACGCGGAGAAGCGGATCGAGGAGGTGCCGGTGCGCGGCTCCGTGCAGACCGACTTCGGCTATGCGCTCGTGGAACTGGCCAAGGCCGACGTGGGCGTCGCGCTGCTGCCGGACTGGTCGGTGCACCGCGAGCTGGCCGACGGCCGCCTGGTACGGCTGCTGCCGGGCTACAAGGTCAGCCACGTCGATTTCGAGAACGGCGTCTATGCCGTGTTCCCGGCCAGCCGCCAGACCTCCTTCAAGCTGCGGCTCTTCGTCGACTTCCTGGCCCAGACCTTCAAGAAGGAACTGGCGCCCCTCTAGGAAAGGCCCCCGGGCGTGCTGGCGGCGGCGAAGCGGCGAAGCTCGGCCACGAAACGTCCCGGCGCCTGGAAGGGGATGAAGTGCGCGACGTCGTCGAAGCGCACCACCCCGGCCTGCGGGACGAGGCTGCGGATGACTTCGGTGCTGTCGGCCGGCATGAGGACGTCCTGTCCGCCGGGAATGAGCAGGACCGGACACCGGACGTCCGGCAGGATTGGCCGGATGTCGATGTCAAGGAAGCCGAGGACCGACAGCGCATAGGCTTCCGGGTCCTGGGCTGCGTAGCGCTCGACATAGCGGTCGAACCGCGCGTCGCGAGGCATGGAATGGAAGGACTTGTCGGCCGCGCCAGGCAGCAGGACGCCCATGCCCTGCGCGCGGACCTGGCCGACGCGGTCCCGCAGCATGTCCTTCACGCCGTCGGCGTTGCGGACGCCCGGATTGGTCATCACCAGCCCGGCGCAGCGTTCCGGCGCGGCGGCGGCGGCGACCGCGGCCACCATGCCGCCTATGGCACAGCCGGCGAAGAAAGCCCGTTCCACTCCGAGGTCGTCCAGCAGGCCGACCAGATCGGCGGCATGCTCCTGCGCCGTGACGGGCGCGGCGGGATTGGGCGTGCGGCCGGAGGCCCGGAGGTCGGGCACGATGCAGTGGAAGTCGCGGGCGAGTTCCGCCACCGCTTCGTCCCAGAAGCGGCCATCGGTGCCGAGCGCATGGACGAGCAGGAGCGCCGGCGCTCCGGGCTGGCCATGCGTCTCCGCGCGCAGGCGCGCGCTCACAGCACGTCCGGGGCCGGCTCGAACCGGTACCCGCTCCCGTCGCGGCGGGCGAAGCCGCAGAAGGGCCGCCCGTAATGCGACGGCAGCAGAAGGGCGCCTTCGTCGGCCGCGTGTTTCAGGACCTTGGCCCTTGTCTCGCGCGCCATGTCCTGGTTCTCGCAGAACTTGCTGTTCCATTGCGGGTAGAGCACCTGCAGCGGCTGGTGCATGACGTCCGTGATGAAGACCGCCTCCTGCCCCTTCGAGCGGACGCGAAGCCCCATCATGCCCGGCGCATGTCCGGGGATCTGGATCATGTCGAGCCCGTCGCCGAGGCTCTCCGTCCCTTCCACGACGTCCACGAGCCCCGCGTCGAGCACCGGCTTCACCGCGTCGAGGTATGTGTTCCACGAGGCCGGCGGCTTCGACGCCGCACCGCGCCCGGGATCGCGGGCTTCCAGTTCCCTGGCCGAGACGAGATACCGCGCGTTGGGGAAGGTAGGCACGAAGCGATCGCCCTCGAGCCTCGTGTTCCAGCCGACGTGGTCGACGTGCAGATGCGTCAGGAACACCGTGTCGACCGCCTCGAAGTCTACTCCCGCCGCCGCGAGCCCCCGGTCGAGATGACGCTTCTGCATGTGGAAGCGCGGCGACAGCGGCCTGTCGCGGTCGTCGCCGCCGCCCGTGTCGACGATGATCGTGCGGTCGCCCCTGCGGAGGATCCAGCAATGGATCATCGAATAGAGGACGTGGCGTTCCTCGCTGTAGAAATTCGGGACCATCCAGTCCCGGTTCGCCGCGATGATGCTGTCGTCCAAGCCGCCGAGGAGGTCGGTCGGCTCGTCGAGCACCACTTCCTCGACCCGCGAGATCCGGAAATCGCCAATCTCGATCATGTCGTCCTCCCTTTGCACCGGCTGGCACTATAGCGGTCTATATGGCGTCGGAGTTTGCGTTATCTGCAACGATGGTTTGCAGATGCGCCGGTTATACGGGTTCCGCCGCTCCGATAATGTCGGTCGCGTGAGGGTCCGAGATGGCCCATGGGAGGAGCCTGCAGACTTCGGGCGGCAAGACGGACGGCCACGGCCGCCCGGCCGTACGTGTCGGCAGGGCAAGTCAGACGGGATGGTATGGCTACCGACATTCTGGACGTGGCTGGCGTCAACGTGGCGTTCGGGGGGATCCGGGCGCTGTCGGACGTATCGCTCCGGGTCCCGGAACGCTCGGTCACCGCAGTGATCGGGCCGAACGGCGCCGGAAAGACCACGCTGTTCAACGTCATTTCGGGGTTCTACCGCGCGCAGTCGGGAAATGTCATGTTCGCCGGCGCCGACCTTCTGTCGCAGCCCGCCCATACCCGGTCGGGCGTCGGCATATCGCGCACCTTCCAGAACATCGCGCTGTTCCCCGGGATGACCGTGGCGGAGAACATCAAGCTCGGCGCCCACGCGCAGCTTCGCGCCAACCTGTTTTCGGCCATGCTCTATCTCGGTTCGGCCGCAAGCGAGGAACGGGCCATCGAGCGCCGCATCGACGAGACCGTGATGACCCTCCTGGGCCTCGAGGAATTCCGCGACAGCTCCGTCTCCGGCCTTCCCTACGGCACGCAGAAGCGCATCGAACTGGCGCGCGCCCTGATCTCGCAGCCCCGGCTCCTGATGCTGGACGAGCCTTTCGCGGGGCTGCCCACGGCCGAGAAGGCGAAGATGGCGGGGCAGATCCGCAAGGTCGTCGCAGAGACCAGCGTCACGGTGCTCCTCATCGACCACGACATGGAATCGATCATGAACATGTCGGACCAGGTGGTGGTGCTGAACTTCGGGCAGGTGATCGCAGCCGGCACGCCCGGCAAGGTCCAGGCCGACCCGGCCGTCATCGAAGCCTATCTCGGGGCGGAGGAGTGACGCGATGAACCTCTTCCTCGAGTTCAGCCTCATCGGGCTGGCGTCCGGCGGCATCTACGTCCTCGCCGCGCTCTCCTTCGTCATCGTCTACAAGGCGACCAACATCTTCAACTTCGCCACCGGCGAGATGATGATGTTCGGCACCTACTTCTTCTACCTCTTCGACACGCAGCTGGGTTTCGGCTGGGTTGCCGGGCTCGGGATGGGGCTTGTTTCCGCCGCGCTCCTGGCGCTCGCCATCGAGCGGACCATGCTGAGGCCGCTGCTCGGGCGCCCGCACATCGTGCTGGTCATGGTGACCTTCGGCGTCGGTTCGATCCTGCGCGGCTTCGCGGGCCTGTTCTGGGGACCGAACGTACGCCAGCTTCCCGAGATACTGCCCCGGAAACCCATATTCCTCGGCGACATCCTCGTCCCCGGCAAGCTCGCCTGGGGCTTCGTCACGGTCGGGGTCATCGCCGGGCTGTTCATGCTCTACTACAGGTACTCGCGCGCCGGCACCGCCATCCGGGCGACCTCGATCGACCAGGTGACGGCAGAGAGCCTCGGCATCAACATCCGCGCCGTCTTCCTGCTGGCCTGGGCGCTGGCGGGGCTGCTGACGGCGGCGTCGGGCATCATCACCGCGTCGGTGAACGGCGTCACGCCGCAGCTCGGCCTGGTGGCGCTCAACGTGCTCGCCGTCGTGATGCTCGCCGGGATGACCAGCGTCGGCGGCGTCGTGATCGCCGGCCTCTTCGTCGGCTGGATGGAAACGATCGTCGGCGCCTATCTCGGCGCCGCCTGGCAGAGCTTCATTCCCTACCTGGTGGTGCTGGTCGTGATGTTCGTCAAACCCTCCGGCCTCTTCGGCGAGCAGAGGGTGGAACGGATATGAGCGCCCAGGTCTCCGCCGCGCCCGCGGCGTCCTTCGGCCGGAAGGCTCTCGATCCGCGGATCGAGCTCCTTTCCTGGATCCTGCTCGTGCTGGCGATGGTCTCCGTGCCCCTGTGGGGCTCGGTCTATGCCGTCTACATGGCCTGCCTAATCGCCATCAACGTCATCGCCACCGTCGGCCTCAACATCACCGTCGGGTATGCCGGGCTGCTCTCGATCGGGCATTCGGCCTTCCTCGGGGTCGGGGCCTACGCGAGCGCGCTGATGTGGCTGCATCTCGGCACGCCGCTCGCCTTCAACCTGGTCGTGGGCGCGGTCTCCGCCTTCGCGGTCGGCCTCGTCTTCGGCATTCCGGCGCTTCGGATCAAGGGCGTCTACCTGGCGATCGCGACGCTCGCGGCACAGTACTCGCTCTACTTCGTGTTCCAGCAATGGACGTCGGTTACGGGCGGCGACCGGGGGCTGTCGCTGCCGAAGATCGACGTGTTCGGCTACGGCGACACGGGCTTCTACTATGTCGTCGCCTTCGTGGCCCTCGTCGCCACGCTGGCGGCGCGCAACCTGTTCCGCACCAGGATCGGCCGCTCCTTCATCGCGGTGCGCGAGAAGGACTATGCCGCGCAGGTCCTCGGGATCAACGTGGTCGTGACCAAGCTCGTCGCCTTCGGCATCGGGGCGGCCTATGCCGGCGTCGCGGGGGCGCTGCTCGCGGCCTTCCTGCGGATCGTCAATCCCGACCAGTTCACGCTGGTTTCCTCCGTCTTCTTCCTGGCGGCCGTGGTCGTCGGCGGACGCGGCTCGATACTCGGGTCGATCCTCGGGGCGCTGTTCATGACGATGATGCCGGACCTCCTGCGCGAGGTCATCGCGCATTTCAGCAGCGAAGGGGCCGATCTCGCAAGCCTCCTGTCGCCGGTGCGGGAGATCGCCTTCGGACTGCTGATCGTCCTTTTCCTGATCTTCGAGCCGCGCGGCCTTGTCGGCTTCGTCGACCGCGCGCTCGGCCGTGCCGAAAACGTCGAGGCACGGCAGGAGCACTGAAAAGCCACGGACGAAACCGGAAACGAAAATGGAGGAACGCGCAATGATGAAGATAGTGAGGAGACAGGTACTGGCCCTGGCCGGCGCCGCGGCGCTCGCCGGCGCTGCCGGATTTGCCCACGCGCAGGAAGGCGACCTGAAGTTCTGGGTACCGCTGCCGCTCACCGGTCCGCTGGCCGTCACCGGCCAGGCCCAGCAGGTCGGCTGGCAGCACGCCGTCGACTGGATCAACAAGGAAGGCGGCGTGAAGGGACGCAAGATAGCCATCGAGTTCTACGACGACGAGTACAAGGTGGAGCTCGGCGTCGCAGGGTTCAAGAAGGCGGTCGCCGATGGGGACGTGGTCTTCTCAGGCGGCGACGGGACCCCCTTCGTGCGCGCCATCTCGCCCGAGAACAACGAGACGTACAAGGTCCTGATGTCGTCCACGGGCGCAGCGTCCGATCTGGTCGACACCGCGAGGTACCCGCTGCACTTCCTCGTCGGCTCCAACTATTCCGACCAGATCCGGCAGCTCTTCGGCTACATCAAGAGCAAGGGCGCGGGCAACAAGGTCGCCATCGTACACTCGGCCTCCGAGTTCGGCCGCGATCCGCTGGAGAACGCCCGCAAGTACGCCGCCGACATGGGCATCGACATCGTCCTCGAACAGGAGACGAAGTTCGTCGAGGTGGACGTGACCTCGCATGCGATCCAGGTGCGCCAGGCGCGGCCCGACTACGTGATCTTCCACGGATACGCCGCAAACGTCTGGCCCGAGATCGTCAAGCTCCTGCGCGACTACGGCGTCGAGGCGCAGATGATGGGCACGATCTTCGGCTCGCATCCGGACGTCGTCTCGACGGTCGGCGAAGCGGCCAACGGCTATCTCGGCACCGTGACCGTCAACCTCCTGACGGAGCAGACCGACACGCCGATGATGAACATCGTCGACGACTACCTGAAGACATGGACCGACAAGCCCTACACCGGCTACGCCAACATCGGCTACATGCAGAGCTGGGCGACCGCGCTTCTGCTGCGCGAGGCCATCGGCTCGGCCATGGACAAGAAGCTGGAGCTGAACGGCTCCAACCTCATCGCCGAGATGGCCGCCATAAAGGACTTCGACGGCGACGGGGTGTTCGGCGCGCCGATCGCCTTCGAGAACAACCGCATCCCCTACGGCGTGCTCTACCGCTACAACATCGAGGGCGGCAAGCTGACCGTGACCGAGGAAACACCCTGGGGCCGGATCGAATAGAGCCCATGACCGCAGCGCTGGAAATCTCCGGACTGAGCGTCCTCTACGGACAGGCTATCGAGGCGCTGGACGGCGTCTCGATCACCGTCCCCGAGGGAGGCTTCGTCGCCTTGCTCGGCGCCAACGGCGCCGGCAAGTCTACCACCTTGAAGGCGATTTCCGGCCTGCTGCGGTTCGAGAACGGCCGCGTCGCCCGCGGCACAATCACCTATCGCGGCGACGATGTCGCCGCGATGCCCTCCTACCAGCTTGCCCGCAGGGGAATCCTGCACGTGCGGGAAGGCCGCTTCGTGTTCCCGACGATGACCGTAGAGGAGAACCTCGAGGCGGCGCTGTTTGCGCGCGGCAGCCGGGGCCCGGCCCTGCGGCGTCGCGACTACGACGAGGTGTTCCACTATTTCCCCGCCCTCAAGGCGCGCGCTAAGTCGCAGGCGGGCTACCTTTCGGGCGGCGAGCAGCAGATGCTGGCGATCGGCCGTGCGCTGTTCGCGCAGCCCGAACTCCTCATGGTCGACGAGGCGTCGCTGGGGCTGGCGCCGAAGATCGCGGCCGACATCTTCTCCATCCTTCACGCCATCAACCGGGACCGCCGGCTGTCCATCCTCGTCGTGGAGCAGAACGTCACGCTCGCGCTGCGCCACGCCAGCCATGGCTACGTTCTGGAGAATGGCCGCGTTGCGGCTGACGGGCCGTCGCAGAAGCTGCTCGACCGCGACACGCTTTCCCGGCGCTATCTAGGCGGCGGCGCCGACGTTCACTGAAGGAGGAAACGCCATGGAACTTGAGACCCTCAGGCTCGAGGTCGAGGACGGCATCGCGGTCGTCACGCTCGCGCGCGCGCCGGTCAATGCACAGAACCGGCGCATGCGCGAGGAGATGATCCGGGTCTTCGACAGCCTGTCGGACCGCGACGACGTGCGCGTCGTCGTCATGACCGGCGAGGGCAGGACCTTCTGCGCTGGCGCCGACATCAAGGAGCGGCGCACGATGGTCAGGGAGCCGGGCGACTACATCAGCCACAACCGCATCACCCGCGAGTGCTTCTACGCGATTTCCGACTGTACCAAGCCGGTCATCTGCGCGGTCAACGGGCCGGCGATCGGCGCGGGCTTCGTGACCATGCTCTACAGCGACATCATGATCGCCTCGGAGGACGCATGGTTCAACATGCCCGAGATAGACGTCGGCCTCGCCGGCGGCGGAAAGATGATGATGGAGCACCTGGGACGCTCCTGGGGCCGGCTGCTCTACTTCACCGGACGGCGCATCACTGCCGCCGAACTGCACAGGCTCGGCGTCATCAGCGCCTGCGTGCCGGGCGAGAGGCTGATGGAGGAGGCGATGGGCATAGCCCGCGAGATCGCGGCAAAGAGCCCCTACGTCGTCAAGGAAATCAAGCGCGGCTTCCAGGCGGCGGAGCAGATGCCGGTACGCGACGCCTATCGCTACGAGCAGACCATCACGCACGCGCTGTCGACAAGCGCCGCGACCCGCGAGGCGCAGGCCGCCTTCGTGGAGAAGCGCAAGGCGGATTACTCCGGAACGTGAGGGGGCCTTCGATGCCGATGTACCGATGCGCCATCCTGGACGACTATCAGGACGCCGCCCTTGCGGCCGCAGACTGGCGATCGCTCGGGAACGACTTCCATGTCGAACGGATGCGAGATCACATCGGCGACCGGGACGAGCTCGCGAGCCGGCTCGCGGCGTTCGAGGTCGTGGTTGCCATGCGCGAACGCACGGTCTTCGATGCCGGACTGCTGTCACGGCTGCCGACGCTGAAACTGCTGGTGACCACGGGAATGGTCAATGCGTCGATCGACCTGCCTGCGGCCCGGCGTCAGGGGGTCACGGTCTGCGGCACGCGGGGATCGGTCGGGCCGGCGGCGGAACTCGCGTGGGGCCTGCTGCTTTCGGTGATGCGCGGCATTCCCGCCGAGAACGCCAACTTCCATGCCGGAGGCAGCCAGTGGCAGCTCGGCGTCGGGCGCGACCTGATGGGCAGGACGCTCGGCGTCGTGGGGCTCGGCAAGCTCGGCCAGCGGGTAGTCCGCTACGGCCAGGCCTTCGGGATGGACGTGATAGGCTGGTCCAGGAACGTCACCCCGGCGCGCTGCGCCGCCCTCGGCATCGGCTTCGCGCCGACCCTGAACGACCTGCTGGCCAGGGCCGATGCGGTGTCTCTGCACCTGACGCTGAACGAAGGCACCCGTGGCATCGTCGGGGCCCCGGAGCTCGCGGCCATGAAGCGGGACGCGGTCATCGTCAACACGTCGCGCGGCCCGCTGATCGACGAGGCGGCGCTGGTGCGTGCGCTGCGCGAGGGGAGGATCGGAGGCGCAGGGCTGGATACCTTCGACGAAGAGCCCCTCCCCCCCGACCATCCTTTGCGGGGGATGCCCAACGTCGTCGCTACGCCGCACCTCGGATACGTCACGGCGGAGACCTATCGCATCTATTTTCAGGACGCCGTGGAGGACATAGCCGCCTGGGCTGCCGGAACCCCGGTCCGGGTGCTGGCCGACTGAGTCCGGAGTGCGGGTCCCGACGTGACCGGCAGCCCATCGGATGCTGCCGGCCCCCGGAATCGGCTCCCCGATGTGCGGATTGACGTCGTTCTCGCCCTTCCGTTCAGGACCTCACCGCCACATGCCGCGCATCTTCGCCTTCAGGTCGATCCGGACCTCCGGCACAGGTGGACGGCCTTTGGATACGGCCGACGCCAGGGGCCAGGATGTCCTTTCGAAGCGGTCGAGGACATGGTCGGGTATGAACCGCGTGCGCGAGGCATAGACGTGGCGGTCGCCACGCGAAGCCTGCCCGTGCACGAAGAAGCGCTGCGGCGTGATCAGGTGCAGCGAATCCTTCGCACGCGTCATTGCAACGTATAGCAGTCGCCGCTCCTCCTCGATTTCCTCCCTCTCGCCTGTGGCGAGGTCTGACGGAATGCAGCCGTCGACTGCGTTGAGCACGAACACCTTGGCCCATTCCTGCCCCTTGGCGGAATGGATGGTGGAGAGGATGAGGTAATCCTCGTCACGGTGCGGCGGCCCGGCCTCGTCGCTGGTCGCGTCCGGCGGGTCGAGCGTGAGGTCCGTCAGGAACCGTTCGCGCGACGGATAGCCCGCCGCGATCTGCTCCAGCGTCAGGAGGTCGGCGCGCCGTGCGGCGGGATCTTCGTGCAACCGCTCCAGATGGGGCTCGTACCATAGCCGCGCCTGTTCCAGGTCGGCCGGCCATGCGGGCTTGGCGCGCAATCGCGAAAACAGCTCGACGAAGCCCGGCCAGTCCGCTTCAGCGCGCGCCGGCGGCCTGAAGAACCGCAGCCCGAGCACCGGATCGAGCGCACGCTGCATCGCCTCCACCGCAGCACCGGCCGCGGACGGCCCAATTCCCTGCATGATCTGCAGGACCCGGAACCCCGCGACCCGGTCGCGCGGGTTCTCTGCAAGTCGCAGTGCGGCAAGGATGTCCTTCACGTGCGCGGAATCGAGGAACTTCAACCCGCCGAACTTCACGTACGGGATGCTGCGCCGCGTGAGCTCGACCTCCAGCGGGCCGGAATGATGCGATGCGCGGAACAGCACCGCCTGATGCTTTAGGAGCGTCCCGCTTTCGCGCTCCCGGAGCACCTCCTCGCAGACATGCTCGGCCTGCCCGGCCTCGTCCCGCACGGTGACGAGCTGCGGCTTTTCGAAAGAGCGCCGGTCCGTCCAGAGGTCCTTCGTGAACCGCTCGGATGCCTCGCCGATCACGGCATTGGCTGCGGCAAGCAGCGCGTCGGTCGAGCGGTAGTTGCGGTCGAGCGTGACGATCTCCGCGGGCTCGCTGAACAGCTTTGGAAAGTCCAGGATGTTCCTGACTTCCGCCGCCCGGAAGGAATAGATCGACTGGGCGTCGTCGCCGACCACCGTCAGGCCTCGTCCGTCCGGCTTCAGGGCGGTAAGGACTGCAGCCTGCAGGCGGTTCGTGTCCTGGTACTCGTCGACCAGGATGTGGTCGAAGCGGCCGCCCAGGTGCAACGCGATCGCGGGCTCGGCGCACATCTGCGCCCACCAGAGCAGAAGGTCGTCATAGTCGAGCACGTTCTGTGAATGCTTGGCCTCCACGTAGCCTGCAAACAGCGTCTTCAGCTCCTCCGCCCAGCCGACGCACCACGGAAAGCTCCTGGCCAGCACCGGCTCCAGTTCGGCCTGCGCGTTCACCACGCGCGAATAGATGGAGAGGCAGGTGGCTTTGGTCGGGAAGCGGCCCTCGGTCTTCGAAAGCCCGAGCTCGTGCCGGACCAGGTTCATGAGGTCGGCCGCATCCTCACGGTCGTGGATGGTGAACGCGGGATCGAGACCTATCTCGGGAGCATAGTCCCGCAGCAGCCGCGCGCCGACCGCGTGGAAGGTCCCGGCCCAGGTGAGGCCTTCGGTCAGGACGGCGGCCTTGTCGCCCATGACCTCGGCAGCGATCCGCTCGACACGCTTCGTCATCTCCGCCGCCGCGCGGCGCGAGAAGGTCATCAGAAGGATCCGGCGCGGATCGACGCCCTTGACGATCAGATGCGCGACCCTGTGAGCCAGCGTGTTGGTCTTCCCCGAGCCCGCGCCGGCGATGATCAGCAGCGGCGCCGCGACAGCGCCGTCGCCATGCTCGACAGCGGCCCGCTGCTCCTTGTTCAGGCGAGCGAGGTATTCCTTCGGCTCTTCCACGGGCGGCGAATCAGGTATCCGGAGGTCCATGGGCCGAATGAACTCCGTTTCCGTTTCGTTCGCAACTCGTAGAAAAGTGATCCCGGCCGGTCCGAGACGTCGGCTGTTCGTGTCCTTGCGGGGGGCGTGTCCTGAAAGCGGTCGCCGGCGTCATCTCCCCGCAGCGCACCGCCCGCGGGGTCGTCATCGGCACTGCCCGTGACCCACCCGTTCCGCAGTTTAGGTTGTGAAGTCAACGGCCTCCGAAACCCGGCCGCGAGGTCGACTCTTGGCTCTGGCTGGCCCCCGGGGTGCGCCCGGAGAGCCGCTCGCGCTCAAATTGCGCGATCGACAAGGATGAAGAGGCCCGGGTCGGGGAGTAACGGTTACTTTAGTGGTTGGCGCTACAACTGAAGCTAGCATGCAAGGAGCTGGCGTCGGGAGGCTGTCCGAGAATGCGATCACCCAGCAAGCGCGCGGAGCACGCCTTCGCTGTCCGGCTTATCTAATACCTCGTCGTGCCCACGTTCGTGCTCGACCCGGGCGGCCGCGTCATCATCTGGAACCGGGCCTGCGAGCAGCTTACGGGCGTAAAGGCATCTGCCGTGATCGGGACGAAGGACCATTGGTCCGGTTTCTACAGCGGGCCGCGGCCGTGCCTGGCTGACCTGGTTCTTGAAAGGAAATCCGGCGAGCTTCTTTACGAGCAGGTCGAAAGGCTAGGTCGGGACCGCACCGGGCTATCTGCCGAGAACTGGTGCGTGATGCCGCACCGCGGCGAAAGACGTTATCTTGCGATCGACGCCGGCCCCATTCACTCCGAAACGGGAGAGCTGTTGGGGGTCGTGGAGACACTCAGGGACATAACCGTCCAGCATGAGGCGCAACAGTCGCTGATGGCATTGGCAAGTCTGGATGGCCTGACGGAACTGGCCAACCGGCGTACCTTCGATCAGACCCTCGAAACGGAATACCGCCGCACACGGCGCGCGGGTCATCCACTGTCACTGCTGATGATCGACATCGACCACTTCAAGATGCTCAACGACCATCTTGGCCATCAGGCGGGGGACGACTGCCTGAAACGGGTTGCATCAATCCTGAAGGGTGAAGTCCTGCGGCCGGGAGACTTTGCAGCTCGTTATGGAGGCGAAGAATTCTGCGTCATCCTGCCGATCACTTCCGTACAAGGCGCGGAGGTTGTCGCTGCCCGCCTGCTCGAGACGATCCATTCGCTTGCGGTCCCCCACCCGCGCTCGCCGTTCGGTCGGGTGACGCTCAGCATCGGGATATCCTGCGCGCACGGCAAGAGGAACGCAGCAGATCCGGATGACCTCGTGCGGCTTGCGGACCAGGCCCTTTACCGCGCCAAGGATGACGGCCGAAACCGCTTCGCCACTGCCCCGGTTTCAATCACCGGCCCGGTCCACGCGCGCGCATCGTAGGCGCACGGAAGCCGCGCGGACAGGCAGGTCTGCAACCCGGCGATCAACATAAGAGCGCGTACTGCCTCATCCGGGAATGTTCCTGAGGTGTCGTGTCGTGTGGCCCCGGCTCGACGCCCCGGAGAGCCTTCGTGCCCTTCGGCCCGCGCCGGCTGCGGAAATGCCGGTGTGGCGCGCGTGAATGCGGCGGCCAGCAAGGGCGAAAGGCGCGCGCTGAACGATTCTCCGCCAGCAGCGTTACTCGCGCGGAAGCGCGCGCCAGCCGGCCGGCTGACCCAAGCGGGGATGGCACATATGGAAACAATCGTCCGACGTCTGGGTTTGCGCACGGACCCGTTCATCTTCCTCGGCTCGGCCGGGCTTACCCTGGTGTTCGTGCTCGCGCTGGTCATCGCGCCCGGTCCGATCGGAAGTGCCTTCGCCGACGGCCGGGCGTGGATCGTCACGCATCTCGGCTGGTTCTTCATCCTCGGCGTCAATGTCTGGCTGGGCTTCCTGATCTGGGCGGCTTCCAGCCTGCACGGCCATATCCGGCTGGGCGGGCGCGACAGCCGCCCGGATTATTCCGATCTGTCGTGGTTCACGATGCTGTTTGCCGGCGGTATCGGCACGGTTCTGATGTTCTGGGGCGTGGCTGAGCCGATCAGCCATTTCTCCCGGCCGCCGCTGTCTGGCGTCGCGCCCTTCAGCCAGGAGGCGGCGCGCGACGCGATGGCCGTCTCGATCTATCATCTGGGCCTGCACACCTGGACGATCGTCACGCTGCCGGGGCTCGCCTTTGCCTATTTCATCCATCGCTACGACCTGCCGGTGCGCGTCAGCTCCGTTTTCTACCCGCTGCTGCGGGAGGGCATCCACGGCCCCGTCGGCAAGGCCATCGACATCGCGGCAGTGCTGGGGACGCTGTTCGGCGTCGCCGTCTCGCTTGGGCTGGGTTCCTCGCAGATCGCGGCCGGCCTGTCGGCGCTGTTCGGCGTCGACGACAGCGTCCCGCTGACCGTCGCGATCCTGGCCGTGCTGACGGTCGTGGCCGTGATCTCGATCGTGGCGGGGCTCGACAAGGGCGTGAAGTTCCTCTCGAACCTGAATATCGCCTTGGCGGTCGCCCTGATGCTCTTCGTGCTCGTGGCAGGATCGACGCTGTTCCTGTTGCGGGGCATCGTGGAGACGATCGGGATCTATCTGTCGAACCTGCCCCGGCTGGCCTTCTGGAACGACATGCTGGCCAACAACGACCCCGATGGCGACGGCTGGGGCTGGCAGGGCGGTTGGACCGTGTTCTACTGGGCATGGACCGTCACCTGGTCGCCCTTCATCGGCATCTTCGTGGCGCGCATCTCCAAGGGCCGCACGATCCGAGAATTCGTGTTCGGTGTGCTTTTCGCGCCGTCGCTCTTCACGCTGGTCTGGTTCGCCATCTTCGGCTGGCAGGCGATGCAGTTCGACGGCATCGGCCTGGCGCGCGAGGCCCTGGGCGAAAGCGCCGGCACGATCAGCCGGGCGGTGGCCGAGTCCGTGCCGCTTGCGATGTTCGCCTTCTTCGACAACCTGCCCTTCGTGCAGCTGACGCAGGGCTTCGCCATCGTCATCGTCGCCATCTTTTTCGCGACCTCGTCGGATTCGGCCTCGCTGGTCATCGACATGCTGTGCACCGGAACCGAAGAGCCCGGCCCGGTGCGCCAGCGCGTCTTCTGGGGCGTGTCGGAAGGACTGGTCGCCGCGATGCTGATCGTGCTGGCCGGCGAACTCGGCCTTATCGCGCTTCAGCAGGTCATCACGGTGGTCGGGCTACCCATCTTCTGTCTCGTCTTCATGATGATCCCATCTCTCATCAAGGGATTCCACCTCGAGGACATCGACCACGTAACGGTCGGCAAACGCCCCGAACTGACGGAGTTCTGATAAGCGCGGAGGTATACAGTGCCAAGTCCGACGCCGCCAGCGACAGACTGACTAAACCCGGCGGCCTGCCCGCGGCACAGGCTGAGCGCCGGATGCGGCGCGGCATCGCGTCGGCCTGCCGAAGCTCCCGGTTCTCCCGTTCCAGGGCATTGAGCTTCGCGGCCATGTCGGTTGGCACACCGGCCCGCTTGCCGGCATCGACCTCGGCCTTCTTCACCCACTCGTTCAGCGTCTGGCCCGTGCAGCCGATCTTGGCTGAGATCGAAAAGATCGCCGCCCACCGCGACGGATGTTCATGCTCGTGATCCAGCGCCAGCCGCCGGCGCGCTGGCGCACTTCCGGAGAAAACTTGTTCGTTGTCTTGCTCATGATGGCTCCACCTACTCAGGAGTTGGAGCCTCCGGCAAACCCGGGGCGGTTCACTTCCTCCGGGACGCGCTTGATTACCTGCCCAAAAAACATCGCGACGACTGCCTGCAGGAACTGCGCTGGCTCTACGACCGCCGCGATCTCGCCGAGGCCAAGGCCGATCTCGTCGCCTGGCTACTCAATCGGCTCGGAAACGGGGCTCTGACGCAATCTCGATGGTCAGTCGGCACCGATCAGCCTTGTTGCAGGAGGTCGAGATTCCGCAACCGGACATCTGTTGCTCGACAACTTCATCCTGGCGACCCATTATGTGGGGGTAGTGAACCAGGGTGCAGAGATGAAGTTCACAAGCGGTTGTGTCCTGCTACTGTTATTGCTCTGCGCAGGCACTGCGTCTGCGGCGACCCTGAAATCTTCGGCGTTGCCTGGTTGCGATTATGAACTCGTGGGCGATATCACCACCGCCGACGCGGAGAAAGTCGAACGGATAGACACCGAGGTCGATGGTGGGGTCACACTTTGCCTGAACAGTCCCGGTGGCAGCGTGACCGGGGGCTTGAAGCTCTTCGAGCTCCTCCCGCGGAAGAACATTACCACTCGCATTCCGCCAGATTGGGTCTGCGAGTCGGCTTGTGCGGTAGCCTTTATGGCGGGGCGGATCGAAACCGGCTTGGGGATGGGCATCGCCCATGCGTATGCCGGACACTCGATGGAGCCGGGCGGGACGCTCGGCTTTCATGCGCCGGGCCTGAACCTGCCTACCGACAGGCAGTACTCCGGAGAGGAAGTCGACGCGGCCTTCCGCATCGCACTCACCGCGGCCCAGCGCTATTTCCGCGCCAGCCTGACAGAAGAGGGCGAATGGCGCGCCTTCAACGAGTACCTTCTTGCGCGCATACTCGAAACGCCCGCCGACAGCATGTATCGAATAGAAACCGTGGCAGACGCGGTGCTCGGAGGCATCAATCTTAGTCAGGTACGACTGCCGGCGCGAGTGGGTGATGCGGAGATCGCTAACCTGTGCGATGCAGCATTCATAGTCCGTGGGCCACTTGTTTACCGCGTACCGAAGTCGACAGCTATCGAATCTTACCGGCGTGTCCGAAACGAAGGGGAGTTCAGCGACGAAGACCGGGCATTCTTCCGCACAGTTTCGACGCAAAGCCAGAACGGACGGATCGTCGGGCGCGTCGGGGGCTATGACGTACGGTCGGCCACAAGGGCGACAGGTTGCGAGGTCACGTTCGATCTCGTCCATCTCGAAGAGAGCTACGTATTCTCCCATTGGCTGGCAAATGGTGCTGAGATAAAGCTGATCACCTATGACCGATGGGACGATTCACATCCGCAGGATTGGTGGCGCCTGCCTGAAATTGAGGTCAATACATTCTGGGTGCCGCTCTGGTATCTCTACGCACCCGAGACCCCGCTTGTAGCTCTTTCTCCCGGAGGGACTGGGGAGCCGGCGGCGCCTTCAGCCGGCTTTGAGGCAACCCATGTCGTGGAGTCGCTCGACACCGGTTTCTTGAACCTTCGGCAAGGTCCTGGCAACGACGAGCCGGTGATTGCGCGGATGGATCATGGCGTTGCCGTCGCCGTCGGAGAACTGAACGCGCGCGGATGGGCGAAGGTGACATTGCAAGACGGGCGGCGCGGATGGGCTTACGCGCGGTACCTGGTGGCATCCGATTGAGGCCCACGGCGGCTCCGTGCCAGCCAAGGCTGATCCAATTTCGGACCTCCGATCAGTCCTGCGGGTGCAATGCGAGGCGTGCATTGCTGCTGTGGCGGGGGTAGCCGGTCATCTCGAATCACCGCTTGCCCTTGTTGGCGCAGAACCGACGAGCTCGAATGCCTCTTCTTCGAAGCGCCCCTCCAACCGGTAGGTCTGAGGGGACAGTTGGACCTGAAGATCCTCGCCTTGCCCTGGCAGCACGCTGGAGCACACGTTCCCTCGAACAGCAACGCTCGGGCATGGACCATCCCCGCAAAAATTGGCTTTGATGCAGAATAGCAGTGCTGCGCGCAGGGGTGCAGGATGTCCAATCAGGAAACTATTCGTTCTTCGAGGCACGCCACGGCGATAGCGCGCAGGTGCAGGAAAATGCCGTCCACATCGCAGTGAACATGCTCGGTGAAATCGACGGCCCTGACGCTGCCGGTCGTAAGCGCGCACGAATGCGATGCGAACCAGATGCCCTTGCAAACGGCACCTCCCGACGGCGCATCGTCTGGTAGACGAACTCGCGATCAGGGTCCGCCGCATGACCAGGTTGCCTTGCATGGCGACTCCGGGCGATAACTTCCAACCTATGTGGGTCCCGAGCCGGCTGGCCGAAACTCCAGGGGGTGGAAGATGGGGGAATCGATCCGGGTGCACGGTTCCGGTTTCGGGATGTGGGCGAGGCGATCGCTTTGGCTTTGTGTGATGATCGCTGCCGCGATGACGCTTGCTGCGAAGGCGCAGGCGGCACGCTTCGCCCTAGTGATTGGAAACAGCGCTTATGAACAGGCTGGTCGGCTTCCCAATGCCCGCAACGACGCCGACGTACTCGCCGCCGCGCTCAGGCAGGTAGGCTTCGAGGTCGAGCTTATGCACGACCTCGACCAGGACGAAATGGGCGATGCGCTCGACCGGCTTGCCGACCGCGCGCCGTCTCTGGAGGCCGCCCTATTTTACTACGCCGGCCACGGCATCCAGCACGAAGGACGCAACTACCTGCTGCCCGTGGACGTGCGGCTCAAAAGCGAGCGCGCGATCGAGCGGGAGGCGATCAGCCTCGAGTCGGTGCTCTCCGCGCTCGAGGAGGCACCTCTGAGCCTCATCTTCCTCGACGCCTGCCGCAACAATCCGTTCGCCGACGCGCTCGCCCAGGATGCCATTGCCGCCGGACGAGGCGCGCGCGCGCTACAGGGGCTGGCGGTAGTGCGCACGCTCGGCGACATGCTGATCAGCTATGCCACGCTGCCGGGCTCGGTCGCCTATGACGGCGGCTACGGCAATTCACCCTATGCACGCGCGCTCAACCGTCATCTCGCCACCCCCGACATCGAGGTGTCGGTGCTGATGAAGCGCGTCACCCGGAACGTAATGGAGGAGACCGGCGAAAGGCAGCGTCCACAACAGCTGTCCCAGATGCAAAGCGAGTTCTACTTCGTTCGCTCGGCGCACCAACCCGCCCTGGTCGACCGGGACCCGACGCTCTTTTCCGCCTATCCCGCATCCGTGACGACGGGTGACGAGGTCGCCCTTTTTGCGGATGTCCCATCCGGCTGCGATCCGGCATTTTTCGACATATCGCCATCGCGGCAAGTGACGCCGATTCCGAGTCACTTTTTTAGGACCTATGGTTTGTCGGGCGGCAACATCCGATTCGAGGTTTCGCCCGGCTCACGCTATGGCCTGGTGGTGCAGGAGGACGACGAACGCGGGACCCACCAGATTGGCTTCTTCTGCGAGTCGTCCGGCGCGCTCGACTCCGAGGCAAAGCTGCGGCTTGTCCAGTCGCTTTACCGCCGCCTGCAGCAGAAGGAATATTCGGGCGCGTTTGAGACCGGCCTAGGCCAAGCAGTCCTGTATCACTTCACCTCATATGAGATTCGTGATTGAAGGGGTACAGGATCGCGCGCTCCAGGCTTTGCCTGCGAACTGGAATTGCGCTCAGATGGTCGCCTTTCCGAAGGGTAGGGGCCGTGCGCTAACGGCGTCCGATCCGCGCCGAACTGCAGGCACGGCATGTAGGAGAAGACTGAAGGATGAGCGGACGCATAGCGGTTGGTGGATTGGTGGCGGTGTTATGGGGCTTGTTCCCGTCGACGGCGCTCGGTCAATCGTCGCTGTCCCTCGATGATTTTGGCGTTTCTCCGATTGCGCCGCGGACACCCGCCCAGCGTTTAGAGGCCTGCCTTGGCGACCCGTCCGCCTGCGCGCGCCAGGGGCAGAAGCGCCTGGAACTGTCGATCGAGAATGTCGTCAATCTCGGTATCGTTGACCGCCAGCCCGGAATGCCACAGCCGGCAAGTGGCGGCGCAACGGCGCGCAGCATCAAGGCGCTGCCCTCCATCGACATGAGCGCCTATCTTGTCGGGGAAGCGCCCGAGCGAACGCGCCGGGCCGAACTCGGTGAGTTGTCGGCGCTGCTGGCGCGCGAGGAATTGGCCGGCTATCGCGTGTCGATCGTGATAACGGGCGCAGACGACAGAAACAGCGCAACTGAGCGTGCCAAGGCGCTGGCAGACGCGATTTCAGGAATGTCCGGTGTCACCGAGGGCCGTGTCACGGTTAGCGAGGCTGGAACTGCCCCGGAACCCGCGGGAGAGCCGCGTCTGACGCTGGTGCTGATCCCGCTCGATTAGGTCATCCCAAATTGGTCGCGGCTCGTTCGCGAGCTCTTGTGCCCTTCAACCGACTGTGTGTTCCGGCGTGGAATAAGGGCTCTGACGCAGTCTTCTGATCAAGCGGCACGGATCAACTCGCTTGCAGGAGATCGAGCTTCCCGCGACCGTGCATCTGGCGCTTCACCAGCTTGAGCTTGGTGATCTGCCCTTCGGTCTGGCCGTTGGACCACGGCTCCTTGATGGCGGCAGAGACGGCTACGCGGTCGAGCAGGATGCCGCCGGCGAAAGACACGACCAGGCTCTGGCTGGCCTCCGTGATCCAAGCGTCCAGGTCGCCCGCGGACTTCGTCCGGATCATGGCCTGGAATCTGTCGATCAGACGTGGGCCTCGACCAGCATAGGCACGTCCGCGACAGCAGAGCGGGCATAGCCGACGCTCGGCAGCCGACCGTACTGAAACAACCATCATCCCTTCCTCCTCGGCGGCACTCTCGACAAGCAGCCCGGCCGGGATCAGAGACGGCAAACGTAGTATGCTCGCCATGACGCTGGTTCCCTTCGTGAAGCAGCGCGAGTCGGGCACGCAAAATCATCAGATTTGGGTCAGACCAGAAACGAGACTCTGGATAGGCGCCCAAAAGGGGACCCCTTCGTAGGGAGCGACATTCAGCGCTCGCCGGGCGGAGCTGGTCCGGGTTGCTCAGCTCGGCGGGCGCGGATCGGTTGGACGGGATAATCAGGCGCGGTTCTTGAAGCGCCAGGATTCGTTGCCGCTCCCGATGATCTCGCAGCGATGGTTGAGCCGGTCGAGCAGAGCGGTGGTCATCTTGGCGTCGCCAATGACAGCGGGCCATTCTCGGAAGGCGAGATTGGTGGTGACGATGATCGAGGTCTGTTCGTAGAGCCGGATGATCAGGTGGAAGAGGAACTGGCCGCCGGCCTTGGGCGAAGGGGAGATAGCCCAGTTCGTCGAGCACGACGAAGTCGAGGCGGGTCAGGTAGTCGGCGATGCGTCCCTGCTTGCCGGAGCGGTGCTCGGTCTCGAGCCGATTGACGAGATCGACCACGTTGAAGAACCGGCCGCGGGCGCCACTGCGTATGAAGGCGCGGGCGATCGCGATGGCCAGATGCGACTTGCCCGTGCCGGTTGATCCAGTCACATACTGCCCAGTATCAGGGTGAGGCAACGATCTACTATCGGTTTCACCCGCGCTATGGCGAGCGCTTTCAGATTGTTCGGTGCCATCGGTTCCGTGGCGCCAGGATG
>NZ_JAOAOQ010000034.1 GCF_030398385.1 Aquibium sp. ELW1220 | reverse complement strand
TTCCCAACATGCCGGAGCCAGACTTATGCGCCCTGATCCAGCGCTTCCAGGCGTTGATCCGCCAAAACAACCTCACCGCCGCCGTCCTCGCCGTCGGATAATAAATGAGGGGATACTTGAGTGGCCAAATTGCAATGGTTACGATGGAAAGCTGGATGTTCTTGCCAACATATAGAGCTTTCCGTGAACGCTTATTGGATCAATGCCACATCCGATCGATGGTCCACATGCCTTATCTTGGCAAAGGCGGGACTAGCATGGGGATAAGCTTTGGAACTACGTCATTTGTTTGTCAGGCATCACGAAATAAAACATACAAAGGTGCTTTCAGTTGCACGCGATACTACGAGACCGATGATGCAGGCGTGCCATTGGAGTTCCCAACCCGCAATGAGCGATTGGCAAGTGCTTCAAGCGAAGACCTCGCTCAAATACCTGGGACGCCCGTTGCATATTGGGCCAGCCCGACGCTGAGGGAGCAATTCTCAAAGGACCTCCTTTCACAGCTTGGAACATGCAAGAACGGGATGACGACAGGCGATAATGATCGCTTCATGCGTGCTTGGCATGAAGTATCGCTTCGCTCAATGAAAACCGATGCAACTAATCAATCTGATTCAAAGAGCTCAGGTTGCACTTGGTTTCCTTATAGCAAAGGTGGAGAATTCAGGCGTTGGTACGGAAACAACGATTTTGTTTTGAATTGGAAGAACAACGGGGCCGCACTCAAGTCAAACAAGCCAAAGAGTATTCTCAGGAATCCCAATTTCTACTTTCATGACGCACTGACTTGGTCGTTGACATCCAGCGCACACTTTGGCGCAAGGGATCGGGGCGCTGGCGCCCTATTCGATGTGAATGGAATGTCAGGGTTCTTTGATAACAACAAGCATGGTGTATTGGCACTTCTAAATAGCTCTGTTTCTACCCAGATCCTAAAAATCATAAATCCAACAATGGCTTTCCAATCTGGTGACATCGAACGGATACCAGTTGCCGAAGCTGCAAAAACCGAGGGCGTAAAGGCTCTTACTCGTCAAGCTGTCCTCATCACCAGATCCGACTGGGACGCCTTCGAAACCTCCTGGGAGTTCACCGCGCTCCCGCTGCTCTCGCCCGATCACCGAGCCGGGACGCTGGAGGCCACCTACATCGCCCTCCGCGCCCATTGGCAGTCCATGACGGATGAGATGCAGCGGCTGGAGGAAGAGAACAACCGCATCTTCATCGACGCCTATGGTCTGCAGGACGAACTGACCCCCGAGGTGCCGATCGAGGAAATCACCCTCACCTGCAACCCCGCCTATCGCTATGGCGTGAAGGGCAAGGAAGGTGAGCGCGAGACCCGCCTGCGCGCCGACACCATGGCCGAGTTCCTCAGCTACGCCGTGGGCTGCATGTTCGGCCGCTACAGCCTCGACGCGCCGGGTCTGATCCTCGCCAACCAGGGCGAGACGCTGGCGGATTACCTGTCCCGGGTGTCGGAACCCAGCTTCCTCCCCGACGAGGACAACGTCATCCCCGTGCTGGATGCCGACTGGTTCGCCGACGACATCGTGGACCGCTTCCGCAAGTTCCTGCGCGTGACCTTCGGCGAGGCGCATTTCCGCGAGAACCTTGCCTTCATCGAGGCGCAGATCGGCGACATCCGCAAGTATTTCAAGCGCGGCTTCTACGACGACCACGTGAAGCGCTACAAGAAGCGCCCGATCTACTGGATGTTCTCCAGCCCCAAGGGCACGTTCCAGGCGCTGATCTACATGCACCGCTACCGGCCCGACACCGTCTCGGTCCTGCTGAACGACTACCTGCGCGAGTTCATCCGCAAGCTGGAGGCCGAGCGCGCGCGGCTGGAAAAGCTCTCCGACGACCCCGCCGCCACCCAGACCCAGCGGACAAAGGCGCTGAAGGAAGTGGGCGTGATCGCCAAGCAGCTCGCCGAGCTGGAGGAGTGGGAGCGCGAGGTCATCTTCCCGCTGGCGCAGGCCAAGATCGAGATCGACCTCGATGACGGGGTGAAGCGGAACTACCCGCTGTTCGGCGCGGCCCTGAAGCCGATCAAGGGGCTGGAGGCCGCGGATGAGTGACCGCATCGCCGCAAGCCTGCGGCAGCTGTTCGAGGAGCACCGGATCGTCTTCTGGTACGACGCCGACCGCGACATGCGGGCGGAGTTCGAGGCGGTCGATCTGCCCGGCGTGACCAAGCTGGAGATCGCGAACAACGAATTCGGGCTGAAGTACCGGATCCTGCGGCAGGAACCAAAGGCCCGGTTCCTGCTGTTCAAGGACGGCCCCGAGCCCGAGATGGTGGACAACTGGCTGCTGGACCTGCAGCTGGCCTCGGCCGTGTTCAAGGCAGACCAGGCGGCGATCTGGCTGGCCGAGCTGGGCCTGCCGCTGCAGTTCGAGAACGTGGTGCGCGCGCACATCGAGTTCTTCCGCGCCAAGGCCCGTGTCGAAGCGTTGAAGCGGCTGATGCAGGCCTCCGACACCCAGACCCAGATGCGCCTGCGGATGCTGGCCGTCTGCACGGGCACCGAGGGCGGGCTGGACACGGTGATCGAGGCGCTGCTGGGCGAGCTTGCCGTGGGCAAGGATGACGCCCTGAGGCTGAGCGAGCGCTCGGGACTGACGGATTTCCTCTGGAAGCAGCTCGGCCAGGCCTATGGCTACAAGCCCGATGAGCCGGATTTCGAGGACTTCGCCATCGCGCTGTTCCAGTCGGCCTATGCGCGCGTTCTTGGGGAGGACGGGGCGTTGAACGCCGAGGCGCTGTTGGTCTTCCGCCGCTGGAAGAACAACCGCCATTGGGCGGAGGCCTTCGAGGCCCTGTCGGCACGGTATCAGGACTTGCTGAAGATCCCAGCCGATCTCTCGACCCGTGATTTTCGTACCCTGGTCGGTATCGATCATTTCGAGGAGATCGACCGCCAGATCATCCGCGAGATCGTCCGCGCGATGGCAGCCCAGTCTGTCAGCGCGCCGGAAGTGCTGAACTGGGTGCGCGAACGGCGGCAAAGCCATTGGTATCCGACCTACGCGGACATCTATCAGGCGATCGGTTACGCCACCGAGTTCCAGCAGGCGCTTGCAGAGGCGAACCTGGGGATGACCAGCCCTGCTGAGGGCGTGCAACGCTATGTGACCAGCTGGTATCGGCTGGATCAGCTGTACCGCAAGTTCATCTACCACATGCAGAAGAGCGGTCAGGCGTCCCTGCTGGCCGACCTCTACGCGTCCGTCGAGAACCGCTACACGAACAGCTTCGTCCTGGCCCTGAACGACGCCTGGCAGGATCAGATCGCTGGCCTCGGCGAGTGGAAGATCCCCGGCTTCGCATCGCAGGCCAGTTTCTATAAGGAGCAGGCCGCCGAGTACCGGCGCAAGGACCAGAAGGTCGCCGTGATCATTTCGGACGCGCTCCGCTTTGAAGTGGGCGAGGAATGCCTGCGCCGGATCCGCGCTCTGGATCGCTTCGATGCCGAGCTGAAGCCCATGATCAGTTCGCTGCCCAGCTATACCCAGCTCGGCATGGCGGCGCTCCTGCCACACAGCGCGCTCGCCTTGGCCGACGATGGTAGCGGCGATGTCATCTCGAACGGGGAGAATACCAAGGGGCTTGCTGCGCGGGAGAAACTGCTCGCCGCAGGGCGGAAGGGTGACAGCGCCAAGGCGCTGAAGTCCGAAGACGTGATGAACATGCGCACCGAGGATGGGAAAGCGCTCTTCCGCGATCACCACATCGTCTACGTGTACCACAACCGCATCGACGCCATCGGCGACAAGCTGCAAACGGAAGACAAGCTGCCCGAAGCGGCCGAGGATGCCATCGAGGATCTGACGAAGCTCGTCCGCAAGCTGACTTCGGCCAATTTCTCCAACATCCTGATCACCGCGGATCACGGGTTTCTGTATCAGCATCGCGCTCTCGACGAGAGCGATTTCGCAATCGCCGATCCGAAGGGCGCCGAGATTCTCTTCCGTAACCGGCGGTTTGTGATTGGCCGCGGGCTCGAGCCCACACCGGGTATGAAGCACTTTGGCGCAGCTGGACTGGGCCTTTCCGGTGGCCTGGATGTCCTGATCCCAAATTCGATCAACCGCATGCGCGTGAAGGGCGCCGGCAGCCGTTTCGTGCATGGCGGCGCCAGTTTGCAGGAAGTGGTCATCCCGGTCATTCGGGTCGGCAAGCAACGCGAGACCGATATCGGCCAGGTCGACGTGCAGATCTTCGTCACGGGCCGTAGCCTGATCTCCTCCGGCCAGACAGCGGTGATGCTCTATCAGACCCAGTCCGTCTCCGAGAAGATGCGGCCTCGGGAGCTTCTGGCGGGCATCTATGCGACCGATGGCACGCTCATTTCCGACGAGTACACACTGCTGTTCGATTTCCGGTCCGACAATGCCCGCGAGAGGGAAATGCCTCGCAAGTTCCTCCTCTCGCGGGAGGCCGACCGGTTTAACAACCAGGATGTCATCCTGAAGCTGCGTGAACGGGTCGGTAAGACCAGCCATTACCAGGATTATGCCACCCACCGCTTCCAGCTGCGGCGCGGCATGACCACCGACTTTGATTTCTGAGGAGCCTGCGGATGAGTGACCTCGACGACAAGATCAACGAGCATTTCGCGGGTTTCGTGGTCCGAAAGGACCTGGTGAAGGCGGTCAAGGGCAACGCCATCGTGCCGACCTATGTTTTGGAGTATCTGCTCGGCCAATACTGCGCCACCGACGACGAGGCCTCGATTCAGACCGGCATCGAGACCGTAAAGGAGATCCTGCACCGGCACTACGTGCACCGCAACGAGGCGGGCCTGATCCGGTCGAACATCCGCGAGAAGGGGCGCGGTAAGGTCATAGACAAGGTGTCGGTCGCGCTTAACGAGAAAACTGACTCCTATGAGGCCAGTTTTGCCAACCTTGGGATCAAGAAGGTCCTGGTGGACAGCGACACGGTCAAGAAGAACCAGAAGATGCTCGTCTCCGGGGTCTGGTCGATCGCGGACCTCGAATACGATCACAAGGAGGAGGCGAATTCGGTCCCTTGGGTTCTCGCGGGGGTTAAGCCGATCCAGATGTCCAGCTTCGACTTCGACGCGTACTTGGCCGGGCGGGCAAAGTTCACGACGGAGGAGTGGATTGACCTCCTGATCCAGACAATCGGGTTCGACCCGGACGCGTTCGGCCGGCGCAGCAAGCTCCTCCAGCTATTGCGGCTGATCCCCTATGTGGAGCGGAACTACAACCTGATCGAGCTTGGCCCAAAAGGGACCGGCAAGTCGCACATCTTCTCCGAGTTCTCCCCGCACGGGATCCTGATCTCCGGGGGCGAGGTGACCGTCCCGAAGCTGTTCGTGAGCAACGCGAGCGGGAAGATTGGGCTGGTCGGCTACTGGGACACGATCGCCTTCGACGAGTTCGCCGGCCGGCAGAAGAAGGTCGACAAGGCACTCGTCGACATCATGAAGAACTACCTGGCGAACAAGTCCTTCTCGCGCGGGGTCGAGACGCTCGGGGCGGAGGCATCGATGGCGTTCATCGGGAACACCAAGCACTCCGTTGCGTACATGCTCAAGCGTACGGACCTGTTCGAGGAGCTGCCTGAGAAGTATTACGATAGCGCCTTCATCGACCGGCTTCACGCCTACCTTCCAGGCTGGGAGATCGACGTGATCCGGGGAGAGATGTTCGCAACCGGCTACGGGTTCATCGTGGACTACCTAGCAGAGGTGCTGCGCCACATGCGCGGGCAGGACCGATCCTTGGACTACCGGGACCTATTCACGCTGGACGCTTCCATCTCGACCCGGGACCGGGACGGGGTGCAGAAGACCTTCTCAGGCCTGATGAAGCTTCTTTTCCCGGACGGGGGCGCAACCCCGGATGAAATTCGGGAGCTGCTGACCCTCGCGATAGAGGGGCGAAAACGCGTCAAGGACCAGTTGATGCGGATCGACAGCACCTACCCGGAGGTCGAGTTCAACTTCGCAGACAAGACGGGTCGGGTGACGAAGGTGCAGACCCTCGAGGAGCGTGAGCACCCGCGCTGGTATCACCGCCGGAACGTCGAGGAGGTGGGCGAGGCGGTAATCGAGCCGGACTCGACCAACTTGGATTCGGGCGCGCCCGCTTCCGCGCCGGTCCGGGACGTCCCGCGCGGTCCCGCGCCCGGTCACGTCACATTCGCGGAGAACCAGAAGGGTGTCAGCTTCGACGCACTTCTCGGGCCTTGGCTCGACGGAGCGGGGGTGATCACGCTCACGGACCCCTACATCCGAGTCTATCACCAGATGCGCAACCTGATGGAACTTCTCGAGGTCGTGGCGCTGCGCAAGCCGGATGGTGAGGACGTTCAGTTCCGGCTCATCACCGCCCCAGACCCGGACGACATCGAGCGCCAGACGGGCTATCTTGAGCAGATCCGGGATGGGGTCGTACCCCTGGGCGTGGAGTTCAGCTGGGCCTTTGACGAGACGAGCACGATCCACGCCCGGCACCTCGTGACAGACACTGGCTGGAAGATTCTGCTCGACCGGGGCCTCGACGTGTTCCAGAGGGCAGACCTGAACAACGGGTTTAGCCCGGCCAACAGGCATCAACGATTCCGGCAAGTGAAGGCTTTCGAGGTGACCTACCTGCAAGAAGGAGCGGCAGCCCTGTGATCGTATTTGCTTTTCGACAGCTTTGATGAAACCCCGCTCGAACAACATTTTTCTGCTCGACTGCGATCCAGAGGACCGGTCAACCACACAGAATGTCAGCCCGCACCGCCTACTGGTTTTCTCGAGATCATTGACGCAGGTGGATATGCCGTTCAACCCCTCGAAGAAGGCACAGACGTCGGCAGGGATTGCGAGGTCCACAATCTCGCCCATTTCCGCAAACGACTTTTGGCACCGAGTGTGATAGCGTTTTTCTCGTCTCCGCCTCGCAGCCCGATCTTTGACATGGTGAAGATGGTCGTGACGGGCCGAGGCGCGCGGCAGGCAGTCGAGACGCCCTGCGCCTTAAGCCATGCCCCTCAGCCCGTCACTGCCTTTCCACGTCACCCTCCCCTCAGCCACCAGGCACCGATGCCGACGGCCGCGGTGACCGCAATCCAGAACAGCCGATCAACCAGGCCGAACGTCACGCCGCGGCGGTCGCTGGTCTTCTCAAGATCGGTGAGCCGCGTGGATATGCCGCTCATGCGCGCGTCGCTGGCGTCGAGACGTTTGAAGAGTGTGCTGGTGCGCTCCTCGATACGCACCAGTACGATGAGCGCCTCGGCCATCTTGTCGAGCTTCGTCTCGATGCGGTCGAGGCGGGTTTCATCGATGTCGGCCATCAGCCCTGCTCCAGCTTCCTGCGCAGCCCGATCAGGCCAAGCCCGAGCACGATCAGCGTGGCTGGGGTAGGAGCGTTGCCGGCACCGTTGAGTATGGAGATGATTTCTCCGACCTGCCCGAGTGCTGTGGCGTGCCCTCTGGCAGCAAAGTCACCACATCTGGCAGAGGGAAGCAGCGGTCAGAAGAGCGGAATCAATCCGACCATTCCGCTCCGTGCGATCCAAGGTGTCTGCTTTCCACCCGAGACGTCAACGACGTGCGGCTTCAGGGCTGAATAGGTCTGGAACAGATCACGGACAACGGGCACTTGCTGGCCGTGCCGCTCTCCCACGAGGACATCCAGCAGCGCGCTGGTAAACAGGCCACCGCCAAATCTCGCTGCTTCCAGACTGGACTGTCTGCCTTTGGAAGCCGCCAGAACGACGATCGGTGCACCGCTGGCTAAGGCAAGATCATCGACAGCCACGTCGTTGGTCGCGCCGCCGGCAGCACCCGAATGACAGACATCCAGGAAGACGACAACGCGGCCTCGACTGCGTTCCAGTATGCCTACGATCTCCCTCCATGCGATAGCTGTGCCGGAGAGATCAGCGAACCGGGAACGGCGACCGGCGAGGTAGAGTTGACCGTCGGATCCGAGCACACCATGGCCAGCGATGTGAAGGAAAAGCGTGTCCCGATCGGACAAGTCTGTGACGAGCGTATGAAGTCTGTTCCGGATTTCTCCATCCAGGTCGACTGCATCAGCGACGAGGTAAGTCTCGATTGAATTGTAGTAAGGGGATTTCGCGGTTCCCAGGCGCTCGACCATGGAACGGGCATCACTCACAGCATAGCGCAGGTCGGGGATTGCCGGATCGTCGTAACGATCCGTTCCCAGTGCCACCACCACCAAACGGCCACTTGGCCGAGGCCCAGGCGGTCGTGACGTTGATTCAACCCAGGCTTGACTCCTGACCCCATCGCTGTCGGTTGCAAGCAAGGCGAAGCTTCGCGTTTCAGGAAGCGGCTTCAGTTCGAACGCCAGTTCGGAAAGGTCTTCACCGTCGCCCTCTCTTTCTTCGATGGCGATGCCGTCCCTATAGAGGACGATGGAACGCAGACCGTTCCTTGCATGAACACGTACCCGCAATTCAGTTTCGCCCGGGTATACCGCATCGCCGAGTCCGCCGCCGACATGTTCGATCCGCGGCGGAAGCGGAACGGAAAAGGGTGCTTTACCAGGCGACGGGTTGGCAGCCTCTCCAGATGTGGTGAGACGTGATGGCATCAGGCCTGGACGTCGGAGCCGATCAGCGAACTGATCGAGCGTATAGAGATACCGGTCACCATAAAATTTCAGATGGGCATGGCGGGCTCCCTCCGGAGTGCCGTCAAACTGGAAATCGCGATCGAAGATGACGATCTCGTCGTCCAGGTAACGACCTTCCAGAACGGGATCGCCACCCCCTGTCGGAAAAATCTGAAATCGGCCGTTGATCTCCGCAACAACGAGATGGCGGCGGTCGGCGGTGAGCGAAACGAGGACGATCTGATCGTGGAACCCCTCGCGCTGGATCTGTCCCACTACTCGCGCGCGCTCCGCTTCCAGGACAACCATTGCACCGTCCCGAGACACGATGGCGCTCAAGCCGCCGGCAAGACGGAATATCTGCACCTCGTTCGAAACGTCAAAGGTCACCGACTTTCCCGCCATGTCGACGAGCCCGGCATCGCGCATGTAGGTGCCGACGAGGATCTCCGTTTCCGCGTCGCCGCCTATTAAACGCGTCCGCGAAAGGCTTCCGGATTTCACGGAAGCCGAACCCTCGATGCAAAGGATCTGGATGAACTGTTCGACGGCACCGACTGACGCAAACGCCCAGCTCCGCACCTCCGAGGACCAACACTCCAACGAATTCGGATCATGGGTGAGATAGGCGTCGATGAACGAGAATCTCACAGTATCGGCCGACTGCGGCTCAATGAAGCCTGCCTCGACCAAGGGCTCAGCCGGATCGAACCGCAGGAGACTGGAAACATCATCGCCGGGGGCACCCAGGACTGATCGGCGATAGTCGCTCACCAGCGCAACGTCGATGCCGACATCTGCCATGCGCGCCACGAAACGGCTGTCGCTTTGCGCACCCGAGCGGGGCCGAAACAATGAAACCGCGCCCCGTCGATCTGCATCGCCGAAGGGATCCCGGCGTGGAACCCCATCGCCCAGTAGTTCATGTGAGACCACATCACCACGCACAGGCCCATCGAGCCATTCGGCATGGTGTCTCCAACTCCGTCCGTTAGCGCTGCCAAGATCCATGCGCCAGCCTTCGGGTATCGACGGATCAGCCTCCGACCGAAAAGGCTGGGTGTTCTTCTGGCCGACGAGACTGAGTTTCAGCGGCGGCGCGAACAAGCCCTCGCCCAAACGCCCGTGCCCCATGCGCGCGGTGGCCGCGTCGGGATCTATGTCCACGAACCCGGTCTCCTCTGCGGTGTTCTGGCGCGCAAAGGTAACACCGTGAAACACGATAGAGCGATCCGTTAGCATCTCCTTGAAGCCGATCTCGCCCCAGGTGGCGGCCGAAATCGCCAGGAAGCTGTCACCCGGCGACCAGTGCAGCGACTTCAAGAGCTCTCGCCCTGGCGTCGCAGTGCGTAGAACCACTTGCTCCGAAAACAGGTCGATAACGGTCAAGTCGTCAAAGACAGGGACTTCGAGCCCCAGATCGATCCCCTGGCCGAGAACGTGAAGAAACCGTGATGTCGGGGAGAAGTTCGGTTCGTTCCCATAACCGGCATGAATGAGGGCGCCACTGAGCGCGTCATTGACCCGGTAATGCCCGTCGAACACTTCGAGAATGAAGCGACCGGAGTTGCTGCGTATCCGCTCCAGCGGAGTCTGTGTCGAAAACAGGTCCTGCACAACGACCCTCGGCCGTCCGGGCTCCACTTCCAGATCAAGACGTCCTTCGGCAATCATGATCGGGCTGATCCGCGCCGCACGTTCCGCTTCGGATTGATGGAAGAGTGCCCAATCAATTTCGAACGAACCGATGACGAAAGGGCCGATCGTGATCGTCCCGTGGTCATCGTCCACCGCATGAAGCGGAATGAACAGACGCATGCGGTCGGCAGCAAATCCCAGCTCTTGCGGCGCCGGTTCTCCGCTCGCTAACGCCATGAAGCCATCGCCCGAGAATCGGGCCTCGTTTGGGGTTGCCAGAACGAGCCAGACGGCGCCTTCGCAAGCGCCAGCCTCGAGTAGCGGCCTTTCCCATGTCAACACAAAATCGCTTCCGGCGACGGGTTCTTCAGCCTCGGCAGTGACAAAGTCAGCCCCCGTTGCCGGATCGGAAGCCAGCGTGCATGCGCCATCGGCTAGAGCCGTAGATGCGACCGCGGCGGTCAGGAACATCGATAAGAGCAAACGGAAAATCAGCGACATATCGTTCACTCCGTATCGTTCGGAACGGGCACCAACCTCAATGGCGTGCCGAGTTTGTCGGACGGCTACGGTGACGAGCCTGACATGTTGATTGTCGATGATACTGATGGGGGTTTCAAGGCACGTAATCTTAAGCGGATTATCTCTGCTGCAACCTCCTGTGCCGGGTCACAGATGTCGCTTCACCCTCCCCGTAACCACCAGGCGCCGATGCCGACGGCGGCGGTGACCGCGATCCAGAACAGCCGGTCGACCAGCCCGAACGTCACACCGCGCCGGTCGCTGGTCTTCTCCAGATCGGTGACGCGCGTGGAAATGCCGTTCATCCGCGCGTCGCTGGCATCGAGACGTTTGAAGAGTGTGCTGGTGCGCTCCTCGATGCGCACCAGCACGACAAGCGCCTCGGCCATCTTGTCGAGCTTGGTCTCAATGCGGTCGAGGCGGTTTTCATCGATGTCGGCCATCAGCCCTGCTTCAGCTTCCTGCGCAGCCCGATCAGGCCAAGTCCGAGCACGATCAGCGTGGCGGGCGTGGGAGCGCTGCCAGCCCCGTTCAGCATGGAGATGATCTCTCCGACCTGTCCGAGTGCCGTGGCGTACGGTGCGATGATCTGACCAGTGCCGGTAGCGAGCGATGCGGCGCCGACCCACCAGGTGAGGGAGCGAGGAAGGACGTATTTCAGGATGGATTGCAGCATGGTCAGCCTCCTGTGATCCAGTTCCAGAGTTGGGAGAGCGCCATGAGGATGGCGCCGATGATTGCCACGGCGAGGATGCCGAGCTGGGAAGTCCTCGGCGTCTGGGGGCTCGATGCCGGTGCCCGGTCGGTGATGACCGCATCCTCGACCACGACCTTCTCAAAGGTATCGTCAGCCGCGTCGAGAATGGCGTCGTGCCTGACCTCGGTGACACGCCGCTCCCAGCCTTTGCCGAAGGTCGGCCAGGTCTTGAGCGTCTTCAGCCAGACAAGCCGCGCGTCGCAGAGTCTTGCGATCAATTCGGTCGGATCGGCCTTTCTGACCGCCGCCAGCGTCGCCGGTCCGATGCGACCGTCCTCAGTTGCGCCTACCACGCGCTGCAGGAATCGTGCGGCCCGGGATGGCCCGGAGTTCACCGCAAGATCGAACACGGCGTAGTCCACGCCGGCGGGAAGCTCATTGGCATGAACAGCGGCCCAGTAGTGCTTGTAGTAGACGGTGGCGACCTGCTCGCCGGTGATGGCGCGCAGGTCCGCCTTCGTGCCGTTTGGCTTCACGTAGCGGCGGAAAGTGGCAATGGTGACGCCCTTGTTGGTCGCGCCGCCAGGGTCTTTGGGATGGTCGACATAGCCACCCTCATGTTTGAGGACGCGCGAAAGCGCCCGCTGGAAATTGCTGTCCACGGGATACCTCGTTTAGTTGGTCAGGGTTGTTCGAGAGTTCGGGTTCGGCGCCGGTGTGCAGGATATTCAGCGGAGAACCGAAGGACGGTTTTTATCGGCCAGCCAATACCGACTTGCTGACCGGCGCGGTTTCGCCACGGTCGTGCTATGATTCGTCAGCCACGAAGCACCTCCCCCTTGCGGAGTGGTCAGGTCGGTGCGAGCAACTCCCCCCGCTCGCGCCGACCGCTCTGCCAGCCAATACCGACTCGCTGGCCCGATCGGCTTCGGCGCGACCGAGTTAAGAAGCAACTGCCACGGTGCACGGCCCACCACCCGGTGCACTGTGTGGTCAGGTCGGTGCGAGCTACGCCCCGCACTTGCACCGACCGCCCTTGCCTGTAGACGTGGCGGTTGATCAGGCCCAATGCTGATCGTCGGTGAAGTCAGCCGGGATCGGGACCATGGCTTCGATGGCATCGGAGCGCATTCGTACCGCGGCGATCCGGTCCCAGATCGCCTTGCCGGCATCCCAGGCCGCCAGTTCGTCCGCCGTCCAGCTGGCGCGGCCCTTCTCGGCCAGGATCGCCGCCTGTGCCGTCAGGTTGCGCTGCTTCCATTCGGGGCAGATGGCCAGGATGCGGCGCATGGCCTCGGCCTTGACCGCCTCGATCTGCTCGGCGCGTACCTGTTCCGGGGTCGGTGCTGGTGGGACTGGCGCCACATAAGGGGCCAGCGCGTAGCCGTCGCCGCTCTGCCAGCCTGCGTAGGCGGGAGAAACCCTGCGACCGTCCGGCAGTTCGAACCAGCCGCCCGTCGAGACGTGCCGAACGAAAGTGCCGTTGTGGTTGAGGACAAGCAGGCCCATGGTCAGCTCGCTTTCAGATAGAGTTCACAGGAACTGACGCGCTGCGATCCAAAGCCGTTTGCATCGACGGTCACGTTCTGCCGGTTGTCGTTCATGATCGCGAACACGACGGCGAAGCGAGCGTCGTCACTGCTGTTGAAGACACCGTAGGAGCCGTCTTCCCGCCCGTCCATGTCTAGAACCGGGAGACCGGCAACCGTGCCCGCGCTGTCGCCCTTGCCGCCGACGAAGCCCATGGCGACCAGCGGGACGGTCTCGGCCCCGCACGAAATCGTCTCGTTGGTGTAGTACTGTGTCCCGCTGGCGGTCTTGTTCTGCGACGTGACGTCGAAGCCGGCTGCGTTGTTCACTCCGCGGAAAACGATGCAGACCCAGGCGTTGGCGTCGGAACCGGACATGAGGTTGGGAGGCGAGGAGATATCCCCCGCAGTGAGAACCTTGCCGCCGCAGGCGTGATCGCCCGACCTGGCGTACTCGGTCCAGCCCGTGGGGATGATCGGCCGGTTGGAGGCGTCATCGGTGCGGACCGCGAAGACCGCCGTGTCCCCCGGCAGGGTGCCGGCGGGGAGTGTGAGGGGAGCCGCGTTCGGTGCGCCGTCGCCTGCCGATCCGGCCGAAACGCCGACAAACTCGATGCCGCCCCTGAAGGGCATGATGTGCGGGTTTGGGAATGTCATTGCAGCTTGACCACCTGCGCGTGAGCGAAGCCGTGGACCTTGGTGATGAAGACGAGGAAATCGTCGCCGTTGACCGTGGTGAAGGCATCGCCACTGGTCTTCGTGAATCCCGTCAGCGTGATCGCGCCGGCCGAGGCGTTGTTGCTGTACTGGACGATCATCGTGTAGTCGCCAGACGCCGTCGGGGCCGCGAATGCGTGGGCACCGCCATTGACCGCACGACGGAAATTGCCGCCGACAGGGGTCGGCGTGTAGGTGCCGCTCGACTTCGTGCCGTCGTCAACTGCGGTTGCGGTGAACCCGCCTGTCAGGGCGCTGCCGGAGAGCGCGACAAAGAGCGTGTCGAAATACCCCTTGAGCGTCGCCTTCAGGTTGGCCCAGGAGAGTTTCTTCAGAACGCTCGCGGCGGCGCTGTCGATCAGGCCGATGGTGTCGGCATCGACCGGCGTGGTCTTTGCCGAAGCGCCATGGATCGCCGCTGCGGTCACGTCGGCACCGCTCGACACGCCGTCGAGCTTGAGCTTGTCGGCCGACGAGAGGAAGCCGGCGACGGACGTTGTGGCAGCGGCGTGCAGGGTACCGCCCGTTCGGGATCCATGCCGGGCGTCGTCGAGACCCGTGACCTCGACGATAGCCTCTGTGCCGTCGTTCTTCTTCAGGTAGAGCCTGCCATCATGTGTGTTGACGGCAAGCTCCCCCAGTTCCAGATCGGTGGTCAGCGGCGCCTTGCCGGCGACCGCGGAGCGCTTCAGCTTGATCGGCATGGGCCGTCCCTTCAACGATGAGGCGGGGAGAGATCGATCGGTGACGCCGACTAGCCACGACGGTCAGTAGGTACCGCCGTCGATCGTGTCAGTCGCCGGGTGATCATGGGATTCGCGGGCGAGCGGCGTGCCGCCGGCCGTCGTCCCGTCATGGATCACGGCGGTCTTCTTCGTGGTGTCGACGGTGATCTCGCCGGGGGCGCCGGTGAAGCTTGCATGCTCGGCGGTCGAGCCGCGGCGGAACTGGACCTGCTGGGCCATCAGGCGATGCTCCCGTAGTCGGCCGCACTCGACGGCGAGGACGAGACCAGCCCGTAGTCGAGATCGCCACTGCCGCCGATCTCGGAGAACTTGGCGAAGACCTCGAAGGTCGACGCCGACAGGCCGATGGCGATGCGGTTCTCGTCGGTGATGAGATAGGGCTCACCGGCGGCAAGACCGTTGACCAGGGCCGCGGCATCGATCTCGGCGCGCGACCCGCGCTTGATGGTGAGCGAGATCGCCATGGGCGCAAGACTCCCTCAACCGGTGATCAGAACGTGCCGCAGTCAAAGGCGATGCCGGTGATCGCGCCGCCGGTGATCGCGACATTGCTCGCGGCCTGCGTTGCCATGGAGGCGAGCCCGAGATTGCTCCTGGCAGCCGCGACATCGGTCAGGTCGGAAAGGTTCGAGGCCTTGGCGAGTTTCTCGGCCAGCCCATTGGTGATGGTCGTAGCGAAATTGGCATCGTCGCCAAGGGCGGCCGCCAGTTCGTTCAGCGTGTCGAGCGCACCCGGCGCACCGCCGACAAGTGCCGACACGGCGGCGGCCACGAAGGCGGTGGTGGCGATCTGGGTGGTGTTGGTGCCGCCCGCAGCTGTTGGCGCCGTCGGCGTTCCGGTCAGCGCCGGAGACGCCAGCGCCGCCTTGGCATCAAGCGTCGTCTGAAGGTTCGTCACCTCGGCGATCGGATGGCTGTGCGAAGACGGCGCAAAGGTCGCCGGCTTGCCGGTGATACCCGTCCATGGCACCGCATCGGCCAGTTCGGCGGCATCGACCTTGCCGTCATTGTCGGTGTCGTAGGTCGCCTTGTGCATGTCGCCACTGTCGAGACCGGCGATCTCGGCCTGGACATAGGCGGTGGTGGCGATCTTCGTCGAATTGTCGTTTACGGCCGGCGTCGGCGCGGTCGGCGCGCCGGTCAGCGCCGGTGAGGCCAGCGGGGCCTTCGCATCGAGGGCCGACTGCAAGCCGGTGACGTCAGCAACGGTATGGCCGTGAACAGAGGCTGCAAAGTCGCTGGCGTCGTCGAGCGCCGCCGATCCAAGACCAAGCGAGGTGCGCTGGGCGGCGGCATCGGCAGCCGTCAGCAGTGCGCGGCCGGCGAGCGTGCTGTCGCTGATCTGGGAGGCCGGATGCGTGTGCGAGGACGCCGCCTTGCCGTCCAGCGCGGTCTGAAGCCCGGTGACGTCGGAGATGGCGTGGCTGTGCGAGGTGTTGGCCTTGGCTCCAAGCCCGCTGTCGAACTGCGACTTGCGCACCAGGTCCGCCGCGGCCGCCGCATCCTGCGACGAGGCCGGCACGGTGGCAAATGTCTTCTTTCCCGCAACCGACTGGGCGCTCGACAGATCGACAAAACCGCCCTTACCGGCCAGCGGCAGAATAGAGGTCGCGTTGCCCGCGCCATCGTCGCCCTTGCCGACATAAAGGATGTCGTCGACCTCATTGTGGGCGACCTCGCCGGACTTCAGTGCCGCCGGCGCGCCGGCATTGCCGGAAACGCGGCGCTTGAACTGGATCGTGTTGGCCATCAGAAGAAGCCTCCATTGATGGGCGTGTCGGTCGGAAGGATGGTGATGCCGGGCTCGCCCGGGTCGCCCTTGTCGCCTGGCGGCCCGCCATCACCCTTTGGTCCGGGCGTCCCGAGCACGCGCACCGAGACGGGTGCTGCCAGGACACGTGCTTTCACTGGCTCGCTCGACAGGACGCGCACCCGGATCGGGCCGGTGTGGTCTGCGATCCTGATCCCGTCAGTCATCACAGGCCCCTGGTCACTGGCCGCACGACCGGGATCTCGAGGGTGAACTGCAAGTGTCTCGGCGGCACGAGATCGGTGCGCACCATGTCGAGGACGACGCTGCCGGCGGAAAGACCCGCACCGGCCTCCGGCGCAATCACGATCTCGACCACCGTGTCGGACTTGCGCACCAGCCCGCCATTCTCCGTCGTCAGCGTGGCAATCACCGTCGCATCGCTGACCCTGGCTCGAAGCTGGGCGGCAAGCGTGCAACCCTCCGGAAATGCCGGACTGTTCGCCTCGACCTGCAGCCGGTATTCATAGCCGGCGACGATCGCCGGGCCCTCGCTGATCTCGACGGTCACCGGAGTTTCCCCCATTTAGCTCAGTTCTTCTGGTGGACCGAGACGCTGCGTTTGACCCAGGGTCGCGCGAAGGCACCGGAATGGATGCGTTTACGGGGCTCCTGGACCGTTCTGATCGACCTGCCAGTTCATAAATTAACGAAGCGTTAACCTTCCGCAGCGGACCGTTCGACGGCGGCTGTCGTTGGCGAAATACCGTGCCGTGATTGCGCAATCCGATCAGATGACCGAGGCCATGACCGAACCATCCCTGTCCCGCGCCGGACCCGTCGCCTTTGCGGTTGCCAGACCCGCCCGGCGACCTGACCGCCTGGACAACGTAGTTTCGATTTCGGCCTTTCGCGAAAGGTGTCGGTCTCCACGCAGCGATGATGACGGCCTTTACGAACCCGTTTACCTCGAACAGGCGTTCCAAGGCCTGGCCGCCATTCGCGTCTGGCGCGCTGACGTAAGCAGAGACCTGTTTGGCTGCTTTATCGTCGAAGTCCTGACGGGCTCGAAGGGCGGCAGGGTACGTCTGACGGTTCGATCCTTTGCCTCGGTCAAGGAGGCTGGCCTGGAAGTCGGACGCCTGTGCCACGAAGCGATGGCGAAAGGCTTCAGACCGCTGCACTGACCCATCGACAACAGCGTCAGCTTGAACTCCCTGCCCCTTTGACCGTCATGGCTCCACCGCCGTTCAGCCGATCCCGGGCTGCTTGAGTGAGACTTGCGAGACGAAGCCAGCGCCGCGGCTGAAGGTGTGGGTCACGCTGTCAATCCGGTAGTCGCCGTCGATGCCAGGCCTCGCGCCGAGGATGATGCAGAGCCCATCGGGGATGGCTTCAGTGTTGCCTTCGATCGTGACCGATCCGCCTCCCTTGTCGCGCTTCGTGGTCGCCTGGTCGGAGGCGTTCTGCTGGTTGGCCTCGTCCTCGCCGGCCCTTGGCAGGCGGTCGGCATAAGTGGCGTCGACGTCGAGGCCGGTCGCGGTCTCGACGGTCTTCCATTCCGCATTCGCTGTGTCGTACCAGCGGGTACGGATCGCCGAGAAGTTGGTGCGTCCGAGTTGCGGGGCGATGTCCCAGGCGTGCAGGTTGACGCCCCAGGTCGCGGTGACGGCAGCGGTGTAGTTGCCGTCGCGCTTCGACAGCATGGCTCGCGTTCCCTGGATGCGAAAATTGCCGCCGATCTCGCGGGCGAGCCGCTCGCCCAGATGAACGAAACTCTCGTCGCGCATGTCGACATAGGCGCGCCTGATCGAGCCAAGCTCGGGATCGACCTCGACGCTGGTGATACCAGCCACCTTCCCGGCCTCTGTCAGGATGTCCTCGATCCTGCTGTCGTCGAAATGCCGCTGCTGGCCCTGCTTGGGCGGTGCCGTGGTATCGACGCCCTTGGCCGTGATGGTGAGCATGCGCCCTGCCCCACGGCTGCCCGACGACTTGACCTCGTCGACCGTACCCTCGAAGACGACGCGGACACCGGCCCCGGCCCAGCCTAGCGCGATGGTCACCGGCGCTCCAATCTGGGGCAGGATGATCCGGCCGTTGCTGTCGTCGATCGCAAGTGTCGCGGTATCGGCATGGGTGCCGACCTTGTCGGAGACGGAGAGACTGATCAGCACCGGCAGCAGAGTCGACGTGATGTTGGACCCGGCCACGGTGACCGAGACGATGGCGCGCTTCGACATGGCCTGAAGATCCTTGCCAGATTGCCCCGTGGCGCGCGCTACCAGAGCCTGATCGGATCGAGCACCTGATGGTCCCGCGCGACCGGCACCGGCATCTCGAACACGGTGCCGAGCGGCAGGATCGGCCCGAGATCGGCGAGACCCGGATTGGCATCGAGGATCGCCTCGACCAAACCCGGCATCGGCCGCTTGAACCGGCGCCAGACGATCACCGAGAGGGTGAGCGCGTCGCCTTCCACGGTTACGGTTTCGGTGATCGTGCTCATCCAGAGCCTTCTACCCGAACTGGAATCTGTGCGCTTCTGGCCATTGACATGCCCCCTGGATTTGCTCACGTCTTTGGCGACACTGCGAGGAATGTTCCTTGTGCGAGAAGCTTGGGGAGAGAAAATGTCATGACTGATCGGCGAATCGTGATGCTTGGCCTCATGGCAGGCATGTCGGGGCTTGCAGCCGCGTCGCGGACAGCACCGGCTGCGGCGTCAGTGTCGGAATCCGATGCACAGGCGGCCATCGACAGCTTTCTCGACGCGCTGTTCTCTGGCGATCCTGCAAAGGCCGATCGGGTGCTGGCCCCCGAGTTCCAGATCCTGCGATCGGATGGGAAGAGCTACGACAAGATGAGCTATCTCGGCGCCCTGCCAAACCACAAGGTGAGGCCGGCAATCAGCAGTCTCAAGTCCACGGGTCATGGGGGCATCATCGTGACGAGCTATTCGATCACCACCGAGCAAACGATCGGCGGGCAGCCTGTGGAGGCCGTCGCGCCGCGCCTCTCGGTCTTCCGCAAGGAAGGGGATCGCTGGCTGATCGTCGCGCATGCGAACTTCGCTCAGATTGGCTGAGTGCATCAGGAGAAGAGGCCCGACAGGATGGAGAAGTATGCACCCGACGAGGGTCCCTGGCATCGCTGCACGGCGATGGTCACGTCGATGACGCGGCCAAGTCCCCTGGCGTCGAGATAGGACCACTTCTCGGACACCTGAGTGATGACGACCCAGCCCATCAGCGAGCCGTCGCCGCGCATCATGTATTGCGGCAGGCCGGATGCGCGGGCCTGGGCGAGCCGTTCCAGATCGCCCATGCCGCCGAATTTTTGGGGGAAGAGCTTTGCGGCGATCGTCCAGCTTTCTGGGCCAGCACCGATGAACTCCAGCGGTGGCATGGTGCCGAGGACCGGCTTCTCGGCAAAGCCCGCCTCATGGGCATGTCCGATGCCGGTGGCGTTCAGCGGTGCGATCTCGAAGCGCACGGGTCCGATCATCATCAGCATCACGCAAACCTCATGCCTGCATCGGCGTAGACGCCGCGGAACATCTCCTGCACCTCGTTTTGAAGCGTGCGGCGCACCTGCGCCTCGATGAGACCGGCATCGGCGGCACTCATGGCGTTGAAGGTAAAGCTCGGCGCCACGGTGATGGTCGGACCCGACGTACCGCTGCCATTCGGATTGACGTAGCCGGAGCGTGACGCGGTGATCAGTTCGGGCCCCTTCTCGCCGACCATGTAGGTCGCGCCGCGCGAGATCGGGCCACCGGCGGCACGGGCTGGCGTTGAGCCGTCCTCGCCCGAAGCCGACCCGCCGCCGAACATGTTCCTGACGCGGTTGGCAATGCCGGTGAGCGGCGCGGTGAGCGCGGAGACCTTGCCGTTGACCCAGGCGATCAGGCTGTCGAAGACCGACTTCATGCCGTCCCAGAGCGCCTGAATGGCATCGGCGCCAACCTGGTAGAGACCGGTGACCAGTCCACCGAACCCGTCGAGGATGCGGTTGGTCATGTCGGCGGCACTTTGCGCGATGCGCGCCTTGTCTTCCTCCGTCATAACCTCCTGGCTGAAGAGGCCGGAGCCGAAGAAGGCACCGACGGCATCGACCACAACGCCCAGAGCACTCCCCAGCGCGCCAAAGGCATCGCTGGTCGCCGACAGAGCCGGCGCCATGAAGTCCAGCTTCTCGCCCAGCCAGCCGAAAACCGGCCGCAAGCGTTCCCCGATCGCGGATGCGACGCCGCCAATGATGGCCGCGATGCGGTCCCAGTATCTCCAGGCCGCACCAACCGCCAGGACCGCGGCCGCGATGGCCAGCCAGAGCGGCGCCGAGATCGCGCCGATGGCGGCGACGATTCCCGTGAGGACAGCAGAAAGCCCCGACACGCCCGGAACCGCGAGCGCCATGCCACGCAGGCCAGCCGCGAAGCTCTGCCAACCCGTCATGTTGATCCCCTGCATGGCCGCCAGCGCGGATTGCAGCCGGATCATCTCCGATGCGCCGCCCTTGAGCCGCAGCAGGCTCGCGCCGACCGTGTTGATCGAGAAGGAGAGTGCTGCAAGCACGCCGCCACGCGCGGTCAGCGCCAGGAACTGGCCCGCGTTGACCGCGGCCTTGAGCGCAACAAAGCCTCCCGCAATCCCCAACAGGGCCGCCGTGACCTTCGGATGCCGGTCGACCAGATCGCCAAGCGTCTGGACGAGCGGCAGCAGCGCCGTGTTGATCTGGCCGATGGCGTCGATCAAAGCGGTGCCGACACCGGTCTTCAGGTTCTGCATCGCGATCTCGAAGGCTTTTGCCTTTTCGGCCGCCGTGTCCATCATGCGCGCGAAGTCGGCGTCGATGATGCCGGCAGCACCTCCAGCCTTGTCGCGCAGCGCGATATAGTCCTGCATACCATTCAGGAGGGGGATCAGGCCTTTTTGAACCTGCGCGTCTGCAAACAGCGTGCCGAGCTTCGACATGTCGCCGTCGATGTACCGGTTGATGGACTTGAGTGCTGCCTCGAGCGGGCTCGCGCCATTGGCGACGGCGTCCTTCAGCACCTGGTTGATGTCGATGCCGGCCTTGGCGAATTTTGCTGCAGCATCATTGGCGTTGATCTTCTGCAGCACGTTCATGAAGTTGGTGGCAGCCTCGGCACTGTCGCCGGCGCCACGGCGCACGATCTGCAAGGCTGCCGCGATATCCGACAACCCACCCATGCCGCTCATGCCCTTCGCCGAGGCGAGCGCCGTGATCGAGGGCAGGTATTGCGCCATGTCGCGCAACTCAAAACCGCCCTCCTTGCCGGCAAGCGCCATCACGTCCATCGCCTGGCCAAGATCCTCGGCGGCGACGCCCAGGTTCGACATGGCGGCAAAGCCGGCCTTCGACAGATCGATGATGCTGGCCTTGGTCGCGGTGGCGGCCTTGCCAATCGCAGGCATGGCCTTCGTGGAGCGCTCGACGTCGAGGCCCATGCCGACCAGAAAGTCCTGCGCCTGCACGATGCTCGAGGCGAACTGGTTGACCTGTTCCCCAGTCTGGCGCGCTGCCGATCCGATGCTGGCCAACTGTCCGGCCGACAGATCGCCCTTAGCGCCGAGGTCTGCCAATGTGCTCTCGAAGGCCTTCGCGCTTTCGATCGGCGCGGAGATGGCGGCACGCAGCGCATAGAAGGTGCCGATGCTTTCGGCCATGCGGCCGCGAGCCGATTCGAGCGCGCGGTTGTTGCGGGTGATGGCGGCATCGACACGATCCGACAGCGTCAGCTGCTGCGCGTTCGTGTCGCGGATGGTCCGCGAGATGCCGGTCAGGCTGCCGCCAATCCGCTTGGCTGCATCCGAAACATTGTCGACCACCGAGACGATCAGCTGCGACGTCAGGCTTGCCATGATCGTTTATCTCCACCTGTCCAGCTTTCGGTCCAAATGCTTCCGTCCGGCACGGTCCTGGAGATCATCAACGCCTGGCACCGCTGAGGCGGCGGGCCTCTTCGTGCCAGCGCAGCAGCTCGGCCCAGTCCATGTCGTTAAAGGCGGTGAGCGGCGTGGCGAGCACATGCGCCACATCGGCAACTAGGCCGCGCCACTGGCCGGTGCTGCCCCCGCCTGCATGAAACCCGCGACCGCCTCCGAGACGGCTGCGAAGTCCGCTGCCCCCATCTCCTCGACCGCCTCGACCGGAATGCCGGTCAGAAGCGCTGCCATGACGATGCCCTTGTCGAACTCGGATGCGTCCTTGCCAGCCTCGGCGTCGATGGCGCGCAGATCGCGCACCTTCGGGCTGCGCACCGTGACCTCCGCGATCACCATGCCACCCTGCTCAATCGGCTCACGCAGCCTGATCGTGACTGTCCTTGTCATGATGTGTTCCTTCTCAGCCGGTGGTCGGAATGCGCAGGAGGCGCCGCTCGTCATCGTTTTGGGACACGCCATCGAGCCGCCAGTCGGTAGAATAGAAATCCCAGTAAAGCTTCTCGCGGTCGGCAAACCAGAGCTCGTAGTGCATGACCTCGTTGATGGCGTAGCCGTGACCCATCATCTCGCCGCGCTGAAACGTGTCGGCCTCGACCTTGCCGAGACGACCTTCCATGATCGCCTTGGCCTCGTGGGCGACACCGGTACGCTTGTCGCGCACCACGCCATAGGCGGTGAAGACGCTGGCCCTGCTCGAACCGAGGCCGAACCGGGTGAGAAGATCGGGATCCCAGCCGGCGAGCTTGAAGGTCGGCTCCAGCTTCTGGATGCCAACGGCAACCTCGATCTGCACGCGCGAGCCGCCGGCATGGTGGTCCTGGTACATCTCCTGCAAGGCCGGAAGCTGCAACTCCGTCAGCGTCAGATGTTTTGAGGCCGTCGGATCGTGATCGCCGCAAAACAGGTTCGCGGCTTCCATGATGTAGATCGTGCTCATGCGAGCCTCTCCTTGTCGAGGTGGACGGTCAGCCGGTCACAGCGCCGACCTGCGAGATCAGATCGCCAAGCAAGGCGTCGAGGGCTGGGCGGTAGCGGGAGGACTGGATGCCGAGATAGCGCAGGACCGGCGCTTCTTCAGCTGCGAAGCTGACGGTGAAGCGGCCAAGCCGCAGTTCCTCCGGCGAGTTCTGGTCGCGGGTGAACTTCACCTCGAAGCCCAGGATGTCGTTGTCGGCCTTCAGGTCGCGCAGCGCCATGACCATGGTGTTCTGCACCGCCTGGATCGTCTGGCCGGTCAGGTTGAACCGGCCGAGATAGAACCGCAGCGTTCTGAGCAGCATCAGGTGGATATAGTCGCGACCGCGCGTGACGTTGTAGAAGCGCCAGAGCTCGTCCTCCCCGGCATTGTCGGTGCCGACGAAGACATAGCCGCCAGAGGCAATGGCGGTCTCGACGCCGAGTTCGCCGCGCAAGAGCACGCCGATGTTGTTCGACAGCAGCGTCTGGCCCTCGGTGGCGCCATCGGTCAACGAAAAGCTGATCGGGCGCGACGGGCCGACGATGCCCTGTACGGCCTGGTTCGCCCAGCTGTGGAACGGCCGGCCCTGCTTCTCGTGGTCGCGGCGCACGCCGATGCCAATCACGGCGGGCGACAGCGGAACGACGGTCGCAACACCGCCGACCAGCATCTTGACCGCGGGATCAACCGGGATCAGGCGATCGGAGCTGATCGTCTCGCGCCAGTCGATTGCATCCTGGCTGTTCGTGGCCGGGCCATCGACGACGGCATGGGCAAGCAGCCTGGCGCAGATCGCCGGCAGTGCCGCGCAGACGGCATTGGCCTCGCCCACGGCGCGCTGGCTGGTATGGCCGGGCGCGCAGATCAGTCGCGGGATGACGCCGAGCAGCGGACCGGCGTCGAGAAAGGCGTTCAGGCCGGTCGCAATGCCGTCGCCGACGATGTTGGCGATTGTCTCGTCGACATCCACGCCCTCCGCCACACGCACAACCACGATCTTCGCTGCGACCTGGAACTCGCCGAGCTGGGCGTTGATCAGGGTGATGGCGTCCTTGAGCGTGCCCGAGGCGCCAAGGGCCGTCAGCTTCGTTGCATCGTCGGAATAGAGGAACACCGGCGTGTCGAGCGGGAACACGAGCGCGTCGCCATCGGGCGCGGTGCCGATGATGCCAACGACCGCCATGTCGCTCCACACGGCGGGACGCGGTTCGGTGTCGATGCGCGTGATGGAAATGCCGAAGGTCGGATCGGACATGGCGTGTCTCCGCAATGAAATGATCGCCGCCGCGTATGGAAGTCCGCGAGCGCCGTGCTGGGTTGGGTGGTGGAGTGGTAAGCGCCCTTCAGTAGGCGCCGCCGTCCATGTTCGAGATCTGCGTCTGAAGGCTGGTCAGCGTCGTCTGCAGGTTGGAGACCTGGCCGATGCTGTGACCGTGGTTGCTGTCGGCCTTGGCAGCAAGGGACGTCGTCAGGTTCGGTATGTCGCCGATGCCGAGCGCCACGGCGCCGGTCTGGCCATTGACCGAGGAAACCGGACCCGATGCCAGGACCGCCTCGGCGGTCTCGGCTGCATCGGCCGCGTTCTGGGCCGCCTGCTGTGCCAGTGCCAGCGTCTCCGTGACACTGGATGCCGCCTCCAGGATCGACTTTGCAAGACCGGCGCTCGCCGAGATCACCCAGTCGTCATGCTGGGCACCGCCGATGTTGCCGCTGATCGCCGCCACCTTGAATGCGAGTGCGCCGGTCTCGCGGCTGTAGGCCTGCACCTCGAGCAACGCCCAATCGTCGATCGCGCCCTCAGCCGCCCGCGAGAGGATCACATAGGGCGTCGGTGCAAACAGCGCCCGGGCGGCCGTGTCATTGATGACGATCGTGGTCTCCAGGCCGACAGAGACGGTCAGCGGCGACGCGGACGTCGCCACCAGGAAGCCGCTTTCAGCCGCGGCACTGACCTGCGCGAGAGCGGGGCCGAGAACCTCGTTCACGCGGGTCAGACCCAGCACCACGAGGTTGTCGGACGCCGTCGCGATCGACGTGATCTGCCCGGCCAGCTCGTTCAGGCTCTCGACGATCAGCCGATAGCGGCGATTGAAGAAGTCCCGGTCGAGGTCCTGGCTGTCGCGGACCCGAAGGTCCTCGAAGCGCACCACCATGGCATCACTCCATCCGGATCGGGCTCGCCGACGCGATCGCCTCGGGATGTTCCGCCTTCAGCGCGTCGTAGACCGAGGACTTGATCGTGTAGCGCGCGCCCGGACGGAAGCGTGTGGCGGCGAACTCGATGTGCCGGTTCACCGTGATCCGGTAGTGCGAGGGTGTTTTTGCCATCACGGCGTCTCCTTGATGGAATCGGATCAGGCGGGGACTGGGCCCAGATCAGGACTGGGCGAACTCGATCAGTTCCGCGACATGAAACGTGCTCGCCGCCGAGACGGTCGAGCCGACGATCTTCACCGCATAGGTGGTCACGCTGGTGACGTTGAAGATCGAGGTCCGGCGAACGGTGCCGTCGACCAGAACAACGTCCTCGATCACATCGGCGGTCTCGGTGCCATCCAGAGCCACGCCAGTGAGCAGCGTCACCGTCGCGTCGTGCTCGGCCTCGTCGAAGGCCTGCAGGTCGGTCACCACCTTGACGCTGGTCGTCGCCGAACCCAGCGTTCGCGTCTTGCCTACCCATGTGAACGTCGTCTTCGTGCGACTGACGATCGCCTGTGAGCCGGTCAGCCCGAGGCCCGGCATCAGGTCGGTGGTGCCGGTCAGCGTCACGCGCAGCGGCAGGATCGCCGGCAGCCCGGTCAGGTTCGGCCCGTTCGGCGCCCCGTCGAGCGGCACCCATGCACCGTTGACCTGCACCTCGAAGTCGGTGCGGCAGGCGGGCGGGGTGATCGCCTCGTTCAGGATGTCGATGTCGAGGATGCCACCGGCAAGCTGCAGCGCCGTCATCTCGATCGAGACCCGGGTGCGCTCGAACTTCGCGAAGTAGAGGCGCATCTTCAGGTCATCGACGAGATTGCCGGCAAAGAAGGCGCCGTCCGTCGAGACGAAGAAGGTGCCCTGCACCACGCCATTGTCGCTGTTGGTCATTGCGACATAGTGATCGCCGGTCGTGACCGCCACGATCGCATAGCGCCTTCCCGCCACCAGGTAGGTCGGCGCGATCGCCACCTTGGTCTCGATCAGCGAAGGCAGGCCCGCACCGCCAGAATTGGCGCCGACCAGAATGTCAGCCACCGGGATGGTGGTGCGCGAGAGCACCCGGTTCAGGTTCGGCATGCCGAACTCGGTCTCGCAGACCATCAGCGTCACGTCGCCAGAGGCTGCCTTGCGCGAGAAGAACAGGCCGACCTGTGAGAGCCAGCCGTCCTGGCTGTTCAGAAACGTCTGTGCGACCTGCTGGCCGTTGATCGTGGCCGTCGACGCCACGCGGTCCCAATAGGGCTCCAGATAGACGTCGATCCAGAACTGGGTGAGCCGCACCCAGTGCACATTGCCATTCGGGATGCGCTGGCCGTTCGGCATGGTGTCGGGCAGGCCATTGGTGACCTGCCAGGTCTCGCCATCGCGCTGGAACACGCCAAGGACCATGTCGAACTGGCCCTGCCGCCACCAGGTCGAGTTGGTGCAGACCGTGCGCGTCGAGCCAAAGCGGCGGCGCTCGCGGGTTCGGGTCAGCTGCCGTACCTCGGTCGTCTCGAAGGTGTACTGCGCCATCCGCGTCTCGCCGGTGTAGCCGGTGAGATCCATGCGCAGGCCATGGGAAAACTTCGGCAGGACGAAGCCGGACGCGTTCTGGATGAAGACGTTGTTGGGATTGAGCAGCGAAAGCGGCGAGGTCTGTGTTCCGGCGATGGCAAAACGAATGCCCTCGCCCACCACCGCGTCATAGTCGGGATGATCGGTATCGGTGCCTTCCTCGTTCAGGAAATGATCGGTGCCATAGTAGATGTAGGCGCCGGGCTCGAAGACCCGCTGGCGCAACTCGTCGAGCTGCTGCGTCAGGTCGACGATCTCGTTCTTGAGTGCCACGGCGAGAAACCGGTCCGCCAGTGCCGAGAGGTCGGTGCGCAGCGTGTCGACCTGGCCGCTGATCTGGCCACGCCAATTCTCCAGCGCGGTGACGCGGTTTGCTACCGCGCGAAGGTTCGGGAGCTGGGTCGGCGCCCAATGCTCGATGCCGGTGACACCGGTGGTGTCAAGCAGCAGGTAGGCGATGACCGTCACGTTGGCATCCGTCGTCGGATAGCTTGGGTCCGGTCCCTCGACGCCGGCCACCGTCGAGACCTCGGCGCGGCGCAGGTTCTCCATCGCCACCGACTGCGGCTCGGTGGTGCCGGCCTCGGCATCGATCAGGAAGTCGCGCGGCTGCACGTCGGTGTCGACCGACTGACCGAAGGTGACGATGGCGACGCGGCGCCTGGTCAGGAAGGGCAGCGCGTTGAACAGGTCGATCACCACGTTCTCGTTGCGGTCATGAACGGCGCCATTGGCGTAAAGCCGACCGGGAGACAGCGTCACCTCGGTCGCTGCGGTCTTGGTTACGGCAAAGCCGACATAGCCGCGGCCCGGCTCGACGGCATCCCTGACGATATGATCGAGCGAGGTGCGTGCGAACTCCTGCGTGCTGTTCAAATCGCCCGACTGAAGCTCCTGCCGGTCGCGATAGATGACGATGCGTTCCATGTTCAGACCTCGATGTATCCGCCGACGGCGGCCTGGCCGATTTTTAGTCGATCGCCGGCGCGGATGGCGCGATGGGTTTTGGTGTCGATGAGGATCTTGTCGCGCAGCGACTTTGTGATCCGCACCGCGTGTCGCGCGTCCGCGATCGGCTTCTTCGACGTTGAGAGGACGAAGCCCTGCACGAAGCGGCCCGCGATGCGCCACGGCCGGCGGCCTGGCAGCCGGATGCTGGCCTCGGCATGGTAGGCCGGCATGCCGAGACGGGTGTTCCCGAGATGCATCGATCTGCAGCGCTCGATCGGGATGCGATCGGGATCATGGATGTGCCAGCGCTCGAAGAGATGCCGCCAAGCGATCGTCGGTGGCAGGAATCCGCCCGCGATCCGGCTCCCACCGCCGGCATGGACGGCACCCTTCTGGCCCGAGTGAATCTCGGTGACGAATTGCGGCCGCACGTCGATCAGCTGGGCCTGTGGCCAGACCGTCGTGTAAGTCTCGCGCCCGAGACGGAACTCGTAGCTGGCATCGCGCGGGATGCGGATCATCCGCTGCGCGACGCCCTGATCATCGACGAGAAAGCCGCGTGCTCGAGGCGGTGCGTCGAGGTGGATCGCCCTCGTGGCTTTTGGGCCGAGGATCACCTCGTCATAGGCCGTCGCGCCGAGCAGGCCGACGGTCTCCAGCTTCCCCTCCCGGACCGTCAGCGTCGTCTCCACGCCGCGGTCCCACAGCTTCGCTGTCCGCGTGTAGCGGGAGGCATTCGTGCTGACCGGACGGATCGGTCCGAGTAGTGTCCAGCCGAGCATGCGCTTCACCGACAGGAAGCAGCCGAAGGGTCCCGTCCGGCCGCGCGCGACGAAGGGATAGACACGCAACTGCGCAAACAGCGCGAGATACGCCTCCCGCTCGGCTGGCGTGAACGCAGGCGAGAGGTGCGTTTTGGCGGGCGGGACGATGAAGCGGCGCAGATCGCCCCCCATGATCCTAACCGCCTCGGCGATTGCCGTGGCCGTGCCCTTGCGCGCATGCATGCGCAGCGATCGCGCCAGCATCAGCCGATGCTTGTCCTCCGGCCATTCCTTCTCCCAGAAATCGACCGAGAGCCCCCACGCGACCCACGGCAGGAAGGGTGCGGGCACCTCAAACGGTCGCACCAGCTTTGGTACATCGAGCGGCAGGTCGGCACTGCGCGCACCGGTCAGGTCCGCCGCTTCTTCGAACGCCGTGCGGTTCTGAGGAAGCAGCGTGTCGCGGGTCATGGGTCAGTCCTGACTTACGAAACGGTTCGGCGACCTACTGGTCCCGGGTGGTCTGGACGGTCACGGTCGGCGCGGTGATCGCGTAGACCTGGTTCTCGTCCAGGACCACGTCCTCGGCTGGCGCGAGGAGCTCGACCGAATGAACTCCCTCCTGATGCAGCCGGGCAAAGATCGCCGAGCGGCGCAGGTTCATCCCGAGCATCCGGTTGCGCTCGAGCCATTCGGACAGGGCAGCGGTCGCACGGCTCTGCACCAGCGTTCCGTCCGGGCCGGGATAGAGCGTCAGCTTCGCGTCGATCGTGACGGGCACAACCTGAGCCCCAAGCACCTGCACCACATCAGTCAGCGGCCGGACCGCGTCATCACGCAGCGCGATCAGCACGGACTGCAGTTCGGCCGGCGTCGGAACCGGATCGATCCCCTCCTTCAGCATCGTCACCCGCACGGTGCCCGGCGCCGTCATCACCGCGCTGACATCGCGCGCCCACGGCGCCACGGTCAGTGCGAGATACTGGTATGCGCCCTTCGGCCCCGCCACAGAGAAAGCCTCTGGCGCCAGCTGGATGCGGCGGCGAAACCGCTCGTCCGTCTCATCCTCCTGCCGCGCCGTCGCAAACAGTGCGCCGAGATGGTCGAGGTTCGAACCGTAGGACGAGGCCAGCAACACCGCGCGGGCGCTGTCGTTGATCCGCGCCCGCAGCAGCAGCTCGCGATAGGCAAAGGCCTCGATCAGCTTGCGCGCAGGCTCGCTCTCCAGATCAATCACCCCGACGATGGCGGGGAACCGCGCGACCAGATCATCGCGCATCTCGGTGACGATCGCCTCGTAGTCCAGCGTCTCGACGATATCGGGCGGCGTCATGGCCGACAGGTCGATGGCGGTGAACCGGCTCAAGCGCTCTGCCTCCGCTCGATCAGGATGCCGTCCGGGTTGGCGTAGGCGTCAACCCGCCGCGCACCGACGGCGGTCAAATCACCGAACACAGCGCGCGGGCGGTATTCGCCGTCGAGGAAGAAGTGCAGCCGGCCTTCGCGCGTCACCTTGACGATCTCAATCCGGGTGACCCGGTAACGCGGCTCCCACTGCTCGATCGCCGAGGTAACCGCGACGAAGAACGGGGTGACGTCCTTTGGCGTGATGTTCTGTCCGAGCAGGTTGGGCACGAAGGAGCCGTACCATTCCCGCATGATGCGCGTGCCGAACTGGGTGAAGAAGATGTCGCGCAGGCTCTGTTCGACATGATCCCAGCCGGTGATCGTCCCCCCGGTCGCGGCATCGAGGCCGATAGATGGTTCCTGGAGCGTTGCCATCGGTCAGGGCCTTCGCGTATGCGTTAATCGGACGCGTCGGTGGTCACGGACGCCGCTATCGCGCGCGCTGATACTGCCCTTTTTCCCTTCGTCTGGATCGCGACCTGTGGCGCATCCTCAGCGTCGACCGCCTTCGCCGGCAGGTCGACACTGACCAGCGTTCCAAGCCGCACCTCGTGTTCGGCCTGTTTTTCGGTCAGCGTCAGCACTGTGCCGACGCCGGTATTTGTGTGACCGGCGACAAAGCAGCCGGCGCGTTCGGTGATCGCATAGCGTGGCATGGGTCTTCTTTTGGATCTATCTCCGCTTGAATTGGTGTCGCGGACCGGCTCTGGCCTCCGACGGTCACGGGGACTATCATGGCATCGCAAAGCGACATCTACGAACGCCTGAGGAGGGTAGAAGCGCTGTTCGCCAGCGCGGGGACTGACGGGGGAGCAGCAGCGACTGCCCCCGCGATCGAACGCCTCAAGGCGCAGAACGACCAGAGTCCGAAACGCAACGAGGAGCCGACGATCGAGCTTCAGTTTTCGTTGCCGGATGCGTGGGCGGTACGGCTGTTCTTCGCGGTCTGCCGCAAACACGGCATCACCCCCTACCGATGCTCGCGGCATAGCTACACCACGGTCGTCGTCAGGGTCCAGAGAACCCATTTCGTGAATGTCGTGGATGCAGAATTCCAGCTATTGTATCGCGAGATGATGGATTATCTCCACGAGACGGCAGAGCACCTCATTTGCGACCTGTTGAAATCGGACGGAAATGAGTATGATTGACGGCAGCGCTCGGGAAGATACTGGCGGCCCGGGGATTGGTACCCGGTTGGCCCCTCGAGATTCCCCGAATGACAGCAATGAGGGTGCCGCCAGCACGATCAATCTAATCGACTGGGAAGCCGATGGCAATTTCAGCGCCTATAGCTTCCGTCAAACCACAGGCGGCATCAAGGTCGAGTTCGCCCTGTCCGGATTCTTCGGCGAGAAGGCCAAGGCGATCAAAGCCAGCCTGCACAAGGAACTGGACAAGCTCGTACTGTTGTCGGTATCGGCATAGGCCGCTTCCCAAGGCGGACATGGTGGGACTGTAGTACCAGAAAACCCAGGCACCGCGATGTCCATCGTGATGGCGTAAAATGCCTCTTTCAGGACCAACCGCCTGATAGGGCCGGTAGCTCAATGGTCAGAGCCGGCGGCTCATAACCGCTTGGTTGGGGGTTCGAGTCCCTCCCGGCCCACCATTTTTTCCCACACTCGATCGCGCCGGTCCCGAACCGCTGCATGTGATGATTGCAAGGCAGCAACGGCGCGAACTGAGCGGCTGACTTCGGGTGCGGCCATGCCTATGCTACCGCCATGGCCTGGACGGTGCAGAAACTGATCGACGATCACATGACGCTGCACGCGTCTTGCAACGCCTGCCATCACAACCGCCAGCTCGACCTCTCCGTTCTGCGCGAGCGCCTCGGTCCCGACGCGCCCGCCATGGCGCCCGACCTGATCCCCCGCCTGCGCTGCGATGGTTGCGGCGGCCGAGACGTGTCGCTGACATATTCCCCGAACACGATGGCGAGCGGCGATATCGGCGCGAGCTACCGTCGGGCAAAGGACGGGCGGTGACTCTTGACGGCCAGCTTCTCAGTTCGCCGGCACGTCGGTCGTGCCCGCGCCCGGCGTCACGCCACCATGGATGTGGCTCGAGCCGATGTTCCTGCCATCGTGACGAATCGTGCCGCCGGTGATCTCGATGCCGGAGCCGGTGACCTCGAACGAAACGCCGCCGACAGCGATGGTCACCAGATCGTCGGCCAGCGTCAGCGTGACATTGCCGTAGGTGATGACGTTCCGGTCTCCGGCATCCGAGGGCGACGGGTTCTTGTCGGAGAAGGCAAGCGGCACGGCCACGGCCTGTTGCCAGTCGCCGCCGGGCGCGACCAGCGTCAGTTGCTGGCCGACCGTTGGCGGGATGTGCGCCTTCAGGGCGCCCGCGACTTGCGAATACGGCACCCATGGCGACAGGAACCGGCCGCCTGCGGTGCTTTCGCCGAGATCGAGCCGCGCGCGACCCTTGGCCGGGTCCACCTCCGCCACCGTGCCATGTCGGATCGTGCCGGCGAAACGGCGCTCCAGTTCGGCGATGCGGGCGGCCAGTTCGACGATCTCACGCATGATTGGTCACCGTGAAGGCCTCGCCTGCGTCCGGATCCAGGACGATGCCGGTCAATTCGACCGGATTGCCGTCCTCGTCAAAGACCTGCCCGATACCGAGCCCCTCGGCCGTGTCCATGGTGATGCCCAGCATGTTGGCGGCACGCTGCCAGTCGGACGCCGGCTCGCCCTCGATCTCGGCGCGCAGCATGTTTGCGACCGGAACAAGCACCGCGTCCGCCGACATTACCGTCAGCACATCATCCCAGGCGGTGCCGGCCTGGATATTTGCGCCAGCCACGGGCGGCTCGATCAGATCGCAAGTAATCACGATCTGGCGGGCGGCAAAGCGCACGCCGTTCTCGGCCGATGCCCCGCGCCGCGACAGCCGCTTGCTGATCCGTGGCACCAGCTTCATCCAGACCCGCGACCAGTCGGTGCGTTCGCGTGTCAGGGCGGCAACGACCTGATACTCGATCATGTCGAGCACCAGCTCCATGCCCTCGTCGGTATGCGGAATGGCGATCGTCGTGGCATTGCCGTCACCATCCGTTGCCGGAATCTCCACCCGCGCAGCGATGGCAGCCTCGATCACCAGATCGCAACGGGCATCGCCATAGGTCAAGTCCCTGCCCGTGATATCGGCCTCATGATCGTCGGTCATGACGACCAGGATCGGTTGGCGGGTCTCGGCGATGGTCTGGTCGATCGGATCGATGGCGCTGTCGAAGACGCGGTCGCCGGCAAGCGTCGCACCCCTCAGGGCACGCGCGGCAGCGATCCGCATGGCAAGACGGGCCAAACTCATAATGCAACATCCTTCCCGACCAGAAGAAGGTTGAGATCGGCCCGGCCGCAGGACACCAAACGCGTGATCCGCATGGCAAGACGGGCAAGACTCACGACGGCTGATCCTCACGCACCAGGATGAAGTTCAGGTCGCCGCGATCGGAGGGCTCCACGCGGGCGATCGTATAGACCGGGCAGCCATCACGACCGATCAGCGTGATCGTGTCGCCCTTCACGGGACGCGCCGAGAGACTTGCTGCCGTATCGGCGGCGATCCAGAACGCGGCCGTCATCGTGGCGAGCCTCGTCGTGCCGGCGAAGTCGCCCGAACTGGCAGACCCCTTGAGCGAACTTTCGGCTGGGCCGGCCGAGAAGACGCCGGTGACCGCCTGCAGATGGCGATCCTCATCCGCTGCCCGCTCCGCATATTGCGAGGACACGCGCGGCCGAAGCACCACCCGCTCACCAAAGGCCTGCACCGTTGCAGCCGACAACGAAGCATCCAACGCGTCAAACGGCGAAGTCATGGATCAGTCCCCCAGCGATCAGGTCCGCTTGCCGGGGATCAGCACCCTCGGGCGCGTGCAGTACTGCAGCGCGTTCATCTGGAACTCGAGGTTCACGCCCTTGCCGTTCTGCATCTCCCACTGCTTCCCATAAAGCCGCTGGCCAGGCGTGTTGACCGTCTCGATGTAGTCGGCGGGGCCGTAGACGGTTCGAAAAAGGCCAGGCACGCCCATCGGAAACAGATGGCACTTGTCGGTGGCGATGCCGACATTGTCGCCGCCTCGGTAGTTGGCCCAGGTGATGCCGCCGAAGTCGAAGGTGCCGTAGATGCCCGAGGATCCGGTGTTGATATAGGCGGCGCGCAGATTGGCCGCCTCGGCATATCCCTTGTAGGTCTCGCGCACCTCCTTGTGGGCGACGAGATCGTCGAAGAAGGCGTCGCCGCAGAAGGCGAGGATCCCGGAATAGGGCAACCCGTCGAGAATGCCGGCCATCTGCCGCACGACGCCGGCGCACTTCTTGCGCAAGGCGCCCTCGGCCGGATTGGCATTGTCGAGGTCGAAGTCGATCTCGGCCTGCTGGCTTTCGCCGAACTCGGAGAAGTAGTCGAATAGGACCGAGCCATCCGCGTCCAGCAACTGGCCGGTCTTGAGGATGTTGAGGCGGTGATACTCCTCGGTCAGCGCGAAGAACTGCGAGGCTTCGGCCGCCCGGTCGGCGATCTTGGCCTGCAGGCGCTCGACCGCGATTTCCTGGCCGAAGGCGCGCACCTGCTGCACCTCGTCGGCATAGATGGCGTCATCGACCTGGAAGTGCGGCACCTTGAGCATGCGCACGGCGCGCTTGGACTTATCGAACGTCTGGCCCGGACCGCCGCGAGGACTTGCCGCGACCAGCATGCGGTTTTGCTGCTTGTCCTTCTCGATTGCGATGTCGAGCGTGTCGATGCTGGTCACCTGGAACAGCCCCATCTGGCCGATGCGCGAGGGGGTGTATTTGATCTCGCGCAGCGCGTCGGTGAGGCGCATGACGGAGAAGGCGTCTTGGCTGAAGATGTTCAGAATGGACATGGTGGTCTCCTGTCAGCGCACACGACAGAGCGACGGACGCAAGGGCATGCGTCCGGGATCACAAGTGCGGATTGGGTTGGGCTGCGGTCGATTGCCGACGTGCTACGACGCTCGGCGATCATGAAAGTGGACTGCCGCCCGGAAGCGGGAGTTCAGCGCTGGATGGCGATCAGCGCACGATGATGCCGACGGCGGCAAGGTCGGCCCTGGCTGCGGCCCGTTCGGCGGGCTGATCACGATCGGCGTGGAAGGTGAGGATGTTGCCGTTGATTTCGGCGTCACGCAGGATCGCCGCGATCTTTTGGTCGGCAGAGGTGGCGTCACAGCCATTAAGCGAAACGGCTGCGGCCGTCTGGCTCCCATCCACGGCCCCGATGGCAGAGACCAGATATTTGCCCGACGCGGTGATCTTGCCGAGCACGGAGCCGGGCGCGATGACGCCGGCGCCGCTGGCCACGGTGATGGTCTCGCGCGAGCGCTGGCCATTGGCCTCGCTCATCAGGAATTCGCCGGGATGGCGGGGTTCGGTCAGAACCGTCATGATCATGTTTCCCTATGGTTTGAGTGCCACGCGTCAGGCGAAGCGCTGGTTGGCGTTGGCGATGGCCCGGGCCCAGCCGCTGGCGACACGCTCGGTGGCATCGATGCGAATGCTGCCGGCATTGGCCCCCATTTCCGCCTGGCCCGCCGCGCGCTCGGCAATCGACGCCACGCCGCTGGAAGCCTTCGGCGACGCCGCCAGCACCTTGGCCGTATCTTCGGCACTCATTGCCGTATCCAGCGCCAGCACCATGGCCTGCGCCTCACGGCCCTTGGCTTCCTCGCAGCCGAGAATGCTCCTGATACGCGCCGTTGCTTCGGCCCTGCCGGCCCTCATTCCCTCGGCGCGGGCCGCTTCGACGGCGGCGTTGTGATCGGCCTGACTGATGCCTGCGATGGCCATCGGGGCGGTCTCGACTGGCTTGCTCATGGCAAAACCTCTCCTTGTGCTGGTGGCCCCGCGGGCCCATTTGGACAGTTCGGCGAGAACCGCGTCGAGCGTCGCGATCCGGTCGGCGAGGCCGACGTCGATGGAGTCCTGACCAAGATAGGTCCGCGCTTCCGTTGCCCGGACGGCCTGATCGCTCATCCCGGACCGGTTGGCGGCGACGACGGCCACGAACTGGTCGTAGACCTTCGTCACCTCCGCCTGCAGATCGGCATGCACGGCCTCGGGCAGCGGTCCGAATGGATGTCCGTCGACCTTATGGCGGCCGGCATGGATGAGGGTTGCCTTCACCCCCTTGCGCTCCATTTCGCCGGAGCGATCGAGATGGGTCAGCACCACGCCGACCGATCCAACGATCGAGGTCGCGGATACCACGATCTCTCGGGCGGCACTGGCCAGGCCATAGGCAGCCGATGCCGCCATGTCGTTTACGAAGGCTGTCACCGGCATGGTCTGCGCGACCTGCGCGATCTGCGCGGCCAGCGTGAACATGCCGCTCGCCTCGCCGCCCGGACTGTCGATGTCGAGCAGGATCGCCGAAACCTCCGGATCGGTTGCGGCGTCCGACAACTGCTTGCTCAGGCCCTCATAGGAGACGAGACCGGAACTCGCGCCGATCCAGGCGCCGCGATTGACCAGCGAGCCGACGATCGGGATCGTCGCCACGCCGCTGACGATCGCATAAGTCCGCTGCCGGCCGTCCTCGCCGATGCGACTGCCCATGAAGCGATTGGCGTCGGGCGAGAGTGGTGCGAACTGCTCCACGCCGATCCGGCCCTGCAGCACATGCAGCACGATGGCCGCCTTGTCGGGGTGCAGGAGCAGCGGCCGTTTCAGGACGCGTGACGCCAGATGCGCAAGCGTCGGACCCTCGGCCGCCGGCATGATGTCGGGCGGTTGCATCAGATGCCCCCTCCTGTCGCGATCGCATGCCGGCGCGGCCGTTGGCCCTCGGACAGCGCGCATTTCTGCTCGAAGCCACGGATGACGCTGAGAAGCCGGTCAGGCTGCGCCCTGTGGAACGTCACCGACCGCTCCACACCCGACGATCCCGCCTTGAACGTCACCATCATCGCGCCCTGTCCCGCGATCAGGTCGTAATAGACCTTGCGCAGGGTGGCGGCCGCGGCACACGGGTCGCTTTCGTCAACGGTCATCGCGTGCCTCCGAAGGTGCTACGTCTTCCTCGGCATCGCCCCCGGCGTTCGGATCGTCGCCGGCAGGCGTCGTGATCCCCTGATGCTGCGCGTCCGGCAGGCCGTAGGTCTGGCGCAGCGCCTTCTCCCTTGCGCGCTGCGCATAGACATCCTCGATGTCGTAGCCGAGATCCTCGGCAATCGAGGCGTCCGTCATCACGCCAAGCCGGCACCAGATCTCGTGCGCCTTGGCGGTCTTCAGATCGTCGGCCTGCGGCTTGGGCGCACCGCGCCAGATGGCCCGCGAGGCCGCCGCGCGATGGGTCACGAACCCGTCGAGCCCACCTGGAAACGGAATGCCGCCGCGCGCGATCTCTTCTTCGAGCCAGGCCTCGTAGACGGCATTGCAGAACGGCGCGACGATGTGGGCGCGGCGGTAGAGCGTGATCTGAAAAATCTCGCCGGTCGCCATGCGCACCGACGAATAGGTGGCATTGGTGTAGTCGGCCGTCGCACTCTCGTAGGTCAGTCCCATGCAGCGGGCGAGCTCGCGCAGGAGATGGGCTGCAAAGTCGCGATAGTCGGAATGCGGATGCTGGGCGCGGTGCAGTTCGAGTTTTTGGCCCGGAAACAGATGCGCAATCCGGCCATTGATGCCGAGATTGATGGCGGCGTTGTCGTACCAGCCCGCCTGAGCCTGGATATAGGCATCCCATGGCGAGATGCCGCCGGCCGACAGCCGCGCCTGTTCCTGTGGGGTGAGCAGTCCTGCCAGCACCTCCTCGGTCGGTTCGTCCGATGTGATCGATGCGGCAAACACCGTCTGCAGGATCGCCGCCGTCAGCGTCGCATCCGACAGCTGGTCGAACTGGCGGGCCACCTGCAGGGCCGGCGTCAGCGGGCTGATGCCGCGCACCTGGCCGGGCAGGCCGTCAAAGACGTGGACGACGCGAATGCGGCCTAACCCATCGCGGGCCTGAACTTCCGTCTCCTGCGTCAGGCCGGTGACCGGATCCTTGCGGCCGACCAGGTAGGACACCGGCATGCCGTCGCCATTCATGCGCACGCCCTGGACCACACGGCGCAGACTGTCGGTTCGCCGCGACACGCGGTGCGCAGGAACGAGCCGAACCTTGGTGCCGTATCGACCCCCCGGCCGTTCGCGCCAAGGCAGTTCCGCCCAGATCTCGCCGGTGGCAAACCAGGAGCGGAAGGCGCCGGCCTGCATCAGGGCAAACGACCGCCTCCCCTCGATGTCGCACTCATAGGGCCGTTCGGCCCACAGCCCGAACCGCTGTTCGACCAGCTGCGCCCATTGCTCGGCCTCCGCATTGCTCATGCCGAAGACGTCATTCTCCGGCATGGCTTTCAGGCGAAGGCCGGTGCCGACCGTGCTTGCCACTGCCTGATCGAGTGCGCCCGCCATCCAGCCGGAATTCTGGATCAGGTCGATGGTGCGCGCGGCGGCCAGATCCCACGAGGCGCCGACATCGTCGGCTGCATCGCGCAGCGCCGGCCGCCAGCCGCCGAACACGACGCCGCGATTGCCGCGCATGAAGTCAGCGCGGACCGTCGGTGGTGATACGGGCCGGCCACGCACCGGCGCCAGCCAGTCCCGGACGCGGTTCATCATGCCCATGGATCACCTGTTCAGCCTCGAGGAGAGCCCGGCAAAGCGCGCCCGCAGATCGGGTGCTGCCGCAACAGCCATGCCCGCGGCGGTTCTGATCGGTGGCGTCTCGACCGCTCCGTCTACCGCGTCTGTGTCAGGGTCAATGTCCACGTCGGCACCGACGTGGGCGTCCCGCGACCCAAGCTGCCCCGCGTCCGTTCGGTCGCGCAAAACACCGTCGGGAATGCGCTGGACGTTCAGCGAATAGCCGATCGCCATGGCCAACGCCTCACAGTCGAGAAAGTGGTTCTGCCGCGAGCGTTGCACCCATTGCGGCTTGCCGGTCGCGCCATCGACGACGCGCACCTCCGAGACGAGCTGCCTGGCGTAATCCTCGTCGATATCGTCCGGCACGATGAAGGAGCCCGGCTGGTCGAGCGGCGTCCTGATCCGCGAGACCAGCAGCGACTTGAAGAAGTCCGTCGACAGCCACACCAGGTTGATCGAATAGGATGCCTGCTTGCCCTTCGGCGTCACCTCGATCTTCGACACCCGGTAGGGCGGCGACATGGTGGCCCGCCCCTTGGTCGGCGAGACCAGCCAGGAATAGCGGCGCGTGAACTCGTAGACCTTGTGCTCGTCGCCGCCATCCGGCTTGTTGGGCCGAAAGCCCGAGTCGATGAACACCCGCTCGATCTGAAGCCCCGCGATCGGCGTCAGCATCAGATCGGCAAGCGCGTTCCAGACATCGTCGTCATCGGTCGGCCCGAACAACTGCCCCCTGTCGATCAGCCAGGAGCGGCCGCGCGAGCCAAAGCCGCGGATCGTGTAGTAGAGCGACAGTTTTTGCACATCCACGGCCATGCCAAGCCGAAGCACGCCGTCCGGCACCTCCTTCATCCGGTAGGGCTGGCGCCGCTGCAGGATCTCCTGCCAATCGAGGGCATCGCGTCCCGAGGCCGGCGTGTAGCATTCGCCAAAGCCGGCATTGAGGGCTGTCTGCAGCTGGTCGGGATCACCCGAGGCGAGTGCCCGCACATAACGTTCGACTCGCGTGCCCCAGGTCACGAAGGGACTGGCAAGACCACTCGCCCAGAAGCTGATCACCGCATTGTCCGGCGGTGAGCCTCGGACCTCGCCATCCTCGACCCATTGGCCCGGCGCGACATAGAGGCCGCGGGCGTTCATCTCCGTCTTGTCGGCGTCGTGATGCAGGCCGCCGCAATGCGGGCATTGCAGCTGCGCCAGTCTCGCGGCTTGCGCCGGGGTCGCATCCTCCGGCCAGCGCATCTGTTCGAAGCGCGGCACGAAGTAGCGATCGCAATGCAGGCATGGCCAGCAGAAGTGATGTCGCGTACCGGACTGCCAGAGCTTCCAGATGGCGCTTTCCACCGCATCGGGATCGCCAACCTTCCAGAAGGTCAGCCCACTCCTTTCGTCCCGTTCGGTCTCGACCAGGCCACGCGACGGCGTAGACGTGATCGCTGTGACGAAGTCGGCATAGGTCTCGCCGCGGGCCTCCACCAGGCCGAGCGGATCGCCCTGGCCCTTCACGTTGGCCAGCATCTCGTCATACTCGTCGACCAGGGCTAATGCCGCCGGGCTCGACTTCAGCGCCGCCGACGATCCGGCATGGGCAAGGCGGACCGGAACACCGGCCACGACCTTCAGCGTCTTCTTCATCCGCCGCCCGCGCACCACCTTGGCAGCCAGCGTCTCGGCCTCGTCGAGCAGGCTCATCAGCCGCGGTTCGAACTGGTCGGTCAGAAAGTCCCGGATCGGACCGACATACAGGATCGGCGCCGGACGCTGGTCGAGCCTTGCGCCCATGATGTCGAGCAGCCCGTCGGTCTTGCCCATCTGAGCGCCGCAGACCATGACGACGCGTTTGTGATGACCAGCGTGAACCGCCCGCACCACCGGGATGACATAGGGTGTGATGGACGGATCACGCGGTCCCGGCAGACCGGACGTCTCCGGATAGATCCTGTTGGCACGGGCCCATTCGTCAGGCGTCAGCCTTCGTGCCGGCCGCAGGATGGCTTCTGCCAGCCTCCAGGCCTTCAGCCTTTTGAGCGGCTCGCTCGGCAAGGCGCGAAAGGACACCATCTATCTCCGCTTCGATCTTCTGGCGCTCGTCGATGATGCGGGTCAGCCGCGCGGGAAGCCCGGCCAGTTCCGAACGCACCATGCCGGCCAGCTCCGCCATGTCGGTCAGGGCATCATCGATCGGGATCAGGTCGCGCGTGCGCTCGGCGATCCGAAGCTCGATCTCGAGCGCCCGGGCATCGCGCACCCGACTGTCAGCGGCCGACTTGGCCGATCGGCGTTCATCGTCCTTCAGGTAGCGCAGATACCCTTGGACGGAGCCGACGAGCTGGACATAGCCGCGCTTGTCCGACCTCGGCACATAGCCCTGCTTGACCAGCTGGCGGATGCGCTCCTCCGAAATCATCAGTAGCCGGGCTGCCTGCCCGACCGGGATCAGACCGGATGGCTCGGCCATGATGCCTCCCGTGCCGGGACCGGTCGACATTTGCGCGGATTTGCGCGCAATCCGACTTGGCTTTGGCGCCGTTCAGAGCGTGTGTGACGTGGCCACATCAGGAGACCCGCCATGACCACCATGCCCCTTTCCGACACCCAGACCGTCATCCTCGCCGCCGCCTGCGCCCGCGACGAGCGTCTGGTGTTCCCGGTCACCGCCCACATCAAGGGTGGCGCGGTCGGCAATGTCTGCAAGAGCCTGCTTCGGCGTGCCCTGATCGAGGAGGTTCCGGCAGCGGAGCCCCACACGGTCTGGCGCCATGATGAGGAACTGGGTCCCGTCACCCTGCGGGCGACGGAGAATGCGTTACAGGTGCTCGGCATTACCGACGGGCCGAAAGACGAAGATATCGAACCGACCGCCGACCCGGCGGTGCAAGGGTCGCCGGCGCCCGCCGTCACCAAGCAGGACATCATGATCGGTCTGCTCTCGCGACCCGAGGGCGCGAGCATCGCCGAGATCGCCGAGCGGTCGGGGTGGATGGCACACAGCATACGCGGCCTGATGTCGGGAACGCTGCGGAAGAAGCTCGGCCTCACCATCTCGTCCACCAAGGATGATATCCGAGGGCGGATCTACAAACTCCCTGCTGCCTGACGCACCCGACTCCGACAGGCTGATGGCCGCCGTCCTTCCGGGCGGCGGTCGCTCATTTGGCGCTGCGCACCCGCCGCAAAGCCGCATCTGCATCACGCTGCATCCTGCTCGGCGGCTTCCCCTTCGCCAGCATCACCGCCAAGGCGTTCACGCGCGATTTCGTCGAAGCTCCGGCAGTCGCCATCGAGAATGGCCGCCTTTCCCGAGAACGCCTGCCAGCGATTGATGATCACGTCGCAGAAGGTTTCGGACAATTCCAGGCCATAGACGCGGCGGCCGGTCTTCTCGCCGGCGATGTGCTGTGACCCGGAGCCGGAAAACGGCTCGTAGCAGATCTCGCCCGCCACCGTGTGCAACTCCATCGGCAACGTGAACACCTTGACCGGTTTGGAAGTCGGATGCTCGCGGGTTTCGATCTCGCTCGAGGGAATGCTCCAGACCGTGGTCGGCCAGTTCTCGAAACCCTCGCGGTTGACGCGCGGCTTGTGGCCCGAGCGCCAGCCAAACAGGCAGGGTTCGTGCGCCCACAGCATGATCGAACGCGTCAGCACCGGCCGGCTCTTGGCCCAGATGATCTGCTGGTGATGCAGCACGTCAAACTTGGTCCAGCACGCCTCCAGCATCGCCTGGCGGCGCGAGGCATGCCAGCAATACCAGGCCGCGTTCTCCTTGATGGCGCAGTCGATGGCCACCTGCATGAAGGCCTCGTAGAACTGCGGCCCCTGGGAGGAATCGTCCCAGTGCTTCTGCTCGATGTACTCCTCGGACCAGTTCTTGTTGGCGATCTTCCGGGCGCGCGCCGTGGCGTTCTTCTTCGTCGGGTGGTTGGTGCCGTCATAGTCGACGAGATAGGGCGGATCGGTCGCAAACAGCGCCGCCCGCTCGCCGTTCATCAGGCGCGCGACGTCGTCGGGACTGGTGGAGTCACCGCACAGCAGGCGGTGGTTGCCGAGGATCCACAGATCACCACGGCGCGTCACCGCCCTGGCGGGCGCTTCGGGAATATCGTCCTCGTCAGTCAGACCCTCGCTCGGCGCGTCGGCCAGGAGCTGCGACAGCTGATCGGCGTCAAAGCCGGTCAGATCGAGATCAAAACCGTCGAGCTTCAGGTCACCGAATTCGAGCTTCAGCAGTTCATCGTTCCATTCGGCGTTTTCGTGGGAGCGATTGTCCATCAGCCGGTAGGCGCGTGCTTGCGCCGGCGTCAAACCTTCCGCGACATGCACCGGCACCGTCGCGAGCCCGAGCGCCTTGGCGGCCTCCAGCCTGGTGTGGCCGACGATCACCACCATCTTCTCGTCGACGACGATCGGCTGGCGAAACCCGAACTCGGCGATCGAGGCCTTCACCGCATCGATCGCCGCCGTGTTGTTGCGGGGATTGCGCGCATAGGGGATCAGCCGCTCGACCGGCATGTCGGTGACGATCATCAGGGGCTCCGGAAACAAGTTGGATGCGAAACAGAATCGGACAGTCCGGTCCAATTACCCCAGTCCGTCTGCGGCAAAACTCGCTGAATTTATGTCCAATATGGATTCGAAAGTGAATGGACTCGATAGAAAAACCGTAAATGCCTATGTATTTAGCGCCCAGGTAAAAATTTCCGTGATTTCACAATCGATACATTTCTGGAAAACTAAATATGGAATTTAACGATTTTGATGAGATCGAACAGCCCATTGGCTTTTTATATACAATTTCCGGTCTAAGCAATGAATTCAAAGTAACGCATCGCGCATTACGATACTATGAGCAAAAAGGGCTTCTATCTCCACTACGCAGCGGTCAACAGAGACTTTATTCATATCGGGATCGCGCTCGACTGCAGGTTATCCTACACAGCAAGCGGTTCGGACTTACGATCGCGGAAATAAAAGAACTCCTCGATCTATATGAACCGGCCGGCGAAAATCGGCTTCAGATTACGAAGGCCATCGAGATCGGCGAAAGGCAATTGGCACTCCTCAAACTGGAGCGCGACGAGGTCGATTCTTCAATCAAGGGGCTCGAAAGAACCCTATTGTGTCTTCGCGAGAAGATCTCTGAGGTCGAAGGCTGAGAGTTTGAAACCCGATTCGCCTGCGTCTTCCGCAGCATCGCGTCGCCGAGAGTAACATTGAGCTCGCGGTCATGGTCGTTCGACCGGCATGTCGGTGACGATCATCAGGGGCTCCGGGAAAGTCGAATCGAAGCAACGTCGGGCCGTTCAAGCCGGCCCGAAATCAAAACGCACCGACGATGGAACGCGGTCGGCGAACACGCGGTTGAACCCCGCGAAATCGGGGGTCGGCTTCAATTATTTCAATGCGATGCACCCACTGAAATCAAAACGAACTGGCAAAATGCGGAAGTGCGCGTTCTAGCCTTTCAAAACCCGCTTCATTGGGGTCGACATCAACGATTTCAGTGTATTAGACACCCTGAAATCAAAACAAAACGGAAAAATCAAACCGGAAAAAACACGCGAAAACCGGGCAGCGGCGACAGCGCTACTCACAACCCCGCAATGGGGCTCCTAGCCCCGCCCCCCTACGCTGCCTTTCGACTGCGCTGGCTTGCGCCGAACTGCGCTCCTGCCAGCATCAACCCGATCAGTCGCGTAGATTCTTTCAGGACGCGAGGGTGCTGGTCGGTCCATGCCGCGTGCGCTTCGTCGCGCAACATTTCGACGGGGACCGCAGGGCCCCAGAGTTGCTCGATCGGGAAGCGAGCCTTGCCCTTGCGCTTGAACACGCCGTTGCCGAAGCGGTTGACCAGGAAGGCCGAGCGGTAGGTCTGTGCCCTGCCCCAGACCTTTGCACGGACGCCGTAGGAGAACTGCTTTGCGCCGAAGACCGACAGTGGCAGATGCCGACCGGAGCCGGACGTGGTGGTGGCGAGCGTGGCACGCGTGGCGCCCTTGAAACGCATCGCCACGTTGACCGCACCGCGAGGGATCGACGACTGCCGGCTCAGAGTGCGGCGCATCTGCGTGAAGGCTTTGCGGCCTTCCTTGTTCAGCGCCATCGAGAAGGCACGACGGGCTTCGCCGTCGCCGAGACGGTGGCAGGCAGCCTCGAAGCGGATGCGAACATCGTCGGCGTCGAGTAGCACGACACGCATCTGCGAGCCTCCGAAACAGAAACGCCCGGAGAGGTCATCTCCGGGCGGAATTCCAAGCTTCCAATATCGGAACTTTTAGCCGCGCCGCGTGTGATCGTCAAGCCTTTTTGCAAAACATATCAACATGATAAGTCCTTCGTGCTTGCGCGAAACGTGGCGTAGCGCTGTCGTGTGAGAGAGCATCATCGCAGGCGGAATACACGTACCAGGGCGTTCAACGCGACGCGCAGATTGCCGATGTCGTCGTCGTCCGTGTGCCGCACGTCCTCGTCGGCGCAAATCACCCGGTAGACCAGGAACGTGGGCCGGCGCCCTGACGACAACCGATGTTCACGATCGCAGTCGTCGAGTGCGGCGGTGGCCTCGGCGAACCGTCGCTTCACCTTGTCGATGACCTCCAGCACGGGTTCGCTCGGGCTGGCGCCAAAAATCCCCTCGTTGATGAGCAGGCCCGCGACAGAGCTCGGGCTCGGCATCGGCAAGCCCACCGTCACGTTGTGGTGGCGGTAGAGCGCGGCGAAAGTGACACCGGCCTGATACTGCAGATCGCTGATCAGCCCCGAAAAAGCGAGCCGACCGAGCGCCGAGCCAAGCCGCTCGTCCCTGGCCCGCTTCGACGACACGCCGTAGTGGCGGCCGCGGGCATCGAGGGCGACAGACATCGCCTCGCGTTCCGTCTCCTGGCGCACGCGCTTGCCACAGGGATAGCGTTTGCCGGCTTTGCGTTTGCGTCCACGTGCCATGGCTCAGATCCCTTCCTGCTGGTGTTGATGGACGACCTCATGGAGGACGGCGGCATAGCCGGCCACGTCGAGGATCGAGTCCTGGTGCGCTGGATCGTGCGCCAGGCGGGCGAGTTTCAGGTCGATCAGGCAGAGCACGACCTGGGCGGCCGACACGGGCGTGGCGAGCGTCACCGACCAGCGGGCCGCGATCGCCGCCATGGTCGAGGCCGGTTCGCCATAGGCGACACGCCGTTCCGACACGACTCGGGCCGCCTCGTTGAGCAGAGCTTGCGCGTTCATCACGACACGCCTCCCCTGGTCTCGATGGCCCAGAGCAGGATTGCGATGGCGTCAGCCTCGTTGTCATCGGCAGGCTGGAAGCCACGACCACGGACGGCGGCAATGACGGCTGCCTTGTCGGCGTTGCCCTTGCCGGCGATGAACCGCTTGATGGTGCCGACCGGCACGCCCTGATAGGGCACGCCACGCAGTTCGGCCCAGGACGACATCACGGCCAGCAGACCGCCATAGACGTGGGCCGCGTCGGTGCCGACATGGCGACGGACTTCCTCGAAGAAGATGGCGCCGATCGGATCGGCGGCTTCCTCGGTTGCGGTCAGCCAATTGGTCATGCGCAGGAAACGCATGCCGCCGCCCTCGTAGCGACCAGGCCGGAACGACACCGTGCCGCTGGTGATCAGCCCGGACGTGTTACGGATGGCAAAGCCGGTGGTGGTTCCGAGATCGAGGGCGAGGGTTGCGGTCGTGAAGCGCGCCGAGGCCTCGGCCAACGGTACCAGGGGTGGGATTGCATCGCGGTTTGCAATGCGCAGAGTCGCTACAGCCATGGACGGTCTCCTTCTAGGGTTGGCTGCTCTGGTGGAAGACGACGGTGGTCTGGTGCTTGGCGGTACGGGGCCGCCGTCGTCGGATTGAGATTTTGGGGGCAAGAGGCCCCGCGCGCGGAACCCCCCGGGGGTGGGAGTGGGAGAACACGCCTTGCGGCGTTCTCCCCCACCCCCGTAGGGGGTGGGTTCACACCACCCAGTATTGCTGATGCATTCAACGCATTGTGAAGATTGGATAATTTCCAGTTTCGGACGCCCAAAACTCCCTGTACGGCCCAAACTGGTTGACGAGTACTGGAAGCAATTCCTGCGCAATCTTGCGGGGGCAGTTTCGGAAACGTGCTGAAACTGGCTACATCGGGATCGTGCGAAGGCCTGCGGCCGTGTGACGGGCCAGTTGCGGCAAGTCCCCGATTCTGACCTGATCTGACCAGCACGAAGTTCCGCGAAAATCGCTCTGTCGGGGTATTCATGGCCGCTCCCCATCGGGATAGACCCAGACAAGGGGGTTCTCGACCTCGAGCAGCGCCCCGGTCTGGGCGGATTTGTAGTGGGTGGGAAGCACGGGAATACTGATCGGTGACACCTCACCCGTGTCCGGATCCACCTCCTCGCCCTCCACCGGAAAGACCATCCCCTCGACGCAGAGAAAGCCAAAGCGCGACCGCGATGCACCAAGCCCATAGGGGGAGCCGTCACGCAGGAACTTGATGAAGCCCTTGGTGGCCTGCACCCCGATCCGGTTGCGGATCGCGTCCTTCCCACCCAGTCCGGCCGCGTTTTCGAAGGTTTCAGCGAACTGGTTGATCGTGTAGAGCCGGCCCCTGGCAGCCTCATCAAGGAGAAGGCCGAGGATGACATCCTGTTTGCGGACACGCTCGGCATCGAACTTCCCGCCAACCTCGGCGCGCACCAGACGCTCGTTCATCGGGTTGATCTCGACCCATTCGCCGTTGACCTTGTCGACCAGCTTGGCGTCCAGGGCGGGCCCGTTGCGCAGTTCGATCTCCAGGCGGCGCTGCGAGCTGTCCTCGTCGGGTCGGTGCAGGATCAGGCCGGTGGTGTAGAAGCCGCGCAACGCACTGGCGCCCGACAGCGCCAGGAACGGATCGTCCTTGATCTGCTGCTTCGAGAGCTTCTTCGTGTGGTGGACCAGGATTACGCCGCAGTCGGGGTTGATGTGGTCGCGCAGGACCTCCACGCGGTCGTTCAGGAAGAACATCATGGCGTCGTTGTCGTTCTCGCCGCCGCCGTCGGGACCGCCGTCGAAGAGATTGCGGATCGGGTCGATGCAAATGATGTCGACGGGCTCGGTGGGGAATGCGCGGCGGATCGCCTCGGCGACGCGCAGGCTGCCCTCGGTGTCGAGCAGCATCTTCAGCTTCGGCGTGGCAACCAGATTGTCGCGGGCCTTGAGCAGCAGCGCCGACGGCAGCGCGATCTGCTTCATGCGCTCACGCAGGTAGTGGTACTGGATCTCCGCCTGCAGATAAAAGATGCGCAGAGGGCGCGGCGGCGCAAAGCCGAGGAAGGGCTCGCCGGCCGCCATGTGCACCAGGAGCGAGATCAGGAGGTCCGACTTGCCGACCTTCGGCGCGCCGCCGAGCACCAGCAGACCGCCGGGCGTCAGCACGCGCGGCGCGATGATGTCCTGCGGCATTGGGCTGTCGTCGTCGATGAGAGCGCCAAGCGTGAAGACGGGCATCTCGTTTGGCGCCGGGGCGGCGCTGTCGAGGCGGATGAGCGGCGGACCGTGCCTTTCGACATGCCGGTTCCACAGCCGCTCGGACTCGCGCGCCAGCCGCTCCACCGACCACTGCGGGCGTAGCATGGCGGCGTTGTAGCCGCAGATGCCTTCCCAGCCCTCGTCCTTCGACATCCGGCCCTCGTGGACCATGCGGATGAAGTGACCGATCGCAGCGCTGGCGCCCTCGAAGCGCGACCAGTCGTCCTGCGCGCCCTCGCGCACCGGCGTCACCAGCACGTCGCCGACATCCGGCTTGTCATAGGCGGTGAAGTTCGGCTGCAGCGAGATGCCCGGCGCCGGCGGCATCTCGGAGACAGCCTGCGCGAACTCGTCGAGATGGAACTCGATCTGCGCATTGGGCTCGACGATGCGCACCAGCGTCTTCAGGCTGTTCTTGTAATAGACGCTGCCGGCGACACGGATCGGCTGGTGGGCCGAGCGGAAATGCATGTCGCCGCCGACCTTGGCGGCAATGTCGCCGCGCAACCGGCAGACCCGGGCGATGTCACTGGCCTCGACGGGCTCGGACAGCTTCCACCAGACATGGCACTTGTGCTGGCCGTCCAGCGTGATGCCACCGCTTTCGACCACCATGGTCGGCAAACCCAGATGCTTTTCGAGATGCGCGCGCTTGGCCGCGATGTCGCCGGTGTCGAGATCGACGACGACCGTCTGCATCTGCACGACATGATCGGCGCCGGCCTGGCCGGCGGCGGCCACGGTGCCGGGGATCACATAGACGGCCGCACCCTCGCGGCTCGCCCAGTGGGCGAAGGTCGCCATCTTGTCCGGCAGAGCCTCGTTGGCCTCGACCCAGATGTTGTGCGGTCGGCCGTTGTAGCCCTGCCCCTTGTCGATGAAGCTGCGGATCGGCACCAGGCCCTCGCAATAGCCAAAGACCATGTCGAGGAACGCCGTGATCAGTTGCGGATCGGGATCGTCGCCGAACGCGTCGACCTGTGAAGGAGCGTCGTTGAAGTCGCGCCACGGGTTGAAATGGACCAGGTTCTCCGGCGTCTGTTCGCTCTTGCGGTCATCAGCATTTGCAGAAGGCCCCTTCGGCGCATCCTGGAGGTCTGCTGGGTCAACAGGTTCATCCGTCATGCGGGCAACCCCCAGCAGCGGTTGGCCCAAGGGCACATGCGGCACTCGAAGTGATCGCGCTCGCGGGCGAGCCGCGGCAGCAACTCGCCGGCATCGGTGGCGCTGAGAATGCGCACCGCCCGGTCGCTCATGCGCTGGGCAAGCTCGGCGTCGAACGCTACCAACTCGTGGTGAAGCTCGGCGGTGTCCTTGTTGATGGCGGTGAACAGCGCAGGGTTGGAGGCAAGTCCCGGGATGCTTGCATCCATGTAGGCCTGGTAGAGCGCGATCTGGGCGGCGTAGACCGGCTTCGATCTTGTGACGCCCTCCCTGACGCAGGCCCGCCAGTTCTTCGCGTTCATGGTCTTGCATTCCCATAGCGCGGGAACACCGAGCTTCAGCGCCTCGGGGGCCGCGGCGATGATGCCGTCGACATGGCCGCGGATGCGCCCGCCGGCGACGGAGAAGCCGAACTGCTCGCTGTCGGGGCGGTTGCCCTTGCGGGTGTAGAGATCGATGCCTGCGGCGCGCAGCCATTGGATCGCCAGATCCTCCAGCGCATGGCCCATGGCGAAGATGCGCAGCGTCTGGCCCGCGAATTCGGCGCCATCATCCTTGGGCGCGCCGGCGAACTCGAACTGCAAGGCGCGTTCGCAGGCATGGCCGATGCGCGAGCCGCCGAGATAGTCGCGGCGGGGACGTGAAGCGTTCTCGGTGGTGAGGGCAACATCGACAGCGCTGTTCAACAGCTCCGCGACGTTCGGTCGACGATTGAAGTCCAGCATCAGAACGGTACCTTCGGTGAGTGTTGTTCGTTGGCGGCGGCGATCTCGCGCATGGCGTCCTGGAAGCCGCCGATGGCGATTTCGATGAGGGTGAGGACCTGGGGCTCGGTCAGGTCGATCAGCCGGGTCTGCCAGCCGATCTCCTCCATGATTTCGGCCACCATCTTCATGGCGGCGCGCATGGCGGCCTTTTCCGCGTCGGTGAGATCAACCATCGCGGAGGACCTCCGCGCCCGTTGCCAGAAGAAGGCCTGACAGGTGATGGAGCAGAACCACACTGACGGGCGCGGCCGGCTCACACGATCCGGCTCCTGCCAGCCAAAGCCACGCGTCGGTTGCCGGCAGACGGCGCAGAGTTCGAAGCGCGGATGCCAACATCTGAAGCGAGCGCTGGCGGATGTGGGTGATGGCGACATGAAGCTCCTCCATCACGCAGCCGCCGCAAGCGCGGCCTCCTCGGCGCCGAAGACCAGGCTGCGGATCCGATCGCGGTTGAAACGGAACGTCAGCAATGCGGAGGCCTGGTAGCGGGTCAGGCTGAAGTCGTGTCGGAACCCGGCCGGCAGGTAGGCGAGCTGCCGCTCCGTCGCCGGCTGGCGCAGCCAGTTCCTGGTCTTGTGCGCGCTCTCGTCGGTCTCGTTGGTGTTCAGCCAGTCATCGGCCGCCGCGAGGCACACCATCGCTTCGCCGACGGCAAGCAGCCTTGCCCGCTTGCCCTGTGCGCCGCCGATGCCGTAGCTGCGGCCATTGAGGGCGAAGACGCCCGCCCAGGCGTTGAAGCCGTTGGCGACGAGGGCCGCGCCATCGCCGTGCAGGTCGACCCATTCGAAGCTCGATCGCTTCAGGAGATCGATCTCGGTCATCATGAAGCCCGACAGCGGAATGACGTCGGCTCCCTCGCCCGCCTCCGGTTCGTTGCGCGGAAAAACCTCGCCGCAGAGCGGGCATTCGGTCACGGCGATCGGGATCTCCCCCTTGCAGGACGGGCAGGTCTTCGTCGGCGCCTCGCCGGCCACGGTGTTGCCGTCGAGATCGACATCCTGTTCCAGCGTTCCGTGGATCAGGCTCGAGGTGCCGAAGTCGAGAATGATGCAGTCGGTCTTGACGACACCGGGGTATTCCGCAGGATCGACGGTGCGAAGGCCCCGCCCGACCATCTGGATCATGGTCGACTTGTAGGAGGACGGCCGCAGCAGCACGACGCAGGAGGTGGGTGGGTTGTCATAGCCCTCCGTCAGCACGGCGACATTGGCGATCACCTGGATCTCGCGGCGGTCATAGGCACTGAGCGTCTGCTTGCGCTCGGTGCTGCCCATCTCGCCATGGACGAGAGCAGCAGCGACGCCGGCCGCGCGGAAAGCCATGACGACATTGGCGGCATGATCGACCGTCGAGCAGAAAACGATCGTCTGCCGGTCGCCGGCCTTTTCCTTCCAGTGCGCGATCACCGCGTCGGTGACGGGCTGCTTGTTCATGATGGCGTCGACTTCGCTCATGTCGAAGTCGGACGCCGTCTTGCGAACCTTTTTCAGTGCCTCCTGCACACCGACGTCGATGACGAAGCTGCGCGGGCGCACCAGATGACCGGCGGCGATCAGTTCGCCGATGCGGATCTGGTCGGCAACATTGGAGAAGACCTCGCGCAGCCCCTTCCGGTCGCCGCGGTTTGGCGTCGCCGTAACCCCGAAGATACGGGCATCGGGATTGGACTCGCGCACCCGGTCGATGATGCGGCGATAGCTGTCGGCGACCGCATGATGGGCCTCGTCGATGACCAGCAGGTCGAGTGCAGGCATGGCCGACAAGGTGGTCTCGCGCGCCAGTGTCGGCACCATGGCGAAGGTGACCTGTCCGTCCCAGGACTTGGTCGTCGCATCGACGACCGAGGTGCCGATCGTCGGATTGACGCGGGCAAACTTGGCGCGGTTCTGCGCCGTCAGCTCATCGCGATGGGCGAGCACGCAGGCCTTGCCGCCGCCGGCGACCATCCGGCCCGCGACTGCCGACAACATTACGGTCTTTCCCGATGCGGTCGGCGCCACACCCAGCGTGTTGTCGTGGGTGTCGAGCGCAGCCAGGCTGCGCTCGACGAAGAGGTTTTGACGGGGACGCAACAGCATGGCCGGCCTCACCGCGCCCAGGTCGGACGGGCGCCGGCGACGGGCGCCGGTGCCGCCTGTTGCGGGGCATGCGCGGGCTGCTGGGGGGCATGGGGGGCGTGAGTGGGCTGCTGGTGGTGATGCGGTGCGTAACCTTGCTGCTCCGCCGGGGCCGCATAGGCGGGTTGCTGGGCCGGGGCTGCATAGGCCGGCTGATGCGGCGCATAGCCCGTAGCCGGTGCGTAGCTCGCCGGCGCCGCAAGCCCCCCCGCGGCGGCCGCATAGTCCTTGTGGTCGCGGGTCACGGCCTGGCGGATGTCGTTCTTCTCGTCGCCATTCGCGTCGGTGCCGAGATCGATGCGCGCCACGAACTCGATGCCATCGAGATCGGCGATGCCCGCGATGCGGCGAGCGTTCTGCGCCTCCGGCGAGTTGTCCTTGTCCGAGAGGCCGCGCGCCGAGTTCAGAATGCCGCGCACGAGACTGCGGCCCATGTTGCCCCAATCCGGGCCCTTCGGGCTGTAGAGCCCGATCATCGACCAGACCTTGCGCCTGGCATACTTCCCCTCGAGCACGGTGTATTCGGCGTCGATGTAGACGGCGCCAGTCGTGCCGCGCTTGGCATAGCCGCCGGTCCAGCCCTGCGAGGGATCATCAAATCCGCCCGGGCGGATGGTGAGCCGCACCTTGGCGATCGTGCCCTTGGGGATCAGGTTGGCGTTCTGCCGGGCGTCGTTGAAATCGTTCCATGCGTTGGTCATGGGAAAGTCTCCTCTTTCAGATCTTGGCTTGCGGGTGAGAGGCGTCAGCGTCCGGAGCGACAGGCGCCGGGCGGCTGAAGGTCAGGCGTTCGAGGGGAGAGCGGCCGGGCTCGCCGATCCTGGCGATCAGTCGCCCGAGATGGGCTTCCTCGACGAGGTCGAGACGGCCGGACCGATCCTTGGCGGGATAGCCCCACCGGTTCAGCGTCTGGCAGACGAAGACCCGGTGCAGCTTCTTGTCGGCGTCGGCCAGTTCCGTCATCGTCAGCACTTCATCGACGATGCCGGGAAGCTCGAGGCCGGTCTTGGCGCCGTCGATCTGCGGCACGAAGACCTTGCGGTTGAAGTCGTCGAGCTTCTCGTCGAGGATGCCGACGAAGAACACGTTCTTCATGCGCGTGTGCTGGAGATGCGTGATCCAGCCGATCATCTCGCGGCCGTGCAGGCCGTAAGCGCCGCGGATGTCGGGCTTGCCGCTCTTTTCGGAGAAGGCTTCGGGCTGTTCCTTCGCCCACTGGAAACACAGGCGACCGGCAACCGTGATCGAGTCGACGAAGACGGTGGCGTACTTGTCGAGGGCACGCGGATCGCCAAACCTGGCGCAGGCCTCATTGTAATGACGCTGGCTGTAGGGACGGCCATCGGGAATGGCGGGATTGGCGCCGCCGATGAACACGGCGAAGTCGCGGCATTCCTCCCAGGTACGCGGGCGGATCGTGTCGCCGCTCCAGCCCTCGATGGCGAGATCGCCTGCCTCGAGATCGTAAAACAGCGTCGTTTCCGGGTTCAGCGTCCAGAGAAGCGACGTCTTGCCAATTCCGCTCTTGCCGAAGATGGCGGCCTTGATGCCGCGCCGCTCGGCGAGCCGCTGGTCGGCGAGAATGATCGGGAGGGCGCTGTTCATGACAGCTTCTCCGTCACGACCACCTTGTCCGTCGCACCGAGGATGGCATCGAGGCACTGACCGAAGGTCCAGTCGGGATGCTTCGTCCAGAAGCGATCGGCCTGGTTCAGCGCCTGCTGCCATTCGCGCAGTGCGCGCCGGTCATGGGCGATCTGCTGACTGCGGATCGCGATGGCGCGCTTGAAACCTTCGCGCGACAAGCTGCGTGTCGCGACCAGCGTCGTGCCATCGAGGTCCATGGCCACCGCGATGGGCAGCTGGAAGGGCAGTTCCGCCTGCGCGGTATCGGCGACCTTCTCGGCCTTGACCCGCAGTGCACGGGCTCGGCCATCGATCCGGCCGACGACACCGTCGATCCCGGCTAGATACTGGCCATCGGCATCGATGTCGTCCCAGCGTTCGACGGCGGCCTGCCGCTTGTTGATGATGCAGCCGGCGATCACGTTGCCGACAATCTCGGCGACGACGTCATTCAAACGCATGGTTCCCATGATGGGCCTCCTGTTCGTAAAGGGTGCTGAATTCGGTGAGCCAGGCCGCCGCGCGACGGATCGGCCCGGTGTCGATGGCGTGGCGCGACGCGGGCGGAATGCGGCGCACGGCCTCCGCGGCATCGGGTTGCTCGCCGATGAGTTCGACGATCTCGTCGATCCGCGCGCAGATCGCCCGGTCCTCGATCGTGCCGAAGATCGCGACCTGCCGGGCACGCTGCTCTGCCGTCAGCGGCTCGGCCTTCTCCGCCTCGAGACGCTGGACGCTTTCCTGCGTGCGCTTCAGCCGATCGAGGGACCGCTCCAGCCGAGCCTCGGCGGCACGCCGGACGGCCGCGCGCGTCGGCTCCTCGCCACGTTCAAGCCGCTCATCGAGGGTGCGACGCACGATGCCGGGATCGGCTGTCTCCGCATCGCGGATCAGGCGGGCGTCGTGGATCTGGTCACGGCGAAGGCCGAGATCTGCCAGTGTTGCGATCGCGCTGCCGTCGCCGATACGGTTATGGTTACCTGGGTTGGTTTCAAGGTTGTGGTCGTCAACCTTGAAATTCCTGCCTCCGCCGTGTCCGGTGACCTCGCCCCGGGTCTGCGCCGCGTCATATTCGTCAGCAAGGCGACGCTTGGCGGCGGCCTCGATCTCGAGCGCATCTGCCTGAGCGCGGTGGGCGGCGGCGATCAGTTCATCATGCGCGGCCTTGGCCGTCTTCAGCCTGGCAGCACGGCGGGCGACATCATACGCCAGCCCGGCCGCCTCACGCGCTTCGAGCACTTCGGCGGCGGTCTTGGCACCGGCCAGCATCGCCGCCGCGCGATCGATCAGCCGCGGAAGACTCGACGTGTCCAGGTTCGTGATGGTGAGCGCGTTCATGCATCACCTCCTGAGACGATCAGCTGGAACGTCTCCTTGCCGGCATGGACGGTGCGGCAGGGATCGAAGGCCTTGCGGAGATGCGTCGGCCAGGAGCCGTACTTGCGCTCCGAGACCTTGAGGCTGACCTCGACATAGTCGCGGGGATCTTCGCCCTCGGCCTTGATGCGCTCGACGAGATCGGCGAGGTCGCGCTGGTCCCACTCGACCTTCTTTGGCAGGTCGGCCACGACCGTGACGTCGCCATCAGTGAAGCGCGCCACACCGAAGTCCTTCTCGGCATCCGCACGCGCCGACCTGGCACGCTCGGCGTATTTCTGGGTCAGCGCGCCATCGAGCCAGGCCACGGTGAGCTTGGACTTGCGCAGCGCCTGATCGGCGTCATGCTGAAGGCGAGCGAGTTCCGCAGCGGGCAGGGCGACGATCGCCCCAATCGGCAGACGCGCAAGCGCTTCGAGAGTGATCTGGTTGGGGATCATCATGCTCCCCCTCGCACCAGCTTCGGGGCGAACGTGTTCGCCGTGCTGGTGCACTGCCGCTTGTTTTCGTAACCCTCGACTTCCTCGAGGCGGTACACGACCCGGCCGCCGATCTTGATGAAAGCGGGCCCCTCGCCCGTCCATCGCCAGCGCTCCAGCGTGCGCGGGCTGATTTTCCATCGAGCCGCCAGCTCGACCTGGTTGAGATGCGTCACCGACATCTTCGTCTCCTTCGCGTTTGGCCGAATGCCTGCGAAGGACCATCGCCCAGGGCGTGGGAGGCATCAGGGAGACGGGAGGGAGGCAAACTGGGAGTTGGCGAAGAAAGCTGTCCGGAAAATCAAAAAGGCCGCCCAAACGGACGGCCTTTCACCTTGATCGGGAGGATCGGATCAGGGTTCGATCCAGCAGTTGCCATCGTCGAACTTGATGAAGCGACGCCAGTCGTCGCGCCGGCCGAACGCCTTTCTCAGGCTGTTCACCTGGCTCCCGAAGCCGGCCTCTTCGAGGACAACCGCCACTCGGCAGACTGGCGATTTGGACCAATAGGCGTCAAACAGCATCTGGAGGAGCCGGCGCTGCTTGTCGCCAGCGAAGCGGATTGCCTCACCACGAAGCCACACGATCCCGCAATCATCGGAATGTTCGATCGGAAAACGGCGCTGTACATCGCCGGGAAAGACCCGTGCCCCGAGGATTTGCGGAGAGATCGCGAGCTTGCCCGGCACTTCGACCACGTCCGCCACGCTGACGATCGGGTTGCGCTTGTTTGTTGGCGCCGGCACGCGGTCGCCCGGCGTCGACGTCAACACGACGCGGTTCTCTGCCGGCGGCCTGCGCTCGAAAAGACCTTCGACCTTGGCCCAGACGGAAGGATCGCTGAGCCGCCTGGCAAACCAGACCGGAACGGGGGCTTTTGCCCCGGCAAGCCTGATGCTTCCGACGTCCAGGACCAGGTCGTCGATCAAAGGCACCGGGCGCGTCGGCCCGGAGCGTTCGAAGGCCACCAGCATCCTGGCAATGGCAAGCGGGTAGTCGACGCCGTAGGCGGCAATCTCCATGGAATCAACGGGGATCCACCGACCGACGCTATCGTGGTAACCGTGCTGTTTGCGAACCGCGCACCACTCGGCCGGGATCGGTTCGTCTTCATAGTCGTCCATGGCGGCAACGACCGGGATGCGCCCGCTTGCTACCAGAAGCCTGGCCTCGAGCAGCTGATCAGCTGCCCGGGGCGCAACTTGCAGCAACGTCGCCCCCTGCACCCTGGCAGTGCGGGTTTCCATCACCTGCAGCAACAGGTCCGCGGCCCCTCTAGTCAAGGAGACCCCCGATTTCGGCCGTGTCGGTCAGGATGCCCCAGCGGCGCAGATACTTTTCACCGATCAGACGCTCATGCGCGGTCATGTCCTTCAGGTTACAGCCATGCGGCATCGTGACGGTCAGCGTCAGGGATTTTCCGTGCCCTCTCTGCGGACCTGGATGGAACTTGATCGTGAACCGGGCCCGCGTGATGATCCATTCAGGCACCTCGGTCGCGATCGGCAAGACATGTCCCGTGCCCCCGATGTCCAGACCGATCCGCGCCTCGGCCATCTCCCAGATCGACCGCTCGGCGCCCGACATGGACTCGAGCGTGATACGCTCGCCACGCTCGCCGATCTCCATCAGGCGCAGTTCCTTCACGGTGACGCTCATGATGCCGTCTTCGTCATCCGTCGGAAAGTCGAACGGCTTCAGCAGCATGCTGAGATCGTATTCACGAGCGGGAATGTGTTTCCCATCGAAATCGATGCCGAGCAGGTCGCGCGCCATGAAAGCGGTCAGATCCTCCCGGTCTTCACGCGTCCTGGCCACCACCTCGACGACGCCGGTGTCGGCCTCATAGGTCAGGGCCGCCTCGAACACCGGTTTCACGATACGACGCGACAGCCTGCTGTTCGCATCGAATCCCAGCATGTCTTCCGGCCGCCCCTCGCGATAGACGGCGACCTGGACGAGATCACATTCCTGGTCATCCAGAATGACACGATGCCGGTCGAAGACGTCGACGTGCACATGGGGTGTCGCGAAGTGGTCGCGGATCGCCTTGGTGAAGGCCGCAACGGACATCGGATCCCGGCGAACCGCGCAACCCTTCTGGACCTCGAAACCGCTCCAGGACCGACCGCGGCGACGCTCGTCATTGTAACGTACCTCTTCGGCCAGGCGGAACCGATTGGGTTCATTCAAGAAAACCCAGAGCGAGCGGTTGTTGGCGCCCTCCAGCAAGTCGAACACAGCTCGGTTCAAGACGACGTTCTGCAGGGCATTCTGGCCCGGCTCATCAGCCAGGGCTTCGACACGACCAGCGTCGAGGACCACGCGCTGCTTTTCGTTGTCGGACATGTTGTCGACCGCCTTGATCAGGGGTTCGACCACCTCCGCCTCGGGCCGTGTCCAATCGACCGTTGCGAGGGACGTGAACCCGCCGGCCTCGAAATAGTCCTGCAAACGGATGACGGGGGTCTTGCGGAGAAACGCGGCAATGGCAGTCATGGGAGCCCTTTCTTGGCCGGGGGGATGAGGGAATCAGCGAGAAGCGATACGTCGGCGTTCGATATAGACCGAACAAGCTATCGCGTCTACTTGCGCGCTACGATTTTGTTCGGCATAGCGAACACGAATCCTCAACCAGGAATCTCAAGGATGATGCGATGACCACGTCCCTCGGCGCCAAGATCAAGCGCCACCGCCAGGAGAAGGGATACTCCCTCGACAAGCTTGCCGAGCTGACCGAGTCGAGCAAGAGTTACATCTGGGAACTCGAGAACCGCGACGCGCGAAAGCCGTCTGGCGAAAAACTGACCCGCATCGCGCAGGCCCTCGAAGTGACGACCGACTACCTCCTCGACGACAGCGAGGAACCCGGCGATGAGGTCCTGAAGGAGGCCTTCTTTCGCAAGTTCAGCAAGCTGGCCGTCGAGGACCAGCAGAAGATCAGCCAGATGATCGACATGTGGGGAAAGAAGGATTGAGCCTGCCGACGACGCCAAAGGGCTGGGCGATTCGCCTGACGCAGATCCTGTCCGCGGTCCAGGGAACACATGGGCTGCCGCGCTTCCCGATCGATGTGGCAACGCTGGCGCAGGATTTCTCCAGGCAGGTCTTTCCAAACGCCCCGATCACCATGGTACGCGGGCTGAACCTCTCCCGGGGCGTCGACGGCATGCTGACGCCCCACCCCCACGGATCGGGAGAGTGGGGCATCATCTTCAACGAGACCATCCGGTCGCCAGGCCGACGCAACTTCACCCTGGCCCATGAACTGGGCCACTACCTTCTGCATCGCCGGAATAACCCCAACGGCCTGACCTGCACCAACCGCAACATGGCGGATTGGGATGAGGGCCGGAACAGGATCGAGGCAGAGGCGAACACCTTCGCCTCTTACCTGCTGATGCCGCTCGACGACTTCCGCGCCCAGATCAAGGACCGCACCGTCGACATCGACGTGATGACCGCGCTGGCCGATCGTTATGCCGTGTCGCTGACCGCCGCGATCCTGAAATGGCTGACCATCACCGACAAGCGGGCCATGGTCGTAGTCGGCAAGGATGGCTTCATCGACTGGGCCTGGTCGAGCGAACCGCTGATTAGAACCGGCATCTACTACGCTGCCCGGCAGTCGGTGATCGAGCTGCCACCGGCCTCTCTCGCCGCGCAGGAAGTGGACGGGGAGACCGGCCGCCACGGTCACCTGCACCCGGTCGGCGTCTGGCTGGGGTCTGAGCCCGTTCGCGAAATGACCGTGTTCTCGCCGACCAACGAGATGACGATCTCGCTCCTGCTTTACCCGGACCGGGCGCCATCGCGATCGGAATTGGCGGAACTGGAAGAGGAACCGACACCCGATACCTTCGACAAGTTCATGGACTGCAAAGCTGTTCGCTAAAGCGCTCCGAAGGTCCATCTGCGGCGATCGACGTGCAGTACCCACGGGATCGTGCACGACCATTCCGCCCCCCTCCAGCGCTCGGCATGGAGAGACCGTGGACAGCGCAGCCACAAGTCCTGGCTGGTATATCGCAATTGACGCGAGCTAGATTGCCGTGCGGCTCGGCTGGTTCGCTCAGGAGATCTGACCATGGCTCATGTGATCATCCGCGGCGACAATGCTCGCCGCCACGAAGTGGCTTTCGATGAGAGCGAGATCAAGGTCTCGCTGCATGCCAGCAACGAAACTGTCGAGCTGGCCATCGAGGCCCACGATCCGGATCGCCCCGCGGAGAAGCGTCGCTTCTTCCTGGTGAACATCCCCCGGCATCTCTTCAGCAAGGCCATGGCAGACCTCGCGCGGCAAGATAGAAAACGGGGACAAGGCACCAACCGATGACGGACGGGACGCCGCGGGAAGTTCTCGCCGGGCTCGTCGAGCGGGTCACCTTCCACAACTCGGACAACGGCTTCTGCGTGCTCCGCGTAAAGGCCAGGGGACACCGCGACCTGGTGACCACCGTCGGTCACGCTGCGATGATCTCGGCAGGCGAGTGGATCACGGCCTCGGGCATCTGGCTCAACGACCGCACCCACGGCCTGCAGTTCAAAGCGCATTTTCTGAAGACCTCTGCGCCCTCGACCGTCGAGGGCATCGAGAAGTATCTCGGCTCCGGCATGATCCGGGGCATCGGGCCGGTCTATGCCAAGCGCCTGGTGAAGCATTTCGGGACGGACGTCTTCGACATCATCGAGGCCACTCCCGCGCGTCTGCGCGAGGTCGAGGGCATCGGACCGGTCCGAGCCGCCAAGATCACCGCAGGCTGGGCGGATCAGAAGGTGATCCGGGAGATCATGGTGTTCCTCCACCAGCATGGTGTGGGGACGGCGCGTGCGGTCAGGATCTTCAAGACCTATGGCACAGACGCCGTGCAGATCATGAGCGAGAACCCCTACCGCCTGGCCAGGGACATCCGCGGCATCGGCTTCCGCACCGCCGACACGATCGCCGAGAAGCTCGGCGTCGAGAAGACCGCCATGATCCGCGTTCGCGCCGGGATTTCCTTTGCATTGACCGAGGCGATGGGCGACGGCCATTGCGGCCTGCCACGGGCGCAATTGGTCGGGCTTGCGGAAAAGCTGCTGGAGGTACCCGCCGCGCTCATCGAGAGCGCCATGCTGGAGGAGCTTGCGGAAGGCACCGTGACGGCAGACACGGTTGGCGATGCCGAGTGCATCTTCCTGACCGGGTTATACCTCGCCGAGCGCGCCATCGCGGAGCAGCTCAAGCGGATCCAGACAGGTCCCTTGCCCTGGCCGGAAATCGACGCCGACAAGGCGCTGCCATGGATCGAGCAGAAGACGGGCCTCACGCTCGCGGCGAGCCAATCCGCCGCCGTCCGCCTGTCGCTCAAGTCAAAGGTCACGGTGATCACCGGCGGCCCCGGCGTGGGCAAGACAACGATCGTGAACTCGATCCTGCGCATTCTGGCGGCGAAGTCCGTCAAGCTCCTGCTCTGCGCTCCCACCGGCCGCGCTGCAAAGCGCATGACCGAAGCCACTGGCATGGAGGCGAAAACCATCCACCGGCTGCTCGAGTTCGACCCGAAGGCCTCCGGCTTCAAGCGCGGCGACGAAAACCCGCTCGACTGCGATCTGCTGGTCGTGGACGAAAGTTCGATGGTCGACGTGCTCTTGATGCAGTCGCTGCTGAAGGCGGTGCCGAGCACAGCCGCACTGCTGATCGTGGGCGACATCGACCAACTGCCGTCGGTCGGTCCTGGCCAGGTCCTGGCCGACATCATCGGCTCGGGCGCCGTGCCCGTCGTAAGGCTGACCGAGGTGTTCCGCCAGGCGGCGCAGAGCAAGATCATCACCACGGCGCATGCCATCAACGCCGGGAGCATGCCCGATTTGGCGCCTCCTGAAGGTGAAACAGACTTCTATTTCGTCCCGGCGGCCGACCCGGAACAAGCCGTGCTGCGGATTGTGGAACTGGTCAGCAAACGCATTCCGAGCCGCTTTGGCCTCGATCCGATCAAGGACATCCAGGTGCTCTGCCCGATGAACCGGGGCGGCGTCGGCGCCCGCTCTCTCAACGTCGAACTGCAGGCCGC
>NZ_JAOAOQ010000033.1 GCF_030398385.1 Aquibium sp. ELW1220 | reverse complement strand
GGTGTGGCTCGCGCGATGTTGTCGGCAGGATTGGCCTAAGCAACGAATCCTACGCCAAATCAACCGCTTATGCTACATCCGCCAGCCTTGCGAACACGCCGTCATGAATAAGACGGGCTAGCCTCGTGGGATAACCGCCGACGTCGGCATTCAACACCTCGAACAACAGTGGATCAAGCGTGCCCCCACTTTTCAGTTGCTCAACCGCCAATGCGTGAAGTAATCGCATGCGCGCAGAATACTTTTCCGGCACTTCCGATCTGAGAAACTGAATAGCAATACGACAGAAGGCAACGTGGCGGGAGAGATCGCGCGCGATCTGCTCTGCGTCGTCAACACCCCACCGGAGCGTTAGAATGCGCAACCAAGCCACAGCAGCGCAGACGGCGGGTTCATCTCCAGGGATTGTTTGCAGAGCCTCCTCAGGAATATGTAGTAAATCTCTCTTCACCCTACGCAAATGGGAGATGTTCCCAGCTAGAACTACGATCAGCCCGCGTTTGGAGGGATCTACTTGGAAGGCGGCCATCATCGCTTCCAAATCAATTGACGCCTGCGGATAGCTTCCCTTTCGACCAGCCGCGTCGGCTAGGAGTACAATGCGGGCATCATTCCAAGACGCTGCATGAAGTGCGAATATTCCAGGATGGATCGGCTCCGCATCTACGCTTGGCACATACCGAAAATACAACTCGAGCGCCCGCTCGATCGCATGACTATCTGTAGAGCGGCGAGCAGAGGCGATCATGAGCCACAATATTCGCCGAAGCTTTTCCCCGCTCGGCATGCGTTCCAGAACATCGGAGAACGCGCTCACGTCAACAGACACGTTGCTGCGCGATCCTGTGACGGGGCCAATAATTGGCACGCCTTTTGTTGCGATCATCGACCCCAGGTACAAGCCCTCCTCCCACGTCAGAAGATCATCCGGCTTTATCGGATCGCTGCGCCAACGTGTTTCTGCCGCATCCCAGTCAACATTGGTCCCAAAGCCGCCGTTCCGCGCCCTGTAAGCTAATTCTGATCCAGAGTGGCCTTCATGATAATCAGCAATTAGGCAAGAAAGAACCCAGGGAAATAGATAATTTCTCATGGGCCATTTGATTTCACCAGACTTTTCGATGTTGCTGTATTGCTCGATTGCTTTCGCGAGCCCATATGGGGTCGCGTCGATCGCAAAGTTGCGCAAGACGACAAGTCCGCTCCAGGGTGGACATTTTAGCCCATCGGGGACGATTTTTGAAACGTCGTCAGTCGGTCTATAGGGTGTAATAGAGCTTTGTACTCCACAAAACCATCGACAAGATATGATCCGGCCGCCATGCGAGAAGTTCGACCTTCGGTGTAGTTCCGGCATGAGAACAAATTCATCGATTGACTCATCCTGATCCTGATCCCGATCACGTATACGTATACTTTGATAGAACCTACTGGTGCCGGCGGGGCCGATTGTCTCCTGCGCTTCGAGTAGCGGAGCTTTTAGTGATGCTGGCCAAAAGCGGGGACTTACACTTGCGACCAAATTCAATCTTTTCTGGCAATCTGCGGGCAGCAACTCCAGCATTAGCTTCTCTGCCCAGTAATGCTTTTGAGCTATCGTCGAAAGGAGCCGCCACGCCACCTGTGCTCGGTGAACATTGTCTGAATTAACATGAGCACTAATCACGCGGGCAAGAAGTTCTTCATAGCCAAGCGATGCAATATCCGCTAACCGTGGATCAAATCCTCCGCTCCCTGCATTTAGCATTTCCAATGCCCTTACCGCGAATTGCCTCTCGAACTTAGGAGCAGATGTCGCTACTCCGTCAGCAAGCAAATCCAGGGCGAGCGCGGCTCCCGCTCTGACTGTTGAAGATGCTTCTTCAATATCGCCTCTATCCAAAGCATCACAAACCGCGACGACAGTCGTTCTCAAATGTCCTAGTTCTACTACAGAGAAGGCTTTGCTCGCAGCAATGCGAAAAACATGTCGCCAGTGAGCGCTTCCCGCAATAGCTCTCAATCGAGCATCGAAAAGCTTCTGATCTGCACCTGCCAATTTCGCGGCTGCCATATATTCCTGAAGAGAACGGACGTCGAACGAGAGACGCCCCTCCACTTGAGTCGCAAGGAGCACTAACCTTTCGGTCGCTATTCGCGCGAACTCACCAGCTAACTCTTCGCTTCGTGGCTTCTCGTATCCCTCGGACAACAATAGATCTTCGATAATCTCGCGGAACTGTGTTTCGGTTAAAAACGCCGCCGTTCTTCCTGCACTTTCCGCCTCAACTTGAAGAAGCCATCCGCAGTCTTGATGTATTGCATCTATGATGCGCTTGTTATCACGTACGAAGGACGCGGTTTCGCCAGGTTTCTGAGCTTCTCTGTCTCGCAGAAGATTGTAGTACTTGTCGAAAAGCTCCCACCTATCCTGTGGTATGTTCCCCTTTAGAAAAGATATCCCAAATAGTATAGCTACTTGAAGTGGTGATGTAGTAAGAAGGCGAGTAGCTGGGTCTAAACATGCTTTTGCGATGTCATTTAATATAGATTTTCGCCGCTCTGGATCGGCTAAACGGGCTAATCCCAGTTTTTCGGCATACTGGATCGCAACTTCCGGCGGCAACGGCGCAAGATGCCAGTGTTGCCACATTTTCGGATCTAGATCATGGTTGTAACCCTGTGGGCGTGTAGTGACGACTGCTAATACGTCCGCATTCGCGCTATGCACCTCGTCCCAAAATCCCTCTATGGCGCTAAGCACCTCTTTCCGGTTCGCGGATGGCGGGACCTCATCCAGTCCGTCGAGGATCAACAACCACGGAAACTGCGTCAGAAGCTTTCGCACCGCATCAGCGTCGATGGGGGTTTCAAGATCGCGGCTCATGCGCATTGCGATAAACCGAATGAGCGAGAGCGACCGCCTTTCGCTGGCGTTAATCGCATCCGCGAGACCCGTAAGGTCCAGGCGGAATGGTAGTCGGGCGGGCCCCTGAAGAGGAATTCCAAGATAACTTGCGCGGTCAAGAATGTGATCTGCCATCGCTACAGTTTCAGGGGACAATTTTCCGGACGAGATAGTCTTCAGCAAAGTCGCACGGGATACTTGGGCAATGAACTGACCGAGGGTTGATTTGCCTTGTCCGGGTCCGCCTAAAACAACAATCCGGTTCACATACGGTTGTCGTCTTGGTTTCGAGCCAACGGCATCTGGATCTAATTTATCTGCCGCTCTTTCAAGAAGTGACTTCACGCAACCCGGTGGAATGTGTGAAAGATCGTCCTCGGGTTCTTCATCCCACTGAGCATCGGCTGAAAATTCTTGCGGAATGCTTTCTATATTTCCTTCAATATACTCCACATGAATGAACGGGAACGGAAACGACTCTATTGGCAAATCTATGAACACATTTTCTAAAAAAGATGGGCTGCTGCGTCTCCTGACCCGCGTCTCTCAAGCGCACCTCGCGTTCGGATCTCAAATCTCTCGCTAACGCTAGTGGAAGTAATCTGTTTACATCTGCGCCAATTAATTTATCGACTAGGATCGTGAGTATGTCGCTAGGAGTTAACCACGCCGCATAAGAGGTCCGTACGCCCGGTGCGGCCTCCAGGAGACTACGCAAATCGTCGGCTGTCCACACATGCCAATCTCTAATGCCCAGTCTGTCGGCGAACGCTCGGAACACAGTATCAATTTTCGCTCTCCCTCCATTTTCGGGCACAGAAGAAAGTTCTACGTTGGTGCACATCAAATAGTATTCAGGACGCTCCAGGTCCGAATTATCAATATATTTCTGAAGTTCTTGGTTTAATTGCCCGCATAACCATGAAGCGTCTCTCCCGTCATGAAGCGGTTTTTCTCGGCATTTCGCTTGGATAACTGTATAGCCGGACCAGCCGCGTCCCTCAAATGTTGGCAGAGTGCCTTGGTATGTCGCCTCCCTTCCGCCGTCCCTTCCGGACCCGAATATAATAGTACCGGGACCGAATATCTGCGCCGACAGCGATTGAACGAGCCTCTCAAAAGCCTGCGCTGAGAAAGTGTCAAATTTCATGTCAACTCCTGACCACTGGCCGGCTTGCGTCAATGATTGGCCGCACGGTGCCGAAAACAGCGTTTCGGATGCCGCACCACGTCCCGGAGACAACCAACCACTTCAAAAGACATGATTGGTGCCGGTTTTCCACCTATCCCGCGACCTTTCCACTACATTTGCTTTGTTCGACCTAAAGCTGACCGGGAAAAGCGGATACAATTTTTTGTACAGCAAATGGTTCAGCGATGAGGATCAGAAATGCAAAATTCGTACAACGCCGAAATAGAATTCATAGAAACACTGGCAGTCGGCTTTCTTGCGGATCGACGTCGTCCTACGTCAGCGCGTTCCTCTTCGATACTCGATTTCAGGGCGGATTGACTACCTGGATGATCAGCTAAGTTTTCCGACAAAGTCGCGACAGGTCGAGGCCCCGATACTGCACCGCCGCGAGCCAGCGTGCTGGCGCAAAAACTGCGCCGTTAGTTCTCCGCTGTCAGTGATGACGACCAGCCGCCGAGGGCGCGGACCGCCTGATCCGAGATGTCGGTCGAGTGCAGTGCGTCCCGATAGGTGTGACGGAACGAGTGGAAGACCTTTTTGCGGTCCGTGGTCCCCGCCCGCTGCAGTTCCGGATGGACCGGTACGAAGCGGATGGCAGTATTGCGCTTCTTGGCAGACAAGAACCCAACCACTTCGCCGTAAGATGGAGGACCTCCGCCTCCATGAGCCTCGGCGTTGCAACCTGTTTCAACGGACTGCATGTCCTCGACCGCCTTCTCAGCCCGCTTGTCATTGCCGCAACATGACTCCCATTTGCCGCCAAACGAAGGAGAGCCGGTATGACCGAAAGGGAAGAGGCTGCCCGCCAACGGGCATTTGAGAGAGGGCAGGAAGGGTGGCGGATCGGCAAGGACATTGAGCGGGATAGCCCGTACCCGTCCGTGTCTCTCAGAAACGCTAAACAATTTGCTAATCGATATGCGTGGCATCCGAGGAGCAACTTGCTGATATCTCTATCTAATATGGGAACCATGGCTCTTGCCCGGGGAGCCAATTGCGAGAAGCTCTTCCAGACAGATGACAGGCTCAACGGGCGGATGTTTGGCGATCTAAGTCTCGCCGCACCGAGGGAAATGCCGACGTACCGCCTCAACGCAATGGCACCACAGTAGCGGAAGCGCACAGACAGGAAGCTATCGCATCTGCCGCGCAAACAAGGCGCGAAACAGCTCCTCAGACCGTTGCAGCCCTTGGTCGGTCAGGATCAGCGACTTCGATCCGTTCACCGGATCGGCGATCAGACCCTTCCCGTGAAGCCGGTCCATCGCTTCCCAGTCGAAGCTCTTCCACGCACGACTTTCGTCATGAAGCGTCAGCCAGAGCAGCGCCAGTACGGCGTCGTCGATCTTGTCTTCGTCGATGTCCATCCGACTACGATACCACGCACGGAAACTCGAACCACAGGGCCGAGGTGAAATCTGCAGAAATCGAGGCGACGAACGCCGCCGGAACGGTGCCGGTGCCCGCGCGGATGCCGAATACGGTCGCCCACCGACCCGTGAAAGGATGTCGCGTCCTGCCACAGGCGTCTGCGGGCCCGGCCAGCGCCGGGAGAAGCGCCTCCGTCCCCGATCGACCGGCAGCGAGATTGAGCCTTCCCGCCGACATCGCGGATTATCCCCCTCGTCAGGCCCTCACGAGGCGCATGTCTGCGTCCGCTGCCGCGCCCTTGTCGAACGTGAGTGTCTCGCTGCACCCGGCCAGCCGCCCGGCATGGGCGATCAGCGCGTCGGAAAAATCCGCTTTCGTGGCGCGATAGGTCGCCAGCGCCAGATAGCCCGCATCGGTGCGCTCGACCACGATCTCGCGGGCGCGCAACAGCGTTTCCACCGTGTCGGCAATGGCCTGCCGCGACATCCTGTAGGCGCGGGCCAGCACCCATACCGTCTCGACGAGCACGACCTGCGAGATAAAGCCCGGCGCTTCCGGGGTGAAGCCATCGATGATCCGCGAGGCGGCGGGAGACTGAACCTCGTCGTCCTGGGCGAGGTAGCGGACGAGGATGTTGGTATCGACGCCGATCATTCGCGGGCCGCTCCGGCCGCGATCGCTTCCTGCATGTCGCCCAGGCTGACAGGCTTCCGCGGACGCGGAACGATCCCCTTCAGCGATCTGATCGAGTGAGAAGCAGGCACCACGGCATAGTGGCCGTCCTCCATGCGGATGAAATCCACCCTGTCGCCGGCGGTCAGGCCCATGTCGATGCGGACTTGTGCCGGGATGGTGATCTGTCCTTTCGAGGTAATGGTCGCAGTGGCCATGCATTTCTCCTTACATTAGGTAAGGAGAAATGTAATCCCGGGGTTCCCGATCGTCAACGGAGCATGAGAGTGGGACGTCATCCCCGCGCCGATGAGCGACAATGGCCACGTCAGCCTGCCGCCGCGGCCGACTGGCAGAACCGCCCGGCTCGATCCCGACAGCGGTCGGTGGTGAGAAGCTACACCGCGCCAAGGGACACGACCTCCCCTCTGCCGCTCGTCCCCGAACCGCCGCTCCCTCACTCCGCAGGCACCGCGCGCGGGGCCACGCCGTAGGTGGCGAGGTCGAGGCGCCTGAGCTTGGGGGCGGAGGCGGCGACGACGGCGACGACGCCCAGCGTCAGGATGCCGCCGAGGACGACGGCGCGGGTCGGGCCGATGAGGGACGCCGACAGGCCCATCTGCACCGCGCCGAGCTCGTTCGACGAACTGACGAAGACCATCCGCACCGCGGCGATGCGGCCGCGCATCTCCTCGGGCGAGGCGAGCCGCAGGATGGCGTGGCGGATCACCATGCTCAGCCCGTCGCAGATGCCGGCCACGAAGAGCAGCGCCATCGAGAGAAAGAAGCTGGTCGACAGGCCGAAGGCGATCATCGACAGCCCGAAGCCGGCGATGATCATGTGCAGCGCGAGCCCGGCATTGGCGCGCGGCATGAAGCGGATCGAGAAGATGGCGGCGGTCAGCGCGCCGGCGGCGATCGCCATCCGCAGCAGGCCGAAGCCCGACGGGCCGACGTCGAGGATGTCGGTGGCGAAGATCGGCAGCAGGGCGGCCGCACCGCCGAAGAAGACGGCGAAGAGATCGAGCGCCATCGAGCCGATCAGGACCTGGTTGCCGATGACGTAGCGCACGCCCTCGCTGATGCGGGCGATCGGCCCCGGCCCGTCGGCGGCATGGGCGGGAACGGGCTTCTCGCCGATGCCGCGGGCAAAGCCGAGATGCGACAGCGCAAACAGGAGGCCGAGAACGCCGTAGGTCGCGGCCGGGCCCCAGGCGGCCCAGACGAAGCCCATCACGACGGGCCCCACCATGTCGGCGATGCGCGCGGAGGTGGCAATGACGGGCACGCCCTTCAGCACGAGCCGGAGCGGCAGGACCTGTGCCTCAAGGCCGACGGCGGCGGGGGTCTGGTAGGCCCGCACCGATGCCGACAGGAAGGCGGCCATCAGCAGCGAGGGAACCAGCCAGGCATCGACCACCGACACCATGACCAGCCCGGCGCAGACGGCGACGAGGAGGCTGATGGTCATGAGCACCATGCGGCGGCGGCTGACCCGGTCGGCGATCTCGCCGCCATGGAGCGCGAAGGCGAGCGCGGGGATGACCTGGGCGAAACCGAGCAGGGCGATGTCGAAGGCCGACTTGCGGGCATCGTAGACGTGGAAGGCCAGCATGATCGTCAGCGCCGAGGCCGCGAAGCGCTCGACGGAATTGGCGAGCACGAAGGCGGCGAACTCGCGGTTGCTCCACAGTTCGCGGTCGACGAAGCGGTGCATCATGGACGGATCTCCGGAAGGCGCCGGGTGCGGCGCCGAAGGAGGCGCGCCCCTCCCCGTGCAGGCATCGGATGAAGGGATGCCGGCCCCGCGGTGCGACGGGGCCGGCGCCGAGGGGAGCGGACGCCCGCTCTACTCCACGGTGACCTGGGTGAAGTCCTGGTACCAGCTCTGCGCCTGCACGAAGCCCTTCACGTTGGGCGCCATGGCACGCGGGTTGAGATCGTGGACGATGAAGAGGCGCGGCGCCTCGTCGACGACGATCGCATGAGCCTTGGCGATCAGCGCATCCTGCTTCTCGGAGTCGAAGGTCGAGAAGGCCTCCGCCATCAGCCGGTCCACCTCCACGTTCCGGTACTGGCCCCAGTTCGAGGTGCCGCCCATCGAGGTGACGTTGGAATAGAAGTTGGTCGGGTCGCCGAAGGGCTGGCCATGGTTGATGGCGTCGCGGTGCGGCACGCCGGCGGTGCCGGGCGCGGTGCGCATGCCCTGCAGCACGGTGCCCCAGTCGGCGACCTCGTACTGCACGTTGACGCCGAACTCGGCCAGCGACTGCTGGATGAACTCGGCCATCGGCAGCGGCACCATGTTGCCGGAGCCGGCGGTGGGCAGGAGGATCGAGACGTCGAAGGGCTTGTCGGGGCCGTAGCCGGCCTCGGCCAGCAGCGCCTTCGCCTTCTCCGGATCGTATGTGTAGGCGTTCGCCGGCTCGCCGAAGAACTTGTTTTCCTTCGCATAGATGCCGACGGCGGGCACCGCGGTGCCGTTGAGCAGCCCGACCATGCCCTCGCGGTCGATGGCGTAGTTCAGCGCCTGGCGGACGCGCACGTCCTTGAGCGGCCCGTCCTCGACGAGGTTGAAGCGCCAGGACCAGACGTGGAGGTAGGGCTTGGTGACGATCTGGAAGCCTGCGGCCTGAAGCGATGGGATGGAATCGGGCATCGGGAACTCGATCCAGTCGACCTGCCCGGACCGCAGCGCCGCCACGCGGGTGTTGGCGTCGGGAATGGGCATCAGCACCAGCTTCTCGACCTTCGGAATGCGGGTCGTGTCCCAGTAGTCGGCATTGCGCTCGAGTTCGATCGAGGTCTGGCGGGTGACGCTGACGACCTTGAACGGGCCGGTGCCGGAGGGCCTGGCCTGGAAGGCGAGCCAATCGGACCCGACCGCCTCATACTGGCGGGGGCTGACGATGAAGACCCGCGAGATCAGGTAGGGCAGCATGCTGTACGGCACCTTGGTCGTCAGCACGATCCTGTCGTCGCCCAGCTTCTCGTAGGCGGCCACCTGCGAGGTGTAGGTGGCATAGGATGCCGACGCCTTGTCGTAGTGGGCCGCGTCCTTGTTCAGGTGGCGGTCGAAGTTCCAGATGATGTCGTCGGCCGTCAGGAGCGACCCGTCGTGGAAGCGGACACCGGCGCGGAGGGTGAAGATCCAGCGCTTCGGGTCGGCGGGATCGACCGACCATTCCGTGGCGAGGCCGGGCGTCAGGTCGGCGGGAGCGTCGGTGCGGGTGAAGTCCCAGTTCACCAGCGCGTCGTAGATCGGGTAGCCGGCGAAGCGGCCGCCCTCGCTGCCATTGTCGGGAATGCCGCCCGTGGTCGGGACGTCCGACGTCGTCATGGCGATGCGCAGCGTCTGGGCCTGCGCGCCACATGCGGCGAACGCGACGGCGCCCGCCAGCATCAGTATCCGAATTGCCTTCATAGCAGTTCCCCTTTCCGGAGATGTCCAGAATCCAGCCTGCCGTCGTTCGGTCGCTCCTCCGGCGACGCGTGTCGCGTCGTCCTTCCGACCATCCGCGACGTTGGCGTCGGGAGACCGGTTGCCGGTGATACGGCTTGCCGACCCGCCCGGAGGCGGATGCGGAGATGTCCGAAAGGGTCGTCGCCCCGGCCCGATGCGTCGTCGAGCCGGTGCGGTCAGCACCGCAGAGCGCGTCGCGGCCCGTCGATGCGGCGCCGGCTGCGTGTCTCGCGGCATGAACGCCCGCACGGTTTCCGCAGCGCCCCATACAGGCGGACACGGCCGGAACCTTCGGCGTTCATGACGCAAGGGTGTCCGTTTGTTGACTGTTAGTCAAGTGACTTGAATGGATGAGTGCCGCGCGCCCTGTGCATGGCAGGCATGCCGCCCGCACATGGCTGCCTCACAGGCTCGGCGGGGTGTTGACCCAGAGAATGCGGGCGACGGTGCCGCCCCGGTTTTCGTAGCCGTGCGGCAGCGAGGAGGAGAAGAAGAGCAGGTCTCCCTCCTTCATGGCATAGGTCTTTCCGTCGACCTGGACGTCGAGTTCGCCCGAGATCAGGTAGCCGAATTCCTCGCCGACATGCTCGACCAGCCCGTCGCTCTTCACGCCTGCCGGGATGTTGAGAATATTGGCCTGCAGCAGGCCGCTCCTGGCCACGGGAATGAGGCGCTCGAACCAGGTGCCCGTGTTGGCCGGGTCGTGGTTGTCGAAGATGCGGGCGCGGCGGTCGGCGGGAAAATGGTGCACCCCGTGCGCGTCGCCGTCCGGCTCGGCGTAGAGTTCGGCAATGCTGGTGTCGAGCGCGCTCGCCAGCCGGTGGAGAAAGGAAATCGACGGCATCAGCCGGTCGTTCTCGAGCTTGGACAGCATGCTTTCCGAACAGCCGACGACGTCTGCCAGCTCGCGCAGCGTCAGCCCCTTGAGCAGGCGCCCGTGCTTGAGCTTGGAGCCGATGCGAACCTCGCTCCCCGCCTCCGGCTCCTGACGCGGCTTCCGGCCCGGGGGCGTGCCGCCGTCGGCCGGGGTTTCGGCCCGTGTCTGCGCCATGGCGCGCGTTCCTGATGGCTGAACCAAGATCTATCCTCGAACTTCCCGCCCCGCATGGACGGCTTCACCGAAACGACAGGGGAAGGATCGGGTACCGCGACGGCCGAACGACCGTTCGACCACGCCTCCGCTGACCGCTCTCCCTGTGGCCGCAACTCTCGAACCGGCTGCGTTCCATAGCGGCAGACTAGTCGGGACTTGATTCGTGTTCAAGTCACTTGACAACGCCCTTCCGCTTGGTCAGGCTGCTCCCATCGCCATCCGGAAGCGGACATCCGAAAGGTCCTGCTGCCCAAGGCGAAACACCCTCTCAGACGGCTCTGGCCGATCGGGAAGCGCATGCGCGGCGTCGCGCGTCTGCCTTCGGAACCGGATCCCGCACCATCCGCGGAGCGCCTCTGCGCGCCCGGACCGCAAAGGATCTCATCTGAATGCCGCCCCTCCGGGGGCCCCACGGCCGCGGGCGGCCGACGAGGAGACGATTATGAACGAACACGCACATGTCGCAACAGCCATGGACGCCGAACCCGTCACGCCCGCCTTCCAGCTGGAAGAGGCGACGATCGACGAGATGCACGCGGCCATCCGGGCCGGGGAGATCACGGTCGTCCAGATCGTGCAGCATTACATCGACCGGGCGCGTGCCTTCAACGGCGTCGCCAGCCTGCTGGTCACCGAGGACGGAGCGCCGGTCGCCGAGGCACCTGGAACCGTCCGCGCCACGAAGGTGCTGGCCTTTCCCACCGAGACCGTGAAGGTTTCGGACATCCTTCCCGACTACGACAGATACAAGGGCAAGCCGCTCGAATTCGGCCGCATGGAGGCGACCGCGTCCGATCCTGCGGTCTCCCAGCAATACGGCATGATCGTCGGCAAGCCCGATGCCGGGCAGGTCAATGCGCTCGGCACGCTCAACATCCGCGGCGAACGCTCCGTGACCTGCCGCGGCGACTTCGACCGGCATCCGGATGCCGGCCCCCTCCCCGAAGGCGCGCCGGCGGGCGCCGAGATCCTTCGGCGCCATCCCGACGCGCTGGAGACGGCCGCAGCCCTCGACGCCGCCTACGGCACGAATCCGGACCTCGACGCGATGCCGCTCTACGGCGTGGTGTTCTCCTTCAAGGATCCCTTCGACACCAAGGACATGCGCTCCACCGGCGGCGGCGACGCCGCCTACGACATGGACGTCCCGGCCGAGGACCATGTGCTGGTGGCGCAGATCCGCAAGAAGGGCGGCATCATCTTCGCCAAGGCGATCAACACCGAATACAATGGCCGCGCGGGCGATCCCGGCGGACGGCACGTGCCGGACAAGGTGCTGCCGTCGGTGCTCGGCTACCAGCGCTCGAGCTGGGGCGGCAATCCCTCCAATCCCTTCGACACGACGCGGGCAGCCTCGCTCGGCTCCAGTTCGGGCTCGGGCGTCTCGGTGAATGCCAATCTGTGCATGATCAGCCTCGGCGAGGAGACCCGCGCCTCGTGCCGCGGCCCCTCCAACCACAATTCGATCGCGCTGATCCTGCCGCACAAGGCCATGATCGGTTTCGACGGCGGCGCGATCGGCGCCGACATCTATTGCGACCGCACCGGCATCCACGCCCGCAAGATCGCCGACGCGGCCAAGGTGCTGGACGCGCTGAAGGACGAGAGCGAGGGCTACTACGACCCCCGCGACCCCTTCACCACGGTGCCGCGCAGTTCCGTCCTGGCCACGCCCTATCTCAGCCACGCCAGGGGCAGCGGCGAAAAGGGCGCGCTCACGGGCGTGCGGCTGGGGGTCGTGCGTGAATCGATGATCACCGCCGGCTCGAAGGCCGCCGAGCCCATCACCCAGGCCGCGGCCATCGAAATGAAGGCGGTGCTGAAGGATCATCTCGGCGCGACGCTGGTTGAATCCACCGATCCGCGCTGGACGCGCGATCCCGAGGTGGAGGTCATGAGCGTCGACTTCCGCGTGGCGCTGGCGCGGCTGGTGCCGGTGTTCATGCCCGACCTGATGTTCCGGCTGAAGCCCGACGGCACGCCGCTGTTTGCCGAATTCGCCGCCGCCATCCGGCCGACGGAGTTCTGGCCGGGCAAGGTGTTCGGCACCGGGACAATGACGCCGATCGACTATCTGGTGGCGATGGCGGACGGGGTCATCGCGCCGCCGTCGAACCTCGACATCATGGCGATCCAGCAGCAGGAACTGGCGACGACCTTCCGCTTCCACCTGCCGCAGTACCTGACGCGCCGCTCGCGCGACTGGAAGAAGAAGGGCGTGGACGAGACGCTCGTCAGTTTCGAGGAGATGAACAAGCGATCGAAGTACTGGGGTGACGACCAGCGGGCGGCCTTCCTCAACTGGGAGGAGACGGTCGATCCGCGCAACAAGCTCGACGGTCGCCAGGGGGTCAACGAGCGCATCATGCTGCGCGAACTGCTGCGCCGCACGGACATGATGGTCATTCTCGAGAACAAGCTCGACTGCTTCGTGCGGCTGCACACGCCGCTCCCGCCGGCAAAGATCGGCGGCGCCACCGAGCCCGGTACGCTGCAGAACCTGCGCCTGGAGTCCTTCTACGGCCCCAATGCGGGCCTGTCGGAGGTGCTGATCCCCGCCGGCTTCGTGCGGACGGTCTACGACCCGGTGTTCAAGCTGAGCGAGGACGGCACGCGATACGTGCCCACGCTCTCCGACATTCCGACGGAACTGCCGGCACCTGGCCTGCCCTTCTCCTTCACCTTCCGCGCCGAGCCCGGAAAGGAGGACATCCTGCTGAAGGTCGCGTCCTCCTACGAGAATGCCTCGAAGAGGCGGGTGCCCCCGCCGGCCTTCGGACCGATCCCGATGCGGGGCTGACATGATGGCTCCGCGGTTCTGGCCGCGGAGCCATGCCAAAATGGCGCTTGTACCGCCGATCCGATCTGTGACCATCTTATAATTGATCACTTCGGATGCATGCACAATAAATAGGCTGCGCGACCCCCGGTCGAAGACAGCCAGGCGCATGAGATGGCGCCGGTCAGGGGAACGAAGCGTCGAAGCAAAGGGCAGAAGGAGACCGACACCAGCCACCAGGATGGGAGATCGTCCATGTCCGATACGCAGCAGATCGAGGACCGCGGCGGTCCCGCCCAGCCCCTTCTGATCGTCAAGGGACTGGTGAAGCACTTCCCGATCGGCTCCGTCTTCACCGGCAAGCAGGTGGTGCGCGCGGTCGACGGATTGGATTTCACCATCGACAAGCGCGAGACGCTCGGCATCGTCGGGGAATCCGGCTGCGGCAAGTCCACCGCGTCGCGCCTGATCATGTCCCTGATCGCGCCGACCGAAGGCGAGATCGTCTTCGACGGCGACCTCGTCGGCGCAGCCGGCGGCATCAGCCTGGCCGAATACCGCCGCCAGGTGCAGATGGTGTTCCAGGACAGCTACTCGTCCCTGAACCCGCGCCTGACCATCGAGGAATCGATCGCCTACGGGCCGAAAGTCCATGGCACGCCGCACCGGGAGGCGGGCGAACGCGCCCGCGACCTGCTTCAGGCCGTCGGGCTGGCGCCGCGGCAATATGCGCGACGTTTCCCGCACGAGCTTTCCGGCGGCCAGCGGCAGCGCGTCAACATCGCCCGCGCGCTCGCGCTCCGGCCGCGCCTCATCATCCTCGACGAGCCGGTGTCGGCACTGGACAAGTCGGTGGAGGCGCAGGTGCTCAACCTTCTCCTCGACCTCAAGGAGCAATTCGGCCTCACCTACCTGTTCATCAGCCACGACCTCAACGTGGTGGAGCACGTCGCCGACCGGGTGCTCGTCATGTATCTCGGCAAGATCGCCGAGCTGGGGCCGGTGGACGACATCTTCGGACGGGCGGGCCATCCCTATACCCGGGCGCTTCTGGCGAGCCGTCCGTCGATGGATCCGACCCGCCGGCGCACGCAGCCGCCTCTGGTCGGCGACCCGCCGAACCCGATCAACCCGCCCTCCGGCTGCCGGTTCCGCACCCGTTGCGCCCTGGCGCGCGAGATCTGCGCGGAGCGGGAGCCCGGCCTCTACGAGATTGGCGCAGGCCATCAGGCGGCCTGCCACGCCACGCAGGCGGACAGCGGCTACGGCGACAGCCGGAGGCTTGCGGCATGACCGCGCCGGCTCCGCTGGTGCGGGCGCGCGACCTGCATGTGAGCTTCGTGTCGCGCGACGCGACCGTGAAGGCGGTCAACGGCGTGGATCTCGATCTCGATGCCGGCGAGGTGCTGTGCATCCTCGGCGAAAGCGGCTCGGGCAAGTCGGTGACGCTGCGTGCGCTGATGCGGCTGAACCCACCCAACAAGGCGGTCGTTTCCGGCGAGCTCTCGGTTGCCGGCCACGACATGGTGACGATTTCGGACCGGCAACTGTCGTCGGTGCGCGGCAAGGTCGTCTCGATGATCTTCCAGGAGCCGATGACGGCGCTGGATCCCGTCTACACGATCGGCCGCCAGATCGGCGAGACGCTGGTCCGGCACGAAGGCATCGGCCGGCGCGAGGCGGAGCAGCGCGCGCTCGAACTGCTCGAACTGGTTCAGATCCCGTCGGCGAAACGAAGGCTTCAGGCCTATCCGCACGAACTCTCGGGCGGACTGCGCCAGCGCGCCATGATCGCGATGGCGATCTCCTGTCGGCCCCAGCTGCTGCTCGCCGACGAGCCGACCACAGCGCTCGACGCGACGGTGCAGATCCAGATCCTCCTGCTGCTGCGCCAGCTGCAGCAGGAACTCGGCATGGGCGTGATCTTCGTCACCCACGACCTCGGCGTCGCGGGGGAAATCGCCGACCGCATCGCGGTCATGTATGCCGGGCGCATGGTCGAGGCGGGTTCGACCGTCGACGTGATGCGCGGGCCGCTGCATCCCTATGCGAAGGGCCTGCTGGGCGCGACGGTGCATTCGGGCCTGCGCGGCACGCGGCTGACGACGATCCCGGGCTCGCCGCCGGACCTGCGCCATCCGATCGAAGGCTGCGCCTTCGCGCCGCGCTGCCCGCACGCGCTCGAGACCTGTTCCGCCGGCGTGCCGGAGTTCCGGCCCATGCAGGCCGGCCGTGCCGTGCGCTGCTTCCGCAGCGAGGAGATCGCGGGCGCGACGACCCGCCCCCCTTCCAGGACGACGCCACAGGGAGTGCTCCTGCCATGATCGCCTACATCCTGAGGCGCGTTCTCTACATCGTGCCGATCTCGCTGGCGGTCAGCCTCGTCTGCTTCATGCTCGTGCACATCGCGCCCGGCGACCCGATCGACGCCATGGTGCAGCCCGACACGCCCAAGGAGGTGATCGACCGCGTCCGCGCCGAATACGGCCTCGACCAGCCGCTCCCCGTCCAGTTCGGCCTCTGGCTCCTGAAGGTCGTGCAGGGCGATTTCGGCACGTCGCTGATCAAGGGCCGCCCCGTGCTGCCCGACCTGATCTCGGCGAGCGGGGCCACCTTCGTACTGGCCTGCACCGGCGGCCTGCTCGGTTTCGTGACGGGATGCGTCTTCGGCGGCATCGCCGGGGTCTATCGCGACAGCTGGATCGACCGCGTCCTGCTTGCCGTCGCCGTGGCGGGCGTCTCCGTGCCGCATTACTGGCTGGGCATGGTGCTGGTCATCATCTTCTCGGTGAACCTGAACATGCTGCCCGCCATGGGCGCCGGCCCCGGCGGCTCGGCCGTCTCGATTTTCGACTGGGAGCACATCCGCTACCTGATCCTGCCCTCGATCACGCTCGCCGTCATTCCCGCCGGCATCGTGACGCGCACCGTGCGCGGCCTCGTCAGCGACATCATGAGCCAGGACTACATCACCACCCTGCGCGGCAAGGGTCTGCGGCGGCACGGCATCGTCGGCCACGTGGTGCGCAACGCCGCCCCGACTACGCTCGCCGTCATCGGGCTGCAGCTCGCCAACCTGATGGGCGGGTCGATCCTGGTGGAGACGGTCTTCGCTTGGCCGGGCACCGGCATGATGCTGAACACGGCGATCTTCCAGCGCGACATCCCGGTGCTGCAGGCCACCACGCTGGTGCTGGCCCTGTTCTTCGTCGTCCTCAACCTGCTGGTCGACCTCGTGCAGACCTCCATCGACCCAAGGATCAGCCGCCGATGACCACGACCTACAGCTCCGGGATCGCGGAAGACGCGGCGCCGCCGAAGGTGGCGGAGAACGACGACACCTACTGGCGCGCCGTCGGGCGGCGGCTGATGCGGGACAAGGTGACGCTGTTCTGCGGCGCCATCCTCATGCTGATGGCCGCGCTCATCCTGTTTGCCCCCCTCGTGGCGCCCTACGGGCCGACCGACGGCAGCATCGTCCGGCGCCTGAAGCCGATCGGCACGCCGGGACACCTGCTGGGCACCGACGAACTCGGCCGCGACATGCTGAGCCGGCTGCTGCATGGCGGGCGCTATTCCTGGTTCGTCGGCATCACGCCGGTCGCCATCGCCTTCCTCGTCGGCGGCTCCATCGGCATCATCGCCGGTTTTGCCGGCGGCAAGATCAACATGGCGATCATGCGCGTCACCGACGTGTTCTATGCCTTCCCCTCCGTTCTGCTCGCCGTCGCCGTCAGCGGGTCGCTCGGTGCAGGCATCGCCAACGCCATCATGTCGCTCACCATCGTCTTCATCCCGCCGATCATCCGCGTGGCGGAAAGCGTCACCACCGGCGTGCGCAACCTCGACTATGCGGAGGCCGCGCGCGCGACGGGCGCCGGCGCGCGCTCGATCGTCGTGGTCCACATCCTGCCCAACGTGCTGGGGCCGATCTTCGTCTACGCGACCAGCCTCGTCGGCGTGTCGATGATCGTGGCCTCGGGCCTGTCCTTCCTCGGCCTCGGCATCAAACCGCCGGATCCCGAATGGGGCCTGATGCTGAACACGCTGCGCAGCGCGATCTACTCGCAGCCGATGATCGCCACGCTGCCGGGCATCTGCATCTTCATGACCAGCGTCTGCTTCAACTTCGTCAGCGACGGGTTGCGGACAGCCATGGACGTTCGCGCCTGACCTTCACCGACAACCGAGAATTGGGGAACCTGCCATGCCATTCGAACCCACCCGCCGCGGCGTCCTCCAGGGCCTCTCGAGCACCCTGATGATGGCGACCGCCGCCATGCCGATTGCGTCGCGACCGGCGCGCGCGGCCGGCAAGACGCTGCGCATCGCCATCTCGCTCAGCGACATCCCCAATCTGTGGGCGGTGCCGACCGGCGGCTTCGAGGGCGCGCGCTTCGGCGGCTACACGCTCTTCGATCCCCTCGTGTCCTGGGACATGAGTTCCGCCGACAAGCCGTCCGGACTGGTGCCGGGGCTTGCGGAATCCTGGTCCGTCGATCCCGACAACCAGAAGCGCTGGATCTTCAAGCTGCGCGAGGCGACGTTCCACGACGGGTCCCCGTGGAACGCGGACGCGGCGATCTGGAACTTCGAGGGCTACCTGAACAGGGACGCGCCTCACTTCCATCCCGGCCGGGCGGGAATGGCGGGCGCACGCACCCAGTCGATCGCCGGCTACGGCAAGATCGACGACATGACGATCTACCTCGAGACCAAATATCTCAACAGCCTGCTGCCGTTCGAACTGTCGACGCTGTTCTTCGCCAGCCCCGCCCGCCACGCGGAGGTCGGCAACTGGGAGAACTTCGCGGTCAACCCGTCCGGGACCGGCCCATACGCCTTCGTCTCGCTGACACCCGGCTCGGAGCTCCGGCTCAAGGCCTACGAGAGCTACTGGAACCCCCAGCGCGTGCCCCGGACGCCGGAACTGGTCCTGATGCCCGTTCCAGACGCCAACACCCGCGTGGCGGCCCTGCGCTCCGGCCAGGTCGACCTCGTCGACACGCTGCCGCCGGATTCGATCCCGTCGCTGGAGGCGGCCGGCTTCACGATCATCGAGAACACCTATCCGCACAGCTGGATCTGGCGTCTCAACTTCACCGAGGACTCGCCCTTCTCCGACATCCGCGTCCGCAAAGCCGCCAATCTCGCCATCGACCGCGACGCGATCGTGGAGTTCCTCGGCGGGCATGCCACGGCCGCGAAGGCATTCGCCCAGCCCGGCTCGCCCTGGTACGGCAAGCCGGCGTTCGAGTTCCGCTACGATCCGGAAGCGGCCAAGGCGCTGCTGGCGGAGGCGGGATACGGACCGGACAAGCCGGTCGAGCTCACCATCGTGATCTCCTCGTCGGGCGGCGGACAGATGGTGCCGCTGTCGATGAACGAGGTGATCCAGAGCTACATGCGCGAGGTCGGCATCAACGTCACGTTCGACGTGCGCGATTTCGGAACGATGATCACCATGCTGCGGCAGGGCGCAAAGGAGTCCGGCGCCGACGCGCTGAACGTGGCGATGACCATGCAGGAACCGGCGACCGGCGTCGTCTCCTTCACCTCCGTGCTCGCGCCGCCGGCCGGCGGCAACTGGGGCTTCTACAACAATCCCGCCTTCGACGAGGCGCTGGCCGCGGCGCGCGCGACCTTCGACCCGGCGGCGCTGGACGCCGCCATGTCGAAGGTGATGGAGGTGGTGACCGACGACGCGGCGGCGCTGGTGGTGGTGCACGACACCAACCCGCGTGCCCTGTCGCCGAAGCTGAAAGGCTTCGTGCAGGCCAAGAACTGGTACCAGGACTTCACGCCGATCGAGGTGACGGACTGATGGACGCGCTCGCTCCCTTCGAGATCGCGGAGGCGTCGGTCGTGGGCATCCACGACGCCTACCGGGCGCGCCGGACCACGGCCGAGGCGGTCGTGCAGGCCTCGCTCGACCGCATCGAGGCCTATGACCGGCGCGGCCCGCAGCTGTGGGCTGTCGTCGTGACCAACCCCGACGCCATCGCCGATGCGCGCGCGCTCGATGCGCATCTGGCCGCGACCGGCGAACTCATCGGCCCGCTACACGGCATCCCGGTGCTGGTGAAGGACAATTACGACGTCGCGGGGCTGCAGACGACTGGCGGCTCCTCGGCCCTGATCGGCTGGGTGCCGCCGCGCGATGCCACGGTCGTGGCAAAGCTGCGCGCGGCGGGCGCCGTCATCATCGCCAAGACGACGATGTCGGAATGGGCGCGCGGCGGCTTCGACAACATCAATTCGGTGCTGCCCAGCTTCGCGCGCAATCCCTACAACACCGCCCATGCCACCGGCGGCTCGTCCGGCGGCACGGGGTCGGGCCTTGCCGCCAGCTTCGGCGTGGTCGGGCTCGGCTCCGACACGCTGGGGTCGATCCGCAACCCCTCCTCCAACAACGCGCTGGTGGGGCTGCGGCCGAGCTGGGCGCTGGTGTCGCGCGCGGGCATGGTCGGGCTCTACGACGAGCGCGACACGGCCGGCCCGATGGCGCGGAGCATGGAAGACCTCGTGGCGCTGCTCGACGTGATCGCGGGCGTCGATCCCGCCGATCCGGCCACCGCCCATGCCGAGGGCCATGTCGAGGCAAGCTACGCGCCGTTCCTGCGGGCCGACGGGCTGAAGGGCAAGCGTCTGGGCGTGCTGCGGCAGGCCTTCCCGCCGGAGGATTCCGATCCGCAGGTCGTCGCCCTGCTCGACCGGGCCGTCCAGGACCTCGCCGCAGCCGGCGCCGAGATCGTCGATCCCTTCGAGATCCCGGAGTTCGACCGTTTTCCCCAGCACATGCACCCGTTGAGCAAGGTGCGTTTCGCGATCGAGACCTACCTCGCCGGCACCGGCCCCGGCTTCGCGAAGACGCTGGCGGAGATCGTGGCGGCCGACAAGTTCCATCCCGTCCACGAAGGCAGCCTGCGGGTCACCGCGGTCGCGCCGGAGCCTCTCACCGACCCGGTGGTGCTGGCGCTGGAGGCGCTGGAGATCCGGATGCGCGAGGCCTACGACGCGGCGATGGCGGCGGCCGGCGTCGACGCCTTCGTGCTGCCGGTGGCCACCTATCCCCCAAAGCTCAACGGCGACCGCAACGTCACCCCGGCCGGCGCCAGGACCTGGATCGCGTCTAGCCTGCACTGGCCGGCGATGAGCGTTCCGATGGGCTACACCTACGAAGACCTGCCCTCCGGGCTGCAGATCGTCGCGCGGCCGTGGAGCGAGGCCATGCTGATCGAGATCGCCTACGGCTACGAACAGGCGACGCGCCATCGCAAGCCGCCGTCGACCACTCCGGCCCTGCGGGCGCGGCCATGATCGGCGAGATCAGCACCGAAGCGACCGTCGCGGCGGTCCGCGACTGCTTCGAGCGCTACAATGGCGCGCTCGACCGGGGAGACGTCGAAGCGCTGAACGGGTTCTTCTGGAACTCGCCCGCAACGATCCGCTTCGGCCCGACGGAAACCCTGTTCGGCTACGAGGCGATCGCCGCCTTCCGTTCCCGGACATGGAAGGGCACGGCAGGCGTACGGATCATCGAGACGGTCGTCGTCACCGCCTTCGGCCCGGACATGGCGACGACCAACGCGCTGATCCGCTCCGCCGACGGGTCGGTGAGCCGGCAGTCGCAGACCTGGGTCAACCTGCCCGAAGGCTGGCGCATCGTGGCTGCCCATGTGAGCGCCAGCCCGCCCTGACGCCGGCGACCGAGCGCCAGACCCGACACCGAGACCACGACATCCGATCGAAGACGAGAGGCGACGAACCATGGCCACCCACACACTCGACGCAACGCCGCAGACCGTCCGCCGCGGCGTGCTTGACGGCAGCTTTCCGCCGGTCCTCACCATCCGTTCGGGTGACACGGTGACGATCCAGACCGTGTCGGGCAACGAACAGGCGCTGCCGCCGGCCGGATCCGGCTTCGGCATGCCGGCGGCGCTGACGGAGATTCTCGCCGCCGTGCCGCCGGGAACGGGACCGCACATCGTCACCGGCCCGGTCGCCATCGAGGGCGCGGAGCCCGGCGACATGCTGGAGGTGCGCATCGACCGGATCGAACTCGGCATGAACTGGGGCTACTGCCTGTTCCGGCCGCTCACCGGCACCGTGCCGGACGCCTTCCCCTTCCGCGACCTGAGCTATATCCCCATCGACATGGACAAGCGGACCTGCACGCTGCCCTGGGGACCGGAGCTGCCGCTGGCACCCTTCTTCGGCGTCATGGCGAGCGGACCGAAGCCGTCCTACGGGCAGCTGTCGACCAAGGAACCGCGCGACTTCGGCGGCAATCTCGACAACAAGGAGATGACCGCGGGAAGCACGCTGTTCCTGCCCGTGTGGGTTCCCGGAGCGAATTTCGTGGTCGGCGACGGGCACGGCGTCCAGGGCGACGGCGAGGTCTGCGTGACTGCGCTCGAGACCTCGCTCACCGGCACCTTCACCTTCGTGCTGCACAAGGGCGGCGGCGCGGACACCCCGAAGCTCCGCTTCCCCCGCGCCGAGACGCCCACCCACTATCTCAGCATGGGCATCGACGAGGACCTGGACGTCGCCATGCGCGAGGCGGTGCTCGAGATGATCGCCTTCATCTCAGAGCGCACCGGCTGGTCTCGCGGCGAGGCCTACAAGAGCTGCTCGCTCGCCGTCGACTTCCACGTGACGCAGACCGTCAACGGGGAGAAGGGCGTCCACGGCATGCTGCGCAAGGGGCTGCTGTTCTAGGACCACCCGACCTGCGGTCGCGTTCACGTGGCAGGGCCCCGCCCGTTCCGGGCGAGGCCTCGTGCCATCGTGTGTACCGGGGACCGTCTCGCCGCCCTCAGCTGTTCAGGTTCCCCCGCAGGGTGTCGTGCGTGTACTTCGTGCGCATCAGGCCGCGGCGCTGGAGTTCCGGGACCACGAGTTCGCAGAAGTCGCGCAGGGCGCCGGGCGCGGCGTAGCTCTTGGTCAGGATGATGCCGCCGTTGCGGCCGCCGGCCTCGTGCACGCCCTCGATGTGGTCGGCCACCTCCTTGACGCTGCCGACGACGAAGTTCGAGCGCTCGGTGATCCAGCGCCGGCCGAGATCCTCGATCTCGGTGTCGGGATCCTCGGTGTTGAGGAGTTCCTGGAAGGGACCCCAGTAGGTCTTCTGCGACTTGATCAGGTCGACCATGTCGACGAGCTTCATCTTGCCGTCGAGCCTGGAGAAGTCGAAGCCGAACTGGAACGACAGTTCGATCAGGCCGGCATTCGGCGGCAGCGTCTCGAGGAAGCGGCGTTCCTTTCGGATCGCATCCTCGCGGGTATCGCCCGCCACCACCCTCACCTGCCAGAAGACGCCGAGGTCGCGCGGCTTGCGGCCGTGCCTGACGGTCAGGTCGTCGAGCACGGCGCGGTGGGCGGCGATGCTCTTGTTGGTGCGGCGGGAGACGAACTGCATGTCGGCATGCTTGGCCGCAAGGTTCATGCCGTCGTCCGACTGGCCGGCCTGGATGACGACCGGCCGGCCCTGGCGCGAAGGCAGGCAGGGCAGCGGTCCGCGCACCTTGAAGTGCTTGCCGACGTGGTTGATGAGGTGGACCTTCGACGGGTCGGCGAAGATGCCGTTCTCGCGGTCCATGAGGATGGCGTCGGCCTCGACGCTGTTCCAGAGATCGATGACCACCTGGAGATGCTCGCGGGCGATGTCGTAGCGCTCGTCGGGCGGCAGCATGGTGTCGAAGCCCCAGTTGGCCGCCTCGTTCTTGTAGGCCGAGGTCACCGCGTTCCAGCCGACACGCCCGCCGGTGACGTGGTCGAGCGAGGAGAACAGCCGTGCGACATGGAACGGGTGGTGGTAGGTGGTCGACATGGTGATGCCGAAGCCGAGATTGGGCGCGGCCTTCGCCATCAGCGGGATCATCGGCATCATGTCGTGCTTGGGCCAGCGGTAGCCGTCGCGCAGCGGCGTGGCGTAGCCGTCGCCGAAATTCTCGGGCGTCTCGGCGGCATCGCCGAAGAAGATCATGTCGAAACAGCCGCGCTGGGCGATCCGCGCCAGGTCCTCGTAGAAGCTCGGGCCGTAATAGTCGTAGTTGATCCACGATCCCGGCGTGCACCACAGATGGTCCGTGTGGATGAAGGAACTGTCGATCGCGAGATGGATGGATTCGGATTCACACATGGGCGCGCTCAATCTTTCATTGAATGGAGCGCCCGCCAAGTCGTCCCTCCCGGGACTTCGGCGGCCGTGCATGGCGGCCGCCTGGTTGGATCATGCGGCGACCGGCGACAGGCGCCTGAGCCGCGAGCCGTGGAAGACCAGCGGCTCGACACCGGGCTCCGTGCCCAGCGCGTGGATCGCCAGCAGCACGATGACGTGGTCGCCGGCATCGACGGTCGAATGCACAGAACAGTCGAGATGGGCCGCCGCACCCTCGATGAAGATCGCACCCTGCGGCGTCGCCGACCATTCGACGCCGCCGAAGCGGTCGCCGTTCTTCGACGACAGGCTGCGGCACGCCGCGTCGTGGCCCTCGCCGAGCACCGAGACGCCGATCCGCGGCGCGTCTTTCAGCCGCTGCCAGGTGGCCGAACTGGTCTGGATGCAGACCGAGACCAGCGGCGGTTCGAGGGAGACGGAGGTGAAGGACGAGGCGGCCATGCCCGTCGGTTCGCCCTGCGTCACGGCGCAGAGCGCCGTCACGCCGCTCGGATAGCAGGCGAAGGCATCGCGCAGGGCGCGGGCATCCTTCGGCACGTCGATGGCGATCGTCATGGTCGGTCCTTTCCGGCTGTCGCAGAAGTGCGTGTCATGTCTTGTCCGTCTCCTCCGCAACACTGATCGCCCGCAGGCGCGCCCGCTTTTCCCGTCACCGCAGGAGCGGACGCGCCTGGTCCTCGAAGAAATCGCGCACCGCCCGCCGGTTGGGCCGCTGGTGCTCGACCATCGCCGCAACCGTCGCCTCCACGTCGCGGGCCGCCAGCGCGGCCAGCAGCGCGCGGTGCTCGCGATTGGCCTGGTTCAGGCGGTCCTCGATGCGGCGGACGGTGATGTTGAGCATGACCGTCAGCGAGTCGCGCAGGGGATTGATGATCGCGCTCAGACGCGGCGCGCGGGTGCAGTTGGTCAGGAAATTGTGGAATACCCGGTTCAGCCGGACGAATTCGGTGACGTCGGTGACGACCTCGAGTTCGTCCTGCAGCGCGTTCGCATGCTCAAGCTCGGCCTGCGTGATGTTCTCCGCCATCAGTCTCGCAGACAGCGGGATGAGGGCGGCGAGGATGCTCGTCGTCTCGATCATCTCCTCCTCACTCATCTTGCGCACGACGGCGCCGCGATGCGGGTCGAGATGCACGAAGCCCTCGGCGCTGAGTTCGTTCAGCGCCTCGCGCACCGGGGTGATGCTGATGCCCAGGCCCTCGGCCAGGTCCTTCTGCAGCAGCTTCTCGCCGGGCCTCACCTCGCCGGCGAGAATCGCGGCGAGGATGCCCTCGCGCGCGAACTGCTTCAGCGTCTGCCGACGCGTGCCGTCGGCCCGCAGGTGCCGCACCGCGCCGGCGAAGTCGGTCACGCTTCCGTCGCCTTCCGCGGCGGCCTTCGGGGCACTCGTGTTCATGGCGTCCTCCCTCTGGTTTTCCGGCCCGCCGGAGCGGGCCGGCATGCTCTAGCTGTTCAGGTTGCCGCGCAGCGTCGTCGCGGCATATTTCGTGCGCACGAGGCCGCGGCGCTGCAACTCCGGCACGACCGTCTCCGCGAAGTCGCGCAGCATGCCTGGCGCGGCGAAGCTCTTCGCCAGGATGATACCGCCGTTGCGGCCGCCGGACTCGTGCACGGCCTCGAGATGATCCGCCACCTCCTTGACCGAGCCGACGACGTAGTTCGAGCGGTCGGCGATGTAGCGGCGCCCGACCTCCTCCAGCGTCGTCTCGGCGCCCTCGGTCTTCACCAGCTCCTGGAAGGTGCCCCAGTGCACCTGCTGCTGCTGCACCACGTCGAGCAGATCGCGGAGCTTCATCTTGCCGTCGAACTTGGAGAAGTCGATGCCGTAGAGAAAGGACAGCTCGATGATGCCGGCGTTCTCGGGAAGCGAATCGAGGAAGCGCTTCTCCTTGCGGACGGCGTCTTCCTTCGTGTCGCCGACCTGCACCCGCACCGACCAGAACACGCCGAGATCGCGCGGCGAGCGGCCATGCTTCACGGTCAGGTCGTCGAGCACGGCGCGGTGGTCGGCGATGCTCTTCAGCGTGCGGCGGGACACGAACTGCATGTCGGCATGCATCGCCGCGAGGTTCATCCCGTCGTCGGACTGGCCCGCCTGGATGACGACGGGGCTGCCCTGCGGCGAAGGCAGGCAGGGCAGCGGCCCGCGCACCTTGAAGTACTTGCCGGAGTGATTGACGAGATGGACCTTGGAGGGATCGGCGAAGACACCGGTCTCGCGGTCCATGACGATGGCGTCGGCCTCGACGCTGTCCCACAGCGCGCGGACGACTTTCATGTGCTCGCGCGCCTTCTCGTAGCGCTCGGCGGCCGGCAGCATAGTGTCGAAGCCCCAGTTGGCCGCCTCGTTTTTGTAGGCCGAGGTGACGGCGTTCCAGGCGACGCGCCCGCCGGTGACGTGGTCGAGCGAGGAGAACAGCCGCGCGACGTGGAAGGGGTGGTGATAGGTGGTCGACATGGTGGTGCCGAAGCCGAGGTTCGGGGCGACCCTGGCCATGTAGGGGATCATCGGCACCATGTCGTGCTTGGGCCAGCGGATGCCCTGCTCCAGCGGCACGTCGTAATTGCCGCCGAAATTCTCGGGCGTCTCGGCGGCATCGCCGAAGAAGATCATGTCGAAGAAGCCGCGCTGGGCGATGCGGGCGACGTCCTCGTAGAAGTCCGGCCCGTAATACTGGTAGTTCACCCAGGAGCCCGGCTGCGCCCAGAGATGGTCGGTGTGGATGAAGGAGCAGTCGACGGCGAGGTGCATGGTCTCGGACTGGCACATGGAGGCGGCCTTTCGTTATGCGGTGAATGCGGCGGAGGCGACGGGATCAGGCGTGGCTCAGACGGGGCGGCTCCAGGACAGGAAGTGGCGGGACGCGGCGACGACGATGGCGTGGAGCGCCACGCCCAGCACCGAAAGCACGATCAGCACGGCGAAGATGCCGGCCGAGTTCATCCGGGCGTCGTAGATCTTGATCAGCGTGCCGAGCCCGACCAGCGTGCCGGACCCGAGCAGTTCGGCCACGACGGCGGCGGTGAGGGCGAGCACGAGGCTGACCTCGAAGGCGGCAAAGACGAAGGGCAGCGCGACATAGGCCTTGACGCGCAGGAGCGTCTGCCAGCGCGTCGCCCGGTAGGCCTTCATCAGTTCCATCTGCTCTTCAGAGGTGGATTCGAGCCCGGCCATGGTGTTCACCAGCACCGGAAAGAACAGGATGCTGATGACCAGCGCGATCTTCGATTCCATGCCGAAGCCGAACCAGATCAGGAACAGCGGCGCCACCGCCACCTTCGGCACCGCCTGCAGGGCGACGATGTAGGGCTGCAGGATCGCCTTCAGCACGGGAACCTCCGACAGGATCACGGCGAGCCCGATGCCCAGGACCGCGCCGATGACGAAACCGATCACGGTCTCCTGCATGGTGATCCAGATCGCGCCGATCAGGATGCCCGAGATCGTCAGGGCCCAGAGCGACTGCAGCACCTCGGCCGGCCCCGGCACGATGCGCGGATCGACGTCGAGACCCTGCACGAGCAGTTCCCAGGCCAGGATCCCGCCGAGAAGCTGGAGGATCTTGATCGTGACCTGCTGGGTGATCGTGCCCAGTCGCGAGTTCTGCAGCCCCGCCAGCGTGGCGGCGATCGCCGCCGTTCCTCCAGCCTTTTCGTCCGTCATGGCCACGGCTCCCTCCGCTCAGTGCGGGATGAGGGCGCGGATTTCCGCGCCCAGCCTGGCGAAGCGCGCTTCGCCGCGGATGTCGGCCTGCCGCGGGCGCGGCAGGTCGATGCGGATGTCGGCCACCACCCGGCCGGGACGGGCCGCCATGACCAGCACCCGGTCGGACAGGTAGACCGCCTCGGCGATGTCGTGGGTGATGAACACGACCGTCGGGTGGCTGTACTCCCAGATCGCCAGCAGCTCGTCGTGCATGTGCTCGCGCGTCAGCGCGTCGAGCGCACCGAAGGGCTCGTCCATCAAGAGCACGGACGGCTCCGTCATCAGGGCGCGGGCGATGGAGACCCGCTGCTGCATGCCGCCGGACAGTTCGCCCGGATAGCGCTGTCCGACGCCCGTCAGCCGGACCATGGCGAGCAGCTGCTCGACACGCGCCGCGATTTCCGCCTCCGATTTCCGGCCCTCGAGCTCGGCCGGCAGCGCGATGTTGCGCGCGACGGTGAGCCAGGGCAGGAGCACCGCCTTCTGGAAGGCGATGCCGATTTCGGGCGACGGCGCGGTGACGACGTCCTTGCCGAGAAGGACGGCGCCCTTGGAGGCATCGATCAGCCCGGCGATGATGCGCATGACCGTCGACTTGCCGCATCCCGACGGACCGACGATCGAGACGAACTCGCCGCCGGCGATCTTGAACGTGGTGTCGGCGAGCGCCATCACCTCGTCGCCTGTGCGGGTCCTGAACACCTTGGTCAGGGCCGAGACATGGATGGGGCTGGCCTTGCTCGACGTCGGGAGCCCGGCCGCCTGGGAAAACTGCATGTTCATTGGCTGGCCGCCTCCATGATCGGAGCGCGGTCGAATTCGTTCGCCTTGGCGTTGAACTCGTTGGTGAAGAACTTGGTCGGATCGAAGTCGGTCTTGATCTGGCCGGTCTTCTTCAGGAGATCGTAGTGGCGCTGCCAGGTGGCCGCGTCCTGCGAGCCCCACATGAAGTCGATCGGGAACTCGTCGATGCGCATCTGGCTGATGGTGGCGCCGAGAATGCGCATCTCCTTCTTCATCGCGGCTGCGACGTCCTCGCCGGGAAGCGGGGCGCGCGTGGGGTAGGTCGCCCAGAAGGTCTCCACCACCTTCTCGGGATTGGTCTTGATGAAGACCGCCGATTTGGCGACGCCGCGGGCGATCGTCTCGACGATGTCGGGATTGGCGGCGATGTAGTCGTCGCGGGCGACGAGGCCGATGCCGTAGTAATCGTTCTGCCAGTCGCCATAGGGCAGCAGCCGCAGGTCGTAGCCGGCGTTCTGGTAGGCGGCAAAGAGGCCGGGCCAGGCGATGAAGGCGTCGATGGTGCCGGACTTCAGCGCTTCCATGGAGGTGACGCCGTAGCCGGTCTCGACCACGCTCTTGGCGGGCGCCTCGGCCTTGTCGTCGTCCATGCGGATCGTGGTGAAGGCTTCCAGCGTCGTCGACAGCGCCGGCATGCCGACGACCTTGCCGGCCAGATCGCCGAAGTCCTGGATCGGCGAACCATCGAGCACGGCGGCCGTATAGATGCTCTTGCGGATGAGCACGTAGATCATCTTGACCGGCAGATCGCCGCCCTTCTCGGCCGTCAGCAGCACGCTGTCCGGCCCGAGCATGGCGAACTGCGCCTGGCCGGAGAGCAGGAGCTGCATCACCTGCCCGCTCGTGCCGGCGGTCTCGATCGTCACGTCGAGACCTTCCTCCTCGAAATATCCCAGCTGCTCGGCGAGCGGTCCGTAGGGTTCATAGGAGACGTCCTGGTCGGTCGTGCTGAGCACGATGGTCGCCTTCTTCATCTCCTGGGCCGAAGCGGCGCCGAGGGGAAGCAGGGCGAGGATGGACACACCGGCTATGCCGGCCCGAAGCCAGGTGCCGCCTGCGAAGGCGCCCGTGACCGTAAGGTATCGAATTGTAGACATGTCGGCGGTTCCTTGTTCGCTTTCGAGCTGCACAACGATCCGCCTTGGACGTTCCCCACGTTTTTTATAATTTATAAAATTCCCATGGCCAGCGCCTTGTCAAGCTGTTAAGCCTGTTTTTGTGTCGATTTTCACTTTTGCTTAATTCGTGTGCATGTCGTGACGAAAACCGCCATCCGCCGCCTGCCCCGCCCCATCGACCCGTATCGCCCTTCCGCAGCGCCCCCTACCGGCTCCGGGGGCGCAGCATGAGCGCGGGCGCCACATCCAGCCAGATTGGGCGCACGGTCCTGCTTCTGTCGGCTTCCGGGTTTGCGGCGAGCGTGAACCTGCGTTCGATGGACATCATGCTGCCCAGCCTGTCGGCGGATTTCGGCGTCACCGTCGGGCAGGCGTCGGTCGTCATCACCGCCTATGCGCTCGGCTACGGCGCCTGCCAACTGGCGGTCGGGCTGATCGGCGACCGTTTCGGCAAGTACCGGCTGATCATGATCCTGTGCCTGCTCAGCGCGGTCGCCAGCGCGGCCGCCGGTCTGGCGGCGTCGATCGGCCAGCTCGCCGTCGCCCGCCTGCTGGCGGGGGTCGCTGCCTCGGGCATCGTGCCGCTCGCCATGGCCTGGATCGGCGATCACGTTCCGATGGCCGAGCGCCAGCCGGTGATGGCGCGCTACATGTCCGGCACGATCTCGGGCGGCCTGCTCGGACAGGTGATCGGCGGGATCCTGGCCGAGCACTTCGGCTGGCGGATGACGACGGTCGTCTTCGCCGCCGGCTTTCTGGTCGTCGCCGCCGCGCTCGCCTGGGGAACGCGCTTCACGAGTCGGAGCCCGGCGGCTCCGTCCGAACGCACGAGCATGATGACGCATCTCGGCGCGCTGCGGCACAATCGATACGGCCTCACCGTGCTCGGCGGCGTCGTCATCGAGGGCATCGCCTTCTTCGGGCCGCTCGCCTTCACCGGTGCCAGCCTGCACCACCGTTTCGGCATCGATCTCGGCACGGTCGGCCTCGTCATCGCCTGCTTTCCCCTCGGCGGCCTCGTCTACTCGTTCTGGCTGTCGCGCCTCCTGAAACGGTACGGGCAGGCATCGATGATCGCCGCCGGCGGCGGCTTCGCGGCCGTCGGTCTCTGCACGCTGGGGGCCAGCCCCTACCTCTGGTCGATGCCGATCGCGGTCGCCGTGATGGGTTTCGGCTTCTACCTGATCCACAATCCGCTGCAGGTGCACGCCACGCAGATCATCCCGGCGGCGCGTGGAACCGGTGTGGCGATGTTCGCCACCAGCCTGTTCGTCGCCCAGTCGGCCGGCGTCGCCCTGGTGGCGCCGATCGTCGACCGCTGGGGGCTGCCGCCGGTCTACTTCCTGTCGGCCGCCATCCTGGCTGTGAGTGCCGCGTGGCTGGCGAAGGGGCTGGGACACCGTTCGGCGCCGCCCGCTCCGGCACCCGCGCCCGCAGACCTGTGAGGCGAAGCCGCCCGGCCCGCGGCGGCCGCGCCTGCAGCCGGCCGGATCAGTCGGCCGGCCGCCAGAGCGGGCCGCGCTGCCGCACCGGATCGAGCAGCGACCAGTCCGTCGTGGGCAGTTTGTAGCCCAGAGGAAAGGGCGGCCGCGCTTCCATCCCGATCGACGCCAGCACGCGGTCGTCGCGATAGTAGGCGCGACACACGACGGCCTCGAGGACCGCCAGCGCCGCCGGCTCTTCCGCACGCATCGCGGACAGCAGCGAGACCTGCACGGCTGCATCCAGCGCGGCGAGCCGTCCGCCGGCTGCGGCGTCGATACGGCGAAGCAGTGCGGCGAGTGCGGCACCGTCGCGGCCGGGCGAGCGGATCATGTCGGCCAGGATGACGTCGTCGTCCGCGCCCGGCACGCCATGGACCGCGCTCGCCGGGATCATGTGGCCCGCCACGCAGCGCAGGCACTCGATCTCCCCGGCCGACAGTCCGCATGGACCGGTCGTCGTCGCTTCAATCGAAGAGGTCATGGATCCGTGCCTTGATCTGGTCGGCGACGTAGAGCGCGATCGCCTGGATGGTCGAGGTCGGGTTTACGCCGCCGGAGGTGACGAAGACGCTGCCGTCGACGATGAACAGGTTCTTCACGTCGTGGCTGCGGCCCCATTCGTTGACGACCGACGTTTTCGGGTCGGTGCCCATGCGCGCCGTGCCCATCAGGTGCCAGCCGGCATAGGAAAGCGGCGCGCGCGTGACGATGTCGCGGGCACCCGCTGCCTTGAGGATCTCGGTGCCGCGCGCGACCGAATGGTCGAGCATCCTTTGCGTGTTCTCGCTCAGCCGATAGGTGATCTTCGGCGCCGGAATGCCGTTGGCGTCGCGCAATTGCGGGTCGAGCGTCACGCGGTTGATCGCCTCCGGCAGATCCTCGCAGATCGAGACCATGCCCGCCTGGTGGTCGAACAGGGAGCGGAACGCGGCGTGATGGCCCTCGCCCCAGGGCAGCAGGCCGTCGGCCATGCCGTTGATGGCGGTGGCGACCGGTCCGGCGCCGCGGGTGAACTGGTAGCAGTACCCCCGGACGAAGTCGTTGGCCGGGTCGGTCTCGTAGAACTGCATCGACCACATGAAGACGCGCGAGCCGCGATAGCCGTCCATCGGCTGGTCGAAGCGCCCGCGTACCAGAGCGTAAGGGTGGAACATCAGGTTGCGGCCGACCTGGCCGCTCGAATTGGCAAGCCCGTCGGGAAACCGTTCCGATGCGGAGTTGAGCAGGATGCGCGGCGTGCCGATGCCGTTGCAGGCCATGATGACGATCTCGGCCGGCTGGAAGACCTCCTCGCCATCGGCATCGAAATACCAGGCGCCGGTCGCCATCCGGTCCTCGCTGGTCTCGATGCGGCTGACCCGGCAGCGTGTGCGCACCTCGACGCGGGCGCGCATGGCTTCCTGCCAGTAGGTGATGTCGGTCGAGGCCTTGGCGCCCTGCGCGCAGCCATGGCCGCAATGGCCGAGATTGATGCAGGCTGCCCTGCCCTCGTGGTCGCGCGAATTGATGGCGGTGTCGGACGGCCACCAGTGCCAGCCGAGGCCGTTCATCGCCTGCCCCAGGACCTCGCCGGTGCGGCCGAGCGGCAGCGGCGGCATCACCGCCGCCTTGCGCGGATAGGCCGGATCGCCTTCGAGCGCGGCCACGCCCGTCATGCGGTCGTTGAGCGCGTAGAAGGGTTCCAGCGTCCGGTAGTCGATCGGCCAGTCGTCGGCCACGCCGTCGAGCGTTCGCACCCTGAAGTCGGAGGGATGCATGCGCGGGAAATGGCCGGCATAGAGGATGGTGCCGCCGCCGACGCCGTTGAAATTCGCCACCTTGATCGGCGAATCGTCGTCGTTGACGGGATAGTCGGCCGGCATCGCCCGCCGGTTCGGACTGATCGCGTAGTCCTCGAACTGCCGCGCCTCCCAGTCGCGCCCGGTGCTCGGATAGCGCGACGTCTGCTGCCAGTCGCCCTGCTCCAGGCACAGGATGCGCATGCGGGTGTCCGCCAGGCTCCAGGCGACCGCCGCGCCGGAGGCGCCGGCGCCGATGATGAGCACGTCGACGGGTGCGTTGATCTTCGTCCGGTTCACGAGGGATACCTGCGGCTTCAGAGCGCCAGCCGCGGCGTCTGCGTGCGGTTGATCAGGCCGGTCTTCTGCAGCGGCGGATATTTCGCCAGCGCCGCCTCGTTCGGCTCCGTTCCCCAGCCCGGCCGGTCGGGCAGGATCAGGTAGCCATCCCTGTATTCGGGCGCGTGGGTGAACACCTCCGCGTCCCAGGCGATGCGGTCGATGTCGGTTTCCATGATGCGCATGTTGGGCACGACGGCACTGAAGTGGGCGTTCATCATCGTGCAGAGATGGCCGTAGAAGTTGTGCGGCGCGACGTTGATCTCATAGGCGGCGGCGGCGGCGGCGATCTTCAGCGACTGCCACACCCCGTTCCAGGGCGTGTCGATGATAGCCACGTCGATCGACTGGTTCTGGAAGTAGGGCAGGAATTGCTGCAGGCCGATCAGCGTCTCGCAGGACGAGATCGGGTGCGGGCTGTGCGCGCGGATATAGGCCAGCGCCTGCGGGTCGAGCGTGTCGATCTCCACCCAGAACAGGTCGAGATCGGCCGTCTCGCGCAGGATCTTCAAGAACCCTTCGGTGCGGGCGTTGAAGTTCAGGTCGAGCAGGATGTCGATGTCGGGCCCGGCCGATTCGCGCATGATCTCCAGGTGCTTGCGCAGATCCTTCAAGGTCTTGCGCTCGACGTTGAGGGACGGCTCGTGCGGCCGGCCGAAGCCCGGCGACCAGGCCTCGATGCGGTCGTCCGCGTCATAGTGGAAGATGTTGGTCTTCAGCGCTGTGTAGCCCTCGTCGCGCACGTCGCGGGCGACCTGGCGAACGCCGTCCGCGTCGACGATGCCGGGCGAGAAATGCTCGGTGCGCATGCGGTAGGCGACGCAATGGGACCAGTAGACACGGATCCTGTCGCGCACCTTGCCGCCGAGCAGCACGTGGCAGGGGACGTCGAGCGTCCTTGCCTTGGCGTCGAGCAGCGCGTTCTCGATCGCGCCGAGCGCCTGGCCGACGACGCCGCCCGACGCCGGACGTGTGACGTTGTGCAGGTCCTCGCGGATGTGCTCGTGCAGCATCGCGCTCTGGCCGATGACGCGGTGGCTGATCTGCTCGATCACCGAGGTGACGCCCGGCGAGCCGAAATTCTCGTCATACTCGCTCCAGCCGACGACGCCGTCCTCGGTGGTGATCTTCAGGAAGTGGTAGTTGCGAAACGAATTGCTGCAGGACAGCGTCTTCACTTCGCCCACGATGGCCTTGTTCTTCACGGTCATTCCTCGGCTTCAGAGTAGTCTGCTAATGAAGCGCTCGGCGCTTGCCGGCGCAGTTGGATGAGTTCGACCCGCGCGAAGCACCCCCTCACCGTCACGCTTCGCGTGCCACCTTTTTGGGGCGAGCCACTTGTCTCGCCCGTCCTTCGGACCCCCCTGCCCGGGGGAGAGGTGGACGCGAAGCGGACGGTGAGGGGGTGGTTGCTGCCGGGCATTCCTTTCGTTCAAGAGACTGGGAGGCGCATCGACCTCACCCCCAGCCCGATATCGACTTCACGTCCGTGAACTCCTCGATGCCCCAGCGGCCGCCTTCGCGTGCCCGGCCCGAGGCCTTGACGCCGCCGAAGGGCGAGCCGGCGCCGCGCGGCTGGCCGTTCATTTCCACCATGCCGGAGCGCAGCAGCCGGGCGATGCGATTGCGGCGCTCGCCGTCCTGGCTCTGCACGTAGTTGGTCAGCCCGTAGGGCGTGTCGTTGGCGATCGCGATCGCCTCGTCCTCGGTCTCGATCGGGATGATCGACAGCACCGGGCCGAAGATCTCCTCGCGGGCGATCGTCATGTCGTTGGCGACGTCGGCGAAGACCGTCGGCTGGACGAAATAGCCGCGGTTGAACCCCGCCGGCCGGCCCGGCCCGCCGGCGACGAGCCGCGCGCCCTCGGCGATGCCCGTTTCGATCAGGCCCTGGATGCGCTCGAACTGGCGGGCCGACACGACCGGGCCGATATGTGCTCCCGGCTCGCCCGAAGGGCCGACCGCGATCGAACGGGCGATCTCGCCCGCCGTCTCGACGGAGCGCTCGTAGATCGAGCGCTCGACCAGCATGCGCGACGGCGCGTTACAGTTCTGGCCGCTGTTGACGAAACACTGGCGCACGCCGCGCTCGATCGCCTTGTCGTCGGCATCGGCGAAGACGAGGTTCGCCCCCTTGCCACCGAGTTCCAGCGCCACGCGCTTCAGGCTGTCGGCAGCCGCCCTGGTGATCGAGATGCCCGCCCGCGTGGAGCCGGTGAAGCTCACCATGTCGATGTCGGGGTGGGTGGCCAACCGGTTGCCCGCCCCCGCCCCGTCGCCGTTGACTAGGTTGAAGACACCGGGCGGCAGGCCCGCCGCGTCGACGATCTCGGCGAAGACGATCGCCGACAAGGGTGCGATCTCGGACGGCTTCAGCACCACCGTGCAGCCGGCGATGAGCGCTGCCGCCACCTTCAGCGTGATCTGGCTGATCGGCCAGTTCCACGGCGTGATCAGGGCCGCGACGCCGACCGGTTCGTGCACGATGCGGTCGTTCGGCGCGTGGTGGCCGAGCGGCCGCACGAAATCGAAATCCTTGGCCGCAGCGATGAAGTTGGCCATGTGCCGCGGCCCGGATCCGGCCTGCGCGGCGCGCGCGAGATCGATCGGCGCGCCCATCTCCCGCGAGATGGCGCGGGCCATGTCCTCCGTCCGCTCGAGATGGATCATGCGCATCTTCTCCACGAAGGCGATGCGCGTTTCCGGTGCTGTCGCGGCCCAGACGGGGAAGGCGCGCCGTGCGGCGGCCACCGCGGCATCGACGTCGGCGTCGGAGGCCAGCGCGACGGTGCCGAAGGGTTCTTCGGTCGACGCGTCGACCAGCGTCTGCCAGGCGTCGGAGCCGGCGGGAATCCAACGGCCGTCGATGTAGAAATCGAGCAGTTCGGTCATGGCATGGTCTCTCGTGTGGTTCACCGATCCGCTCCTTCCAGGGCCTCGGCCGTCAGCCGCCGTCCCGAGCCGGTGTCGAAGACGTGGACGTCCTCGGCGCGCGCCTCGAGATGGATCGTCTCGCCCGGACGGACCTCGGTCCGGCCCCGGATCAGGACGCGGATGACGTGGTCGCCCATGCGCGCGGTGATCTGGGTCTCCGAGCCGGTCGGCTCGATCACCGAGACGACCGCCGGCCAGCCGATCGCAGCCAATGCGAGATGCTCCGGGCGTATGCCGACCGTCACCCGGGCTTTCCCGCGAACGGGCATCGGCAGCGAAAGGCGCGACCCGTCGTCGAGCACCAGCGTCTCGTCCCGGTCGACGATGCCCTCGAGGAAGTTCATCGGCGGCGAGCCGATGAAAGCCGCCACGAACAGGCTCTTCGGCCGGTCGTAGAGGTCGAGCGGCGGGCCCATCTGCTCGACGATGCCGCCGTTCATCACCACGACACGGTCGGCGAGCGTCATCGCCTCGATCTGGTCATGCGTGACATAGACCGTCGTGACGCCCAGCCGCTGGTGCAGTTCCTTCAGTTCCGAACGCATCTGGACGCGCAGCTTGGCGTCGAGATTGGAGAGCGGCTCGTCGAACAGGAAGACGTTGGGCTGGCGCACGATCGCACGGCCCATGGCGACGCGCTGGCGCTGGCCGCCCGACAGCGCGCGCGGCTTGCGGTCGAGCAGTTGCTCGAGCCCGAGGATCCGCGCGGCGTCAGCCACGCGGGCATCGATCTCGGCGCGCGGCAGCCGGCGCTGGCGCAGCGCGAAGCCCATGTTGTCGCGCACGTTCATGTGCGGATAGAGCGCGTAGTTCTGGAACACCATGGCGATGTCGCGATCCTTCGGAACCACGTCGTTGACGACCCGACCGCCGATGGCGATCTCGCCGCCGGTGATTTCCTCCAGGCCCGCGATCATGCGCAGCAGGGTCGACTTGCCGCAGCCCGACGGCCCGACGAGCGCCACGAACTCGCCGTCGGCGATGTCGATCGAGACGCCGTGGATCACCTCGAGCTGCCCGTAGGTCTTGCGGACGCTCCTGATCGCGACTGTGCCCATGGCGTTCTGTCTCTCCCTGATGTGCGGCCGGCTTGCTGCCGGTCTCTGCCGTACGCGCGCTAGCCCGCGTTCTTGGCCTGTGCCGGATTGTCGGATTCGAGTTCGCGGGTGATGGCCTCGTAGGCCGCGCGCTCGTGCAGCTTGACGAGCGCCGCCGCCGCTTCGAACGCGCCGCCGCGGATGGCGTCGCGGATCGCCTTGTGCTCGGACAGCGAGTCCGCCATGCGGCCGGCGATCATCTTGAAGCCGCTGTGGACCGAGGTCAGCGCGCTCAGGTTCATCAGCATGCGCAGCGACCATTGCGAATGCGGCGTGTCGTAGAGCAGCGTGTGGAACTCGTGGTTGAGCTGGATGTAGCGCGCCGCATCCTGCGCCTCCACGGCGCGCGTCGCGGCCTCGATGTTGGCGTCGATCTCGGCAAGCCGCCTCGCGCTGTAGCTCGCCGCGCCCAGTTCGATCGCCAGAGCGCCGATCAGACCGCGCAGGGCGTAGATCTCGCGCAGCTGCTCACGCCCGGCGCTTGCCACCACGGCGCCGACATGCATCTGGACCTCGAGCCAGCCCTCGGAGGCGAGGCTGCGGATCGCCTCGCGGATCGGGGTCTCGGAGATTCCGAGCGCCTCGGAGATCTCGCGGGTCGTGATCCGGTCTCCCGGCTTGACTTTCCGGGAGATGATCAGCTCCTCGATGTGCCGGCGTGCGAGGTCCGCCTTCGACAGATAGATATGCGGCTGCGTCATCGGTTCCCCCGCCCCTGCATTGCGACAGTCACGTCGATCATCCGGTTCACCCCTTCGTTGCGCCGTCGGCCAGACCCTGGATCAGCCATTTCTGAACCAGGAGGGCAAAGACCACCACCGGGATGACGGTTATGGTGCCGACCGCCGTCAACGCGCCCCAGTTCGCGCCGTTCACCGTGTCGCCGGCGATCCCCGCGATGGCGACGGGGATCGTAGAGGCGTAGCGGTTGGTCAGCACCAGGGCGAAGAGCAGTTCCTCCCAGGCGAGGATCATGCTGAAGATCATGGTCGACAGCAGCCCCGGCATCGAGATCGGAACGATGATCTTGAAGAAGGCGCCGAAACGGCTGCAGCCGTCGATCATGGCCGATTCCTCCAGTTCCTTCGGCAGGGCGAGGAAGAAGCCGCGCATCAGCCACATCACGTAGGGGATGAGGAAGGTGCAGTAGGCGAGGATCAGCGTGATGTGCATGTCGGTGACGCCGAGCGAACGGGCGACGAGGAACATCGGCACGGCCAGCGCGATCGGCGGCACGCCGCGCGACAGAAGGATGATCACGCCGATGGTGCCCGCGCCGCGCAGCTTGATGCGCGCAAGCGCATAGCCGGCCATGGCGCCCGCCACGATCGACAGCAGGCCCGACCCCGCCGCCACGATGACGGTGTTGATCAGGCGGCGCGAGATGTCGGCGCGCTGCATGTAGCTGATGTAGGTTTCGAGCGTCGGCGTGAAGAACAGGGTCGGCGGCACGGTGAAGATGTCGCGCTGCTCCTTGAACGAGCTCAGAACCATCCAGAACACGGGGAACAGGAAGACGACGCAGGCGAACACGCCGGCGGCGATGCGGACCTTCCTGCCGAGCCGCGACCTGCGCCGCAGCGGAGCGTCGAATGCGGCGGCGGTCAACAGCGTTCCTCCAGCTTGCGGGTGCCGAAGAGGAAGATGCCGGTCAGCACCATGGTCAGCACCAGAACGATGACGGCCATGGCCGCGGATTCGGCGAAGCGCAGCGAGCGGAACGCTTCCTCGTAGATGAACAGGTTGATGACGTTGGTCGCCCCGCCCGGTCCGCCATAGGTGGCGGCCAGCGCGATGTCGAACATCTTGACCGCGCCAAGCCAGCGCACGACGAAGGTGGCGGCGATGATCGGCACGAGCAGCGGCAGCGTGATCGACCAGAGCATGGACCACCAGTTGGCGCCGTCGATCTCGGCCGCCTCGAAGATGTCGCGCGGCAGCGACAGAAGTGCTGCCGTGGCGATCAGCACGACGAAGGGCGTCCACCGCCAGGTGTCGATGATGACGATCGCGGCCATGGCGAGGTTGGGATCGCCGAACCAGTCGAGCGGCGCGAAGCCGGCCAGGCCGATCAACCAGTTCATGATGCCCCAGAGCGGGTCGAGGATCATCCGCCAGATGCCGCCGGCGACGACCGGGGCCACGACCATGGGGATGATGAAGAGGGCGCGGACGGTGCCGCGTCCGCGCCAATCGGCATTGATGAGGAAGGCAATGCCGAATCCCAGGACGATCTGCAACGGCAAGGCGAAGACCAGATAGACCAGGGTCACCTTCATCGACGACCAGAACCGGTAGTCGTCGAGCACATGCGCGTAGTTCTCCCAGCCGATCCATTCGACCGCGCTGAACGTCATCAGGTCGAAGCGGGAGAAACTGATCTCGACCGTGTAGAAGATCGGATAGGCGAGCATCGCCCCGAGGATGATGGCCGCGGGCCCCATGAACGCCCAGCGCGACATCACGTCCGCCAGTGTCGTCCATGTGCGGGAGCGCACCTTGCGCGCCCCGGCTGCCGTCATTGTCCTCATGGCGATGCCCTCCCGGTCCGACGGATCAGTCGAGAACCTTTTCGATCTTGTCGGCGGCGACCTGCAAGGCCTCGGCCGCGCCGATCTGCCCGGCCATGAAGCGGGAATGCTCGTCGGCCAGGATCTGCTGCGCGGCGTCGGAGCGCGGGTGGCGGATGCGCCACATCTTGCCCTTTTCGGCGGCATCATAGGCCTGCTGAAGCCCGACGAAGACCGGCCCGAGCCATTCCACGGACGGTTTGGCGGCCAGCGTCGACTTACGGGCCGGGAAGACGCCGAGATTGGCCGAATGCCAGGCCTCGCCCTCCTTCGAGGACAGCCACTGGATGACGGTCCAGGCGGCCTGCTTGTTTTCGCTCTTGGACGACACGGTGCCGTTCCAGATGCCGCGATGCGCGCCGGGGCCGCCGGAGCCCGCCGGCAGGGCCTGGATGCCGACCTGGTCGGGCTTCAGCGTCGTCGTCTTCTCGTCGATGGCCGAGCCCTTGTAGACGCTGCCCCAGTTGAACATCGTGGCGACGAGGCCCTGGCGGAACGCCTGCAGCGATTCCGAGAAGCCGTGGCTCACCGCGCCGGTCGGCGCGAATTCGAGCAGCTTCTTATGGGTCTCGAGCGCCGCAATGCCGATCTCGGTGTTGAACGCCGGCTTGCCGTTCTCGTCGAGCAGGCTGCCGCCGTTGGAGTTCATGATGGTCTGCCAGATGGTCGGCGTCAGCGGCTCGCGCACGAAGTAGGTGTCGATCGCCCAGGCGTCGACCTTGCCGTCGCCGTTGGTGTCCTGCACCAGCTTGGGCGCCTGCGCCAGATACTGCTCCCAGGTGATGTCCGGCGTCGGCACGGGCACGCCCGCCTTTTCGTAGAGCGCCTTGTTGACGAACATCATCAGCATGTTGGAGCGCAGCGGCACGCCGTACTGCACGCCCTTCCATTCGCCGGCCGCCAGCGGCGCCGCGTTGAAGTCGTCCCAGTCGTAGCCGGCATCGGTCCAGGCCGCAGCCTCGGCGCTCTTCAGGTCCATCAACGCGCCGACCTCGGCCAGCTGCGGCACCCAGGGGTCGTCGGCGATGATGATGTCGTAGGTCGGGCTCGGGCCGGTCGCGTCGAGCATGCTCTTGGCGAGCAGTTCGACATAGGGCACGCCGTCGATCGTGACCTTGATGTTCGGATAGGCCTTGTTGAACTCCGGCACCATCAGCGTCTGCCACTGGTTGGCGAACGCCTCGTTGGCGATCATCCTTACCTCGATCGGCTGTTCGGGCGTGCCGAGCCCGTCCTGCGCGCGCGCCGCGGTCCCACCAAAGGCCGCCATCGCGACCGTCGATACCGCCGCCGCCATCAACGCGCGGCGCGACACCGAGCCTGCTGCTTCATGAATACGAGACATGCATTCCTCCCTTGCGTGACGATCCGCGACGGAGTTTCCCCCGCCATCGTCATCCTTGCTCCTGCCCTACATTCTATAGAATCCAGAATGTAGGAAACGGGTACGGCTGGTTCGCCGCCTTGTCAAGCGGGTCGGGGCGTAACAGGCCTGCCCGAAGTCCTGCACCGAACCGCCGGCGCGGACGGGTGGATCATCCGGTCGTTGCGAGATCAGCCGCGCGCGACGCCGACCGGGACGGGTCATCGCCATGACGAGCCTCGATGAGGCCCCTACTCTCGCCGCGCATCTGCTGCTATCTGTCGATCGCCTGCTGCGCCACGACCGGTGGCGCGCCGAGCAGACCCGGCGGACGGATCGGCGTTCGGGTCGAATTTCCGGGCTGGACATATCTGCCCGCCACGCGCTGGTCAGGATAGCGTTGCCGTCTGCCGTGATCCGGCGAATCTCGTCTTCGAGGGAAGGAAGCGGTGCAGAACATGTCTCGACGCTTCGATCCCATCTCCGGGAAGCCACATAAACACCGGGTATATCAGAGCAATCCCGGCAGTTGCGAGTGACCGGATTCCTGCACCAACAGCGGCTCGACGCGGTGCTGGACGTGATCCGGCAGCGCTCGACGCGCTCGCTTCTCGATCTCGGCTGCGGCGACGGCGACCTCCTCGTCGCAATCGCGCGGGAGGGACGGGTCGAGCGCATCGTGGGGGTCGACCTCTGCGCCCGGTCGCTCGCCCGGCTTCGCGCGCGCCTCGCCGCGGAAGAACCCGCCAGGAGCGAGGTGGAACTCCTGCACGTGTCGCTGCTCGATGCGCCCGACCGGCTGCGCGGCTTCGACTGCGCCGTCCTCGTCGAGACGATCGAGCATCTCGACGCCGGACAGCTCGGCGCCTTCGAGCGCACCATCCTCGGCCGGCTGCGCCCGCAGACCCTCGTCGTCACCACCCCGAATGCGGAGTTCAACGTGCTGCTCGGCGTACCGGCGCACCGCTTCCGTCATCCCGACCACCGCTTCGAATGGGACCGCGCGCGCTTTCGGGCCTGGGCCTATGGCGTCGCGGGCCGTCATCGCTATGCGGTGTCCTGCTGCGATATCGCCGGCCGGCATCCGCAGCTCGGCGGCGCCAGCCAGATGGCCGTCTTCGACCTTGCGTCGACGGAGAGCAGCGTCGGTGCCCGTCCCGGCACCGCAATCCTGTAGACGGCGTGGTCGGCGGACGCTAACCGTTCGCCGACGCGGGAAGCCCTTAACTGGACTTCGCCATCCACGGGATCCGGGCACCCGCGCCACGCGACGACGCCGAGAGGCGCCAACCGGAGCAATGCAGCATGACCACGCCCTCCCGCCCCGACTTCGTCGCCGAACAGCGCGCCGTGCAATCGGCCTTTCTCGCGGCGACGATCCCCGGCCATGCCGGGCACGAGGGCAGCGCCTACCGCCTGCCTCCGGAGCAGCGGCTCCTCAATCTCAACCCGGTCATCCGCGAGGCGGCCGAGCGCTACTTCGCCGACAATGCCATCGCCTGGCACCAGCATGCGGCGCACGGCCTGTCGTCGCAGGCCGCCTGCCTCAACTTCCTCATGCCGCTCGCCACGCGGCCCGAAATCCTGGCCCGGCTGGTCCAGTCGGCCGTCGGCGGCGAACTGCCGGAGATGCTGCCGGTCGAGACGGGACCGGACGGCGCGCCCTGGCATGTCGGCTTCGAATGGATCGGACGGGCGGACTACCTCAACGAATGGCCGCGCAGCGGCCAGCCCCGGCGCGGCGCCAACGTCACCTCGGCCGACGCGATCCTGCGCTTCAGGCAGGCGGGGCGCGTCGAGACCCTGCTCGTCGAATGGAAGTACACCGAGTCCTACGGCACGCCGCCGGAGCAGAAGCGTGAGGCCGAGCGTCTGCGCCGCTACCAGAAACTCATCTTTTCGCCCTTCGGACCGCTGCGCAGTGATGCCGGGCTGAAGCCCGCCGACCTGTTCTGGGACCCGTTCTACCAGCTGATGCGCCAGCAGATCCTTGCGCTTCGCATGCAGGCGGCCAAGGAGGACGGGGCGGAGCGCGTGCGGGTGCTGCACGTGGCGCCTGCCGGAAACTGGCGCCTGCGCCGCGTGACCTCGCCTGCCCTGCGCGCGCTGGGCGAGGACGCCTTCGCGGTGTTCGGCGGCCTGCTCGCCGATTCCGAAAGCTTCGTCAGCCGCACGACGGAAGCGCTGTTTGCCCCGCTGATCGCGGATGCCCCGGCCGGCGACGCCTGGGCCGGCTATCTGCGCGACCGCTACGCACCGGCGATGCCGGAGGAGATCGTCGAGGCCGCGGAGCCCGAACGGTAACCACGTCTCCCTCTGCATGGCATCCGGAGTTGCCTGGCGACCGGGCTCGTCGCGCTCGGGCGAGGCATCTGTGGATATCCCGGCCGCGCGGGCCGCAATCGGCTCGGGCGGCTGGACGTGCTCCCCGGCAGGGCCATAGTCCTGCGAGACCACCCGGGAGCCGCAGACCTCTTGATCCGTTTCCTTCACTCAAGCGACCTGCATCTGGGCAAGCGCTTCGGCAATCTGGCGGAGGATCTGCGCGGACGGCTGCGCGAGGCGCGGCACGGCGCGATCGCCCGCCTGGCCGAGCAGGCGCGGGCGAACGGCGCCGAGGTCGTCCTGCTCGCAGGCGACACCTTCGACACAGAGACACCGGCGCCCGACATCCGCCGCCAGGCGATCGCCGAGATGGCTCACCACGCGCCGCTGCGCTTCGTGATCCTGCCCGGCAACCATGATTCACTGCAGGCCGCGCCGCTGTGGGCCGCCTTGCGCACGGGCCTGCCGGACAACGTGATCCTCGCCACGGAAGCCGCGCCGCTCGCGCTTGCCCCGGGCGTCGTCCTTCTGCCCGCCCCGTGCACGACGCGGCGGCCGGGCCGCGACCTGAGCGAATGGATGGACGCCGTCGCGACGCCCGAAGGCGCCATCCGCATCGGGCTCGCGCACGGGCCGGTCCAGAGCTTCTCGGAAGACACGGTCGCCTCCGACATCCTGGCACCCGACCGGGCGCGCCGGGCGGGGCTCGACTATCTCGCGCTCGGCGACTGGCACGGCGCCGTCGCCATCGACGCCCGCACCCACTACAGCGGAACGCCGGAGCCCGACCGGTTCAAGCACGACCGGCCGGGCCAGGCGCTCCTCGTCGGCATCGAGGCCGCGGGCGCCGCGCCCGCCGTCAAGCCGGTCGAGACCGGCCTGTTCGGCTGGAGGACGGAACCGCTGCACCTGCTGGCGACCGACGATTGCGGGGCGGCACTGGCAGCCCTGCTGCCGCAGCCGCGCCTGCGCCGGCAGACGCTGCTGCGCGTGGCGGCCTCAGGACGCGCGGGCATCGCCGGCCGTACCGCGCTCGCCGCTGCCGTCGAGGCCGCCGCGCCCGACTTCGCGCTGCTCGAACTCGACGAGACCGCGCTGTCGACCGAGTACGACGCGTCCGATCTCGACCGGATCGACCGTACGGGCGCGCTGCGCGACGCGGCCGACATGCTGATGGCGCAGGCCGGCGACGACAGCCGCGCAGAGGCCGACCGGGCGGTCGCGCGCGCGGCGCTGGTGCGGCTGTTTTCCTATTGCGCGGCGGCTTCCTCATGAAGATCACCGCGCTCAGGCTCTTCAACGTCAAGCGCTTCGCGGGCCGCGGCGTCGCGATCGAGGACATCGGCGACGGCGTCAACGTGCTCTGCGCGGCCAACGAATTCGGCAAGTCGACCAGCTTCGAGGCGCTGCATGCGCTGTTCTTCCAGGCCCATACCGGCCAGCCGAAGGACGTGAAGCGGCTCCAGCCCTACAGCGGCGGCAATCCGGTGATCGAGGCCGACATCGAGACCGAGGCCGGGCGCTATCGGCTGGCCAAGCAGTTCATCGGCGGCAAGCGCGCCACCGTGACCGACATCGGCAGCGGACGGCTGGTCGCGCAGGCCGACGAGGCCGAGAACTTCATCGCCGGGCTGACGCGCGGCGGCACGGCGGGTCCGGCCGGCCTCCTGTGGGTGCGGCAGGGCATCACCGGCATCGAGGATCGCGACAGGCGCGAGGAGGAGGACGAGCGCCGGGTGCGCGCGAGCCTGCTGGAATCCGTCCAGGGCGAGGTCGAGGCCGTCACCGGCGGGCGTCGCATGGCCGAGGTGTCGGCGCGCTGCGCGGAAGAACTCGGCCGCCTCGTCACCGCCAGCGGACGCCCGAAGGCCGGCGGTCCCTACGAGATCGCGCTGGCAGAGCAGAAGCGGCTGGCGGCGGAAGTCGCGCGGCTCGAGGCCGACGTCGACGCCTTGCGCAAGGATCTGGACGAGCGCGCCGCCGCGGCAAAGCACCTCAAGGAACTCGACGACCCCGACGAACGCGCCGCCCGGCGCCAGGCGCTCGAAAGGGCACAGACGGCACTCGATGCCGCCCGGGCGCATGGCGAGGCGCTGAAGTCCGCTCAGGCGGAGCTTTCGCATGCGCGCAGCCGCCGCGACGCGACCCGGCGGGAGCTGGATGCCTTTCGTGGCGCGCTGGCTACATCCGTGCAGCTCGGCGGCCGGATCGCCGCCGCCGAGCAGGCCCGCGACACGGCGCTTGCCCGGCACCGCGCGGCGACGGACGCGATCGCCCGGGCGGAGGCCGAGGCGCAGGCGGCCGAGACCGAGGAGAAGCAGGCCCGCGACCTGCTCGCGCGGCTCGACGCGGCGCTGAAGGCCAGGGACCGGGCCGAGCGGGTTGCGGCGCTCGCGACGACGCTCGAGACCGTCGAGACGCTGCGGACGGAACGCGAGGCCGCCGAAGCCGCGCTGGCGCCGATCGCCGTGCCGGCGAAATCGGTCGAGCGGCTCCAGGCGCTGGAGGTCGAGATCGCCGCGCTGGCGGCGCTGGCATCCGCGCGCGAGCCCAAGCTCGCCATCGTCTACGACGCCGGCGCCGCCGCCCGCGTGAGGCTCGACGGCATCGCGCTCGGCGACGGCGAGGAGCGCGGCCTTGCCGACCCGGCTCGGCTCGACATCCCGGGCATCGGGACGGTGACGCTGCGGACCAGCCGGCCGGCCGGCGACGACGCGGCGCTGCGCAAGGCCGTGGCCGAGCGCGACGCGCTGCTGGCAAAGCTCGGCGCAGCCGACCTGTCGGAGGTCCGGCAGCGCGAGGCGGCGGCGCAGCGGGCGAAGGCCGAGATCGTTCGCCTCGCCGCCCGCATCGAGGCCCTGGCGCCGCAGGGCCTGCCGGCGCTGCGCGAGGAGATCGCCAGGCTCGCCGCAGCCGCATCGCCCGAACTGGAGATCAAGGGCGATCCCGACGCGGCCCGCCTCGGCGCCGAGCACGCGAGCCAGCGCGTTGGCGCGGCACGGCTCGCGCTCCGCGAAGCCCAGCCGTCACGCGGCCTCGCGGAGGACGCGTTGCGGAAGGCCGAGACCGCCCTGGCCGCGCTCCAGGGCGAACGCGCACAGGTGGAAGCCTCGCTCGGCCCCGCGGACGGCCGCGCCGAGCGCGAACGGGCGCTGGCCGAGGACGCCCGCCTCGCCGCGGAGAGCTTTGCCGAGGCGGAGGCGAAGGCCGCGCAACTGCGCGACGCCGCCCCCGATCTCGCCTCGGCGGAAGCCGCCGTGAAGCGCCTGCGCTCGGCCGAGGAGACATCTTCCAGGCAGATCGGCGACCTGCGCGAACGCATCGCCGGGCTCGACGGCACGATCCGCGCCCGCGCCGACGAGGCCGTCGAGGAACAATGGCGCGAGACGCGCGAGGCGCTCGACGCGGCGAACGGGCGCGTGGCGGCCTTCGAGGCGGAGGTCGCGCTGCTCGACCGGCTGCAGGCGACGCTGCAGGCCGCCCGATCGGCTGCCCGGGACCTCTATCTGAAGCCGGTAATGATGGAATTGCGCCCGCTGCTGGCGCTGCTCTTCGACGACCTGACCATCACCTTCGACGAAAAGACGTTGCTGCCGCACAAGATCATGCGCGGCGGGGCCGAGGAGGACGTCGAGCGGCTGAGCGGCGGGACCCGCGAGCAGTTGTCGGTGCTGACCCGGCTGGCCTTCGCCCGGCTTCTGGCCCGCGACGGCCGCCCGGCGCCGGTGATCCTCGACGACGCGCTGGTCTATTCCGACGACGACCGGATCGAGAAGATGTTCGACGCCCTGCACCGCCAGTCGGCCGACCAGCAGATCATCGTCTTCTCCTGCCGCCAGCGCGCGTTTGCCCGCCTCGGCGGGCGGGCGCTGCGGATGATCGACTGGAGGCCGGAATCCTGACGCGGGCTGAGTGCAGGAACTGAATCAGGCTCGGCGCCCAAGCCCTTGTCTTCGCAGCGGTTTCCCGAACGTCTCCGGCTCGCCTTTTAGAAATGCTCGCCCGTCTGGAAAGGCCCGATCCTGACGCCAGCCGCCACGAGGTAGGCGGTCGACCAGCCAATCAGCAGGAAGCCGTTGACGCCTTCGAGCGCGGCGAAGAGGCGCCATTCGGCGGCCGGAACGACGTCGCCGTAGCCGAGCGTCGAGAAGGTCACGGTGGAGAAGTAGAGCGCCGTCTCGAAGTCGCCGAACACGCCGAGCCCGAGATGGAAGGCGGCCCAGAGCCAGACCTCGACGGTCATGATGGCGAAGATGCCGATGACGGTCGTGACCATGGCCAGGGTCCGGCTCCGGTGCCCGTGCACGCGGAACCGGGCAGTCAGGATGCGCATCATGTGCGTGACCGCGATCAGGCCCCAGGTGTGGATGACGACGGTGAGCGCGATGACGAAGGTGCCGAGGGCGAGATTGACGAGCATCTGGTTTCTCTAGCCGCATCCGGTACCGGCGGTGTTGCGCCGGATCAACTTCCGGACGGCGCCCGGCCGGCAAGCGCTGCCGCACCCGCCTCCTCGCCCGCCGGCTCCAGCGTCCTCAGGAAGGCGACGAGCGCCATGCGTCCCCGGTCGGTCAGCACGAAGGGCTCCAGCTCCGTATGTCCGGACGGCGCTTCGGGCGCGCGCGAATAATGGTCCACCACCACTTCCAGGGTCGCGATCTGGCCGGAATGCATGTAGGGCGCCCTCCCCGCCACCCCGCGCAGCGACGGCGTCTTGTAGGCGCGTTCCAGTTCCTCGCCCTCCTTCACCATGAAGCGGATCTCGCCACACTGCCCGGGCGCTGCATCGGAGAAGGCACCGAGGCAGTTGAACGGATCGGCCAGCACACGGGCGACCGCCGTGGCCCGGCCGCGATCCTCCGGCAGGCCGGGCACGGCCGGAACGCCGGTGTTGTGGAAATGATCGTCGGTGAGGCGCGGCCCGTTGTGGCAGTCGACGCAGGCGGCCTTGCCGACGAAGAGCTTCAGTCCCTCGATCTCGAGGTCCGACAGGGCGGTTTCGCCCTCCGGTCGCCGGCCTGCGGCGAGGGCGTCGGCGAAGCGGTCGAAACGGGTCTCGACCGGCACGATCCGGCGCTCGAAGGCGGCGATCGCCTTGCCCATGTCGGCAAAGATGCGGTCGACGCGGGTGCGCTCCTCGTTCGACAATGCCGCCCAGGCCGCGCGCTCCGTCTCGCTGCCGAACGGACCCGCGTTCTCGGGCAGTCCCGACAGGTCGGGCAGCGGCCCGAACACCGATTCATACTCGGCGCGGTAGGCGCTCGCCACGCGGCGCACCAGCGCGACACGGTTGCCGCCATGCTCGACCGGGTTCTCCCACGGTCCGAGTGCCTGCGCCCACAGGCTGTCGGCGCGGCCGTCCCAGAACTGCCACGGGCTCCAGGCGACGCCCTCCAGCGGCATGGTGCGGCGGTCGGCCTCGCCGACGCCGATCGCCCGCGCGATGCCATCCTGGAAGCGCCGCGTCGGCTGGTGGCAGGAGGCGCAGGAGACCGCGCCGTCGGCGGACAGATCATGGTCGAAGAACAGCGCCTGCCCGAGCGCGGCGGCCGCGGGATCGTCGGCGACGCGGTTCGACGGGTCGGCTGGCAGCGGCGGCAGCGCCGACAGAGACAGCGAGGCAACGATACGCGCTTCCTCCTCCGTGACGCTCGACGGCTTGCAGGCGGCCGACAGCAGCACAGCTGCCAGGGCGGCCAGGGACGTCGTCAGCCGAGATGGGCGCATCGCCGTCTCACATCACGAGGTTGAAGGTGACGGCGTCGCTGGCGCCGCCGGCGGCGATGGCGAGCTTCAGTTCCCACCAGCCGCCCATGTTGAAGCGGACACCCTCGATCCGGTAGCGGCCCTCGCCGAGCGCGGCGGTCACGGCGGGCGCGGTCGGCAGGCCGTGGCCATGCTGCGGCATGCCGCCGTCGACGCTGATCGTCGCATCGTCGACCGGCGCGCCGGCGGGCGTCGTCACGGTCACGATCCAGCTGTGCAGAGGTCCCTGCAGCAGCGGTTCGCTCTCCGGCCCGACGGCGACCACGAAAGTGCCGGCCTGCGTGGGCTTCGAACGGGCAAGGTCGAGATCGTCCGGCGGCGACATCGTCATGCGCCATCCGACGAAGGCGACCGCGAGTGCCACCACGGCGACGAGAACGTAGATCAGCTTCTTCATGGTCGGTTCAACCCGTCTGGCCGCGCGAAGGGCGGCCTGCCCAATGCCCTGACGCGACTATGCCCGCATTGCGAAAGCAGGTGTAGGGCCTCCAGTTGCCGGAAGGTCAAGGACCGGTATCTCTGCCCCTCGCCTTCGTGCAGCGGCGCGTGTAGAGGGGGCGGAAAAGGGAGAAGATCATGGCCGGACAGGGGATCGCGTCGATCGGCGAATGCATGCTGGAACTGTCCGGCACCGGCGGCGATGCCTGGCACTTGGGCTTTGCCGGCGACACGTTCAACACGCTCTGGGCGCTGCGGGCGCTGACGGATACGGCCCGTCCGGCCGACTATGTCAGCGCCTTCGGCGACGACCCCTTCTCCGAAAAACAGATCGCCTTCATGCGCGACGCCGGCATCGGCATCGCCGGGAGCCCGGTCATCCCCGGCGCGCGGCCCGGCCTCTACGCCATCACGCTCACCGGGGCGGAGCGCTCCTTCACCTACTGGCGCGCCGACGCCGCCGCGCGGCGCCTCGCCGACGATCCGGCAGCGCTTCGCGCCTCGCTCACGGACCGCGCGCTGGTGTACGTCTCGGGCATCACGCTCGCCATCCTCGACGAAACGCCGCGCCGGACGCTGCTTGCGGCCATCGCGGACGCACGCCGGGCCGGTACCCGCATCGCCTTCGACCCGAATTACCGCCCGCGCCTGTGGCCTTCGATCGATGCCGCCCGCGCAGCCATTGCGGAGGCCCTTGCCGTCTGCGACATCGCGCTGCCGACCTTCCCGGACGAGCAGGCGCTGTTCGGCGACGCGACGCCGGCCGACACCGTCGCGCGGCTGAAGCAGGCGGGCGTTTCCGAGATCGTGATCAAGGACGGCGCCGGGCCGGCGCTGGTGGTCTCGGACGATCGGCGCGAGACGATCCCGGCGGTTGCCGTGGAAAACCCGGTCGACACCACCGGCGCCGGCGACAGCTTCAACGGCGGCTACCTCGCCGCCCGCCTCGCAGGCGACGCGCCCGAGGCCGCCGCGCGCAGGGCGCACGCGGTGGCCGCCGCCGTCGTGCAGGTGCGCGGGGCGCTGGCGCCGTTCGAGGTGCTGCGCCAGGCCTTCGCGGTACCCCTCACCCCAGCCTGAACCGGTACTCCGTCGTCTGCCGGTAGCGGTCGCCCGGATAGAGCAGGGCTTGCGGGAAATAGGGGCGGTTCGGCGAATCGGGCCAGATCTGCGGCTCCATGGCAAAGCCGGCATAGGCGGCGTAGGTGCGGCCGCCGAGGCCGGGCACGGTGCGGGCGACCTTGTGGCCGGCGTAGAACTGCAGGCCCGGCTCGGTCGACCAGACCTCCATCTCGACGCCCGAGTTCGGCCCCTGCGCCCAGGCCATCTGCCTGAGCGGGCCGCGCGCGGCGGCGATGCAGAAATTGTGGTCGTAGAGCACCTGCTCGCCGCCGACCTTCATGCCGACGGGGCGCGGCAGCAGGAAGTCGAAGGGCGTGCCCTCGACGGGCTGGACGACGCCGGTCGGGATCAGTTCGTCGTCGACAGGCGTGTAGGCCTGCGCCGGCATCATCAGCCGGTGGCCGAGCACGTCGTTCATGCCGCCGTCGTTGAGGTTGAAATAGGAGTGGTGCGCGAGGTTGCACAGCGTCGGCTGGTCGGTGGTGGCCGACAGCTGGACCGACAGCGTGCCGGGCAGCTTGAGCCGATAGGTGCAGGCGATCTCGAGATTGCCCGGGAAGCCCATCGCGCCGTCCGGATCGGTCAGCGCCAGCGTGACGAAATCCGGCCCGCGGTCGGTGAGCCGCCAGACGCGCTTGCCGGTCCCCTTTGCGCCGCCATGCAGCGTGTGCCGGCCGAGAAAGTTGGTGTCGGCCTGAAACCGCCGGCCCTCGATCGTGAACCGCCCGCTGGCGATGCGGTTGGCGTAGCGGCCGGCGATGGCGCCGAAATAGGCGGAGTGGACCGGGTAGTCCTCGAAGCGCTCGAAGCCCAGCACCAGCGGCGCGTCATGCTCGGCCAGCCGCAGGTCCTGCACCACCGCGCCCCAGGTCAGGATGCGGGCGGTGAGCCCCCCGCCCCTGATCTCGACACGCTGGACGGCCTCGCCCTCCGGCGTCGTCCCGAACTCCTCGGCATCCGCCATATGGCGCTCCCCTCAGCCAGAAGATGCGGGCGCCTGTGCCGGGGGCGCCCTGCCCGTTTACGCGTCGATCAGAGGCCGAGGCCGCCGATGCAGACGTATTTGGTGTCGAGATAGTCCTCGATGCCCTGGTGTCCACCCTCGCGGCCGAGGCCGCTTTCCTTGACGCCGCCGAAGGGCGCCTCGGGCGTTGTGATCAGGCCTTCGTTGACGCCGACCATGCCGTATTTCAGGTTCTCCATGACCCGGAACACGCGGCCGAGATCGGAGCTGTAGAAGTAGCAGGCGAGGCCGTATTCGGTGTCGTTGGCGAGCGCGACGGCCTCGTCCTCGGTGGTGAACTTGAACACCGGTGCGACCGGGCCGAAGATCTCTTCCTTCATGAAGCGCATGTCGGGCGTGGCGCCGGAAATCACCGTCGGCTCGAAGAAGGAGCCGCCGAGCGCATGGCGCTTGCCGCCGGTGACCACCGTGCCGCCCCTGGCGGTGGCGTCGCCGATCAGTTCCTCGACCTTCTCGACCGCCTTGCCGTCGATCAGCGGGCCCTGCTGGACGCCGGCATCGAGGCCCGAGCCGACCTTGAGCTTCGCCGACGCGGCGGCGAGCTTTTCGACGAAGGCGTCGTAGACGCCCGCCTGGACGAAGAAGCGGTTGGTGCAGACGCAGGTCTGGCCCGAATTGCGGTACTTGGCGACCATGGCCCCTTCGACCGCGCGGTCTATGTCGGCATCGTCGAACACGACGAACGGCGCGTTGCCGCCCAGTTCCATCGACACCTTCTTGACGGTCGCTGCCGACTTCTCGATCAGGATCTTGCCGACCTCGGTCGAGCCGGTGAAGGTGATCTTCTTGACCAGCGGGTTGGCGCAAATCTCGTCGCCGATTTCGCCGGCCGAGCCGGTGACGATGTTGACGACGCCGGCCGGGATGCCGGCCTCCTCGCACAGCGCGCCCCAGGCGAGGCCCGAATAGGGCGTCTGCGAGGCGGGCTTGACGACGGTGGTGCAGCCGGCCGCGATCGCCGGGCCGATCTTGCGGGCGAGCATCGAGGACGGGAAGTTCCACGGCGTGATGGCGGCGATGACGCCGACCGGCTCGCGCGTGACGATGATGCGGCGGTCGGCCCAGGGCGACGGAACCACGTCGCCATAGGTGCGGCGCGCCTCCTCGGCGAACCAGAGCACATAGGCTGCCGATGCGCCGACCTCGCCCCTGGATTCGGCCAGCGACTTGCCCTGCTCGATCGTCAGCAGTTCGGCCAGCGCATCCTGGTTCTCGAGGATCAGGTCGTGCAGCTTGCGCAGCATCTTGGAGCGCTCGTTGGCGGTCGTCTTGCGGAAGGTCCTGAAGGCCTTGTCGGCCGCCTCGATGGCACGGCGCGTTTCCGCCTTGCCGGACTTCGGCACCGTGCCGAGCTTCTGGCCGTTGGCCGGATTCGTCACGTCGAGCGTCGCGCCGGAATCGGCCTGCACCCACTCGCCGCCGATCAGGTTGGCCTGGCGCATGTAGTGATTGGACTTCTGCAGCATCGGTGTGCCTCCTGCCGCCTCAGCCGGCGGCCAAATGTTCGATTTCCCTGACGAGCGCGGCATCGGCCTGCAGGCCGTCGCGCCGGAGGCGGTCACGAATAGCCTGCCGCCTCGACCCTGGCAACCGGGCGCCTTCCGTGCCGGCAACCATCGCCGCCATCGCCGCGAAGCGGTCCAACGCGCGGGTTCCGCCGAAGGTTTCCGGATCGATGGCGATCAGCAGCTGACCCGTGCCCGGCGCCGCGCCCTCGGCGTCGAAGAAGGAGGTCTGCTCGAAGGCGTAGTTCGCGCCGGTCAGGCCGGCGCAGAGCAGTTCCACCATCAGCGCCAGCGCCGTGCCCTTGGCGTCGCCGAGCGGCACCATGGTGCCGGCGAGCGCCGCCTTCGCATCGGTGGTCGGGTGGCCTTCGGCGTCCAGTGCCCAGCCTTCGGGGATCGGCTCGTCCTTCTGGTTCGCGGCCATGATCCGGCCGCGCGCGACCTTCGACATGGACACGTCGACGACGATGGTCGCACCGTCGGCGGTCGGGCAGGCGAAGGCGATGGGGTCGGTGCCGTAGAGCGGACGCCGTCCGCCCCATGGCGCGATGGCGGCCGGCGCATTGGAGAACAGGAGCGCCACGAGGCCCTTCTCCGCCAATGATTCAACCACCAGTCCGGCCACGCCGGCATGGTGCGAGCGCCGGATGCCGGCCGCGGCGATGCCCTGCTCGGGGGTTATGAAGGCCAGTTCGCGCGACGCGACGTCGAGAGCGGGATAGGCAAAGCCGTTCGCGGCGTCGATCGCCACCGCGCCCGGCCGGATGCGGGTGGCGATCGGCACCGCGTAGCCGTCGACCTTGCCCGCCTTCGCCTGCGCGGCATAGGCCGGCACACGCCGCAGGCCATGCCCGCCCTGACCAGACAGTTCCGCCCCGATCAGCGCGTCGGCGACGATCGCCGCATTCCCGGACGAGGTCCGCGAGGCGGTCAGCGCCGCCCAGACCAGCGCATGCGCCTCAGCTATGGTGAGCGTGGTGTCCGGCATCAGGCCTTCTCCAGATGGGCGATGACCGTGTCGGCGATAAGGTCGGAGACGCGCACGTTCGACTCGACTGTCACGCCCGCGACGTGTGGGGTCAGGATCAGGTTGTCGATCCCCTTGAAGCGTTCGCCTGCGACCGCCGAAAGCGGTTCCTCGGCGAAGACGTCGAGCGCCGCGCCGCCCAGCCGCTTGTTGCGCAGCGCGACAGCCAGCGCCGCCTCGTCGACGACGCCGCCGCGGGCGGCGTTGATCAGGATCGCATCGGGCTTCATCGCCGCCAACTGCCCGGCTCCGATCATGTTTCTCGTCGCGTCGGTCAGCGGGACGTGCAGGCTGACGACGTCCGAGAGCGCCAGCAGGCCGTCGAGCGGGACGTTGCGGGCCTTCCGCCAGGCGGGATGATCGGCGGCCAGCATGGGGTCATAGGCGACCACCTGCATGCCGAAGGCCTGCGCCCGCCAGGCGACCTCGCGGGCGATCGAGCCGAGGCCGACGAGGCCCATCGTCCTGCCCGCCAGCTCGCGGCCGATCAGGCGCTGGCGCGGCCAGGCGCCCGCCGCCACGTCGGCGCTGGCGAAGAAGGCGCCGCGCAGGAGCGTCATTGCCGCCGCCATGACGTATTCGGCCACCGAGAGATCGTTGGCGCCGGTGGCGGGGTAGACCGAAATGCCGCGCGCCCGGCAGGCTTCCACGTCGATGTTGTCGAGACCGACGCCGAGGCGGCCGACGGAGGTCAGAGACGTCGCCGCGTCCAGCAGCGCGCCGCGCACCTGCGTGCGGTTGCGTACGATCAGGGCGCGGGCGTCGGCCACGGCGGCGCGCAGATCGTCGCCCCGATCGACGAGCGCCGGGTCGTAGAGCGTGTCGAAACGGGCCCTCAGCCGCGCGACGGCCGCCTCGTCCATGAATTCGGTGATGACGACGTCAGGCATGTGCGCCTCCCTCATTCAATCGCCCGGAGCGCCTGCGCGTCTCGCTTGACGCCGGGATTCGTATTATATTCGGTCCTGCACCACGGTGGACCGATACGACCTGCCATGACACGCGACGAGATCATCGCCCGGCTGAAGGAGATGGAGCCCGCATTGCGCGCCCGCGGCATCACGCGTCTGCAGATGTTCGGCTCGCGCGCCCGCGGCGACAACCGCGAGGACAGCGATCTGGACCTGCTGGTGGAGTATGATCCGCCGCCGAACGTCTCAGGCTTCGACTTCTTCGGGATCGGACCGGATTTGTCCGAAGAACTCGGAATCGAGACGCGATTGACCGACGAGTCGGCCCAGATGAAGCCCCGCTTCAGGCAGAGGATTTCCGACGACCTCCTGACGGTGTTCTGATGAAGCGCCTCGACACCGACTGGCTGGAGGATATCCTCGACGCCATCGACGACATCAACAGAACACTTTCCGGCGTCAACCGATCCGCTTTCGAAAATGACCGTATGCGTCAGGGTGCGGTCAGTCACTTCGTGATGATCATCAGCGAAGCGTCGGGCAACATTCCAGAAACTTACAAACGGGCTTTTCCCATGATCGAATGGGGCGAGATCGCCGGCATCGGAAATCGCATCAGGCACGGGTACTTTGCGATCCGGACCGATGTCCTCTGGAAGATTTATGAGCTGGAACTGCCGGCGCTCCGCCACACGATCCTCCAGATGCTCGCAAAATCCGGCATTCAACGCGCCTGACCTTCACGCGCTCCGATAGAGCTTCGTCATCACGAATTCCCGATGCCCCAGCGCCTCGGCCGCCGTGCTGCGGCCGTTGGAGGTGCGCACGATCATGTCGATCAGCGCGTCGCCGGCCTCGTCGATGGTCATCTCGCGGCGCAGGATGCCCGAGACGTCGACGTCGACGTGCTCGCCCATGGTGCGCACGGTGCGCGGGTTGGCGGTGATCTTGATCACCGGCACGATCGGGTTGCCGACGACGTTGCCCTGGCCGGTCGGGAAGGTGTGGATGACGAAGCCGCCGGCCGCCATCAGCGTCACGCATTCGGCGGCGGCCGACGAGCTATCCATGAAGTAGAGGCCCCTGCCCGATTTCGGCGCCTCTGCCGGCTCCAGGATGTCGATGTAGCGCGAGATGCGGCCGATCTTTTCCAGGTTGCCCAGCGCCTTTTCCTCGATGGTGGTCAGGCCGCCCTCGATGTTGCCGCGCGTTGGCTGGCTCTCGGAGAGATCGTTGGTCTTGAACTGCTCGATCACGTCCTGCTGGTAGGCCTTCCACATCGCGTACCAGCGCTCGCCCACCTCCGGGTTGATTGCGCGCGCCTTGGCGATGTGCTCGGCGCCGGTGATCTCCGACGTCTCGCCGAAGCAGCCGTAGATGCCCTCGGGCAGGAGCTTGTCGTACATGTTGCCGACCGTCGGGCAGGAACCCAGGCCGGTCGTGGTGTCGCTCTCGCCGCACTTGGTCGAGACCCAGAGCTCGGAGACCGAGCACTCCTCGCGCTGCAGCTCGGTGGCGTAGTGGACGAAGTCCTTGGCGGCGCGGCTGGCGTCCATGATGGTCTTGAGGTCGCCGTTCTGCTCGATCGAGAAGCCCGCGACCGGCTTGCCGGTGGCGGCGATGCCGTCGACGATCTTCTTCGTCCAGCCCGGCTCGATGCCGATGACCACCACGGCCGCCACGTTGGGATTGGCGCCGGTGCCGATCATGGTGCGGAAGTGCAGGTCGAGGTCCTGCCCGAACTGCAGCCGGCCATAGGCGTGCGGCAGGGCCATCGTGCCCTTGATGTTGTTTGCCACCGCCTCGCAGGCCGCGTTGGAGATGTCGTCCACCGGCAGGATCACCACGTGGTTGCGCACGCCCACGCGACCATTGTCGCGGCGAAAGGCGCGGATCGTCATGTTGGAGTATTTCGAGGCCATCAGCCCGCCCTTCCCTGAAATGAACGCGGCGGCTCGCCGGCGCGCGGGTGCCGCCGCGCGCCGCGAGCCGCTCCTACCAGCGCTTGGTCTTGAGATTATGGACGTGGACGTGGGCGCCGCGCGCCACATCCGCCACGAAGCGGCCGATGTCCTCGCCGTACTTGACCGCCGTGTCGCCGGCCGCGAGATCCTTCAGCGCCACCTTGTGGCCGATCGGGATGTCGGCCTTCGCCTCGATCTCGAAAGCGGAATTGTCGGCGGTGACCACGGCCAGCATCGTCGTGCCGGCCTTGAGTCCCTCCACCACGACGACCCCGACATTGTCGTCGTGCTCGTGAACCAGGAGATGCGGAATGCCCATGCTCGAGTCCTCTTCGCGCCCTGCGGCGCAGTCAGTTTCGCGCCTTTCGGCGCCGGCAGTCTTATATAAGATATAAGATAGGAAATGCTGGCAGAGTCAATCGGGCGGGTGCTATCAGGAGACGCTTCCGCGGGAATTCGAGCATGGACCAGACCGCCTTCGCCTACCGTCCCCTCTACGTGCAGGTGCGCGACCAGCTCGTTCGCCGGCTCATCGACGGCGAGTGGCAGCCGGGCCAGCACATCCCGTCGGAGATCGAGCTGGCGCGCGAGGTGGGCGTCAGCCAGGGGACGATCCGCAAGGCGCTCGACGCCATGACGGCCGAGAACCTCCTGATCCGCCGCCAGGGCCGCGGCACCTTCGTGGCGCGCCCGGAAGAGAGCCGCATCCTGTTCCAGTTCTTCCGGCTGGTGCCCGACGACGGCAAGCCGAGCTTTCCGGATTCGGCCATCCTCGACCTGCAGCCGGGCGCGGCGACGGCGCCGGAGGCCGGTGCGCTGGCGCTCGCGCCCGGCGATCCCGTCTGGCGCATCGAGCGCGTGCGCACTCTGTCCGGCGATCCGCTGCTGGTCGAGACGATCACGCTGCCGGCCGCCCGCCTGCCGGGGTTCGGCGATCTCGAAACCATCCCCAACAACGTCTACGGGCTCTATTCGGAACGCTTCGGCATCACCATCGGCCGGGCGAGCGAGAAGCTGAAGGCGGTGGCGGCCATGCCCGCCGACGCGACGGCGCTCGGCTGCGCGCCCGGCGCGCCACTGCTGGCCATCACCCGCATCGCCCTCGATCTCGAGAACAAGCCGGTGGAACTGCGCGTCTCGCGCTGCCTGACGCAGGCGGTCCACTATTCGTCGGAGCTTGGCTGAGAAGTACGGGTCGGTTTACCGAGTTCAGATGCATCGTGCCTTTCGATGGTCGACGGGCACGGCGTTCGAGTTAAGCAAACTGTCCCCGCATTTTCCGCGCGACACTTCATCCGTAGATGGCGTGCAGCAGCGTGATCCAGAAGGAGGTGGTGACGACGCCGAGGCCGGTCGCCAGCGTGATCGTGTTGGAGGCGAGCGCCTGGCCGGTGCCGAACTGGACGGCGATGAGGTAGCAGTTGACGCCGGCCGGCAGCGCCGCCGTCAGCACCGCGACCGAGGCCACCAGCGGCGGCAGGCCAAACAGCGTCGCCATGCCGAGCATGATCGCCGGCATGACCATGAGCTTCATGAAGGCCAGCGTCAGGCCCGGCCGCAGATTGCCCGAAATGCCGTAGCGGCGCAGCCCGAGGCCCATGGAAAACAGGGCGAGCGGCCCGGCGATGTCGCCCAGCCCGTCGACGAAGCGCGCGGCAAGCGAGGGCAGCGGCCAGCCGGTGAGGCGGAAGGCCAGCCCGGCCACGATGCCGATGATCAACGGGTTGACGGCGAGCTTTCCAACGAAGGTGCGCGCGAGGTCGAGCGGACGGAAGCCCCTGTCGCCGCCCTCCAGCACCGCGAAGACGACGATGGTGGCGGCTATCATGGCGCCGAGATGCACCGAGACGATCAGCGCCAGCACCTCGAAGCCCGCCTGCCCGTAGACGCCGAGCACCAGCGGGATGCCGAGCAGAACCGTGTTGGAGAAGGAGCCCGATACGCCGCCGACGACGCCAGCCCGCGCGTCGCGGCCAAACAGCCGCGTCATCACCAGGTGGCCGACGGTCCAGGCGATGGCCACCGACGAGAAGTAGGCCGCCCACAGCGCCCAGGGCGCCGCCCCTTGGAAATCGGCCGACAGCATGGTGCGGAAGAGCAGCAGCGGCAGCGCCACGCCGACCGCGAATTCGCCCAGCGCCTCACCCGTCTCTGCGCGCAGATAGCCCGTCAGCCCGGCGAGATAGCCGATGGCGACGAGACCGAAGATGAAGAGGGCGGCTTCGACCTGCGGAGACATCGCCGCGTGATAGGGGAAAGCCGGGCGCTGCGATAGGGGCTGCCGCCCTGCGGGAGCTGCGGCCGCGGCAGCCTACTCGCCGCTCGACCAGCCGCCGGCCGCGTCGTACTCGCCGCGCTCGTGCACCACGTTGGCACGGCCGACGAGCAGGTCGTCGACCCGCCCGACGCGCGCCGGATCCTTGCCGGCATAGGGCAGCGAGTGGAGCACGTAGCGCATCGCGTTCAGCCGCGCCCGCATCTTGTCGTCGGACTTGATCACCGTCCAGGGCGAGTCGGCTGTGTCGGTGTGGAAGAACATCGCCTCCTTGGCCAGGGTGTAGTCGTCCCACTTGTCGAGCGAGGCCATGTCGATGGGCGACAGCTTCCACTGCTTCAGCGGATGGACCTTGCGCTCCTTGAAGCGACGCGACTGCTCCTGCCGGCTCACCGAGAACCAGAACTTGATCAGGTGGGTGCCGCTTCGCACCAGGTTGCGCTCGAAATCGGGCACCTGGCGCAGGAATTCGCGGTACTCCTCCTCGCTGCAGAAGCCCATGACGCGCTCGACGCCGGCCCGGTTGTACCAGCTGCGGTCGAACAGCACGATCTCGCCCACCGTCGGCAGGTGCTCGACATAGCGCTGGAAATACCACTGGCCGCGCTCCACCTCGCTCGGCTTCTCCAGCGCCACCACGCGGGCGCCGCGCGGGTTGAGATGCTCCATGAAGCGCTTGATCGCGCCGCCCTTGCCGGCGGCGTCGCGGCCCTCGAACAGGATCACGATGCGCTGGCGCGCCTCCTTGACCCAGGACTGCAGCTTCAGGAGTTCGGTCTGCAGGACGAACTTCTCGCGCTCGTAGTCGCGCCGCAGCATCTTGTAGCGGTAGGGATAGCCGCCGACCCGCCAGTCGGCGGACAGTTCGTCGCTGGTGCGGCGCGGCTTGCCCTTCGGCTTCGGCAGGCCGAAGGCCTCGCTGAGCAGCACCGCATCGTCGGGTGCCGCCCCGTCGATGATGGCGCCGATGCCGCCGCGCAGTTCGGCGTCGGCGCCGGCCGCGATGCTCTGCGCGGCGGCCGCCGCCGCGCCATGCGCGGCCCGCGTCTGCTCGTCGGCAAGCCCGGCCTGGGCGGCCTGCGACAGCGCGGGTGCGGCCTCGCCGCCGGTGTCCTGGAGCGTCTTCTGCATCGTGATGCCTCCCCTCTGTCGTCCCGGCCTGCCCGATCGCGCCGGACCGGCCGCGGCACGGCTTCCCCCGCCCCGCCCGATCCGGTTGGCCGTCCACCAGCCTAGCAGCGGCAGGCGGACGCTCGTTGACGTGGATCAAGAATTCCTTCGCCGGCAACGGATTTGCGGGCACAGGGGGACGGCGGCGCGGTGCGTCCCGTCCCGATACGCGACCGACGCGCCGCCTGCTTACGATGTCGAGCGCGTAGCGCCCAGCGGGCGAGCGCTGTGTGAGCCGGGGGGACAGAGCCGGAAGGAAATGCGGGGACAGTTTACTTAATTCGGGTGGCAAGCCGCTGGCGTTGCAAGCAGTTGTCGGGCCGAATTAAGTAAACTGTCCCCGTATTTCCGGCGTTGCGCCCGTCATCCGGGTCAGACACAGGAACGGGTGCTGCCGGACGGCGGCGGGTCTGGCGGCGAGCCTACCCGGGCTTGATCTGCGTCAATTCGAATTGTCGCCCTTCATGTCAACCTTGATTGACAGTCCAGGGAGGGCGACGGCGGTGAGGATTCTTTTCGTTCATCCGAATTACCATTCCGGCGGTGCCGAGATCGCCGGCACCTGGCCGCCGGCCTGGGTGGCGTATCTGTCGGGGCATCTGCGGCGGGCGGGCTTCGACGACATCCATTTCATCGACGCCATGACGGACGACGTGTCGGATGCGGATCTGGCGCTGCGGATGGCGCAGATCGCGCCGGACGTGGTGGGGGTGACCGCGATCACGCCGTCGATCTACCGCGCCGAGGAGGTGCTGCGGATCGCCTCCACTGTCGTGCCGACGGCGCTGCGGATGCTGGGCGGGGTGCATGCGACGTTCATGTACAGCCAGGTGCTGAGCGAGGCGCCGTGGGTGGACGTGATCGTGCGCGGCGAGGGCGAGGAAATCTGCACGGCGCTGATGGAGGCGGTGCGCGACGGGCGCTGGCCGGACGGGCGGCACGCGATCCGGGGCATTGCCTTCCGCGACGGCGAGAAGATCGTGGCGACGGCCGCGGCCGGGACGGTGAAGGACATGTCGACCATCAAGCCGGACTGGACGGTGCTCGACTGGTCGAAATACATCTACATCCCGCTCGGCACGCGGGTGGCGATCCCCAATCTCGCGCGCGGCTGTCCGTTCACCTGTTCGTTCTGCTCGCAGTGGAAGTTCTGGCGCGACTACCGGGTGCGCGATCCCAAGGACGTGGTCGACGAGATCGAGGACCTGGTGGAGAACCACGGCGTCGGCTTCTTTATCCTGGCCGACGAGGAGCCGACCATCAATCGCAAGAAATTCGTGGCCTTCTGCGAGGAACTGATCGCGCGCGGCCTGCCCGACAAGATCAAGTGGGGCATCAACACGCGCGTCACCGACATTTTCCGCGACCGCGACCTGCTCCCCTTCTACCGCAGGGCGGGGCTGGTGCATGTCAGCCTCGGCACCGAGGCGGCCGCCCAGCTGAAGCTCGACCGCTTCAACAAGGAGACCAAGGTCGACGAGAACAAGACCGCGATCCGGCTGCTGCGCGAGGCCGACATCCTTGTCGAGGCGCAGTTCATCGTCGGGCTCGACAACGAGACGCCGCAGACGCTGGAGGAAACCTTCCGCATGGCGTGGGACTGGCAGCCCGACCTCGCCAACTGGTCGATGTACACGCCCTGGCCGTTCACGCCGCTGTTCCAGGAGATCAGGGATCAGGTCGAGATCTTCGACTTCTCGAAGTACAATTTCGTCACGCCGATCATGAAGCCCGCGGCGATGGAGCGCGGCGAGCTGCTCGACGGCGTGATGAAGAACTACCGCCGCTTCTACATGCGCAAGGCGCTGTTCCACTACCCCTGGCGCGGCAGCGGCTTCCGCCGTCGCTACCTGCTCGGCTGCCTGAAGGCCTTTCTCAAGGCGGGCGTGCAGCGCACTTTCTACGACCTCGGCAAGGCGGGCTACTGGGGGCCGCAGACGAAGACGAGCGTCGACTTCGGCTTCGACGAGACGCGGACCATCGCCGAGGCGCAGATGGACGACTGGGAGGCATCGGCCGACCGCGCCGCGCGCGCGGCCGAGCGGCGGGAGGCCGTGCGCGCCCAGATGAAGGAGCGGTCGGAGCTGCGCGCCTGCGGCGGCGGCACGCAGCAGATGGAGGGCGCCTGAGGATGTGCGGGCGGCGGGCGGGCGGATCGGGCCGAACGCGGTGCTGCAGCTCCTGCCGGTGGTGGAGGAACGGCTGGGCGCCGCGCGCGTCGGCCCGCTGCTGACGGCGGCGGGGCTAGCCGGACCGCCGGAGGGGACGGCGATGATCCCGCAAGGCGAGGCGGTGCGGCTGCACCGCGCCGTCCGCGCGGCCGAGCCCGTCTCCTGGCCCGGGCTTCTGGCCGAGGCCGGCGCGCGGACCGCCGACTACATCCTCGCCAACCGCATCCCGGCGCCGGCGCGGACCGTGCTGCGGCTGCTGCCGGCCGGGCCCGCAGCGCACCTGCTCTCGGGCGCCATCGCGCGGCACGCCTGGACCTTCGCGGGCACGGGCCGGTTCCGGGCGGTCGATGCGTGGACCTTCGAGATCGCGGGCAATCCGTTCGTGGCCGGCGAGACGTCCGCGCATCCGCTCTGCGTCTGGCATGCGGCCGTTTTCGAGGGGCTGTACTGCAGCCTCGTCAGCGAGCGCTGCCGCTGCCGAGAGGTGCGCTGCGGGGCGCAGCAGGGCGCAGGCGGCGTCTGTCGCTTCGCGATACGGCTGGCGGGGCGGCGGCGCGGAGAGATGCGGGCGGGAAATGCGGGGACAGTTTACTGAATTCGGGCATAATCCCGAACGTTCCCTGAGAAGTCTTCAAGTCGAATTAAGTAATACCCCGTCTACCCGATAACCCGAAATTTGTCGGGTCGGACGATGTGAAAGTTGTCGTTGACGGTGTCCCGGAAGGATTTCCACTTCTCGGGGAGCGTCGACTTGAAG
>NZ_JAOAOQ010000032.1 GCF_030398385.1 Aquibium sp. ELW1220 | reverse complement strand
GTCGTTGGTGAGGCGTATATAGGCCCCACCCCCCAACACTGTCAACGAGGTTTTTCAGCCCCTCGTACGATCTTTCTCAAACGGCGCCAGCTGTGGACAGCTGCACCATTTCACACCACAAGCCACGGGTAAATATGCGCTTTTTCGTTTTCTTTGTCGTCATCCGTTCGTCACGAAGGCATGGCGACGCTACGTCAGCCCGCCTGCCCCCGGCCTGCAGGAGCGCGTTTCGCGGCAGGGAGGTTTCGGCTGGCGGCCACAACTGCCGATGGATTGGGCAATGGCTTCGTCTGCATCCTTGTTGGACGCGAATGGCCTTGCGGGGCGAAGAGCGGAAAAATAAGGTTCCGGAGGCACGGCGCGCAGGAGCGCGGCCTGGGATCACCCGCCATCAAGAGAGAGGCAGAGAGAATGACGAACGCCCACTATCGCAGCCTGGCCGGCGCAGCCTGTGTCGCGGCCCTGCTCGCGGCAGCGCCCGCCACGGCGCAGGACAAGACCCTGACCATCTCCTGGTGGGGCTTCAACGGCGAGAAGCTCAACCAGTTCATCGTGCAGCCCTTCCAGGAGAAGTGCGGCTGCACGCTGGTATTCGAGACCGGCAACAATGCCGACCGCCTCAACAAGATCAAGATCCGCGGCGGGGAAGGCGTCGACGTCGCCTATTTCACCGACGGCTTCTCGCAGATCGGGATCGAGGAAGGGCTGTTCCAGCCGATCGACCGCTCCAAGGTGCCCAACCTTCAGGGTCTCTATGAGATGGCGCAGGCGCCGCAGGGCGAGTACGGCCCGGCCTACACGATCGGCCGCGTCGGCATCGTCTACGACTCGGCCAAGGTCAGCCCGGCGATCACGAAGTGGGCCGATCTCTGGCGCGACGACCTGAAGAGCGCGGTGTCGCTGCCCGGCATCACCACGACCGCCGGCCCGATGGTCGTCATGATCGCCGGCGAGAAGGCCGGAACCGACCCCTTCGAGAATGCCGATCCGGCCTTCGCGGAGATCGAGGCGATCAAGCCCAACGTGGTCAAGAACTACAACACCGGCTCCGAGATGATCAATCTGTTCTCCACCGGCGAGATCACCGTGTCGCTGGCGCAGGACTTCGCGCTCGGCCAGCTCAAGGCGGCGGTACCGACCGTGGAGTGGGCGAACCTCGAGGATGGCGCCATCGCCACGCTGAACACGGTGAACATCCCCAAGGGGGCGGCCAATGTCGAACTGGCGCACGAGTTCATCAACTTCATCCTCAGCCCGGAGGTCCAGCAGGCGACCGCCGAGAACGGCGTCGACGCGCCGGTGGTGAAGGCGGTCGAACTGACGCCGGAGCAGGCCAAGCAGTGGACCTACGGCAAGGAGATGATCGACGGGCTGAAGCGCGTCGACTATTCCAAGCTCAATGCCGCGAAGTCCGACTGGATCGACCGCTGGAACGAAATCTTCGGCATGTGATCACCGGCGCGCGCCGTGCGCGCCTCTCCTGACCCGTTGCTGTCGGCCGGCCTCCGCGCGAGGGCGGCCGACAGTGCCTTTTCGAAAAGACGCACTTCATGCTCAAGCGATACACCGGCTGGACCCTCGCCCTGCCCGCGACGCTTCTCGTGGCCCTGTTCCTCATCCTGCCGGTCGCGGCCACGATCGGAACCACGTTCGCCGACGCCAAGGGCGTGTTTTCGCCCTATGTGACCTTCTTCTCCAGCGGCTTTCGCCGCACCGTCCTGTGGCGCACGCTGGAGGTGTCGCTGATCACCACCGCGATCTCGCTGGTCTTCGGCTTCCTCACCGCCTTCGTCGTCTCGCGCGCGCCCGGCCGGCTGAAGAGCATCCTGATCATCGCGGCCGTCTTCCCGCTGCTCACCGGCGTGGTCGTGCGTTCCTTCGCCTGGCTGATCATCCTTGGCAAGAACGGCATCCTGAACAATTTCCTCGTCGGGATCGGCATCACCGACGAGCCCTTCTCCATGCTCTACACGCAAGGCTCGGTGATCGTGGCGATGGTCTACCTGTTCACGCCGCTGATGATCCTGACGCTCGTCGGCGTCTTGGAGAACATCCCCGAAGACCTGATCCAGGCGTCCGCCTCGCTCGGCGCCTCGCCGGCCGGCACCTTCCGGCAGGTGATCTTCCCGCTCGCCGTCCCCGGGCTCATCGTCGGCGCCGTGCTCGTCTTCACCGGCTCCTTCACCTCCTATGCCACGCCGCAGCTTCTCGGCGGCGAGCGGCAGATGATGATGGGGACCTTCCTCTACCAGCGCGCCATGGTCAATTTCGACTGGGTGGGCGCCTCCACCATCGCCGCGATCATGGTCGTCATCACCGTCGCGGTGGTGCTGGCCATGACCCGCATCGCCAAACGCCTGAACCCGATGACGACATGACAACGCGCCCCTCCCCTGCCCTCATCGCCATTGCGGCGCTGGTCTATGTCTTCCTGGTCGGACCGCTGGTCATCGTCATCGGCGCCTCGCTCAGCGACACGACCTATCTGACGTTTCCGCCGCAGGGCCTGTCGCTGCGCTGGTTCGAGAACATCTTCGAGATCACCGCCTTCCGGCGCACCATCGTCACCAGCCTGCAACTGGCCTTCCTTGCCACCGGGCTGGCGCTCCTGATCGGTATCCCGGCGGCCTATGCGCTCAACCGCTACCGCATCCAGCTGCCGTCCTGGCTGTCGACGGTCTTCGTGCTGCCGATCCTGGTGCCGGAGATCGTGCTTGGCTTCTCGCTCCTGAAGTCGGTCGCGGTCGGCGCCTCGTTTCCGATCTTCGTGTCGCTGCTGATCGGTCACACGCTGCTCGTCCTGCCCTATTGCGTGCGGGTGATCTCGGCCAGCCTCGCCTCCTTCGACTTCTCCATCGAGGAAGCGGCGATCAGCCTCGGCAGCCCGCCGGCAAGGACCTTCTTCACCATCGTGCTGCCCAATGTCAGGGCCGGTGTGATCGCAGCCTTCATCCTGGCCTTCATCACCTCGATCAACGACGTCTCGACGTCGCTCTTCCTCACCGGACCGGGCATCTCCACCCTGCCGATCCAGATCCTCGCCCATGTCGAGCAGTTCTTCGACCCCACCATCGCGTCGGTGTCGGTGCTCCTGATGTTCCTCACGGTAGCCGTGATGGCGATCGTGGAGCGCACGCTCGGCCTCACCTTCCTCGCCAAGTGAATGGCGGCCAGACAAATGACAATCGCATGACCCAGGCTCTCGACATCACCGATCTCACCGCCCACTACGGCTCCACCAAGGTGCTGGAGGACCTGTCGCTCTCGGTCGGCGCCGGCGAACTCGTCTCGCTGCTCGGCGCGTCCGGCTGCGGCAAGACGACGACGCTGCGCCTCATCGCGGGCTTCCTCGAGCCGACGAAGGGCGCAATCAGGCTCGGCGGCCGCGACCTGACGCGGCTTCCCGCCCACAAGCGCGACATCGGCCTCGTGTTCCAGAACTACGCGCTGTTTCCGCATCTCTCCGTGCTCGACAACGTCGCCTTCGGCCTGAAGCAGCGCGGGGTCGCGTCCGCCGAGCGGGAGAAGCGCGCGCGTGCGATGCTCGAGCGCGTCGGCCTGTCGCCGCTCGCCGACAGGCTGCCCGGCGCCCTCTCGGGCGGCCAGAAGCAGCGCGTGGCGCTCGCCCGCGCGCTGGTCATCGAGCCGCCGCTCCTGATGTTCGACGAGCCGCTGTCGAACCTCGATGCCAAGCTGCGCGTCGACATGCGCGTCGAGATCCGCCAGCTGCAGCGCGCCAACGGCACGACCTCGGTCTACGTCACGCACGACCAGGAGGAGGCGTTCTCGATCTCCGACCGGGTGGCGATCATGAATGCCGGACGCATCATGCAGTTCGATACGCCGGAAGTGCTCTACCAGCGCCCGGCGAACGCCTTCGTCGCGCGCTTCGTCGGCTTCGAGAACCTCATCCCCATGCGCGCGGTCGCCCGCGACGGCGAGACGGTGACGGCGGAGGCTGCCGGCGGCGCGCGGCTCAGCCTGTCGCAGGAGCGGTTCGGCGCCATTCCCGACGCTTTCACGCTGGCCACCCGGCCGGACGGGCTGGCGGTGACGTCCGGCCCGGGCACCGATGGCATTCCGGCGACGCTGGGGCTCCGGACCTATCTCGGCCGCGCCTACCAGTATCAGTGCGAGACGGCGGCGGGACATCTCGTCGCCAACGGCGCGCTGTCGACGCCGCTGGAACCGGGCGGAACAGCGCGGCTGGTGCCCGTGCCCGACCAGTGCTGCGTGCTGCTGGAGGTGTAGGGCGGTGAGGATCGTACTGGAAGCAATCGTTCCTTCGCGCCCCCCTCTGTCCTGCCGGACATCTCCCCCACGAGGGGGGAGATCGGCCGTCGCGCCCCTTTTCGCCAATCGCCGGCATCGAAGACCGTGCGAACAGGCCAGAACTGCCGATCTCCCCCCTCGTGGGGGAGATGCCCGGCAGGGCAGAGGGGGGCGCCGTAGAGCACCAACTGACGCCTTCACCGGAGCCTACCTGTGACCCTCATCCTCTCCAACGCCACCCTCCTCCCCTGCACGCCCGACATGCCGGTCCTCGCCAATGGCTGGGTGCAGGTCGAGGGCACGACCATCACCGCCACCGGCAACGGCCCTGCCCCTGCGATCGAGGGTGCCGAGACCATCGACTGCGGCGGCGACATCGTCATGCCCGGCATGGTCAATCCGCACTGCCACATGGCGATGACGCTGTTTCGCGGCCTCGGCGAGGATGTCGACGACCGGCTCTACCGCTACGTCCTTCCGCTGGAGCGAAAGTACGTCACCCGCGCGATGGTAAGGGCGGGCACCGCGCTGGCGGCGCTCGAGCTGATCCAGGCCGGCGTCACCACGGTCGCCGACATGTACTACTTCGAGACCGAGGTCGGCCGCGTGGTCGCCCAGGCCGGCATCCGCGGCGTGGTCGGCCAGACGATCGCCGATTTCGACCCGCCGGACCACAAGGACATCGACGGCGGCTTCGCCCTCACCGAAGAGCTGGTCGCCGAGTTTTCCGGCCACGACCGCGTGATCGCCTCGATCGCCCCGCATGCGCCCTATTCGACCGACGTCGCGGTGATGAACCGGGTCGCGCGCTGGGCCGACGATCATCCCGACGTGCCGGTGCAGATCCATCTCGCCGAGATGGATTCGGAGATGGACTGGTGCGCGAAGCATCATGGACTGCGCCCGGTCGAGGTGGTGGAGAAGGCGGGGCTGCTGCGGCCGAGCCTGATCTGCGCGCACTGCCTGCATGTGAATGCCTCCGACATCGACAAGATGGCGCGGGCGCGCGTCTGCGTGGCCCACAATGCGCGCTCCAATGCCAAGGCCGGGCGCGGCATCGCGCCGGTCGAAGCCATGCGCGCCGCCGGCATCCCGGTCGGGGTGGCGACCGACGGGCCGATGAGCGGCAACACGCTCGACCTGTTTTCGCAGTTCGGCCCCGTCTCCATGTTCCAGAAACTCGCCGGCCACAGCCGCAGGCCGATGCCCGCCGTCGAGGTGATCCGCATGGCGACGATCGAGGGCGCGAAGGTGCTCGGGCTCGACGCCCGCATCGGCTCGCTCGAAGCCGGCAAGCAGGCCGACCTCGTCCGGATCGACCTTTCGGCCCCGCGCCTGCAGCCGATCTACGACACCTACGCCACGCTGGTCTTCGCGGGCATGCCTGCAGACGTGTCCGACGTGATGGTGGCGGGGCGCTGGGTGATGCGGGACCGGGAGGTCCTGTCGCTGGAACGGCGGAAGGTGCTGCGCGACGCGCTGCAGGTCGCCTCGCATTTCAAGGCGGAGATGGTGCGGATCGACGCCGCCGGCTGAGACTGGCTCAGCGGTGCGCGCCGCTGGACCGCTTGACGGATGGCGCCGATCCGCACAGTTCGAACCAGAGACGAACAATGGAGGCCCAAATGGCCCAGACCGACACGTCCCGCCTGGACGCCGTGCTCGCCGACGTCGATGCACATATCGAAGGCAGCCTCGCGCGGCTCTGCGACCTGATCCGCATCCCCTCGGTCTCGACCGACCCGGCCTATGCCGCCGAATGCCGGCGCACGGCCGAGTGGCTGGCCGCCGATCTGTCGGCCCTCGGCTTCGAGGCGTCGGTGCGCGATACGCCCGGCCATCCGATGGTGGTTGGCCACGACATCGGCGGCGCAGGTCCACACGTGCTGTTCTACGGCCATTACGACGTGCAGCCGGTCGACCCGGTGGCGTTGTGGAACTCGCCACCCTTCGAGCCGACGCTCGTCCCGCAGGACAATGGCGACACCTGGATCGTGGCGCGCGGCGCCTCCGACGACAAGGGCCAGCTGATGACCTTCGTCGAAGCCTGCCGTGCCTGGAAGGCTGTCACCGGTTCGCTGCCGATCCGCGTCTCGGTGCTGTTCGAGGGCGAGGAGGAATCCGGCAGCGCCAGCCTGCCCGGCTTTCTCGACCAGGCGGCGGACGAGCTGAAGGCGGACGTGATGCTCGTCTGCGACACCGACATGTGGGACGACACCACGCCCGCCATCACCACCATGCTGCGCGGGATCGTGCAGGAGGAACTGACGATCCGCTGCGCCGACCGCGACCTGCATTCGGGCATGTTCGGCAATGCCGCGCGCAATCCGCTGCAACTCCTCTCCGACATCGTCGCCAGCCTGAGGACGGCCGACGGCGGCATCGCGATCGAGGGCTTCTACGACGGCGTGCAGGAACTGCCGGCCGAGATCGCCGAGCGCTGGCAGCGCCTGCCCTTCGACGAGGCGGCATTCCTGAAGAATGTCGGGCTCGACATCCCGGCCGGCGAGAAGGACCGGTCGGTGCTGGAGCAGGTCTGGGCGCGGCCGTCCTGCGAGATCAACGGGATGTGGGGCGGCTACACCGGCGAGGGCTTCAAGACCGTCATCCCGGCCGAGGCCAGCGCCAAGATCTCCTTCCGTCTCGTCGCGGGCCAGGACCCGGAAGCGATTTCAGCTGCCTTCCGCCGCCATGTCGAAGCGCGGCTGCCGGCCGATTGCAGCGTGACCTTCAAGCGCCACGGGGCGAGCGCGGCGACCGTCATGCCGATCGACAGCGACTATCTCCAGCGCTCGCTGAAGGCGCTTTCGGACGAGTGGGATTGCGAGGCGGCTGTGGCCGGCACCGGCGGCTCGATTCCGATCGCTACCGTGTTCAAGGACCGGCTCGGCATGGATTCGATCTTCGTCGGCTTCGCCAAGTTCGACAACCGCATTCACAGCCCGAACGAGAAGTACGACCTGTCGAGCTTCCACAAGGGCATCCGTTCCTGGGTGCGCATCCTCGCCGCACTGGCGGAGGCGAAGTGAGTTCGCGCGCGACCATCATCGATACCGACCCGGGGATCGACGACGCCGTCGCGATCCTCGCCGCCCTCGCCTCGCCTGAATTCGACGTCCTCGGCATCACGACGGTGGCCGGCAACATCGGCATCGCCACCACCACGCGAAATGCCGGGCGGATCCTGGCGCTCGTCGGGCGCGGCGACGTGCCGGTGATCCCGGGGGCTGCCGGACCGCTGTCGCGCAAGGGATTCGACGTCGCCGACATTCATGGCTACGACGGGCTGGGCGGCGTCGGCTTTCCCGAACCGGCGACCCCGCCCCGGTCGGCACACGCGGCCAACTGGCTCGCCGACACGTTGAAGGCGCGGCCGGCCGGCAGCGTCGATATCCTTGCACTCGGGCCGCTGACCAACATCGCGCAGCTTCTGGTCGACGAGCCGGAGTCAGCGCACCGCGTCGGCCGGATCATCGCCATGGGCGGTGCGATCCGCGAGCCCGGCAATATCGGGCCGCGATCCGAGTTCAACATGGCTGCCGACCCGGAAGCCGCCGAGGCCGTGCTTGCCGCCGGCCTGCCGCTGACGCTGATCCCGCTCGACGTGACGCGCAAGGTCCGCGCCGACCGGGCCTATGTGGAGGGGCTGCGCGGTGCGGGGACGGCAGCGTCGCGCGCGTCGGCCGATCTGATCGCCGCCTATTTCCAGACCACCACGGGCGGGGAGAGCCGTCCGCTGCACGACCCGTGCGTGATGCTCATGGCACTCGCGCCGCGGCTCTTCGGCTGCGAGGACATGGCACTTTCGGTCGACTGCGGGGAGACCCGCGACGCCGGCAGCCTCGAACCGGCGAGCGACGCGCGTCGTCCGTTCTCGGTCGCCTTGACGGTCGATGGCGGCGGCGCGCTGTCGCTACTGGCCGCTCGGCTCACCCAGCGCTGATCCCTGCGGCGCGTCGCCGGCGAGTTCCTGCTCGACGAGGGCGGTCCAGAACCGGACCCCCGTCGGAATGGCGGCGTCGTTGAAGTCGTAGCGGCTGTTGTGATGCAGCGCGCCGTCCTCGGCCGGACCGTTGCCGAGCCAGACGTAGCAGCCGGGAACCCGGCCGGAGAAGACCGCGAAATCATCGCCGGCGGTCGATGGCGGGAAGTTCGTGCGCACGGTGGCGGCAGCTGCCCGCGCGGCGGCGAGCGCGCGGCGGGTCGCGTCGGCATCGTTGATCACCGGCGGGATCTGCCGCAGGTAGCGGTAGTCGCAGGCGATGCCGTACATGGCGGCAGTGCCTTGCGCCAGCCGGCCGATCTCGGCTTCGACCTGTTCCCTGACCTGCGCCGAATAGGCACGGGCGGTACCGCCGATCATCACCTCGTCGGGGATGACGTTGAGGGCTGCGAAGTCGCCGGCCTGGAGCGCACAGGCGCTGACGACGGCGGGCTGGAGCGGATCGACCCGTCGCGCCACGACCGTGTGAAGGGCGGTGAGGAACTGGCCCGCAGCGGTGACGGCATCGCGGCCGAGATGCGGCTTGGCGCCGTGGGTGCCTTCGCCGCGAAACGTGACGTGCCAGCGATCGGAGGAGGCAAGCTGCGGACCTTCGACGACGGCGATCTCGTCGACCGCCAACCCGGGCATGTTGTGAAGCCCGTAGACGGCATCGACGGGAAAGCGCTCGAAGAAGCCGTCCGCCACCATCGCCTGCGCGCCGCCACGCCCTTCCTCGGCCGGCTGGAAGATGAAGTGGACCGTTCCCGAAAAGCTGCGCGAGCCGGCGAGCGCGCGCGCGGCGGCGAGCAGCATCACCGTGTGCCCGTCGTGGCCGCAGGCATGCATGCGGCCTTCCGCCGTGGACCGATGGGGTCGGTCGGCGGCCGTCTCGCGCATGGCGAGCGCATCCATGTCGGCGCGCAACGCGATGCGGCGGTGGCCGTTGCCGGCCTGCAGCGTGCCGACCAGTCCGGTGCCGCCGAGGCCCGCCGTCACGGCAATGCCGGCCTCCTCGAGACGTTCGCGCACGATGCGGCCGGTGCGCTCCTCCTCGAAGCCGAGTTCCGGATGGGCGTGCAGGTCGTGGCGCAGACGGACGAGGAAATCGGGGTCGTCGATGTGGTCATCCGCCCGCGCCATCAATACACTCCGCCTGCCGGTCCGCGCCGGTCCCATCCGATTGTTGTTCCACGATGATTTCTAGCAGAAAGGCTACTCGTGTCACTGGCGCCGCATGAGTTCTGGCAGGATATCCACCCGCCCGAGACGTTTCCGGAGGATCCGGTCTCCGGCTTTCGCGACCTTTTTCCGGCCCGACTGCCCGATGGGCGCCAGATCGCGCTGCCGATCCGGGTGCTGCCCGGCGACGGGTCGCGCGCCGTGGCCTCGCTGATCGTCAACCAGGCGAGTTTTGCGGTGGAGGATGCGCTTGCCGATGCTATGACGCAGGCATTGCGCCCGCTCGGCGCCGACATGGTGATCGGCGTTCCGACGCTCGGCCTGCCGCTTGCCAATGCGGTGGCGCGCCGGCTCGGCCATCCGCGCATGGTGGCCCTCGGGACGTCGCGGAAATTCTGGTACGACGAGGGCCTGTCCGAGCCGATGTCGTCGATCACCAGCCCGGAGCAGGTGAAGCGCCTCTATCTCGACCCGCGGATGCTGCCGCTGCTGCGGGATCGGCGCGTCGCGGTGGTCGATGACGTGGTCAGTTCCGGCGCATCGATGCGGGCGGTGCTGTCGCTGCTGTCGAAGGCCGGGATCGAGCCGGTTGCACTCGGGTTCGCCATGCTGCAGACGCAGCGCTGGCAGGCCGTTCTTCAGGCATTGGACCCCGCCCTGCCGGGCAAGGTGCACGGGGCCCTCCGCACACCGCTACTGGCGCGGCGTGACGATGGCAGCTGGGCGCCTGCCGCCTGAGGGACGCCAACGAAACGTCCTCAGGAACGCGTATCGGTGGCCGCACAAGAGAAAAGCCGGGACATGCCCGGCCTTTCGCAGGAAATCGACGTCAACTCAGGAGTTGACGGCGTCCTTGAGCCCCTTGCCGGCCGAGAACTTCGGCACGTTGCGCGCGGGGATCTGGACCGGCTCGCCGGTCTGGGGGTTGCGGCCCGTCGAGGCCTCACGCTTGCTCACCTCGAAATTGCCGAAGCCCACGAGACGAACGTCGCCGCCGCTCTTGAGCTCGTTGGTGATGACCGAAAATACGGCTTCGACCGCCGACTGCGCGTCGGACTTCGACAGCTTGGCTGACTCCGCCACGGCCGATACGAGTTCGTTCTTGTTCATGAAAACCTCATTTTATTCTCTTGACCGCATTGTCTGCGACTCGACGGCCGCGGCGGGACTGTATTGAGATCGCGTGCAGCAACCAAGTCCGAAAAACCCGAAAACCGCGGAACTGCGCGGTTTTTTGGTGGTTCTAGACGAAGAAAGGCCGAACTCGCGTCCGGCCTTCCGCTTTTTGATGCCTGGCTGATGCCGATCAGTGCGCCAGCGTGGCAGCACCGGCCTCGTCGACGGCCGCCTTCTTGGCGGGCTCCACCGGCTCGACCCACTCGATCGCCTCAGGCATGCGCTGCAGGGCGTGCTGCAGCACCTCGCCCACCCGGGCGACCGGGATGATCTCCATGCCGCTCTTCACGTTGTCGGGGATGTCGGCCAGATCCTTGGCGTTCTCCTCGGGGATCAGCACCTTCTTGATGCCGCCGCGCAGTGCGGCGAGCAGCTTCTCCTTGAGGCCGCCGATCGGCAGGACGCGTCCGCGCAGCGTGATCTCGCCGGTCATCGCCACGTCGGCCTTGACCGGAATGCCGGTCAGCACCGAGACGATAGCGGTGACCATGGCGACGCCCGCCGACGGACCGTCCTTCGGCGTCGCGCCTTCCGGCACGTGCACGTGGATGTCGCGCTTGTCGAACAGCGGCGGCTCGATGCCGAAGTCGATCGCCCTCGACCGGACATAGGACGCCGCGGCCGAGATGGACTCCTTCATCACGTCCTTCAGGTTGCCGGTGACCGTCATCTTGCCCTTGCCTGGCATCATGACGCCTTCGATCGTCAGCAGTTCGCCGCCGACCTCGGTCCAGGCGAGACCCGTGACGACGCCCACCTGATCCTCGCCCTCGACCTGGCCGTAGCGATAGCGCGGCACGCCGAGATAGTCCGAAAGATTGTCCTGGGTGATGTTCACCGCAGGCTTCTTGGTCCTCAGGATCTCGGTCACGGCCTTGCGTGCGAGCTTCATCAGCTCGCGCTCGAGGCTGCGCACGCCCGCTTCGCGGGTGTAGGTCTGGATCATCGCCCGGATCGCCTCGTCGGTGACCGAGAACTCCTTGGCCTGCAGGGCGTGGTCGCGCACCGCCTTGGGGAGCAGGTGCCGCTTGGCGATCTCGACCTTCTCGTCCTCGGTGTAGCCGGCGATACGGATGATCTCCATGCGGTCCATGAGGGCCGGCGGGATGTTCAGCGTATTGGCCGTGGTCACGAACATGACGCTCGACAGGTCGTACTCGACCTCGAGGTAGTGATCCATGAAGGTCGCGTTCTGTTCCGGATCGAGCACCTCGAGCAGGGCCGATGACGGATCGCCGCGGAAGTCCATGCCCATCTTGTCGATCTCGTCGAGCAGGAAGAGCGGGTTGGACTTCTTCGCCTTCTTCATCGACTGGATGACCTTGCCGGGCATCGAGCCGATGTAGGTGCGGCGGTGACCGCGGATTTCGGCCTCGTCACGCACGCCGCCGAGCGCCATGCGCACGAACTCGCGGCCGGTCGCCTTGGCGATCGACTTGCCGAGCGAGGTCTTGCCGACGCCGGGAGGACCGACGAGGCACAGGATCGGCCCCTTCAGCTTCTTCTGGCGGCTCTGGACGGCCAGGTACTCGACGATGCGGTCCTTGACCTTGTCGAGGCCGAAATGATCGGTGTCGAGCACGTTCTGGGCAAAATCCAGGTCCTGCTTGACCTTGGAGTTCTTGCCCCACGGGATCGACAGCAGCCAGTCGAGATAGTTGCGCACCACCGTGGACTCGGCCGACATCGGCGACATCGAGCGCAGCTTCTTCAGCTCCGCATTCGCCTTCTCGCGCGCTTCCTTGGTGAGCTTGGTCTTCTTGATGCGCTCCTCGATCTCGGCGGCCTCGTCGCGGCCGTCCTCGCCCTCGCCGAGCTCCTTCTGGATCGCCTTCATCTGCTCGTTGAGGTAATACTCGCGCTGCGTCTTCTCCATCTGGCGCTTGACGCGCGAGCGGATGCGCTTTTCGACCTGCAGCACCGAGATCTCGGCTTCCATGAAGCCCATGGCCTTCTCGAGCCGCTCCTTGACGGAGAGGGTGGCCAGCATCTCCTGCTTCTCGGGGATCTTGATGGCGAGATGCGAGGCAATGGTGTCGGCGAGCTTGGAGTAGTCGTCGATCTGGCCGACGGCACCCACGACCTCGGGAGATATCTTCTTGTTCAGCTTGACGTAGTTCTCGAAGTCGGAAACCACCGAGCGGGCCAGCGCCTCGACTTCGACTTCCTCTTCGTCGGGCTCCGGCAGGATGACGGCGCGCACTTCATGGAAGTCCGTGCGGTCGGTGAAGGAGGCGATGCGCGCGCGCGCGGTGCCCTCCACCAGCACCTTCACGGTGCCGTCGGGAAGCTTGAGCAGCTGCAGAACATTGGCCAGCGTGCCGACCTCAAAGATCGCATCCGGCTCCGGATCGTCGTCGGAGGCGTTCTTCTGGGTGGCGAGCAGGATCTGCTTGTCGGCACCCATGACCTCTTCGAGCGCCTTGATCGACTTCTCGCGGCCGACGAAGAGCGGCACGATCATGTGCGGGAACACGACGATATCGCGCAGGGGGAGGACTGCGTAGACGGTTGCCGCGCCAGTGGATCGAGTGGTGTTGGACATCGATTTGCCTTTCACTTCGCGGCCACCATGAGCCAACCGCGAATCTCATATTAGCGGCTGCAGGCCGATCCGCCTATGCCCGCAAGGGAGTGGGAGGAAAGTAGCACGGAGAGGCCTGCCGCCTGATGAATCGTTAGGTGGAACTCCCGAACCAAAAGATCAAGGGCTGCGAAACGACCGCAGGAGGAACCTTCCGGCGAGCCGCATTCCTGCCCGGAGAAAACGGAAAAGGCGCCGAAACGACGGCGCCCTTTCCCGATTTTGCGGAGGAGCAAGCCCTTACGCAGAGGCGTTGGCCTTTTCCTTCTTGGGCTCGGCATAGATGTAGAGCGGGCGCGCCTTGCCGGTGACCACGTCGTCGGAGATCACCACTTCCTGGACGCCCTCCAGCGCCGGCAGCTCGAACATGGTGTCGAGAAGGATCGCTTCCATGATGGACCGCAGGCCGCGCGCGCCGGTCTTGCGCTCGATGGCGCGCTTGGCGATGGCCGACAGCGCCGTCTCGTGGAAGGTCAGCTCGACGTTCTCCATCTCGAACATGCGCTGGTACTGCTTGACGAGCGCGTTCTTCGGCTCGGTCAGGATCTGGATCAGCGCCGGCTCGTCGAGATCCTCGAGCGTCGCCAGCACGGGCAGGCGGCCGACGAATTCCGGGATCAACCCGAACTTCAAGAGGTCCTCGGGCTCGACCAGGCGGAAAACTTCGCCGGTGCGGCGGTCCTCCGGCGAGGCGACGTTGGCGGCAAAGCCGATGGACGTCTTGCGGCCGCGGTCGGAGATGATCCGGTCGAGACCGGCGAAGGCGCCGCCGCAGATGAACAGGATGTTGGTCGTGTCCACCTGCAGGAACTCCTGCTGCGGGTGCTTGCGGCCGCCCTGGGGCGGCACGGAGGCCGTCGTGCCTTCCATGATCTTGAGCAGCGCCTGCTGGACGCCCTCGCCCGAGACGTCGCGGGTGATCGAAGGGTTGTCCGACTTGCGGCTGATCTTGTCGATCTCGTCGATGTAGACGATGCCGCGCTGCGCCCGCTCGACATTGTAGTCGGCCGACTGCAGCAGCTTGAGGATGATGTTCTCGACATCCTCGCCGACATAGCCGGCTTCGGTGAGCGTCGTCGCATCCGCCATGGTGAAGGGCACGTCGATGATGCGGGCCAGCGTCTGGGCGAGCAGCGTCTTGCCGCAGCCGGTCGGGCCGATCAGCAGGATGTTCGACTTCGCCAGTTCGACGTCGTTGCTCTTCGAGGCGTGAGCCAGGCGCTTGTAGTGATTGTGGACGGCGACCGACAGGACGCGCTTGGCGTAGGGCTGACCGATCACGTAATCGTCCAGGACCTTCAGGATCTCCTGCGGCGTGGGAACCCCCTCGCGGGACTTCACCATCGAGGTCTTGTTCTCCTCGCGGATGATGTCCATGCAGAGTTCGACGCACTCGTCGCAGATGAAGACGGTCGGCCCGGCAATCAGCTTGCGCACCTCATGCTGGCTCTTGCCGCAGAAAGAGCAGTAGAGCGTGTTCTTGGAGTCGCCGCCGCCGCTGTTTCCGATTTTGCTCATGCCCTTCAGTCCTTTCAGTCCCTGCCGGCCGGTCGCCAGACCTTTCGGGGTGCGGCATCGGTCCCGGGAGATCGATGCGCCGCGCCCTGCTCCCGATGAACGGGCCGAGCGCCCACGAACGAAACACAAAACACGAGGTGCGGCAACGATTCGCCCAGGTCGGTCGACGCTAGTCCCCCGAAACTCAACATAGGCTTAACGTAGGATGCCGGCCGCCCCGTGGGAACACCCCTTTGTGACAGAAATGCCGCAAAATGCTTCAAAAATGCGGCATTGCCATCAAAGGGCTGTGGAAAGCCTTCCTCACGCCGCGGAAGGACCCTCGAGGGCCTCGCGGGTCGAGATGACCTTGTCGATCAGCCCGAAGGCCTGCGCCTCGTCGGACGTCATGAAATGGTCGCGATCAAGCGTGCGCTCGATCGTCTCGTAATCCTGCCCGGTGTGCTGGACATAGACCTCGTTGAGGCGGCGCTTCAGCTTGATGATGTCCTGCGCATGGCGTTCGATGTCGGATGCCTGGCCCGAGAAGCCGCCGGACGGCTGGTGCACCATGATGCGCGCGTTCGGCGTGGCGAAGCGCATGTCCTTGTGACCCGCGCAAAGGAGCAGCGAACCCATCGAGGCGGCCTGGCCGATGCACAGCGTCGCCACCGCCGGCTTGATGAACTGCATGGTGTCGTAGATCGCCATGCCGCTCGTCACGATGCCACCCGGCGAATTGATGTAGAGCGAGATCTCCTTCTTCGGGTTCTCGGCCTCGAGGAAGAGAAGCTGGGCGCAGACCAGCGTCGCCATGCCGTCCTCGATCGGACCCGTGATGAAGATGATGCGCTCCTTGAGGAGGCGCGAGAAGATGTCGTAGGCGCGCTCGCCGCGGTTCGTCTGTTCGACGACCATGGGGACGAGGTTCATCGCGGTTTCGACGGGATTTCGCATGGGACGTTTCCTTCGTGGAATCGATTCGGGCGCATGAAACCGCAGAATCGGCAAGGGACAGGTTGGTGCTAGATAAGGTGGGGAATCGGGGCAGCGCAAGGGTCCCGCGATGGTCGGGGACCGAAAGCGTGGAAATGGTTTACGCCGCCTCGGCGCGAAGCCACGAAACGAGGCCCGGCAGGTCCGGGGTCTCGACATGCGCCGCCACCCGGCGCCCGACGGCCGCGCCGAACTTGTAGCCGTGTCCGGAACAGGCCGAGACGACGAGGCAACGGCCCCGTTCGGTGGCAAAGAACCGTTCGTCTGCGGTGAAGGTGTAGGCGCAGGTCACGACGGCCTCGACGCGGTACTCCCCGATCCGCACCATCGGCGGCGCGAACAGATCGCGGATCGCCTCGCCCTCGCCCGCCACCGGCAGGCGGTGCGCGTCCGCGTCGGCGGAGGCGAACTTGTGCAGGCCGGACCCGAATTTCAGCCCGCCCTGCCCGGACGGCGGGATGATGTAGCCATCGGTCCGGCCGCCGACGTCGAGGATCACCGGCGCATCCTCCCAGGCCGCCTTCAGGTCGGCCGGCGGATCGAGGTAGACCACGGCCGTACGATAGGTGGCGAGATCCGAGGCGAGGTCTGGAAACAGCTCGGTGACCCACGCGCCTGCGGTGACGACGACACGGTCCGCCGACAGCCTGCGCCCGTCGGCCAGCATGACCGAGCCGGTCTCCGCCTCCACCGCCGCCACGCGGGTATCTTCAAGCACGGTCGCGCCCTTGGCCCTCAGCCATGCCACGAGCCCTTCGGCGATGCGCCGGCAATGCAGCGCGCCGCCTTCGGGCGAGACATAGGCGTAGCGCATGGACGCCGCGTCGAGGAACGGCCAGCGCCGCGCCGCGTCGTCCGGAGCCAGCAGTTCGAACGGAAATCCCCCCGCCTTCAGCCCTTCGAGATAGTCCTCGGCCTCGTCGCCCGGTTCGCGCGAGACGCACAGGAAGCCGCGGGCGTCGAGATGGCTCTCGCCGAGGTCGGCCCAGACGTCGTCCCAAGCCGCGTAGGCCTCGGTGATCGCCCGGCCGTAGCCGGTGGCGGAGGGGTAGGCGCGGCGGATGATGCGGTGATGGTCGCCCGAGGCCGCCTGAGGGTTGGGGATCGGCCCCTGCTCCACCAGGGTCACGGCATGGCCGCGCTTGACGAGCGACCAGGCGGCGGAAAGACCGGCGATGCCCGCGCCGACGATGATGACGTCCATTGTCCGTTCTCCAATCCGTGCCCGGAGGCGGGGGCCGAGCCGGCCGAGGTGCGACCGCGACTTCCATTCCGATCCGCGTTGTGGTCCACCGGAGCCGAAGAGATCAAGGAGAAGATCGGGATGAGACGTGTCGCCGCCGCAGCCTTGACGCTCGCGATGACGCTTCTTTCGCAGCCTTCGGCGGCGAGGACAATATGCACGGTGATCGCCCGGCCTGACACCGGGGCGGCGCTGCTCGCGGAAGGGACCTGCGACGTCCGCGCGACGCCTGCCTCCACCTTCAAGGTCGCGCTCGCCGTGATGGCCTACGATGCCGGCATCCTGACCGACGCTCATTCGCCCGCCTGGCCTTACAGGGCGGGCTATGTCGACTGGAGCGGCGCGGCATGGCGGCAGCCGACCGATCCGGCGGGATGGATGAAGCACTCGGTCGTCTGGTACTCGCAGCAGATCGCGATCCGCCTCGGCGCGGAAGGACTGGCGCGCTACGGGCGGGCATTCTCCTATGGCAATGCCGATTTCTCCGGCGATCCGGGGCAGGACAACGGCCTCGAGCGCAGCTGGATCGCGTCTTCGCTCCAGATTTCACCGGACGAACAGGTCGCCTTCCTCGCGCGCCTCGTCAGCCGGACGCTCCCGGTGTCGGCGCAGGCCATGGACAAGGCGGCCTCGCTTCTCGAGCAGCGGGCGCTTCCGGATGGATGGATGCTGCACGGCAAGACCGGAGGGGCTTATCCCCGTCGTGCGGACGGCTCCTTCGACCGGACGCGCGGCTGGGGGTGGTTCGTCGGCTGGGCCGAACGCGACGGACGCCGCGTCGTCTTCGCGCGGCTGGACCAGGACGAGAGCGCGGGGAAGGGTTCGCCGGGCCCGCGCACCCGCGACGCCTTCATCGCCGACTGGTCCCGTCTTGCCGGATCGATCGGCGCACCGGCCAATGACTGAGGAGTTCGAAGGCAAAGCCATGACCAGACAAGCCGCATTTTCGCTCGATCCTGAGACCAGGCACCTGCATCTTTCGCCGCACGATCCGGTCTTCGTGCAGGATCCCTATACGGCTTACGCGTCCCTGCACGCGAAGGCGCCGACCTTCTTCTGGGAAGAATACGGCTTCTGGTGCTTTGCCGGATATGACGACGTCAACCGCCTGCTGCGTGACCGGCGTTTCGGCCGCGAGAAGCCCGAGGGCGCGCCCGAGGACGGCTATGCCGGCCCGCGCGATCATCTTGTCGATTATGATGCGTTCGCCACGCATTCGATGCTCGAACTCGAGCCGCCCGCGCACACGCGGCTGCGCACGCTGGTCAACCGTGCCTTCGTCTCGCGCCAGGTCGAGCGCCTACGGCCGATGATCGAGCGCCTGTCGCACGCCCTGATCGATCGCATCGAGGCGAATGGAGAGGCCGATCTCCTTCCCGCGTTCGCGACGCCGGTGCCGATCACGGTGATCGCCGAGATGCTCGGCGTTCCGACCAGCATGAACGACCAGTTGCTGAAATGGTCGCACGACATGGTCGCCATGCACATGTTCGGCCGGACCCGCGAGGTCGAAGTGCGCGCCAACGAGGCGGCGCGCGAATTCGCCGGCTTCCTCGAAGGCTATGTCGAGGAACGCCGAAAATCCCCCGGAGACGATCTGCTCAGCGTGCTGATCGCGGCGCGCGACGGCGGCGACAGGCTGTCGGACGCGGAGCTGACGGCGTCGGCCATCCAGCTCCTGAACGCGGGCCACGAAGCGACCGTTCACCAGACCGGCAACGCCATTCGCGCGATCCTGCACCAGGGCGGCGATCCGCGTCGGTTCTTCGGCGACCAGCGCACCGTTGCAGCCACCGTCGAGGAATGCCTGCGCCACGACGCGCCCCTGCACATGTTCCGCCGCTATGCCTACCAGGCTGTCGAGATCGAACCGGGCGTCGTGGTGAAGCCCGGGGAGCAGATCGGACTGCTGCTCGGCGCGGCCAACCGCGATCCGAAGGCCTTCTCGGAGCCCCACAGCTTCGACCCCGCGCGCACCGATCAGAAGAACGTGTCACTGGGGGCCGGCATTCACTTCTGCATCGGCGCGCCGCTGGCGCGGCTGGAGATGGAGATCGCGCTCAAGGTCCTGTTCGAGCGGCTGCCGAAGCTGGCCTTGGCCGAAGAGCCCGTCTACCGGGAGACCTACCATTTTCACGGGCTGGAGCGGCTGGCGGCTCGCTGGTGACAGCGGAGCGCGGCACGTCCGTTCAGTTCGGGCTGTACTCAGCGACGACGGTTTCGATCGGCAGGAACAGCGTCCGGCTGTCTTCGGGGTACTCGATGAATTCTGCACAGCGAAGATAGAAGCGCCTGGCGGCATCGTCCTTCGCATGGACCAACGGAAGCATGCTTGCCCGAAGGTAATCAAGCAGCGCGTGTCTTCGAACGCCCGGACATGCGCCCCCGCAGCAGCCCGGCGACGGAGATGTCCTCGTCGACGTCAGGCCAGTGCATGCCTTCACCCGTTCCAATCAGGCGCCAGTTGGCGCGTTGGGACGGCGTGGCATCGCGCAGGCGGGGAAACCAATCGAGCGGAACGGAGATCTCGCGGCCGTCGTCGAGGCTGACTTTCAGACTCATGTCCGACACGCTGACATCGACAGCCTTCGCGGTGTCGTCAGTCGCCAAAATGTTCATCCCAAGCCTCCAGAAAGCGCTCACGATACTCTATCACCACCAGGCGCAATGCTCCAAGTTCGTGCGTTCGAAAACGTCTTGCGGAGGCGAGCTCGACCGGGTCGAGCCAGAACTTCGCGAGCTTGTCACCATGCTCGACGTGGATATGCGGCGGCTCGTCATCTTTTCGGCTGAAGAAAAAGAACCGATAGCCGCCATCGCGCAAAATGGTAGGCACGTCTACCTCCCCGCCTAGCCGATCCTACACTCGGATCACATACTCCTTGCGAGTCGTTTCAACCACTTCCCACGTCCCCCTGAACCCCGGCCTGAGCACGAAGCTGTCGCCGGCCTTGACCGTGCGGGCCGCGCCGCCGTCCTCGGCGATCACCGAGACGCCGGAGAGGATGTGGCAGAATTCCCACTCGTCGTAGACGATGCGCCACTTGCCCGGCGTCGCCTCCCAGATGCCGGCATAGAGGCCGCCGTCGGCCTCCTCGGCGTTCCAGGTGGTGAAGCGCGGGGCTCCCGCGATCAGCCGGTCGGGCGCCGGAGCGCCCTCTTCCGGCTGCACGCCTTCGATGTCGATGGCCGCAAACAGCGCCACCGGCTCAGGCCTTCGCCAGCGCCTGCTCCAGGTCGGCGATGATGTCCTGCGCATCCTCGATGCCGACCGACAGGCGGATGGTGTCCGGGCCGGCGCCGGCCGCGACCTTCTGCTCGTCGGTCAGCTGGCGGTGGGTGGTGGAGGCCGGGTGGATGATCAGCGAGCGCACGTCGCCGATGTTGGCCAGATGCGAGAAGAGTTCGACGCCCTCGACCACCTTGACGCCCGCCTCGTAGCCGCCGGTCAGACCGAAGGTGAACACGGCGCCGGCGCCATTCGGCGAATACTTCTTCATCATCGCGTGGTTCGGATCGTCGGCGAGGCCGGGATAGGAGACCCACGCGACCTTCGGGTGCTGCTTCAGCCAGGTCGCCACCTTCAGCGCATTCTCGCAGTGGCGCTGCATCCTGAGCGACAGGGTCTCGATGCCCTGCAGGATCATGAAGGCGTTGAAGGGCGAGATCGACGGGCCGAAATCGCGCAGCCCGAGCACGCGGCAGGCAATGGCGAAGGCGAAGTTGCCGAAGGTCTCGTGCAGGACGAGGCCGGCATATTCGGGCCGCGGCTGCGACAGCATCGGATAGTTGCCGCTCTTCGACCAGTCGAAGGTGCCGCCGTCGACGATGGCGCCGCCCATGGAGTTGCCGTGGCCGCCGAGGAACTTGGTCAGCGAATGGATCACGACGTCCGCACCATGCTCGATCGGGCGCAGCAGGTAGGGCGAGGCCATGGTGTTGTCGACGATCAGCGGCAGGCCGTGCTTGCGCGCCACGTCGCCGATCTTCTCGATGTCGACGAAGGTGCCGCCGGGATTGGCCAGGCTCTCGACGAAGATCGCGCGGGTGTCGCCGTCGATCTGCGCCTCGAACGAGGCCGGGTCACCGGCGTCGGCCCAGCGCACGCGCCAGTCGAAGTTCTTGAAGGCATGGCCGAACTGGTTGATCGAGCCGCCATAGAGCTTGTTCGCCGCCACGAAGTTGGCGCCCGGCTGCATGAGCGTGTGGAAGACGAGGAGCTGGGCGGCATGGCCCGACGCCGTGGCGAGGGCCGCGGTGCCGCCTTCCAGCGCGGCGACGCGCTCCTCGAGTACGGCCGTCGTCGGGTTCATGATGCGGGTATAGATGTTGCCGAAGGCCTTCAGCCCGAACAGCGAGGCGGCGTGGTCGGCGTCGTCGAAGACGAAGGACGTGGTCTGGTAGATCGGCGTGGCGCGGGCGCCGGTCGCGGGGTCGGGCTGGGCGCCCGCGTGGATGGCGAGCGTGTCGAAACCGGGCGTGCGCTGTGTCATGTCGTGTCCTCCCAGGCTGCGGATGGCAGCGGATTGTCGTTGCGGGGGTTTTCGCAAAGGGCGTTCGCGAAATCAAAGGGGAATCGTGCAAACTGCGTGCGAGCAGCGAAAAACCGTTGCGCGCAGCGACGGCGGCGGGGCGAAATCGTCCGTTTCTTCAGCGCTTGCGGATGCCGAAGCTCTGGAAGCCGGCGCGCATGACCGGTTTCTTCGACGAAATCATGCGGCTGTTGACGCCGTTCCAGCCGATCTCGCCCGACATGCGGCCGTATTCGATCTTCGGGCAGCGGTTCATGACCACCTTGACGCCCGCTTCCTCCGCCTTCTGCGCCGCCACGTCGTTGCGCACGCCGAGCTGCAGCCAGATCACCTTGGGCAGCGGGTCGAGCGCCAGCGCTTCGTCGACGACGCCGGGCGCCGCGTCCGAGGCGCGGAACACGTCGACCATGTCGATCGGCTCCGGCACGTCGGCCAGCCGCGCGAAGACGGGCCGGCCGAGGATCTCCTTGCCGGCCTGGCCGGGATTGATCGGGTAGACGGTGTAGCCCTTGTCGATCAGGTATTTCGTCACGAAGAACGAGGGCCGCACGTCGTTGGCCGAGGCGCCGACCACCGCGATGGTGCGCGTCTCGTGCAGGATCCCGGAGATATAGGCGTCGTCATAGGCATCGTGGTTCATGCGCTTCCTGTGCCGGAATCGCGATGCTCAATCAAGCCTGAGCGCAATCGCGGTCACCGTCCATGCGCCGTCGCGCCTTTCGAAGCAGAGGTGGGAGTTGAGGTAGTGCGCGAAGTGGCTCGCGTCGGGACCATAGAAGACGCGGAAGCAGATCACGCCCCCTTGCGGCGCAATGATCCCCAGCGAGCCGCCGGAGCGCTTCTGCTCGGGCGACACCGGAACCATCTGGTAGCGCTTCGGCCAGTCGCCCGTCGGCCGGCCCCCGTCGCCGTCGGGTCCGACGACGCTCGCGATGCGCCAGTGCTCGCGGTCGATGAAGCGCAGCTTGCCGTCGAGCGCGATCCAGTCGGGCCACGAGATGCGGCCATAGCTCGCGGTGCAGATGCGGCCGTCGAGCCATGGGGTGCGGCCCACCGTCGGCTCCGTGACGAGCTTCTCCAGCACATGCAGACCATAGCGGCTGTGAACGCTCGGGTCGGCACTGTCGCTGGCGCGCGACATGCGTCCCGCCATCTCCAGAACCCTGCGGGCGGGATGGAGGCCCAGCGACACGAACTCCTCGCGATAGCTCCTGCCCTTCTGCCCTACGAAGAATTCGACGTCGTCTGCGAGGAATGGAACGACGGCCTCGGGATCGAGCGCCTTCCCCCATCGATAGCCCGCAGCCTCCGCCAATGCGCGGCGGAATTCGCTCAGGTCCGCGTCGGCGGAAAAGCTGTCGTCGGTATCGAGGACGATCTCGGGATAAAGCGGCGGGTCGAGGCTTTCGTGGTGCACCGTCTGCGCGGCGGCGCCTCCCGCCCCTGCCAACCAACCCGCAAGGGCCAGCGTCGCCAGTCTCGCCATCGTCGCGGTCCACCCATCGTTGCCCGTTGCGATGATAGCGACGAGATCGGCGCCGCCTTGGCGACAAGCGGGCGGATCCGGGGCGTTTCGGCGACCGCCGGATTATTCGGGCAGCCTGATCGTCCCATCCTCGGCGATCGGGAAGGCCGGATTGTGCGCGACCTCCCAGAGGTGGCCCTCCGTGTCGGCGAAATAGCCCGTCCGCCCGCCCCAGAAGGCGCGGCCCGCCGGCCGGACGATCGTTCCGCCGGCTTCGACAGCCTGCTGCAGCACGGCGTCGACCTCTGCCTCCGAGCGGGTGTTGTAGGCGAGCGCGATGCCCGAAAAGCCCGAAGCCAATGAATCCACCCCGGCGTCCTTCGCCAGTTCCCGGCGCGGAAACAGCGACAGGACGATCCCGCCCATCTGGAAGAAGGCCACGCCATCCGTGATGCCGGCGTGGCGCGTCAGCCCCATGGCCTCGTAGAAACGGGCCGCGCGGTCGAGATCGTCGACGCCCAGCGTGACGATCGAGAGGCGCGGCTCCATCACTCCCCCGTCCACTCCGGCTTGCGCTTCTCCACGAAGGCCTTGATGCCTTCCTCGGCGTCGCGCGCCATCATGTTCTCGACCATCACCTGCACGGCGTAGTCGTAGGCATCCGACAGGCCCATCTCGGCCTGCGCATAGAAGGCCTCCTTGCCGATCTTCAGCGTCAGGGGCGATTTGGAAACAATGGTTTCGGCGTATTTGCGCACGATCTGATTCAGGTACTCCGGCGGCACGACGCGGTTGACGAGGCCGAATTCGCGAGCGGTCGTCGCGTCGATCATCTCGCCGGTCAGCAGCATCTCCATGGCATGCTTGCGCGAGACGTTGCGCGACAGCGCCACCATCGGGGTCGAGCAGAACAGGCCGATGTTGACGCCGGGCGTGGCAAACATCGCCTCGGTGGTCGAGACGGCCAGATCGCAGCTGGCCACCAGCTGGCAGCCGGCGGCGGTGGCGGTGCCTGCCACCTCGGCGATGACGGGCTTGGGCAGCCGCACGATCGACTGCATGACGCCGGCGCAGAGCCGCATCGTCTTCTCGTAGAAGGCCCGGCCGCGATCGGCGTCGGCCCGGTGCGCGGTCAGCTCCTTCAGGTCGTGGCCGGCGCAGAACACCTTGCCGGTCGCGGCCAGCACCACCACGCGGACGGCGTCGTCGTCGCGCGCGCGGTCGAGCGCGGCCTGCAGCGCCTCCATCGTCGCGATCGACAGGGCATTGGCCGGCGGGTTGGCGAGCGTCAGCGTCAGGATCCCGCCCGACAGGCTGGCATGAACCGGCCCCTCGACCTCGGAACGTTTCAGTGCCACCACCTCGGCCATCGCATTTTCCTCGACGCGTCTTCCCTGGACCAAGAGAACTATCACGGCGCCGGTTGAAGGAAAGCCCGGAAATGGGACAGATTGGTTGACGTTTACGGAAACGGAACACGGGAGGAATTCGTGCCAAGGGTCCTGTACGAGAAAGACGGGCGGATCGCCCGGATCACCCTCAACCGCCCCGACGTGCTGAACGCCATCGACGACGACCTGCCGGTCGAGCTCGCCGACTGCGTCGCGCGGGCAAACGCCGACGCCGGCGTCCATGTCATCATCCTGTCGGGCGCCGGCCGCGCCTTCTGCGCCGGCTACGACCTTGCCTATTATGCCGAGCAGGACAGCGGCGCCGGCAACGCCATGACGCAGGACATGCCTTGGGACCCGATGCAGGACTATGCCTTCATGATGCGCAACACGGATCTCTTCATGTCGCTGTGGCGCAGCAATCGGCCGGTGATCGCCAAGGTGCACGGTTTCGCGGTGGCGGGCGGCTCGGACATCGCGCTGTGTTCCGACATGATCGTCATGGCCGACGACGCCGAAATCGGCTACATGCCGATCCGCGTCTGGGGCTGCCCGACGACGGCCATGTGGGTCTACAGGCTGGGGCCGGAACGCGCCAAGCGCATGCTGTTCACCGGAGACAAGGTGAAGGGCAAGGAAGCCGAAGCGATGGGGCTCGTCCTGAAATCGGTTCCGGCCGCAGACCTTGACGCCGAAGTCGAGCGGCTGGCCGAACGCATGGCCGGCGTTCCGGTCAACCAGCTGATGATGCAGAAGCTCGTCGTCAATCAGGCGATCGAAGCGATGGGCTTGAAACAGACGCAGATGTTCGCGACCCTGTTCGACGGCATCACGCGGCATTCGCCGGAGGGGCTGAACTTCAAGCATCGCGCCGAGGCGATGGGCTGGAAGCACGCGGTGCGCGAGCGCGACCTCGGCACCTTCGACTGGACGCAGAACCGGCCAATCAACGCGCCGAAGGGATGAGGACGGCGATGGACGCAAGGAATAAGAGCAGCGCACCGACGCCGATGCTGACGACCGAGGAGGTCAACCGGCTGATGCTGTCGGTCTACCCGCAGCTCAATGGCGAATATGCCGACTATGTCGCAACCGACGTCTTCCCGGGCGGGTGCACGGTCCGGCTGAACGCCAACGAGCGGCATGTCCGCCCAGGCGGCACGGTATCGGGACCGTGCCTGTTCACTCTGGCCGACATCGGCGGCTATGTCTGCGTGCTCTCGCATGCCGGCCCGGACGCGCTGTCGGTGACGACGAACCTCAACATCAACTTCGTGCGCAAGGCCGAGCCTGGCCCGATCGACGGCCATTGCCGCATCATCAAGCTCGGACGCAGCCTGATGGTCTTCGACATCGACATCGTCGCCGGCCCGGACCGCCTGACGGTCGCCCACGCGACGGGCACCTATTCGATCCCGCCGAAACGCTGAAAGGGCCCCGCGCATGGCGCGGAGCCCGTTCCTGCCGGCATTGCTGCCGGTCAGTTGGCGGCCTTGAAGCCCATCGAGGAAGAGCACTCGACGATCTGGGTGCTGTTGCCCTGATAGGCGGAGTCCCAGAAGACCTTCACCTGCTTGGGACAGCTGCGGTAGCTCTTGTTGACGAGGTCGAAGGCGCCGTTCGGGCCGCTGGCACTGATCTTGACCGACTTCACGCCCTTGGCGCTGGAGATCGTGCAGACCACGTTGTTGGGGATGGAGCAATTGATGGACGCGCCGCCCTTCGAGGCCGGCATGGCGACGAACTTGCCGGCGAAGCTGGCCGAGCCGGCGGCCAGGACGAGAGCGGCGGTGGAGGCGGCGATGAGGGTGTTGCGGATGGTCATGGTCGTTTCCTTTCAGGTTTCGGGTTTCAGGTCTGGTTGGTTGCTTGCCCCAATGCCAACCGTTCTACTGCCACCGATCTGAACCCGAACTGATCAACGCATTCATTTTTCGTTCATCGAAGTATTTTTTTCGGTATTGTGAAATAGTTCACGCCCCGCTGCATCATTCTTGAAAGTGATGTTTTTCACATTCTTCGGCAATACGCGTATAAATGGCTGGCATACGCGCCCCGATATCGAGCGATACTGCGTGGATTGGCAAGGCTTTCACACCTATTCATGTCGCCCCGCATCGCGCCAGCGCCTGCGCGAAAAAGGGGAATGTGCGGTAAAATAATACCGTAACTCTATCCATATGTTTTCATTGATCTTTTGGCGACGGCTGAACCTCGATCAGCTTGACGGACCGTCCGGCTTCGCCTATAGACCGCCCCGAAGCGGCAGCCCATGGCCTCCGTCTTCCTGTTGGCCGGCAGATCGGCCGCCCAACGCAAGCAACAAGAAACGCCTTACCGCCCTTCACGGGACGGAAGGTTCGACAGGAAAGTACCACCATGAAAACCTTTTCGCAGAAGCCTGCGGAGGTGACGAAGAAGTGGGTGCTGATCGACGCCGAAGGTCTCGTCGTCGGCCGCCTCGCCTCCGTCGTCGCCAACCGCCTGCGCGGCAAGCACAAGCCCACCTTCACGCCCCACGTCGACGATGGCGACAACGTCATCATCATCAATGCCGACAAGGTCGTGCTGACCGGCAAGAAGTTCACCGACAAGGTGTATTACTGGCACACCGGCCACCCCGGTGGCGTCAAGGAGCGCACGGCGCGCGACCTGCTGGAAGGCCGTTTCCCCGAGCGCGTGCTCGAGAAGGCCATTGAGCGCATGATCCCGCGCGGCCCGCTCGGCCGTCGCCAGATGAAGAACCTGCGCGTCTATGCGGGCGCCGTCCATCCGCACGAAGCTCAGACCCCCGAGACGCTCGACGTCGCCGCGATGAGCAAGAAGAACGTAAGGACCCCGGTCTATGGCTGATCTGAATTCCCTCGCCGAGCTCGGCACCGCGACTGGCGTCACCAACGCCCAGCCGGCCGCCCCGGTCCATGTCCAGAAGCTGGACGCCCAGGGCCGCGCCTATGCGACCGGCAAGCGCAAGGACGCCATCGCCCGTGTCTGGATCCGTCCGGGCACCGGCAAGGTCGTCATCAACGACAAGGAGTACCGCGCCTACTTCGCGCGGCCCGTGCTCCAGATGATCCTGCGCCAGCCGATCGTCGCGGCCAACCGCGAAGGCCAGTACGACATCGTCGCCACCGTCATCGGCGGCGGGCTGTCGGGCCAGGCCGGCGCGGTGCGTCACGGCATCTCCAAGGCACTGACCTACTACGAGCCGGCGCTGCGCGGCGTGCTCAAGAAGGGCGGCTTCCTGACCCGCGACTCGCGTACCGTCGAGCGCAAGAAGTACGGCAAGGCCAAGGCCCGTCGTTCGTTCCAGTTCTCGAAGCGCTGATCGCCAGCGTCTTCCGACGAAGGCACGGAAAGAGCCCGCCCTGCGCGGGCTCTTTCTGTTTCTGCGGTCGACTGGAGATAGAGCCCGCGACTTGGCCTGTCGCCCGATGCCGGACGTCCACCTCGGGCGGTCCTCATGCGAGCCGTGACCGGAGGATGCAGCGGTCGTCGGGGGACGAACAGACGCTCGCCGGGCTTTCGCCGGTTCCATTTCGGGCTTACAAGCATCCGACGTCCGTCAGCCAGGGGGAGGCAGACCGGTGGAGCGGCCTCCCGATGCCTCATTCGGTGACAGCGACCCGGTTCGCGCCATCCTTCCGGCCGCCTTTCGGCACCGGCTGTGCCCCGACCTCGTGCGCATCGGCTCCGACGGTGATGGCGGCTACGTGGTGTCGCAGGGGGACGTTCGGCGGTCCGACCTGCTCCTGTCCCTCGGGCTCGGCGACGACTGGTCGTTCGAACGCGCCTTTCACGGTCTCTCGCCGGTCCCCATCCGCGCCTATGACGGGTCGGTGAACCGCAAGCTCTTCTATCGCGCGGCCTGGCAGGCCCTGAAACGGCGCCGCCTCGAGGAAACCTTCGAACATCTGCGCAACTACCGGCACTTCAAGCGCTTCTTCGTCTCCGATCGGGTCCACGTCCGCAAGTTCGTCGGCAGCCCGCTCTACCTTTCCCTGGACGACATCATCCGCGGCATCGCGGCGAGGAACATCTTCGTGAAGATGGACATCGAAGGCAGCGAGTACCGCTGTCTGGACGCCCTGGTCGAGAACCAGCACCTCTTGACCGGCGTCGTGATCGAGTTCCATGACGTCGACCTGCATCTCGACCGCATCGTCAGCTTCATGGAGCAGTTCCGGCTGCGCCTCGTTCACGTGCATGCGAACAATTGCGCGCCGGTCACCACGGCCGGAATCCCGCTCGCGCTCGAGCTGAGCTTCAGCGCGAGGCCCGCCCCGCGCGAACCATGGTGCGACTATCCGAGCCCGCTGGACCGCAGGAACGCCGCCGATCAGCCCGACATCGTCATCGGCTATCGCTGACTTCGCACGGCGCTCCCCCGGACGACGCCTCGCGGCTCGGCCGTTCCGACATGCGCCCCCGCCGGTGCCTTGAGCCGCCTGCCTCGTTGGGTTAGGTACGCGGGCAGCAACGGAGTGCGCAGATGCCCGCATCCACCATCGACTACGCCTTCACCGCCAAAGGGCTCACCGGCAGCGCCGGCGATCCGACTTATGCCGGCGCGCTCTCCTTCATGCGCCGCCGCTACACGAAAAACGTCAAGGGCGCGGATGCCGTGGTCTGGGGTATCCCCTTCGATGCGGCGGTGACCAACCGGCCGGGCGCGCGCTTCGGTCCGCAGGCGATCCGCCGCGCTGCCGCGATCTTCGACAATGATCCGCAATACCCCTTCCATCGCGACATCACCGGCGAGCTCGCCGTGGTCGACTATGGCGACTGCCTGCTCGACACCGGCGACCATGCCAGGACGCCGGGCCGCATCGAGCGCGAGGCCGCGAAGCTGATCAAGGGCGGCGCCTTCCTCGTCTCGCTCGGCGGCGACCATTTCGTCACCTGGCCGCTGCTCAAGGCGCATGCGGCGAAATATGGCCCGCTGGCGCTGGTGCAGTTCGACGCGCACCAGGACACCTGGTTCGACGACGGCAAGCGCATCGACCACGGCTCCTTCGTCGGACGTGCGGTGCGCGACGGCGTCATCGATCCGGCGAAGTCGATCCAGATCGGCATCCGCACCCACGCGCCGGAAGATTGCGGCATCAGGATGCTCTACGGCTACGACCTGGAGGAGATGAAGGCGGCCGAGATCGCGGCGGCAATCCTCGAACGGACGGCGGGCGCGCCGACCTACGTCACCTTCGACATCGACTGCCTCGACCCGGCTTTCGCGCCGGGAACCGGGACCCCGGTGGCGGGCGGGCCTTCCTCGGCGAAGATCTTTTCGGTGCTGCGGCAGCTCGGCCAACTCGACATCGTGGGGGCGGATATCGTAGAAGTCTCGCCGCCCTACGACCATGCCGACATCACGGCGATCGCGGGTGCGACGGTGGCGCAGATGTATCTGGGCCTGCTCGCGGAAAAGAAGGCGCGCCTGCGATGAACCGACGACGATCCGCCCAGGCGGCACGCCCGGAGACCTTCGCGTCCTGATTCAGGGACTTCGCAGCCTTGATCAACGCCTTCCGGGACAGAGTCCGCGCACGACTCCAACCCATTGAATGCACCATCTTTCAGGCGAGACAGGCATGAAACCGAAAATCTTCATCGACGGCGAGCACGGCACGACCGGCCTGCAGATCCGCACCCGGCTCGGCAGCCGCGACGACCTCGACATCCTCTCCATTCCCGAGGCGGAGCGGCGCAACCGGTCCCTGCGCGAGGAGATGCTGAAGTCGGCCGACATCGCCATCCTGTGCCTGCCGGACGAGGCCTCGAAGGAAGCCGTGGCGCTGCTCGAAGGCACGAACTCGACCCGCATCATCGACACCTCGACGGCGCACCGCATCCATCCCGGCTGGGCCTACGGCTTCGCCGAGATGACCGCCGGCCAGCGCGAGAAAATCGCCACTGCACGGTGCGTCGCCAATCCCGGCTGCTATCCCACCGGCGCCATCGGCCTCATCCGCCCGCTGGTCGAGGCAGGCACCCTGCCTGCCGACTATCCCGTCAGCGTCAACGCGGTCTCCGGTTACACCGGCGGCGGCAAGCAGATGATCGCGCAGATGGAGGATGCGGCCAATCCCGACCACATCGCCGCACCGCACTTCCTCTACGGGCTGACGCTCGCGCACAAGCACGTGCCGGAGATGCAGGCGCACGGGCTGCTTGCGCGCCGCCCGATATTTTCGCCCAGCGTCGGACGGTTCGCGCAGGGCATGATCGTCCAGCTGCCGCTGCACCTGTCCGACCTCAACGGCGCCCCGTCGCTGGCCGACCTGCACGCCGCGCTGGCCGCCCACTATGCCGGGCAGTCGGTCGTGGACGTGGTGCCGCTGGCCGACAGCGCCGCCATGGCACGCATCGACCCGACGGCGCTCAACGACACCGACGGCATGCGCCTCTACGTCTTCGGCACCGAAGGCAAGGGCCAGGCGAACCTCGTCGCCGTTCTCGACAATCTCGGCAAGGGCGCATCGGGTGCCGCGGTCCAGAACATGGACCTGATGCTCCGCGCGGCCTGAGTGCGATCCTACCGCGACCTGCCGGCGCTTCGTGACGCGCTGGAGACGGCCTGGTCGGCCGAAACGTCGACCAGGTGGACGAAGGACGTCCCGGCGCTCGGCCAGTGCAGCGTCACCGCGCTGGTGGTGAACGACGTCTTCGGTGGCGACATCCTGAAGACGCGTACGCCGCAGGGCGTGCACTTCTACAACCGGGTCGGCGCGCGCCGCTTCGACCTCACGGCCAGCCAGTTCGACGAGCCGGTTTCCTACGACGACCTTCCCGCCTCCCGCGCGGAGGCGATGGCCGACACGAGCCCTGCCCAGTATCAGGCCCTCAGGTCGAGGCTCTGAGCTTCAGCTGCGAACGAGGACGCCGGTCTCGGCCGGATAGCTGCCGCGCGTGCCGCGCCAGTGGGCCGCCGCGAACCCCAGCACCACCAGCGCGAAGGCCTGGTGGAGCAGCGCCCAGCCGATCTGGACCTGGAAGAGCAGCGTGGCTATGCCGATCGCGGCCTGCACGAGCACGAGGTGGAAGAAGACCAGCGCGCGGCGGGCATGGGTGGTGCCCGGCTCATCCCGGCGCGCCTGGATCATGTGCCACAGTGCGGCGGCGAAGAGCACGTAGCCGCCCGTCCGGTGCACGAACTGCACGGTCTTGGGGTTCTCGAAGAAGTTGATCCACCAGGGCTGCTGGATCAGGAGATCGCCGGGCACGATCGCGCCGTCCATGAGCGGCCAGGTGTTGTAGGCGAGCCCCGCATCGAGGCCGGCGACGAGGCCGCCGAGATAGATCTGCACCAGGACGAGGAGCATCAGCACCAGCGCGAACGTTCGCGTCCCATCCTTCGACGGAGCGGCCGTATGCGGCGCCAGCCCCCGCGCCACGACCATGGTGGCCGCGAAGATGATGCATGCGATCGTCAGGTGGGTGGCCAGGCGGTACTGGCTAACGTCGGTGCGGTCGACGAGGCCGGACGCGACCATCCACCAGCCGACGGCGCCCTGCAGGCCGCCGAGCGCGAGCAGGCCGACGAGCTTCGGCTTCAGGTGCCCCTCCAGCCGGCCGGTGAGCCAGAAGAAGGCGAGCGGCAGGGCGAAGACGACGCCGACGCCGCGCGCCAGCAGGCGGTGGCTCCATTCCCACCAGTAGATGGTCTTGAAGTCGTCCAGGCTCATGCCCTTGTTGATGAGCTGGTATTCCGGAATCTGGCGGTACTTCTCGAGCTCGGCCTGCCAGGCGGCTTCGGTCAGCGGCGGCAGCACGCCCAGCACGGGCTTCCACTCGGTGATCGACAGGCCGGATTCCGTCAGCCGCGTCGCGCCTCCCACCACCACCAGGGCGAACAGGACGAGGAGCACGACGTAGAGCCAGCCGCGGACGAGGGCGCGGTTGTGCGCCTGCCGTTCGATGGCGTCGTGCAGCGCGGTTTCGGCGATCGCGGTCATGGGTCCGTCCGGAGGTTCATGCGGCGGCTTGTCGTGGCCGATAGGTGGGGCGCTGGCAAGGCTTGTCTGCGCGGCACGCGGTCGCGCCGGGCACGTTGCGCGCATTCGGCATTGCCTTTGCCTGCGGGCTGCGTACATGCAGGGCCGAAAGGAAGCGTCCATGCCCCTGCGCCTGAAGAAGCTGATCGGCACCATCCTCCTCGTCACGCTCGTGGTGGTCTATGCCGTCGTAGCGACCATCGTGGCCGTGGCGCAGCTGGCCGAATCCTCGTGGGTCGTCCACCTCGCCTACTTCTTCTTCACCGGCCTGCTGTGGGTGCTTCCGGCGATGGCGCTGATCAAGTGGATGGCGGGGCCGAAGCCGCAGGGCTGACGCATCGGCTGACACGGTCAGACGGTGACGACACGCTGGCCGCGATTGGCGATCGGTATGGTGATCCCCGACAGCATCGTGCCGATATGGGCGACGAGCTGGTAGCGGCCGTTGACGGAAATCCGCGGCAACGCCTGCAGGTGGGCCGCGTGCTCGGCCTGGAGCAGGCCGTGGCGGGTGGTCACGGCCGACGCGTAGCCGGCCTCGCGGGCAAGTTCGACCTCCCGCCGGCCGACGGCCGATTCGTAGCCGTAGGGATAGGCCATGTGGCGCGGGGTCAGCCCGAGTTCCATCTCGATGATGGCGCGGGCGTCGAGGAGTTCGCGCATCACCTTCTCCTGCGTCAGCCGGCGCAGATTGTAGTGATGGACGCTGTGCGCGCCGATGGTGACCAGCGGGTGGGCCGCGATGCGGCGCAGTTCGTCCCAGTTCATCAGCGCGGCATGGCCGGCAACCATGGGATCAATGCCGCAGGATCGCGCCAGGCTGCGGACGACCTGCACCTGGTCCTCTTCGGCCACACGTTCCGTCAGGTAGTTGTGGATCTCGGTGTTCGCGCGGAACCTCGCGGTCGGCGTGTCGCATTCGAACACCGCGGGGCCTTCGGGCATGGACAGATAGAGGACGTCGCGGGTCGAGACGATCTCCTCCAGCAGATCCCACCAGAGCAGCACCTTGCCCTCCGTCAGCGCGGGCGCGACGTGGATGGTGATCGGGGCCCCGTGGCGCTCCAGCACGGGCAAGGCCTCGGTCAGGTTGTCGCGGTAGCCGTCATCGGCCGTGATCGCGACGAAGCGCTCGCGCGAGGAGCGGCTCTTCAGCCGGTCGACCGCCTCGTCCATGGAGACGAAGACGAAGCCCATCCGGCGCACCTCGGTCAGCACGGCGTCGAGGAAGGACGGCGTCACCGTCAGGTGCCGGTTGACGCCTATGCCGCACGGGGTGTCGTCATTGATCCGGTGCAGCATCAGGATGGCGCCGATGCCGCCGAGCAGGCGGCCGGCGAGCGGGGCGAGCAGGCTCAGCCGGGCGCCGTGCAGCACCAGCTTCCTGAGCAGTTCGCCCCTGTCGATCATTCTTTCACCATTTCCCGATAGGCTGCACCATCGGCCGGCGCGACACCACGCTGACGGTAGCAGTACCCTCGAAGGTTAAAGGTATGGTTGATACGGTCGTCCACAACCCTCCGCAGGGCCGGCCGGCGGATGCAGCCGTCCATCGGACGGGGGATGCGTCGACGGCGCGGGCGCGCGGGGCCTCGTGCCTCCAGGGGCCGGACGCCATCGCCTTCTACCGCGCCCATTGCAGCGACGCGCTCCATGCCCCGCCGCAGAGCCCGGACTGGGTCGAGGCTTGGGCAAGGCATTGCAATCCCGACATCCTGTGCCTGACCCTTCCGACCGACGACCGCACGCGGCTGGCGCTCTGCCTGGAGGTCGTCCGCGGCGGTGCGGTCCGCACGGCCCGCATCGTCGGCGGCTCGCATGCCAACGGCAGTTTTCCGGCCCTTTCCGGCGGCACGGCCGGCGACTTGGGGCACAGCGACGTGGCGGCACTCTCGGCGGCCGTGCGTGCCGTGCGGCGCGACGTCGACATCCTGATGCTGGAGCGTCTGGCGGAGCGGTTCGAAGGCGTCGCCAACCCCTTGTTGCCCGTCGGCTCGTGGCAGAGCCCCGATCCCGCCCTGGCAATCGACCTTGCGCCCGGGTTCGACGGCGTGCTCGCGCGGGCCAGCGGCAAGCGCAAGCGCAAGAAGCACCGGTCGCAGATCCGCAAGTTCGAGGCCGCGGGCGGTTTTCGCCGGTTTGCGGCAGGCAGCCCCGCCGAGGTCGACCGGCTGCTCGACGCGTTCTTCCGCATGAAGTCCGCACGCTTCGCCGCCATGGGCATCGACGACGCCTTCGCCGACGATGGCGTGCGCGCCTTCTTTGGCGAGCTCTTCGGCCGCGCCGCAGGGTCGCCGGCACCCGACTTCATCTTGCAGGCGCTCGAGGTCGGCGGCGTCGTCAGGGCGATGACCGGAAGCAGCCTCACACGAAGTTCGATCGTCTGCGACTTCGTCGCCTTCGCCGAGGACGAGTTGGTCTCGGCCAGTCCCGGCGATTTCCTTTTCTTCGAGAACATCCGGGAAGCCTGCGACAACGGGCTGTCGACGTTCGATTTCAGTGTCGGCGACGAACGCTACAAGCGCCAGTGGTGCGACGTCGAGACCCGGCAGTTCGACGTGGCCGTTCCGCTGACGGCGAAGGGGCGGCTGGCCATCGCCTTGCGGCGCGGGCTCGTCGGCGCCAAGCGTTTCGTCAAGTCGAACCCGCGGCTGTGGAACACCGTCAAGGCCCTGCGCCGGCGCGACCGGCCGGGCGCCGCGAAGGCAGCCGACGCCGACGACTGATTGCAGTCGGCCGGACGGGATTTGGTGTTTACAACCGAGCCGCGTTTGGGGAATGTGCCGCCGAGTAAAAAGGCAGGGAACGCATGAAACTCGACGAATTGCTGGCAATCGACATCCATACCCATGCCGAGGAGCCCTGCTGCGGCCCGCGCGACGACGGATATGACGAATTCCAGGCCGGAATGGCCGCCTATTTCCGCAATCCGGCCGGGGCGAAGGGCATGCTGCCCACCGTGCAGGAAACCGCCGACTACTACCGCGAGCGCAAGATCGGCTGCGTGATCTTCCCTGTCGACGCCGAGCGCGAGACGGGCTTCCGCCGCTACAAGAACGAGGAGGTGGCCGAGATCGCCGCCGCCAACAGCGACATCATGATCCCCTTCGCCTCCATCGACCCGGCCAAGGGCAAGGCCGGCGCGCGCGAGGCCAGGCGGCTGGTGCGGGACTTCGGCATCAAGGGGTTCAAGTTCCACCCCACGATGCAGGGCTTCTATCCCAACGACCGCAGCGCCTACGTGCTCTACGAGGCGATCGCCGAGGAAGGCGCCATCACGCTGTTCCACACCGGCCAGACCGGCGTCGGTTCCGGCATGCGCGGCGGAATGGGCATGCGGCTGAAATATTCGAACCCGATGTATCTCGACGACGTCGCGGTGGATTTCCCGGACATGCCGATCATCCTGGCGCATCCCTCCTTCCCCTGGCAGGAGGAGGCGCTTTCGGTGGCGACCCACAAGCCCAATGTGTACATCGACCTGTCGGGCTGGTCGCCGAAATACTTCCCGCCGATCCTCGTGCGCTACGTCAATTCGATCCTGAAGCACAAGATGCTGTTCGGCTCGGACTGGCCTGCGATCACGCCGGACCGCTGGCTGTCGGATTTCGAGACCATCGGCATCAAGGACGAGGTCAAGCCGCTCGTCCTGAAGCAGAACGCGGCCAAGCTGCTCAAGCTTGCCTGAGGGCGCGGGCGAAAGCCCGCCCCCTCCCGTCTTCAGCGACCGGCGAGGTTGCGGTAGAGCCCCTCGCCCTTCGCGCCGCGCCTGCGGGCGAAGTCGACGAACCAGTCCATGCTCGCCGGATTGCGCATCGCATCCGCACTGAAGGCCTTCTCGGCGGGCCAGCCCATCAGCAGCTTGCGCACCGGCACCTCCATCTTCTTCCCCGACAGCGTGTAGGGAATGGCCGGCACGGCCAGCACCTCGTCGGGCACGTGGCGCGGGCTGCGCTCGGTGCGCAGCCGGGTGCGGATCTGCTGCAGCAACGCGTCGTCGAGCTCCGCCCCGTCGCGCAGTTCCACGAAGAGCGGCATGTAGAAGCCGCCGCCGGGCTCCTCGATGCAGACGATGAGGCTGTCGGCCAGCGCTTCCATGTGATCGATGGTCCGGTAGATTTCCGCCGAACCGATGCGGACGCCGAAGCGGTTGAGCGTCGAATCCGACCGTCCATGGACGAAACAGCCACCGCGGGCGTTGATCTCCATGAAGTCGCCATGCCGCCAGACGCCCGGCCATGTGTCGAAATAGGCTTCGCGATAGCGCGCGAGATCGTCGTCGCCCCAGAAGAAGATCGGCATCGAGGGCATCGGCTTGACGATCGCCATCTCGCCGACCTCCCCCACCAGTTCGCGCCCCGCGTCGTCGAAGACGCGCACGTCGACGCCCAGGCACCGCGTCTGGATCTCGCCCGCGTGGACGGGCAGCAGCGGCGTCCCGCCGACGATGCCGCTGCAGAACTCGGTCCCGCCCGACTGCGAGGTGATCCAGAGGTCTTCCTTCACCGCTTCACGCAGCCAGGCGAATGTCTCGGGCGTCGAGGGCGAGCCGGCGAGGAAGACGTTCTCGAAGGTGGACACGTCGCAGATATCCTTCGGCACCACGCCCTGGCGGCGCATCGTGTCGACATAGGTCGGGCTTGCGCCGAACGACGTGGCGCCCACCTCTGCCGCCAGACGCCACAGGAGGTCCGGCCCCGGATGCGACGGCGCACCGTCGTACAGCAGCACCCTCCCTCCCATCAGCGGGCCCCAGAGCAGCGAGTTCCACATCACCCAGCCCGTGGTCGAGTAGAAGAACATGCAGGAATGCGGCTTGAGATTCAGATGGAAGGCCGCCGTCTTGTAGTGTTCGACGATGATGCCGGCATGGCCGTGCACGATGGCCTTCGGCAGGCCGGTGGTGCCCGACGAAAACAGAACCCAGAGCGGATGATCCGGTCCGACCCGCTCGTAGCGGAAGCTCTCGGGCGGGACCGCCGGGCCGGACAGCGCGTCCTCCCAGGCGACGATGTCGACGCCGGCCAGTGCCGGCCGCGCGCCGCTGCCGGCATAGTCGAGCCAGACGACCGTCTCCAGCCCAGGGAGCGCGCCGACGATCTGCTCGATCTCGGTGATGCGGGGGAAGTCGCGGCCGGCGAAGCGGTAGCCGTCGGCGGCAAACATCAGCTTCGGCTCGATCTGCGCGAACCGGTCGACGACCGTCTTGACGCCGAATTCGGGCGCGGCGGACGACCAGATCCCGCCGATCGCGGTGACAGCAAGCATGGCCACGATCGTCTCGGGGACGTTGGGCATGTAGGAGACGACGCGGTCGCCGGGGCCGATGCCGCGCGCGCGCAGCCAGGTCGCCAGAACGCGCACCCGCGAGCCGAGTTCGCCCCAGCTCATGTCGGCCAGCGGCCGCACTTCCGAAACATGGTGGAAGACCGTCCTGTCCGGATGATCCGCCTCGCGGCGCAGGATGTGTTCGGCATAGTTGACGCGGCTGCCGGTGAACCAGCGTGCGCCCGGCATGGCGCGGCTTTCCAGCACGCTGTCATAGCCATCGTCGGAGATGATCGCGAAATAGTCCCAGACCGCTGCCCAGAAGCCTTCGATGTCGTCGACGGACCAGGCCCGCAGTGCTTCGTGATCGGACAGATGGAGGCCGCGCTCGGCCTGCAGCCAGCGCATGAAGTCGGCCGTGTTCGAGGCGTCCTTGAAGTCGGCACTGCCCTCCCAGAGGAAGTCACCATCGGCGATCGTCATCGAGCCTCCCATCAAGCGATGTATACACGGCATCGCTTCTAGCGGGTGGCACCGGGCTCGTCACCTCCGGAGGCTTGTGCCAGCCTCCGTTTCCGTCTCAGGCAGCGGACCGTTCGTCGGGCGTGGGCGACCGCGGCGGCACGTAGCCGACCGGCGTGACCAGGAAGGCCTTGTCGTAGCCGACCGATTTCAGGTTCTGCTCGGTCGAGGCGATCGCCGCATCCTCCTCCTCGATCACGCTGATGATCACCTCCGTCGCGCCGGAAGCGAGGCGCTTCAGGCTCCCCGGTTCGGCGGGGCCGCACTCCACGATGACGATGTCATAGGCGGTCGTGAGCGAGTCCATGATGATCGGCAGGCGATCCACCGCCCGCATCGCGCGGGCCGGGTCGGCCGTGCCGACCGGAATCACGTGGCAGTCCGAATAGAGGTCCGGATGGATGATGTCGGTGAACTGCGCTTCCGAGCAGAGCAGGTTGGTGATGCCCTTGTGGCTGGTTCCGTCCAGCATCGGCCGCGAAGCCGCGCCGGTGGAGGTGAGGTCGAGGAGCAGCGTGCGCAGGCCGGAATCGGCCACTTCGCGCGCCACCATGATGGCGGTTGCGGCGCCCTCGTCGCCTTCCGGCGAGACGAAGATGGCCCGCGAGGCGCCGCGCGAGATCAGCCGCTCGGCCGCGGCCTCGACGGTGATCTGGCCCTTCGTGAAGACCGGCGCCCTGTCCTCGTCCGCGTCGTCGGGAAACGCCGCAAACGTCGCATCCGCGCGGCCCGGAGCGTAGGCCGGCATCGGCACGTCGCGCACCGGCTCCGCCGTCGCGGCCGGCCGCAGGGCGCGGCCGCTGAACAGTTCGCGCAGCAGCGTCACGAGCGCCATGACCAGAAGCGATGCGACGAAGGCGGCGGCGGTGATCGGGACGACCTTGGGGAAATACGGCTCGGACGGCACGCCGGCGCGCGAGAAGGTGCGCGCATCGGCGGGCAGATAGTTGCGGTCCTTGCGCGAGGCCGCCTCGCGATAACGCGTCAGATAGGTCTCGAGCAGATCGCGCTGCGCGGCGGCTTCCCGCTCGAGCGCGCGCAGTTCGACTTCCTGCTCTCCGACGCGGGCCGATTCCGCCTTGAAGCGGTTGAGTTCGGCGGTCAGTTCCACTTCGCGCAGCCGCGCCGCATCGGCCTCGGTGTCTAGACCTTCCAGCACCTTGCGGGCTTCGTTGCGGATCTGGCCGTCGAGGTCGGCGAGTTGCGACCGCAGCGCCCGGATACGCGGATGATTGTCGAGCAGCGTCGCCGACAGGTCGGCGATGTCCGCCTTGAGCTGCACCTGCGTCTCGCGCAGCCGCTGGATCAGCGGCGAAGCCAGAACGCCCGGCAGCGCGTCGATCGAAGCGCCACCCGCCAACGCCCGGCGCACGGCCGAAGCGGTCGCCTCGGAGGCGGCGCGGCTGGCCTTGACCCGCGAGAGTTCGCTCGACAGTTCGGAGAGCTGCTGCGTTGCAAGCGCGGCATTGTTGTTGCCGAGCATCAGGTCGGAGTTCGAACGGAAGTCCGCCACCCTGCCCTCGGCCGCCTTCACCTTCGCGCTCAGATCGGCGATCTCGGGCTCCAGCCAGTCGGTCGCGTCGGCGTTGGACTGCTGCTTGGCGCTGCGTTGAAGCGCGATATAGGCGTCGGCGATGGAGTTCGGAACGCGCGCGGCAAGCGCCGGATCCTCGGAGGAGAACTGCACCACGATGACGCGGGAATTCTCAACCCGATAGACGGTGAGCTTCTCGCGGAAGGCCTTGATCACACGATCCTCGGGCGGCAGTTCCACCGGATCGGACTTCAGCCCGAGCAGGATCAGCATCCGCCCGGCGAAGGAAACCTGTCCCGATGCCTCGAACTCCGGGATCGCCGCCAGGTTGAGATCGCGCGCCACCTGCTTGAGCAGGTCCGCCGAGCCGATGACCTCCACCTGGCTGGCCACGCCCTGGTCGTCCAGAATGGTGGAATCGTCATTGCCGGCGTCGGGGCGCGTGAAGACGGACTCGCGCGTCTCGATCAGGATGCGCGTCTCGGCCTGGTAGTGCTTGGTCGAAAGGGTTGCAAAGGCGAAGGCCGCCGCCGTCACGCAGGCCGCGACGAGCGCGATCCGCTTCCAGTCGCGTGCCAGGCTCGAAACCAGGGCGCCCATGTCTATGTCGAGATCCGCTCGGGAGGCGTCGACGACGGCCATCTGTGGTCACTCCACTCACTTGTGACCCCAGATGGTAAACACCTATGGTAACTGCGCGGTTAAGACGGCAGTAACCGAAAATTCAGACGTATTCACAACCGGTTAATTCAGGCACCAAGACACGACGTCAAAAAGGCACAGCCATTCGCGCCGCCCTTTTACCGGGCATTAACCCTAACGAGTGGATAACGGTACGGTCTTCGATCGTCGGGCCTCCGGCGGTCCGTCAAAGGGTGCGTGTCTCCGATGAAAAGCCCGTTCGCCGTTTCGACCGCCGCTTTCGCCGTGCTTCTCCTGGCCGGTTGTGCCAGCTATCGGCCGGTCGCGCCGGCATTTCACGCGGCGATCAACGAGCCCTACGTGCTGGATGCGGGCGACCGGATCCGCGTCACGGTCTTCGAGCAGGACGGGCTGTCGAACGTCTACGGCGTCGACCAGGCCGGCTACATTTCCTTCCCGCTCGTCGGCGCGGTCGGCGCGCGGGGCCGCACGGCGCAGCAGATCGAAGCCGATCTCGCGCAGAAATTGCGCGGCGGCTATCTGCGCGACCCGGACGTCTCCGTCGAGATCGACCGTTACCGCCCGATTTTCGTCATGGGCGAGGTCGGCGCGGCGGGCCAGTATTCCTACGTGCCCGGCATGACCGTGCACAAGGCGATCGCCGCGGCGGGCGGCTATTCGCCGAGGGCCTACCAGGCCAACGTCGACATCACCCGCGACATCAACGGCAAGGTCATGACCGGCCGCGTGCTGAGGTCCGACCCCATCCTCCCCGGCGACACGGTCTATGTCCGCGAGCGCCTGTTTTGAGCCTGGAAGACCTGACCCGACGTGAGCCAGAGCCTCCGCATCGTCCACTGCTTCCGGTCGCCTGTCGGCGGGATCTTCCGCCACGTGCGCGACCTGGCCGACGCGCAGGCGGCAGCCGGACACAAGGTGGGCATCGTCTGCGATTCCTCGACCGGCGGCGAATACGAGGCGCGGCTCTTCCGGGCGATGGAATCGAAGCTCGAACTCGGCGTGCGGCGCACGCCCATGCAACGCCACGTCGGACTGGGCGACATCGCCGCGGCCTGGCGGACATTCAGACTGATCAAGGAATTGCAGCCGGACATCCTGCACGGCCATAGCGCCAAGGGTGGCGTCTATTCGCGCGTGTTCGGCTCACTCTTGCGGGTATCCAGGTCTCGCGTCGCCCGCCTCTATTCGCCCCACGGGGGCAGCCTGCACTACAATCCATCGACCATGACGGGCCGCGCCACGTTCATGCTCGAAGGCATGCTGGAGCGGGTGTCGGATCATATCCTGTTCGTGTCGGAGTACGAGCAGGACACCTATCGCCGCAAGGTGGGGGAGCCGAAAGTCGGCCACCGCGTAGTCTACAACGGCGTGACGCCGGCGGAGTTCGAGCCGGTTTTGCCTGCCGCCGATGCGAGCGACTTCCTCTACATCGGCATGATGCGGGACCTGAAGGGGCCCGATATCTTCATCGATGCGCTCGGGCTGGCCGAAAAGGCGCTTGGCCGCCCGCTGACGGCGACGATGGTGGGATCGGGCGACGACAGGGACCGCTACGTCGCGATGGTGGCCGAGCGCGGCATGTCGGAGCGCGTCACCTTCCTCGATCCGATGCCGGCCAGGCAGGCCTTCGCGCTCGCCCGCACGGTGGTGGTGCCTTCGCGCGCGGAAGCCCTGCCCTACATCGTGCTCGAGGCGCTGGCGGCGGGACGGCCGATGATCGCGAGCGCGGTCGGCGGCATCCCGGAGATTTTCGCGGATGCGCCGACGGCGCTGGTGACGCCGCAGCCGGACGCCATCGCGGGCAAGATGGTGCTGGCGGCCTCAGATCCGGCAGCCTGGGCCGCCGCCATGCCGCGCCCGGCCGACATCGCCGCGCGCTTCTCGGTCTCCCGCATGGCGCAGGAGATCGAGACCGTCTACCGCAGCGTCATCCTCTGACCGCATTCCGCGACGAGCCTGCGCTCCGACGGACCGACCCTCTTGTTCCGGGCGGTGCGATGGAAGACCCTTCGGGCCGAAGTCGGGGAGCGGTGCAGCGGTGGTTTCGAGCACGCGACGAACGGGACTGTCATTGAGGATCCTGCCCCTCGCCCTGGCATTTTTCCTGTCGCTTCTTGCCGGTGCAACCCCGTCGCGCGCCGCGGCTCAGGACGACGAGGCCGACGCGGCAGAATGCGCGGATCGGCTCGTCCGGGAGACCCGGCTCGTCGTCGACGAGGGGATGCACGCGGGTCGCGGCGCCCGAAGCGGCCAGCCCCTCCCCCTCCGGTGGAGCGGCGGTGGCGCGGGCGAAGGCTGCGGCGGCGGCGCCTGGCTCATCCTCGCCACGCCCGAGCGCGTGCGCTTTTCCGGCGAAGGCTTCTTCGCCGTCGCGCCCGGCGAACGCGCGCCGGCCGACATCGCCTTCGCGTCCGACCGGATGCGCGCGATCGTCCCGCTCCACCTCGATGGCAACGCCAACGGGACACTGGCCGTCGAGCCGTACCTCATCGGCGATCTCCGGTTCGACTGGGCCATTGCCTATGCACCGGCGGGAACGGTGCTGGCGTCCGACGCCGTGGTGCGCCTGCGTGATCCGATCGTGACGACGGTGGCCCCCGGCGTCCCGCGGGTGATCATCCAGGATCCCTATTCGACCGATGCGCCGGCCGATGTCGTGGTCAGCAATTCCGGCGCCTTCCGGCTCGAGATCTTCGACGGTTACTACCGGGTGCTCGACGAGACGACGGGTGCGCTGATCTGGGCTGCCGAGGGACTGGAACCGCGTTTCTCGCCCTCGTCACGCTTCCTGCACGCCTTCGGCAAGGAAAAGCACGAGACCGCCGAGATGGAGGATTCCGACTATGCGGACCTTCGCAGCGTCCTCACCGTCATCGACCTCTACGCCGAGAAGGCGGTTCTCGAGCTGGGAGCGGACGGATCGGCCTATCGCGGCCGCTTCATCCAGGGGCTCGAGTGGTCGCCCGGGGACGCGTTCCTCGCGGTCGCCTACGAGGCCTGGAACGCCGTCGGCTTGCAGCAGATGCTGATCGACAGGCCCTATCACTACGGCCAGTACGGCTGTGGAAACTGCTCGCTCTACGACAGCGGTTCCGTCTCCGTCTCGCCGGAGGCAGCAACCGCCACCATCGGCGGAGTGGCCGGGCGGACACGGCTCAGTCTCGCCTTCCCGGAGACGATCGGCCGGCCGGCCGGCGATCCGGAAACGAGCGGCCTCGACACCGTCCTGCCGCAGGCCGGTCTCCTGCGCGCCTTCAGCCACGAAAGGCTGAGCGCCTGGCCGAAGCGTCGGGGCGGATCGGAGAGATCGGCCATCGACCTCAAAGGCATCGGCCGTGCCAGCTACCGGAGCGACGGCGCCTCCGCGGTCGCGGTGCATGGCCGGCCGGCCGAAAGCCGGTCCGAGCGCCCCGCCGGCGACTGGACGATGCTGGACAATCTCCATCACCGCGGCGCCCGATCGCTGGCGGCAAGTTCGGGCATCGCTTTCGGATCGCGCATGGCCCGGCGGATGGCCGATCTCGGGATCGAGTACATATCCCCGCCGCCGCTCTTTCACGATCATCTCGAGACGCTCATTCCCGACGAGAGGCCGCTCCGCAACCTTCCGGCGGGATGGGGCGACGCCGCGTTCTTCGAAACCGGAAGCCTGGCGCGTGCGCGCGGGCTCGCGACTTCGGCGATGGCGGAGCGGATCGACGCGCTCACCCTGCCGGTCGCCGCGGTCGGGAACGAGGTCCTCCTCGGCTACCTGCAGGACATCCAGGTGTGGACGCTGAAGCGTCGCGGCGAGGTGGTGCAGTTCATCCAGTATCTCCAGATCCATGGCTCGCGCGGCGTGCCGGACGGGCTGATCGCAGCCGTGCGGGCAGACGAGGCCGGCGGGAGCCGTTCGATCCTCGCGCTGCAGGCCGACTACCTGCCGGACGACCTCGACGAACTCGGCCTCGGCGAGACCGCAAGAGCGGAACTCGAAGCCAGGGCGGCGTCCATCGACGTCGCGCCGGGCTTCGGCATCCGCCTGTTCCGTCTCTCCGAAGATCTGGTGGCCTTCCTCGATCCGCAGCGCCGACTGGTCGTCGTCGACGTCTCGAACGACTTTGCGCAGACCGTCCTGGCGGACATCGAAGGCGCTGACGATGTGGACACCATCGGCATGACGCCCGACGGCCGGCATCTCGTGCAGCTGAACGGCGACGGGCGGTTCTTCGTCCTGGGCCTCGAGACCGGAAGGGCCGTGCTGTCCGGCCTCTATCTGGACGACGAGGCGGTGATCTACGACGAGGCGTTTCGCTACGTCTCGACGGACGAAGGCGCGCGCTATGTCAGCTTGAAATTCCCCGGCGACCGCAACCTCTATTCGCTGGATCAGCTGAGCGCCGGCCTGCGTCGCGACGACCTGGTCCAGGACAGGCTCGCGCGCCGCACGCAGCCCGCGGCCGCTCCCGTGGTGCCTGTGCCTCCGCGCCTGCTGGTCACGGCCGCGGGCTCTTCCGATGGCGACACCGACCGCGTGCACGTCCGCGCGGCGGCGGAGAGCGGGCTGGCGGCGATCACCATCCACCGCGACGGCGTGCCGATCCGGTCCGTGCCCGTCTCGGGCGCGCGGGCGGAGATCACGCTCGACATCCCGGTTCTGCCGGAGACCCGCTGGGTCGCGATAAGGGCGGAAGATCGCAACGGCCTCGTCAGTCGCACATGGACGATGCCGCGCGCCGCTCCGGCGCCGGCCAGTGGAACCGCGACGCTCCACGTTCTGGCGGTCGGAACCGACCGCTACGACGATCCGCGCCTGCCCGACCTCGCCTTTGCGGCAGCCGACGCCAGGAACCTCTCGCAGGGGTTGGCTGCGGCGCCGTCGCGCTACTACGGCGCCGTGGAGACGCGTCTCATCGAGAACGCGCCCGATCTGCGCGAGCGGCTGCCGGCCGAACTGGAACGCATCCGTCTCGCCGCCAGGCCGGGGGACACCGTGCTGGTTCACGTCGCCGGGCATGGCCTTCTCGACGAGCACGGCCGGTTCTTCCTGGCAGGGGGCGGGACGCGCAGCGCCGACATTGCCGGGACCGCGCTGGCCTGGAGCGACGTGGTGAGCCTGCTGGCACGGTTCGAAGCGCGCGTCGTCGTGCTCCTCGATGCCTGCCATTCGGGCGCTGCGGACGCGGCGACGAACGATGATGCAGTCGACGTGCTGTTCGAGACTTCGAAACTCCCCTTCGCCGTCCTCTCCGCCTCGAAGGGAAGGCAACCGAGCCTCGAAAGCAGGCAGTTCGGGGGCGGCATCTTCACGGCCACGGTGCTTCGCGCGCTGACGAGCCCGGACACCGACACCGACGGCAACGGGACGGTGGAACTGTCCGAACTCTTCGCGACGGCGAAACACGACGTCGTCGACGCGACCGGCGGCAGGCAGACACCGTGGCTGTCGCGATCGCGTTTCGTGGGCGAAGTGCCGCTGTTCTGAGCCACCGCCGCGCCGGATCGGTCCAATGCCACATCCGATCGCAAGGGAATGTTAGCCCATCCGCGCTATCGTTGGAGCCTCAACAGGCCCAGCGACATGAACCAGATCGATCCGTCATCGCGCTTCACGCCGGATGCCGTTCGCCGCTTCGAGGCTGGCGGCGCCCCGCGCGGCGAACCGGCCGAACTCGGCGCCTTCGCGAAGCGCGTCGCGGCCCAATACCGCACGGACACCATGTCGCCGGTGATGGTCAGCGGCAAGCTGCGCATCCTCGAATTCCTGCTCCTGGCGCTCTCCGGCGCGTTCTCCCACTTCATCCACTACGACCGGATCGGGATGGACTGGAGCTATGTCTGGACCGGCTTCGGCGGCGCTCTGCTTGCCGTCATCCTGCTCGAGATCAGCGACGCCTACCAGATGACGACGCTGCGCAATCCTTTCGCGCATGCCCGTCGGATCGCGCTGGTCTGGTCGGGGGTCTTCGCTCTGATGGCGCTGGCAGCCTTCTTCATGAAGACCTCGCAGGACTTCTCGCGCCTCTGGTTCGGCAGCTGGTACCTGACCGGCCTGGCAACCCTTTTCGGTCTGCGCCTGGTGATGTCGCGCCTCATCCGGCGGTGGGCGCGCAACGGCGTGATGGAACGCCGCGCAGTGATCGTCGGCGGCGGCAAGGGCGCAGAAACGCTGATCCGCTCGCTCGAACAGCAGCCGGACAACGACATCCGCATCTGCGGCATCTTCGACGACCGCAGCGACACCCGTTCGCCGCCGATCGTCGCCGGTTACCCCAAGCTCGGCAACATCTCCGAACTGATCGAGTTCGCCCGAATCGCGCGCATCGACATGCTGATCGTCTCGCTGCCGCTGACCGCCGAATCGCGCGTCCTGTCGCTCCTGAAAAAACTCTGGGTCCTGCCGGTCGACATCCGCCTGTCGGCTCATTCGAGCGAACTGCGGTTCCGGCCCCGCGCCTATTCCTTCGTCGGATCGGTGCCGCTGCTCGACATCTTCGACAAGCCGATCAACGACTGGGATTCGGTCGCCAAGCGCGCCTTCGACATCGTCTTCTCGCTGCTCGGCATCCTCGCCTTTTCGCCGGTCATGATCGCCACGGCCATCGCCATCAAGCTCGACTCGAAGGGGCCCGTGCTGTTCAAGCAGAAGCGGCACGGCTTCAACAACGACGTGATCGAAGTCTACAAGTTCCGCTCGATGTATGCCGACCAGTCGGATCCGACCGCCAGGCGCGCCGTCACCAAGGGCGATCCGCGGGTGACGCGCGTCGGCCGCATCATCCGCAAGACGTCGATCGACGAACTGCCGCAGTTCTTCAACGCACTCCTGGGCAGCCTCTCGCTGGTCGGGCCGCGGCCGCACGCCATCGCCGCGCAGTCGCACAACCTGCTCTACACCGAGGTGGTCGACGGCTACTTCGCCCGCCACAAGGTCAAGCCGGGCGTGACCGGCTGGGCGCAGATCAACGGCTGGCGCGGCGAGATGGACACCGACGAGAAGATCCGCAAGCGCACCGAGTTCGACCTGCACTACATCGAGAACTGGTCGCTCTGGTTCGACCTCAAGATCCTGTTCCTGACGCCGATCCGCCTGCTCAACACGGAAAACGCCTATTGACCGCGAGCGTCGCCCTTCCGCACGACGTCCCGTCGCGCGCGGCCGTCAACGCCCGGCTCACCGCCCTCATGTCGACCGGGGCGGTGACGCTGGGCGTGTTCCTGTCCGGCTTCGTCATCCGCGAACCTGCTCCCTACGAGCTCTACATGGTGGCGCTGATCGCCGTGTGGGCGCTGTTCGGGCTGCGCATCTCGCGGGCCGTGACGCCGCTCGCCGTGCTCCTGGTCGTCTTCAACATCGGCGGCATGATCGCGGCGACCCAGATGGCGGTGCTGGGCGACGCCCCGCTCTACATCGCCGTCTCGCTGTTCCTCGCCTTCACCGCGATCTTCTACGCGGCCGTGCTCGACGGCAGGCCGGAGCTCTTCCGCCTCATCTTCCACGCCTGGGTGGCAGCGGCGATCTTCACTTCCGTGCTCGGCATCCTGGGCTATTTCCACGCCTTTCCCGGGGCCGAGATGTTCACCAAGTTCGAACGTGCCGCCGGCGCCTTCCAGGACCCGAACGTCTTCGGCCCCTTCATCACGCTGCCCGGCATCTACCTGCTCTACCGGATGATCACCGGCCCGGTGGCGCGGATGCCCCTGCTCGCGCTGCCGCTCGGCATCATCGCGTTTGGCGTGTTCCTGTCCTTTTCGCGCGGTGCCTGGGGCCTCTTCGCCTTCTCGGCGCTGCTGCTTGCGCTGCTGCTCTTCATCCGCAGCCGGAGCGGGCTGTTTCGCCTGCGCATCCTCCTGATGGGCGGCGCGGCCTTCGGCCTGCTGATGCTCGGGCTGCTGATCGCCCTGCAGATCCCCGCGATCGCCGACATCTTCTCCACGCGCGCGCAGCTGGTCCAGGAGTATGACGGGGCGCGGCTCGGACGTTTCGCCCGCCACGCCATCGGCTTCGTGCTCGCCATGGAAAAGCCGCTCGGCATCGGCCCGCTGGTCTTCGGCAAGCTCTATGGCGAGGACACGCACAACATCTGGCTGAAGGCGCTGATGGATTACGGCTGGCTGGGCTTCGCCTGCTGGCTCACCATGGTCGTCTGGACGCTGGCCGCCGGGTTCCGCATCCTGTTTCGCGACCGCCCCTGGCAGCCCTATCTGCTGTGCGCCTGGGTCGTCTTCCTCGGGCACGTGCTGCTCGGCACCGTGATCGACACCGATCACTGGCGGCACTTCTATCTCCTGCTCGGCCTCGTCTGGGGCGGGATCGCGCTCGAACAGCGGCACCAGTGGTCGACGATCCGGCACCCCCGCCCCGCAGCATCGGCACCATCGGCAGCGGCGGCAATCCGCTGAAGCCATTCCGGGCAACGATGCGTCCCAGCCCCTTGCGCTGACCGTCCGGCAAGGGCACTCCTGTCGCGACAAGGGAGAGCGACATGGATCTGGGACTGAAGGACAAGGTGGTGATCGTCACCGGCGGCTCGCGGGGGATAGGCTTCGCCTGCGCCGAGGCATTTCTGGCCGAAGGGGCGCGCGTCGGCATCGTCTCGCGCAGCGAGGCCAGCCTTTCGGCCGCCAGGGCGCGGCTTCCGGGCGTCGCCGCCGCGAGTGCCGACCTCATCGATGCCGACGCGGCACTGCGCGCCGTCGAGGCGCTCGAACGCGAGCTCGGCCCCGTCGACGTTCTCGTCAACAGCGCGGGCGCTGCGCGGCGCACCCCGCCCGACGAGCTTTCGCCCGCCGCCTACCGGGCGGCCATGGACGCCAAGTTCTTCAGCTACGTCAACGTGAGCGATCCGGTCGTCAAGTCGATGGCCGGACGCGGCACCGGCGTGATCGTCAATGTCGTCGGCAATGGCGGCAAGGTGGCGTCGCCGACGCACATTCCCGGCGGTGCGGCAAATTCCGCGCTCATGCTGATGACGGCAGGCCTTGCCAATGCCTATGCGTCGCGCGGCGTGCGGGTGGTCGCGGTCAATCCCGGCACCACCGAGACCGAGCGCATGGTCCAGGGGATGGAAGCGGACGCGCGGCTTGCCGGAACGAGCATCGAGGAGGCCCGCCAGCGCGGTCTCGCGCGCATCCCGATCGGGCGCTTCGCGACTTCGGGCGAGATCGCCGCCATGGTCGTCTTTCTTGCTTCGGCACGCGCCAGCTACGTCACCGGCGTCTCGATCAGCATGGACGGAGCGTCGAACCCTATCGTCGTCTGACGGGAGCCGGATGGGCCTTGCCTGGCGACGCTGGTTTAGACCGGCGATGGCCAGATTTCCCCTTGCGCCCGTTCGCATCAGGCGATAGGGCTTCCGGCGGTTCGGGGCCGAGCGCTCCCTGCCGTTCCAGAGGTCCTTGGCCGGGAATGGCAGAGTTCGATCCCGGCCAGAGGCGCATAGCGAGGGACTTCTTTCCTTCGGGCAGTAGCGCAGCCCGGTAGCGCACTTGACTGGGGGTCAAGGGGTCGTCGGTTCGAATCCGGCCTGCCCGACGGAAAGAAGTCCCGCCTTTTTCAGATGATCGGGAATCCCGCGGCGCCTGGCCGAAGAACGTCGTTCGGCCTCCGTAGCGGTGCCTGACCGGGCCTGCGCCGCCGTTCAGGCTCCGCCTTGACGCACCCCTGAAAATCGCAGACGTATCGCGGCCGCCCACCGCACTGCCCTTACCCGGCAACGGCGCGCGGCGCTCGCAAGGTCGCAACAATCTGCCTGCCGAAAACCGGTCGGCGCGGGGGAGCCTGCAATGCAGACGGTGTTCATCCTCAACGGACCCAACCTCAACCTGCTCGGAAAGCGGCAGCCCGAGATCTATGGCCGCGAGACGCTGGCCGACGTCGAAGCCGCCTGCCGGGAACTGGCGGACAACTTCGGACTGGGCCTGCGCTTCATGCAGTCCAATGCCGAGCACCAGATCATCGACTGGATCCACGAGGCGCGCGAGGCGGCCGCGGGCATCATCATCAATCCCGGGGCATTCACCCACACGTCGATTGCCATCCTCGATGCGCTGAACGCCTTCGAAGGCCCCGTGCTGGAGGTCCACATCTCCAACGTCCACAAGCGCGAAAGCTTCCGCCACCATTCCTATGTCTCGCTGCGGGCGGACGGGGTGATGGCCGGTTTCGGGGTGGAGGGCTATGCCCTCGCGACCCGGCGGATGGCGACGCTGCTGCGGAGCGGCTGACCGGGCCGATCCGGTCCGCATCCTCGACCTGAAAACGCGCCGCCGCGACATGCGCGACGGCGCGACCGCCGCAGTCGGATGTTGGGCCAAGTGTGCGGCGGCTGTCCAGGAACCCGCAATCGCCGCCTTGGGTTCCGTCGACGCCATCGGCCACGCGTCAATCTGCGGCATCCCTCGCCGCCGGTGCAGGGAACCGGTCGGCATTCCGTTCGTTCCCCCGCAAGCAGGGCCGGCCTGCGACACACGGGGAAATCGTTTTGGCGAACTACGAGGGCGACAAGACCAGGCCAAGGGCAGGCGACGGTTCGCGCATCCTTTTGATGGATCCGCCGCCGCGCGGCACCTATTCCGCAACGGCCACCGACACCCAGCGCTTCGATCCGCAATCGCTGATCGCCTCCCTCGAACGGCGCGATGCGTTGTCGGACGAGGAACGGCAGGCGTTGCGTGACCTGCCCTGGCGCCTCAAGCGGTATGGCGATGGCGAGGAGATCGTCGCGGAGGCCTCCCGGCCGACCGATAGCTGCCTTCTGGTCGACGGACTGGCCGCACGCAGCCGCCAGCTCGCCAACGGCAACCGGCAGCTGACCGCTCTCCACGTCCCCGGCGACTTCGTCGACCTGCACGGCTTCTTCCTCAAGATCATGGACCATGCGGTCATCGCGCTGATGCCGGTGACAGTGGCGATGGTACCGCACCGCGACGTGCAGCGGCTGGCGACGCAGATGCCGCATCTCGGCCGCATGCTCTTCATGATGGTCGCCATCGACGCAGCGATCCAGCGCAACTGGATCGCCTGCATGGGCCGCATGGAGCCGATCCGGCATCTGGCCTACCTGGTGTGCGAGGTCTACAAGCGGCTCGAGGTCGTCGGGCGTGTCGAGAACGGTTCCTTCGAGTTCCCGCTGACGCAGGCGGAGATCGCCGATCTCGTCGGCCTCTCGATCGTCCACACCAACCGGACGCTCCAGGAGCTGCGCGCGACGGGCCTCGTCACGTGGAAGGGAAATCGCATCGTGATCTGCGACTGGGACGGCCTGGCCCGGCTCGCCGATTTCGACCCGACCTATCTGAACCTTTTCCACCACCCGCGCTGAACCGACCACCGGACCGCAAGCACGGTTCCCTGACAAGTCTAACGAGGGATCTGCACCGACAATCCTTGCTCCCGCGAGAGTTGCCTCAGAAATGAGCTGAACGCTGTCGCCGAAACGCAACAGGTGTGCCGGAGGCCGACAGAAGAGCGGCTCCCTCAATCTCCGATGCGTTGACACCGCCGCTTGTTTGACCCAACGTCAGCAATGTGAATTGCGGGTCGCCGGAGGATATTGGTGCAACTCAGGATGCGAGCTCTCGTCGCGGCCGGCGCGGTCCTGTGCGCCGGCTCCGCATTCGCGCAGACGGATCCCAAGGTGGCGCCGAAGACGGTCGCACCGCCGCAGGTGAGCGCCGACGTCGCGACCCTGCAGGCGCAGCGTACCGCCCTGTTCCAGCGCATGCTTGACAAGCCGGACGACCTCGACGCGGCATTCAAATATGCAGCCCTTTCCGCCCAGGTCGGCGACCTCGAGGCGGCGATCGCCACGCTCGAACGCATGCTGATCTTCGCGCCCGGCCTGCCGCGCCTGCAGCTCGAACTCGGCGTGCTCTACTACCGCCTCGGCGCCTTCGAGACCGCGCGAACCTACTTCAAGTCGGCAATCTCCGGTCCGCAGGTGCCCGACGAGGTCCGCCTCAAGGTGGAGGAGTATCTTTCCGGCATCGCCACGGCCGAAATGGATACACGCTTCTCGGGCCAGATCCGCGCCGGCGTGCGCTACCAGACGAACGCGAACCGCGCGCCGGGCCTCGGCACCGTGCTGACGTCGGGCGGCCTGACCATCGATCCCGGCTCGGTCGGCGCGGCGGACACGAACGCCTATGCCGCCGGTCTGTTCCACTACAGCCACGACCTGCCCAGCCAGGGTGATTCGCTCGAGGTGGACCTCGTCACCTATGCCTCAAAGCAGTTCGAGCGTGACGAGCTCGATACGGTACTTGCGGAAGTGACCTTCGGACCCGCTCTCGACATGGGCCGCGTCGGCATCGACAACGCCGTTCTCGGCATCTACGGCATCGCTGCGGGCGTGTTCGTCAACGACCACTTCTATTCGGCGGCCGGCGGCGTGGGAACGCGCTTCGTCATCCGCCCCTCGGCCCGCATGTCCAGCCTCACCGCCTTCGAGTACCGTTACCGGGACTATCAGGAATCGAGCGCTGCGCCGACGGCGAACAACCGGGACGGCAACGAGTACCGCCTCTACACGAGCAACAGCTACATCGTCATGCCGACCTTCATGCTGAACGGCGGCGCCTACGTGCAGCGCACCGAATCGGAGTTCGGCTACCTCGCCTATATCGAGGCGGGCATTTCGGGCGGCTTCAGCTACGCCTTCGCCTCGCCGCTGGGCGGCCAGTACGGGCCGTGGACGCTGTCGCCGACGGCGGGCTTCATCTACCGGGAATACGACGATGCCGATCCCGTCATCGACCCCACCGAGGCCGAGATCGACCACGAGGTCTATGTCGGCGCGAGCCTCCTGGTGCCGGTGGCCCAGAGCTGGTCGCTGCTCGCCGACACCGAGTACCGCGACGTCAGTTCGAACTACGCGATCCGGGACTACGACAATCTCTCCGTCTCGCTCAGCGTCGTGAAAAGGTTCTGATCATGATCGCGCCCTTCTCCAGCTCCCTCCTCCTGCGCAGCCTCGCTGCCGGCGTTGCCGCTGCAGCGCTCGTGTCGGCACAGGCTCCCGCCTTCGCCAAGGTGGGCGTGGCCGCCGCGGTCAACACCGACGCCAAGGGGCGGCCGCCGGGTGCGGCGCCGCGCGTGATTTCGCTCGGCCAGAACGTCATCTTCAACGAGGAGATCTCCACCGACGGGCGCGGCCTGGTGCAGATCCTGCTGCTCGACGGCACCACCTTCACGGTCGGTCCGAACAGCCAGCTCACCATCGACGAGTTCGTCTACAATCCGGCGACAGGCGACGCGAAGGTGGTCGCCACGGTCGCCAAGGGGGCGTTCCGCTTCATCGGCGGCCAGACCAGCCGCCGGCCGGACGGCGCGACGATCAACACGCCCGTCGGCACGATCGGCATCCGCGGCGCCATGGTCGAAGGCCGGGTGGAATCGTCCGACAAGGCCCTGTTCTCGATGATCTTCGGCGACGAGGTACAGTTCCGCGGCCGCGACGGCCGGCGCTCGCGCATCTACGAGCCGGGCTATACGCTGGTGGTCCAGGGCGGCAGCGGCGGCGGCCTCGACACCAACGTCCGGCGGCGCACGGAAGGCGACGCCTCGACGTTCCAGTCCGACCTGTCCGGGACCGACGGGCAGACGGGCGGCTCCGACGACCAGCCCGACGACGGCACCGTCGAGAACAGCCCGCTCCCGCAGAACAACTCGAACCTGCCCAACAACGCACCGCTCCCCACGCCGCGCTCCGTCGCCGTGAAGGCGACGGACGTGGAAGAGGTGGAGACCAATGTCGGCGACATCGACACGCGCGGCGAGGTCATCACGCCCGCGACGAGTTCCGGCACGGTCTATTACGGCGGACCCGGCGCCGTTTCGGGCTTCAGCTTCCGGAGCCTGGGCGCGCCCCAGATCTTCACCCAGGAAGAGGTGACCCTGACCAGGACGGGCGGGCGTCTGGTTTCGGACGAAGCCGCGATCGACATTCCCGACTACACAGGGACACAGGGCGATGCCGGCCTGGAGACCTTCTCGGTCGACGACGGGTTCTTCGGTGTCGATCCCCTCACCGGTTACGCCTATGCCGGCCGCGGCGATTTCGCCGCCTATCTGCTCGAGTACGGGACGGAGACGGTCTATCCGTTCTACATGATCCACGGCACGGGAACGGAACTCACCGAAGCGCCCGAAAACGTCTCGCTCAACGACATCCGCCAGTACACCCTGACCGTGGACCCGAGCAGCGGCGGCGCGCCCTTCTTCGCCCCCACCTCCTACGGTCCGCTGACGAATCCGAGTTCGACCAATTTCTACATCGTCGAGCCGGCCGATTCGACCACGGGCGAGTTCGAGACCTTCATGAGCTGGATCTCGATCGAGGGCGAAGGGCTGAACCAGAAGAGCGCCGCCTTCGTCACCGCCTCGGCGGCCAGCGAGGACGAGGCGGGTACCGACATTCTCGACGGCACCCGGCGCGGCAGCTATCGTTCGTCCTCCTATGACGGTGCCGTCAACATGCGCGGCTACATGACCACGCTCGCCGGCCCGGACGGCTCGCATTTCTTCGGCGACAACGCCGATCACTTCGTCATCGGGTCGTCGCTCGACCCGAACGATTCCTTCGTCGATTCCTCCGTCGATCCCTATGACGAAGATGGCGTCTTCGTTGCGCACCACGTCGCCGCGCTGGTCGAGGAGACGCCGCAGGAAGAGGTCGCACGGACGACGCGGACGGTCAGCGGCTTCATGGCGGGCGTGGCCGAGTCCGACCTCGGCAGTGCCTACGCTCTCGCCGGCGAGGCCGGCCCGAACTTCTTCATGCAGATCAATGCCGAGAACCATTCGGTGGCAGCGGTGGGCATCGCCAGCGACGTCAACGACGGCGATTATTTCGGCGTGGACAAGTACCTGCTCACCTTCGGCGCCGCGCCAGAGGGCGTCGACGGCGTTCCGCTCGGCGGCTTCAGCCCGCTCGTGACCACCGGCGAGGGCGCAACGGGCGGCAGCACCTTCGTCAACGACGATGTCTACGGTGCAGTCCAGAACAATTCGCCCGAGAACACCCGCATCCTGACGGACGGCTATCTCGGCGAGGGCGAGAGCTTTGTTCCCGGCGTGGAGATCGACCACACCGACGAGACCAATGCGGGAAGCTATCTGGTGTCGGGCCGGGCCGTGCCGATCGCGGGCTACTCTCATTGCGCCGATTGCGATTTCGCCGACTGGGGCTGGTGGGGAACGCGGGTACGCGTGACCGACCCGGAAGAAGAGGGATTCGGGACGCGGACGGACTACGTCCACATGGGCACCTGGGTGGCGGGCGACATCACCGCCGAGATCGACATGCCGGTCAACGTGCGCGCGACCTACGAAGGCACCCTGCTCGGCACGGTGGTGGAATACCAGGGCGAAGGGCAGCCCGCGCAGTACATCGCGACCGGCACGTTCGGCATGAGCTACAACTTCAACGACCGTGCCGGCGCGTTCTGGATCGACGATTTTGCGGGCGTTTCGGTGTCCGGCAATGCCTACGGGGCGGAAGGGGGCGACCAGGCTTTGTTCCACGCCGAGGGTTCGGGCGAATATTACGACCCCTATTTTTACGTCAGCGGCGCCTTCGTCAACGATGGCGACAACATCGCGGGTGGCGTGATCGGCGACTTCACGATCGGCGATCCCAACGACAACTTCTACGGGGTCGGCACGATCGTCGGGAAGCAGACCGAGCGCGTCGAGATCGTGACGGCTCGGGTGCTCACGGCGCCCGACATCTTCGTCCCGCTCGGCACGGAGCCTCCCGTCGACAATGCGGGCGAGCGCGGTCTCGTCGGCACGACCGAAACATCCGACCGGACGGTCGTGTTCGACAAGATCGGCGGCTCGCTCCTCAGCGAATCGGAAGTAGCGGCGTTGCCCGACGTGACGGGCACGCAGGGCGACACCGGCCTGGAAGCCATCGCCGTGTCGGGATACGCACTGGAGCAGGATGTCTCCGGCACGGCATATGCCGGCGCGGGCGACTTCGCGGCCTATCTGCTCGGCTTCGACGGCGACCCCACGGATCCCTACTACCTGATCGCCGGCACGCCGACGTCGCAGGCCGTTATCTCCAGCCTGAACACCGGCACCAACGTCCGCGAATACACGCTGACGCAGGATCCGATCCAGGGCATCGACGCGCCGTTCTTCTTCGACGACCGGTTTGGGCCCATCGCTCCGGAGAGCCTGAGTTCGACCAACCTCTACATCGTGGAATCCAATACCGCCGCGAATTACGGGGTCGAGGACGTCAACTACGACGCCAAGGTGTTCCAGTCCTGGGTCTCCATCGAAGGCGACGGCGTCGCGCAGAAGAGCGCAGCCCAGATCTACGTCACGTCCATCGGAATCGATTCCGACGGCAACGCCGAGCTCGCAGGCGGCCGCCGCGGCAGCTTCCGGTACAACGCCTATTCGGGACCGGCCAACACGCGCGGCTCGATCGCGGCCATCGAGGGGGCGTCTGGCAACGCGTTCTTCAGCGAGAACGCCAACAACTTCGTCCTCGGCGCCGACGTCGACACGGCCGACTCCTACAACGACTCGCTGCTCGGCCCCGGCTTCTCGGGCGATCCGTCGGAAGGCTACATCGGCACCGGCTATCCCTTCTCGACGCATCACGTGGCCGATCTGGTCGACACGACCCCGCAGGCCGAACTCGGCCGCACCTCGCGCACCGTCAGCGGCTACATGTCCGGTCTGGTCGAATCGAACATCGAGGGGATCGACTATCCCTTCGCCGTCTGGACGGGAACCGAGCCGCTGTTCACGCTGACCCTGAACGCGGAAACCAACGACGTCTCGGCATCGGCCACGCTGGTCGACAAGGTCTTGGCACCGGATATCTACGGCTATTCGCTCGAGGAGGTGTTCAATCCGAACGAGTCGATCGCGGGCTACGAACTCGGTTTCGGACCGATCGGGGAGTCGGGCGGCGCAAGCGCCTTCGTAGACGACAACCTGTTTGCCGCCAGCCGCAACGGCGACAACGAGAACACCCGTGTCAACTTCGAGAACGAGGACAGCGTCGCCAACAACGCGGGTGACAACCCCGGCAGCTATCTTGTCTCCGGCCGCGCCAATCCGATCGAGGGCTATGCCCATTGTACCCAGTGCAGCTTCCTCGACTGGGGCTGGTGGGGCACGCGGACGGTCGTGGAAGATCCCAACGAGGAGGGCACCCGCAGGGACTTCGTCCACATGGGCACCTGGGTCGCGGGTGACGTGACCAGCAACGTCGATATGCCGACGGATATTTCCGCGACCTATGAGGGCACCGCGCTCGCCAACATCGCGCGCTCCGACGGGGAGGGCGGCGTGGCGAAGTACATCGCGGCCGGCACGATGGACATGAGTTTCGACTTCAACTCCCGTCTCGGCGAGGTGAACATCGACATCGACGGTCTGGAGCTCTTCTCGGAGGTGAACGGCAACGTCATCGGGCTAGGACAGTCGCATTTCGCGGGCGGGATGGGCGCAGTCGATACCAACATCTCCGGCGGGCTGAGCGGTGCCTTCGTCAACAACGGCAACATCAAGGCCGGCGGCGTCATCGGCAACTTCACGTTCGAGGGCGAGAACAGGCTCGGCACCGGCACCATTGCCGGCATCCAGACCGGCACGTCTCCGTCGCTGCCATCGCAATGAGGTCTCGACCGGCCTGTTGTGCACAACCTGCCGACCCTGTATCCGGTGGCGAAGCGCTGACTGCTTCCAGGCGCTGAGATGACCAACTTCGCGAAGAACCTCGGCGCCGCCCTGCGGCGCTACCGCCGGACGTCGATCTGGGCAGCGGGCGTCCTGTCGGCTGCCTTCGTCATTCTCGCCGCCTTCTCGCCGCTCAGCCCGGTCGACAGGCTCAACGCGATGGTGTTCGACGGCTACCAGGCGGTGAAGCCGCGGCAGCCGGCGGGAAGCCCGATCACCGTCATCGACATCGACGACACCAGCATCGGCGAGCTCGGGCAGTGGCCCTGGCCGCGCACGGTGCTCGCCCGCATCATCGCCAACATGACCGACATGGGCGCGGCGTCGATCGGGCTCGACATGCTGCTTGCCGAACCCGACCGCACCTCGCCGGTGCTGGCGCTGCAGGAGCTCCGCCGGCAGGGTTTCCAGGTGATCGAGCCGCCGCAGGGCGCGGTGCTCGACAACGACGCCTATCTCGCCGACGTGCTTGCCCGCTCGCCGGTCATTGCCGGGCTGGCGCTCGCGGAGACGACGCGCACGCCGCCGCCCGATCCCAAGGCCGGTTTCGGATTCGGCGGCATCAGCCCGGTGGAGTATCTGCCGAGCTACGAGGGCAGCGTGCGCAACCTGCCCGTCCTCGACGCGGCCGCGCCCGGCATCGGCCTGATCAACTTCCCCCCTGCCCGCGACGGCGTCGTGCGGCAGATCCCGCTGATTGCCCGCTATGGCGAGAAGCTCTATCCGGCGCTGTCGATGGAATCGCTGCGCATCGCGCAGGGCGCGTCCACCTTCGTGATCCGCAGCACCGGCGCCCATGGCGAGCACGACACCGGTCTGCCCGGCATGGTGGCGGTGAAGAACGGCCACTACGAGGTGCCGACGAGTCCGGATGCGACCATGTGGGTCTATTTCTCGGGCCAGGCCGTCGCCAACATCGTTCCCGCGGCCGAGCTGGCGCGCGACGAACTCGATCCCGCGCTGGCGGACGTGATCGCGGGCCACATCGTCCTGATCGGCACCTCGGCGATCGGCCTGCGCGACCTCGTCTCCACCCCCCTCGCCTCGGGCGTTCCCGGCGTGCTGGTCCATGCCGAGATCATCGACCAGATCCTCGGCGGCACCTTTCTCAGCCGGCCCGACTGGGCCGTCGGCGCCGAGGTGGCTCTGGCCATCGTGCTGACGATCCTGGTGCTGGCCTTCCTGCCCGCGCTGCCGGCGCTCGCCAACGCACTGGTGGCAGCGGCCGCCATCGCCATCGCGCTCGTCACCGGCTGGCTCGCCTTCGCCTGGTACAACATGCTGCTGTCGCCGATCCTGCCGGCGCAGGCCAGCCTGCTCGCCTACGGCATCGCGTCCGGCGTGCGCCTTCTGGTCAGCGAAAGCGAGCGGCGCTACATCCGCTCGGCCTTCAGCCATTATCTCGCGCCGTCGATGGTCGAGAAACTGATGGACAATCCGCAGAGCCTGGTTCTCGGCGGCGAGAATAAGGAGCTGACACTGCTCTTTGCCGACATCCGCGGCTTCACCACGCTGTCCGAAAAGCTCGGCGCCAACGAGCTCACGGAATTCCTCAACAACTACCTCACCCCCATGACCGACGTGCTGATGGAGCGCGGCGCGACCATCGACAAGTACATGGGCGACGGCATCATGGCGTTCTGGAACGCCCCCCTCGACGTTGCCGACCATCGGCGCAGGGCCTGCGAAAGCGTGCTCGCCATGCAGGCCGCGCTCGTCGGCTTCAACCGCGAATTCGGGACGGACATCGCCGTCGGCGTCGGGCTCAACTCGGGCATCTGCTGCGTGGGCAATCTCGGCTCGCGCCAGCGTTTCGACTATTCGGCGATCGGCGACCCGGTGAACGTCGCCGCGCGCATCGAGGGAATGACGAAGCAGTATGGCCTGTCGAACCTGATTTCGGGCAGCACGGCCGAGGGCATGGACGATTTCGCCCTGCTGGAGGTGGACCGGGTAAAACTCGTCGGCCGCGCCGAGCCGACGCCGGTCTACACCCTGCTTGGCCAGGGCGACGTAAAGGAGAGCGAACCCTTCCGTGCGCTGAAGGCACGCCACGACCGTTTCCTCGAGCAGTATCGTTCACTCGATTTCGACGCCGCCGAACAGGCGCTCGACGATTTCGACGCCGACGCGCCGGTCGAACTCGCGAAGCTCTACAAGATCATGCGTGGTCGCCTGGCCGTGCTGCGGGCCGATCCGCCGCCCGCCGGCTGGGACGGGACCTACACCGCGCGCGAAAAATAAGCCTCGCGTCTGGTCCCGAGCGTCGTGGAGGGGGAACCTCGCGATCCTCCCTGCGTTGGCAAACATGTGATCCGCAGGCTACGATCGACGCGGATCGAGCGTGTCGTGGAGGGGTTCGTGGACGAGCAGGCCATCATCGTCGAATACGAGATCGTGGAGGGGCACGTCGATGCCTTCCGCGGGCTGATCATGGATCACGCGCGCCGCACGCTCGCCGAGGAGCAGGGCTGCCTGCGCTTCGAGGTGCTGGAACCGGTCGACCGCGACGGCCGGCCGATCCCGAACCGCATGATGGTGAGCGAGATCTACGCCAGCCCGCTTGCCGTCGAGCAGCACGGACAGAATCCTCGGCTCGAACGGGTACGCGCCGCCATGGCCCCGCTGGTCAAGTCCCGCCGCCTCGTGATGGCGCGCGTGCTCGACCACAGGGCTGCGGAGGAAGGGATCCGTCCCGAGAACCTGACGGCTGCCAACGACGACTGAGCGCTATCGCGCGCTTTCCGAGCGGACAGCGGCGCGGCGGGCCTACCGGACCTGGTCGAGCAGCCGCTTGCACTCGAGCAGGTCGAACAGCGCCTCCTGGAGAAGAGCCCGGTTGTCGCGGGTGAGCTTGCCCGCGTCCGGCGGCACCGCTCCGTCCTCCTCCGCCTTGCCGAGACCGAAGAAGCGCCGGTTGGGGCGAACCTTGGGTTCGCCGAGCAGCATTTCGTCCTCCTGGCCGCGCGGCTGCGGCGCGGCCGGTGCCGGCGAGGCCTGCTGCTTGCGCTGGGCAATGACCTCGGCTGCGGCGAGATCGCCGGCCCCGATCGCCGCGACGAACTGGTTCCCGTTGTCGCGCAGGAGTTTCTGGACGCCCTTGATCGTGTAGCCCTGATCGTAGAGCATGCTCTTGATGCCCTTGATCAGGTCGACGTCCTGCGGACGGTAGTAGCGCCGCCCGCCACCGCGCTTCAACGGCTTGATCTGGGTGAAGCGGGTCTCCCAGAACCGCAGCACGTGCTGCGGCAGGTCAAGATCCTCGGCCACCTCGCTGATGGTGCGGAAAGCGTCCGGGCTCTTTTCCATGTGATGGCTCTCTCAGCGAATCGTCGCGCCCATTTCACCCGGTTGCGTCCAGCCATTCAAGGACGAAGCCGCCAGATCGCAGGGAAGGCACGAAGAACACCGGGCAGGCCGGAGTCAGCCCTTGGCCTTGGCCTTCCGGTGCGCGTCCAGGATGCGGTTCTTCAGGACGTTGGACGCCTTGAACGTCATCACCTTGCGCGGAAGGATGGGCACTTCCTGACCGGTCTTCGGGTTGCGGCCGATGCGCTCGTTCTTCTCGCGCACATGGAATGTGGCGAAGGACGAGAGCTTCACGGTCTCGCCCGCCACGATGGCCGTGCAGATCTCGTCGAGCACCATTTCGACCAGCTGCGCGGATTCCGTGCGCGACAGGCCGACTTTCCGATAGACGGACTCGGCAAGATCGGCGCGCGTCAGAGTCTTTCCCCCCATCGGACGGTCCATTCTCATCAAGAAAATATTGTAGTTATTCAATGGGCATAGGTTAGGAAATCGAATCGGGAAGGTCAAGCCAGCGAAGGTCTGGCTTGCGCAATGATTCTACCATCGAACGAGGACCGCTCCCCACGTGAAGCCGCCGCCCATGGCTTCCAGAAGCACCAGGTCGCCGCGCTTGATGCGGCCGTCCGCGACCGCCACCGAAAGGGCCAGCGGAACCGATGCGGCCGAGGTGTTGCCGTGCAGGTCCACCGTCACGACCACCTTCTCCTCGGGAATGCCGAGCTTCCTGGCGGAGGCGTCGATGATGCGCTTGTTGGCCTGGTGGGGCACGAACCAGTCGAGATCGTCGGCCGTGATCCCGCCGGCCGCAAAGGTCGCCTCGATCACGTCGGTGATCATGCCGACCGCGTGCTTGAAGACCTCGCGGCCTTCCATGCGCAGATGCCCCACCGTCTGCGTGGTGGAAGGACCGCCATCGACATAGAGCTTCTGCTTGTGCGTGCCGTCGGAGCGCAGGCTGGCCGCGAGAATGCCGCGGTCCGCGAGCGTGCCCTCCCCGTCCGCCGCCTCGAGCACGATTGCTCCCGCACCGTCGCCGAACAGCACGCAGGTCGACCGGTCGGACCAGTCGAGAAGGCGCGAGAAGGTCTCCGAGCCGATCACGAGCACGCGCTTGGCAAGCCCGCCACGGATATAGAGGTCCGCCGTCGTCACCGCGTAGACGAAGCCGCTGCACACCGCCTGGAGATCGAAGGCGAAGCCATGCCGCATGCCCAGGCGCTCCTGGATCTCCACGGAGGTCGCCGGGAAGGTGTGGTTGGGCGTCGACGTCGCGAGCACGATCAGGTCGATGTCCTGGGCGGTGAGCCCGGCCGCGTCCAGCGCGGCGCGCGCGGCGGCCTCGCCGAGCGATGCCGTCGTCTCGTCGTCGGCGGCGATGTGGCGCTGCGTGATGCCCGTCCGCTGGACGATCCAGGCATCCGACGTCTCCACCATGCCTTCGAAATCGGCATTGCGCATGATGCGCCGTGGCAAGGCGGAGCCAACGCCGCGGACTACAGAACGAATCATTTCCTGCCCCTATAGTTCGGTCGGCTCGCCATCGGGTCGCTGACCGGGGCGCCCCGTGGGCATCGCGGCGTGGAAGGCGTCGATGTCGGCGCGGATCTTGTCGATCAGATTGTTGCGGGCCATGTCGTAGCCGAGTTCCACGGCTGCTGCAAAGCCCTCGTCGTCGGTTCCGCCATGGCTCTTCACGACGATTCCGTTGAGGCCAAGGAACACGCCGCCATTGATTTTTCGAACGTCCATCTTCTCGCGCAGACGCTGGAAGGCGCTGCGAGCGAAGAGATAGCCGATCTTGGCCATCAGCGTCCGGGTCATGGCGGCGCGCAGATATTCGCCGATCTGCCGCGCAGTTCCCTCGGCGGTCTTCAGGGCGATGTTGCCTGCAAAACCCTCCGTCACGACCACGTCCACCGTGCCGCGCCCGATGTCGTCACCCTCCACGAAACCGTGGTAGCGCATGGATGTCAGGTCGGCCTCACGCAGCAGACGGCCCGCTTCGCGGACGTCCTCCTGGCCCTTCACCTCCTCCACGCCGACGTTCAGCAGGCCGACGGTCGGCCGCTCGACCTGGAACAGGGCCCGCGCCATGGCGCTGCCGAGAATGGCGAAGTCGATCAGCTGGTGGGCGTCGGCGCCGATCGTCGCGCCGACGTCGAGCACGATGCTCTCGCTCCTGGCGGTTGGCCAGATCGCCGCGATCGCAGGCCTCTCGATCGCCGCCATCGTCCGCAGGCAGAACTTGGACATCGCCATCAGCGCGCCGGTGTTGCCGGCCGACACGCAGACGTCGGCATCGCCCGACTTGACGGCCTCGATCGCCTTCCACATCGACGACTTCCACCGGCCATGGCGAAGCGCCTGGCTCGGCTTGTCGTCCATCCGCACCGACACCTCGCAATGCGTGAAGGTCGAGATTCCTGCAAGGCGCGGATATTTGAGGAGAACCGGAGAGACCGCCTCTTCGCGCCCGAAGATGAGAAAACGCACGTCGGACCGGCGCTGCGCGACATTGTCCAGGCCGTGAAGGATAACCTCCGGACCGTGGTCACCGCCCATCGCATCAATGGAGATTCTGATCACACTTGTCTCGTCGTTGGTTGCCGGCCGTCGGCGCCTCGCCAAAGCCCGGCGAAAATAGCCTTTTTCGGAGCGCGCACAACCGGAATCGGTTCCCGGGATAGGGCTATCGCATTTGGCCGATGATTGATCTGGCGAAGGCGTCGGACCACCCTGCTCGCTTTCGTTTTCGGCTGATGGCGAGTTCGGGTCTGGCGGTTCGCAGGAGGTTGAGCGTCAGTCGGCGTAGGATTGCGAGGTTCTCCGGGCCGTTGTCGGCGCGATTGCGGGCTGCGTCCTCGTCGAAGGTGACGTCGAGCACCCAATGC
>NZ_JAOAOQ010000031.1 GCF_030398385.1 Aquibium sp. ELW1220 | reverse complement strand
GGGAATGTCGCGGAAGATCGTGATCAGGGAAGGCATCCGAAAACTCCAAAATAGGAGCCATCCAAAGAATCCAGATCAAACCTCCACGCCAGTCCTATTTCTCAAATGCGATTCCCCTAGTTCCCGGGAGCCCATTCAGCCTTCCGGCTTGAGGGTCCGGAGTTTCGCGAAGGGAGAAACGGACTCTGCCGGTTCATCGTCGGTGGACGTCTCGACGGCGGCCGCGGCCGCGCGGCTCCGCGGATAGGGGTCGATCCCCAGCGCGAAGAATTCTTCGGCCGTCGCGCCGACGTCGATCATGTCGCCGACGAAGAGTTCGGGCGCATCGGGGCCGTCGGGATCGATCAGGATCTCGCCCGACGGATCGGCGACGCGCCTGGCGAGCGACGAGCCCTCGGGAATGTAGATCGCGTCGATCTGTTCGCGGATCGACGAGGCCACCGGCTCGAGCGTCGCCACGCAGGCCTGCAGGATTTCCGCCTCGACATGGCCGGTGACGCGCACGCCACCATTCTTCCAGGGCACCACGAGGAGATCCGCCTGGAGCCGCTCCACCGACAGGAGATCGTGCTCGGCAGCCAGTGCCGCGCGCTGGCTGTCGTCGGCCTCGATCAGCACGGGCATGCCCTTCCGCGGCAGGCGCAGGACGTTCGCTTTCAAGGAGATGGGGCTCTGGGTGCTGCTCGACATGGTCATGGTCGTCCGGCAGTTAATCCGCGCGCGAGGGAAATTCCACCCTGCCCGCGGCGATTTCCTCCGCCGGCTGGGCGGACAGCGCGGAATTCGCCTCCATCACATAGGCTGCGAGCAGCGCCGCCTCCGGCCATTCGGCCGTTTCCGGCAACACGTTGCGGGCAAGCGCCCGGGCAAGGGCCGCGGCATCGCCGGCGTCCAGCGCCTCGCCATAGGCCTGGGCGCGGCCGTAGAACATCTTGGCCAGCTTCTTCATGCGCTTCGGAACGCCCGTGTCGCCGATCCCCAGTTCGCGGAGCGAATGGTCGACGTCGGTGAAGAACTCGTCGGTCAGCTGCTGGGCGATGTCGCGCAGGACCGCCCCGTCGCCGCGGCAGCGGTGAAGGAACAGGAACATGTGCAGCGACAGCATTTCAAAGCGGCCGAGCGGGGAGTCAGGTACGCTCCAGTGCGAATAGAAGGCCGGCTGCCGCGCCGCCGCCACTATTCGTTCGTACAGCCTGTCGACGACATCCTGGTTCGAGGTTCGCCAACGGCCAAAGAGGCGTGAGAGCATGCCGGGGGGTCTCCACGAGCGCCGGTCCCGGGCTTCCGGTTGCATCGGCGAAGAAGCTGGTTTACCGAGTTCGCGGCCCCGCGCAAGCATGACGGCCGCATTTGCATGGAGATGTCGGTGCCCTTTCACGATTTCAAGTCCCGGATGGTCGTTCTGCCGGGTCTCGCGGTTGCCGCCGCGGTCACGCTCTCGGCCTGCAGCACCGATGCGCTGAACCCGCGCGAGACGATCACGCAGGGCTATGTCGCCGACGAACAGGCGCTCGAGCTCGTCCCGGTCGGCTCCAGCCGCGAGCAGGTGCTCCTGGCGCTCGGCACGCCGTCGACGACCGCCACCTTCGACAGCGAAGTGTTCTACTACATCTCCCAGACCCGCGTGCGCCAGGCCGCCTTCATGAATTCGAAGCTCGTCGACCAGCGCATCATGGCGGTCTATTTCGGCAAGGACGGCCGTGTCGAGAACATCGCCAATTACGGCCTGCAGGACGGCAAGGTCTTCGACTTCGTGTCGCGGACGACGCCGACCGGCGGCAAGGACCAGGGCTTCATCGGCCAGCTGCTGTCGGGCGTCGCCGGTGGTGGCGGCGCAGCGGCCTCGCAGGCCGGCCGCATCCTCGGTGGCGGCAGCATGTAACGCGCCCGCCGCGCCCCCAGCCGGGCCGCGGGCTTTCCCATCGCCGACGAAAAAGACCCGCGGGATCGCTCCCGCGGGTCTTTTCGTTCGTCCGGTCGATGGATCGCTCAGTTGTGGGCGAGCACGGCCAGAAGCAGGAGCGCCATGATGTTGGTGATCTTGATCGCCGGGTTCACGGCCGGGCCGGCAGTGTCCTTGTAGGGATCGCCGACCGTATCGCCGGTCACCGATGCCTTGTGGGCATCCGAACCCTTCATGTGCTTGACGCCGTCCTTGTCGACGAAGCCGTCCTCGAAGGACTTCTTGGCATTGTCCCAGGCGCCGCCGCCGGACGTCATCGAGATGGCCACGAAGAGGCCGTTGACGATGACGCCGAGGAGCGATGCGCCGAGCGCCGCGAAGGCCGAGGCCTTGGAGCCGGAGATCAGCAGCACGCCGAAATAGACGACGAGCGGCGCCAGCACCGGCAGCAGCGAGGGGATGATCATCTCCTTGATCGCCGCCTTGGTCAGCATGTCGACGGCACGGGCATAGTCGGGCTTCGACGTGCCCGCCATGATGCCGGCATCGGCCTTGAACTGCCGGCGCACCTCCTCGACGATCGAGCCCGCCGCGCGGCCGACGGCCGTCATCGCGATACCGCCGAAGAGGTAGGGGATGAGACCGCCGAAGATCAGGCCCGCCACGACATAGGGATTGGACAGCGAGAACGACACGTTCTCCATGCCCTGGAAGTAGGTGTAGGTGGCGCTGTTGGCGATGAAGTACTCGAGATCGTAGGAATAGGCCGCAAACAGAACGAGTGCGCCGAGGCCGGCCGAACCGATGGCGTAGCCCTTGGTCACGGCCTTGGTGGTGTTGCCGACAGCGTCGAGCGCGTCGGTCGACTGGCGCACTTCCTTCGGAAGACCCGCCATTTCGGCGATGCCGCCGGCGTTGTCGGTCACGGGGCCGAAGGCGTCGAGCGCCACGATCATGCCGGCGAGGCCGAGCATGGTCGTCACCGCGATGGCGGTGCCGAACAGGCCGGCGAGCTGGAACGTGACGATGATGCCGCCGACGATGACGATCGCGGGAAGCGCCGTCGATTCGAGCGACACGGCCAGGCCCTGGATGACGTTGGTGCCGTGGCCGGTCACCGAAGCCTGGGCGATCGAGTTCACCGGGCGCTTGTTGGTGCCGGTGTAGTACTCGGTGATGACCACGATCAGGCCGGTCACGATCAGGCCGACGATGCCGCAGATGAACAGGTTGGTGCCGGTGATGGCGACACCGCCGCCGACGCCGATGTCGCCCCAGCCGATGGTCAGCGAGGTGGCGGCGCCGAGGCCGATGATCGAGAGCAGGCCGGTGACGATGAGACCCTTGTAGAGGGCGCCCATGATCGAGCCGTTGGAGCCGAGCTTCACGAAGAAGGTGCCGATGATCGAGGTGAGGATGCAGGCACCGCAGATCGCCAGCGGGTAGATCATGACGCTGCCGAGCACGGCGGAACCGCCGAAGAAGATCGCGCCGAGCACCATGGTGGCGACGACGGTCACCGCGTAGGTCTCGAACAGGTCGGCGGCCATGCCGGCGCAGTCGCCGACATTATCGCCGACGTTGTCGGCGATCGTGGCCGGGTTGCGCGGGTCATCCTCCGGAATACCGGCCTCGACCTTGCCGACCAGGTCGCCGCCGACGTCCGCACCTTTGGTGAAGATGCCGCCGCCGAGACGGGCGAAGATGGAGATCAGCGAAGCGCCGAAGCCGAGCGACACCAGCGCGTCGATCACGGCGCGGTCATTCGGGGCAATGCCCATCGGGCCGATCAGGACCCAGTAGTAGACGGCCACGCCGAGCAGTGCGAGGCCGGCGACGAGCATGCCGGTGATGGCGCCCGACTTGAAGGCGATATCCAGGCCGGCAGCGAGGCTGTTGGAGGCTGCCTGGGCGGTGCGCACGTTGGCGCGCACGGACACATGCATGCCGATGAAGCCCGCGGCGCCCGACAGGATCGAGCCGATCAGGAAGCCGATCGCGGCGAGCCCCGACAGGAGCCACCAGGCCAAAAGGAAGACGACGGCGCCGACGATGGCGATGGTGGTGTACTGGCGGGCAAGATAGGCCTGCGCACCCTCGCGGATGGCGCCGGCGATTTCCTGCATGCGTGCGTTGCCCTGATCGGCCGCAAGGACCGATTGCGTCGCCCAGATGGCGTAGACGACCGACAGCACGCCGCAGAGTATGACGACATAGAGCATGGTCATTGCGGAATTCCTCGAATGGTGGCCCGACGAACCCCTCCCCGGGCCTTTGGGTGACCAGACGACGACCGGGAGGACCGGTTCGCGCCCAGCGTCCGGCTTTATCCGGAACGGCCAAGACAACGTCAAGGATTTGTTATGGTTTTGCTCGCCTTTCGCCACATGTGACGCCGTCCCGCGCGGAAGGCGGCGAAGACGGATGGCTTCCCCATGGCCTGGCGATGGCGCGGCACGCGCGTGGACCGCGCCGCCCTGCCGCAAGGTCGGCCGGCGTCAGGCCGGGCGGTGAAGGCTTTCGCGCGACAGGAGCCAGAGCCATCCCAGCGCGCCGAGGCAGAGCGCGATGACCGGGAACATGATCCAGGCCAGCATGTCCCATCCCCAGGCGTTGTAGACCGTCCCCGACATCAGCGAGCCGAAGGCGACCGAGCCGAAAAGCAGGAAATCGTGCAGGCCCAAGACCTTTCCCTTTTCGGCATCGGTGTAGGTCTCCGACACCATGGCCGTCGCGCCGATGAAGCCGAAGTTCCAGCCGACGCCGAGCAGGATCAGCGCGGTCCAGAACTGCCACAAGGCGATCCCGGACAGAGCCACGACGGAGCAGGCGACGAGCAGGAGGAGCCCGGCGGCGACGATCGTCTCCTTGCCGAAGCGGACGATCAGCCTTCCGGTGATGAAGCTCGGCGCGAACATCGCCATGACGTGCCAGGAAATGCCGAGCGCGGCCTCGTCGGGCGTGAAGCCGCAGCCGACCATGGCGATCGGCGCGCCGGTCATCATGAAGCTCATCAGCGCATAGGATCCGATGGCGCAGAGCAGCGCCACCATGAAGCGCGGCTGCGTGAAGATCTCGAAGGTCGAGCGCGCGGGAAGCGCGGATTCGACGACGGGCTTCGCCTGCCTGTCGTGCAGGCGCAGGAAGGAGAGGATCATCGCGCCGATCGCCGCCAGCACGATGATCGCGACGTAGGAACCTGCGAACATCACCGGCGCGAAGAGTTCGCGCGAGAAGATGACCACCTGCGGACCGACGACGGCCATCACGACGCCGCCGGTGAGCACGGTCGAGATCGCCTTGCCCTTGTAGGTCGACGGTGCGTTGTCTGCGGCCGCAAATCGATATTGCTGCACGGATGCGCCGCCGAAGCCGACGATGAGCAGGCCGAGCGCGAACAGCCAGAAGTCGGCGCGAAACAGAGCATAGGCGGCCACCGCGCCGCCGGCGGCGGTCAGAAGCGTGCCGCCGATGAAGCCGTTGCGCTGGCCGAAGCGGCGCACGACGAAGGCCAGCGGCAGGGCGCCGAGCGCGACGCCGATGTTGTAGGCGGTAACCGGCGCGGTCGCGAGCGACTTGTCGGCGTCCAGCAGGTAATGGCCGGCGAGGCCGCCGGTCGAAATCGAGATCGGCGCGGCCGAACCGACGATGGCGCTGGCGCATGCGAGGATGATCGCGGTGCGCCGCGCTTCCCTCTCCCGCCCGGCCAGCCCCTCGGTCACGACGCGTCCTTGCCGCGGCCTTCGCCCCGGATGCGGCGCGAGACGCGGTCGAGCACGGCGTTGACGAGCTTCGGCTCCTCCTCCTCGTAGAAGGCCTTGGCGATGTCGATATATTCGGACACGATCACGGCGACGGGGACATCCTTGCGCTCCATGATCTCGTAGACGCCCGCGCGCAGGATGGCCCGGAGCGTCGAATCGAGGCGCGACAGCGGCCAGTCCTCGGTCAGCGCCTGGCGGATCACCGGGTCGACGACCTTCTGGTTCTCGACCACGCCGGCCAGGATGGCGCGGAACCATTGCGGGTCAGCCTCGCGGTAGAGCGCGCCGTCGATTTCCTTGCCGAGCCGGAAGGACTCGTATTCGGCGGTGATCTCCAGGAGACCGCTGCCGGCGACGTCCATCTGGTAGAGCGCCTGGACGGCAGCCAGCCGCGCGGCGCCGCGCTTGTTGGCCTGTCGCGGGCCGCTCTGGGTCGGCTTTGGATCGGGCGCCACGCGTCAGGCTCCGAACTTGTCGCGCAGCGCGATCATGGTCAGCGCGGCGCGCGCCGCGAATCCGCCCTTGTCGCCCTCGCTGCGGCGGGCCCGCGCCCAGGCCTGCGCCTCGTTTTCGGTCGTCAGGATGCCATTGCCGATCGCCAGCGATTCCGCGACCGCGAGGTCCATCAGCTTGCGGCTGGATTCATTGGCGACGATCTCGAAATGGTAGGTCTCGCCGCGGATCACGGTTCCGAGCGCGACGAAGCCGTCATAGCTCGTGCCGCCCTCCTCCGCGCCATCGAGCGCAAAGGTAATGACGCCGGGAATCTCCAGCGCGCCGGGCACGGTGACGATCTCATAGGTCGCGCCGGCCTCGTCCAGCGCCGCCTTCGCGCCGTCGAGCAGCGCATCGGCGAGATCGTCGTAGAAGCGCGCCTCGATGATGAGAAGATGGTTCTTTCCCTCGGGCCGAAGGAAAGCCGAGCCCTGATGCGTCGTGGATGCCATGTCTGTCTCCGGATCGTCGGTGACTTAGGCCGATCGGCGTCCTGCCGCAAGCCATTTGCGCCCATGCGGGGTGCGACTTCGCGGCATCGGCTAGCCGATGTCGAGCAGCAGCGGGCGATGATCAGAGACTTCCGGGCTCTCGACGACGTCGAAGCGGCGGACGTCGACGTTCGGCGTCACCAGCAGATAGTCCGCGAAGCGGTTCTCCTTGCCATAGAACGAGGTCCGCGTATCGGTGAAGCCGCGCGTCGTGACCAGATCGGTGAGGCCGAGCGTACCGAGGATGGCAAAGGTCTCGCTGCCGGGCAGAAGGTTGAAGTCGCCGCAGACGACGAGCCGTTCTCCCTCGCTCCAGATACGCCGGATCAACCGCACCAGCGCCTGCGCCTGCGCGCGGCGATGCGGCGTGTCGCCCTTGCCGGCCGGCTCGCGAAGCCCGTGCAGATGCACCACGCAGATGGCCTCGCCGGTCGCGTCGTCGAAGAGCCTGACGCCATGGGCGTTGCGCGGCCGCGGATGGGCGCCCCAGCCGTCCGGCGAGAAGGAGCCATGGACGAAGTCGAGCGCCTGCCCGATCACCGGCAGGGAGCGCCGCGTGTAGGTCGCAAGGCCGAACTCCGAGGGATAGGACCTGTCGCCATCCTCCAGCACGCCACTTTGGGCGTGCAGCACGCCGCGCGCGGAGGGGAAAAAGCCCGAATCATGCTGTGGGGTTACGGCCCGAACCTCGTCATGGAGGTTCGCCCGCTGCGGCAGCTCGGCCCCGTCGCCACGATAGGTCAGCCAGCGGATCCCGGCACCGGGGGTCCGGACGACCTCCTGGAGGCAGAGGACGTCCGCGTCCATCGCCGAGAGGAAGGGCAGAAGCGGCTCGAAGACCCGACCGCCCCAGGCATTGAGCGACAGGATTCTCACGTTGCGTCCCTCCCGACGTTAGCCCGGTCGTCGCAGGACGGGCAGTTTCAGGCCGGTTCCCGGTCGGCCTCTGCCAGACGGGCGGCGTAGCGGGCCATGGTGTCGACTTCCAGGTTGACCGCTTCGCCGACCTGCCGCACGCCCCAGGTGGTGACGGACAGCGAGTGCTGGATGAGCAGCACGTCGAAGCGGCGGCCCTCGACCCTGTTGACGGTGAGCGACGTGCCGTCGAGCGCAACGGAGCCCTTCGGCGCGATGAAGCGGGCGAGCTCGGCCGGCGCCTCCAGCGTGAAGCGCACCGCGTCGCCCTCGTCCTTGCGCCCGACGATCGCCGCCTTGCCGTCGGCATGGCCCGAGACGATGTGCCCGCCCAGTTCATCGCCGATCTTCAGCGCGCGTTCGGTGTTGATGCGGGTGCCGACCTGCCAGTCCGACACCGTCGTCAGCCGCAGCGCCTCTTCCCAGGCCTCCACCTCGAACCAGCGCGCATTGGAACCCTCGGGCGGCAGCGTCACCACCGTCAGGCACACGCCCGAGCAGGCGATCGAGGCGCCGATGGCGATGCTCGCGGGATCGTAGGCGGTCTCGATGCGGAACCGCACGCCCTCGTTGAGAGGGCGCTTCTCGGCGACGGTGCCGACGTCGGTGATGATACCCGTGAACATGTCAGGCCCTGTCGTGGATGAACAACCGGTCTTCGCCGAAAGCCTCCGTCGCTGTCAACACGAAGCCCTGTGGCCGCGCATCCGGTGCGATCGGCGACGTCACGTGGCGGGCCGGGTCGATGCCCGCGCCCACCGGCCGGGCGCCGACGAAGAGCGCGATCCGGTCGACAAGTCCCGCCTCCAGGAAGGCCGCCGCCACGCGGGCGCCGCCTTCCACCATGACGCTCTGGATGCCGCGCGCACCGAGATCCTCGAGCAGTTCGGGAAGCGCGATACGCCCTTCGTCGAATTCGCAGGCGAGGAACTCCGCGCCGCTGTCGGCGAGCGCGGGATTGGCCGGTCCCGCCACCAGCAGCGGCACGTCACGCGCGGTGGCGACCAGCTTCAGCCCGGCATGAAGCCTGGAATTCGCGTCCAGCACGATGCGCAGCCGCGACTGGTCCTCCAGCCCCGCCAGCCGGCAGGTCAGTTCCGGATCGTCCTCGATCGCCGTCCCCGCGCCGATCAGGATCGCATGGTGCTCGGCCCGCATGAGGTGCACCTGCGCGCGCGCCTCGGCGGCGGTGATCGCCACCTGGCGCTCGCCGCGCAGGCCGAGCAGCCCGTCGGGCGAGACCGCGAGCTTCAGCGTGACGAAGGGCCGGCGCAGGCTCTTGTGCACGAGATAGGCGGCAAGACCGCGCCGCGCCTCGGCCTCCAGCAGGCCGGTCTCGACCGCGACGCCGGCCGCACGCAGCATGGCGTGGCCCTTGGAGTTTACCCGCTCGTCAGGGTCCACCACCGCCGTCACCACCCGCGCGATGCCGGCGGTGATCAGCGTGCGGGCACAGGGCGGCGTCGCGCCGTGATGGGCGCAGGGCTCGAGCGTGACGTAGGCGGTGGCGCCCTTCGCGAGATCCCCGGCCTCGGCCAGGGCGACAGGTTCCGCATGCGGCCGCCCGCCGAGCGCCGTGACGCCGCGGCCGACGACCATGCCGTCCCGCACGATCAGGCAGCCGACGGAGGGGTTGGTCCCCGTGCGGCCAAGGTTGCGGCGGGCCAGCCGGATCGCGGCGGCCATGAAGCGGAGGTCTTCGTCTGTCGTGCTCATGGAGCCTGCCATAGCGCAGGCCGGTGTCGCGGGGGAAGCGCCAGCAGCGGCCGGCCGATCAGTCCTGCCGGTCCATCTCGCGCAGGAAACCCTCGAAGTCCTCGGCCTTCTGGAAATCCTGGTAGACGGAAGCGAAGCGGACATAGGCCACTTCGTCGATGTTCTTCAGCCCTTCCATGACCAGGCGCCCGATGGTGCTGGACGAAACCTCGCTCTCGCCGGAACTCTCGAGCTGCCGCACGATGCCCGAGATCATCCGCTCGACTCGCTGCGGGTCGATCTGGCGCTTGCGCAACGCCGTCTGCACCGACCGGTCGAGCTTGTCGCGGTCGAAGGGCGTGCGCCGGCCCGACTTCTTCGTCACCACGAGATCGCGCAGCTGAACGCGCTCGAAGGTGGTGAACCGGCCGCCGCAATCCGGGCACACCCGCCGCCGTCGGATCGCCGCGCCATCTTCGGCCGGACGTGAATCCTTCACCTGGGTGTCTTCGGACTGGCAGTAAGGGCAGCGCATGGAAGGCCTGTCGCGTTGGGTTCGGACGCGCAAGGCTTACGGGATTCGGTTGGCGCGTGCAAAGCGACCGTTCGAACCTCCCTTCCCCGCGGCGCGCCCGAAGTCCCCGGCCGATGGCCGAGCGCGGTTTTCGGCACCACGCGGAGAGCCTGGACGTCTAGCGTTTCCAGACCCGTCGGGGGGCCGCTGCCGACGATCGTGGCGATCGCGGATGATTTCCCGCGATCGCCACGAGGTTCTCTCGGCCCTAGGCCGCGAGCCAGGCCTGGGTGAAATCCTGTTCGTAGGCCTGGTGCATCTGGTAGCCGTGCAGCCGCTGGTTCATGTGGCAGAACAGCTTTCGCCAGTAGGGCTGCACGATGATGCCCGAATCCCGCAACCGCGTCTGGAGCTCCTTCATGATCGGCCGACGCTGGTCGGCGTCCGCGATCGAGTTGGCCTTGTCCACGAATGCATCGAACTCGGGATCGGAAAATCCCGTCTCGTTCCAGGCGGTACCCGACTTGTAGGCGAGCGCATAGGTCTGGATGCCGAGCGGACGCGCGTTCCAGTTCGTCGTGGCGAGCGGATACTTCGTCCAGTCGTTCCAGAACGAGCTTTCGGGGATCACCGTGCGCTTCACCTTGAATCCGGCTTCACGCAGCTGCTGCGCGGCGGCATCGGAACTCTCCTTGCGGTAGTCCGCCTCGACCGAGATGATCTCGAACTCGTGCTCGAGCTGCCCAGCCTCGGCCAGCAACGCCATGGCTTTCGCGGTGTCGCGCGCGATCGGCGGCAGTTCAGCGTATTCGGGATGCATCAACCCGACATGGTGGTTGTGCGCGACTTCTCCCTGCCCGTCGATGCCGAGGATCATCACCGACTCGTTGTCGATGGCCAGCTGGATGGCGTTGCGTACGCGCTTGTCGTCATAGGGCTTAGCATTGACGTTCGTGCGCAGCACGATGGTCGCCGCCGTGACGATCTCCGATTTCTTCATCCCCATGTCGTCCAGCCCGCGCACGTCGTAGGATTGGGTCTGGGCGGTGAGGTCGATCTCGCCGGACTCCATGGCCGCGATCGTCGGCCCGGTCTCGGTGCCGTAGTCGGTCCAGTCGACGCCGTCGAGATGGACGTCGCCGCCCCACCAGGACCCATCCGGACGCTTGCGGACCGAGGCACCCACGCCGACGTCGTGTCGGGTGAGTTCGAACGGCCCGGTCCCGACCGGCGCCTGCGACAGCGTCGCCGTGGACGGGTCGAAACCGCGGTGGACGATCAGCGCCGGATAGTCCGTCATGCCCGGGATGATGGAAATGTCGGGCCGCGAAAGCTTGAGCGCGACCGTATGCGTGTCGAGCATCCGGATGGCGCCATCACGCGCCGTCTTCGTGTCCGCATCGATCAGCGTTCCCATGCGGCCGGCCATGGAATTCCCCGCGACGTCCTTTTCACACCAGCGGGAGATGTTGAAGACGACATCCTCGGCGGTGAAGTCATCGCCGTTCGACCACGTCACGCCCTTGCGGACGTGAAGCACGTATTCGGTCGCATCGGCGTTGACCTCCCAGCTCTCGACGAGCATCGGCCGGAAGGTGAAGTCCGGCTTCCAGCGCACCAGCGGCTCGATGAACTGCATGGCGATGTTGCCCATCTGCGATGTCCGGAAGAGGCGCGGATCCTCCAGCGCCATCACCTGCATCGAGACCCGCACGACGCCGCCGCGACGCGGTTCCTGCGCCGCCGCGACCGTCGGCGCCTCCAGCCCCAGAAGTCCGTAGGCTGCCGCCGTGGATGCGCCGAGCGCGCTGGCGGTCGCCAGAAACTCCCGGCGGTTCATGCGGCCCTCGCGCGCCTCCCGCGCATACATGCCGATCGCCGGATGAAGCCTGCGTGTCATTTGGTGTCTCCCTCTGTTGATTTTCCGTTCGAACCGGGCCGACAGTGGGGCGCCCCGCTGCCGGAGCTTCCTGGAGGTCCCCCGTGAACCTGCTTATTGCGATGAAGGTCTATGATCGCGTCTGTACGCTCGGCAGCCTGTCGGCGGCTGCGCGCGACCTCGCCATGTCGACGACGGCGGTGAGCAGGCTGCTGAAGGATCTGGAAGAGGATCTCGGGGTGCGGCTGCTCAACCGCACGACGCGGCGCATGAGCCCCACCGAAGCCGGCCGGGACTATGCCGAGCGCGTCAAGGTGCTCCTGGCGGACGTGGAGGAACTGCAGGACCAGACGCGGCGGCTCGACCGGGGAACCCGCGGCCTCCTGCGCATCTCCTGCTCCAACGTGCTGGCCCACGCGCGGATCACGCGGCTGATCCCGAAGTTTCTCGACGAGAACCCGATGATCTCGATCGAGTTCAACCTGACCTCGCGCTACGTGGTGGGCATCGTGGAAGAGGGATACGACGTCGCCATCCGCTTCGAGGCACAGACCGACTCGGAAATCGTCTCGCGCGGGCTGGGCAAGGTGCGGAACTTCGTCTGCGCTTCGCCCGACTATCTGCGCCGGCGCGGTCGTCCGCGAGACGTCGCCGAACTCGCAGTCCATGATTGCGTGCTGTCGAGTTTCGCAAAGCGGCTGGGGAGCTGGCCCTTCGGCGCCGGCGAGGCAAGAGTGTTCGTACCCGTCAGCGGGCGCGTGTCGACCAACAACATCGAGGCTGCATATCAGATGACGCTCGCGGGCGCGGGGATCGGCTACCTGCCGAGCCTTGTCGTCCGTGAGGCGCTCCAAGACGGCCGGCTCGAAGCGCTGCTCGAACAGCACGGCCCGGTGCCCAGTCCGATCTATGCGCTCTATCCGCACCGGACCTACGTCGCCATGAAAGTGCGGGTCTTCATCGATTTCCTCATGCGCGAACTCTCTCCCGATCTGGATTAGGGGATGCGCCGGCCGGACCGGCGCCCGGCCTCAACCGGCGATCGCCGGCTGGGAAGACGCGGCTTCGTCCGTCCAGCTTTCCCGTGCGTAGAACGGGCCGGGGAACTCCCGCAGCTGCTCGTACTTGCAGATCTCGGGTTCCGGCCCCAGCGGGACCGAACGGCCATCCCGGAAGACCCATTCGCCACGATCGGGCGAATCCTCCGCACGCACGTAGTTGTCGATGAGGAGGATGCGCGGATCGTTCGAGATGTTGGGACCGGACCCGTGGACGGTGAACAGCGTCCAGATCGCGAGATCGCCCGGCTCCATCTCGAGCTGCACGACCTCGGACGGATCTATGCCCGCGGACTTCAGTTCCGCCCCCTGCTCCATCGCCCCCACCATGATGCCGCCGCCGTCTTCCGCGAGGCCAAGGTAACCACGCTTGTGGTGACCGGGGACGACCTTGAGCGCGCCGTTCGAGGCGTCCTGGCGGTTGAGGGCGAGACCGAGATTGAGCGAGTAGCGGTCGAGATTCGCAAACAGCTCGGGACGTTGGCGGAACCTCACGTCCTGATGCATGCGATAGTAGGTGTACTTGCCGCCCGGCGCCTTCCAGTGAAGCTGATTGGCGATCTGCTTGATGTCGGGACCGAGCAGCGGCGCCAGCACCTCGAAGAGTTTCTGCGAGCGGCGGTACTGCTCGAACACCGGATTGATCCAGGAAAACCAGTGCGCCTGCGGAACGGCACGACGACCGCTCCCCGCATCCTCGATCACCTCGAAATAGAGGTTCTTGTCCCGGTAGGTGGCGTGGTGGCGCAGGCCTTCCTCGTAGACCTTCTCGCTCTCGCGACGCAGTTCCGCGACCTCGTCCCCGTTCAGGAACCCCCGAATGACGGCATAGCCGTCCTCTCGAACATCGATGACGTGCCTGGTACCCATGATTGTCCTGCCGCTGCCTGCGCCCATGCTCCGGTGAGCGTCCTCATTTCGTGGAGCAGATTTCTCTGCCTCGACGGGAGGGATGATATCCGGGGAGGAGCAGGACTGAAGCTGCCCAGGCAGGCAACGACCTTCCCGGAAAACGGGATAATCGTCGGCGGGAATCGGAGGATCCCTCGCGGGGGGCCGACGTCCTCTCATCGACCCTGGGTCGCTTCGGACCGGCGCAGGGGCAGCACGTGGAAGGCTGTTCCATGTCTGGAACGCGCTCCCGCATCGCCATTGCAGGGCCGTCGATGGTCGACGCGCGGCACAGAAAGGGAATAGCCGACCCTGGGCAGCGCGTTCGGGTGTTCCCTGTCGCCGACGCGCTGCCCCCGACCGTCACGGGTGGAGGGGCAGCCGGTCAACGATCGATGCTGCGGTCAGTCGCGCAAGCGGTAGGCGACCACCTGGTCGGACACTTCCGGCTTCAGGATCGAGTTCCCGCCGACCGCGAAGACCGCGTAGTCGACGCCCTCATGCGTGAAGACGGCCGGGATGGAGACCGCGGGAGCATCGACCAGATCGGACCAGAGTTCCTCGCCGGTCGCCGCATTGAGCGCCCGGACACGCGAATCGACCGATGCGCCGATGAAGGCGACGCCCCCTGCCGTCACGACCGGTCCGCCCAGCGTCGGCGAGCCCCAGGATTCAAGCCCGTAGAAGCCTTCCAGCTGTGCCCGGCCGAATGGCGTCTCGTAGAGGAGTTCGCCCGTGGCCAGATCATAGGCGGAGAACGTGCCGAAGGGAGGTTCCCAGCAAGGCATGCCGGCCCAGTTGCTCCAGTCGGTGAGGTAGATCCCGTAGGGGGAACCCTCCTGCGGGGAATAGCCCTCCTCGTTGCCGCTCTCGGCCGATTCGAGCTGATCGTACTCGGCCCGGGGGATGAGACGGATCAGCTGCACGATCCGCGACGCGTTGACGTAGAGGATGGCGTTGCGGGGGTCGACCGCGACACCGCCCCAGTTGGTGGCACCGGCGGTGCCGGGAAAGAAGAGCGTGCCCTGTTCGGACGGCGGCGTGTAGATGCCTTCGTAGAGGTATTTCTCCCGGTCCCGCGAGCACTGGCCGAAGCTCACGATGTCGGCGAGCGTCCAGACGTCCGGCAATTCCAGCGCCCCGCCCACCGGTGCCGGCGTCATGGCGAAGGGCTGGGTCGGCGCGGCAACCTCGCCGTCGGCGGTGCTCGGCGGCGTCGGGCGCTCCTCGATCGGGAACAGCGGTTCGCCCGTGCGCCGGTCGAGGACGAAGAGGAACCCCTGCTTGGTGGCCTGGACGAGCGCCGGGATGGTCTCGCCGTCGCGCTCGATGTCGACGAGCGAGGGGGCAGACGGTGTGTCGTAGTCCCAGATGTCGTGGTGGACGTGCTGGAAGCTCCAGACGATCTCGCCGGTCTCGATGTCGATGGCGCTCACCGACGTGGCGCGCGGCATCGGGTCGGTGCGATCGCCGCCCCAGTAGTTGGGGCTCGGCGAGGAAACCGGCGCGAAGACGAGGCCGAGATCCGCATCGGCGGTCATTGCCGTCCAGATGTTGGCGGTTCCCGTGCGCGGGATCATCTCCTCCGGGACGAAGCCGGTATCCCACAGCAACTCGCCGGAGCGCGCGTCGATCGCCAGCAGGTTGCCGGGCGGCGCGACGCTGTAGGCCCAGTCCTTGCCGGCCCAGCCGAGCAGTAGCGTGTCGCCCACCACGAGCGGCGGCTGCAGCAGCGAAAACGGGAAGACGTCGTTGACCTCGTTCCACTGGTTGACGTTCAGCACGCCGCCATCGGCGAAGTCGGCGCAGCGCAGGCCCGTGTCGGCATCGACCGCATGCAGCTCGGCGTCCATGGTGCCCAGGAACACGCGTTTTTCGCAGACCCCGTCGAGCCCGCTTTCCCAGTAGGCGACGCCGCGGTTCTTGAGCGCCGGCTGGGTCAGGGCCTCCAGCCGCGATTCGCTGTCATAGGCCCAGCGCTCCGCTCCGGTGGCGGGATCGAGCGCGACGATCCGATAGAAGGGCGTGCCGAGATACAAGGTCCCGTTGGCGTAGACCGGCGTCGCCGACCAGACCGTCTCCGGAAGATCTCCCGTCCCGTCCGACACGTCGCCGGTGCGGTACTCCCACGCCCGCTCCAGATCGCCCACCGTCTCCGGCGTGAAGCTCTCGACTTTCGAGAACTTGGTGGAGGCGAGATCGCCGTGGAATGCTGTCCACTCGGCCTGCTGGGCGAAAGCTGGAACGGTCCACACGAGAAGCGGGACGAGCAATGGGTTGAAACGCATCAGGCGGTCCTCCGCAGACGATGGTCGAGGGATCGCGCAACGACATGCCCGAGCAGCGCCAGCACCATGGCGATCGCCAGGGCGAACTGCATCAGGAAGTAGGCGGCAACCGCGGTGAGGCTTGCTGCGAGGATGATGAGAACGGTCAACCCGGTCCGGACGCGGGCGCTGTGCGGCTGCGACATGGCGGCGGCGATGCCGGCCGTCGTCGCGACGGTGCCGATCAGAGCCAGAAGCGCGCCGATCGAACCGTCGACGCCGGTGTTGCCGAGCGGCCCGAAATAGGCGGTGATGGCCAGGAGAAGGCCGATGGCGGAAAAGAACAGGCCGGCAAGATGGAGAATGCGCATACCGCCGAACGGTCGCGTGCCGAAATTGTTCCAGAGCGGAAGAGGAAACCGCGAGGCGGCGGAGGCTCGCACCCCCGCCGCGGTTCAATCCGTCGCGGCGCAGTCCCGATCCGTGGCCTGGCGCATGCCGAAGCCCGGCAAGCGCGTCTGCCGGAGCTTGCGGCAATCCGAGGGTCGTTCCGGTCGAAGCGGGGCGGCATCCCGGCAGGAAAGCCGCCCTGCGTCGCTCAATCCATGAAGGGATAGAGCGGGAACCGGTCGGTCAGCGCGATGACGCGGGCCTTGACGGAGGCTTCCACCGCAGCGTTGCCCTCGTCGGAATTGGCAGCCTTCAGCCCGTCCATGACCTCGGCGATCAGCTGGCCGATCTCGCGGAACTCGGCCTGGCCGAAGCCGCGGGTGGTGCCGGCCGGCGTTCCGAGACGGATGCCGGAGGTGACGAAGGGCTTCTCCGGATCGAAGGGAATGCCGTTCTTGTTGCAGGTGATGTTGGCGCGGCCGAGCGCCGTCTCCGCCCGCTTGCCGGTGGCGTTCTTCGGACGCAGGTCGACCAGCATCGAGTGGTTGTCGGTACCGCCCGAGACGATGTCGAGGCCGGTCTCCTGAAGGCTCGCCGCCAGCGTGCGGGCGTTGGCGACGACGTCGTGCGCGTAGGTCTTGAAGTCGGGACGCAGCGCCTCGCCGAAGGCCACCGCCTTGGCGGCGATGACATGCATCAGCGGTCCGCCCTGGAGGCCCGGGAACACCGCTGAATTGACCTTCTTGGCGATGTCCTCGTGGTTGGTGAGGATCAGGCCGCCGCGCGGGCCGCGCAGCGACTTGTGCGTGGTGGAGGTGACGACATGGGCATGCGGCAGCGGCGAGGGATGCGCGCCGCCGGCGACGAGGCCGGCGATGTGGGCCATGTCGACCATGAAGATCGCGCCGACCGCGTCGGCGATCTCGCGAAAGCGCTTCCAGTCCCAGATGCGCGAATAGGCCGTGCCGCCGCCGATGATGAGCTTCGGCTTGTGCTCGTGCGCGAGGCGCTCGACCTCCTCCATGTCGATCTGGTGGTCGTCGCGGCGCACGCCGTAGGAAACGACGTTGAACCACTTGCCCGACATGTTGACCGGCGAACCGTGCGTCAGGTGCCCGCCCGAGTTCAGGTCGAGGCCCATGAAGGTGTCTCCAGGCTGCAGCATCGCCAGGAAGACCGCCTGGTTCATCTGCGAGCCCGAATTCGGCTGGACGTTGGCGAAACCGCAGTCGAACAGCTTCTTCGCCCGCTCGATGGCGAGCGTCTCGGCAATGTCGACGAACTGGCAGCCGCCGTAATAGCGCTTGCCCGGATAGCCCTCGGCATACTTGTTCGTCATCACCGAGCCCTGCGCCTCGAGAACGGCGCGGCTGACGATATTTTCCGAAGCGATCAGCTCGATCTCGTGGCGCTGCCGACCGAGTTCCTTGCCGATGGCGCCGAAGATTTCCGGATCGGCCTCTTCCAGCGGCAGGTTGAAGGGGTTCTCCTCGAACGTCTTGGCGGCGGTCGCGGTGGCCATGGGCATCCTTCCTCGGATGGTGGTTGCAGTTGCGGGCGCAATATCACATCGCAGATGGCGGTGCCACGCCGTGGACTGCGAAACCGGCTGTCGCGAATGCGGCAGATTTGCAACGCGCCGGCGACGGCATCGGCGACGAGGCAAAAACGTCCCCATCATATCTTGACTCGATATGTCATGTTCTACATGTGGGCGCCACGGAAGCCAGACCGCGCGTCGAGCCACCACGAAATCCGTTCCAGCACGTGGGGGCACGATGCGCAGGCTCATCCTGGCTTTTTCCATCTCGACCATTCTCGTACCCGCCTCGGCGATCGCGCAGGAAGCGGCTGCCGACGGCGAAGCGACGGAACTCGAACGGCTGGTGATCGCGGCCGGCCGCGCCGAACGGTCGGTCTCGACCGTGGCACAGTCGGTGATCGTGCTCGAGCGCGACGAGATCGAGGCGGCGATGCGGATCTCGCCGAATGCGGCCGACCTCATCGCCCGCATCGTGCCGGGCTACGCGCCCAGCACCCAGACCATCTCGGGCGCTTCGGAGACGTTCCGCGGCCGCAACGTTCTGATCATGGTCGACGGCGTGCCCCGCAACACGCCGCTGCGCGACGTCTCGCGCATCCTGTCGATGATCGACCTCGCCAGCGTCGAGCGCATCGAGGTGGTGAACGGCGCGTCGAGCCTCTATGGCGCGGGCGCGACCGGCGGCACGATCAACTTCATCACCCGGCGGGGCGACAGTGAGAAGCCGAAAGTGACGGTGCGCACCGCCGCGAAGGCCTTCAGCGCCGACATCGCGGAATCGGCAGCCCCCGAGACGAGCGTCACCGTCAGCGGCAAGACCGGCAGGGTCGACTACTTCTTCGCCGCCACCGGCGACCTCTCGCGCCTGACCTATGACGGACGCGGCAACGAGATGGCGTCCGATGCGATGCTCGGACAGGGCGGCGGCGACCGCACCGGCTCGGCCAACCTCTTCGGCGTCGTCGGCTACGAGGTCGACCAGCGCCGCTTCGAGGTCAGCGCCGACTGGACCTATGCCCGCCAGAAGCCCGATTGGTTCACCGACTACACCACCGATCCGGTCTCGCCGGACTACTCCGCCCGCTATACGGGCGAGCCGCTGGTGGAGGATTCCAGATACGTCACGGCCAAGTACACCGATGCGGCCTTCGCGCTCGGAGGGCTTGAGGTGAAGGCCTTCTACAACCAGGTCTTCAAGCAGTCGCCGTTCACGACGCTGTCGGCGGTGAACTCGATCGTCTACTATTCCGGCGATCCGCTGAACCCGACGGCGAGCTACAACCAGTCGGCCCTGTCGAGCGACCGGACCGGTCTCAGCGCGACCGTCGAGACGCCGATGGATGCGCTGCGCGACGGCGCGACGCTGACCTGGGGGGTCGACTACGCCTATGACCAGACCCGCCAGCAGCTGACCAACGGCTGGGAGGTGATCTCGCCGATGAGCCAGCACTCGCTGGCCGGCTTCGCGCAGGCCGAGCTTCCGGTCACCGACCGGCTGCGCCTGCAGGGGGGCCTGCGCTACGAGCAGTTCTGGCTGACGGTCGACGACTTCACGCGGCCCGCCGCGGTGCAGTATCCGGCGACCTCGCTCGCCTATCTCTATCCGGCGATCAGCGTCCTCGGCGGCACGTTCGACTACAACGCCCTCACCTTCAATGCGGGCGCCGTGTTCGACGTCAACGACCATCTGCAGCTCACCGGCAATTTCTCGCAGGGCTACACCATCACCGACATCGGCGCCTTCACCCGCCGCGCCGGCGTGAACACGCGGGCCGAGATCTGCGACGCCTACGGCGCGCTGGCCTCCGTCTACGGCTGCTCGGGCACGCCCGACTACACGATCAGCTATGCCGACATCGCGCCGCGGCCGCAGCTCGTCAACACCTACGAGGCCGGCCTGCGGGGCGACTGGGGTGACATCCGCTCGACCTTCTCCGCCTATGTCTCGACCTCCGACGACGGCGTGAACTACGACGTCGCCGCAAACCGCGTCAGCCAGCAGAAGGAGCGGATCTGGGGCGTGGAGATGACCGGCGCGATCGACGTCAGCGAGACGGTCACGCTGGGCGGTCTCGTCGCCTACCAGGAAGGCAAGTACGACGCCGACCAGGACGGCACGATCGAGGAGGACGAATACCTGCCGAACAACCGCATCCCCTCGACGTTCAAGGGCCTCGTCTATCTCGACGCGACCTTCGGCGACGGGTTGACCGGGCGCGGAGAAGTCGAGTTCTTCAGCGGTCGCGACAAGACCCAGCAGGAACTTTCCGGCACGGCGCTGGTCAATTTCGCCGTCACGAAGACCTTCGGCAACGGCAACGAGCTGAGCTTTGCGGTGCGCAACGTCTTCGACACGTTCTACATCAACCCACGGCGTCGGCGACGCGCGGCGCGGACGTGCCCGGGCTCGGGCGCACCTTCCTCGCCGCATACACCCATACGTTCTGAGGCCGGCGATGACCGTGAGGCTCGACAGGACGCAAGGCGGGCTCGGGCTCCTCGTGGAAGAGCCCCGCCTTGGCGACGATCCGGAGCGATACCTGGAGGGGCTGGAGGCGATCGGCGCGCGGGAGGAACCTTTCGTGCTCCTCATCTCGATCACGATTCCCCTCGAGCTTCCGCACCCCCTCAGGAAGGCGCAGAACCTCTGGTTCAAGGCCACCCGGCAGCGTCTGAACGGTCTCTGCCGCGCCTGTGCAATCGTGCGGCTCCAGCCGACCGAGGACATGCAGAAGGCGTTTCAGGGGCTGTGGACCTTTCCGGTCAAGGTGACGGCAAGCCTCGCCGAGGCGCAAGCCTTCCTTGCGTCGCACGACCGGCCCGCGGAAGCCACGGACGGAGACGGAAGCAGATGACGACGACCGCGGCTGCGGCCGCCGCTGCCGGGCGCGGCGAGAGGCTGAGGCTCTTTGCCGTCCTCGCCGGCCTCTATCTCGCGCAGGGCATCCCGACCTACCTCATCGCGGCGGCCCTGCCCCCTGTGCTGCGCGAGCACGGCGTCTCGCGCACGTCCATCGGGCTGCTGTCGCTGCTCATGCTGCCGCTTGTGATCAAGTTCGCCTGGGCGCCGCTCGTCGACCGGTTCCCGCTGATGCGGATCGGCCACCGCCGCGGCTGGATCATCCCGACACAGATCGCCACCGCGGCGGGCATTGCTGCCCTCGCCTTCGTCGAGCCGACCGACATCGTCGCGATCTTCGTGATCTGCTTCGTGATCAGCCTGGCCATGTCGACGCAGGACATCGCCACCGACGGCTATGCCACGTCCAGGCTTGCAGCGGCCGACCGGGGCATCGGAAACGCCATCCAGGGCGGTTCGGTCGCCTTCGGCGTCGTCGTCGGCGGAACGCTCTCCCTCGTCCTGTTCGAACACATCGGCTGGCGCTCCACCATGCTGCTCGTCGCGGCCATGTCGGCGCTGCCGCTTGCCGCGACCCTGTTCATGGATGGCGACGAGGTGGCTCCGGCGCCCCCGAAGCCGCCGCGCCTGCGCGCCTTCTTCGCCCGGCCCGAGGCGGTGCGCGTCCTGATGATCGCTCTCGTCTACCGGCTGTCGGAAGGGCCGGTGAAGGCGATGGAAGGTCCCTACCTGGTGGATGCCGGGCTGCCGCTGTCGTGGATCGGCTATCTGAGCGGCGGAGCGGCGGCGACTGCGGGCCTGGCCGGTTCGGTCGCGGCGGCCTGGCTCCTGCGCGAGCGCGGAACGGCGGCGACGCTGGTGCTGCTCGGCGGGCTGCGCACGGTGTGCTTCCTCGCCTTCGGCATGCATGCGCTCGACGTCTGGAGCGGCATGTGGGTGGTGATGTCGGCGGCCGCCTTCCAGACCTTCATTCGCTACATGGAGATCGTCGCGCTCTATTCGCTCTTCATGGCCGTCTCGTCGAAGGAGCAGCCCGGCACCGACTTCACGATCCTGTCCTGCGGGCAACTGGTCGTCTATCTCGCCGGCACGTCGATGGCCGGAATCCTGGCCGATGCATTCGGCTACGCCGCCGTCTTCCTGGGGGCTGCGGCAGGCTCGCTGCTGGCCGTCGCCGTCACTGCGGCGATCCTGCGCGGAACGGCGTCGCCGCCTTCGAACGCGAAAGGCCGCCCCGAGGGAAGGCCATCGTAACGCGCATTGTGCCGGGCGCTCAGAGGGCGGCGGAGATCATCAGCTCGTCGACCCCGTCGCGGCCATAGATGTCGTTGCGGAAATGCACGACGCGGTCGCCGGTCGACCAGGCGGAGACATAGGTGAAGTAGACCGGCACGGGCGCGGTCAGCGCCACCGGCGTGCTCTCGCCGCTCTTGATCGACTGCTCGAAGCGCTGGCGATCCCAGCCCGGCGTGTCGCGCAGCAGCCAGGTCACCAGGTCGCGGACGTTCTGGACGCGCACGCAGCCGGACGAATGGAAGCGCTCGATCTGGTTGAACAGGCTCTGCTGCGGCGTGTCATGCATGTAGACGGCATGCGGATTGGGGAAGTTGATCTTCACCGAGGCCATGGCGTTGATCTTGCCCGGATCCTGGCGGAAATGCAGCTTGGCCGCCTCTTCCGTGTTCCAGTCGATGCTCATCGGATCGACCTCGCCCTGCGGGCCGAGGATGCGGATGTTGTTCTCCGTCAGATAGTTCGGGTTCTTGCGCATCAGCGGAATGATGTCCTTGCGGACGATCGATTCGGGCGCGTTCCAGAACGGGTTGACGATGACCTCGTTGATCTTGGAATTGAGGATCGGCGTCTGGCGGTCGATCTTGCCGACGATGGCGGTGTGGCGCAACACGACGCGGCCGGCCTCGACGGCCTCGATCTGCGCGGCCGGGATGTTGACCATCACGTAGCGGTCGCCGAGGAAGCCAGACATGGCGCGAAGGCGCACGAGATTGGTGTCGAGCTGGCCGAGGCGCACCGGAGCCGAGACGTTCATAGCAGCGTAGGAGTACTCGCCCATGACGCCGTCGGACGGCAGCCCGTGGCGAAGCTGGAAGCGCTTGACGGCGGCATCGACATAGGAATCGAAGGCCGGCGAGATGCCGGCGCTGGTGGACAGGTCGCCCGAGATCATCAACCGGCGACGCAGCGTCTCGACATCCCCGTCGACCACGCCGAGGCGCAGCTTCTTGGACGCCGGAACCGTCGGCCAGCCGCCCTGCGCGACGATGCTGCTGTACTGGCCGATCGCCTGCTCTACATGCGTGACCGTCTCGGCGCTGAAGATCGGCAGGCTGGTCGCCACGCGGCCGCCTTCGGAGGCGCGGGCGTCGAACTGCTCGTCCCAGTTGCCGCGGCGCGGCGACAGGATGAGGTCGCGGATCACGTCCTGCGCCTGGGCCGAGCCGGACGCCAAAGTGGCGGCAACCGCGCCGGCACCGGTCAGAAAGGAACGACGGTCAGTCTTCATCGGGCAAACGGCCTCATTCTGGAACGCGGGAGTCCGCGGCGGACGGGTCTCGACGATAGGCAGGGTCCGTTAAGAAAGCACCAACCATGCCCTGCGACCACGGGAAGCCACAGTCGCACAGCTAGGCTTGACCATCCGAATATGGCCGCAACATGGCTCCTGCCACACACGAACCGGTGAAGTCGCCACAAGCGAAAAGGGCCGGCCACTGGCCAGCCACGTTCCGCCGTCCGTGTCCGGATCGTCGCCGCAACCTACATGCGATAGGCGATGGTGTCGTTCCAGAAGCGGTCGAGGCGCAGCAGCGCCTTGTTCATGGCGCGGAATTCGTCGACGTTGATGCCGCCCACCTGCTCGATCGAACCGATGTGGCGATCATAGAGGCCCGCGACGATCTCGGCGATGTCCTGGCCCTTCGGCGTCAGGCTGATGCGGACCGACCGGCGGTCGATGCGCGAGCGCTGATGGTTGATGAAGCCCAGGTCGACCAGCTTCTTCAGGTTGTAGGAGACGTTCGAGCCGAGGTAGTAGCCGCGGGTGCGCAGTTCGCCCGCCGTCAGCTCGGAGTTGCCGATGTTGAACAGCAGCAGGGCCTGGATCGCGTTAATGTCGGAGCGGCCGTTGCGCTCGAACTCGTCCTTGATGACGTCGAGCAGCCGGCGATGCAGGCGCTCGACCAGCTGAAGTGCCTCGAGGTAGAGCGAGCGGATGGCTTCCTTGCGATCGTCCGGTGCGGGGACGGGCTTCGGTGCCTGTCGGGAGTTGATCATGGTTGTGCCTCTCGTTTGACGCCTGGCGAGTATTATTTTTACTTCTCACCTTGACCTCACCCTAGCGGGCACACCTAAAATTCGACTTAAACGTCAGGATTAACAAGGACTTTCGTTCGAGCAGCCGGCCAGCGCGGTTAACGTTCCGCTACTTTCGCGTCTGACGCGCGTGCCAGACCAGCGCGGCTCGGAAGCCGATATAGAGCAGCGCGATCAGGATATAGGACGCCACCAGCATCCACCGGCTGCCGAAGACGCCGCCCATCACGCCATACATGACGATCTCGATGGCGGCGCAGATGAACCAGATGACGGGTCCCCACGACGCGGTCATCCACAGGCCGATGCCGGCGACGGGATAGAGCGCCGCGAGGGTGACGGACACGACCTGCCATTCCACCGGCATCGTGTCGAAGCGCCACAGCGGCCCGGGGAAATAGCCGATCAGCCGGATCCAGTAGAACACGCCGAACAGCAGGCAGTAGGCTGCCACGATGCGCTGGAACGCGGCGAAGAGGCTCTCGATCAGCGCCGGCTGCAGCACCGATGCCTTGATGCCATCCTGCGTCAAACCGCGAGTTCCCCGTCGGCGAGCGGTGCGAAATAGGCCTCGATCGCGGCCGGATCGACGTCCTCGATGCGGGCAGGCCGCCAGTCGGGCGTCGAGCCCTTGTCGATCAGGACGGCGCGGATGCCCTCGTAGAAGTCGTGGCCGGTCAGCATGCGGTTGAGGATGCGGAACTCCATGCGCATGCATTCGTCCATGTCGAGCATGCCGCCGTCCAGGATCTGCCGCAGCGTGACGAGAAGGCTCGTGGGCGAACGCGTCCGGATCGTGGCCAGCGCGTCGCGCGCCGTCTCGTCGCCGTGATCGGCCGCCTGACCCAGGCTGGCCAGGATGTCTTCCATTCGCTCCAGCGAGAAGTGGCGGCCGATCGTGGTGGCGGCGGCATCGCTCGTCTCGCGCGGCGCCTCGACCGAGAAGCGCGCGCAGGCGGCGTCGGCATCCCCGGTCTCGCACAATTCCTCCAGAAGAGCCGGCAGGTCGCTGGCCTGAGCGGCATGCGTGGCGATCCCGCACCAGAGCGCGTCCCCACGGCGGATGCGGTTGCCGGTCAGCGCCAGATAGGCGCCGAAGCTGCCCTTCAGGCGGGGCAGGAAGTAGCCGCCGCCGACATCGGGAAAGAAGCCGATGCCCACCTCCGGCATGGCGAAGACGGCGTTTTCGGTGAAGACCCTGTGGCTGCCATGGACCGAGACGCCAACGCCCCCGCCCATGACGATGCCGTCGACGAGCGCGACATAGGGTTTCTTGAAGCCGGCGATCGCGGCGTTCAGGCGGTATTCGTCGGCGAAGAACGAGAAGAGCGGCGTGCCGGCCTTCCCCGCCTCGTAGACCTTGAGGATGTCGCCCCCCGCGCAGAAGGCGCGGCCCTCGCCCATGATGACGACGAGTTCGACCGAATCGTCCTGCGCCCAGGCGTCCAGTGCGCGCGAAAGCGCCCGCACCATGTCATGGGTCACCGCATTGAGCGCCTTGGGGCGCGTCATCGTCACGATGCCCGCCCGTCCCCGGCGCTCGAAGCGGATCTCCTGGCCTCCTGCGAAATCCATCTGCGGCCCTTCCTAAGTCTCGTCACGAGGCTTAAGCAGGGTTGGCCGTAGCGTCAATGCCGGCAAAGGCACGGCGGTGGTGTGGCAATCGAAGGGCGTCGCTTGGAGCGGGGCGCCGTGAATTTCGGAGGACGCGTCATGAACAGGATGTTTCGCGGGGCCGGTCCGGCGGCCCGCTCGGTGGACGAGATCACCGGCTCGCGGCGGATGCGGCGCATGCGCAAGGCCGACTGGTCGCGCAGGCTGGTGCAGGAGAACCGGCTCACCGTCGACGACCTGATCTGGCCGATTTTCGTGATCGACGGCGAGAACCGCCGCGAGCCGATCGAGGCCATGCCCGGCGTCTTCCGCATGACCATCGACATCGCGGTCCAGGAGGTCGAGAAGGCCGCGCGGCTCGGCGTGCCGGCGATCGCAACCTTCCCTAACGTCGATCATTCGCTGCGCGACCAGACCGGCTCGGAAATCCTCAATCCCGACAATCTTCTCAACCGGGCGTCGCGCGCCATCAAGGCGGCGGTTCCGCAGATCGGCATCATCACCGACGCCGCGCTCGATCCCTTCACCAGCCACGGCCATGACGGCATCCTGCGCGACGGCATCATCGTCAACGACGAGACCGTGGCGCAGATCGCCGAGGCGGCGGTGCTGCAGGCGGCAGCCGGCGCCGACATCATCGCGCCATCCGACATGATGGACGGGCGCATCGGCGCCATCCGCGACGCGCTCGACGATGCCGGCTTCCACGACGTGGCGATCATGTCCTACGCCACCAAGTTCGCGTCGGCCTTCTACGGCCCCTACCGCGAGGCGATCGGCACGGCGGGCCTGCTGAAGGGCGACAAGAAGACCTATTACATCGACCACGCCAATTCCGAGGAGGCCGTGCGGGAGGCGGAGCAGGATGTCGACGAGGGCGCCGACATGCTGATGGTCAAGCCCGGACTGCCCTATCTCGACATCATCCGGCGGCTGAAGGACGAGCTCGGCCTGCCCACCTTCGCCTACCAGGTGTCGGGCGAGTACTCGATGGTCAAGGCCGCCGCTGCCAACGGCTGGATCGACGGCGAGAAGGTGATGATGGAGACGCTGCTCGCCTTCAAGCGCGCCGGATGCGACGGCATCCTGACCTATTTCGCGCCAGAGGTTGCCGCACTGCTGCAGAAGCGCGGCTGACTGCCGGCCAGGGACATTCGAAGGGGAAGACGGGAATGAACGATCGGGTGGCGTATCTGCAGAGCCTGTTCTCGGGCGCGCGCCAGGAGGACCGGTTCGACCGGCAGCACGAGCTGTTTCCGGTCGCCACGATGACCGCGGCTCCGGAGCCGCAGCCCTTTCCGCAAGGGACGGCGATAAGCCTGCCCGCGACCTACCGGTTCGGCGATGCCGACAGGGACACGGCCGCCTTCCTGGCGGAGACGGATACGGTCGCGCTGATGGTGATCCACGGTGGCCAGGTCCGTTTCGAGGACTACTGGCTGACCGGCGGCCCGGGTGTCACCTGGGTGTCGATGTCGGTCGCCAAGAGCTTCGTGTCGGCTGCCCTCGGCATCGCCCAGGCGGAGGGACGCTTCGCCTCCGTGGAGGAGCAGATCGTCGACCACGTGCCCGAACTGAAGGGCTCCGCCTATGACGGCGCGCGCATCAAGGACGTGCTGCAGATGTCGTCCGGCGCGCGCTGGAACGAGGATTATTCCGACCCGAACTCGGACATCAACCGCTTCATCGCCGTCTTCGCGCATGGCGGCTCGTTCAACGACTTCACCGCGACCCTGACGCGTGCGCGCGAGCCCGGCACCTACAATCTCTACAACTCGACCGACACCCAGGCGCTCGGCATGCTGCTGAAGAACGTCACCGGCCGGAGCATAAGGGACTATGTCGAGGAGAAGCTCTGGCATCCGCTCGGCATGGAGGACGATGCGCACTGGCTCGTCGATTCCGCCGGAATGGAGATGGCCTTCGGCGGGCTGAACGCCACCGCGCGCGACTATGCCAAGCTCGGCGAGCTCTATCGGCTGGGCGGGCGCTGGAACGGGCGGCAGATCGTGCCGGAGGCCTGGGTGCGCGATTCGGTCACCGCCGACGCACCGCACCTGAAGGCGGGCGCCGGCGGGCTCGCCGGCACGATCTTCAACTACGGCTATCAGTGGTGGCTGCCTGGCGACGACGGAGAGTATTCGGCGATCGGCGTCTACAACCAGTTCGTCTATGTCGACCCGCGGCGCGACCTCGTCATCGCCAAGCTGTCGGCCAACCACCGCTACGGCACGACCAACGACGAGAGCTCCTACCGCGAGGCCGAGACGATCGGCCTCTTCCGTGCGATCGGGCAGGCCCTGGCGGGCTGAACGGGGTTGCGCTGCGCATGCGCCTGGCGCCGCGGTGAAACCCCGTGCCGCGCGCTTTCGTAGCTTGCAGGTGGGCCGTCGCGGCGGGGCTTGAAACGGGTCCTCGCGATGGGCATCTGCCTGCAGGGCGCAGTGCCGGACATGCGGTGATCCGCGGCAGGGACCCGGAGGAGAACAGGCCATGGCGAACCCGCTGCCCGACGACTTCTATGCGCGCCTGAAGCCGGAGAGCGAATTCGACCGGCTGGCCGACGCCGGCGCCTATGTTCCGTTGCCGGACGACTGGTATGTCGGATCCGCCGACATCGTCGGGTCGACGGCGCACATCGCGGCGGGGCGCTACAAGACCGTCAACACGGTCGGCGCGGCCGTCGTTTCCGCCCAGATGAATGCGGCCGGCGGCATGACCTTCCCGTTCGTCTTCGGCGGCGACGGCGCGGGCTTCGCGTTTCCGCCCAGTCATCTGGACCGCGCGCAGGACGCGCTTGCGCGGGTGCTGCGCTGGGCCGACCAGTCCTTCGGCTTCGAGATGCGCGGGGCGATCGTCCCGGTGGCAGACATCCGCGCCGCCGGTTTCGACGTCTCGGTGGCGCGCTACCGTCCCTCGCCGACAATCGACTACGCGATGTTTGCGGGCGGTGGCCTGGCCTGGGCCGAACGGCAGATGAAGGCCGGGCGCTACCGGATCGAACCGGCGCCTGAAGGCGCGGTGCCCGACCTTGCCGGCCTGTCCTGCCGCTGGACACCCATGAAGGCCCGCAACGGTTCGATCCTGTCGATTCTCGTCCTCCCCAGGCCCGGCGCCGCACCGGCCGCCGTCGCGGCCGTGTCTCACCGGGTCGTCGCCATGACGCGCGAACTGGCGGGCGGCGGTCACCCGGTTCCGCCGGAGGGTCCGAGCGTCACCTGGCCGAATGACGGCATCGCCATCGAAGCGCATGCCTCCCGCGGCAAGGGGTCGCTGCTGCGGCGCAAGATCGAACTGCTCGCCACGACGCTGATCGCGAACTTCTTCTTCGTCACCAGGATGAAGACCGGCGTCTTCGACCCGACGCACTACATCAAGGTGACGCGCGACAATGCGGATTTCCGCAAGTTCGACGACGGGCTGAAGATGACGATCGACTGCGACCCCCGAACCCGCACCCGGATCGAGGCGGTGCTGCAGGAAGCCTCCGCCGCCGGAATCGTCTCCTACGGGCTGTTCGAGCAGGATGCGGCGATCATGACCTGCATCGTGCCGTCGGTCACGAGCGACAACCACGTCCATTTCATCGACGGCGCGGCCGGCGGCTACACCAGCGCGGCGATGGCGATCAAGGACCATCCGCAGACGGAGCCTCTCGGCTGAGTTCGCCGAAGGCGGTTGGCCGGTCAGGCCGTCTGAAGGCGCACCGGCGCGCCCATCCGGTTCCAGGCGTCCAGCCCGGCGATCTTGTAGGCCTCGGCCAGCGTCGGATAGTTGAAGGTGTTCTCTACGAAGAAGTCGACGGTGCCCTTCAGGTTGATCACCGCCTGGCCGATGTGGATCAGCTCCGTGGCGCCCTCGCCGACGATGTGAGCGCCGAGCAGCCGACGCGTCTCGAGCGAGAAGATCAGCTTCAGGAAGCCGGTGTTGACGCCCATGATGTGGCCGCGCGACGTCTCGCGGAAGCGCGCGATGCCGCATTCATACGGAACGCCGCTCTTGCGCACCTCCTCCTCCGACTGGCCGACCGTGGAAATCTCGGGAACGGCGTAGATGCCGTACGGAAACGTCTCGGGCGGCGGCGGCAGCGGCATGCCGAAGGCATGGCAGGCCGCGACGCGGCCCTGCTCCATCGAGGTGGAGGCGAGGCTCGGGAAGCCGATGACGTCGCCGGCGGCATAGATGTTGGGCACGGCGGTCTGGAAGGTGACGGGGTCGACCCTGATGCGGCCGCGCGGATCCGCCTCGATGCCGACGACGTCGAGACCGAGGTCGCCGACGTTGCCGGTGCGGCCGGCCGCATAGAGCACGACCTCGGAGCGGATAAGCCGCCCGTCGGCGAGCCTGACCTCGACATGCCCGCTGCCGGCGGCGATCCCGGCCACCCCGCAGCCGAGCCGGACGGTCATGCCGCGGTCGCGCATCTGGTGGACGAAATCCTCCGCGATCTCGCGGTCGACGAAGTCGAGGATGGTCGGCCGGCTTTCGACGAGCGTCACCGGCACGTCGAGGGCCGAGAAAATGGTGGCGTATTCGACGCCGATCACGCCGCCGCCGATCACGGTCAGCGAACGGGGCAGATGCGGAAGGTCGAGGATCTCGTCGGAATCCAGGATGTGCCTGCCGTCGAAGGGAATGGTGTCCGGCCGGTAAGGCCGGGTGCCGACCGCGATCAGCGCATTGGCAAAGCCGACCTCGCTCTGCTCTCCCCTCTCGGTGACGAGCCGCACCCGGTTCGGTCCGGTGAAGCTGGCGGTGGCATGCAGGCTGCGGACCGTATTGCGCATGAACTGGTGCTGCAGCACCTCCACTTCGTGGTCCAGCGTCTTGTGCAGCCGCGAGACCAGATCGGCCATGCCGATCTCCTGCTTGACGCGGTAGCCCTGACCGTAGAAGCCGCGCTCGCGGAAGCCCGACAAGTTCAGCACGGTTTCGCGGATCGTCTTGGACGGGATGGTTCCGGTGTGCACCGACACGCCGCCGAGGCGCCTGCCGCGATCGACGACCAGGACCGACTTGCCGAGCTTGGCAGACTGGACCGCGGCGCGGCGTCCCGAGGGGCCGCTGCCGATCACCATCATGTCGTAGTCATGCATCCCCGTCTCCCCAGATTCCCCGTGCAGGATGCCGCACTGCACATGCTGCAACGCACATAACCCTGCGTCAATGACGGGAAGAACTCAACAGGAGGAGAAGCGGTTCTTTCGCATCGGAACAAGCGAGGCCCGGCAGGGGTCGCCGCGGGAGCGAAACTGCGATATGATCGCGCACGATATATTAAACCGACCATGCGAGCCCCGCCCATGACGCAAGACGATCCGACCCCGTCGCTGGCGCTCGACCATTTCCTCTGCTTTTCCATCTACGCGGCCAACCATGCGTTCAACCGCGTCTACAAGCCGCTGCTCGACGCGATCGGTCTGACCTACCCGCAATATCTCGTCATGGCGGTGCTCTGGGAGAAGGACGACGTCACCGTCGGCGCGATCGGCGAGCGGCTGTTCCTCGAATCGAGCACCCTGACGCCGCTCCTCAAGCGGCTCGAGGGGATGGGGCTGGTGACGCGGTCGCGCGACCGGCAGGACGAGCGCCAGGTGCGGATCGGCCTCACCGAAGCCGGCCGCACACTGCGCGGGAAGGCCGCCGGCGTCCCGGCCTGCATCTTCGAAGCGTCGGGTCTCGACGTCGAGACGGGGACGCGTCTCAAGCAGGACCTTGACGCGCTTCGCCAGCGGCTCGCCCGCTGACGACGGACCGGCCCCGAAGACGCCAATCTTGCATTTGGGGCGGACATCCCCATCTCTGCCACGTAGCGACCGCCACGCGGCAAGGGCAAGGATCATGACGGAACGCATTCTCGACGGCGAAATCATCCAGACGCGGCTCGACGACTGGCGCGCCTATGATGGCGTGCGCACGCGCCGCGTCTTCGCGTTCCTGCTCGACTATCTGATCATCGGCCTGCTGTGCATTCCCTTCGCCGTGCTGGTCGCGGTGCTCGGCGTCATCACGCTCGGGCTGGGCTGGGCGCTCTACGGCGTCCTCGGCCCGCTCGTCGCGCTGATCTACGTCTGGAACACGCTCGGCGGCGACAGGCAGGCCACGGTTGGCATGCGCATGATGGGCATCCGGCTGGACCGGCTCGACGGCCGGCCCGTGGAGGGGATGCTCGCGGTCGTCCACACGGTCCTGTTCTGGGCCGGCAACGTGCTGCTGACGCCGCTGGTCCTGATCGCGCCCCTGTTCATCGACCGCAAGCGGACCCTGCACGACCTGCTGCTCGGCACGGTCGTGACCCGCGACGACTTCTGAAGCAGCGCCGCCGCACCGCCCCGGCGCTGGGCCGGCGTCATTTCTCGACGACCCGGCGCCTCACCCTGTTGACCTTTCGCCCCGCGCGGACGATTTTGCGGGATAGCCCTAGAGTCCGCGATCGATGACGCATCACCCGACACAGTCGCCGCAGTTCTTCCTGACGGCCCCCTCCCCCTGCCCCTATATCGACGGGCAGTTCGAGCGGAAGGTGTTCACCCATCTCGTCGGGGACAAGGCGCCGGAGATGAACGATCTCCTGACGCAGGGGGGCTTCCGCCGGTCGCAGAACATCGCCTACCGCCCGGCCTGCGAGACCTGCCGCGGCTGCGTGTCGGTACGCATCCTCGCCAACGAGTTCGAACCGTCGAAGAACATGAAGCGGGTGCTGCGCCGCAATGCCGATCTCGTCGGCGCCGTCCACGACGCCGAACCCACCACCGAGCAATATTCGCTCTTCCGCACCTATCTCGACGCCCGCCACCGCAAGGGCGGGATGTCGGACATGACGGTGCTGGACTATGCGATGATGGTGGAAGACACCCATGTCGACACCAAGATCATCGAGTACCGCCGCCGCGGCCCCGATTCCTTCATCACCGGCCGCGGCGAAGGCGAACTGATCGCGGTCGCGCTGACCGACCGGATGGCAGACGGGCTCTCGATGGTCTATTCCTTCTACGTTCCCGACCAGGAGGATCGCTCGCTCGGCTCCTTCCTCATCCTCGACCACATCGCCCGCGCGCGATCGGCCGGGCTGCCGCACGTCTATCTCGGCTACTGGGTCGCGGGCTCCCGCAAGATGGCCTACAAGATCCGCTTCGGTCCGCAGGAACATCTCGGCCCGCGCGGCTGGGAGCGATATGACGACGCCCGCGGCTGATCGCTGGACCAGTCCTTGCCGTTGACGAAGCGCTGTCGGGAGCGCAGATCCTCGCCTAGATTGACCGCCCGTTCGAAACCCTTCCCCGCGGAACAAGCCCGGCCCGGTGAGGCTGCCGCCCTCCGTCAGCCTCCATCATGACGGAACGACCGCATGTCCGCACCTGCAAGCGATCACACCAAGGGCCTCGTCATCACCGCGATCGGCGGCATGGCGCTGACGGTGGACATTCCGCTGATCCGGCTTGCCGACGGCGAACCGTGGTCGATCCTGCTCCTGCGCTGCGGCGCGACGGTCGCGGCCACGCTCGTCATCTGGACGCTGTGGCGGCTTCTCGGCGGCAGGCCGCCGGCGCTGGTGCCCGGGCGTGTCGGCCTCGCGGTCGCCGGTCTCTACGCGATCTCGACGCTGACCTTCATGACGGCGGTCTACAACACCTCGACGGCCAATCTCGTCTTCATCCTGGCGTTCAACACCATGTTCGCCGCGCTGCTGTCCTGGATCTTCCTCAAGGAGCGGCCGCGGCCGGCGACGCTGATCGCCATGGCGCTGATGATGGTCGGCGTGCTGGTCATCGTCGGCGACGGCATCTCCAGCGGCAATTTATTCGGCGACCTGATGGCGCTGTCGTCGGCCTTCTTCATCGCCTGCGCGATCACCATCACGCGCGCGTCCGGCGCCGAGATGGGTTTTACCGCGCTCATCGCGGTCGTGGCGCCGTTCCTCGTCGCCCTGGCCATGGTCGGGCAGGTCGGCTACGCCGTCGAGGCACCCTGGTGGATCCTGTTCAACGGCGCGGTGGTCATGCCGATCGCCTTCTTCTGCCTCGCCACCGGACCGCGCTACATCTCCGGCCCCGAGGTGGCGATGTTCTACCTGCTGGAAACCGTGCTGGCGCCCGTCTGGGTCTGGCTGATCTTCACGGAGGTGCCGTCGCGGGCGTCGATGATCGGCGGCTCGATCCTGATCGTCACGCTGGTCGGCCACTCGATCTGGCAGTTGCAGTCCGGCCGGCGCCGCCGCGCCGCCGCGGCGGTGCGGCATCCCGTCTGAGCGACCCGAACCTGCCGCCGGCCTGCCAGGCACCGCGGGCTATCGGCATTGCCGATGCCCCCGGCCGACACTATCCTTTGCCTGTCGCGGCGCGGAGGGTTACCGGCACATGAGGCCGACGCCAGCCGACCGACGGACGACCTGGCCGCTCGAGACGTTCCCGGAGGCGACCCCATCATGATCGACAGCGCGGCCGGCTGGCTGCTCGTCCTGAACCGGGAGCTCGTCGCCCCGCTTGCCGGCGCGCTGTCGCTCGGCCTGTCGGCGATCGCCTTTGACCCGGCCGCCTTCCGTGCCGCTGCGACGCCCGCCGGGCGCGATCTCGCGCTGCTGCTGGCCTTTCTCGCCGGCGTCTCCCAGGCGGCAGGGCACGGGCTCGTGCTGTTTCTCAACCGGGTGCCGCTCGCCCGCTTCGCGCTCAGCCTTGTCCTGATGGCCTCGATCTACCTCGCCAGCGCGGTCGTCACTGCCGTCACCACGACGCTTGCCGTCGACTACGCCTTCCGGCGCGAGATCGCCTACGGACCGGTCATCGGCATCATCGCGCTCGCGCAGGCGCCTCGCCTGTTCGGCATCCTGACGCTCGCGCCCTATTTCGGCGAGGCGCTCAGCCGTCTGCTCGACGTCCTCGTCTTCGGGCTGATCCTGTTTGGCCTGTATCACGGGATCGGCATTCCCGTCGGCATCGCCGCGATGGCGGCCCTTCTCGGCTGGGCCGCGATCCGGCTGATGTCGCTGCTGTTCGGCCGCCCGCTCGGCAGGGCGATCGAACGCCTGCGCCATGCGGTTGCCGGCGGTTCGCTCACGGTCACGTCGCAGAACCTCGCCGAACACCTGAAGGGGCAGGCCAGAAAGCTCACCGTCGGCAAGAGGCCGCGCGAATGATCGGGGTCCTCGACCACGTCGTCCTGCTCGGCGTCCTGATCTTCGTGGTGTCGATGATCATGGCGCCCTTCGAGACGCTCGGCTGGTGGGCGGGCTGGCTCGGCCCCGGCGAGGAGACCGAACGGCCGCCGGCGGCCGACGGGCCGGTCGAGCCGGAGCGCTCCGCCCCGCCGGCGGTACCGCGCGCCCATGTCGTGTTCCTGTCGGGCATCGGGTCGATCTCCGGCGAGGAGCAGATCCCCTCGGACGAGGCCTTCCTCGCGCGCCTGCGGGCCGCGCTGCCGCGGCTGGCGATCGTGCACGACATCTTCCCCTACGCGCCGTCGGGCCTGCCGCTGTTCACCGGGCAGCGCGTCTTCCGCTGGCTCTGGCGCACCGCGCGGCGCTGGCACGGCGGGCAGACCTACCTGCTGCCGCCGATCCTGCACATGCGCAACATCTTCCAGGTGCTGGTGGCGGCCGACAACCGCTACGGCCCGATCTATGGCTACGGCCTGTCGCGCGTCATCCTCGACCGGCTGATCGCCAACGGCTACGCCGCGGATGGCGGCGGGCCGATCATCCTTCTGGGATCCAGTGGCGGAGGCCAGATCGCGGTCAGCGCCGCGCCCTATCTCGGCGCCGCCACCGGGGCGCCGGTGTCGGTCGTGGCCTTCGGCGGCGTCATGGCCTCCGACCGTGGTGTCACGGAAACCGGCCGCCTGATCTCGCTCTACGGATCGCGCGACTTCGTCTACCGGCTGGCCCGGTTCGCCTTCCCGGGCCGCTGGCCGGTCTTTGCATCCTCGCACTGGAACCGGGCGCTGCGCGCGCAGAGGCTGGTCGAGCGGGAGATCGGGCCACTCGAGCACTCCGGCCGGGGCGGCTATCTCGACGAAAGGTCCAGGTGGGACGGCGTCTCCCACCTGGACCTGACAGTTCGCGAGGTCGGCGCCGCCATCCGGTCGGTCGTCGAAGAGACCGCGCCGGACCTTCAGCCCGCCTGAGCCCCTACTCGGCCGCGAGCGGCATGGGCGAGGTCGCCGGCCGGTCTGTGTCTGGCCGTTCGGCCGCCGCATGAACCGGCTGGGCCTCGTCCGCCTCGTCGCGCTCGTTCGGCCGCAGCACCCACCGCGCCACCTTGCCGGTGAAGATCGAGGCGTCGTCCATGATCGTGTACATCGACGGGATGAAGACCAGCGACAAGACGGTCGACACCAGGAGGCCGCCGATCACCGCCACCGCCATCGGCGCGCGGAACTCGCCACCGTCGCCGAGCGCCAGCGCGGCCGGGATCATGCCCGCCGACATGGCGATGGTCGTCATGATGATCGGCCGGGCCCGCTTGCGGCAGGCATCGACGATGGCCTCGCCGCGCGGCACGCCGTGGCGCACCTCCTCGATGGCGAAGTCGACGAGCATGATCGCGTTCTTGGTGACGATGCCCATCAGCATCAGGATGCCGATGACCACGGGCATGGAGACCGCGGCATTGGTCAGCCAGAGCCCCGCCACGACGCCGCCGATCGACAGCGGCAGCGATCCGAGGATCGTGATCGAGTGGAAGATCGAGCCGAACAGCAGGATCAGCACCACCAGCACCAGCATCAGGCCGGTGATCATCGCCAGCGCGAAGCCGGAAAAGACCTCGCCCATGATCTCGGCATCGCCGGTCTCCTGGACCCGCACGCCGGCCGGCAGGTTCTGCACCAGCGGCAGCGCGTTGACGAGCGCCAGCCCCTCGCCGATCTCGTAGCCCGGCGCCATGTCCGCGCCGATGACGACGCGGCGCTCGCGGTTGAAGCGCTGGATCGACGACGGTCCCTGGCCGTAGCTGATCTCGGCGACCGACGACAGCGGCACGGTCACCCCGGTTGCCGTCTGCACCGGCAGCGCGCTGACCACCGAGAGATCCTCGCGGGAGGCCTCGTCGATCTGGACGCGGATCGGGATCTGCCGGTCGCCGACCGTGTATTTCGCCAGGTTGGCGTCGACATCGCCGATGGTGGCGATGCGCAGGGTCTCGGCCAGCGTCGCCGTCGAGATGCCGAGTTCCGACAGGCGGTCGAGATCGGGCCTGACGATGACCTCCGGCCGGTCGAGCGCGGCGTTCGAGGTGATCGCCCGGTACTTGCCGGTCTGCGCCATTGCCGTCTGGATCTCGCGCGCCGTCTGGTCGAGCAGCGGGCCATCGGTGCCCATGACGCCGAACTCCAGCGCGCGCTGGCCGCGATCGTTGACGAAGTAGACGCGCAGGTCCGGCACGACCTCGAGCTTCGTCAGCAGGATCTCCTCGATCTGCTCCTGCTTGATGTCGCGCTCCGACTTGTGGACCAGATCGGCGATCACCGTCGCGCGGCGCGGTTCCAGCGTGCCGGTCGGGCTCGACCCGCCGATCACGTAGACGTTCTCGACCTCGGGCAGTTCGAGCATGACGTCGGTGACGCGGTCCGTGGTCTGGCGCGTGTCCTCCAGCAGGGTGCCGGGCGGAAGCTCCAGCGAGAACACGATGCGGCTCGCGTCCTCCTTGGGGATGAAGCCCGACGGCAGGAGGCCGATCGCATACATCGAGCCGGCGAAGAAGGCGACGCCTGCCAGCATGGTCAGCCAGCGGAAGCGCAGCGAGGTCGCCAGGAAGCCGAGATAGCCACGCATGATGGCGCCCGGCTTCGGCTCCTCATGGCCGTGGCCGCGCAGGAAATAGGCGGCGAGCATGGGGGTGATGAGGCGCGCGACCAGCAGCGAGAAGAACACCGCCACCGCGACCGTCAGGCCGAACTGCTTGAAGTACTGGCCGGCCACGCCGCCCATGAAGGAGACCGGCGCGAAGACGGCCATGATCGTCGCCGAGATCGCGATGACGGCGAGGCCGATCTCGTCGGCCGCCTCCAGCGAGGCGCGGTAGGGCGACTTGCCGAGCTTGATGTGGCGGACGATGTTCTCGATCTCGACGATGGCGTCGTCGACCAGGATGCCCACCACCAGCGTGATGCCGAGCAGGCTGACCAGGTTGAGCGAGAAGCCCATCAGGTCGAGCGCCCAGAAGGTGGGGATGGCGGAGAGCGGCAGGGCGGAGGCCGCCACCAGCGTCGCGCGGAAATCGCGCAGGAAGAGGAACACCACGATGACCGCGAGGACGGCGCCTTCGACCAGCGTTTCCATCGCCGAATCGTAGTTGCCCTCGGTGAAGGTGACGGAATCGTCGACCTTCTCGATCGAGACGTCCGGATTCTGCTGGCGCAGTTCCGCGATCGCCGCCGTGGCGCGCTCGTTGACCTCGACGTCGCTCTCGCCCTTGCCGCGGAAGATGCCGAAGGAAACGACCGTCTGGTTGTTCAGCCGGGCAAAGGACTTGGGCTTTGCCCAGGAATCCGTCACCGTGGCGATGTCCGACAGGATCACGCGGCGCCCGCCCGAAAGCGGGATTTCCAGGCTGCGCAGGCCCTCGATGCTGCGCGTGCTGCCCAGCGTCCGGATGGTCTGGTCGCGGCCGCCGAACTCGCCATTGCCGCCGGTCAGGTCGACATTGGCGGCCCGCAGCGCCCGGTTGACGTCGCCCGCCGAGGCGCCGAGCGCCCGCAGCCGATCAGGATCGATCTCGACCTTGATCTCGCGCGTCACGCCGCCGTTGCGGTCGACGCGGGCGACGCCCTTCAGGCCCTGCAGCTTGCGGATGACGACGTCGTCGACGAACCAGGACAGTTCCTCCAGCGTCATCGCCGGCGCCTGCACCGCATAGGTCAGGATGGCCTGCCCCTCGACGTCGACGCGGTTGACGACCGGATCGTCGGCGGTGGCAGGCAGGTTGGCCCTGATGCGCTCGACCGCGTCCTTGATGTCCTGGACGGCGGTCTGGGTCTCGACCTCGAGCCGGAACTCGATCACCGTCTGCGAATTGCCTTCGGTGATCGTCGAGACGACGTTCTTGACACCCGTGACGTTGGCCACGGCATCCTCGACCCGCTTGGTGACCTGGGTCTCGAGCTCGCTCGGCGCGACGCCCGGATCCTTCACCACCACCGAGACGAGCGGGATGTCGATGTTTGGGAAACGCGTGATCGGCAGGCTGGCGAAGCTGTAGAGCCCCAGCGCGGTCAGCACGATGAAGAGGAGGACGGACGGAACCGGGTTGCGGATCGACCAGGCGGAAAAGTTCCAGTTCATCGGGTGACCGCTCCCGTGTCTTCTTCACGCACCGGCGTGACCATGTCGCCGTCGGCCACGAAGGTGCCGGCGCGCGAGACCACCTCGTCGCCTGCCGCAATGCCGTCGACGACTTCCACGAAGCCCTCCGAGCGGACGCCGATCTCGACCGGCACGGTCGAGACCCTGCCCTCCGCCACCTTCTGGAGGTACCCGTCGGTGCCCCGGTAGATCAGCGCGGCGGAGGGGACGGCGACGCCGTCGCGGCGCATCGTCTCGATGGCGCCGCGGGCGAAGTTGCCGACGCGGACCGCCTCGCCCTCGTCCAGCGCGATGCGGACGATGCCCATCCGCGAAGTCTGGTTGACCTCGGGCTCGATCATGCGCACCTGGCCCCTGGTCGGCGCCGCGGCTCCGGCCACGCTGACCTCGACCGGCATGCCGGCCTTCAGCCGCCCGAGCGAGGTCTCGGCGACGCTGGCGGAAAGCTCCAGATCGCCATCGATGGCGATGCGGAACAGGGCGCCGCCGCTGGCACCGACGATGCCGCCGAGCGTGGCGTTGCGGTCGAGGATCAGTCCGTCGGCGGGCGACCTGACCTCCGTCTTTTCGATCTGCAGCTCGACATTGCGCTTCTGCGCGTCGATCACGCCCAGCTGCGCCGTCGACGCCGCGAGCGCCTTGCGGGCGGATTCGAGCTTGGCCACCGCGCTGTCATAGGCGTTCACCGCATTGTCGAGCTGCGACTGGGCGGCGATGCCCTTCTTTTGCAGCTCGCGCGCCCGTTCCAGCGATTCGGAAGCCTGGCGGACGCCGATCTCGGCGTCGGTGATCTGGGCGGCCACCTGCGCGATGCTCGCCTCGGCCTGGGCGCGGTTGGCTTCGGCCTGAGCGAGCTGCGTGTCCAGCATCGACCGGTCGAGCACCGCAAGCACGGCGCCCTTCTTCACGACGTCGCCTTCGTCGGCGAGCAGTTCCTGGACGATCATGCCGGAGAGGTCGATGCCGACGGCGGCTTCCTGCCGGGGCACGATGCTTCCGGTGACGACGAGTTGCTCGACGAGTTCACGCCGCTCCGCCGCCACCACCCGGATGGCGGGCGGGGCCGGCGTGCGGACGGCCTCGGCGGGCGCCGGCGCTGCCGTCTCGGCGGTCTGCGTGTAGCCGAAGGCCGCAGCACCGCCGAGGAGGAAGAGAGTGGTCAGGACCAGGATGCGACTTGTCTTCATCGGGCGCCTCTGAGGGGTGGCGTTGCGGTTTGGCGTATGCAGAGCTTACGGCTTGGCATGCGGTTCGGATTGCAGGGTCGCGGCGCGGCCGGTCGGCCGCAGCACGGCGATGGCGATGGCGCGGATGACGGTCTCGAGGCGGTCGAGCGACACGCCCTGCGCCGGCAGATCGTTGATCGCCAGGCCTTCGCCGAAGGCCACCATGACCGGCAGGATGGTGCCGAGTTCGGCGCAAGGGTCGATCTCGCCGCGATCGATGCCCGCCTGCAGGAAGGAGCGGAAGCTCGCATCGACGTCCTTCATCGACATCTTGCAGGCGAAGTCGATCGAATCGTTGCGCATCGACTCGGCGCGGATCTCGGCAAAGAGCGGCGCGTTGCCGCTGTCGTGCATGTAGCGGATATGCGCCATTGCGGCGGCAACGAAGCCGTCGACGACGTCCCCGCCCTGCGTCAGGAGCGAAAACACCTCCGCATCGCGGCGCCGGTCCGCCTCGGTGATCGCCTCGATGATCGCTTCCTTGGAGGGGAAGTAGCGATAGAGCGCGCCGGGGCTCATGCCGACTTCCGAACAGATCTGCTGCATCGACGCGCCCTGGAAGCCGGAGCGGACGAAACAGGTCTTGGCCGCGTCGAGAATGCGCGCGACCTGCTGGTCGCGCCGCTCGCTGCGGCTCACCGCGGCGTCCGCTTCGGCATCGGAACTGGCTTCAAGGGGAAGGACGGGAGGCATCTCGATCCATTTATGCGAATGATCATTCGCAATTTATGCGAACGATTGATCTCAGTCAAGATGCTGCAGTGCAAGAGAAGAGAGGCGGGACGCAAAACGTATCCGCGCGGATACAGGTGGCGCGCGAAGGCCGGCTTGCCAATGGGCGCGAATGTAAAGTTGTGTTGCTGCCGACGGCACGGTGTCAGGAGCACCGAAAAAGCCGTCGGAAATGCGGGGACAGTTTACCGATTTCCGGCACGTACTTCCCCCGCAGCGGGCGGTCCTCATCGAAAATCGGCGGGCTCTTCCCGCAATTCCGCCCTTCCCCGCGTCAGCGCAACGCCGTCAGGAAGGCGTCGGCGGTCGCCCGCATGGCGGCGAGCTGCGCGGGATCCATGCGATCGAGCGTCGCGATCATCATCGCCATGCGGCGGTTGCCGGCGAAGCGCTTCCGGTGGCGGGCGAGAAAGTCCCAGTAGAGCGGGTTGAAGGGGCAGGCATCCGGGCCGACGCGCTGCTTCACGTCGTAGCGGCAGCCATTGCAATAGTCCGACATGCGGTCGATGTAGGCGCCGGACGCCGCATAGGGCTTGGAGGCCAGCAGGCCGCCGTCGGCGAACAGGATCATGCCGACGACATTGGGCATCTCGACCCATTCATAGGCGTCGTGATAGACGAGAAGATACCACTCCTGTACTGCGCGCGGATCGAGCCCGGCGAGCAGGCAGAAATTGCCGATCACCATCAGGCGCTGGATGTGGTGGGCATAGGCGTTGGCCTTGGTCTCGCCGATCGCCTTGCGCAAGCAGTTCATGTCGGTTTCGGCGGTCCAGAAGAAGGCGGGCAGCGGGCGGTCGGCGCCGAGTGCATTCTCGGCCGCATAGTCGGGCATCTTCAGCCAGTAGATGCCGCGGACATATTCGCGCCAGCCGACGATCTGGCGGATGAAGCCCTCCACCGCGTTCAGCGGCGCGTGGCCGGCGTGGAAGGCGTCCTCGGCGCGGCGGCAGCACTCGGCCGGCAGCAGCAGGCCGCAATTGATCAGCGCCGACAGGTTGGAGTGGAACAGCAGCGGCTCGCCCTGCCGCATCGCGTCCTGGTAGTCGCCGTAGAGTGGCAGCGCGTTTTCGACGAACCAGTCGAGCGCCTTCAGCGCGTCGGCGCGCGTCACCGGATAGTCGAAGGGCTCGAGATCGCCGAAATGCTCCGCGAAGTCGCGCGCGACGAGGGCGAGAACGAGCCGTGTCGTCTCGTCCGGCGCAAAGGACGGACGCGGCGGCGCATCGAGTGAGGCCGGCAGCGCCTTGCGGTTCTCCTTGTCGAAGTTCCAGGCGCCGCCCTCGGGGTCCCTGCCGCGCATGAGGTAGCCGGTCCTGCGCCGCATCTCGCGGTAGAAGAACTCCATGCGCAGGTCCTTGCGCCCCTCCGCCCAGCGGGCGAACGCCTCCGTGGAACAGAGAAAGCGCCTGTCCTCGCGGATCTCGACCGGGCAGCCGAACAGCTCGCTCCAGTCGCGCATCACCTGCAGCACGCGCCACTCGCCGGGCTCGGTGACGACGATCCGCTCCGGCCGGTGCCGCTCCACCGCCCGCCGCAGCGCCTCGGTCAGGCTCGACGGACCGCCCGCCTCGGCGAAGGCGGCATAGTCGACCGCGATCCCCTCCCCGCGCAGCTCGTCCGCGAAGTGGCGCATGGCCGAGAACAGGAAGGCGATCTTCTTCTTGTGATGCGGCACATAGGTCGCCTCCTCACCCACCTCCGCCATGACGACGACGTCGAGGGTCGGATCGAGCCCGTCGAGGCTCGCGATCGAGCGCGAGAGCTGGTCGCCGAGAAGGAAGCGCAAGGTGCGGGTCATGGCGGGGGATATGGAAGCCGGCGCGGAAAGGTCGAGGCCACGGGTGAGCGGAAAGGCGGGGACGGTCTCTACCCGTTTGCGGGTTCTCTCCGAAGAAGATAGCCAAGCCGCCGTCCGCAACTCGTCCGTCCCCGTGTTTCCTGCCGGAAGGACCCGCCCATGCACGAGATCGGAGACATCGACGCGGAAACCGCTCACGCCGCGTCATTCCGGACCGGACGCCGAGCGAAGCGGAGGCATCCGGATCCGGAATCCATTCCGTGACGCAAGCAGCAGGCGCCGCAAGATCGCTGACGTAACGGAATGGATTCCGGATACGAGGGTCTTCGCTTCGCTTGCCCCTCGTTCCGGAATGACGCCCGGAAGGGAGGCAGCGCTGCGCGGCTGACCTGCGATGCCACGCCTGGAACGTTCGGATGCAGATGCGTTGGTGATGGTGCCGAGGCTGGTCTCGAGACGACGGCCTACGATTGGAACCGTGCGCACGACGCGGCTCCATCCATGCCGCGTCATTCCGGACCGGATGCCGAGCGAAGCGGAGGCATCCGGATCCGGAATCCATTCCGTGGCGTGGAAGGGGCCTCTCCACCCTCCGCGTTGCGGTAGGGATTCCGGACAGACGCTCCACGTTCCGCGCGGCCCGCCTTCCGGAATGGCGCGGGCCGAGCCGCGCGGCCAGAACGCGGGGACAGTCTTCTTGTTTACGATGCCACCGCGGCCGTGCCTGCTGGGCTTCCAATCGGAAACAAGTAAAATGTCCCCTGTCGCAACTCCCGGAGACCCGCATGCGCCGGACCATCGTCCCGCCCGCCCTGAAGAACGTCTACGAGCAATGGCACTTCGCGCCGGCCGTCGTCGCCAACGGCTTCGTCTTCTGCTCGGGCATCGTCGGCACCAGCCCCGGCGGCGAGACGCCCGGCGAAGACGGGCTGAAGGGCGCTGCAGCGACGCTGTCCGACGCCGGCGCGCCGCTCGCAGCGCTGATGGCGGTCATGGACTCCGAGGCCCAGTTCGCCACCGCCTTCGAGGCGCTGAAGGCGATCCTCGCCGAAGCCGGCTGCGACCTGTCGGACATCGTCGAGATCACCACCTACCACGTCGACATCGCCCGCCACATGGAGACCTTCATGAAGGTCCGAGACCGCTACCTGTCGGAACCCTGGCCGGCCTGGACGGCGATCGGGGTGAGCGAACTGATCGTGCCGGGGGGACTGGTGGAGATCCGGGCGGTGGCGGTGGTCCGGGGGTAAGAAAATACGGTGACAGTTTACTTGTTTCCGGCTTCTCTCCGAAAAGAACGGCCACGACAACGACCGGAAACATGTAACCTTCCCCAGGATTACTCGGTCATTCGCCCTGTAGATACTTGTGGATGATGGAGTTGATCAGGGTTTGGTAGGGCATGCCCTCTTCCGCTGCGCGCGTCTTCAGCCGCGCCAAATCGCGTTCAGGCACCGCGATCGAGATGCGGCGTCTCTTGCCATCGATCACCGATCGGGCGGCCGATTTCCAGAAATCCCGACGCTCGTCCGTGAGCCCGATGGAAACCCACTCGCCGCGCTCGGTGCTCTCGACGAGGTCTCTTTCCTCATCGACGGAGATGTCACGCCTTTCGATCACGGTCATTGTCTCCAAAGTAGGTTCGGGTCGCTTTGCGGCTCGGAAACATCGTCTTCAGAAATACCGATTCGTCGTCAGCCACGAAAGGCACGATCCAGACGTAGTCGTCGAAAAGCATCACAAGCTGTCTTTGATGCCCATAGCGCTGGGTGTGGGGGTGCGCCCTTTCGTCGATCAGCCCATCTTCCTCGAGAGCGACCACCACGCGCTCGAATCCGAAGCCATAGCGCTGCTTCAGCTCGGCATTCTTCGCGTCGCTCCAGACGATCTCTGCCATCGGACTTCAGTACATGTATATCGGATATCGAGGGCGCGCAAATCTTCGAGGCAAGGCGCTTGGGTTGAGAGGCAAAGGCTCCACTTCGACTTCGGTGGCGATATGGGCCGGACGAGTCATGGGTGGATGCCGTCGATCACCTCCCGCAGGATGCCATTCAAGACATCCGGTCGTTCCAGCGGCACGTAGTGCCCGCAGTCGGGGATCACGTGGAGCCGGCCATGCCGCGCCAGCGCCGCTTGCCCGGCACTCGTCGCCGGCCCCGGGGCGACATCGTCCGCTCCCGTGACGATGACGATCGGGCATGCGAGATCCTCAAGCACCTGCCCCCGGCTCGGCCGGGTGTGGAACGCGGTGATCCCGCAGGCCAGTTCGTCGGGAGATTGCCGAAGCGCCAGCGCCCTTGCCTGCTCCACCACCTCCGCAGGGGTGTGCGGCGAAAACAGCGGCGCCCAGTAGGCCGCCCAGGCCGCCTCCAGCCCGCCCGTGGCGATCGTCAACAGGGCGGCGTCGCGAAGGCCGGGATCCGGCCGGTTAACAGCCTTGGTTCCGATCAGCACCAGCGCGGCGATACGCTCCGGTGCGAGAGCTGCGATCTCCAGCGCGCAGGACCCGCCGACCGAACAGCCAACGACGACGAGACGGTTTCCCCTGGCCGCGGCCAGAGCGGATGCGGCCCAGGACCCGATGCGATCGCCGAAACGATAGAGCGTCGGCGCGACGGTACGGGACGGACGCAGGTCCATCTGGTTCGCCCACATGGACGCGTCGAGGGGAAGCGCGTGCAACAGCAGCAGTTCCGCCCGGTCGCTCGTCATGAAGGCTTTCCGGGCGCCGGAGCGGGGACCATCGCCCGGGCGCGCTACCCGAACTTCCCCGTCCTTGGAAATCCCTTCGGCACCATCCGTCCCGCCGTCGCCCGGTCGCCGGTCCACTCCACGAGGTCGGCCTTGCCCTTGACGAAGGCGCGGCCGGCGGAGTCGGTCCAGGTCAGGCCCTTGTCCAGTTCGAAGGTCTTGATGTCGGAGACGCCGCCGTCCTTGTAGCGCTGCAGCCGCACGCCCTTGCCGCGCGTCATCTCGGGAATCTGGGCGAGCGGGAAGACCAGCATCTTGCGGTTCTCGCCGACGATGGCAACATGGTCGCCGGACACGGTGAGGCACCGGGCGGCCTCGTCGGGCGTCTTCACGTTCATCACCTGCTTGCCCTTGCGGGTGTTGGCGGCCACCTCGGCCTCCGGCACCACGAAGCCATAGCCCTCGTGCGAGGCGACGAGCAGCTTGCGCTCGGCATCGTGGACGAAGGCGGTGACGATGTCCTGGTCGTTCTCCATGTCGACGATGATGCGGATCGGCTCGCCATGGCCGCGCCCGCCGGGCAGGCGGTCGGCGCCGATGGTGTAGAACTTGCCGCCGGTGGTGAGCACAAGGATCTTGTCCGTCGTCTGGGCATGGAAGGCGAGCCTGAGCTTGTCGCCCTCCTTAAACGCCAGGCTGTCGAACTCGGCCAGATGGCCCTTCAGCGCGCGCAGCCAGCCCTTCTCGGAGACGACGACGGTGATCGGCTCCTTCTCGATCATCGCCTGGTGGATGTGGCTCTCGTCATGCTCGGGCGCGTCGGCGAACTGGGTGCGGCGACGGCCGAGGTCGGTGTGCGAGCCGAAGCGGTCGCGCAGCTTCTCCACCTCCCAGCGGATGGTCTTCCACTGCTTCGCGTCGGAAGCCAGCAGCGCCTCGATCTGCCCCTTCTCGATCGTCAGCTTGTCGAACTCGGTCTTGATCTCGAATTCCTCGAGCTTGCGCAGCGCGCGCAGGCGCAGGTTGAGGATCGCCTCGGCCTGGGTGTCGGTCAGGTTCCACCTGGCCATCATCACCGGCTTGGGTTCGTCCTCCTCGCGGATGATGCGGATCACCTCGTCGATGTTGAGATAGGCGATCAGGTAGCCGCCGAGGATTTCCAGCCGCCGCTCGATCTCGGCCAGCCGGTGCTTCGAGCGGCGGACGAGCACCTCCTTGCGGTGCTCCAGCCACTCCTGCAGCGCCTGCTTGAGCGAGACGACGTTCGGCACCCGGCCGCGCGACAGGACGTTCATGTTGAGCGGGAAGCGGTTCTCCAACTCGGAGAGCTTGAACAGCGATTCCATCAGGATTGCCGGATCCACCGTGCGGCTCTTCGGCACCAGCACCACGCGCACGTCTTCGGCGCTCTCGTCGCGCACGTCGTCGAGCAGCGGCAGCTTGCGCGCCAGAAGCAGCTCGGCGATCTTCTCGATCAGCTTGGCCTTCTGCACGCCATAGGGAATCTCGGTGACGACGATCTGCCAGGTGCCGCGGCCCTGGTCCTCGACGGTCCACTTCGCCCGCACGCGGAACGAACCGCGGCCGGTCTTGTAGGCCTCCACGATCGTCGGCCAGCGGTCGACGATGATGCCGCCGGTCGGAAAGTCCGGCCCGCGCACCATGTTCTCGTCGGCATCCTCGGCGTTCGGATCCTTGGTCAGCAGATCCTCGACCGTCGCATCGGGGTGGTCGATCAGATGCAGGCAGGCCTTGGCGAGTTCGGCCACGTTGTGCGGCGGGATCGAGGTGGCCATGCCCACCGCGATCCCGGTCGACCCGTTGGCGAGCAGGTTCGGGAAAGCACCGGGGAGAACGATGGGCTCCTCGTTCTCCTCGTTGTAGGTCGGGCGGAAGTCGACCGCGTCCTCGGTGATGCCGGCAAGGAGTTCGGTCGCGGCCTCGGTCATGCGCGCCTCGGTGTAGCGCATGGCGGCTGCGTTATCGCCGTCGATGTTGCCGAAATTGCCCTGGCCGTCGACCAGCGGGTAGCGCACCGAGAAGGGTTGGGCCAGCCGCACCAGCGCATCGTAGATCGACTGGTCGCCATGCGGGTGGAACTTGCCCATCACCTCGCCGACGATCGAGGCGCACTTGGCGAAGCGCTGGTCGGGGTTGAGCCTCAAGAGGCGCATGGCATGGACGATGCGGCGATGCACCGGCTTCATCCCGTCGCGCACGTCGGGCAACGCCCGGTGCATGATGGTCGACAGCGCATAGGCCAGATAGCGCTCCTCGAGCGCCTTCTTCAGGTCGACGGGCTCGATGCCTGAACTGTCATCGCCGGAGTCCGGCGGCGTTTGGGATTTCGACATATGCGGCAGTTAGCGAATCAGGCGATTCGGAGCAAGCGATCCGGCCGTCGCGCGTGTATCGGTTCAGCTCCTAGGGGGCTGCATGAACGGCAGGGAACCGACTGTGGTGTTTGGCCCACGCACACGTGTCCGCGCACATCCAGCTTACCGCCTCGAGGCACTCTGTGTGCATTTGCATGGCATTGCTGAAAATCGGCTCATGATGTGCAACCCTGTTGCGAAACCGCCGCAGCGCATTGAGACGGCTGTGCACAAGGTTTCTTTTCTTCGGGCCGGCGGCCCTGAACGCCTTGTGCAGCGCAGAGCGCCAGAGGGTCGCGTCATATCCTGGGCCGAGCAACGACACCCAGAAGGCAGACTTCAATTCAGCGACCAGATCATCCATCGATGGGGCCGTAAAATGCGTCCGCGCGCCGGCAACGTTGTCTATGGCGAATCGAGCGAAAGGAGGAGCGCCGTTGACCAGCCAGTCGTTTCCGTAGGCCACCCTCATCTCCTGGCTGAGGCAGTTTCGCAAACAAACTTCCAACGCTTGAAGAGGCCCATAAAGAGCTTCCGATAGCCGCGTGTTCCGTTCATAAAGCGCGAGAGCGGCATCCAGGTCGCCTCCGGATGCCGTCAGATATCTGTCGAGCCGTCTTCGGGTGAGCGTTCGCTCCAGCGAGGCGTTTGTTTGAGACGTTCGCAAAATGTTCACTTGCGGTTAACAGAAAACGTATTAGATTTCCCTTTGTATACCCCGGGTCGGCCTCTGCTGAGAAGCATGCTCCCGGGGTCAGTCGTTTCTGGGCCTTCGGTTTTGGGGGGCTGCCCGCGCCCCGGCTTCAGCCGAGGCGCAACCCTATCGACCCTGTTCCAGGGCGTGCAGGCTACGCCTTCCGCAATTGCCGGCACAACATGAACCGTCTTCGGCATCTAGAGCCACACAGCGCCGACACCCTTCAGGCTGCTCTGCGCCAGCGGAACGCTACATGCGCTTTCGCGGTGACTGAATTCAAGCCGAGACACGACGGAGTCGCACATGTGCCCGCCGACAATGACGGCGACACCATTCCGAAAGTGGCGAAGTTTACAGATGGCCGGCGAAATCTGCGGCTAGACATCATCCTGACGATTTCGGCGTCGACCATTCGGACAGCGCGCAGGCGCGACCAACTCAGGGAACAAACGATGACGTACCTCAAGTCGAAACTTCGCAGCCTCGCCGTCAGCGGCCTCGTGCTCGCCGCCATGCCCAGCCTTGCCCATGCGCAGAGCGCGGACGAGGTCGGCCAGCGGATCAAGGCACTGCTGGCCGCCCAGGGGCTGCAGCTTTCCTGGAGCGGGATCGCCGAACAGGGCGACGGCTTCGTCCTGCAGGGCGTCAGCGCCTCGGCGGACGGGGTCGACGGCAGCGCGCCCATCGGCGACATCACGCTTTCCGACATCAGCCAGGACGGCGACGTGATCCTGGTCGGCGACGTCACCATGCCTGGCTATTCGCGCACGGAAGACGGCATGACGCTGTCCATCGACGGCATTTCGATGACCGGCCTGCAGCTGCCGGAAGCGGATGCCAGCGATCCGATGAACACCCTCATGATCTACGCCACGGCCGACATCGACCGGATGTCCTTCTCGGCCGGCGGCCAGGAAGTCTTCTCGATGAGCCAGGTGCACAGCGACTCGAGTTCGGCCGACGACGGAACCCTGACCTTCGGCGCGGCGGTGGAGGAGTTCTTCGTCAATCTCGCGATGGTGGAAGATGCCCAGTCGAAGGCCGTGATCGACGCACTCGGCTACCAGACGCTCAAGGGCTACGTCGAGATGTCCGGCACCTACAATCCGCAGGACGGCCGCATGACCATCGACGAGTACAACACCTCGATCGCCGAGGCCGGCACCTTCGGCATGACGCTCGACATCAGCGGCTACACGCCCCAGTTCATCCAGGCGCTGCGCGAGATGCAGACCCAGATGGCCGCAACCGAGGGCCAGGACCAGTCGGCGCAGAGCATGGCGATGCTCGGCCTGATGCAGCAGATCAACCTGCACGGCGCCAGCGTGCGCTTCGACGACGACAGCCTGACGAACAAGGTCCTGTCCTTCGTCGCCGCCCAGCAGGGCGTCCAGCCGTCCGACATCAAGAACCAGGCCAAGGCGGTGCTGCCCTTCGCGCTGGCCCAGGTCGGCGATCCGGCGCTGACGGCGGCGGTGAGCGCGGCGGTCAACACCTTCCTCGACAATCCCGAAAGCCTGGAGATCAGCGTCGAGCCGGAAAACCCGCTCCCCTTCGCCCTCGTCGCCGCCAGCGCCATGACCGCCCCGCAGGCCCTGCCGCAGCAGCTGGGGTTCGGGATCGCGGCGAACGAGTAGTAAGTCGGTGAGTGGTGAGTGGTGAGTGGTGAGTGGTGAGTGGTGAGTGGTGAGTGGTGAGTGGTGAGTGGTGAGTGTAGGACGAACGGCCTCGAACGCAAGCCCCCCTACTCACTACTCACTACTCACTACTCACTACTCACTACTCCCACACACTCCCCCACCACCGCCAGCGCGCCGGCCAGGAGGCCGGCGTCGCTGAGCGGGAACCCGGCCCCCTCCCCGGTCAGCGGCACGTGGACGAAGCCGCTCATTCCGGGCGAAAAGCCGTCGCAGGCATGGGCGCGCGAGAGCATGAAGACGGTGTTGCAGAGATAGCCGCCGGCATCGTCCGACCATTCGACCGGCAGGCCCATGGCCGCGAGCCGGCGGGCGATCGCGTCGAGCGGCAGCCCCGACGCCAGGGTCTCCGGCCCCTCGCAGACCTTGCCGGCCGCGCGCAGAATGCCCGCATTGTCCGGCCGGTCGGCCTCGAAGCGGTTGCGCGCCAGCCGCTCCAGCCGGAAGCCGGCGCATTCGGTGGCGAGGCCGAAATGGATGGCGATGTGCGGCGAAAAATCGCGGCCGATCGCCGAAAGCCGCGGCCCCACCGTGTCGTAGTCGACCGGCAGGATCTCGGCGCGGAACGCCGCCATGCCGTCGAGCGCAGGCGGCGCGGCGCGCAACCCCGCCACCAGCCGCTCCGTCGGGTTGACCGGCGCGCCCGGGAAGGGCTCGAAGCCGGTCACCAGGACGCGCAGGCCGGCGGCCATCGGACTATTCGTCCTTCTTCTGCGGGATCACCCGCACGCCGAGTTCGCGCAGCTGCGCCGGCAGGGCCTCCGACGGCGCGCCCATCAGAAGGTCCTGTGCCTGCTGGTTCATCGGGAACAGCGTGATCTCGCGCAGGTTCTTGGCACCCACCAGCAGCATGATGATGCGGTCGACGCCGGCCGCCATGCCGCCATGCGGCGGCGCGCCGTACTGGAAGGCGCGGTAGAGGCCGCCGAAGCGCTCCTCGACGTCGGCCTTCGACAGGCCGACGGTCTCGAAGGCCTTGACCATCAGCTCGGGCGACTGGTTGCGGATCGAGCCCGACGCGATCTCGAAGCCGTTGCAGACCATGTCGTACTGGAAGGCCTTGATCGTCAGCGGATCCTGGTTCTCCAGCGCCTCCATGCCGCCCTGCGGCATCGAGAACGGGTTGTGCGCGAAGTCGACCTTCTTTTCCTCCTCGTTCCACTCGAAGAAGGGGAAGTCGACGATCCAGCACAGCTCGTAGCGGTCGCGGTCGACGAGGTTCAGCTCCTCGCCCGCCCGCGTCCGTGCGTCGCCCGCGAACCGGTAGAACTTCGCCGGATCGCCGGCCACGAAGAAGCAGGCGTCGCCGTCACTTAAACCGAGTTGTGCCGCAATGGCTGCTGTGCGTTCCGGGCCAATGTTTTTGGCGAGCGGACCCGAACCCTCGATTTGCTCAAAGTATTTCTCGTGGGCCGCTCGAACAGCCTCCTCGCTTTCAGTTCCGATGGCCTTTGCGAGCATCGAATGCATCAACTTAGCATCCACGTCCGTGCGCTCAGCCTCTGCCTTGCGCCAGAAGATATACCCCAGCCCCGGCTGGCCCTGTTGCTGCGCCCAGGCGTTCATGCGGTCGCAGAAGGCACGGCTTCCACCCGTCTTCGCGGGAATCGCCCAGACCTCGGCCTTCGGGTCGTTGGCCAGGATGTTGGCGAAGACCTTGAAGCCCGAACCGGCGAAATGCTCCGACACCGCCTGCATCTCGATCGGGTTGCGCAGGTCCGGCTTGTCGGAGCCATATTTGCGCAGCGCCGTATCGTAGGGGATGCGCGGAAAAGCCTGCGTCACTGGCTTGCCGTTGGCGAACTGCTCGAAGACGCCGCGGATCACCGGCTCCATCGTCGTCCAGACGTCTTCCTGGGTGACGAAGCTCATCTCCAGGTCGAGCTGGTAGAACTCGCCGGGCAGCCGGTCGGCGCGCGGGTCCTCGTCGCGGAAGCAGGGCGCGATCTGGAAATAGCGGTCGAAGCCCGCCACCATCAACAGCTGCTTGTACTGCTGCGGCGCCTGCGGCAGGGCGAAGAACTTGCCCTGGTGGATGCGCGACGGCACCAGGAAGTCGCGCGCGCCCTCGGGCGACGAGGCGGTCAGGATCGGCGTCGAATATTCGGTGAAGCCGACATCGGTCATGCGGCGGCGCATGTCGGCGATGATCTTCGTGCGCTGGACGATGTTTTTGTGCAGCGTCTCGCGGCGAAGGTCGAGGAAGCGGTACTTGAGGCGGATGTCCTCGGGATAGTCCGGCTCGCCGAACACCGGCAGCGGCAGTTCCTTGGCCGTCGACAAGACCTCGATCTCGTCGGCATAGATTTCGATCTCGCCCGTCGGCATGTTCTTGTTGACCGTCTCGGCGGTGCGCGCCTTGACCTTGCCGTCGACGCGGATCACCCACTCGCCGCGCACCGTCTCGGCCACCTTGAAGGCCGGCGAATCCGGGTCGGCGACGATCTGCGTCATGCCGTAATGGTCGCGCAGGTCGATGAACAGCAGCCCGCCATGGTCGCGGACCCGGTGAACCCAGCCCGACAGGCGCACGGTGGTGCCCTCGTCGGACTTGCGGAGTTGGGCGCAGGTATGGCTGCGATAGCGGTGCATGAGGATATCCGGTCTTCTCGAGAAACGATGCCGGGGCCGCAGGCGGCGACCGCCCGGCCCTCCAAAATCCGCGCGAAAAGCGCATGGGCGGGGTGGTTTGTCAAGAATGGAGCCGGGGGCCGACAGGGCAATCGGGTGAATGCGAGCGTGACAAAGCTTTGAAGTGCTGAATCTGTCGGTGTCCTCTGATTCGGTTGCGGAGGACGGCGATGGAAGATGGCGTGCAAGATGGTGGCGCATTCGACGAGACGGTCGTTTTCCTGCGCCATTTCGAGGATTTGCCGGACCCGCGTCAGCGTGGCAAGGTGATCTACCCGCTCGACGAGGTGCTGTTGCTGTGCCTGCTCGCCGTGCTGGCCGGTGCCGACGCGATCACCGACATTGCCCGGTTCGGCGAGCGGAAGCTCGAATTGCTGCGGCGGTTCCGGCCGTTTGCGGACGGCACGCCCGCGCACGATCATCTGGGCGACATCCTGGCCAGCCTCGATGCCGAGCAGTTCCAGCGCTGCTTTGCCGCCTGGGTCTCGTCGCAGACCGGCGTCGCGGCCGACGTCGTCGCGATCGATGGCAAGACGCTGCGCCGCTCGAAAGGTGCCAAGGCGCCGGTCCACATGGTCTCGGCCTTCGCCGCGCGCCAGCGCCTCGTGCTCGCCCAGGTCAAGGTGGCCGACAAGGCCAACGAGATCGTCGCCATCCCCAGGCTCCTGGACATGCTGGCCATCGAGGGCGCCATCGTCACCATCGACGCGATGGGCTGCCAGCGCGACATTGCCCGCAAGATCATCGACCGGCGAGCCGACTATGTCCTTGCCCTCAAGGGCAACCAAGGATCGCTGCGCGAGGATGTCGAACTCTTCGTCCGGGAGCAGAAGGCCAGGTCCTTCAGGGACACGACCGTCACCACGGCCGCGCCGCGCGTCGATGGCGACCACGGCCGCATCGAGACCAGAACCACCACCGTCATCCATGACGTGGCATGGCTGCAGGAGCGCCACGGCTGGCCGGGCCTCAAGGGCGTCGTCGTCGTCGACAGCAGGCGCGAACTGAAGGACAGGATCGAAACCGAGACCCGCTTCTTCATCACCTCGCTCACGCTTCCCGCCAGCGAGATGGCGGCCGTCGTGCGCGATCACTGGGCCGTCGAGAATGCCCTGCACTGGGTCATGGACATGGTCTTCCGCGACGATGAATGCCGCCTGCGCACCGATCACGCACCGGCAAACTTCACCACGATCAAGCACATCGCNTCGTCGGACTTGCGGAGTTGGGCGCAGGTATGGCTGCGATAGCGGTGCATGAGGATATCCGGTCTTCTCGAGAAACGATGCCGGGGCCGCAGGCGGCGACCGCCCGGCCCTCCAAAATCCGCGCGAAAAGCGCATGGGCGGGGTGGTTTGTCAAGAATGGAGCCGGGGGCCGATGGGCGTCTCGGCCGGTCGGGCCATGCGGCGCGTCCGTCCGAGACGCAGCCGGCGCCTTTCCGGGACGGTCGAAGCCATAGTATGATATGTAAATTGGATGACGACCGATAGACGGATCGCTTCGTTGGCTGGCAAGAGACACACCATGGTCGAGGCGCGCTCTGCGAAGCAGCGGGTCGAAACACAGTTGCGCGGCATGCCCGGCATCAGCCTGGGCATCGGCCAGACCGACAACGGCACGGACTACGCCGTCCTCGTTCTTGTCGAGGACGAGCAGACCGCGCGCCGGCTGCCGGTCATCTCTTCCGAGCTTCCCGTGACGATCAGGGTCAGCGGCAAAGTCTCCGCCTACTGACCGGCTCCTCGCCGACCGCCGTGCCGCGGATCCCGCTGCGGGCCGCGCGAGGAGCAGCGCGGCGTGAGGGGACGGGCGGCGTCGGAGCTCCGACCGCCCGCGGCGTCACTCCGGAAGGCGAGCCGCGCGGAGGGCGGAGCGACTGTCCGGAATCCATTCCGTGACGCCGATCGTGTCGAGGCCCCTGCGGCAGACGTCACGGAATGGATTCCGGACCCGGACGCCGCCGCTGTGCCCGGCATCCGGTCCGGAATGACGCGGCGGGGGCGACGTGCGCCTGGAAGGCATTGCCTCAGCCTGCTTCGCCTGCGCGGCGGCCCCACATCACCATTGACGCGCCCCTCACCGCCGTCATCCCGGGCGGAGCCGGGAGGATGCGGGCCGGGAGCAGTCTCTCCGGGCCTCATCCTGAGGCGCGAGCCCGCACGGTCGTGGGCAGGCAAGCATCTCCTTCGGCGGGAGAGCCTCGAAGGACGCACCACGCCTATTCCGCGAGACGAGCCGCCAAGCCGGGCGGCAANCCCTCAACCTCATCCGACGCGCCAACAGCAAGGACTCAATCCGACTTCGACGAAAAGTCGCAGCCTGGGACGACGAGTTCCTCGCAAGCCTCATCACAAAATAGCTTCACCCGATTCCCCTGGCTGGATCCGCAGAAGCTGGCCAAGACGCTCGGCCGAGCGCTGAATTTAGTTGGAGAGGCGGACAAGGCTCGTCTGGGACACACTGCTTTCCTCGGGCGGTATGAACTCAGCGCCGGGCGAGGTTTTCCGGTCTTCCTTTATCTTCCGCAGCACGTCTTCGGCTTTGAAGTGGAGGCGTTCGATCCGATCGGGGCGGCACCAGCAGGGCCACGTTTGGTGCTGGTCCCGACACGGCGGTGCATGGGGTCTCGGGACATCAAACGCCTCGAAAGACACCAGGCCACGATCATGACGCTGGATGAGACGTTCCAGTGGGACAGTCGTCGGGGATCGTCGCTGATTGGCGACCCCGCAACCCTTTTCGCCCCCCTGATCGGAACGCTTCAAGTCGCCGCGCAAGGGAAGCCGCCGGCGATCACTTTGCCAAGCCAAACACCATGGTCGGCGATCAGCATCGATTTTGATAATCCCGAGTTGGCCATTTTGCGCGGCCCCGGTGTGCAGCGCAGCATTACGCCGGCAGATTTAGGCATGGTCGATAACCGCAATGGCCGCACGGGTAGAGCGTGGCTCTGGCTGCGCCAATTCGCTACCCACAATGGTCGTATGCCAACAGGAAAGAGTAGTGTCCAAAAGCATAAGCAGTCCGTCAGCGAGAAGCTTATGGCTTTCACGGGGCTCGACAGCGACCCGATCGATGCCGACGATGGTTACTACATCGCCAAGTTCAAGCTGTCGGGGGATGGCCTGACACAGGGCCGCCGCGGCGCCTCTCGACGAAATTTCGTCGACGAAGACTGACCCACCTTCAAACTTTTTTCCCTCCGCCAACCCCATGAAACCATTCGGTTTTGTGGGGTTCTTTCTATGCACCCACCCCTGATTTCGAGGCCCTCCAACGAATTTTCGCCGCGTCCAGACACTCGGGCCGCGTGCCCGTCCACCTGGACGAAGGCGAAACTTCATGGAGCATTTCCAGCACCCCATCACCGATCCGCACTCGCGGGTTTCTCGCAACATAATGGTCCGCGCCGCGCGTCTCGCGCGCTCCGGCGCGGTGCCTGGCATGACCGCCGAGGATATTGCGCAGGACCTTCGCGAACATCTATGGCGCCGTGACGGCGCGTTTGATCTGACGCGCGGCAGTTACGACACTTTCGCTGACCGGGTCATCGCCAATCGCATCGCCACGCTGGCCAGTCCCACGGAACGCCTGCGGGCCGAGCGCAGCTGGGTCAGCTTCGACGAGCCGACCCAGCAGAAGGAAGATGGGACGCCGCTGCCGCTGTCCGAGACCCTGGCCGAAGCGGATGGTTTGAATGGCCCTGCGTTCCGGCCCGCCGATGAAGGGTTCGGCCTCGTGCGGGATGTGCGGCGTCTGCGTACGGCGCTGACACCGGCCTGCAGGTCGATGGCCGATGTTCTGGTCGAGCAGACACCCACCGAGGCAGCAACCACGCTCGGCATCCACCGCAGCACCATCTACGCGCGCCTTGCCTCGATGCGTTCGGCCGCCGTTGCGCGCGGCCTCGAAGTTTATCTCGGGGCGACCCCGACAGTTCCGGCGCCCGGCCGGTAGGTGAGCACAGGACCGGAATGCTCCGGTTCGCGAGTTCCATGCCGGGCCCTCGGAGGAATGCAACACCCCGCACGGGGAAACACTCCGACCGCGAGCTCCAGGGCGGCGTCAGGCCCGGCAGCAGTCTCTTCGACGAACCCTGGAGGCCACGACGGCAAACAGGAGCATGTGATGTTCTCTTCTTCTCCCCTGAAGCGCTTGCGCCAGCGCTATAATCTCGAGCCGCTGCCCGAGGTGATCGACGTTCCCGCCATTGGCGGCCGCGCCGCCCGCAGCGTGCCCATCGAACAGGCGACGCTCGACGACATCGAGTTCGCGCTGGTCGCCTTCGGGCGCCAGCAATCGGCGCTTTACGATGTGTCGAATGCGCTCTCGACCCTGTTGCGCATGGCGCGGCGTCAAGGTGCGCTCGGCCGGGATGTCGGCATTCACGCCGCCGTCCGCGATCTGGAGGCGGGCCAATGAGCCCCCCCTTCAGCAAGGCATCGCTGCGCATCATCACCGCCGATGAGCGGCTGCGCGAAACCCGCGGCATCAAGGGTGTGCTGACCGGCACCTCCGGCATCGGCAAGACCACGCAGCTGCTCACCCTCGATCCGCAGCGCACGATGTTCGTCAATCTCGAAGCCGGCGAATTGGCCGTCCAAGGTTGGCCCGGCGACGAGGTACGGGTGCGCGATTGGGAACTGGCACGCGATCTCGCCGCCTGGATTGGTGGGCCGAACCCCGCGATGCGCGATGGCCAGTCCTACGGGCAGGCCCACTACGCCCGTGTGTGCGCGGCCTTCGGGCCCGCCAGCCAGCTCGACAAATACGAAACCGTCTTTGTCGACAGCATCTCGGTCGCCTCCCGCATCTGCCTGCAATGGTGCAAGGGCCAGCCGCAGGCACAGTCCGACCGAACGGGCAAACCGGACATGCGGGCGACCTACGGCTTGCTCGGCCAGGAGATGATCGGCTGGCTGACGCATCTGCAGCACACGCCGGCCAAGAACATCTGGCTGGTCGGGCTTCTCGACCGGAAGCTCGATGACTTCGGCAAGCCCTTCTTTTCCTTGCAGATCGAAGGCTCGAAGACTGGCCTCGAACTGCCCGGCATCGTCGATGAGGTCATCACGCTGACCGAGTTGCGTCCGGAGAAGGGCGAGGCGTTCCGGGCCTTCATCTGCACCACGATCAACGATTTCGGCCTGCCCGCCAAGGATCGCAGCGGCCGTCTGTCGATGATCGAGCCCGCCCATCTCGGGCGCCTCATGACGAAAATCCGCGGGCCCCGGCCCGACAGCCATCAGCGGCTGAGTTTCGACCTGCCTGCCGGCGCCAACCCCAATCCCACGACGACCCAAGGAGCATGACCCATGGCCAGTGACATGGACTTCAATGGCGCCGACACCCAGGACGCCGCATTCGACCTGATCCCGGCGAACACGCTGGTGCGTGTGACCCTCACCATTCGCCCCGGTGGCGCAGGCCCGGAGGGCTGGCTCACGCAGAGCAAGACCAGCACCGCGCTCTATCTCAACACCGAGGCCATCATCATGGAGGGACCTTTCGCGCGGCGGCGGATCTACACCCGCATCGGGTTCCGCGGCAAGAACGCGGGCAGCGGTGACGACACTTATGGCAACCGTGGCCGGGCGCTGATCCGCGGCATCCTCGAATCTGCCCGGGGCATCCGGGCGGAGGATCAGTCGGATGCAGCGCGTTCGGCGCGCATGATCCGCAGCCTTGGAGAGATGAGCGGCCTCGAATTCGTTGCCCGCATCGGCATCGAGCGCGACAAGGATCGTCCCGATGAGCTAGGCCGCAATGCGATCAAGGCCGCAATTGGCCCCGCACATGGCGATTATGCCCGCGTCATGGGTCGCATGCCGCAGCCGAGCCTCGGCCTCGGCACGGGCGCCCCGCGCATGGCAGAGCCGAATTACGGCCAGGCTGCGCCCGCCAGCAATTCCTCCGCCCCGTTCTGGGCACGCTGAGGGAGGGCTGGCACATGATCCCGCGCGACTACCAGAAGGCGGCAGTGGCCGCTGCTCGTGACAGGCTCGCCACCCACGGCAACACGCTTCTCGTGCTGCCGACCGGTGCGGGCAAGACGGCCATCGCCGGTTTTTGCATCGGCGAGGAACTCGAACATTGCCGTGAGGACCGCGTTCTCGTCCTCCAGCACACCGATGAGCTGGTCGATCAAAACCGCTCCTCCATCGGCGCGATCACTGGCCTTTCGACCTCGGTCGTGAAGGCCGAGCAAGACAACTGGGACGGACGCATTGTCTTTGGCAGCGTGCAGACGCTGGCCCGCGCCAACCGGCGCGCCCATATGGCGGCGGTCTCGCATCTGGTGATCGATGAATGCCACCGCGCCGCATCGACCAGCTATCAGGCCGTCATTGATGACGCCCGCAGCCTGAACCCCAACCTCAAGCTCCTTGGCCTCTCGGCCACACCGAGCCGGGGCGATGGGCGCAGCTTGCGCAAGACCTTCAACAATGTGGGCTACCAGGTCCGGATCGGCGCATTGATCGCGCAAGGGCTTCTGGTGCCACCGCGCACCTTCACGATCGATCTCGGGGTGGGTGACGAACTGGCGGGCCTCGATGCGACAGCAGGCGATTTCGACATGCGCGCTGCAGATCGGGTGCTGAACCGCGCCGTTCTGACCGATGCCGTGGTCGAGCATTGGGAAGAAAAGGCCGCCGAACGGCAGACGATCTTCTTCTGTGCCACCGTCGATCACGCAACGGCCGTGGCAGAGGCCTTCTGTGCGGCAGGCCATGCTGCGGAGATGATCAGCGGAGACATGCCCACCAAGGAGCGGGCCGCCGCCATCGCACGCTTCGATCGCGGCGAGACCCGCATCCTCACCAACTGCATGGTGCTGACGGAAGGCTTCGACAGCCAGCCTGTGGGCTGCATCGGCATCCTGCGCCCGATGCTGCACAAGGGGACCTTCATCCAGGCGGTCGGGCGCGGCCTGCGCCGCGTCGACCCGGCGCGCTATCCCGGCATCATCAAGACCGACTGCGTTGTTCTGGATTTTGCAGGCGCCGCTTTGCGCCATGGCTCGCTTGAGCAGGAGATCGACCTCGACGCCGACGACCCCGAACCGGGTCAGGCGCCGTGGAAACTCTGCCCCTGCTGCGAGGCCGAACTGCCCCTGGCGGCGCGCATCTGCGATTTCTGCGGCCATGTTTTCACGCGCGAGGCCAGCGACAAGACGGTGCTCGACAGCTTCGAGATGATGGAAATCGACCTTCTGGATCGCTCGCCTTTTGCGTGGGAACCCTTGCAGGCCGATGGCAGCGCGCTGATGGCAAGTGGCTTCGAAGGCTGGGCCGGGGTATTCCACGACGGCACGCTCTGGCACGCGCTCGGCCAGCCCCGCGGCAAACCGGTCAAGCCGCTGGCCATCGGAACCCGCGTTCAGGCTCTGGCCGCGGCGGATGATTTCCTGCGGACGACAGAGACGGGGACAGCGTCGATCAAGAGCCGTCGCTGGCTCAATGATCCCGCCAGCCTTCGGCAGATCGAATTGCTGGCCCGCGCCGGGCACAAGGCAGAGGGGCATGACTTCGGCCTGTCGAAATACGCCGCCAACTGTCACCTGAACTTCCTGTGGAACCGGGCCGCCATCCAGCGCTCGGTCCTTGGGGCTGCCGCACGGGTGGCCGCATGAAACGTCCGAACCCGCTGTCGCCGGACAAGATGAGCCCCGCTGAACGGCGCGTAGAACTGTGCGGGCTGCTGGCCCTTGGGCTGGTCCGCCTGCGGCAGCGGGATCAGGTCCAACCTTCTGACGACCATGGAGAAATTCGCCTACACTATCCGGCCGACCGGAGCCTTCATGCAACTCCAACTCAACGGAGAAATGCATGACGACCCATGACCCAATCCCCGCGCGCCTGGCCGCGCTGAAGACAACCCCGACGCCAGACTTGAAGGTGCAGTGGCGCGAGTTGTTTGCCAGCGAGCCGCCGCCTTTCAACCGGCAGTATCTGGTCACCCGCCTCGCTTACCGTATCCAGGAACTGGCTTACGGCGGGTTGAAACCCGAGACCATCAAGCGGCTGGAGAAGCTGGGCGAAGACCTGGATGGTGGCAATCCCATCAAGCGCCGCATCCGCACCGACCTCAAACCCATCACCGGCACGCGGTTGCTGCGCGAATGGCAGGGCGTCGAGCATGTCGTGACCGTCACGGCGGACGGCTTCGAATGGCAAGGTCGCCCGTACCAGTCGCTCTCCTCGATCGCGCGCGCCATCACCGGCACACGCTGGAATGGGTGGGCCTTCTTTGGCCTGAAAAATCGGAGGGGCGCATGACCAAGCCCATCATCCGCAAACTGCGCTGCGCCATCTACACTCGGAAATCCTCGGAGGAAGGGCTGGAGCAGGAGTTCAACAGCCTCCACGCCCAGCGTGAAGCCTGCGAGGCCTACATCGCCAGCCAGCGCTCTGAAGGCTGGGTGCTGGTCCGCGACCAGTATGACGATGGCGGTGTCTCTGGCGGCACGCTGGAACGCCCCGGCCTGAAGCGGCTGATGGCCGACATCGAGGATGGGCTGGTCGACATCATCGTCTGTTACAAGATCGACCGCCTCAGCCGATCGCTCGCCGACTTCGCCAAGCTGGTCGAAGTGTTCGACCGAAACGGCGTGACGTTTGTGTCCGTCACCCAGCAGTTCAACACCACCACGTCGATGGGGCGGCTGACGCTGAACATCCTGTTGTCCTTTGCGCAATTCGAACGCGAGGTGACGGCCGAACGGATCCGCGACAAGGTGGCGGCCTCACGCCGCAAGGGCATGTGGATGGGCGGCGTCCCGCCCTATGGATACCGGGTGGAAAGCCGCAAGCTCCTCGTAGAAGAAGAAGCCGCCGCCCATGTCCGGTGGATCTTCGCGCGGTTCATTGAAATCGGCTCGGGCACGCTGCTGGCCCGCGAAACGGCCGAGCGCGGGCTCCGCACTCCACGAGGTAACCTGATCGACAAGAAGTACATCTACCGCTTGCTGAACAACCGCGCCTATATCGGCGAGGCAGTACACAAGGGCGAAAGCTATCCCGGCGAGCACGACGCGATCATCGACGCCGACACATGGGACAAGGTTCGCGCAATCCTGACGGTGAGCCCGCGCAAACGCGCGATGCACACCCGCGCCAAGACGCCCGCGCTACTGAAAGGGCTGGTCTACGGCCCTGACGGCGCGGCGTTCTCTCCAGCCCACACGAAAAGACGGGGCCGACTGTATCGCTATTACGTCAGCCAGACCGTCCTGAAACATGGCGCGGGATCCTGCGCAGTCAGCCGCGTGCCCGCTGGTGAGATCGAGGCGGCCGTGATCGAGCAAATCCGCAATGTGCTTCGCCAACCGGAGATCGTGGCCGGGACATGGAAAGCGGCCCGCGTGCATGACAGCAGCATCAAAGAAGCCGATGCCCGCGCGGCACTGCAAATGCTCGATCCGCTTTGGGATGAACTCTTCCCTGCGGAACAGACCCGCATACTGGCGCTTCTGGTCGAACGCGTGGACATCAGCATGAATGCGCTTGATGTGCGCCTACGTACCGATGGTCTTGCCGCCGTCGCCCGGGAGATGATGGCGCGTGATATGGAGCGGGCAGCATGACCGGGGTGAGCACGCCAAGCGCCATCACCGTCCGCGTGCCCTTCCGCATCGTGAAACGCGGCGGCCGCAAGGAAATCCAGGCGCCCGCGGACGCACCGGTTCCGCGCAGAACGGACAACACTTTGATCAAGGCGCTGGCGCGCGCCTTTCGCTGGAAACGCATGCTGGATGCTGGCCGGTTCACTACTATGGCGGAACTCGGCGAACATGAGAAGATCGCGACGTCCTATCTGACCCGCGTCCTTCGCCTCACCCTGCTTGCGCCTGACATCGTGGATGCCATCCTCGACGGGCGACAGGGGCCGGAAATCACGCTTGCAAACCTGCTGGACCCGTTCCCGCTCGATTGGGACGAACAGCGGCGGTGTTTTGATCGCGACGCCAGCTGAAGGTGCGGTGGCCCCAAGTTGCCAGCAGCCGTACGCAGGGAACGGGGTCAGTTTTCGTTCAGGCCGTGCGCCCGCGCGCCCAGTTTATCCTTCCAGTGGGCCTCGCGCGCGAGGATGTCGTCGGGCGACATGTCTGGTGAGGCGACTTCAAGGATCGAGACCGCATAGTCGCGGTGACCGCGCTGGCGGAGCAACACGTTCCCGCCGTGCCCGTTCGCGGCGTAGACCAGCCATCGGCCGAGCAAGCCCTCTTGGCCTGTGGCAGACCCGACGTACTGCTCGCCCGCCTCTGAAACGAGCAGATAGACCCCGCGCACCGACGCCAGCGCGCCTTGCCACGCCTGCGGCAGCACCGGGATCTCGCTGATCCGGCTCATGAACTTCGAAAATCCGGGAAAGGGCGGCTCCCTTCGATCAAGCCTGAGTTCGAGGATCTCCTTGTGCCGGCGCGCCGCCCATTGCGACCAAGCCCGAGCAGCGGCTGGCGGGCCCCAGCGCACCAGGATGCGCTCCGTGTGTCCCAGCCCGGCCTCAATCCATTCGAGGTCGAAAGCATGCACATCCTGTCGGTCGCGCTCGCTCTCGATGATTTCGGGATCGGCAATTGCAGGCAGACGGCCGCCATCCCAATCCCATCGATCGCAGATGCGGGTGATCCCGACGAACAAACCGGTTGCGTCACCGTCGGCCAGCATGGGCCCAGGGACGAAATGGCAGGCAAGCTGCGCCTCGGCGTAGGGCGATGGGGTGCGGCGCTGAAAACTCGCAAAGCAGCCGAACTTCTGAAAGCCGCCCCGCCTCCAAGCGACCAAGCCGCGATTGTCATGCCGCAGGAGGCGCGTCTGCTCGAGGTCGAGGTCGAGCCCCGTCAAGAACTCATGGAAATAGAACACCTTGCCGCCCTCCGTTGAAGCGATGGTGCGCAGCGAAGCCGCGGTCGTCAATGCTTCTTGGCGACAGAGTGGGACATCAGGAAGCGCGATCTCGTCCGAACCGAGTCACGTCTTGTTCCCCGACTCCAATCGTAGTGATCAGCTTTGCCGGCTGATTATTTCAAGCAATTCAGTAGTTTGTGGAGTTTAATCAGTTCAGGGAAGGCAACGGGTCGGGAGAGTATCGGGCGTCAGAGAACGCGATCGAGCCATTCGGCGCTGAGGCTGGTGAACAGGTCGATCCGCATAACCCCCGAAAACAACGGAAAAATCCGGCCGCAGCCGGATCGGGAGAACGCTTTCGCGAGGGCAAGTGGCGGAGAGGATGGGATTCGAACCCACGAGAAGCTTTTGACCTCTACTCCCTTAGCAGGGGAGCGCCTTCGACCACTCGGCCACCTCTCCGTTGGAGCCCGGATAGACCGGAATGTCCGATCGCACAAGGTTTTTTCCGGCCCTAACAAGGAGAGTATCCGCGTGCCGGCCGCGCGCGCGCGAAATGCGGCAGATCGCGGCGGATCTGATGCGGGGGCCTTCGATTCGGCGCAACCAGGCGCGATGGGTCGGAAAGACGATGCCGCGGCCGTGGCGGGGTATCTGGATCGAAAGCAGGAGCCGGCTCGACAATGCGATTCCCGCTTCGGCGGCCCGATTCCAGGCCGTCCGGGACGCTTCAGGAGTTACCAATTCCTAAAATGCGACCGTGTTTGAGGCACTTGCCCGCGATTTTCGTGGCTTTTGTGCAACAGAGGTTGGGCATCAAGCAGCGGAAGCCACGGATGGAGCCGTTCGGCAGTTGAACCGGCCGGCGCGGCGAGTATGGTTGGTCTCGGAGAAGGGGCGCAGAGACGCATCTTTTTCGGAAAAGGGGATGGGGCAGTCCATGCTGTCCTTCAGCCAGAATACCCAGACCCACTTTGAAACTTTGACTGGAGGTCAGAAAATGAACATCAAGAGCCT
>NZ_JAOAOQ010000030.1 GCF_030398385.1 Aquibium sp. ELW1220 | reverse complement strand
GCCGTCCCGCCATTCGACGAATGCCGAGGCATGGATCCCGGGTCTGCGCCTCCGCTTCGCTCCGGCTTCGCCCGGGATGACGAAGGTGAAGGGGGCGGCGCGCTCGGGACTGGCTGGGGTGGCCACGCGGTGAAGGCGGTGCGCGTGATCCGGTCGACCGGAGATGGCGAGGCGGTGGCGGCCGGGCTCCCCCTCACCGTCCCGGGCTGCGCCCGGACCAGCTCTCCACCATGGTCATGGGAGAGAGGAAAGGTGCGCAACCGTCGCGCGTCCTTCGAGGTTCACCGAACTCGGATACGGCGTCCTTCGCTGCGCTCGGGCGCCGTTCCGGGATGACGACGGAGGGGGAGCGAGGCGCTGTCGGGTCAGACGGCTTCGCGGATGCGTTCGGCGGTCTGGAGGTCGACGGAGACGAGCTGGCTGACGCCCTGCTCGGCCATGGTGACGCCGAAGAGGCGGTCCATGCGGGCCATGGTGATGGGGTTGTGGGTGATGATGACGAAACGCGTGTGCGTGGTGCGCGCCATCTCGTCCATCAGGTTGCAGAAGCGCTCGACATTGTGGTCGTCGAGCGGCGCGTCGACCTCGTCGAGGACGCAGATCGGCGCGGGATTGGTGAGGAAGACGGCGAAGATCAGCGCCATGGCGGTGAGCGCCTGCTCGCCGCCGGAGAGAAGCGTCATGGTCTGCGGCTTCTTGCCCGGCGGGCGGGCGAGGATTTCGAGGCCGGCCTCGAGCGGATCGTCGGATTCGATCAGCTGGAGTTCGGCCGTGCCGCCGCCGAAGAGATGGGTGAAGAGCCGCTGGAACTGGCCGTTGACCACGTCGAAGGCGGCGAGAAGCCGCTCGCGGCCCTCGCGGTTGAGGCTCTGGATGGCCTGGCGCAGCGTCCGGATCGCCTCGACGACGTCGCCGCGCTCGGAGACGATCAGCTCGAGACGGCCGGAGAGCTCGCGCTGCTCCTCCTCGGCCCGCAGGTTGACGGCGCCGAGGCGCTCGCGCTCGATCCTGAGGCGGTCGACGCGGCGTTCGACTTCGGCCATGTCGGGCATGGCGTCGCCGGGCTGCAGGCCGGCCTGGCGGATGACGAGGTGCGGCGCGACGCCGAGCGTCTCCTGGATGCGCGCCTCGGCCTCGCGGCGGCGGTCGTCGGCGGCCGTCAGCCGCTCCTCGGCGCGGGCGCGGGCCTCGCGCGCCGACGACAGCGCCTGGATCGCGGCGGTGGCGGCCTTGTCGAGCGCCGCCTGCTTCGTCTCGGCCTCCGCCAGCCGGTCGGCCGCATCCCGGCGCTTCTTTTCGGCGGCCGAGAGTTCGGTGAGCAGCGCGCGGCGGCGGTCGTCCAGTTCGTCCGGGGCTTCGGCCATGGTGGCGAGTTCGGCCGCCGCTTCGGCCCGCCGGTCCGTCAGGGCGGCGATCTGGCGGTCGGCATTGTCGGCGCGGGCGATCCAGCGCTCGCGCTCGGCGGCGATGGCGGCCAGGCGGTTGCGGCGCGCCTCGGCCTCGCGCTTCAATCCGTCCGCCGCAGCGCGGGCGTCGGCGACGCCGGCGCGGTCGCGGGCAACGACGCCCGAGCGGGCCTCGAAGGCGGACTGGAGGGCGCGCGGGTCGGGCGCGGTCGCAAAGGCGGTCTCGGCCTCCGCCAGGAGACGCGCGGCCTCGTCGCGGGCCTCGGTGACGCGAGCCAGCGCCTCGGCCAGCGCTGCACGGCGGGCCGCCAGTTCGCCCGCGGCACGCTCGGCGCGGGCCAGCTCCTCGCGCGCATCGCCAAGGCCGCGCTGGCTGGCTCGCCAGGCCTCGCGCGCGGCCTTTTCGGCCTCGACGAAGGCGCGCACGGCCGCTTCCGCCTCCGCAAGGGCCGTCTCGGCCTGCCTGGCCTTCGCGGTGGCCTCGATCGCCTCCTGCTGAAGCTCGGCCAGCCGGTTCTTCCGGGCGAGCCGCTGCGCGGCGGCGGTGGGCGCGTCGGCGCCGGCGACGAAGCCGTCCCAGCGCCAGACCGCGCCGTCGCGGCTGACGAGACGCTGGCCGGGCGAAAGCAGGGCCTGGAGGCGGGGACCGTCGGCCTTGTCGACGATGCCGATCTGCGACAGCCGGCGGGCAAGGGCTGCCGGCGCCTCGACCCGGGCGGCGAGCGGCTCGGCGCCTTCAGGCAGGACCGGATCGCCGGACGCGGAAAAAGCGCCGCCCCAATGGGCGGGTGCGGCGGGATCGAGCGGCGCGTCGAGATCCTCGCCGAGTGCCGCGCCCAGCGCGGTCTCGTAGCCGCGCGCGACCCGGATCGCTTCGAGCGCGGCCGGAAAGCGGCCCGAGCCGCCGGCGGCAAGCACCTTGGCCAGCGTTCGCGCCTCGGTCTCGACGCGCTGCTGCGCGGCACGCGCCTCCTGCACGGCCGGCCGGAGCGACCCCTCGCGGGCGCGCGCTTCGGCCACCTTCTTCTCGGCGGAAAGCGCAGCCGCCTCGGCGGCAGCGGCACGGACGCCGGCCTCGTCCACCAGCCGCTTCCTGTCCGCCGGGTCCGGCAGCGCGGAGAGGCGCGCCGCGATCTGGTCGGACTCGCGGGCGGCATCGGCCAGCTGGCGGTCGAGCCTGCCCCTGCGTTCGGCGTGCTCGCGCATCGACCGTTCCAGCTGCATGCGCTGGGCGTTGGTCTCGGCCCGCTCGGCGGTGATCTGCGCCAGCGCGGCCTCGCTTTCGGCGAGCCGGACGGTCGAGGCCTCGACGGCCTGCCTGGCGGCGGCCTCGCGCTCGCCGGAGCCCGCCTGTTCGCGCGAAAGCGTCGCGCCCTCGGCGTCGAGGCGCGCCAGCGTCTCGGCATTGTCGCGCACCATCTGCTCCTCGCGGGCGATGTCGGCGTCGAGCTGGACGAGGCGCTTCTGCAGTTCGCCGGTGCGGGCGCGCAGGCGCTGCGCCTCCTCGTCGAGCTGGGTGCGGGCGATGGAGAGGCGCTGCAGCGCCGCCGCCGCCGCCGCCTCGGTGTCGCGCAGTTCGGGCAGCTTCATGGCGCCGACGGCCTGGTCCTTCGCCGCATGCATCTGCGCCTGCGCCTGCCCGGCCACGAAGGCGGTGGCGGCGGTGAGCGACTGCTGCGCCTCCGCCTCCTGCGCGCTCGCCAGCGTCCAGCGCAGGTGCAGGAGCGTCGCCTCCGCCTGGCGGATGTCGGCCGACAGGGCGCGGAAGCGGGAGGCCTGGCGCGCCTGGCGCTTCAGGCTCTCGATCTGGCTTTCGAGCTCGCGGGTGACGTCGTCCAGCCGTTCGAGGTTCTGCTCGGCGGCGCGCAGGCGCAGCTCGGCCTCGTGGCGGCGGGTGTGGAGGCCGGAGATGCCGGCGGCCTCTTCCAGGAGGGCGCGGCGGGCCTGGGGCTTGGCCTGGATCAGCTCGCCGATGCGGCCCTGCCCGACCATCGAGGGCGAGCGCGCGCCGGTGGACTGGTCGGCGAAGAGCAGCTGGACGTCGCGGGCCCGCGCCTCCCTGCCGTTGATGCGGTAGACGGAGCCAGCCTCGCGCTCGATGCGGCGCGAGACCTGCAGCTCGTCGGCATCATTGTGAGCGGGCGGTGCCGTGCGATCGGCATTGTCGAGGAAGAGCGTGACTTCCGCCGTGTTGCGGGCGGGCCGGGTGCCGGAGCCGGAGAAGATGACGTCGTCCATGCCGGACGCGCGCATGTTCTTGTAGGAGTTCTCGCCCATGACCCAGCGCAGGGCCTCGACGAGGTTCGACTTGCCGCAGCCGTTGGGCCCGACGACGCCGGTGAGGCCGCCCTCGATGACGAACTCGGCCGGCTCGACGAAGGACTTGAAGCCGAGGAGGCGGAGGCGGGAAAAGCGCATCAGGACGCGTCCCGCCGGATCGCAGGCGCGGTCGTGCCGCGCCCGCCGATCAGGGCAGGATCAGAGCAACGGGTCAATAATGGCCGAGAACTCGCCAATCGACATCGCCCCCGCGTATTTCCTGCCGTTGATGAAGAAGGTCGGCGTCGCGTCGACACCGAAATCCTTCTCGCCGCGATCCTTCACTGCCCTGACATCCATCAGAAGCTGCTGATCGGTCAAGCAGGCCTCGAAGGACTCCTGTGAAAAACCGGCCAGGCGGGCGATCTGCAGCAGGGCTGCGCGCGCGTCCTGGACCCGGACCCAGGCTTCCTGCTGCTTGAAGAGCACTTCCACCATGGCGAAATACTTGTCCTGCGAGCAGCGGGCCAGCATGAAGCCGGCCTCGGCGCGCGGATCGAACGGAAACTCGCGCAGGATGAGCCTCGCCTTGCCGGTGTCGATGTACTTCGCCTTGAGTTCCGGGAAGGTGGTGTTGTGGAAGGCGGCGCAGTGGCCGCAGGTCATCGAGGCATATTCGACGATGGTGACGGGCGCCTCGGCCTGGCCGTAGACCTTGTCGGGCAGCGCGCCTTCCGCCAGGAGCTTCTCCATGTCGACCGTGCCACGGGATTCCGGCGCGGCCGCGGTCGCGCCCGTGGTGGTCGTGTCGGCCGGGCTCTGCGCCTGGGCGGGCCCCGCCGCGTCGCTGCAGGATGCCAGGAGGGCCGCTGCCGGCAGGAGAGCCAGCGATCCGACGATCTGACGACGCGATACCTTGTTTACCATTCGAATCACCCGGTGCGATTTGGACAATGTGACATTCGCCAGTGAAGGACGACAGTGCGCGGTATTTAAGGCAGTCGCGGCGCCGATCACAGCCCCCTTTTGCGCGATGAAATCACGAAGGCGCGAATTGGACGGCCGGCCGCGTCAGCCCTTCGAGCCGATGACGGACCGCCCGAGCCGCTCGAGTGCGGCGCGCAGGCCGTCGTCCTCGATCTTTCCCACCGTGCCGGCAAGCCGCTTCGCCTCGTCGGGGCGCAGCGTCCGCGGCGGCCGGGGCACGTTGTTTTGCGGGATCGTCACCGGCTTCTGGACGATCTTGATGCGGCCGATCGCCTGGAAGCCGAGGAAGGCGTTGACGCGGCCGATGATCTCGCCGGTCTCGTGCTGGAGCCGCAGCGCCATGGCGCCCTCGCAGGCGATGATGAGCGTGGCGGGCTCGAAGGGATCGTCCTCCTGCATGCGGCGCGGCCAGGCGATGCGCTCGGGACGGGTGGAGGCGGCGAGCCGCGTGCCGACGATCTCATCCCAGGACTGGACGAGGCCGACGGTCATGCCGGCGCGCTTGCGCAGCACCGGGTCGAGCAGCGCGGTGGCGAGGTCGCTGACGGGCACGGCGCCGGCCCTGCCGGGCTTTCCTGTCATGAATGGCGTTTCCTTGAGGCTGACGCGTCTGCTATGGCCGGGCACGAGCCGCTGCCAGGAGCGCATGATAGCGCATGAATGCCCGCACGATAAGGACGAACGCGCGGCCGCCGATCTCGGCGCCATTGCTCGCCTGGTACGACCGGCATCACCGGCGGCTGCCGTGGCGGATCGGCCCGGCGGATGCGCGGGCCGGCCGGCGGGCCGATCCCTACCGGGTGTGGCTGTCGGAGATCATGCTGCAGCAGACGACGGTGCAGGCGGTAAAACCCTATTTCGAAGCCTTCACGGAGCGCTGGCCGACGGTGGAGGCGCTGGCGGCGGCACCCGCCGACGACATCATGAAGGCCTGGGCCGGGCTCGGCTATTATTCGCGGGCGCGCAACCTGAAAAAGTGCGCCGAAACGGTGGCGCAGGCGCACGGCGGACGGTTTCCCGACGACGTCGAGGGGCTGAAGGCGCTGCCGGGCATCGGCGACTACACGGCCGCGGCCATCGCCGCGATCGCGTTTGCCCGCCCGGCGGCGGTGGTGGACGGCAATGTCGAGCGGGTGATGACGCGTCTTGCCGCGATTCCGACGCCGCTGCCCGCCGCGAAGCCGGCGATCCGGGCGATGGTGCAGGACCTGCTGCCCGCCTCCCGGCCGGGCGATTTCGCGCAGGCGACGATGGACCTCGGCGCCACGATCTGCACGCCGAAGCGGCCGGCCTGTCCGCTCTGCCCGATCAGCGAGGGCTGCGCGGCCTTTCGCGCGGGCACGCAGGACGAGTTTCCCGTCAAGGCGCCGAAGGCGGTCAAGCCGGTGCGGCAGGGCGCGGCCTTCGTGGCGGAGAACCGCCATGGCGCGGTGCTCCTGCGCAAGCGGGCCGAGAAGGGCCTGCTCGGCGGCATGAGCGAGCCGCCGACGAGCGCCTGGACGGCGCGCGTGGACGGCGCGGCCGGAACCGGCGCCGCCCCCTTTGCGGCCGACTGGCGCGCGGCGGGCACGGTGACGCATGTGTTCACGCATTTCGAGCTGAGGCTCACCGTCTACCACGCCCGCGCCGACTTCGAGGCGCCGGCGGGCGCCTGGTGGTCGGCGCGCGCGGACCTTGCCGGCGAGGCGCTGCCGACCGTCATGAAGAAGGCAATCGAGACTGCGATACCGGGCGCGACCCGCAAGCCGGCCGCGGCCGGCCGCCCGAACCGCCACAAGGAGTGATGCCATGACCGAAATCCGCCACATCGTCTTCGACATCGGCAAGGTGCTGATCCATTACGATCCGGACCTGCCGTTCCAGCGCATCATCCCCGACGCCGACCGCCGCCGCCGGTTCTTCGAGACGGTCTGCACGCATGACTGGAACCTGGAGCAGGACCGCGGCCGCAGCTGGGCCGAGGCCGAGGCGCTGCTGATCGCCAGCCATCCGGCCGAGGCCGACAACATCCGCGCCTTCCGCAGGCACTGGCACGAGATGGTGCCCCATGCCTACGAGGACTCAGCCGCGATCATGACCGGCCTGATCGATGCCGGGCACGACGTGACCATGCTGACCAACTTCGCCGCCGACACCTTCGCCGAGGCGCGCCAGCGCTTCCCCTTCCTCAACCGCCCGCGCGGCGTGACGGTGTCGGGCGAGATCGGCCTGATCAAGCCGGACGTCGCGATCTACGAACGCCACGCGCGGGATTTCGGCCTCGACCCGGCGGCAAGCGTGTTCATCGACGACAGCGCCAAGAACGTGGAGGGCGCGCGGGCGGCGGGGTGGCAGGCGGTGCTGTTCGAGGGGGCGGGGAAGCTGCGGGAGGATTTGAGGGGGCTGGGGGTGGAGGGGTGAATCTGGCGATGGGGTGGAGTTGCTGATCGGGATGCCATTCGAGATGGTCCCGGGTCATTGTAGGCTCCAGGGAAGCCGCCATTCCCAGCGCGCGCAACTGTCGGCAAACTCGGGGTCACAACCGGACAGTCCGGTACTGGCTCACCGACCGCGAAAGCCGACTTTCAGCCCGCGACCTTATTACAATCGTTACTGTTTCGCTTAAAAAAAGCTACCTTAGCTCGTTGCCAATACTGGGACGTTCGAATCCGTAGCGTTGCCGTAGCGCAGGCGAAACGCGCGGCTAAGCATGCACAACGCAACGTGCGAGTTCCTGGCGCAAATAAAGAAGGCTGCACTTGAGCCACCGGCTTAGCGCCGGAAGGTCGCTTGGCGCGTTCATGTGGTGACCGACATCGCCCGACGGTGCGGGAAGCCACCAAGGTGCCGCGCTCGCCAAATGCATGCGCTCGACCGACAGCCGCCGTACCAGATCATCGACCGTAGGCTCTTGTACCGATGTCTCGAAATCTTCAACAATCTCTAACGGATCGGGTTGGAAACCGGCCCGATGGTCTTGAGCCAGACTACGCATGAAGTCGATCTGCCAATGAGGATGACCCGCGCCAGGGCTTTGAAACGAAACCTCCGGCCCGTCCCATTTTGTGATACCGGGCCATTCCAGTCGGAGAAATTGAGGCTTGATTGCCTCGTGACGTTTCCCAACATAGACGGTGAGACCCATATTCTTGAACCTATAGGGTCGTTGCCCCGTCGTCAGCTCCCACACCTCCTGCCAGCCCAGCCAAGCGAACAGACTACTCGGCATCTCGCATAGCGGCGCCACCCAGCTTGTGCCGCCTTTATCGCGGGTGACGCGTTCACACGCTGCACCCTGCACGCCGGCCCATACGCGATCGGATTGGTAGTCTGCGTCCACCCGCAGTTGTCTCGCGTCAAGCTCGAGAGCTGCGACGATCAGGCCTTTGAGCTCGATCCATCGTTGATCGAGAACGCCTTTGGTAGCCCGAAGCTCCGGCGGCGAGCTAAGCGGTTGCGAGGCTGGGCGCGCCATACATCTCCGCCACAATCTGAGCCGTTCGGCTGCGCCAAGATGGATCGGTCACATCTACAGTCTTACCAAGCATCGCGAGTTCGGTGACCCGGCGGCCGGCACGCGGGTCAATGCTGAGCGCTCGCAAATCGGGCAGCGGCATGGGATTGACGTGACGGGCGCTGAGGTCAAACTGACCGCCGGCGACATGTGGCGCATAGAGACTGAGCAGCTTGGCGAAAGGCGATGAATTAAATATCGCCACATAGGCGGCGAGTAGGTCGGCCAAGGGCAGAGCCTCTTCATCCGCCTCGACGAGCGCCGTTTTCGGCGTCCAGACGTGTCCCATCACCGCGACATATTCGGCTTCGTAGTCCCCTACAAATCCACCTTCGGAGGAAAAGAACTTGCTGACAATCCGAGGGACGTCATCATAGGCCCAAGATCGCGGACGGTCGAGCCCCCACCAATCCGTACGCTTGGATCGTATTGCGGTACGAGAAGCCAGCCTCTCTCGGGCGGGTTCAAGTACATGTTTGAAGTAGCTGGGGACGGCCTCGGCAACTGCGGCTTCGTTTGGGAACAACGGCCCAGCGGCTGTGTGGGGAAAAAACACGTAGTAGGGCTTTACGATGCGACCGTTCTGAATGGAATCGGTCATAGTCGCAATGCGGAAGGCCTTTTTATCTTTGGTTGGCAGGGCGCGCCATTCCTCCTTGGTGAGCAGCAGGATGTCATTGAGCCCCGTCTTAATCCCCTGAGAAACTTCGAAGAGATCCTGCACGCTGGGCAGGGACAGTTCACTCAAATCGGTCAAGAGTCGCTCTGTGACCGGCGTCGGAAGCCGCCAAGTCGGCCGTCCGGTCAGCGAGTCTGACAGGATCGGGAACAGGCTCCAATTGCTTTCGATGATCGGTGCCGTCGGCGCAGCGCCGTTGAGCTTGCGGATCTGGCGCAGGGCCTCGCCGGTGGCGGCCGCGTCGTTCTCCGTCAGGACGGCGGTCAAAGTTGAGGGAGCCTGCGGCGGGCCCTTGCGCACTACAGCGCAGGCGACCTGGATCATGGCATGCGAGAACAGACCGAAATCGCCGATTGAGGCGAGCATGCGCACATCGCCTTCGGACGCCAGTCTCTCGCGCCAGTTTGCCGCAGCCTTCAAAGACAGGAGGCTGGCCGGAAACAGCGAACCAAGAACACCGCCGGGGTTGAGAGCTTGGAGGCCACGCGCCACGAACGCCATGCTGTAGTCGCCTCGTGCCGCGCCCGCATCGGTGGCGTCGCGCAGTTGCTGGCGCTGCACGGCGCTCTGAGCCCCAAAAGCAATGAACGGCGGGTTCATGACGATGACGTCGCAGGCCGGCATCCCAGCTTCGCCCAGCGAGTCGCCGCAGGTCAGCTCAAGCTCGACGCCGCCGCCTGGCGACCAGTCCCGCAACGACATGCGCAGAACGAATCGTGCCATTGCGACCGCAGCCGCGGAAATGTCGAGCCCCACCAACTTCAGTTGGCCCTTGAAACCCGCACGGCGCAGCGCGCGTAGCGCTTCGTGCAAAAATGCCCCCGAGCCGCATGCCGGATCGCACAGCGTCAGCGCTTGGCGGCTGGCCAGATCGGGAATTGCGGCCAGTACCTGCTCGACAATGCTGCGAGCCAGGGCCGGTGGCGTGAAATGGGTGCCGCCGCGATTGGCCACGCGGGTCTCGGGCGCATCGATCAGGCCAAACAGGTCGAAATTCGGCGAGACGCGCAGCAGTTCGAAATGCGCCTCTTGAAAGAGCTGGCCGCCGGCATGGCGAATAGCCAAGGCCGGGTGCAGCCGCAGGAACGACAAACTGCCAGGTGCCGCGGCTACCTCGGCCCCCGCCGCGTCCAAGCCGTGAGCCGCGAGCCGCGCGCAAAGCTCAGGGCCGTCTTCGGCCAGCCCCAGGGCCGTCGGATCGATTCGATAATCTTCAGGCGCGATCAGCCGCGCCAGTGCGGCAAGATAGATGTCAGTGGTGCGGGCGTCGGGCAGCCCCGCATTATGGCTCAGCGAGCGAACGCGCCGGAAGTAGTTGAGCAGATGATCGACGACGCCGCGGTTGGAGCGCAGACGATCTTCATTCAAATAGGCGTAGAAGCGGTCGAGACTTCGCTCGACGCCGCCTCGCTCATAAACTCGCGTTTCGCGGGGCGCATCCCACCGCAGCACCGCCACCTTGTCGTCGGTGACGGTGACGTGGTGGGGGATATCGCTCGACCAAGCCCATCCGGCCGGATCGTTGTGCCGCCACAGATCCTCCTCCGAGGTCGAAAGCGCAAAGGTGCCAAACCCTCCGTCTAGCAGGACGTGGTGTTTGCCAGGCAAGGCGGCGGCGTCATGGCCTTCAAAGAGCGGTGCGAGCGCTAGGCCGAAGCGCTGGCTCCAGTCGAAGGCGAGGTCAAACCCGGTCATCGGCGCACCGCCACCGCAGGAAAGAGCGGCAGTTGTGCTTCCACTAGCAGTTGGCTGGGCGTGGCTAAGACCTCCAAGTGCCGACGCAGGCCGACGGTCAAACAGGCGTCTTTGGCGTAGATCTCCCCGTCGAGTTTCAACAAGGCCTCGTGAGCGTTGGGAAACACCGCGACCGCGCCCCATAGTGAGGGGAACGAGCGCCCCTTCAAAAGCGTCTGCAATTGCGCAATCGCAAGGCGCCAGCCGCTGACCTCGACGCCATAGCGCTGGTGAACCTCGTTGAGAACGCGCAATGCCAAAATGGTTTGCCAGGAAAAAAGCGCCAAATGTCCGCGCCCTGCCGGCGGCACGTCCGCAGCCACTACTGCGCGTCGCCCACACCACTCGCGAAGTTGGTGAGGCGTCAAGCCTGACAAGCGTGCAGCGTCGGATGCTCGGACCAGCGACATCTCGGATGGGTATCATACCCATCCGAACGGCGCCATCGCCAATTCGGTCCTAATCCTCCTTTGAATCGATTCGAGTCATATCCGCTGCCACCTGCCCAAAGCGGTTTTGAAAGCATCCGGTCAAGAAATAATTCCGGTGATCGAATGTCCAAGTGCGACGCAAAGCCGACGTCTGTGGGAGGGCGCCTTAGTCCGTTCTCAAACAACGGCATAGTTTGCCTAAACGACCGAGGATGCGGCGCGTTTGAACCGCCCCGGGTTTGCCGGAGGCTCCAACTCCTGAGTAGGATGGAGCCATCATGAGCAAGACGACGAACAAGTTTTCCCCGGAAGTGCGCCAGCGAGCCGTGCGGCTGGTGCTGGATCACGAACATGAACACCCCTCCCGCTGGGCGGCGATCATGTCGATCGCGTCCAAGATCGGCTGCACGGGCCAGACGCTGAACGAGTGGGTGAAGAAGGCGGAGGTCGACGCCGGCAAACGGGCCGGTATGCCGACGGACATGGTAGCGAAGCTGAAGGCTCTGGAGCGGGAGAACCGTGAGCTTCGGCAGGCCAACGAGATTCTGCGCAAGGCGAGCGCTTATTTTGCCCAGGCGGAGCTCGACCGCCCATTCAGCGATGATCGCGTTTATCGACGATCACCGCGAGGCGCATGGGGTCGAGCCGATCTGCAGGGTGCTGCCGATCGCCCCGTCGACCTACCGCGACCACGTCGCCAAGCGCCTCGATCCCGAGAAGCTGTCGGCGCGGGCGAAGCGGGACTTGATGCTGAAGCCCGAGATCGAGCGCGTCTTTGCCGAGAACTTCGAGGTCTATCGCGCGCGCAAGGTCTGGCGTCAGATGCTACGCGAAGGCTTCGCTGTCGCACGCTGCACGGTCGAGCGGCTGATGGCCGACTTGGGCCTTCAGGGCGTCATCCGCGGCAAGATCGTCCGCACCACGGTGCAGGACAAGGCAGCGCCATGCCAGCTCGACCATGTGAACCGGGTGTTCCATGCCCCGGCACCGAACAGGCTCTGGCTGTCGGACTTCACCTACGTCAGCACCTGGTCGGGCTTTGTCTACGTCGCCTTCGTCATCGACGCCTACGCCCGTCGGATCGTCGGCTGGCGGTTGAGCCGGACGGCGCACGCGAGCTTCGTCCTCGATGCTCTCGAACAGGCCCTGCACGAACGGCGGCCCAGTCATCGCGGCGGCCTCGTGCATCATTCCGACAGGGGCTCTCAATATGTCAGCATTCGCTACACCGAGCGACTGGCCGAAGCTGGCATCGAACCCTCCGTTGGCAGTGTCGGCGACTCCTACGACAACGCTCTCGCCGAGACGATCAACGGCCTCTACAAGGCCGAGGTCATCCATCGCAGGGGACCGTGGCGGAGCTTTGAGGCTGTCGAGTTCGCCACCCTGACCTGGGTCGACTGGTTCAACAATCGCCGGCTGCTGGAGCCCATCGGCAACATCCCGCCGGCCGAAGCCGAGGAACGCTACTACGCCATGCTGGAGGAACCGGCCATGGCAGCGTGACTCAAACGAAACAGCCTCCGGCAAACCCGGGGCGGTTCAGTTCCCGCCGGAGCTCGTACACTCCGTATAGGGCAGCGTTGTCGAGGTTGCCGCGCCAATCCTGCCAGTCCTTTTCCCACCCCGAAGCGGAAACTCCACCCAAGGCACACCCTTTACGGACCCCGCGAGGGTTTTCCGGCTCCAGCACGCGCATCCGCCACAGCAGCCTCCCGACGGAACCTGTCGCCTCCACCGCCGTTTGCCCTGTCTATCCCCACAACGAACTCCCCCACACCGCACCCCCGAGGGCACGATCATGGCCGACGAGACACTCCGCACGACGACCGATGCCGGCATTCCGGTGCAGAGCGACGAGCATTCGCTGACGATCGGGCGGGACGGGCCGATCGTGCTCAACGATCATTACCTGATCGAGCAGATGGCGAATTTCAATCGCGAGCGGATTCCCGAGCGGCAGCCGCATGCGAAGGGGAGCGGGGCTTTCGGGCGTTTCGAGGTGACGCAGGACGTCAGCCGGTTCACCAAGGCGAGGTTCCTGCAGCCCGGGACACGGGTGGAGACGGCGGTCCGCTTCTCCACCGTGGCCGGCGAACGCGGAAGTCCCGACACGTGGCGCGATCCGCGCGGCTTCTCGGTGAAGTTCTATACGGACGACGGCAATTTCGACATGGTCGGCAACAACACGCCGATCTTCTTCATTCGCGACCCGATGAAGTTCCAGCATTTCATCCGCAGCCAGAAGCGCCGGGCCGACAACGGGCTGCGCGACCACGACATGCAGTGGGACTTCTGGACGCTCAGCCCCGAAAGCGCGCACCAGGTGACCTACCTGATGGGCGACCGCGGCGTGCCGAAAAACTGGCGGGAGATGAACGGCTACGGCAGCCACACCTACATGCTGATCAGCGCGAGGGGCGAGAAATTCTGGGTGAAGTGGCACTTCCACAGCGATCTCGGCGACGGCAATGCGCACCTGACGCAGGAGGAGGCCGACCGGATGGCCGGGCAGGACGGCGACTACCACCGCCGCGACCTGTTCGACCACATCGCCCGCGGCGAATTCCCGAGCTGGACGCTGAAGTTCCAGGTGATGCCCTTCGAGGACGCGAAGACCTATCGCATCAACCCCTTCGACCTCACCAAGACATGGCCGCACGACGACTATCCGCTGATGGAGGTCGGAAGGCTGACGCTCGACACGAACCCGGTGGACTGGGACACCCAGATCGAGCAGCTGGCCTTCGAGCCGAACAACATGGTGCCCGGCATCGGCCTCAGCCCCGACAAGATGCTGCTCGCGCGCGGGTTTTCCTATGCCGACGCCCATCGCGCCCGGCTGGGGGTGAACTACAAGCAGATCCCGGTCAACCAGGCCAAGGCGGCGGAGGTGCATTCCTATTCGCGCGCCGGACGGGGGCGAACGGTCAACGCGGTCGATCCGGTCTATGCCCCCAACTCCTACGGCGGCCCCGGCGCACGGCCGCAGATCGGTGGAGAAGCGACCTGGATGGCCGACGGCGACATGGTGCGCGCCGCCTACACGCTGCGCGAAGGCGACGACGACTGGAGCCAGCCCGGCGCCCTCGTGCGCGAGGTCATGGACGACGCGCAGCGCGCGCGGTTCGTCACCAACGTCGCCGGGCATCTCGCCGACGGGGTGAGCGAGCCGATCCTGGTCCGCGCCTTCGCCTACTGGCGCAATGTCGACATGGACATCGGCGACCGGATCGAGAAGGCCACCCGCGACCTCGTCGGCGGCACCTCGCAGGCGCCCGGGATGGCGAGCGCCGCATCGATCTCCGGCTACCAGGGCGTTCCCGCGACGTCGTCGATCGCCAGGGGCGAAGGGCAGAAGAACGCCGCGATGGACCCGCGCGGGGGCACGGGCGAACGATAGGCGCGCCGTCGTTTCATCGGGGTGATGCCGTTCCGGCTTCGACTGCCGGAAACGGGAGCCGGGATACGGACTTTACGGTCCCGGCGTTGATTTTTCCGGCGACAGCACGCACATTCGTTTCAGGAGCGCCCCGATGAACCAAGTTTCCTTCAAGCGCTTGAGCGATGCCGATCTCGACCGCCTGGAAAAGGAGGGCGGCGAACTGGTCGTGGTCCGCGATGGGCACGAGCCGATGGTCGTCATGCGACTTGCCGACTGGCAGGCCATGGACGACACGACCTATCTGCTCTCCGACCCGGCAAACAGGGAGATGCTGCTTCGATCGATCGCCGAACTCGATGCCGGCAAGGGCGTCGAGAGAGAACTGATCAATCCGTGAGGAACGTTTTCTCAGGCGTCGCCTGGGAGCACGATCTGCATCGGCAATCGGCCGATGCCAAGCTGGCGGCCGGACGCGACGACCTCATCCGGGATGCTCGCGCGACCTCCCGCGCCATCATTCTCGGGCTTGTCCCGAGAATCTGCCCGCGTCGCGCATCGTGAACGTCGTGGCATGGCGCGCAAGGCGCTGGGAGGGCTACTGTGCGGGGGGACGGCAGATCCTCGGGACAGGCCCGAGGATGACGACCGTTCTATGGCGCAGGCGTCGAGACTTAGGCGCGGACGCCGATGCGGCCGGCCGGCTTCACCCGCCCGCCGCAGGCAGGGCGCCGGGACGCCTGCCGTGCGGGGGGCGGCAGATCCTCGGGACAGGCCCGAGGATGACGACCGTTCCAGGTCGCAGGCGTCGAGGTCGTGGCCGAAGATGACGACCGTTCCAGGTCGCAGGCGTCGAGGTCGTGGCCGAAGATGACGACCGTTCCAATCTAGGTCGCAGGCGTCGAGGCTCTGGACGCGGGCGCCGGTGCGTTCGGACGGCGTCAGGCGCCCGCCGCGCGCAGGCCGGCGCGGACCTGTCCGCGCAGGTCGTCGATGGGCTTGAGCCTGCCCGCCTCCTCGACGTGCCAGAAGGTCCAGCCGTTGCAGGCGTCGAGGCCCTGGACGCGGGCGCCCATGCGGTGGATGGAGCCGGCTTCGGAGCCGATGGCGAGGGTGCCGTCGGCGCGGACGCTGGCGGTCCAGCGCTTGCGGGCGTCGGTGAGGAGCGTGCCGGGGGCGACGAGGCCCGACTCGACCAGGCTGACGAAGGCGACGCGGGGTTCGGCGCGCTTGCCGGTCATCAGCGCGATCTCGGCATCGCCCAGGGGTTCGATCGCGGCGATGCGGGCGGTGGCGGCATCGATGTAATCCTGCTCGCGCTCGCAGCCGACGAAGTGGCGGCCGAGCCGCTTTGCCACCGCGCCGGTGGTTCCGGTTCCGAAGAAGGGATCGAGGATGACGTCGCCCGGGCGGCTGGAGGCCATCATCACCCGGGCGAGCAGCGCCTCGGGCTTCTGCGTCGGGTGGACCTTGCCGCCTTCGGCCGTCTTCAGGCGCTCGGCCCCGGTGCAGATCGGGAACAGCCAGTCGGTGCGCATCTGGACGTCGTCGTTGGAGGCCTTCATGGCGTCGTAGTTGAAAGTGTAGCCCTTCGCCGCCTGGTCGCGCGAGGCCCAGATCAGCGTCTCGTGCGCGTTCTGGAAGCGGCGGCCGCGGAAATTGGGCATCGGGTTGGTCTTGCGCCAGACGACGTCGTTGAGGATCCAGAAGCCCAGATCCTGCATGATGGCGCCGACGCGGAAGATGTTGTGGTAGGAGCCGATCACCCAGATCGTGCCGTTGGGCTTCAGCACGCGGCGCACGGCGAGCAGCCAGGCGCGGGTGAAGGCGTCATAGGCGGCGAAGCTGTCGAACTGGTCCCAGGCGTCGTCGACGGCGTCGACCTTCGACTGGTCGGGACGAAGCAGATCGCCTTCGAGCTGGAGATTGTAGGGCGGGTCGGCGAAGACCACGTCGACGGACTTCTCCGGAAGCCGGTTCAGTGCCGCGACGCAGTCTCCCCTGAAGATGGTGTCCAGCCATTCGGCCCGGTTGGAGGACGGCGAAAGGTCGTCGACGAGACGGATGGCGGACATCGGGTACACCTGGAACGCTGGACACTGTTTACCTGCCGTTATGGTTACCCGTCAGCGTAAATATTTAATGAAGCGCGCGCCGTTTGCCTCGCGGGCATGGCTGCGCTATCGGGGCGGCTCGACGTTCTTCCGCTCCCCTCCCGTCCCCTCCCCTCCACGGAGCCTGCCATGCGACCCGACCTCATCATCTTCGACTGCGACGGCGTGCTCGTCGATTCCGAGATCATCGCGGCGCGGGTGGAGGCCGAGATGATCAGCGAGGCGGGTTTTCCGATCTCGCCCGAGGAGATGATGGAGCGTTTCGCCGGCCTGACGACGCGCGACATCCTGCTCAGGCTCGAAACCGTGTCGCAGGTGCCGTTCCAGGCGAGCCTGATCGACCGGATCAAGGCGGAACTGGACAAGCGGCTGTCGCGCGACGTCAAGCCGGTCGACGGCGCGGCGGCGGCGATCCGGGCGACGACGATCCCCTATTGCATCTGCTCGAACTCGCCGCTGGACCGGATCGAGGCGATGCTGACGCGAGCGGGCATGATCGGCCTGTTCGACACGAACCGGATCTATTCGGCGCGGGCGATCCCGTCGGGGCGCACCAAGCCGGCGCCGGACGTCTTCCTGCACGGGGCGGCACAGCTGTCGGTCGATCCGGCGAAGTGCTTCGTCGTGGAGGATTCGGTGCACGGCATCACCGGGGCACGGGCCGCCGGGATGCGGGTGATCGGGTTCACCGGGGCAAGCCACACATGGCCCGGCCACGCCGACGCGCTGACCGAGGCGGGCGCCGAGACGGTGATCAGCCGCTGGTCGGACTTCGCCGCCGTGGTGGCGGCGCTGTCGGAATGGTCGGACGCCTGACGGGCGAGGCTGACCCGCGCCGCCTGCCGCGCCAAGCGTTTCGTCAGCGCTTCTTCTGCGGCGTCTCGTCGAAGCCGACATAGATCTCGATGTTGCGGGCGGTCGGAATCGGGATCGAGACGGCCGGGTCCTTGAAGACGAACTGGGTGGCCGGCGACAGCGCGGCGATCGACGTCTGGTACTGGTGCAGCTTCGAATAGAGCACTTCCTCGCCGCGCACGACGGCGATGCGGATCGGCATGGTGATCGTGCCGTCCCTGGCGACCGGGCCCGGAACCACGCGGCCGGCGGCCGCCACCGCCATGTTCAGCATGCCGCCGTCATACTGGCAGCTGCGCGTGACGTCGGTAATGGAGGCCTGGTAGACGATCCGGCTCTTGTCGCCATCGCCGCCCCGCTCGTAGGTGCTGTAGAAGGCGGTGCCGGAGCGCAGCGTGACGCGCGGGCAATAGGCGCGCAGCTCGTCGGCGGTGACGGTTTCAGCCGGCGGCGCGGCGGGCTCTGCCTTCTGGCCGCCCCAGCCGCCGAGGCCGAGGTCGAGCGCGCCGCCCGACTGGCATCCGGCGAGCGCCATGAGAGCGCCGATCGCGGCAAACCGCATTTTCCCTGCAACAAACGCCATGAACCGGACTTCCCCTTCATAAAGCGGTCGTTCTATACCAACGCCGCAACCGGAATGCGACCGATCGAATGCGGTTTTTCGACGGCGGCTTCGCCGGAAGCGGGCTACAGGGACATCATGCGCTACATCAGCACCAGGGGCACGGCCCCGATCCTCGGCTTCGGCGACGTCCTCCTGGCGGGGCTCGCCCGCGACGGCGGGCTCTATCTGCCGGAGGAATGGCCGCAGTTTTCGGCATCCGACATCAGCGCCATGCGCGGCCTGTCCTATCCGGATCTCGCCGTCCGCATCCTGACGCCGTTCATCGGCGGCGAGATCGACGAGGCGATTTTCGCGCGCATCGTGCGCGAGGCCTACGCGACGTTCCGCCATCCGGCGACCTGCCCGATCGTGCAGAGCGGTCCGAACGAGTTCATCCTGGAACTCTTCCACGGCCCGACGCTCGCCTTCAAGGACGTGGCGATGCAGTTGCTGGCGCGGCTGATGGACCACATGCTGGCCGAGCGCGGCGAGCGGGCGACCATCGTCGGCGCGACGTCGGGCGACACCGGGGGAGCGGCGATCGACGCCTTTGCCGGGCGCGACCGCACCGACATGTTCATCCTGTTCCCGGAAGGCAAGGTGTCGCCGGTGCAGCAGCGCCAGATGACCACCTCGACGGCGGCCAACGTGCACGCGCTGGCGCTCAAGGGCAATTTCGACGACTGCCAGTCGATCGTGAAGGCGCTGTTCAACGACCATCGCTTCCGCGACACGGTGCGGCTGTCGGGCGTCAATTCGATCAACTGGGCCCGCATCATGGCCCAGATCGTCTATTATTTCTCGTCGGCGATCAGCCTGGGCTCGCCGGACCGCCCGGTCTCCTTCACCGTGCCGACCGGGAATTTCGGCGACATCTTCGCCGGCTACGCCGCCAAGCGGATGGGACTGCCGATCGAACGGCTGGTGATCGCCACCAACGACAACGACATCCTGGCGCGCACGCTGGCCGGCGGGCGCTACGAGACGCGCGGCGTGATGGCGACGACGTCGCCGTCGATGGACATCCAGGTGTCATCCAATTTCGAGCGGCTGCTGTTCGAGGCCTCCGGCCGCGACGCGGCGGCCACCCTGGCCTCGATGGAGAGCCTGAGGCAGTCGGGCGCGTTCACGGTCGCGGGCGGCACGCTGGAAGCGATCCGCGCCGAGTTCGCCGCCGGCCGCTCGACGATGGACGAGACGGCGTCGGCGATCGCGGCCACGCTCGCGGCGAGCGGCTATCTCGCCGACCCGCACACCGCGACCGGCCTGCACGTCGCCCGGGCGCAGCCGGCGGGGACGACGCCGATGATCGTGCTGGCGACGGCGCATCCGGCCAAGTTCCCGGACTCGGTCGAGGCGGCGGTCGGAATCCGGCCGAACTTGCCTTCATGGCTGGCGGGGCTTATGGAACGTCGCGAAACGTACAGCGTGCTTCCATCAGACGTGAAAATGGTGGAAGATCACATCAGCCGGCATGCCAGGGTGACCGGTTAGCGAGTTCGAGGAGTTCGCCGTACATGGGTGTTGAGGTAAGCCGTCTGTCGAACGGCCTGACGGTTGCGACCGAAACCCTTCCCCACATCGAGACCGTCGCCCTGGGAGTCTGGGTCAAGTCCGGGTCGCGCAACGAGCGCGAGGACGAACACGGCATCGCCCACCTGCTCGAGCACATGGCGTTCAAGGGCACCGGCAGCCGCTCGGCCTGGGACATCGCCTCGCAGATCGAGGACGTGGGCGGCGAGATCAACGCGGCGACGAGCGTCGAGACGACGTCGTTCTACGCACGCGTGCTGCGCGACGACATGCCTCTGGCGATCGATCTCCTGGCCGACATCCTGACGGACTCGAAGTTCGACGACGAGGAACTGGAACGCGAGCAGCATGTGATCATGCAGGAGATCGGCGCGGCGCACGACACGCCCGACGACATCGTGTTCGACCGGTTCACGGAAACCGCCTTCCGCCACCAGACGATCGGCCGTTCGATCCTCGGCACGCCCGAAACGGTGAAATCCTTCTCGGCGAAGCAAATCCACGACTTCATGGCGCGGCAGTACGGCGCCGACCGCATGGTGGTGGTGGCCGCGGGCGCCGTGGCGCATGACGAGTTCGTGCGCGAGGTCGAGAAGCGGCTCGGCACGTTCCGCCCAAACGCGCCCGGCCAGCCGCCGGCGAGCGCCAATTATGTCGGCGGCGACTTCCGCGAGGACCGCGACCTGATGGACGCGCAGATCGTGCTCGGCTTCGAGGGCCGCGCCTATCACGTCCGCGACTTCTACGCCTCGCAGCTGCTGTCGATGATCCTCGGCGGCGGCATGTCGTCCCGCCTGTTCCAGGAAGTGCGCGAGAAGCGGGGGCTGTGCTACTCGGTCTATGCCTTCCACTGGGGATTCTCGGACACCGGCGTGTTCGGGGTACATGCGGCGACCGGCCGCGAGGACATCGCCGAACTGGTGCCGGTGATCCTGTCGGAACTGCAGAAGACGGGCGAGCACATCAAGATCGAGGAACTCAACCGGGCGCGGGCGCAGTATCGGGCCGGCCTGATGATGTCGAGCGAGAGCGCCGCCAGCCGCGCCTCGCAGGTCGCGCGCCAGATGATGCTGTTCGGGCGGCCGATCTCCAAGGAAGAGCTGATGGACCGGCTCTCCGGCATCACCATCGAACGGCTGACCGACCTCTCGACGCGCCTGTTCTCCACCCGCCCAACGATCGCCGCCGTCGGCCCGGTCGGAACCCTCGCCCCCTTCGAGGACATCCACGGCCTGCTGGCGACGCCGCAGCCGCACGTCCGCAAGATGGCGGGCTGACTTCAGACCCGGAGCCATGCTGGGCCTGCCCTATTTCGGCCGGGACCGCCTTCGACTGGCGGGACCGCAGGTGACGCTGCGCAGCCCGGCGATCTCCGACTACGAGGAATGGGCGAGCCTGCGCAGGCGCAGCCGCGACTTCCTGGAGAAGTGGGAGCCGCGCTGGGCCAGCGACGAGCTGGAGCGCGCGGCGTGGCGCCTGCGCGTTCGCCGCTACAAGGACGAGTACGCGCGCGGCACCGGCGTGCCGTTCCTGATCGTGCTCAACGAGACCGGCTCGATCGTGGGCGGGATTTCCGTGGGCAACATCCGCCGGGGTGTCGCCCAGTGCGGACAGATCGGCTATTGGATGGGAGAGCCCTACGCGGGACGGGGGCTGATGGGGGAAGCCGTCGGCGTGCTGGCGCGATACTGTTTCGGCCCGCTGCGGCTGCATCGGCTGGAAGCGGCCTGCATACCGGGCAACCTGCGCTCCATCCGCGTGCTTGAAAAAGCCGGATTTACCCGCGAAGGACTGCTCCGGTCGTACCTCAGGATCAATGGGGACTGGCAGGACCACTACCTTTACGCTCTCCTGGCCGGGGAGTATCACGATCAGGGTTCGCGGGGCGCAGCGGTTGAGAGCTGAATCGATCTTCAGACGCAGGATTCAAGGCTTCGCGGGGCTGTTCGTGGCGCTTTTCGTCGCGCTGTCGGCCCTGGCGACCGCCGCGCAGGCCATCGAACCGATCAAGATCTCCCGCGACGACGTGGCGCTCGACCTGTCGGGCGCCGTCGAGATCTACCGCAACCGCGGATCCAACTTCCAGGTCTCCACCGCGCCCGGCATCGACGGCATCGTGCGCCGCATCGAAGTGGAGGCGAAGGACCAGCAGTCGACCGGCGACTGGGCGGTGTTCGCGCTGGCCAACACGACCGACCAGCAGATCGACCGGCTGATCGTGGCGCCGCATTTCCGGCTGGTCGGCTCGGGCCTGATCTGGCCCGACCTCGGCTCGCGCCGCATCGCCGCGATCACGCCGAGCGAGGGCTTCGCGCTCGACCGGCAGGAGGCGCCGGACGCCGACGTCTTCCTCTTGACGCTGAACCCCGGCGTGGTGGTGACCTTCGTGGCCGACCTCGCCTCGCCGCGCGTTCCGCAGGTCTATCTGTGGGAGCCGGAAGCCTACAAGGACACGGTCAATTCCTACACGCTCTACCGCGGCATCGTCATCGGCATCGCCGGCCTGCTGGCGCTGTTCCTGACGATCCTGTTCGTGGTCAAGGGGACGTCGATGTTCCCGGCGACCGCCGCGCTCGCCTGGGCGGTGCTGGCCTATATCTGCGTCGATTTCGGGTTCCTGACGAAGGTGATCGAAATCGCGCCCGGCAACGAGCAGTTCTGGCGCGCGAGCACGGAGATCGCGCTGGCGGGCACCTTCGTCGTCTTCCTGTTCGCCTATCTCAACCTCAACCGGTGGCACGGCCATTTCAGCTATGGCGCCATCGCCTGGATCCTGGGGCTCGGGCTGATCGCGGGCGTGGCGCTGATCGACCCGCCGGTGGCGGCGGGCATCGCCCGCATGTCGTTTGCGGCGACGGCGCTGATCGGCGTCGGGCTCGTGATCTATCTCGGCCTGCAGGGCTACGACCGGGCGATCATGCTGGTGCCGAGCTGGATCATGGTGCTCGTCTGGCTGTTTGCGGCGTGGATGACGATCACCGGCACGCTCGACAACGACATCGTGCAGCCGGCGCTGGGCGGCGGCCTGATCCTGATCATCCTGCTGATCGGCTTCACGGTGATGCAGCACGCGTTCTCGGGCGGAGCGCTGCACCAGGGGCTATTCAGCGACATGGAACGCCAGGCGCTGGCGATCACGGGTTCCGGAGACATCGTCGTCGACTGGGACGTGATGCGCGACCGCGTCGTCACGCGTCCGGACGTGGCCGAGATGATCGGGCTGCCGGCCAACAGCCTGCAGGGACCGGCGCGCAGCTGGCTGCCGGTGCTGCATGCGGATGACCGCGACAATTTCCGCACGACGCTCGACATCGTGCTCGAGCACCGGCGCGGCCGCATCTCGATCGACTTCCGCATGCGCGGCGCGGACGGGCACTATCGCTGGTTCATGATGCGGGCGCGGCCGGTCATCGGCTCGGACGGCGAGATCATCCGCTGCGTCGGCACGATGATCGACGTGACCGAGCAGAAGAAGGCCGAGGAGAGGCTGCTGCACGACGCCGTGCACGACAACCTGACCGGCCTGCCGAACCGCGGGCTTTTCCTCAACCGCCTGGACACGGTAATCTCGATCGCGCAGACCCAGGAGACGGTCCGCCCGACGGTGTTCGTGATCGACATCGACCGGTTCAAGCAGGTGAACGAGGCGCTGGGCATGTCGGCGGGCGACACGATCCTGCTGACGGTGGCGCGCCGACTGGCCCGGCTGATGAAGACAGGCGATTCACTGTCGCGCCTCTCGGGCGACCAGTTCGGGCTGATCCTGCTGTCGGAGCCGAACCCGGCCCGCATCGCCGCCTTTGCCGACGCCATACGCCAGGCGATCCGCTCGCCGATCAACTATGCCAAGCGCGACATCGTGCTGACGGCCTCGGTCGGGCTGATCTCCTGGACCGCGCCGCAGACGTCCGCCGAGGAACTGGTCAAGGACGCCGAGCTTGCCATGCAGCAGGCGAAGCGGTTCGGCGGCGACCGCATCGAACCCTTCCGGCCGGCCTTCCGGTCGTTCGGCAGCGACCGGCTGCAGCTGGAATCCGACCTGCGGCGCGCCCTGGAGCGCAACGAATTCCGCCTCGCCTACCAGCCGATCATCCGCCTGGAGGACAATTCGGTGGCGGGCTTCGAGGCGCTGCTGCGCTGGGAGCATCCGCGCCGCGGCGTGATCCCGCCCGCGGAGTTCATCCCGATCGCCGAGAGCTGCGACCTGATCGTGCAGCTCGGCCTCTACGCCATGCAGACGGCGGCGGAGGACCTGTCGTCCTGGCACAAGCAGATCGGCGAGACGCCGCTTTCGGTGTCCGTCAACCTGTCGAGCCGGCAGCTGCTCCGGCAGGATCTGGTGGCCGACGTGCGCTCGGCGCTGGCGCGCGCCAATCTCAATCCGCTGTATTTCCGGCTCGAGATGACGGAATCGCTGATCATGGAGAACCCGGAACGGTCGGTCTACGTGCTCGACAAGCTGCGCGAGACGGGCATCGGCCTGTCGCTCGACGATTTCGGCACCGGCTACTCGTCGCTGTCCTACCTGACACGCTTCCCGTTCGACACGATCAAGATCGACAAGAGCTTCATCGACGACCAGAGCCCCAAGAAGCCGATGCTGCTGAAGTCGATCGTCGGCATGGCCCACGATCTCGGGCTGTCGGTGGTGGCCGAGGGCGTGTCGACCGAGGAAGACGCGCTCCAGCTCAGGCAGATGGGCTGCGAATTCGTGCAGAGCTTCATGTTCGGCCAGCCGATGACGTCGGAGGCCGTGACCAAGATGCTGAAGGAACAGTTCCCGCTGACTCAGGCGTGACCGGCCGACTGGCTGAGATGCGCCATGTGGATGCCAAGGGAGGCGAGCAGCCGCTCGTATTTGCGGTCGATGTCGCCATCGAACAGCATGTCCTGCGAGGCCTTGCAGGTGAGCCAGCCATTGTCGACGATCTCGCGCTCCAGCTGCCCCGCGCCCCAGCCGGCATAGCCGAGCGCCATGAGGGCATGGCGCGGGCCGCTTCCCTTGGAGATGGCCCGCAGGATGTCGATCGTCGCCGTCAGGCAGATGTCCTCGGAGACCGGCAGCGAGGAATCGACGATGAAATCGTCCGAGTGAAGCACGAAGCCGCGGCTGCGATCGACCGGGCCGCCGTTCCTCACGAGCAGGTCGCGGGCGGGTTGCGGCAGGCGGATCGCCTGCTTCTCGTCGACCACGCCGAGCTGCACGAGAAGATCGGGGAAGCGCAGCGGCTGCACGCGGTTGATGACGATGCCCATGGCGCCTTCTTCCGAATGGGCGCAGACATAGATGACGGCACGCGCGAAATTCTCGTCCTGCATGCCCGGCATGGCGATGAGGAACTGGTCGTCCAGAAAGCCGCTCTGCGACACGTCTTTTTTCTGGCGAAGGATGTCCATGGCGCCAAGGCTAGCGCGTTTTCGGCGGCGTTGAAAGACGGTTTGGCGTGCGGCGAGCGCCTCGTGGCCCGCTCGTCACGCAGAAATGAAGCCGTCGCGAGCGCGCCAGGCTTGCATGGCAAGCGCCGCCGCGCCTAATGCCGATGATGCAGACCGCCCGCCCCCTCCTCAATGCCGCAGCCCTCGTCCTGGCGACGATCGCCGCGGCGCATGCTTCGTCGAGCGAACCATTCGTGACGGAGGGCGCGACCCTGCGCCTCGTGACGTCGGGCCTCGCCGACGAGACGGGGCAATTGCGCGGGGTCGTGGAAATCCGCCTCGAGCGCGGCTGGAAGACCTACTGGAAGGAGCCCGGCGCCTCCGGCGTGCCGCCGCAGATCGACGTCGCCCTCAGCCTCAACGTCTCGGCCGCGCAGATCCATTTTCCCGCACCCGAATGGCACGAGGACGCCTATGGCGCGTGGGCGGGCTACGGAGAGCCGGTGCTGCTGCCGGTCACCTTCACGGTGGACGATCCGGAGCGCTTCTCCTTCATCAAGGCCGATCTCTTCCTCGGCATCTGCGAGACGATCTGCGTGCCGGTGCAGGCGCAGCTTTCGGTCGAGCCGGGACGCGCGCCGGAGGATCCCGCCGACACGGCGCTGGTCGATGCGGGTTTCGAAGCGCTGCCGCGCGTGCCCGACGAGACGTTCGGCGTGACGGAGGCGACGCGCAGCGGCGACGTGCTGACGGTGACGGCGTCGACGCCGGCGGGCGGGAGCGGCCCGGCCGCGCTCTTCCTCGCGCCCGGCGGCGGCTACGTCCTCGGCGTGCCGAAGCCGCGCGAGGCTTCAGGCGGCGCGACGCGCTTCGAGGTGCCGGTGCTGTCGGCACCGTCCGGCGCGGCGGAGGCGGCCGAGGTGACCTATACGCTGACCTCCGGCGACGCCGCCGTGACCGGAACCTTCACGCTGCGCTGAACCGGCGCTGGACAAAATCCGCGCGCCCGTTAATGAAGATCATCTCGCTTCATGCGCGCAAGTCCAAACTCTGGAGATATTTCGATGACGATTTCCGTGGGCGAAAAGCTGCCCGCCGCGAGCTTCAAGACACTGACCGAAGAGGGCGCGAAGGACATCAGCGTCGCCGATCTCTTCACCGGCAAGAAGGTGGTTCTGTTCGGCGTGCCGGGCGCGTTCACGCCGACCTGCAGCAACAACCACCTGCCGGGCTACCTCGAGAACCACGGCGCGATCCTGGCGAAGGGCGTCGACACCATCGCCGTCGTCGCCGTGAACGACCATCACGTGATGGGTGCCTGGGCGCGCTTCACCGGCGGCGAGGGCCGCCTGGTCTACCTGGCCGACGGCAACGGCGCCTTCACCAAGGCCGCAGGGCTGGAGATGGACCTGTCGATGGGTGGTCTCGGGATGCGCAGCAAGCGCTATTCGATGATCGTCGAGGACGGGGTGGTGACGACGCTCAACATCGAGGACTCGCCCGGCAAGGCGATCGATTCCGGCGCGGCGAAGATCCTCGAGCAGCTCTGAGAGCGGCCGCGGCTGTCGCCGCCGGCCCGGCATTGCGTCAGCCGCCTCCGGGCGGCTGATTTCGTTTCCGGCGCAGGATCAGGGGCGACGCTTGAAGGGTGCCATGCCCATGCGGGCGAGTTCGTCGGCGCGCTCGTTCTCGGGATGGCCGGCATGGCCCTTCACCCAGTGCCACTCGACCTTGTGGCGCAGCCGCGCCTGGTCGAGCGCCTGCCAGAGCTCGACATTCTTGACCGGCTGCTTCGACGCCGTCTTCCAGCCGTTCTTCTTCCAGCCGTCGATCCAGCTCGAGATGCCGTCGCGGACATAGTTGGAATCGGTGGTCAGGACGACGTGGCAGGATTCCTTCAGCGCATTCAGCGCCTCGATCGCCGCCATCAGTTCCATGCGGTTGTTGGTGGTGTCGGCCTCGCCGCCGGACAGTTCCTTGATCTTGCCCTTGAAGCGCATGAAGGCGCCCCAGCCGCCGGGACCGGGATTGCCCGAGCAGGCCCCGTCGGTGAACACTTCGACCATCTTCATGCGTCTGCCAGACCGTATTCGGCCGCCGATCCGATATGGCGATGGAACCGCAGGCGGCGGATGAATTCCATCGGGTCGCGCTTCTGCACCAGGGCGCCATCGGGAATGGTCAGCCAGTCGTAGAGGCGCGTGAGCATGAAGCGCAGGGCCGAGCCGCGCGCCAGCAGCGGCAGGGCGAGGCGCTCGGCTTCCTGCAGCGGCCTGACGGACTGGTAGCCCGACAGGAGGGCGCGTGCCTTGGTCTGGTTGAAGGAATGATCCTTCTCGAAGCACCAGGCATTGAGGCAGGTCGCCAGATCATAGGCCAGGAGGTCGTTGCAGGCGAAGTAGAAGTCGATCAGGCCCGACAGGCGGTTGCCGAGGAAGAAGACGTTGTCCGGGAAGAGATCGGCATGGATGACGCCCGTCGGCAGATCGGCCGGCCAGTTCCGATCGAAGGCTTCGAATTCGGCATCGATCTCGGCGACGAGGCCGCGCTCGTAGGACTCGGCCATCGGCCGGGCCTTGTGCCAGAGGTCCCGCCAGCCGTCGACCGACAGCCGGTTCTGCCGATGCATCGGGAAATCCGCGCCGGCGACGTGCATCTCGGCGAGCGCGCGGCCGACTTCGCGGCAATGGGTGGCCGTCGGACGACGCATCCAGACGCCTTCGAGGAAGGTGATGATGGCGGCCGGGCGGCCGGCCAGTTCGCCGATCAGTTCGCCGTCGCGGCGCATGACGGGCAAGGGACAGGTGATGCCCTTCTGCGCCAGATGCTGCATCAGCCCGAGGAAGAACGGCAGCTCGGCCCGATCGACGCGCTTTTCGTAGAGCGTCAGGATGAAGACGTCCCCGGTGGTGTGCAGCAGGAAGTTGGAGTTTTCGGAACCTTCCGCGATGCCCTTGTAGGACAGCGCCTCGCCGATGGCGTAGCCCTTCAGGAAGACCGAGAGCTCCTCCTCCGAGATGTCCGTGTAGACCGCCATCGCCCCCTGCCCGTCAGTCCCGTCGATCAGCCATTGACGAAGGCCATGTCGGCCCGGGTGAGTTCGACGTCGCGCAGGTCGCGCATGACGGGGAACTCCTCGGTCTCCGTCGCCGTCACGGCAAGCTCCACCTGCACGTCGAAGCGCGTCCTGAAGGCCTCGATGATCTCGTCGACGATGATCTCGGGCGCCGAGGCGCCGGCCGACAGGCCGAGCGTGTGAATACCGCCGACCGTCTCCCACGGGATTTCGGATGCCCGCTGGACGAGAAGCGCACGGGCGGCACCCGCCCGCTCCGCAACCTCGACGAGACGGCGCGAATTGGAGGAGTTCGGCGCGCCGACGATCAGATAGAGGTCGGCGCCGTCGGCCGTTTCCTTCACCGCGTCCTGGCGGTTGGTGGTGGCGTAGCAGATCGAATCGGCGGCCGGCGCCGTGAGGTTCGGAAAGCGCTGGCGCAGCCTGGCGATCACGCCCGCTGTATCCTCGACGGAGAGCGTCGTCTGGGTGACGAAGCCGAGATTGTCTGGATCGGCGGGCACGTAGCGATCGGCGTCCTCGACCGTCTCGATCAGCGACACCGCGCCCTCGGGCAGCTGGCCCATGGTGCCGATGACCTCGGGATGGCCGGCATGGCCGATCAGCACGACGTGGCGGCCGAGGCGCTGGTGGCGCATCGCCTGCTTGTGGACCTTGGAGACCAGCGGGCAGGTGGCGTCGAGATAGAAGAGCTCGCGCGCCTTCGCGTCGGCCGGCACGGATTTCGGCACGCCATGGGCGGAGAAGACGACCGGCTGGCCGCGATGCTCCGGCGGGATCTCGTCGAGTTCCTCGACGAAGACCGCCCCCTTGGCCTCGAGCCCCTCGACCACGTAGCGGTTGTGGACGATCTCGTGGCGGACATAGACCGGTGCGCCGTACTTCTTGAGCGCGAGCACGACGATCTGGATCGCACGGTCCACCCCCGCGCAGAAGCCGCGCGGCTGGCAGAGGCGGATCGTCAAATGCGGCTTGGCTGTCTCGTTCATGTCGGGGCTATCCTTGGCGGGGGACATGATGTCGACCACCCTGCCCTGTCAAGGCCGGGCGGATTGCCGAGGCGGGCTTATCGCTTGAAATTGCGCCAGAGCCAGGCGCCGAGCACGGCGGCGAGCGCGGCCGCCAGCCCGTACCAGGTGACGACATACTGGAGATGGTTGTTGGGCAGATCGACGATCGTGACGCCGCCGACCGGCAGCCCGCCGGCATTGGGCGTGTCGTCCGCATCGACGAAGACGCCGAGGATGGAGGCATCGGCCGGCAGGCCGGCGGACGCGGCCATGGCGCGGATGTCCTTCCAGTAGAACAGGTTCTTGCCCGGATCGTTGTCGGGCAGGATCGCGGACGGCTTTTCGACCAGCGGGGCACGCAGGAGGCCCGTGACCTCGACCGGTCCGTCCGCGAGGCTCTGCGGCCTCCGGGCCGGATCCTTGAGGTCGTAGGGGACGAAGCCGCGATTGACGAAGACGTAATCGCCCTGCGGCCGCCGGAGCGGCGTGTAGACGAAGAAGCCGGAGGCGCCGTTCCAGGTGGCGAAGAAATGGCGCTCGGCGGAATGGACGAACGCGCCCTGCAGCACGACCGGCGTGTATTCGAGATCGGCGACCGCCGGCCCGGACGCCAGCACCGCGTCGAGCGGCTTCGGCTCGGCGTGGACGCGGGCCTCGATGGTGGCGATGAGCCCTTCCTTCCAGTGCATCCGCTGCACCTGCCAGGTGCCGAGCATCAGGAGGATGGCGAAGACGACGAGTCCGGCGCCGACGACAAGCGCGAGCGACAGCCGGCTGCGGCGCGGCTCTGGCTGGCCGATGCTCATTGCGGGCCGTCCAGCCGGCCCTCGCGGGCCTTGTTGGCATATTGCAGCGTGAGCAGCACGCCCTTGATGAGGCGGAGCGCCGTCAGCGACAGGACCAGCGTCAGCGGCGTCCACAGCACGAACTGGAGCCACAGCGGCGGCCCGTAGGTGACCTCCATCCAGAGCGCCAGCCCGACCACGATGAAACCGATGATGAGGATGACGAAGGCGGCCGGTCCATCACCCGCGTCGGCGAAGCCGTAGTCGAGCCCGCAGTTGGAACAGCTGTCGCCCACCGCCAGGAAGCCCTTGAAGAGGCGCCCCTCGCCGCAGCGCGGGCAACGGCCCTTGAGGCCGGCCTGGACCGGGTCGACGGGCGGGTAGAAGGCCCTGTCTTCGCTCATGTCGCCGGTCCTTTCCTGTGCATGCCCAGGGGGCGGTATAGAGCAACGGTCCCGGCGGGTCGACACCGCCCGATGCCGCACGCGGATGCGCAATGCAGAACGGCCGCCTCGCGGCGGCCGTTCCGATGGCGATCGTCATGACGACGATGGCGTCAGTGGATTTCGGCGATGGTGGCGCCGGCCGACGCCCAGACGTAGATGGCGGCGAAGAGGAACAGCCACACCACGTCGACGAAGTGCCAGTACCAGGCAGCCGCCTCGAAGCCGAAATGCTGCTTCGGCGTGAAGCCGCCGGCCATGGCGCGGAACAGGCAGACCAGCAGGAAGATGGTGCCGACGAAGACGTGGAAACCGTGGAAGCCGGTGGCCATGAAGAAGGTGGCGCCATAGATCGAGTCGCTGAACGCGAAGGGCGCGTGCATGTACTCGTAGACCTGCACGAAGGAGAACAGGATGCCGAGGCCGACCGTGAGCGCCAGGCCCCAGATCAGGCCCTTGCGGTCGTCGTGCAGCAGGGCGTGGTGCGCCCAGGTGACCGCCGTGCCCGACAGGAGCAGGATGATGGTGTTGTAGAGCGGCAGGTGGAAGGGATCGAGAACCTCGATGCCTGCGGGCGGCCACTGGCCACCGGTGTAGTCGCTGCGCAGGACCTGCGACGCCTCGCCGGGGAAGAGCGCGGCGTCGAAGAAGGCCCAGAACCAGGCCACGAAGAACATCACCTCGGAGGCGATGAACATGATCATGCCATAGCGCAGGTGCAGCGAGACTACGCGGGTGTGATGGCCCTCGTTGCCTTCCTTGATGGTGTCGGCCCACCAGGCGTACATCGTGTAGAGCACGATCGCGAGGCCGATGACGAAGATCCAGTAGTTGGCGGCCGAGAAGTCGAGACCGAACAGGTGGAGCGAACCGCTCTTCATCGCCTGCATCCAGGCGACGCCGCCCAGCGCCATGACGAGCGCCCCCATCGAGGCGAGGAACGGCCAGGGGCTCGGGTCGATGATGTGGTAGTCGTGTTGCGGTTTGGCGTGCGCGTCAGCCATTTCAGCCCCCAAAGTTGCTGGTCGAGGTCCCGGTATCGACGGGGAGGCTTCCCTTGACGGAGACGGACTCGGCCGGCTCCTCGTCGATGCCGAAGAAGGTATAGGACAAAGTGATGGTCGTCATGTGCCGCAGTTCGGGCACCTCGTCGATCGCCGGATCGACGAAGAACACGACCGGCATCTCGATGGTCTCGCCGGGCTTCAGCTCCGTGTCGGTGAAGCAGAAGCACTCGACCTTGTTGAAATAGGCGCCGGCCATCGCCGGCGAGACGTTGAAGCTGGCGCGGCCGCGCGTCGCCCGGTCGAACGGGTTGGTGGCGCGGTAGCTGACCTGGACGGTCTCGCCCATCTTCATCGTGACCGAGCGCTGGTCGGGCCGGAAATCCCAAGGCAGGCCGGAGGCGACGTTGGCGTCGAAGCGCACCGTCACCGGGCGGTCGATCACCGTGTCGGAATATTGTTCGACGCGCTGCGTTGTGCCGCCGTAGCCGGTGACCTGGCAGAAGAGCTGGTAGAGCGGAACGGCCGCATAGGCCATGCCGATCATGCCGAGGAAGGTGGCCGCACAGGCGCCCGCGACCAGGGTGTTGGACGGCGCCTTGCGCACGGGGCTGGAATGGTCGACGTCGTTGCTCATCGCGCGCCTCACAAAGGCCTGCTCAGGATTGCGGGACCGAACTTGGCGATCGTGGCGACGTAGAAGATCACCACGAGCAATGCGAGGCCAATGCCGATCGCGACGTTGCGCGAACGGCGGGCCTTCTTCTGGGCAGGCGTGAGCCTGATGCCTTCGTCGTCCTTCTCCATCGCCGTCATCCCGCCATGGCCCGGACGACGATCGTGTCGACCAGATAGGCAGCGAAGATCGCGAAGAGATAGAGGATCGAATAGGCGAAGAGCGCCTTGGCCGGCTTCATCTCGCGGTCCTCGTCGCTCATGCGCAGGACCTTGAACGCGTACCAGACGAAGCCCGCACCGAGCAGCGCCGCGCAGATGCCGTAGCCGAGGCTGGCATAGCCGAGGAATGCCGGAAGCACGCCGACCGGCGCGATGATCGCGGAATAGGCGAAGATCTGGCGGCGCGTGGATGCAGGGCCCGCGACATTGGGCATCATCGGCACGCCCGCGCGGCCGTAGTCGGTCGCCTTGAACAGCGCGAGGGCCCAGAAGTGCGGCGGGGTCCACAGGAAGATGATGGCGAAGAGGATGACGCTCTCGAGACTGACGGTGCCGGTGGCCGCGGCCCAGCCGATCATGGGCGGGAAGGCGCCGGCGGCGCCGCCGATGACGATGTTCTGCGGTGTCCAGCGCTTCAGCCACATGGTGTAGACCACGGCATAGAAGAAGATGGTGAAGGCGAGCAGCGACGCGGCCAGCCAGTTGACCAGCACGCCGAGCGTCATGACGGAGAGGGCAGACAGGACGAGCCCGAAAGCGAGCGCCTCGCCGGGCAGCACGCGGCCGCTTGGGACGGGCCGCGTGGCGGTGCGCGACATCACCGCATCGATGTCGGCGTCGTACCACATGTTGAGCGCACCGGATGCGCCCGCGCCGACGGCGATCGACAGGATGGCGATGAGAGCGATGAACGGGTTCAGCGCCACCGGTGCGGCGACGAGACCCACCACGGCGGTGAAGACGACGAGCGCCATCACACGCGGCTTGAGCAGCGTGAAGTAATCGCCTGGCGTCGCCTCGGAGAGGTGAACCCCGGCGTCGATCTCGCGGTCGGTGGTGGCCAAAGCCATGCCTTACGTTTCCAGGTTCTTGTTGTTCTTGGTGCGAGGCCGCCGACGGATCGGCGGCCTCGAAGCATGCAGGTAGCGCCTACTTGATCTTCGGCAACTGCTCCCACTGGTGGAAGGGCGGCGGCGACGGCAGCTGCCACTCGAGCGTGGTGGCACCCTCGCCCCAGGGATTGGCGCCCGCCTCGCGCTTCTTCGAGAAGGCCTCGAAGACGCCGTAGAGGAAGATCAAGACGCCGATGGCCGAGAGGTAGGAGCCGTAGGACGACACCATGTTCCAGCCGGCATAGGCATCCGGATAGTCGATGTAGCGGCGCGGCATGCCGGCCAGCCCGAGGAAGTGCTGCGGGAAGAACACCAGGTTCACGCCCACGAACGTCACCCAGAAATGGGTGCGGGCGATCAGCGGCGAGTACATGTAGCCGGTCATCTTCGGGAACCAGTAGTACCAGGCGGCGAAGATGGCGAAGACGGCGCCGAGCGACAGCACGTAGTGGAAGTGCGCGACGACGTAGTAGGTGTCGTGCATGGCGCGGTCGAGGCCGGCATTGGCGAGCTGGACGCCCGTGACGCCGCCGACGGTGAACAGGAAGATGAAGCCGATCGCCCACAGCATCGGCGTGCGCATGGAGATCGAACCGCCCCACATGGTGGCGATCCAGGAGAAGATCTTCACGCCCGTCGGCACCGCGATGACCATCGTGGCGAAGACGAAGTAGCGCTGCGTCTCGAGCGACAGGCCGGTGGTGTACATGTGGTGCGCCCACACCACGAAGCCGACGACGCCGATCGCGACCATGGCGTAGGCCATGCCGAGATAGCCGAAGATGGGCTTGCGCGAGAAGGTGGACACGATGTGGCTGACGATGCCGAAGCCCGGCAGGATCAGGATGTAGACCTCGGGGTGACCGAAGAACCAGAACAGGTGCTGGAACAGGATCGGGTCGCCGCCGCCTTCGGGCGCAAAGAAGGCCGTGCCGAAGTTGCGGTCGGTGAGGAGCATGGTGATGCCGCCGGCGAGCACCGGGAGCGACAGCAAGAGCAGGAAGGCGGTGATCAGCACCGACCAGGCAAACAGCGGCATCTTGTGCAGCGTCATGCCCGGCGCGCGCATGTTGAAGATGGTGGTGATGAAGTTGATGGCGCCGAGGATCGACGAGGCGCCCGCGATGTGGAGCGACAGGATCGCCAGATCCATGGCCGGCCCGGGCTGGCCCGAGGTCGAGAGCGGCGGATAGATGGTCCAGCCGCCGCCGACGCCGTAGGCACCCGGCCCCGCCGGCACGAAGGCCGAGAGGATGAGCAGGATGAAGGCCGGCGGAAGCAGCCAGAAGGAGATGTTGTTCATGCGCGGGAACGCCATGTCAGGCGCGCCGATCATGATCGGGACCATCCAGTTGGCGAAGCCGCCGATCAGCGCCGGCATGACCATGAAGAAGATCATGACGAGGCCGTGCGCCGTGGTGAAGGCGTTGTACATGTGCTTGCCGGCGTCGATGGCGGCATCGCCCTCGACCCCGTAGACCATGGAGGCCAGCCCGTGGAAGATCTGGATGCCCGGCTCGGCGAGCTCCCAGCGCATCATGACGGACAGGAAGCCGCCCACGATGCCCGCCGTGATGGCGAAGATCAGGTACAGCGTGCCGATGTCCTTGTGGTTCGTCGAATAGACCCAGCGCGTCCAGCCATAGGGCTTGTGGTCGTGATGGTCGTGAGCTGCAGCGCCTGCCATATTCACCGCTCCATTGTCATTCTTGTTCGGTTCGCCAGCCTTACTCGGCGGCGGACGCCATCTTCGACTTCGCTTCGACCGAGGCCATCAGCGCGCGGTTCGCACCCGACAGATCCGAGCCGGCCGCGGCAACCCATTCCTGGTACATCTCGGGGCTGACGACGCGGATCGCGATCGGCATGAAGGCGTGGTCCTTGCCGCAGAGTTCCGAGCACTGGCCATAGTAGAGGCCCTCGCGGGTCGCCTTGAACCAGGTCTCGTTGATGCGGCCCGGCACGGCGTCGACCTTGATACCGAAGGCCGGCATGGCGAAGGCGTGGATGACGTCGCTGGCGGTGACGAGGACGCGCACCGTGGCGTCGACCGGCACGACGATCTCGTTGTCGACGGCCAGGAGACGCGGATAGGCCGCGACGTCTTCCTTGCCGAAATCGGCGCGCTGGCCTTCCTGCAGCATCGCCGCATTGAAGGAGAAGGGCTCGTCGAGCTGGTACTCATAGTCCCAGTTCCACTGGTTGCCGGTCGCCTTGATGGTCAGCGAGGGCTCCTCGGTGGGCGTGTACTGCGCCGTGAGGAGCTGGAAGGACGGGATGGCCAGGAACAGGAGGATGACGACCGGCCCGACCGTCCAGACGACCTCGATCAGCGTGTTGTGGCTGGTGCGCGACGGGACGGGATTGGCGCTGGCGCGATAGCGGACGATGACCCAGGCCAGCAGGAACAGGACGAGCAGCGTGATGGGGACGATGAACCACAGCGTATACTGCTCGAACCAGCGGATCGCCTCCATGATGGGCGTGGCGGCCGCCTGCATGCCGACCTGCCATTCGACAGGCTGGTCGGCCCAGGCCGGCGCAGCGGCCATAAGCGCAATCGTACCGGACAGCATCGTCAGGAACTTCTTGGTCACGCTCGGATTCTCCTCGATCGACGCGCGAAGGGCCGCCTGGCCCTCACGCCTTCTCCGCCGGGGGAGACTCCCCGGTCGGCATTTGGGCCGTTAAAACCATATCCCGGCCCCGACCGCAACAAACGCCCCGGATGAATTCATGCGGCATTTTTGCGCGAGATCAAAAGCAGGCGCTGCCGTGGCCCTATCCTGGACCGTCCGGTGGCCCGCCACTCTTGCCGGCCCGAGCCGCAATTCGGGCCAAATCGCGCGGCAGTGGTCCTGCGGACCGCGGTCGGTGGTCGAACTGGCTGCATGCCTTTGAAAGGGCATGCCGCCACGCTAGATTGAAGTGATTCGCAACGGAGTCCACATGATCGCGATCCCCGCACGCTTCCTCGCCGGTGCGCTCGCCGGAGCGCTCTTCACGATCGCCGGGCTTCCCGCCGCAGCCCAGCCCAGCGGAACCGTCCGCGGCACCCACGGCGCATGGTCCGTGATCTGCGACGTGCCGGCGGGCGCGTCGGGAGAACAGTGCGCCCTGATGCAGAACGTCGTGGCCGAGGACCGGCCGGAGGTCGGGCTCTCGGTCGTGGTGCTGCGCACGGCAGACAACAAGGCCGAGATCCTGCGCGTGCTGGCGCCGCTCGGCGTGCTCCTGCCGAACGGGCTCGGCCTGAACGTCGACGGCAAGGACATCGGCCGCGCCTATTTCGTGCGCTGCTTCCAGGATGGCTGCTATGCCGAGGTGATCCTCGAGCCGTCGCTGCTGGATACGCTGCGGGCGGGAACCTCGGCGACCTTCATCGTCTTCCAGACGCCCGAGGAAGGCATCGGCATTCCGGTCGACCTCACCGGATTCTCCGACGGGTTCGCGGCGCTGCCGTAACAGCGCCGGGCACAATCGCCAGCGCGGACTCGTGGCGGCGCGGCATGTGGAAAGCCGCCCCGCGCGCGCGGGGGCGGCGTCGTCCGGCCGGATGGTCTCAGAATGCCCGGAAGGGCGACATCGGCTCCATCAGCTGCACTTCTGGCGTCGCTTCCACGGACAGTCCGTGCTCGCGCGCGAAGGCGCGCAGCGTCGCGCCGGATCGCGGCTGCGTGACCTCGACGTCGATGAAGGACGACGAGACGGACGTGACCGAAATGCCCGGCATGCTGTCGATCTCGCGGATGATGGGCGCTTCTTCCGACAGAGGCTTGTCGGAGATGATAACCAGCCGTTCCATGTCAGTGATCCTGTTTCGTTGAGGGTTGGAGAATAGGGCGAAGGGCGCGCCGGTTCAAGACTGACGCGCATTGACGCCCGATTGCACGCTTTACGCGAATTTCGCGCGAAAACCGGTTTCGCGATTGAAACGCAGGGGTCAGGGGGTCACGAGACCATGCCCTGCCCTTCGAACGCGACCGGGAAGCCGGCCGGGACGGGTGCGGCCAGCGCCGCAGCCCGCATCGCCTGCATGCGCGCCCTGTCGGGCGGCATGGCGAGGATGGCGGGGTGCTGCGAGAGAATACGGGCGATGGCGCCCGTGGCGGCCGGACAGGCCATCGAGGTGCCGCTCATCGGCGCATACGCGTTGCCTGGAACGGTCGAGACCACGCCCGCGCCCGGCCCCGTCAGATCGACCATGGTGCCGTCGATGCCCTGGTTGGAGAAGTTGGCGAAGTAGGCATCGCCGTCCGTCGCGGCGCGGTCGCGCGAGACCGTCCACCGGTCGTAGGCCTTGCCGGGAAGCGTGGCCTCGTGGCCGAAGGCCGAGACGGACAGCACGTCCGGGTGGCGCGCGGGGAAGGAGACGAACCGCCGGAAGTCGTTGCCGGCCGCCGCGATCGCGAGCACGCCCTGGTTCGCGGCATCGACGATCGCGCGCGAGATGACCTTGTCGTCGTGGCGCGGATCCAGCGGGAGCTCGCTCTTCAGGCTGAGGTTGATCAGATGGCAGCCGTCGGCAGCCGCCTTGATGATCGCCTTGTGGATCTCGTAGTTCGGGGCGAGCCCCGTGGCCCGGTCGGGGAAAACGCGGTAGCTCCTGATCTCGGCGCCCGGCGCGACGCCCGCATAGGGACCGGATCCGCGACCGGCGATGATGCCGGCGACATGGGTGCCGTGGCCGTCGCTGGTGTCGTGATCGCCGACGGCCTGGGGCAGATCGCGGTGCGGGCCGACACCCGTGTCGATGACGCCGACCCGCACGCCTGCGCCGTCGCCGGCCTGGCCCGACCGCAAGGCCCTTCGCAGGACGTCGGGGGCCAGGGCGAGATCGATGGGGTCGATGTCGATGGAATCGCCGCTGGCGAGCTCGACATTCGTGCCGAGATACCCCCAGTGCTGCTGGAAACCCGGCTCGACCAGGAGCATCGCGCCGTGCACGCCCGGCGCGCGCAGCCCGAAGACGGCATTGCCCTGCGCGTCGGATGAAGCCGACAGCGGCGTCCTGCTGCCCTTCAGCCGAAGCTGGACGACGGCGCCGGAGACCGGAGAGCCATCCCGCGACGAGCGCAGCCGCAAGGCGAACAGCGACGTTCCCGTCGGACCGAGGCTGCGCGGCAGCCGCGTCTGCCCGGCGCGGGGGGTGGCGATCGCCGTCTGGTAGTTCACCACCGGATAGAGCGCGCCGCCAGGCACGCTGGCGCTTGCGCCGCCGCGCGCGGGTGTCTCGACGAGAGCGATGCCGGTCGGCTCGTAGACGTCGATGATCCTGACCGGCGGCTTGCGGCGGCGGCCGGAACCGCCGCCGGAGGCAACCGAGGCGACGGCGAAGCTTTGCAGTTCCGGTTCCGGCCAAGCGCTCGCGAGACTGGCGACGGCCTGCCGGTCGGTACCGTCGTCCGGCATGAAGACGTATCGTGTCATGGATGTTCCCCTCTACATGCTGCCCCCGCGATCTATACTCTTTTTGATTGCATCCATCAATATGATGCAACTTAAGATACCTTGGCCCGGGCGGCGGCCGGCGAACCCCGTTGCGGGGCCTGCCGGGACGCCCTACATCGGGGCGACAGCAAGGAGCCTCCGATGGATCTGATTTCCCGCTTCGACATCGACGACAGCACCGTCCGGCGGCTCGTTGCGGATGCCATCGGCGGCGCCGACGACGGCGAACTGTTCCTCGAATACAGCGAGGGCGAGGCGCTGGTGTTCGACAACGGCCGGCTGAAGACTGCGAGCTTCAACACCGACCAGGGCTTCGGCCTGCGGGCGGTGGCCGGCGAGGCGACCGGCTTTGCCCATGCCAGCGAGATGTCGGGCGCGGCGCTGCGGCGCGCCGCGGACGCGGTGTCGACGGTGAAGGCGGGCTATTCGGGCACGCTGGCGGCCGCCCCCTCCGGCACGAACGTGAAGCTCTATGACGACGTCAATCCGATCGCCTCGCCCGGCTTTGCCGAGAAGGCGTCGCTGCTGCAGGAGATCGACGGCTGGCTGCGCGCGCGCGATCCGCGGGTGCGGCAGGTGACGGCGGCGCTGACGGCCTCGTGGCAGCAGGTCGAGATCCTGCGCGCGGACGGCCATCTGGTGCGCGACATCCGTCCGCTGGTGCGGATGAACGTCTCTGTCGTCGTCGGCGAAGGCGACCGGCAGGAGAGCGGCTCCTACGGCATGGGCGGGCGCAAGGGGTTCGGCGAATTCGTGGCCGAGCAGAGCTGGAAGCACGCGGCCGAGGAGGCGCTGCGCCAGGCGCTGGTCAATCTCGAGGCGGTGCCGGCACCGGCAGGCACCTTCGACATCGTGCTCTCCTCCGGCTGGCCGGGCGTGATGCTGCACGAGGCGGTGGGCCACGGGCTGGAGGGCGACTTCAACCGCAAGAAGACGTCGGCCTTCTCGGGCCTGCTGGGCAGCCAGGTGGCGGCCAAGGGCGTCACAGTCGTCGACGATGGCACCATCGCCGAGCGGCGCGGCTCGCTGACGATCGACGACGAGGGCACGCCCAGCGCCCGCAACGTTCTGATCGAGGACGGGAAGCTGGTCGGCTACATGCAGGACCGCCAGAACGCCCGCCTGATGGGCATGCGCGCCACCGGCAACGGCCGGCGCGAGGGCTATGCGCACCAGCCGATGCCGCGCATGACCAACACCTTCATGACCGGCGGCGACATGGAACCGGCCGAGATCATCGCCTCGGTGAAGAAGGGCATCTACGCCGTCTCCTTCGGCGGCGGCCAGGTCGACATCACCTCCGGCAAGTTCGTGTTCGGCTGCACCGAGGCCTACATGATCGAGGACGGCAAGGTGACGCGGCCGATCAAGGGCGCGATGCTGATCGGCAACGGCCCGGACGCGATGCACCGGGTCTCGATGATCGGCAACGACATGAAGCTCGACACCGGCATCGGCATGTGCGGCAAGGCCGGCCAGGGCGTGCCCGTCGGCGTCGGCCAGCCGCATCTGCGGATGGACCAGATGACGGTAGGCGGCACGCAGGCGTGACGGGCGGGTCGATCCTGATCCAGGATTATAGTTTTTGCTCGTGACCTATAACGATGGGCCGACTTCTTATAGCGAACTTGCATCCGCCTCAGAGAGATTATAGTTTTTCGACGGAAACTTTAACTCAGATCGCGACGGATGGCCGAGCATGGACCTCGAAGCGTTCAGACGGTCGCCGACTGGCCGGCTCGTTCCCACGGTAGCGGGACAATTCGCATTCGTGCCGGCGACCTTGCCGCCGCCGCTCGACTTCGCGAAGCTGGTCATGCCCCTTGCCGAGGCGATGCAGGCGATCGGCGAACTGAACGCCGCAGGCAGGAGCCTTGCCAACCCATCCCTGGTCATCCGGCCGCTTCAGCGCAGGGAAGCCCTCCTCTCCTCGTCGATGGAAGGCACCTATACGACCGCCGACGCTCTTGCGCTGGCCGTAGCGGACGACGGCGCCGAGGTCGATGCTTCCACGATCGAGGTCAGGAACTACATCACCGCATTTCAGGTGGCGGAGCGGCTTCTGAAAGAACTCCCTCTCTCGAACCGGCTGATCAAGACCGTGCACCGGACTCTCCTGTCGGCCGTGGGCCGGGAGCGCGGCGCAAACAAGCGGCCGGGTGAATACAAGGACCAGCAGAACTTCATCGGAGGCCGCAACAGGCAGATCGAAAACGCACGCTTCGTCCCTCCCCCGCCCATCGAGACCGAATCGGCGATGGCCGAACTCGAACGCTACCTCAACCGTCTGGACCGAGCCGGAATTCCCGCCATCGTCGACGCCGCGCTGTTTCACTATCAGTTCGAGACCATCCACCCCTTCGCCGACGGCAACGGCCGGGTCGGACGCATCCTGATACCCATCTATCTCATGCAGGAGGGGGTGCTCGAAAACCCGCTCCTCTATCTCAGTCCCGCGGTCGAAGGCCGCAAGGACGACTATGTCGACCTGATGCTCGCGGTCTCGCGCGAAGGCGCCTGGACGGACTGGATCGCGTTCTTTCTCGAGATGGTCACTGCTTCATGCCGATCTGCCAGTTCGACGATCCGGGAACTGGAAGCGATGCGCAGCGATTTTCGCCAGCGGATTTCGGAGCGCAGGAGTTCGGCACGGGTGCTCACGATCGTCGATGACCTGTTTGCGCGTCCCGTCACGTCCATTCCACAGATCGCGAACCTGCTGGGGGTCACCTATCCTGCTGCCAAGAGCGCGGTAGACCGGCTGGTCGAGCTTGGAATACTGGATGAGTTGCAGACGACCTCGAACCCGAGACGCTTCATCTGCTGGCCGATCGTCGACCTAAGCGAAGGTCGCGCACGGCGACTTCCCGATGTGGACGTGACCGTCTGATGCCCTCCTCAATCGCCATCCTCGCGCCGCAGGGCGTCGCGTAGCCAAAGCCCGCGTCATGTCCAGGAAGCGGGCGTCCGTGGAAGTCGTCCGTCGGGATCGATGATGGAGAGCTTCGGCTGTCCGGTCTCGTTCCATCGCCAGAGAGCGACACAGGTTCCCCCCGGCGACATGTGCGACGGGAAGATTACGCCGTCGGCGCCGGCCTCGAGCAACGACCGGCGAAGGGCATGGGTGGGCGGCTCGAGTCCTGCGTCGAGACTGTGCCGCCACTCGCACCGATGAAGGGCGCCGTCGAGCCCGAGGCCGGAGAGGACGGCGGCGTCCGTGAGGTCGACCAGGCGGGCATCCGTCAGCCGCAGGCACGCGATCAAAGCGGGATGCTGAACGAAACCCTGATTGTACTCGGCCCAGGCCGTGGACAGTTCGCGAGCCGCGTACAGGGCAGGCGCGCCGACCGGATTCCAGCGGCCGCCGAAGCGCGCCGCACCGTCTCCCGACAGCGGCACGTACGACCAGCGAGGGACATAGGCGCGCCAGAGGAGAAGATCGGACGCGACGGGATCAGGCATAGACGCCGGATCGCACCGCTTCCAGATAGGCCAGAACCTTCTCGGACTTTCCCTCCCGCACGAGATCGAAGGCCGTCTTGCCGGCCCAGCCGGGGATCGGCTGGTGCTTGAACCAGATGACGGCGCGATCGTCGCCACCCGCCATCTCGGCTGCCATCGAGAGGATGCGGACCACCGGGCTCAATGCCGCATCCACCTTGCGACCGGCGACGGCCGCCCTCAGCGTGTTCCGCGCCACGCCGACGAGGGTGGCAAGCTCGCTCATCGGGATGCCGAGATGATCCGCGACACGCTTCGCCGACAGGAACGGTGCGCCTTCCTCGCGGAAGCCCGCAGCCGGGACCGGCATCATCACCACAGGTCCTCCATTCACGAATTGACACTCCTCCGCTCAATATGAGCGCAATCTGCGCATGCTTCAAGCAGCACCCTTCCGCCGTCCCCCATCCGCGTTTAATACGTCAGCATGAAACGCCCCTCCTCCATCGTCATCCTCACCGGCGCCGGAATCTCGGCCGAATCGGGCGTCGACACCTTTCGCGATGCGGGCGGGATCTGGTCGAAGGTCGACTATCGCGACGTCGCGACGCCGCAGGGCTTCGCCCGCAATCCGCAGCTGGTGCACGACTTCTACAACCAGCGGCGGCGCGGCATGGCGGGGGTGGCGCCGAACGCGGCGCATTTCGCGCTGGCGCGGCTGGAGCAGGCGTTTGCCGGCGAGTTGCTGCTGGTGACGCAGAACATCGACGACCTGCACGAGCGGGCGGGCTCGTCGCGGCTGATCCACATGCATGGCGAACTCGGCCAGGCGCTGTGCACCAATTGCGGCAACCGGCTGCACTGGCCGTACGACATGGAGGTCGACACGCTGTGCCCCGCCTGCCATTCGACCGGGACCATCCGGCCCGACGTCGTCTGGTTCGGCGAGATGCCCTACCACATGGGGCGGATCGAGCGGGCGCTCGCCGCCTGCGACCTGTTCGTGTCGATCGGCACCAGCGGCAACGTCTACCCCGCCGCCGGCTTCGTCGAGGAGGCGCGGCGGCACGGGGCGCATACGGTGGAGCTCAACCTCGAGCCGTCGGAAGGCTTCTCGCTGTTTGCCGAGGCCGAGCACGGCAAGGCGACGGAGATCGTGCCGGCCTTCGTCGAGCGGCTGATCTCCGGGCGGTAGGCCCGCCCGCTGCCGATCAGCGGCGCTTCTTCGGCTTGTCCAGCAGGGCAACGGCCTCGACATGCGGCGACCAGAGGAACTGGTCGATGGGGACGACGCGCCGCAGCACATAGCCCCCTTCGATCAGGATCGCGACGTCGCGGGCGAAGGTGACGGGATTGCACGAGACCGCGACGACCTTCGGCACGTCGCTGCGGGCGATCTGCCTGGCCTGGTCCTCGGCGCCGGCGCGGGGCGGGTCGAAGAGCACGCCGCCGAAGGCGGCGATTTCCTTGAAGGTCAGCGGACGGCGGAAGAGGTCGCGCCGCTCGAGCGTCACGCGCCTCAGCCCGGGGGCGAAACGGAAGGCGCGGTCAAGCGCGCCGAGCGCGGCCGCTTCGGCCTCCACCGCATGGACCTCGGCGTGGCGGGCGAGCCGAAGCGCGAAAGCGCCGGCGCCGGAGAACAGGTCGGCGACCTTCTTCGACTTGCCGAGATGCGCAACCGCGAGCGCGGTCATGGCATCCTCGGCCGTCGCGACCGCCTGGAGGAAGCCGCCCGGCTGCGGCTCGAGCGCGATGTCGCCGGCCTTCACCATGGGCTTTCTGGGCTCGATGACGATCTCGCCGTCGACCGAGAGCCGCGCGAAGCCGGCCTTCAGGACGTAGCGGCCGGCGGCATGGCGGGCATGCTCGGACAGCGGCCCCGAATCGAAGGCGGCGATGTCGAGGCCCGTACCGGTGGCGGTGACCAGCAGGCGGAAGGGCTGGCCGGTCGCGGCGACGATGCCGGCGAGTTCGCGCAGCAGAGGCAGCGCGGCGACGATCTCGGGCACCAGGATCGGGCATTCCTCGATGTCGACGAGCCGGTTCGACTGCGCCTCGTTGTAGCCGAGTTCGATGCCGCGGTCGGTGCGCCTTGCGGTGAAGCCGGCGCGGCGGCGGCTCTCTGGCGCGCAGGTCACCAGCGGATCGACGGCAATGTCGATGCCGCGCCCGGCCAGAGCCTGCGCCAGCTTGTCGCGTTTCCAGGCGTGATAGGCGGAGGCTTCCAGATGCTGCAGCGCGCAGCCGCCGCAGGTGCCGAAATGGCGGCAGGGCGGCTCGACGCGCTCGGGCGCGCGCTCGATCAGCGCCATCAGGGTGCCGCGCTCGCCGACGACGGCGGCGGTGACGGTCTCGCCGGGCAGCGCGAAGGGCACGTAGGCATGGCCGCGCGCCGTGCGGGCGATGCCGTCGCCCTGCGCGCCGAGGCGCTCGATGACGAGGCGGGTCGATTCGGCGTTCATGCGTGCTTTTCTCCGGCCAGCAGGAACTCGTGGTTGCCGTCGCCGCCGGCAATGGGCGACGGGATGAGGCCGAGCGTCCGCCAGCCGGGCTGGCGGCCGAGCCAGGCGGCGAGATCGTCGGCGACGCGGGGACCGTCTGCGGGATCGCGCAGCAGGCCGCCCTTGCCGATCGCCTCGCGGCCGGCCTCGAACTGCGGCTTGACCAGGAAGACGCCGCATGCGCCGGGGGCGGCGAGCGCCAGCGCCGGCGGCAGGGCGAGCTTCAGCGAGATGAAGGAGACGTCGGAGACGAGCATGTCCGGGTGGCGGCCCGCGAGATCGGGGACAGTCATGTCGCGGGCGTTCAGGCCCTCGAGCACGGTGACGCGCGGATCGGCGCGCAGGCTTTCGTGCAGTTGGCCATGACCGACGTCGAGGGCGACGACGTGCCCTGCCCCGCGCTCGAGCAGCACCTGGGTGAAGCCGCCGGTGGAGGCGCCGATGTCGAGCGCCGTGCGGCCGGCGGGGTCGAGGCCGAAGCCGTCGAGAGCGGCGATGAGCTTGAGGGCGGCGCGGGAGACGTAGTGCTGCGCCGGATCGGCCACCGCGATCTCGGCCGTCGCCGCGACCGGCTGCGCGGGCTTCGTCTCGCCTCGCCCGTCGACGGTCACCGTGCCGCGCAGCACCGCGTCGCGGGCCCGCGACCGCGAGGCAAACAGGCCGCGCGCCACAAGCGCCTCGTCGAGGCGCATCTTTCCGGAACTGGGATGGTCGGGCCGCATCCGCCCCTCATTGGCGAATGCGGGGCGCGAGCGCAAGCCGCGATGGCTCAGAGACCGATCGCGGCGCGGCCGGCGAGCGGGTCGCGCGCCCGGGCGAGGCCGTCGATCCAGCCGCGGCGGACCGGTGCGGCGCGGGCGGTGCTGGCGGTGGTCTCGGCGCTGACGAAGCGCACGAAGGACGGCTCGACGCCCGGCGCAAAACCGCCGCGGAGGTCGCCGATCCGGCCGGCCAGGATCCGCGCCGCCGCCTTGTCGATCGAAAGGTCGACCTGGTCGATCTGATCGATGGAGGATGCGGCCCGGTCGATCCGGTGATCGACCTGGTCTATCGGGTGATCGACCTTGCCGTTTGCCCAAGCGGTGCCGTTCAGCCCGGCGACGAGCGCCGCGGCCGTGAGAATCGTCTTCATGATGCGTGCTCCCAGTCCCGCGACCGGTGTAGCGCGTCCGTCCTAAGATCGGACCAAGAGAGACGGTAAGCGGGAGGCAAAGCAGCAGCGTAAACCAGAGGTTACGGGGGGTGGCGGGCAGGCGGCGCGCCGGGCGCGCGGTCGCGGCCGGGCGTTAAAGGCGCGGTGAGGCTGCGGACGCCGTGCCCTGTCGCGCCCCCCTCTGCCTGCCGGCATCTCCCCCACGAGGGGGGAGATCGGCAGTTCGGGCGGCGGTGCTCATTCTAGGCCGATGACAACTGGCGGAACCGGCGACGCGCCTGATCTCCCCCCTCGTGGGGGAGATGCCGGCAGGCAGAGGGGGGCGCGAAGGAGCGCGACGTTGGGGAACTCGATGCCGGAGTGCAACGTCGCCGGAGCCATCAGCGGCTTGTCCTCCGCCGCACGGGATCCCCCCTCCGCCTCGCTTCGTGGGGTTGGAGGATGCGCGGCGGCGTTGCCGACGGCTTGTCCTCCACCCCACGCAGTGGGGGCGGAGGTGGCGTCGCGCAGCGACGACGGAGGGGGGGGACGACGGCGCGGGATACGGCAGGGGCGGCGGCGGCACGTGCCTCGTTCTGCACCGGATCGCGGGGATAGGCGGCGAGGCATGGATCCCGGATACGGCGTCCTTCGCTGCGCTCGGACGTCGTTCCGGGATGACGAAGGCGGGGGGAGCGAGGCGGGGCGAGGCAGGCCTGCGACGGGTGCGGCTCGGGGAAGCGGACTCCCCCCTCCGCCTCGCTTCGCTCGGCACTTCCCCCCCACTTCGTGGGGTTGGAGGATGGGCGCTGCGGTTGGCGGTGGTCTGTCCTCAACCCCACGCTACGGCGCCTTGCGAAACCAACTGGCCTTCCGCGCGTTCGGCAACGACAGCAACATGCAGCGGGAAGTGACATGCTCAAGTTCATCGGCGGTACGATCGGGTTCGTGTTTCTCATCGGCCTTCTGGTCATCATCGGCATTCTGATGCTGATCTTCTGATCGCGGCGAGAGCGGCGCCCGGCGGGACGGCACTGCTTTCGCGGACGGGTTCAGGCGGCCTGCGGGTCAAGCAGGCGGGCGGGGCGGTCAAGGCAGCGGAGTGCAGCGAGCGTTTCGGTGACCGCGACGTCGAGGGGCGTGCGCGGCTCGTTGCCGAGCAGGGCTTTCAGGCGGGTGTTGTCGAGGCGGACGGGATGGCGCCAGTACGGGGCGATCTCGGCGGCCTCGCGCGGAAAGCCGCCGAAGAGGCCCGCGATCCGCATCAGCCACCAGGGGAAGCGGAAGACGCGCAAGCGGCGACCGCTCGCCCGGCGGATGGCTTCCACCATCTGCCGGCCGTCATGGTCGCAGAGGCCCTCGAACTGGAGCACCTCGAAGGGACGCAGGGATCCTGGCGCGTCGAGCAGGCGCGCGAATGTTTCGGCGAGGTCGGGCAGGTAGGCCCAGCTGTGACCGGGGCCGGTTGCGGGATCGACGATGCGGCGCAGCGGTTTTCCGGGGGACACCATGGCCTGCGCGAACCAGCTGGCGCGTGCACCCGGGCCGAAGAAGTCGCCGGCGCGAAGGATCAGCGATGGTACCTCCGGCGCTGCCTGGCGAAGGCGCTCCTCCAGCGCCACGCGGATCATGCCCTTGCGGCTCTTCGGCTGCTGCACGGTGTCGGCGTCGATGACCGGTGTCGCGGCCGGGTCGAAATTGTAGATGGTGCCCGGCAGCACGACGCAGGCATTTCCAGCCGAGCGCGCCGCCGCGATGGTGTTGTCGATCATCGGCAGGACGAGCGTTTCCCAGTTGCCGTAGTTCGGCGGATTGACCGCGTGGACGATGATCGAGACGCCCTGCGCCGCCCGCACGACATCGTCGCGCCGCATGGCGTCGCCCGTGATCCATTCGATACCCACCGGGCTCTCGTCGGGGATTCTCGCAGCCTTCCTGATCATGCCACGCACCCGCCAGCCATGGAGAAGCAAGGCGGCAGCGATGCCGCTTCCGATGCCGCCGGTCGCGCCGAGCACGAGGGCCGTCCTGTTCCGTTCCATCCAACTCTCCTGTTGCGTTCGTTCCGCTGGGGAGAAAGTGGAGCCTGCAGAGCTGAAAGGGAATTGCAAACCGGCCTACAGCTGCTAGCTAGATTCTTATGAGCTCCATCCTTGCATGGGACGATCAGCGCATCTTCCTGGCCGTTCTCGAAGAGGGCAGCCTTTCGGCCGCCGCGCGCCGGCTCGGCCTGTCGCATCCGACGGTGCGCAGCCGGATCGAGGCGCTGGAAGCCCACCTCGGCACCGTGCTGTTCACGCGCTCGGTGAACGGTCTCGCGCCGACCGAGACAGCCGAAGCGCTGCGCGGCCCGGCGCGGGCGATGGCGATGGCATCGGAACTGTTCGTCCGCCAGGCCTCGTCAGCGGGCAACGAGATCGCGGGGACGGTGCGGATGAGCGTGCCGGAATTCATGGGTATCGAGGTGATTCCCGTCATGCTGGCGCGGCTGCGGGAGGCGCATCCGCGGATCCGCATCGAATTGTCGCTGAGCAACGCGCCCGCCGACCTGCTGGCGCAGGAAGTGGATGTGGCGGTCCGCACCGTGGCGCCGAAGCAGGAGGCGCTGGTGGCGCGCAAGGTCGCGGCCATTCCGCTCGGGTTCTTCGCGGCGCCCGGCTACGTGGCGCGGCACGGCGCGCCGGAGAGCCTCGCGGACCTGGCGGAGCACGACGTGATCGGGTCGGACCGGAACCGCAGCGACCTGGCTTTCGCGGAGCGGTTCGGCGTCGCCCTGCGGCGCGACAGGCTGGTGCTGCGCACCGACAGCCACCCAGCCCAGCTGGCGGCCGCCCGGGCGGGCGTCGGCATCGCCGTGGCGCAGGTTCCGGTGGGCGAAAGCGACGGACGCCTCGTGCGCGTGCTGCCCGACGTCGAGATCGCGGTGCTGGAGACATGGATCGTCACGCACGAGAACCTGTCGCGGGTGCCGCGCGTGCGGGCGGTGTTCGATTCGCTGGTGGAATCGTTCGGGGCGATGCGGCGCGCGCGATGACCGGCGCGCCGCGCGGGCCTAGGCTCTCGCCGCCCGTGCGCCCGTGCCGAGTGCCGAGAAGACGGTGCGGACGATGCCGGGGGCATCGAGGCCGGCGATCTCGACCATGCGCTCGGGCTTGGCCTGGTCGGTGAAGACGTCGGGGAGGACGAGCGGGCGGATTCGGGCGCCGGATTCGAGCAGGCCGGCACCAGCCAGAAAATGCAGGACCTGCGTGCCGAAGCCGCCGATCGAGCCCTCCTCGACGGTGACGAGCACCTCGTGCTCGCGGGCCAGACGGGTGACGAGATCGGTGTCGAGCGGCTTGGCGAAGCGGGCGTCGGCGACGGTGGTGGAGAGGCCGGCGGCGTCGAGTTCTTCGGCTGCGGCGAGGCAGTCGGCCAGCCGCGTGCCGAAGGAGAGCAGCGCGACCTTGGTGCCCTCGCGCAGCACGCGGCCCTTGCCGATGGGCAGGGCCGCGCCGCGCTCGGGCATGTCGACGCCGACGCCGTTGCCGCGCGGATAGCGGAAGGCGATGGGGCCGGCATCGTGCTCGACGGCGGTTCGGATCATGTGGCGCAGCTCGGCCTCGTCGGCGGCGGCCATGACGGTGAAGCCCGGCAGCATGGCGAGATAGCCGACGTCGAAGGCACCGCAATGGGTGGCGCCGTCGGCCCCGACATAGCCGGCGCGGTCGATGGCGAAGCGGACGGGGAGGTTCTGCAGCGCCACGTCGTGGACGACCTGGTCGTAGGCGCGCTGCAGGAAGGTGGAGTAGATGGCGCAGAAGGGCTTGAAGCCCTCGGTGGCGAGGCCGGCGGCGAAGGTGACGGCGTGCTGCTCGGCGATGCCGACGTCGAAGGTGCGGGCCGGGAAGGCCTCGCCGAACAGGTCGAGCCCGGTGCCGGTGGGCATGGCGGCGGTGATGGCGACGATGCGGTCGTCGTCATGCGCTTCCTGGACGAGGGTCTCGGCGAAGACCCGCGTGTAGGCCGGCGCATTGGCCGGGGCCTTGGCCTGGGCGCCGGTGATGACGTCGAACTTGTTGACGCCGTGATACTTGTCGGAGGCGGCTTCGGCCGGCGCGTAGCCCTTGCCCTTCTGGGTGACGACATGGATGAGGATCGGGCCGGCGCCGTTGTCGCGCACGTTCTTCAGCACCGGGATCAGGTGCTCGAGATTGTGGCCGTCGATCGGGCCGATGTGGAAGAAGCCCAACTCCTCGAACAGGGTGCCGCCGGTGACGTAGCCGCGGGCGTGCTCGACGGCGCGGGTGATGGCGCGGTCGACGCTCTTGCCGAGATAGGAGGTGAGCTTCTTGCCGAAATCGCGGAAGCCCTGATAGGTCCGGCCGGAGGCGAGCCTGGCCAGATAGGCGCTCATGGCGCCGGACGGCGGGGCGATCGACATGTCGTTGTCGTTGAGGATGACGATCAGCCGGGCGTCGAGCGCGCCGGCATTGTTGAGCGCCTCGTAGGCCATGCCGGCCGACATGGCGCCGTCGCCGATGACGGCGATGACGTTGTTCTTCGCACCCTTCAAGTCGCGGCCGACGGCCATGCCGAGCCCGGCCGAGATCGAGGTGGAGGAATGGGCGGCACCGAAGGGATCGTAGGGGCTCTCGTCGCGCTTGGTGAAGCCCGACAGGCCATGCTCCTGGCGCAGGGTGCGGATGCGGTCGCGCCGGCCGGTGAGGATCTTGTGCGGATAGGCCTGGTGGCCGACGTCCCAGATCAGCCGGTCGGACGGCGTGTCGAAGACATAGTGCAGCGCCACCGTCAACTCGACCACGCCGAGCCCGGCGCCGAGATGGCCGCCGGTCTGGGAAACGGCGTCGATCATCTCCGCGCGCAGCTCGGCCGCGAGCTGTGGAAGCTCGGATTCGGAAAGCCTCTTCAGGTCGGCGGGAACATTGACCCGGTCCAGGAGGGGGGTCGCGGGCGGCGATTTGACGGTCATTCAACTGCTTCGCATTGGCCGATCATCGGGAAATAGGCGCTGGGCCGACGAAAGTAAACGCGCGAGATGGCGATGGGTGGCACGGCGGGCCGGCGAAAGGCACAATGCCGCGCAGAAGCGTCGCCCGCACGAGCGGCTCATTCCGGCAGCGGGATGAACTCCTCGGCGTCGCCGGGGACGATGTCGAAGCGGCCGGTGCGCCACTCCTCCTTGGCCTGCTCGATGCGCTCCTTCGACGAGGAGACGAAGTTCCACCAGATGTAGCGCGGCGAGCCGATGGAGGCGCCGCCGAAGAGCATCAGATGGGCACCCTCTTCCGACGACACGACGATCTCGTCGCCGGGGCGGAAGACGAGCAGGCGGTCGGGGGCAAAGCCGTCGCCGGCGATGCTGACGCGGCCGTCGAGCAGGTAGATGGCGCGCTCCTCGGCAGCGGCGGGGATGCGGACGCGGCCGCCGGGCGCGATGGTGATGTCGACGTAGAGCGTGTCGGCATGGGTGCGGACCGGCGAACGGACGCCTTCGAAATCGCCGATGACGACGCGGCCCGAGGCGCCGTCGCCGGCAAAGAGCGGCAGGGCTGCCGCGGCGGTGTTCTCGAACAGCGGGTCGATCTCCTCCCTGTCGTCGGGCAGCGCGATCCAGGTCTGCAGGCCAGAGATCGACATCGGCGCGCCGCGCAGCTCTTCCGGCGTGCGCTCGGAATGGACGATGCCGCGGCCGGCCGTCATCAGGTTCACGTCGCCCGGCGCGATCACCATCTCGGTGCCGAGCGAATCGCGGTGGCGGATCCTGCCGTCGAAGAGATAGGTGACGGTGGACAGCCCGATATGCGGATGCGGGCGCACGTCCATGGCCGTGCCGGCGCGCAGGATGGCCGGCCCCATGCGGTCGAAGAAGATGAAGGGCCCGACGAGGCGGCGCCTGGCCGTCGGCAGCGCGCGGCGCACCTCGAAGCCGCCGATATCCTTCGCGTTGGGTATGACCATCAGCTCGACGGCATCGCAGGCGAAGGCATCGCCTGGTTCGGGGTCGTGGCCGGGGAAGAAGCTCATGGGAAATTCCTCAGGACCATGTCAGGATGGGCGCGCCATAGCGCGAGAGATGGCGATCGTATGTGACGAACTGCATGTCCTCGACGATCGCCTGGGCGAGCATCAGGCGGTCAAAGGGGTCGCCGTGCAGGGCGGGAAGGTGCTCGACGAAGGCGGCGTGGGCGGCGGTGACGTTCAGGATGCCGAAGCCGGCGGCACCGAACTCTGCGATGGCCTGCGGCGCCGACATCGGCGGCGCGTCGCGGCGACCCCGACCGTGCTTGATCGCGATCTCCCATACGGCGACCGCCGAAACCATCACCGTGCCACCCCCGGCGCCGAAAAGCCCATGAATGCGGGCCGGGATGCGATCGGGGGTGTTGGTCGCCCAGATCGCGACATGCGTGTCGAGGAGAAGCCTCACTCCTCCTCGCCTAGGAACATCTTCTCGATCTCGGCATCCATGGCCTGGAAGGCTTCGAAGTCCATCGGCGGATACTTGCCGGCGGCAAGGCCCAGTCGGATTTTCCGCGGCCCTTCGGCCTGCGGCTCGACCGGGACCAGCCGCGCGGCGGGCTTGCCGTCGCGCTCGATGACGATCTCGGTCTCGGAGCCGTTTTCGACGGCCTCGACCAGAGTCGCCAGATCGATCCCGGCATCGGAGAGATTCACGACACCCATGGGCGGCCTCCCGTTGTGCTGCCGTGGCGAGGATAGCCCCGGACCAGACGGCGCGCAACGCGTGGCTCAGGCTGTCTGCGGGGCGTTGTTCGCCTGCCTTGCCTGGCGCAACTGGGCGAACACGATGCCGTGGACGATCAGGTAGAAGGGGACCAGCACGGTCGGAATCAGTGACCAGGGCAGTTGCGCCATCGCAGCCGAACCGGCGCCGGCCGAAATCGCCTGCAGCACGAAGCCGTTGGTCGAGAGAATCCCGAGCGTGAGCGCCAGGACGAGGTCGAGCGCGCCGAGCACGTTCCAGGCTTCGATGCTCGCGGGGGACGCGGTACCGCGCGCGATGGCGGCCGCGAGCGGCAGCGCGAGGACGCCTACGGCGATGTCGCCCCAGCCGGCAGCCTGTGGGAACGGTCCGCCGAGCCGGTCGCTGGCGGCCAGCAGCAGGAAGAAGACGCCGAGGATCCGACCGGCGTGGAGCCCGACGAGGAGCGGCATGGGCAAGGCGAGAAGCGCCGCGCGCACTGCCGCGGAGCGCCATGCGGCAAGACCGACAGCCACCACCGGCGCGATGACCGCAAGGCCGAGGAACGGCACGGTGAGCGAGAGCTGGGACGCGAAGACGCCGGCCGTCGCAAGCGATATCTGGAGACCGACCCAGAGCCCGACGACGGCGGCGAGCAGCAGCCGCGTTCTTCGAGCCACGGCGAGCGCGCTGAGCAGCGCATTGAGATTGACCACCGCCACGGCGGTGAGGACCATTCCACCCAGGAAATCGAGAAGCATCGTCGTTCCTTTCTGTGTATATACACCTTTTTAGGCAGATCCAAGCGTGGTTTCTCCCGGACCGCCACGTTGCCGAGCGGTCCAGAACCTTCAGGTCCGTTTCAGCGGCCATGGGCAGCCGCCCGGCCACCGACGCGCCAGGACTAGGCGCCCGCTTCGCGCAAGGCGCCGGCCTGTGCCAACTTCCAGTCCGGCAGCGCCGCTTCGGCCAGCGCCCTGCCCCTTTCGGTAACGGAGACGAAGCGCTGGCGCGCATCGCGACCGCTGGCTTCCGTGACGTGGCCGGCGGTCCTGCTGAGGGCGACGTTGCGGGTCAGCGTCGTGCGATCGATGCCGAGTCGGTCGGCGAGATCGCGTATCGGCAGCGGCCCCGCGAGGATGAGCGTGGCGAGCAGTGTGAACTGGTTGACCGTCAGACCGTGCGGCCGAAGATGATCGTCGTAGCTGCGCGTGAGGCGCGCCGCCTCGCGACGCGCCGCCATGCAGCGGCAATCCCGGCAGTCGTCGAAGTCCTTTCGATCCGTCATGGATTTACGTGTATATGCACTCTTTGAGACTTGCAAGCGATTTTGCTTGGCTGCGGCCCGACATTGCGCGATCTTCAACGTTGCAGAACCGCCAGGCTATCGTGTCGCCGCAAAGACCGGCGCGACGACGTTCTCCCCCATGACGTCGCCAAGCGCACTCACGACGTCCGCATGTTCTTCATGTGCTCGATGGTCTTCGCTACGTCGGCATTCGCCCGATCGACGGCGTCCGACGCCCGCCGGGCGCTGTCCCGAAACGCCCGAGCCAGTTCCGCCAGCTGCTCGATCTGCTGAATCTCGTCGGGGTCGTAGGCGTCGACGGAGCGCCGCACGAACTCAGCAACGGACAGCCTCGCACGCCGCGCCTTGGTTTCCAGCCGCGCCTTCTCGGCGGGTGTCATCATGGTAACCACCCGGGCGCTGGCTTTCTCCAAGGCCGTGTCCATCACAGTTCACCATGCCATCTGCACGGCATGACCATGGCGAGGCACGCGTTCAGGTGCAATCAGGCCTTGCCCAGACCACGCGATGCCCGCACATGGCGCAACGTTCCCGCGCCACCGTCGGCGCGGCGGGCGCGTTGAGCCGCCCCGTCAGTCCGGATCGAGCGGCTCGACGCCGGACGGCTGGCCGTCGCGGGAGAGGCGGATCTTTTCGACCTTGGCTTCGGCGGATTTGAGCAGCGTGTCGCAGTGGCGCTTCAGGGCTTCGCCGCGCTCGTAGATGGCGATCGACTTCTCGAGCGGGACGTCGCCCTTCTCGAGGTCGTCGACGATGCGCTCCAGCGCCTCCAGCGCCTGCTCGAAGCTCATGGCGCGGACGTCGTCATTGGGCTTGTCGGTCATGGCTCGCTACCCCTTCATCAGCCGGCGGACGTGGACCGCCACCGACATGGCCAGGCCCTGGAGATCGTAGCCGCCCTCCAGCAGGCTGACGAGCCGGTTGGAGCAGGAGCGGCCGGCGCGGTCCATGAGTTCGGCGGTCGCCCAGTCGAAGTCGGCCTCGTCGAGGTTGATCTCGGCCAGCGGGTCGCGGTGGTGGGCGTCGAAGCCGGCGGAGATGATGATCAGGTCGGGCCGGAAATCGTCGAGCGCCGGAAGGACGCGGGAGCGGAAGGCGTCGCGGAAGACGTCCGAGCCGGAGTGCGGCGACAGGGGCGCGTTGACGATGTTGCCGGCGCCGGTCTCGTCCTTGGCCCCGGTGCCCGGATAGAGTGGCATCTGGTGGGTGGAACAGTAGAGGACGGAGCGGTCGTCCCAGAAGATGTCCTGCGTGCCGTTGCCGTGGTGGACGTCCCAGTCGACGATGGCGACGCGTTCGGCGCCGTGGACCTTCTGGGCATGGCGGGCGGCGATGGCGGCGTTGTTGAAGAGGCAGAAGCCCATGGCCGTCGCCCGCTCGGCATGGTGGCCGGGCGGACGGGCGGCGACGAAGACGTTGTCGGCCCGGCCGGCGAAGACGTCGTCGACGGCGGCATTGGCTGCGCCGATGGCGGTGAGGGCCGCCTCCCAGGTCTTCGGGCTGGCCGAGGTGTCGGCGTCGACGCGCACGAGCCCCTGCCCTTCCTCGGGCATGGCGAGGCGCACGCGCTCCAGATACTCCTCCGGATGGGCGAGCAGCACGGCGGAGGGATCGGCCTGCGGCGATTCCACCCGGTCGAGATCGTCGAAGCTCTCGTGCTCGAGGGCGCGGCCGATGGCGCGCAGCCGGTCCGGCCGCTCGGGATGGCCGGACGGGGTCAGGTGCTCGAGATAGATCGGGTGGGTGTAGAGGCGCGTTGTCATGGCTGGAGCTTAGGACGAGCGCGACCGCTTTGCCACAGCCGCAAGCGCGGGACGGCTGCCCGTCAACAGGCGATTGCGGCGGTGCTGCCTCAAGGAGCGATCGCGAGCAGGCTACCGTCCGCCGTCGCGGTGACGATCGTGCCGTCGACGACGACGAGCGCATGGGCGACGAGGCCCGGCAGGGCGATGACGGTGCGTCCGGTTCGCCCGACGATAACGAGCCCGCGCCGGTCGGCCGTCGGAAGCACGAGATCGGCCAGGCCGTCACCGTCGATGTCGGCTACGGCCGACAGGCCGAGTTCGCGCGATCCGATGGCGTGGTTGGAGACGCCCGCGACGGTTTCGGCGCGCATCGCCAGGCGACCGTCGGCGAAGGTCGCCATCTTCAGCGTGCCGCCGATGTGCGGCGTCTCGACCCAGGCGAGCACCGGACGCCCGATGCCGAAGAGATCGGCGATGGCCGCGACGTTGAGCCAGCGGTTTGCCCGGCCGATTTCCGCAGTCGCGTCGCGCAGCCGCAAACGACCATCGCGCAGGCCGTAGACGGCGATGGCGGCGCCCTTGGTGAGCGAAGAGCGGATGGCCACGACCTCGTTTGCGCCGTCGCCATCGAGATCGGCGATGCGCGGCGTGATGTCCTCGAACACGTGGGCCTCGTCGAGCACGATCTCGAGCCGCCTGCCCGCAGCCGTCTCCACCGCGAGCCCGCCGGCCTCGACCGCATCGCCGAGGACGGCATGGGCGTAGCGCCGGGTGGGCCGGACATACCAGGCACGGCGGATGTCGCCCGTCGCCGCGCGTGCCACCGAGCCGTCCGGCAGGCCTTCCGTAGGCGCGGCTTCGCGGTCGGGGCGGGCGTCCGTCGCGCGCAGGCAGACGCGGTCGTCCGGGCAGGCAGCGATCTGGTGCCAGCGGCCGTCTACGGTCTCGACCAGGGCGCCATCGGCGATCCCGTGGATCGCGGCCACCGGCGAGGGCAGCGCGATGGCGCGAACCTCCGCCGCGTCTGCCGCGGCAAGACAGGCCAGGAGCCCTCCCAGGCCGGCGCAGAGGCGGGAGAGGCCGATCAATCCTTGTCCATGATGACGGTGCGGGCGATGCGGATGCCGAAGCCTTCCAACCCGACATAGTGGCGCTCGCGCGAGGTGACGAGCTCGATGGAGGAGATGCCGAGGTCGCGCAGGATCTGTGCGCCGAGGCCGATCTCGCGCCACTCGTTCTCGCGGCGCAGCGCCTCGTCGTGGCTCTCGTCGGTGCCCTGGGCCGGCCGCGCGCGACGCTGGTGAGCGACGCCGACGGAGCCCTCGCGCAGGTAGACGATGACGCCGCGCTGCTTTTCGCCCATGTCGCGCATGATGCGGCGCAGGCGGTCCGACGTGCCGAACATGTCGGTGACCACGTCCTCCGGATGCAGGCGCACCGGAACCTCCTCGCCGTCGCGGATGTCGCCGAAGACGATGGCGAGATGGTGCATCGGGTCCCAGGGCAGCGTGTAGGTGTGGGCGCGCGCCTTGCCGCCGGGGGTGTCGATTTCGAAGCTGTCGATGCGCTCGACCAGCGTTTCCTGGCGCTGGCGGTAGGCGATCAGGTCGGCGACCGAGACCTGCTTCAGGCCGTGCGTCTCGGCGAAGGAGGAGACCTGCGGCCCGCGCATGACGGTGCCGTCGTCGTTGACGAGTTCGCAGATGACGCCAACGGGCGGCAGGCCGGAGAGCTTGCACAGGTCGACGGCGGCTTCGGTGTGGCCGGAGCGCATGAGCACGCCGCCCTCGCGCGCGACCAGCGGGAAGATGTGGCCGGGGCGGACGAAATCGGATGCGCCGACATTGCCGTTGGCGAGGTTGCGGACGGTCAGCGTGCGGTCGTCGGCGGAAATGCCGGTGGTGGTGCCGTGCCTGAAATCGACGCTGACGGTGAAGGCCGTGGAGTGCGGGGCGTCGTTGTCGGCCACCATGGGCTGAAGGTTCAGCCGGCGTGCCTCCTCGCGCGGCATCGGCGCGCAGACGATGCCGGAGGTGTGGCGCACGATGAAGGCCATCTTCTCGGGCGTGCAGTGGACCGCCGCGACGATCAGATCGCCCTCGTTCTCGCGGCCGTCATCGTCCATGACGACGACGATCTCGCCGCGCTCGAAGGCGCGCAGGGCTTCGACGATCTTCTTCTGGTCGTAGGGCATGGCACTCGCTTCGCTCGCAGGGCAGTCGGCAGTCGGCAGTCGGCAGTCGGCAGTCGGCAGTCGGCAGTCGGCAGTCGGCAGTCGGCAGTCGGCAGTCGGGGAATAAACCCGTTGCGGCAGAACGCAAGAGGATTTGGTGAAGCGAGGCCAGGCGCGGAGGTCCAGGCGGAAGACCCGGTCGACGCGGCGGGATCGCGACGCACCGGATTGCCGTGGCACGGATGCTTACGGCCGGATGAAGACCGGATCGTCGGTTTCGCCTTCGTCGGCCTTCGAAGCGGTCGCGATCCGGATGGCCACCCAGGCGGTATCGGCGCCCGGCGCGCCGAAATCCTCGTCCATCCAGCGGATGAAGGTTCGTGTCCCCATCATCGTCAGGTCGGCGCGGACGGCCCGCACGGCGTCGCGCGCGTTCCTGTCATCCACGATGACGACGATTTCCTCGCCTTGCGAAAGCGCCTGGCGGAGGTCCTGGACGGCGGACAGGAGGCTCCGTTCGCCGCGATCGCTCCAGGACGGCTTCAACCTTTCCGGCCTTCCGGCGAGGTCCCAGAGTTCCATGTCGCGTCGGTAGCGGCTGCCTTCCTCGGTGGTCAGGATGGTGAGCCTGCTGTCGTTCCGGTCGAGCCAGTCACGAATCGAGGCGCGGGCGGCGCGGCGCTGATCCTTCTCGTCGCCGGGGTCGCGGAGCACCTCGGCGACCACCATGTCGGTGATCATCACCGGGCAGCCAGGCAGGAAGAGCCAGTCCAGAGCACCGATGCACCCGAGAAGGGAGAGCGGCGTACTGTCCATGATCAGAAAGCGGAGGACACGTCGATCCGTGCCTTCGGGCCGCTCGATCATGGACGCCGACGACCGAATTTCCGGCGGACTGCCGCGAGTTCGGCCTCGACCGCGTCTTCGCCGATGCCCGACAAGGCCTCCTGCGCCATCCTTCGGGCGACGGCTTCGAAGTGCCGTCCATCATAACTGAGCGGATCGGCGGCCGGACGAAGCGTCAGCGCCTGACGCGGCTGCAATGCGGGCTCCACGGCTTCTCCCGCAATGCCCTTCAACCGGCAGAACTCCTCGACGGAAAGCATGACGGTCCGGGGCTTGCCGTGCGACGTGATGACCGCGCCCTCGCGGTCCGCCGCCCGCTGCACGTCCCCGGTCTGCTTCTGCAAGTCGACGGAACTGAAAGCGCGCATCGGCGATCTCCCCGCTTCGATCGACGTAAAATACGTATTTTCGGCATGGCTGGCAAGGATGATCCGGAAGACCGGTGACAGCGCCCCGCCCGGCCCGATTCAGCCTCGCCCGGTCTGCCCACGGTGGCGCAGATAGTGGTCGGCGATGGCGCAGGCGACCATGGCTTCGCCGATGGGGACGGCGCGGATGCCGACGCAGGGGTCGTGGCGGCCTTTCGTGCGGACCTGGACGTCGTTGCCGTCGCGGTCGATCGACTGGCGTTTGGTCAGGATCGAGGACGTCGGCTTGACGGCGAAGCGCGCCACCACGGGCTGGCCGGTGGAGATGCCGCCCAGGATGCCGCCGGCCTTGTTGGACAAAAACAGCGGCGCGCCATCGTTGCCCATCCGCATCTCGTCGGCGTTCTCTTCGCCGGTGATGCGGGCGGCCTCGAAGCCGTTGCCGATCTCGACGCCCTTGACGGCGTTGATGGACATCAGGAGCGAGGCGATGTCCTGGTCGAGCTTGCCGTAGATCGGCGCGCCCAGACCCGCCGGCACGCCCTCGGCGACGATCTCGATGACCGCGCCGACGGAGGAGCCGGCCTTGCGGATGCCGTCGAGATAGTCGGCGAAGACGGGGACGGAGGCGCGGTCGGGCGTGAAGAAGGGGTTTTCGGCATCGTCGACGAAGTCCCAGTCCCAATTGGCGCGGTCGACGGCCTTCTCGCCCATCGCGACCAGCGCGCCGCGCACGACGAGGCCCGGCACGACCCGGCGGGCAAGCGCGCCGGCCGCCACGCGGGCCGCCGTCTCGCGCGCCGAGGAGCGGCCGCCACCGCGGTGGTCGCGGATGCCGTATTTCGTCTGATAGGTGTAGTCGGCATGGCCCGGACGGTACTGGCGGACGATCTCGCCATAATCCTTCGAGCGCTGGTCGACGTTCTCGATCATCATCGAGATCGGCGTGCCGGTGGTGACGAGCGTGTCGGGATCGGCCTCGTCGGGCAGGACGCCGGACAGGATCTTCACCGCGTCGGGCTCCTGGCGCTGCGTGACGAAGCGCGACTGGCCGGGCCGGCGGCGGTCGAGATCGGCCTGGATATCGGCGAGCCGGAAGCGGATGCCGGGGGGGCAGCCGTCGACGACGCAGCCGAGCGCCGGGCCGTGGCTCTCGCCCCAGGTCGTCACGCGGAAGAGGTGGCCGAAGGTGTTGTGCGACATGGACCGTGCGACAGGCTGGCCGGCGGGCGCTGCCCCGCGGGCGTGGTGGACACGCCGCCTTCTATTGGGGATTGGATGGCCGGTCAAACCGGCACGCGGCCGGCTGCGACCGGGCGATGCCCGCGCCGGCGGCAGCGGCCCCGAAGCAGCCTCGTCTCCGCCTTGCCGGCGGGAAACGCTTTGACACATTCCCTCCGTTTTGGTGTCCTAGAGCACTGCGTGACGACGGCGGGCATTCCGCCGGCGAAACACGCGTCGCGCGGTCGAGGCATTTGCGGACACCTGCCGGACGGTAATCGAGATCGACCAACCTACAAGGTCCGGCGGAGAGCGGACCGCAGCCCAAAGGACATTCCATGCGTATTGCCGTATCCGCGCTCAGCCTGATCCTGCTCGCTTCCATGCCCGCGCTTGCGGGCCAGACGGAGGGGCGCATCAAGAGCGTCGACGAAGAGAAGCTGACGATCACGCTCGACGACGGCAAATCCTACAAGCTGCCGGGCGAGGTGGACATGGCCGGCATCGAGCCGGGCGCCGAGATCGTCATCAATTTCGACAAGGTCGGCGACGTGAACCAGATCACCGACATGGCTGTGTACGAGTAGGGCAGTCTGCTCATGCCCGCGGCTCCGGCGGCCGACCGTCGCCGCACTCCGGCGCCGTCATCCTCGGGCTTCTGCCGGTGACCTCTTCGCGTCGCGACGTCGTGAAGGTCTCGCCGTCGCGCGGAAGGTGACGAAGCGCCCACCGCGAGGGGGTCGGCAGATCCTGGGGACAAGCCCCAGGATGACGAAGGCGGTGCTGCGCCATGCGGGAGCGGAGGCGGTCCCCGCGCCGGCCGCCATGCCCGCGTCATTCCGGAAGACGAAACGCGCGGAGCGCGGGGCGTCTGTCCGGAAGCCATTCCGTGACGCCGACGATCTCAAGTCCTTGCGGCCGACGCCACGGAATGGATTCTGGATCCGGACGCCTCCGCTGCGCTCGGCCTCCGGTCCGGAATGACGCGCCAGGGGTGGGGCGCCGGCCGCGGTGCAGCCGCTTCGGCGGACTTCATCCCCAAACGAGATTCCGAGCCTGACGAAGGAGAGCCTCGACGGACGTGACGACCCGCCGGTGCAGCAGAGTCGATGACGGCCGTCCGATGTCGCAGGTGCCCGCTGCCTGATGACCTGTCACCGGCAGAGGATGTGCGACCGGCCGGGCTTCGGAGCCTGCCGGTATCAGAGCCAGTCGAGCCGCCCGTCGCGCCAGCGCAGGATGCGGTCCTGCGGCACGTCCATGGCCGCAGCATCGGCGCGGGCGGCCGCGCCGGTGAGCATGAAGATCGAGCGGATGACGCCGCCATGCGTGACGCAGACGGTGTCGCGGTCGATCGAAGACAGCCAGGGAGCGATTCGCGCCGACAGGAGGTCGTAGCTTTCGGCGCCCGCGCCGGGGGGCAGGAAGGCCCATTTGTCGGCTTCGCGCTCGGCCGCGACGCCCGGGAAGGCGGTCTCGACCTCGTCGACCGTCAGGCCCTGCCAGTCGCCGAAATGCACCTCCACGAGGCGCGGCTCGAGCCGGTAGCCCTGCGGCGGCAGGCCGATCTCGCCGCGGATGATCTCCATGGTCTCGCGCGTGCGGCGCAGCGGGCTCGCCACGAAATCGAAGCATTGCGGATCGTCGAGGATCTCGGCCAGCCGCTTGCCGTTGCGGCGCGCCTGGCTGCGGCCGTTGTCGTTGACGTCGACGTCGTGCTGGCCCTGGAAGCGCAGCGCGGCGTTCCAGTCGGTCTGGCCATGCCGGACGAAGTAGACGAGCGGGGTCATGGCCTTCCCTGCGTTGGCGGGAGGTGGAGGATGGTGCCGCGTCAGTCCCTGACGGTGGAGATGTCGGGCGCGTCGACCGACTTCATGCCGACGACATGATAGCCCGAATCGACGTGATGGATCTCGCCGGTGACGCCGCGCGACAGGTCCGACAGGAAATAGAGGCCCGAATCGCCAACTTCGTCGATCGTCACCGTGCGCTTGAGCGGGGCGTTGTACTCGTTCCACTTGAGGATGTAGCGGAAGTCGCCGATGCCGGAGGCGGCGAGCGTCTTGATCGGGCCGGCCGAGATGGCGTTGACGCGGATGCCGCTGCCGCCGAGATCGACGGCGAGATAGCGCACGCTCGCCTCCAGCGCGGCCTTGGCGACGCCCATGACGTTGTAGTGCGGCATGACCTTCTCTGCGCCGTAATAGGTCAGCGTCAGGATCGAACCGCCATCGGTCATCAGCGGCTCGGCGCGCTTGGCGACGGCGGTGAGCGAATAGGCGGAGATGTCCATGGTGCGCAGGAAATTGTCGCGCGTGGTGTCGACGTAGCGACCGTCGAGCTCGTCCTTGTCGGAGAAGGCGATGGCGTGGACGACGAAGTCGAGCTTGCCCCAGCGCTCCTTCAACCCGTCGAAGACGGCGTCGAGCGTGGCCATGTCGGTGACGTCGCAATGGCCGGCGAGATGGGCGCCGAGTTCATCGGCGAGCGGGGACACGCGCTTCTTGAAGGCGTCGCCCTGATAGGTGAGCGCGAGTTCGGCGCCTTGCGCCACGCATGACCTGGCGATGCCCCAGGCGATGGACCTGTTGTTGGCGATGCCCATGATCAGCCCGCGCTTGCCGGCCATCAGGCCCGTTCCGTTCGCCATTTCGTCCTCTCCTGCACCGGCTTGCGACGGATTGCCCTATCGCACAGCCGCCCTCGCCCGACAAGCGCAGAACGGGCACGGCAGGGGGCACAGAACGGGGCGCCGAAAGGGACGGCGGCGGGACGCGTCAGTGTGCGGCGCGGCGCATCAGCGCTTCGAGTTCCTCGCGGCCCTCCTGCGGCAGCATGATGCGGACGTGGACGTAGAGATCGCCGGTCCCGCCTTCCTTGAGCGGCAGGCCGCGTTCCTTGAGCCGCAGCACCTTGTCGGAACCCGACCAGGCGGGCACCGCGACGGCGATGCGGCCCTTGACCGTCTCGACGGGCAGCTTGGCACCGAGCACGGCATCCTTCAGATCGACGAAGAGATCGGCATGCAGGTCGCGCCCCTCGATCCGGTAGCGCGGATGCGGGCGGATGCGCAGCTTGACGAGGGCGTCGCCGCCGTTTTCGCCCTGCCCCTTGAGCCGGATGGTCTGGCCGTCTTCGACATAGGTGGGGAGCTTGACCGCGAGCTTGCGGCCGTTGGGGAAGACGACGGAGACATGGGCGCCGGTCGCCGCGTCCTCGATGGTGATGTCGAGATGGGCCGCGGTGTCGGCCGGACGCCCGCCGCGGGCCGATGCCCCGGCCGCGCCGGCCGCGCCTGCCGCGCCGCCCCGCGCGAAGGCCTGGCCGAAGAGGTCGCTGAAGATATCCTCTGCGCCGAAGCCGGCACCGTCGGGGCCGCCGGCCCGGAACTCGAACCGCTGCCCGCGGCCACCGGCCGCACCCGCGCCGGGACCGCGGCGGAAGGCGCCGAAGGGATCGCCGGAGGCGGCACCCTCGAAGCCCTGGAAGCGCGGCTTGCCGTCTGCGTCGATCTCGCCGCGGTCGAAGGCGGCACGCTTCTTCTCGTCGCCGACGATCTCGTAGGCCTGGTTGGCCGCGTTGAAACGGTCCTTCGCCTGCGGGTCATCGGGGTTCTGGTCCGGATGATATTTCTTGGCGAGCTTGCGGAACGCGGACTTGATGTCCTTCGCGCTCGCGGTCCTGGCCACGCCCAATGTCTCGTAGGGATCACGCATTCGACTGTCCGTGGTGAGAGAGGAATCTCCTGATCACGCAAATATGAGCGTTCGTAGGAAGAAATTCCAGACTGGCCGGTCCGATCGTGGCGCAAAAGACGCCGCGGTCAAGCGGCTTCGAAGGTCCGGACCCACCATTCGCCGGCCATCGACATGCAGACCTCGCCGCGGAAGAGCGAGATGCCCTGGAAGCTTTCGCGCGACACCCTGAAGCGGCGGCACAGGCGCGTCTCGTCCATGTATTCCATGACGCCGAAGACCTCGCCACGGGAGCCGGTCTGCGAATTCGCCCAGGCGAGCCGGCCGCCGGAGACCTCGTCGAGATTGGCGGAAGACACGGCGTTGCGGATGGTGGTCTCGTCCGACATGCGCTCGGCGTCGGGCGCCACCGCCTTGCCGCCTGAAATCGAGCCCGTCTTGATCGAATCGAAGCCCAGGCTGTCGAGGCTGGGCGAGCGGGAGGTGCAGCCGGATGCGACGACGGCGAGCGCCAGCACCGCCGCGCGGGCAGCCTTGCCGCGCCATGGCACACGCACTCCCAGATTGTCCTTCCGATGCGACCGCGTCACCCGGCATACTCCCGTCGAGTGAATCCGAACCTTACGAAGTGTGGACCGGAACGGTTAACAGGTGGTGTGCGGAGCATGAAAAGACCGCGCGTTCGAAATGCGGCTTTTTCTCGTTTTTTTCCGGAACAAATGGGTCCCCTACCGGTTCGGCGTGTTCGGACCGCATCCGTGCGTGCCGATTTTCCCATAGGAGGTCAGTCTTGAAACTGCTTATTGCGACACTCGTCTCGTCCGTAGCGCTGGTCGGCGCCGCGCGCGCCGCCGATGCGATCGTCTACGACGCTCCGGCGCCCGCAGCGCCCGTGGTCGTCGAAAACTACAACTGGACGGGGTGGTACATCGGCGTCACCGGCGGCCTCGGCGCCGGCGATTCCGAATTCGTCATCGACGACGACGATGATTTCGACGGATCGATCGAGGGCTCGGCCCGCGGCGCCTTCGGCGGCGTGCAGATCGGCGCCGACTGGCAGACCGGCAACTGGGTGTTCGGCGCGGTGGCCGACATCGCGGCCACGAATTACGGCGCCGAGATCAGCAGCGGCGGCGGCTTCGGCGACAATTCGCTCGAGTCGAGCCTCGACTATCTCGGCACGGTCCGCGCCCGCGCCGGCTACGCGTTCGACCGCACGCTGTTCTATGCCCATGGTGGCTGGGCCTACGGCCAGATGAGCCAGACGGTGGTGCTCGACGGGACGACCGTGTTCGACGACGACGTCGGCAAGAGCGGCTACGCCGTCGGCCTGGGCGTGGAACATGCCTTCACCGACCGACTGTCGTTCCAGACGGAGTACTCCTATGTCGATCTCGGCGAGGACGAAATCTTCTCCGACGGCGCGACCAGCCTCAGCGAAGACACCAATTTCCACATGATCAAGGCGGGCATCAACTTCCGCTTCTGACCGGACGGCGTTGGCCGGCGCCCCTGCCCCCAGGCAGGGGCGCGCACACCGGGATTGGCCACCCTCCACCATGCCTAGCGTGGTGAAGTCGGCCGCTGGCCGCGTCGTTCGGCCTCGCTGCCCCTTTCCGCCCGCGGAACCGGCCTGTATCAGGTCTGCGGCGGACGGCACCCGTTCCGCCGCGCAGGCACGCCAGGACGGGACCAACGATCGTGAACACCGAGACGACGCAGCAGAGCGACTTCACCGAGAGCCCGGAGCCCTACCGGCTGTTTGCCGAATGGCTCGCGGATGCCGAGAAGAGCGAGATCAACGATCCCAACGCGGTGGCGGTGGCGACCGTCGATCCGGACGGCCTGCCCGACGTGCGCATGGTGCTGCTGAAGGGCTTCGACGAGCAGGGCTTCGTCTTCTACACCAATTTCGAGAGCGCCAAGGGACAGCAGATCCTGTCGTCGATGAAGGCGGCGATGTGCTTCCACTGGAAGTCGCTGCGCCGGCAAATCCGGGTGCGCGGGCCGGTGGAGGTGGTGAGCGACGCCGAGGCTGACGCCTATTACGCCTCGCGGCCGCGCGGCAGCCGCATCGGCGCCTGGGCGTCGAAGCAGTCGCGGCCGCTGGAGAGCCGGTTTGCGCTGGAGAAGGCGGTGGCGGAAGTCACCGCGCGGCACGCCATCGGCGAGATCCCGCGGCCGGCGCACTGGTCGGGCTTCCGCATCCGGCCGCAGCAGATGGAATTCTGGCACGACCGCCCGTTCCGCTTGCACGACCGCGTGCGGTTCGACCGGGCGGGGGATGCGTGGGAGAAGACGCGGCTTTATCCGTGAACGCAAATCGCCGAATCAGCCCCGCCGACGCCGTCCGGTGCCGAAGAGCAGCCGCCCGCCGATGACGATCGCGATGCCGAGCAGCGGCCATTTGGCCCAGAAGGTGCCGCTCCAGGTGAAGACGTTGATGATGGTGACGACGGCCGCCGCGCCGACGAGGCCGCGGATTTCCGGCGGCAGGGCAAGCAGGACGCGGCCCGGCAACCGATCGGGCGCGGCTGGCGCCGGCATGCGGGTCGGCGAGGCGGGCGGGGCGTCGCGGCCCCAGGCGGGAAAGTCGCTCGGCTCCGCCGGCTCCGGTCGCGACGCGGGCACGGGCGCCGGATGCGCGGCGTCGCCGATCCGCACCGCATAGCTCGGCACCGGCTCGTCGATGTTCTTGGCCACGAGATCGCCGCGGAAATCGAACGACACGGCGATCTTGTTGCGGACCTGGTCGAAGACGGTGCTGGAGATCAGGATGCCGCCGGGCTCGGCCTCCGACTGCAGCCGCGCGGCGATGTTGACGCCGTCGCCATAGATGTCGTCGCCCTCGACGATGACGTCGCCGAGATTGATGCCGATGCGAAAGACCATGCGCTGGTCGGGCTGGCGGCCGGCATTGCGCTCGGCGAGGTCGTTCTGCACCTCGATGGCGGCGCGCACGGCCTCGACCACGCTCGGGAATTCGGCGATGACCGCATCGCCCCAGGTGTTGACGATGCGCCCGCCATGCGCGCCGACCAGCCGGGCCATGGAGTCGCGATAGAGCTTGAGGGTGGCGAGCGTGCCCTCCTCGTCATGCTCCATCAGGCGCGAATAGCCCTGCACGTCGGCCGCGAGGACCGTTGTGAGCTTGCGGACGGGAGCGGCCATGGCGGGGTCCTGATGGTGACGGGGGGTATGTAGCCATTCGACGGGGTGGATGCCAGTGGGAGGTTCCGCCCGCGGCAGACATCCTGCCATTCGTGAACCAGAGCGGCCGACCGCCGGGGGCGGTGCCTACAAGGCCTCGCAGCCCTCATCGGGGGAGATCATCGCCTCCTTCAGGTAGAGCGGCGTTTCGGCGACACGACGTGCGTCGAGCCGGTGGCGGACCAGTCCGGAAATGAAAGACGGGTCGGGCAGGAACGACAGCGCGATGGCTTCCATCTGGCGGCAATGGCGCGTCCAGGCTTCGCGCAGCTGGGGAGGCGGAATGCGCGCCCAGGTCGCGTGGGTGCTCGTCGGCGGAAAGCCCTTCCAGTAGAGCGTTTCCGGGACCCGGCGCAGCTCGCCGAAGCCTGCCTGCTGGAGAATCCAGGTGCTGTCGACGCAGAAATCGGTCGGCGGATTGGGCCTGAGCTTCAGCCTGTCCCGGTCGCCCGGCCGGTTGCGCATGAGCGCCCGGTAGCAGTAGCCATTGTACAGGTTGCGCATCACATGGCCGATCCGCTCGGCAAGGCCGCCCCGGACTTCGCTCGCCGTCATCACGCCGCCGTCGTGGGCGATGTCGCTGACGGCCGAGAAGCAGTCGAGGTCCCTTTCCAGGATGCGCAGGCACGCCTCGAGGTAGGTGGGGCCGAGCCTGTCGTCGTGCGGCAGGATCATGGCGTAGCGGCCGCGCGCCTCGCTTAACACGAAATTGCTGTTTTGGACCCAGCCCAGCCGGTCGCGCTGCTCGATGATCCGGACCTCGCGGCGGCCGCGGAATTCGTCGAGCGCGGGGGTGGGGTGGGCGCCGTCATTGGAGATGACGATCTCGACGTCGCGGACCGTCTGGCCGAGCGCCGACAGGATGGTCTCGCGGATGAAGCTCTCGCTTCGGTAGATCGGCAGGCAGATCGACACCAGAGGCCTGCGGCGCGGGAACCAGGACATCGGTCAGGACGTCCCGAGGCTCGCGTCGACGCATTCGATCGCACAGCGCGGAGACGAGGTGTATTTTCCGGTCTCGATCGACCAGTAGCCGGAGGCAAGTTGCCGCACGCCATGATCACTGCGGCGGTGAAGCTCGCTGTCGGGATCGTCGATGTCGGACCAGCCCTTGGCAATGATGTAGTCGCCGACGATCCGTGCGGGCAGCGGCGACGGCAGCGCCGCGAGACGGCGAAAGACGGGGGCGAACGAGGCGCAGCCCTCGAATGTCCGGCGCATCAGAGCGTCCGGATCGTCCGGCAGAGCCGGGCGCCGGGCAAGCTCGTCATCCATCGTCGAGTAGCACATTCCGACGGGATACCAGCTGCAATAGAGGCTGTCGTTTGCCGGGTAGTGGACGCAGTCTCCAAACGGGCCGGAGGTGGCCGTCGTGTTCATCGGAACGTCGCCGCCAAGCAGGAGCGACGCCTGCTCCACGATGACCCCGAACTTGTAGCGCGTGAACCAGGAGCCCGCCGCCGGAAAGCCGGAGCGGCGATCGATGGCGCGCCGCTCCGCCCAGGCCGCATTGACGACCCTGTCGAACGGACCGTCCGCAACGGCCTCCGGCCCGGACAGGCCGACGCGCCATTTCGTCCCGGCAGGCTGCAACGCGCGAACCCTTTCGCCGAGGCGGAGTTCGATGCGGGGATGGGCGCGGACGCAGCCGTCGATCGCCTGCGCGATGCCGATCGGCCAGACCCCGCGCTCCTGCGTGAGGAAGAGCGGGGCGCCGGCGACATCGTCGGGCGGACAGGACTGGAAGGGCGACGCCTCGTCCTGGCCGAGATAGGCGAGGCCCAGGGTTCGGCGGCGTTCGCGCAGATGGTCTTCGACGCGGGCGAAATGCGCGGTGATCCGGTCGACCGACAGCGCGCTGTCGTTCGGGACGACGTAGTGGAAGGGGTCGCAGAGGCAGGCCTCGAAGGCGGCGGGTGTCATCCACCGCTCGAGGATCGGCCTGAACAGCAAGGCATCCTCGATCAGCCGCGCCGCGGTCCGAAAGCCTTCATCCGCCGCATAGCAGTAGCCGAGGTGGATCTTGCCTTCGTTGGCGGTCGACGCGCGCGAGAGGAGCGCGGGCTCCCGGTCGAAGAGGACCACGTCATGGCCCCGCTCGGCATGTTCGAGGGCGATGAGGCAACCGGTGAGGCCCCCGCCGATGACGGCGATCCGCATCACCACGTCCGGATCGACCCAGGCATCTCGCGGTTCATTCGCAGTTCGACGCCCTCCTGCCCGCCACGCCGTCCCCGGACGGCGCGAGATATCAGCTCTCGCGCATATTGCAGGGGGCTGCCTACAGGGTAACGCGCGGGAAACCGGCGTGACAAAACCACGCACGGCGGTGTCTTCCCGCCCTTCGGGCCTGGAGACCGGAATGCGTCTGGCCTTCATCCTCGATGCGGACGACGAGGGTGTCGCGGTCGCCGAGCAACCGGGCCAGCGACAGCGCCTCGGCTTCGGGGTCGGCTTCCGGCACGACGCGGTCGATCAGGCCGGCGGAAAGGGCCCGGCCGGTATTGGGTTCGGCGAGGTCGCCCTGCACCTCGATGGCGGCGCGCATGGCCTCGACCACGCTCGGAAGTTCGGCGATGAGGGCCGCTGCGATGCAATGGCCGGGAAGCAAGTGCGGGGGCCGGGAAGACCGTGTGGGGTATCGGGAAAGCGGGTGCCGCTCAGCCGCCGCCGATGGGCCGCAGATACTGCATCGGTTCGGACGAGATCATGAGCTGCACGTCCCGTTCGCGGGAGTGCCGGGCCAGCGCCTGGACGGCCTTCGGCGACAGGCCGAAGGTTTCCCTGAAGGCGCGGGTGAAGGCGGACGGATGGCTGAAGCCGAGTTCCGCCGCCAGCCGGGAAATCCGCACGCGCGGCTGGCGCGTGTCGGAGAGCAGCCGGAAGGCGTGATGGAGCCTGCGCTGCGCGATGTAGGCCGTCACCCCGCCCATGGGCTCGAACAGGCGGTAGAGCGTCGAGCGGGTGGTTCCGAAGGCGTCGATCAGCGCCTGCGGGCCAAGTGCGGGATCCAGCAGGTGCTGCTCGATGAACGCCTTGACCGCGACCAGCGAGACGCTGCTGCGCCCGGACGCGGCCGACCCGCGCGCCAGCGGCTCGAGGCAGGCGGCGACCAGCCGCAGGGTCGCGTCCGCGATGCCGCGGGCATCGACCACGGGCATGGTCGGGCCGAGGGCGACGATGTCTTCCATCATGCCGCGCAGCAGTTTCGACAGCGCATCGACCGGCCGCACGAAGCCATTCGCACGGTCGAGGAAAGGCACCATCGCCTCGAGCCTGCGGCGCGATATCGCGAGGCTGAGATTGTCCACCCGTGGCGCCTCGATGGCGATCTCCTGCGACAGGTCGACGAAGGCCAGCTCGCCGGCGGCGACGCGCCTCGTCTGCCCGCCGGCCGTCATGTCGAACCAGCCATCGCGGTAGCAGACGACCAGGATCTGGTCGGTGCCGCGGGCGGCGATGGTGCGTGTCGTCCGGCTGAAGCGGCTCGCCGTGCCCCTCGACCACGACACGGTGACATCGGGCAGAAAGAACAGTCCGGTGTCGGCGGCGAAGGCTTCGGGCACGGCGCAGGCGGGGATCTCGAAATCGAAGGCCGCCATGACGAAGCTGGCATAGGCGGCGGCGTCATCGCGGCCGCCGGCCTGAAACCGGGCCGAATAGCATTCGATGAAGCCAGCCTGGTCGTCATGGGGCCGGATCGCGTTCATCGGAATGCCGGACCCGCCGGGTCAACGACTATACCCATCGTCCCAATTCCTTGACCCAGGGTTTCAGGCGCCAGATTGCGCTTGAAACCGCCGCTGCCTGTACCGAGAACCGATCTTAGGTTGCGGCAGGGAACGAGTAAACGGCGGGTTCAGACGATGTCCGACGATTTGCAGGGCGAACCGGCAAGCCGTGGCAGCCGGCCAGGCGGGGCTGCGCTGGCAGCGATCGGCCTGATGCTCGCTCTCGGCTTCGCTGCCCCTGCCGGCGCCGCTCCCATCCAGGGGGCCGACGGCGCCAGCGGGACGGACGGCGGCAGCACGCAGGTCGGCGTCGGCGGTGACGGCGCCGGCAATCCGGGCAGCGGCGGCGCCGCGATGACGAATGCGGCGGCGGCCGGAGCGGGCGCCAGCGGGACGGCCGGCAATGGCGGCGGCGGAGGCGGCGGCGGCCGGGACCTGATCTTCATCTCGCCGACGCTCCTGCCGGCCAACGGCGCGGCGGGCGGCAACGGCGAATTCGGCAGCGGCGGCGCCGGCGGCACCATCACCTCGGCAGCAGGCGGCGGCGGCGAGGAGGCCGGCGGCGGC
>NZ_JAOAOQ010000003.1 GCF_030398385.1 Aquibium sp. ELW1220 | reverse complement strand
GTCGACGCTCCCCGAGAAGTGGAAATCCTTCCGGGACACCGTCAACGACAACTTTCACATCGTCCGACCCGACGAATTTCGGGTTATCGGGTAGACGGGGTAAAACTGTCCCCGCATTTCCCGCATTTCAGCCCGGCGGGCGCCGGGCGAAACCCTTGACGAGGATCGGACCCGTGGGCTTGCCGGTGGGCGAGCCGGGGGCGGGCTCGAGCGTGATCTCGTAGAGCTGGTCGGCGCGCGGCAGGGGCTGGTCGGGACCGCGCAGCACGGCCGGCACGGCGGACGGCAGGGTTCCGAGCGACACCGGTCCGACGGCCGGGTCGTAGAGCGTCCAGACCTGGAGGGTCTTGCCTTCGGGCACGGCGAAATCCTGCAGCGGCACGATGCGCACCGTGTCGTCGGCGAAGGCCTCGAAGATTGCGCCCGGCACTGCGTCCGGCGTGTCGAGCACCACCACGACGACGGGCTGCGGCCGTGGCGAGAACGTCGTGCCCGCGAGGTAGCCGATGCCGAGGGCCGCCGCGATGCTGGCAGCCATAAGGGCTGGACGCCATGCCGTCTGCCGCCGCCGCGCGGCGAGATCGACGACCGGCGCGGAGGACAGGGACCGGCCTGCCGAAGACGCAGCGGTCGCAGCATCGGCGTCCGCTTCGACGAGACGCGCTTCGATGGCAGTCCACATCCCCTCCGGAACCGGATCGCGGCCGGCGGTGTCGTCGAGCGCCGCCATGCGATTGGACAGCAGGTCCACTGCGGCGCGGAATTCGGCGTCGGTGGCCATGTCGGCCTCGGCGCGCAGCCGCTCCGCCTCCTCCATGAGGCCGAGGACGTAATCGCCCGCGCGGGCCATGCGGTCGTCCCGGACGCTCATGACAGGCACTCCTGCAGCGCGATGACGCCGCGCCGGATCCACGCCTTGACGGTCCCGACCGGCGCGTCGAGCCTGGCGGCGATCTCGCCATGGGTGCAGCCGACGACATAGGCGAGCAGGATCGATTCGCGCCGCCGCGGCTCCAGCGCCGACAGGCAGCGGCGTAGCGCGTCGCCGTCCGACAGGGCGTCGAGGGCCGCGTGCGCGTCGCCGCTCCGCTCGCTGAAAAGGGCGAGCTGCTCCTCGTCGGCGAAATCCAGCCGCGAGCCGTCGCGCACCGCGTTCAGCGCCCGGTTGCGCACGATCGTGGTCAGCCAGGCGCGGCCGGCACCGCGTGCCGGATCGAAGCTCGCTGCGCGCCGCCAGACCGCGACGAAGGCATCCTGCACGATCTCCTCCGCGACCTCGCGCCGTCGCACGATGCGCCGCGCGATGGCGATCAGCCGGCCGGCCTCGGTGGCGAACAATTGCCCGAGCGCCATGCGGTCGCCGCCGGCCACCCGCGCCAGCAGCCGCTCGCAGTCATCGTCGATGCTGTCGGTCCGCGTCATGCCGTTCCTCTTCGTCTCCTTACACACGGGATGACGCCCGCCGATGCAAGCCCGCGCGAAAAATTTCGTCGGGCTGCATCCGGAGCGGAAGCTGCCGGGTAAGGGCCCCGTAACCGCCGGCAAACGGGCCAGCCCCGCAAGCCGGTCTCAACAGAACAGGAGACACCCCATGTCCAATCCCTCGACCATCCGCGGCCTCGCGGCCTCCGTCGCTCTCGTCGCGCTGACCGGCGCCGCCGCGGCCGCGCCCGCCATCGGCCTTTCGGGCGACAAGACGCTGGTCTGGTTCGACACCGACAAGCCGGAAATCTCCAAGACCGTCGAGATCGATGGCGTCGAGATGCTGCAGGGCATCGACCTGCGTCCCTCCAACAACATGCTCTACGGCGTGACCAGGGATGGCACGATCGTGACCATCGACATGGAGACGGGCGCTGCGACGGCCGGTAGCAAGCTCGCCACCAACCTGCCCGAGGGCGTGACGGCCAGCGTCGACTTCAACCCGATGGCCGACCGGCTGCGCCTGATGGGCTCGGACGGCACCAACCTGCGCGCCAATGTCGACACCGGCGAGGTGACCGAGGACGGCAAGCTGGCCTTCGAGGCCGGCGATGCGAACGCCGAGAGCGAGCCGAAGGTGATCGCGACCGCCTACATCAATTCCTACGGCAAGCCCGAGAAGACGGCAATGTACGACGTCGATGCGGCCGGCACCTTCATCCAGCAGGTCAAGCCGAACGACGGCGTGCTGAAGACGATCGGCAGCCTGGGCATCGGCGACGTCGAGATGGTGGCGATGGACGTCCAGACCACGGCCGACGGCACCAATACGGCGTGGCTGGCGGCCGGCGGCGCGCTCTACACGATCGACGTCGCGACCGGTACGGCGACGAAGACGGGCGACATTACCGGCGCCCCAGGCATGCTGCGCGACATCGCCATCCTGCCGGCGATGTGACGCGGCTCCCGTGGCGGGCCGGCGATTGCCGGGATCGACCGCCGCCAACCAGAAAGAGAAACGCCCCCGCAGCGATGCGGGGGCGTCGGTTCGCGGGGATGAGGCGGCTCGGCAAGGTCAGGCCGCCTGCCGCTCCCAGCTCGGGAACGGATCGGCGAGATCGCGCCAGCGGCCGGGCATGAAGTCGGTCTCCGCCACCAGGCAGGCGTCGAGTTCGGCGCGGATGCGCGCTTCGTTCATCGGGTCGCAGCCGATGAAGACGATCTCCTGGCGCCGGTCGCCCCAGACCGGATCGAGGTAGGACTTCATCGAGGCCCGCCATTCGGGATGGTCGGGCCACTGGTGCCGCGGCACCGAGGCCCACCACAAGCCGCGCTTGGCCGTGCGGATCAGCGCGCCGGCCTGGCTGATCTCGCCGACGTAATGCGGCCGCGTCGCCAGCCAGAAGAAGCCCTTGGCCCGAACCACGCCCGGCCAGGACCGGTTGATGAAGTCCTTCAGCCGCGTCGGATGGAACGGCCGCCGCTCGCGATAGACGAAGGAGCGGATGCCGTATTCCTCGGTCTCGGGCACGTGGTCGTTGAAGCCGTTCAGCTCCTTGAACCAGAGCGGGTGCTGCGCGGCCTTGTCGAAGTCGAAGCGGCCGGTGTCGAGGATGTTGGCGAGCGGCGCCCGGCCGAAATCGGTCTCGACGAGTTCGGCATCGGGGTTGAGCGCGCGGACGATCTTGCGGGCGAGGTCGAGATCGGCCGGGGGCGTGTCGGAGACCTTGTTCAGGACGATCACGTCGGCGAACTCGATCTGCTCGACCAGGAGATCGACCAGCGCGCGGTCGTCACCGTCGCCGGCCGTCTCGCCGCGGTCGCGCAGGAAATCGTGCGAGGAATAGTCCTTCAGGAGATTGGCCGCGTCGACGACCGTGACCATCGTGTCCAGCCGGGCGACGTCGGACAGGCTGTCGCCGTTCTCGTCGCGGAAGTCGAAGGTGGTGGCGACCGGCAGGGGCTCGGCGATGCCGGTGCCCTCGATGAGCAGATAGTCGAAGCGGCCTTCCTGCGACAGCCGGCGGACCTCCTTCAGGAGGTCGTCGCGCAGGGTGCAGCAGATGCAGCCATTGGTCATCTCGACCAGCTGTTCGTCGGTGCGCGACAGGTTGGCGCCGCCGTCGCGGACGAGGGCGGCGTCGATGTTGACCTCGCTCATGTCGTTGACGATGACGGCGACGCGGCGGCCCTCGCGGTTGTTGAGGACGTGGTTGAGGAGCGTCGTCTTGCCGGCGCCGAGGAAGCCGGACAGCACGGTGACGGGAAGACGGTTGGAGGGCTTGGCCGTTTCGGGCATGGCGAACCTCTGGATCGTGCGGATGTGCGGACGGGACGGGAGGGCGCCCGGCCTGAGGCGGCCGGGCGCGGGGTGGCGCGTGTCGACCGGCGCGGTCAGTGCGCGAGCATCTCGTGCACGATCGCCTCTGCATCGAGCGATGAGGGATAGTAGGTCGGCCAGTTCGTCACTTCCTCCAGAAGGGCGGCGCGATCGTTGCCCCAGTAGAGGTGGTAGTGGTCGGCCGCGGCCGGCGCTATTTTGTGGTCGCTGAACTGGATGAACTGCGGGGCGGCGTCGTCGCCCTCGGCCTTCCGGAAGATGAAGCGGACGCCGCGATTGCCCTTCTTGTAGGTCAGGATCTCGTGGCCGTCGCCGGCGTAGCGGGCCTTCAGCGGCTTGCCCTTCTCGAAGAACGTGACGCTGTCGCCCTCGATGACGATCCGCTCGACGTCGGTCCGGTAGCCGATCTCGTAATAGGCCTTGTGCTCGGCGGCGGTCATGGTGCCGGTCTCGGCCTTGCGGGCCATCACCGGATCGAGCGTGCCATCCTGGAGATAGGGGTAGACCGACTGCCAGTCGCCGGCCCAGTCCGACAGGCCACGGTCCCTGATCTGGTCGTCGTCGAAATAGCCCTTGTAGATCTGGCGGGCCGCTTCGTCGTCATGCGCGTGGTCGTGGCCGTGCGCCGTCTGGTGCCCGCTGTCCTTGCCGTTTCCGCTCTGATCCGCCCGGGCGGCAGGCGCGGCTGTGGCCAGCGCAAGGGCAATGAGGCTGGCGGCAAGTCTGGTCATGGTCATGGTCGTCGATCCCTGTCTGGTGGTCTCGACGATCGGATATGTTATGTTATTACGTTCGTCAAGAACGTTATAACATTACAAAAGAAACGGTTTGCGACAGGGCCCCGGCGGGTGCCGGGGCCGCATCGCGGCCGCGATGCGGCTCAGCTGCGGGTGACCTCAGAACGTCGCCGCGAGGTGCTCGGCGATCAGCGCCTTCAGTTCGAGGCCCTCGACCTTCTCGAAGGCGAGGTCGGTGGTGCCGAGATAGGCCTGCTGGTTCTGGGCGGTCCAGTCGTTGACGGCGAGGCGGTAGGTCTTTGCCGGGTCGACGTCGATCTCGGCGACGTGGACATAGTCGCCGGTCATCCCGTCGAGCGTCTCGGCCATGAACTGGTTGGCGCGGGCGAGCATTGCGGACAGTTTTTCGCCGGAGATGGAGGCCACGCTGACGCCGCCGCCGAAACGGACATAGGCGTCGAAATCGTAGCGCGAGAGCGGGCCGGCGGCGAGCGGCGCGCCGAAGGTGGTGTGGCCGAGCATGGCGACGTCGGCATCGGTGGCCTGGCGCAGCGCCTCGGTGGCGAGCAGGATCGATTCGTGCAGGTCGAAGGCGCGCGGCAGTTCGGCGATGACGGCGCAGTCCGCCTCGGTGAGGTGCTCGGCCTTCATCGCCTCGATCAGCGCGGCGAGCGCCTCGTCGCCGCCCGACGGCGCGACCTCTTCGGCCCGATAGCTCGCCGCACCGCCCTTGGCGAGCTCGACGATCCCGATCTTGCGGCCCCAGCTGGCGCCGTGGAAATAGGTCCTGCCGTCCAGCGTCATGTCGAGATCGAGGTGGTCGTGCGCGCCCTGGACGATCGTGCCGGCCGGCAGCGTGGAAAGGAAGGTCTTGTCCGGGCTCACGCCGGCATGGCTCATGACGACGCTGGCATCGGCGCCGGCGCTGGAGCCGGGCAGCGCGTCGGCGACGAAGCGGGCGGTGTCGAGGAAGGTCAGCGTGTCGCGCACCGGCTTGCGGTAGACGAAGGGATTGGTCGCCGCCAGGCCGAGCACGGAGACGTCCATGCCGCCGAGACCGAGCCGCGCGTCGAAGGGCGCGAAGAAGCGGCCGGTGCGGTTGTCGACGAGGTTGGAGATCACCTGCACCCCGGCGCGGTCGGCGCGGGCGACGAAGCTCGCCATGTCGTCGAGGACGGCCGTCTCGTGATTGCCGAGGTTGAGGACGACGGGCATTTCGGCCGCCACCGCCTCGAGGAAGGCCCAGTCGGCCGCCCCGTTCGACTTCAGGCAAACGGCGTTGCCGCGCTCGAAGACGTCGCCGTTGATCAGGAGCGCCGCCGGGCGCCCGGCCTCGGTGCGCAGGGCGCGCAGGCGCGCGAGCAGCGCGGGCAGGCGGGCATAGGGCGCATGCAGGTCGGCGATGGTGAACAGCACGGCATCGCCCCCCGTCTGGGCGCGCGCGACGGCAGGAAGCGCGGCGGCGACCGCGGAGGCGGCGATTCCCTGCAGGACGAGACGGCGGCTGACGACGAAGGACGGGCGGTTCATGAGGCACTCCGGACGTGGTGTTGCGTGGTGTCGAATGACCGCCTCTGTGGGGCGGCTCCACGACGGGAGTATGACACGGGCGGCGCGGCGGCGGGAGGTGCGGGTCCGCCGTGCAGCCCTTCCGGGCGCGCCCGGCAGGCGACGGGCGGCCCCTTGAGGGAGGCCGCCCTCGCGCAGGCTCGCGATGGGGGACCGGCAGGCTGCGCCGTCCGCCTGCCGGAGCCGCGTCAGGCGCGGGCGAAGGCGAGCATGTCGGGATTGACGACCTCCGGATGCGTGGCGAACAGCCCGTGCGACAGGCCCGGATAGGTCTTCAGCGTGCCGTTTCCGAGCAGCTTGATGGCCTTGTGGGCGGAGTTGGCGATCGGCACGATCTGGTCGTCCTCGCCGTGGATCACCAGGACGGGCACCGTGATCGCCTTCAGATCCTCGGTGAAGTCGGTCTCCGAGAAGGCCGCGATGCAGTCGTAATGGGCCTTCGCGCCGCCCGCCATGCCCTGGCGCCACCAGTTGTCGATCAGGCCCTGGCTGACCGCAGCGCCATCCCGGTTGAAGCCATAGAAGGGGCCGGACGCGATGTCGCGGAAGAACTGCGCCCGGTTGGCGACGAGCGCGGCGCGGAAGCCGTCGAAGACCGCGAGCGGGATGCCCTCGGGATTGGCCTCCGACGCGACCATGACCGGCGGCACGGCGCCGATCAGGATGGCCTTGGCGACCCGGCCGGCCTCGGCGCGGGCGACGTAGCGGGCGACTTCGCCGCCGCCGGTGGAATGGCCGATGTGGATGGCGTTCTTCAGGTCGAGCGCCCGGGCGAGGTCGGCGACGTCGGCGGCGTAGGTGTCCATGTCGTTGCCGGTGTCGGTCTGGTCGGAACGGCCGTGGCCGCGCCGGTCGTGGGCGATCACGCGGTAGCCCTGCAGCAGGAAATAGAGCATCTGGTTGTCCCAGTCGTCGGCCGACAGCGGCCAGCCGTGGTGGAAGACGACGGGCTGGGCACCCTTCGGCCCCCAGTCCTTGTAGAAGAGGGTCGTTCCGTCCGAGGTCTTGATCGTGGCCATGGTCTGGTCTCCTTGTGTGCGGGTGTGGGCGATCCGCGGCAGCGCGGTCAGCGCGAGCGTCGCGGTGGCTGCCGTCAGGAAGTCGCGTCGGGTGGGGCAGGGGGTCATGAGGCGTCTCCTCGGCTTCGACAGGAATGAAGCTACGCGACGGGGCGCATCGGAAAGAGTGGCGGAACGGACAATGAGCGAGGCGAAACGGACAATGCCATCCGAAGCGCAACCCGTGGCGGAGATCGGCCTGCTGATCTATCCCGACTGCCAGCTCTCGGCGATCTACGGCCTGACCGACCTGTTTCGCATCGCCAACGACTGGGCCGACGGGCGCCATGCCATCCGCGTCAGCCACTGGCAGGCCGGGCCCGGGGGCGTGGCCTGCATCTTCGACAGCCATGCGGGGCCGCACCGGCTGAGCCACGTCATCGCGCCGCCGAGCATCGTCATGCCCGAGCGGATGGCGCCCCAGGCCGAGGCGGCCGGCTGGATGCGCGACCGTCACGCGGAGGGCGCGACGCTCTGTTCGGTCTGCGCCGGCGCCTTCGTGCTGGCCGAGACGGGACTGGCCGACGGACGTCGCGCGACGACGCACTGGGCCTTCGCGCGCCAGCTCGCGCAGCGCTTCCCGAAGATCCGTCTGGCCGACGAGAACATGGTGGTGGACGAGGGCGACATCATCACGGCCGGCGGCATCCTGGCCTGGGCGGATCTCGGGCTGACGCTGGTGGAGCGGCTGCTCGGCCCCGCCACCATGCTCGCCACCGCGCGCTTCCTGCTCGTCGATCCGCCGCGCTCGAGCCAGCGTCCCTTCGCGTCCTTCGTGCCGCGCTTCGACCATGGCGACGACGCCATCCGCCGCGCGCAGCACCATCTGCACGCCCATGCCGGCGCAGCCGTCGACATGTCCGACCTGCATGCGATCGCCGGGATGACCGAGCGGACCTTCCTGCGCCGCTTCATTGCCGCCACCGGCCACCGCCCGACCGCCTATCTGCAGCAGGTGCGCATCGCCAGGGGCCGCGAGGCGCTGGAACGGACGAACGCGCCCGTCGACCGCATCGCATGGGAGGTCGGCTACGGCGACCCGGCGGCCTTCCGCAAGACGTTCCAGAAGCTGGTCGGCCTGGCGCCGAACGCTTACCGGCAGAGGTTCGGCATCGCGCCTGCGGGCGGCGCGTGAAGGAGGGCCGCCGCAGCGTCAGTCCAGGAAGCGGTAGCCGACGCCGGGCTCGTTCAGGATGAAGCGCGGCGCGGCCGGGTCGTCGCCGAGCTTGGCGCGCAGCCGGCCGACGAAGACGCGCAGATATTGCAGGTCGTGCTCGTGCGCCGGACCCCAGACGTCGGCGAGCAGCTGCCGGTGCGTGACGATGCGGCCGGCATTGCGCGCCAGGAGCGCCAGCAGGTCGAACTCCTTGCGCGTCAGCTTCACCGGTTCGCCGGCGAGCGTCACCTCGTGGCGGGCAAGGTCGACATGCAGGTCGCGCAGCACGATGTCGGGCGTCGGTGCGGCACCGCCGCGGCCGGTGCGCAGCAGTGCGCGCACGCGCGCCAGCAACTCGGCGATGCCGAAGGGCTTGACGACGTAGTCGTTGGCGCCGGCGTCGAGCGCGGCGACCTTCTCGTCCTCCGACTGGCGCACCGACAGGATCAGGATCGGGACCTGCGACCAGTCGCGGATGCTGGCGATGACCGCCTTGCCGTCCATGTCGGGCAGGCCGAGATCGAGCACGACGAGGTCGGGCTGCGCGGTTGCGGCAAGGCCGATGCCCTCCCGGCCGGAGGCGGCTTCCTGCAGGACGAAGCCCTGTGCCTCCAGCGCCACGCGCAGGAAGCGGCGGATGCCGGGATCGTCCTCGACGAGCAGGATGCGGCCGGTGTTCATCGGGGCTTTCCGTCTGCGCCGGCCGCGAGCGGCAGGGTGATGACGATCCGCGTGCCGCGCCCGTCGGCCAGGGCGGCCTCGGCGCGGATCGAGCCGCCATGGGCGTCGACGATGCCCTTGGCGATGGAGAGGCCAAGGCCGGTGCCGCCCGGCTGCCCGTCGCCGGCGCGCACGCGGAAGAACATGTCGAAGACATGCGCCCGGTCGGCCTCGGGGATGCCGGGTCCCTCGTCGGCGATGGTCAGCACGACCTCGCCGCCGGCCTGCCTGGCCGAGACGGTGACCGGCGTGCCGGGAGGGGCGTATTTCGCGGCATTGTCGAGGATGTTGGCCACCACCTGTTCGAGGAGCACGGCGTCGCCGGGCAGGTCGGGCAGCGCCGCATCAAGATCGCGCACCACGCGGTGGCCGGCAAGGTCGCGCTCAAGCCGCCGCAGCGCGCGGCCGACCACCTCGCGCAGGTCGACCGGTTCGCGCGCGAGCTTCAGCGCCCCGTAGCCGAGCCGGGTCATGTCGAGGAGGTTCTGCACGTAGCGGTTCAGCCGCTCGCCCTCGTCGCGGATCGTCTCGGCCATGGCCCGCTGGCCTTCCCTGCCGAGCGCGTCGCCGGCGTCGACCAGCGCGGTCGCCGCGCCGATGATGGAGACGAGCGGGGTGCGCAGGTCGTGGCTGACGGAGGAGAGGAGGGCGGCGCGCAGGCTCTCGGTCTCGGCCAGCAGCCGCGACTGCTCCATGTCGGCGGCGAGCCGCGTGCGCTCGATGGCGATGCCGACCTGGTCGACCAGCGATTCGAGCAGCCGCCGCTCCTCGGTGGTGATGTACCGGCGCGTTCCGAACCGGACGCCGAGCAGACCGTGCACCGCATCGGCGCTCTTCATCGGCAGGAACAGCCAGCTGGCCGTCGGCAGCGTCGGCGAGGACCATCCGGCGGGCTCGCGCCGGGTCCAGGCCCACTCGGCGGCACCCCGGTCCTTGGCCTCGAGCTGGTCCTCCGGCGGCATGCCGCCGGCGATCGACAGCGTGCCTTCGGGGTCCGGCATCAGGATCAGCGAGGAGCACTGCATGGTGGAGGCCACGTGGGTGACGGCCGCCCAGACGACATCGTCGAGGGAGGCGACGCTCGCCACCTTGCGCGCGAAGTCAAACAGGTTGGCGGTCCGCCTGGCGATGGCGCGCTGCGTCCGCGCCTGGTCGCGCAGGCGGGCGGCGAGGTTGCCGGTGACGATCGCCACCGCCAGGAACAGGAACAGCGTCAGCACGAGGTCCTGGTTGGCGATCTCGAAGGTGAAGAAGGGCTCGGTGAGGAAGAAATTGTAGCCGAGGAAGGCGAGGGCGCTGGCATAGATCGACGGCCAGAGGCCGAAGCGCGCGGCAATGCCGAGCACGGCGACCAGGAAGAACAGCGACAGGCTCTCGACCGGGAAGAGGCGGTTGACGAAGACGGCAACGGCGGTTGCCGCCGCCACAGCCGCGCTCGCCCAGAGATAGGCGCCGGGGTCGCGCTCGGGCACCAGCGAGGGGCCGCGGATCGGCGGCGCGCCGGCCTGCGCCGGATCGGCCGAGACGATGGTGACCTCGAACTCGCCCGCCTTGCGGATGATCTCCTCGGCCACCGTCTCGCGGGTGAACCAGGCGCTGAAGCGCCGCGGCCGCGGCCGCCCGATCACGATGCGCGAGACGTTGCGGCTGCGCGCGAAGGCGAGGATCTCGTCGGCGACGTGGCTCTCGGCATTGATGGTGGCGATCTCGGCGCCGAGCGTTTCGGCGAGCCGCAGCGTATCCGCGATCGAATCCTTGGCGGTGTCGGGCAGGTGCTCCGAGCGCGGCGTGGCCACGCAGGCGGCGATCCAGTCGGTGCGCGACCGCTCGGCCATGCGCTTGGCGGCCCGCACCAGTGCCTTGGAGACCGGCGCCTCGTTGACGCAGACCAGCACGCGGTCCTGCGTCGGCCAGGGGCCGGGGATGGCGTGGCTGCGCATATGCGCGGCCATCTGCGCGTCGACGCGGTCTGCGGCGACGCGCATGGCGAGTTCGCGCAGCGCCGTCAGGTTGCCCTTGGAGAAGAAGTTTTGGATGGCGCGGGCGATCTGGTCGTGGATGTAGACCTTGCCCTGGCGCAGCCGCTCGATCAGCTCCTCCGGCGGCAGGTCGATCAGTTCGATCTCGTCGGCGAGTTCCAGCACCTTGTCGGGCACCGTCTCGCGCACCTTGACCCGCGCGATGCGGGCGACGACGTCGTTGAGGCTTTCGAGGTGCTGGACGTTCAGCGTCGAGTAGACGTCGATGCCCGCGGCGAGCAGTTCCTCGACGTCCTGCCAGCGCTTGGCATGGCGGCTGCCCGGCACGTTGGAATGGGCGAGTTCGTCGACCAGGGCCAGCGCCGGCCGGCGCGCCAGGAGGCCGTCGAGGTCCATCTCGGCCAGCAGCCGTCCGCCATAGGGGATGCGCGCGCGCGGCATCAGGTCGAGGCCGAAGGTCAGCCTTTCGGTCTCGGCGCGGCCATGCGTCTCGACCACGCCGACGGCAACGTCGATGCCGTCGGCCCTGCGCCGCTGCGCCGCCTCCAGCATGGCGTAGGTCTTGCCGACGCCCGGTGCGGCGCCGAGGAAGATCTTCAGCCGCCCGCGCCCCTCCTTCGCAGCTTCCGCGAGCAGGGCCTCGGGTTGCGGGCGGCTCTCCCTCTCCATGGTCACTCGCGGGCCGCAGGAACGGGGAAGCGCTCGTCGAGCGCCAGATTGAGCGCGAGGACGTTGACGCGCGGCTGGCCGAGGAGGCCGAGCGTGCGGCCCTCGACATGGTCATCGACGAGGGAGCGGACCGCCGCGGGATCGGCGCCGCGGGCCGCCGCCACGCGCTGCGCCTGGAAGGCGGCGGCCTGCGGCGAGACGTGCGGGTCGAGCCCGGAGCCGGAGGCGGTGACGAGGTCGACCGGCACGCGCCCGCCGCCATTCGCCAGGCTGATCCGCCCGGCATCGCCGGCGACGCGATCGATCAGCGTCCGCGAGGTGGGGCCGAGATTGCTGCCGCCGGTCGAAGCGGCGTCGTAGCCGCTGCCCGCGGCCGACGGCCTGCCGTGGAAATAGGCTGCGCCGGCGAAGGCCTGGCCGACGAGCGCGGAGCCGACGATCGTGCCGTCGCGCTCGACGAGGCTGCCGTTCGCCTGTGCCGGAAACAGGGCCTGTGCGGCGCCGGTCATGGCGAGCGGATAGGCGATGCCGGTGAGGGCGGTGAAGAGCGCGAGGAGCGTGAGCGCGGGTCTGAGTTCGGAAAGCATGGTGTCACCTCATACGATGCCGGCGGCGTTGACAATGATGTCGATCGCCTTGATGCCGAGGAAGGGAACGATCAGGCCGCCGACCCCGTAGACGAGCAGGTTGCGGCGCAGCAGGCTGGCGGCCGAGGCGGGCCGGTAGGCAACGCCCCGCAGCGCCAGCGGGATCAGCGCGATGATGACGAGCGCGTTGAAGATGACGGCCGACAGGATGGCGCTGCCCGGGCTGCCGAGCCGCATGACGTCGAGCGCGTCGAGCGCCGGATAGGCGGTGACGAACAGCGCCGGCAGGATGGCGAAGTACTTCGCCACGTCGTTGGCGATCGAGAAGGTGGTGAGCGCGCCGCGGGAAATCAGCAGCTGCTTGCCGACCAGCACGATCTCGATGAGCTTGGTCGGGTCCGAATCGAGGTCGATCAGGTTGCCGGCCTCCTTGGCCGCCGGCGTGCCGGTGTTCATGGCGACGCCGACATCGGCCTGCGCCAGCGCCGGCGCGTCGTTGGAGCCGTCGCCGCACATGGCGACGAGCTTGCCTTCGGCCTGTTCCCTGCGGATCAGCTCCAGCTTGCGCTCGGGCGTCGCCTCGGCGAGGAAATCGTCGACGCCGGCCTCGGCCGCGATGGCGGCCGCCGTCAGCGGATTGTCGCCCGTCACCATGACGGTGCGCACGCCCATGCGCCGCAGCTCGGCGAAGCGCTCGCGGATGCCGGGCTTGACGATGTCCTTGAGGTGCACGACGCCGAGCACCCGCTTGTCGCGGGCGACGAGCAGCGGCGTGCCGCCCGACCGGGCGATCGCCTCGACGAGGGCGCGCAGTTCGGGTGCGGCCGTCGTGCCGCACCAGGCGAGAATGGCGTCCGCCGCGCCCTTGCGCAGCGCCGTCCCGTCCCGGAGCGTCGCGCCGGAGATGCGGGTGTTGGCAGAGAACGGGATCGCCTCGGCGACGCGATCGGCGCCGTCGGGCATCCGGGCGAGCTGCCTGCGGGCGAAATCGACGATCGAGCGGCCTTCCGGCGTTTCGTCGGACAGCGAGGCGAGCAGCGCCGCTTCGGCCATCTCCCGCGGGGCTATGCCCGGCAGCGTCTCGAAGGCGTCGGCCATCCGCGCCCCGAAGGTGATGGTGCCGGTCTTGTCGAGCAGCAGCACGTCGACGTCGCCCGCCGCCTCCACGGCGCGGCCGGACTTGGCGATGACGTTGGCCTTCACCAGACGGTCCATGCCGGCGATGCCGATGGCCGAGAGCAGCCCGCCGATGGTGGTGGGGATGAGCGTGACGAGCAGGGCGACGAGAAAGATCACCGGCACGAAGGCGCCGGAGTGGACGATGAAGGGCTGCAGCGTCACCACCACGATCAGGAAGATGATCGTCATGCCGGCGAGCAGGATGTTGAGGGCGATCTCGTTCGGCGTCTTCTGCCGCTCCGCGCCCTCGACCATGGCGATCATGCGGTCGAGGAAGCTTTCGCCCGGCTTCGCGGTGACCCTGACCTTGATCCAGTCCGACACGACCCGCGTGCCGCCGGTCACCGCCGAGCGGTCGCCGCCGGCCTCGCGGATGACGGGCGCGGATTCGCCCGTGATCGCGCTCTCGTCGACCGACGCGATGCCCTCGACGATCTCGCCGTCGGCCGGCACGAGGTCGTCGACGGCGACCAGCACGAGATCGCCGGGCTTGAGCGAGCGGCTCGACACCACCTCGTGGGTTTCGGCCGCGAGCGACGCCAGCCTGCGCGCCGGCGTCTCGGACTGCGTGGCGCGCAGCGTGTCGGCGCGGGCCTTGCCGCGTCCTTCGGCCATGGCCTCCGCGAAGTTGGCGAAATAGACCGTGAACCAGAGCCAGGCCGCGATCTGGCCGCTGATCGCCACGCCGTCGGCGCCGAGCGCCAGATCGCGCAGGAAGAGCAGCGTCGACAGCGTCGCCACCACTTCCGTGACGAACATCACGGGGTTTCGCGCCATGGCGCGCGGCGCGAGCTTGGCGAAGGCTGCCGTGAACGCGGGACCGGTGACGCGCCGGTCGAACAGGGAGATGTCTTGTTTGGTGCGCATGGGATGTGCCTTCAGAAGGTCTGTCCGGCGAGCATCGAGACGTGCTCGGCGATGGGACCCAGCGCCAGCGCCGGGAAGAAGGTGAGCCCGCCGAGGATGAGGATGACGGCGACGAGCAACGTGACGAAGAGCGGGCCGTGGGTGGGGAAGGTGCCGCTGGAGGCCGGCGCCGCCTTCTTCCCCGCAAGCGCTCCCGCCATCGCCAGCATCGGCACGATGTAAACGAAGCGGCCGAGAAGCATGGCAAGGCCGAGCATCGTGTTGTGGTAGGGCGTGCCGGCGCCGAAGCCGGCGAAGGCCGAGCCGTTGTTCCCGGTCGCCGACGAATAGGCGTAGAGGATCTCCGACAGCCCGTGCGGGCCGGCATCCTGCACGGAGGCAAGCGAGACCGGCAGGACGGCCGCCAGCGCGCCGAGCCCGAGCACGCCGAGCGGCATGACCAGGAAGGCGATGACGGCGAGCTTCACTTCGCGCGCCTCGATCTTCTTGCCGAGATATTCGGGCGTGCGGCCGACCATCAGTCCGGCCAGGAAGACGGTGAGCACGACGAAGGACAGCATGCCGTAGAAGCCCGAACCGACGCCGCCGAAGACCACTTCGCCGACCTGCATCAGGAGCATCGGCGCCAGCGCGCCGAGCGGCATGAAACTGTCGTGCATGGAATTGACCGAACCGTTGGACGCGGCGGTGGTGGCGGTGGCCCAGAGGGCGGAATTGCCGACGCCGAAGCGCACCTCCTTGCCCTCCATGTTGCCGGCCGACTGCTCGACCGGCAGAGGCGCGAAGGCCGGGTTGCCGGCGATCTCCGAGCCGTAGGTGAGCGCCAGCGCGGCAAGGAACAGGACCCCCATGGCGGCGAAGATCGCCACCCCCTGGCGCAGGTCGCGCGCCATGCGGCCGAACATGAAGCAGAAGGCGGCGGGAATGAGCAGCAGCGACACCATCTCGACGAGGTTCGACAGCGGCGTCGGGTTCTCGTAGGGCACGGCCGAATTGGCGTTGAAGTAGCCGCCGCCATTGGTGCCGAGCTGCTTGATGGCGATCTGCGAGGCGGCCGGACCCTGCGCGATGGTCTGCTGCGCGCCCTCGACGGTCGTGGCGGTCACCGAGGCGACCAGGTTCTGCGGCACGCCCTGCCAGACCAGGAAAAGGGTCATAAGGATGGCCAGAGGAAGCAGCACATAGAGGACCGAGCGCGTCAGGTCGACCCAGAAATTGCCGAGAACCTTCTGCTCGCGGGCAAGAAAGCCGCGGATGACCGCCGCGCAGACCGCCATGCCGGCCCCGGCCGAGACGAAGTTCTGCACCGTCAGCCCCGTCATCTGGCTGAGTGACGACAAGGCGGTCTCGCCGCCATAGGCCTGCCAGTTGGTGTTGGTGGCAAACGAGACGGCGGTGTTGAAGGCGAGGTCGGGCGATAGCGCGGCAAAGCCCTGCGGGTTGAACGGCAGGAGATGCTGCAGCCGCAGGATGGCGTAGAGCAGCAGCACCGAGCCGAGACTGAAGGCGAGCACCGACAGCGCATAGCGCGTCCAGTGCTGACCCTGCCCGGCGCGGATGCCGGCGAGCGCCAGGATGCCGCGCTCGACCGGCGCCAGCACCGGCGAGAGAACGGTCGGGCGGCCCTCGTAGACCGCGGCGAGATGGAGGCCGAGCGGCCAGGCGAGCGCGGTGACCACGACCGCGTAGAAGATGAACTGGAGGATGTCGGGTGCCATGAGGGGTGTCCTTGCGCGGGATCCGGGCCGGTGCGGTCAGAACCGCTCCGGCCGGGCGAGCGCGATGCCGAGATAGACAAGGAGGAGGGCGGCGACGGCGCCGCCGACGAAGAGGTCGATCGCCATGGCGGGCCTCACAGCCGTTCGAGCAAGCGCACGCCGAGTGCCGCGGCGGCGAAGAAGCCGGCGGCGAGCGCGATGAAGAGGATGTCGAGCATGGAAGGCTCCGGGGTTTCAGGAGCCTCCGATCTATGCCGTCATGCCATCAACGCGCGATGTGGAAGGCGCGGGCGGGGCATAAACGGCGCATAAAGAGCAGTCGGGCGGATATGCGCCGCGGGGAGCCGTGGCCTTCAACTTCCGGGCGATTGCGCGCAAGCGCGCGTGCCTGCCGCGGGTAAACCGCAGCGTCGGCCGGCGGCCGCGCCGAACGATGGCCGATCTGCCGGGCGGGTCAATCGCACGGCGGCATGCGCGGACCTTTGAGGCGGAGCGCATCTCTTCTACGCTGTGCCGAAACCCGCCGGAGCACCAGCCATGACCGAAGCGTTCAAGCGATTGAGGATGCGTCACCTGCGCTGCTTCCAGGCCATGGCCCGTCACGGCTCCGTCAGCGCGGCCGCCGAACAGATGCACAGCTCGCAGCCGGCGCTCTCGCGCGCGCTGGCCGAACTGGAGGCGCTGATCGGGCAGCCGCTCTTCCTGCGCACCGGTCGCGGGCTGTCGCTGACCGAGGCGGGCGAATCGCTGCGCCGGCATGTCGATGCGGCCCTCTCGCAACTCGAGGCGGGAACGCGCAGCGCCGCGGGCCTGTCGCCCGTGCCGGTGGTCTCGGTGGGCATGCTGCCCAACGTCGCGCGCACGCTCGCGGTTGCGGCCGCCGGCACGTTCAAGGCCGCCGCGCCGCAGGCAGACCTGCGTCTCTACTGGGCCGGCGTGCCGGAGCTGGTGGCCCGGCTGCATCGGTCCGAGATCGACTTCCTGCTCGGCCGCCTGCTGGCGCTCGACTACATGCCCGGCGTCCGCTTCGAGCACCTCTACTTCGAACCGCTGGTCTTCGTCGTGGCGCGCGACCATCCCTTCGCCGGCGAGCCGGACGCCGTGACGCTGGACCAGGTCCGCGGCGAGCTCGTCGTCGTGCCCATGCCCGACACGATCATCCGGCGGGAACTCGACAAGTTCACAACCGCCCGCGGCCATGGCGCCTTTCCCAACAAGATCGAGACGGTGTCCTTCGAGTTCACGCGCAGCTTCATCGCCGGCAACCGTGCCGTTGCCTGCGTGCCGCTGGGCGCCGTGCGGCAGGAGATCGCGGATGGCCTGCTTGTCCGGCTCGGCCTGACGGGCGAGGAGCTGATGGGGTCTGTCGGCATCACCCACGCGTCGGACCGCAAGCTCTCGGCGGAGGCGCAGCTGCTCGTCGGACACGTGCGGGACGCGGCAAAGGTCTATGCCTGATATATCCGCTCCGTCATATCGGAGCGGAACTTCTTATTTCCCCGATCGGTCGATCACCGCTACGGTTCCGGAAGAAACGCAGCCGCGCGAGCATGCGGCGGCAGTCTTCGGGGAGGAGACCGGCTGGCATGGCGGAAACCAAGAATATCCTTTTCATCATGTTCGACCAGCTTCGGTGGGACTATCTGAGCTGCTATGGCCATCCGCACCTGAAGACACCCAACATCGACCGGCTGGCGGGGAAGGGCGTGCGCTTCACCCGCGCCTACATCCAGTCGCCGCTGTGCGGCCCGTCGCGGATGTCGACCTATACCGGGCGCTACGTCCACAGCCACGGCGCCTCGTGGAACAACGTCCCGCTCAAGGTCGGCGAACTCACCATGGGCGATCATCTGCGCGATCTCGGCATGGGCTGCTGGCTGGTCGGCAAGACCCACATGGCCGCCGATGCCGAAGGCATGCGGCGGCTGGGCCTCGAGCCTGACAGCGTGATCGGCGCACGGGTCGGCGAATGCGGCTTCGACGTCTTCGAGCGCGACGACGGCATGCGTCCGGAAGGCCCCGAAGGGCTCTACGATCCGGGCGGGGCGCTGAAATACAACGAATACCTGCGCGGCAAGGGCTACGAGGGTGACAACCCCTGGCACGACTACGCCAATTCCGCGATCGACGAGACCGGCAACGTGCTGTCGGGATGGTTCCTGAAGAACTCCGATCGACCCGCCAACATTCGCGAGGAGGACAGCGAGACACCCTACCTCACGCGCCGCGGCATGGAGTTCATCGAGAGCCAGGGCGACCGGCGCTGGCTCTGCCATCTGAGCTACATCAAGCCGCACTGGCCCTACATCGTGCCGGAGCCCTATGCGTCGATGTACGGCCGGCAGGACTTCCTGCCGCCGGTCCGCTCGCAGGCCGAACGCGAGACCGACCATCCGGTGTTCCGCGGCTTCCAGAACGCGCCGGTCGGCCGTGCGCTGTCGCGCGACGACGTCCGTGAAAAGGTGCTGCGCGCCTATATGGGCCTGATCAAGCAGTGCGACGACCAGATCGGCGTGCTGCTCGACTGGCTGGATAAGACCGGGCGCATGGACGAGACGATGATCGTCGTCACGTCGGACCATGGCGACTTCATGGGCGACCACTGGATGGGCGAGAAGACCTTCTTCCACGACGCCAGCGTGAAGGTGCCGCTGATCGTCTACGACCCGTCCGGGAAGGCCGATGCCACGCGCGGCACCGTCTGCGACGCGCTCGTGGAGTGCATCGACCTGCTGCCGACCTTCGTGGAAGCGGCGGGCCGCGACCCGGCCGGTCTCGACCATGTCCTCGAGGGGCAGTCGCTGCTGCCCGTCCTGCGCGGCGGCGCGGCGCCGGCCAGACAGGCCGTGTTCTGCGAATACGACTATTCGGCAAGCCCGCTTGCCGGCCGGCTGGAGCTCCACCCCGACGACGCGCGCATGTTCATGGTCTTCGACGGGCGCTTCAAGATGATCCACTTCGAGGGCGGCTTCCGGCCGATGCTCTTCGATCTCGACGCGGACCCGGGCGAACTGGAGGACCTCGGGGCATCGCCCGCGCACGAGGCGGTGCGCGCCGCACTCTACGACAGCCTGTCCGCCTGGGCGCGGCGGCCCGCCGCCCGCACCACGATCTCGAACGACGCCTTGCGCAACGCACGCAGCAAGTCGGGGCTCAAGGGCGTGCTGATCGGCGTGGTCGGCGAGGAGGACGTCGCCCCGGAGATCGTCGCGAAATATGTCGGCCGCAAGGTGCGCGACATGCGGGCCGGGCCGACGGAATGAGAAGATGCCGGGGCGGATGGCTGCCCCGGTTCGTCATCGAAAGGGAGGAAACCGATGTTGACGAAACTGTCCAAGACGATCGCGCTCCTGGGCTGCGCGGCGTTCTGCCTTGCAGGAAACGCCGCCCTGGCGCAGGTCAATCTCACCGGCGAGACTTCGAGCCCCGGCAACTCGCCGCACGTGAACATGGTCCATCTGGCGGACGTGCTGGCGCGGGAGGGGATCGCCAACATCCAGGTCATGGAAGGCCAGACCGCCACCAACTCCATCGTCAACGTGGCCGAAGGCAAGACGGACATGGCCACGACGCCGACCGTGCTGCACTTCCTGCTCCAAAACGGCCGCGGGCCGTTCAGCAGCCAGGGTGAGAACGGCAAGACGCTGGCCGAAAACGTCCGGGCGGTGTGGCCCTACAATGCCGGAGCCTACGGCCTCTTCGCGCCGGTCGCATCCGGCATCCGCAGCTACGAGGACATCAAGGGACGCACGGTGTGGAACGGACCGCCGAGCGGGGCAGCCCTGACGCTTGGCCGCCAGACGCTGCAGCTCGGCAGCGGCGGCTTCAAGGATGGCGAGGACTACAAGGGGCTCCAGACCAACTGGGGCCAGCTGCCGACCGTGCTCGTCGACGGTTCGGCCGACGCCTTCATGGTGCCGGTCACCTTCCCCTCGGATCGCGTCGTGACGGCGCTGGCCGCCGGCAACGTCAACCTCATCTCCTTTCCGAAGGCCATCTGGGAGAGCGAGGGCATGAAGAAGTTTCTGCGCGCGCCGGGCAATTCGCCGGTGGTGATCAAGGGCGACGAGATGGGCTATGGCCCCGACCAGGGCGTGACGCTGATTTCGGAGGACGGCTATTTCCGCTCGCCGGGCGTGCCCTTCGCCACGCTCGTCCGGGCCGACATGGCCGACGATCTCGTGAAGTCGATCACCGCCGCCTACATCGCCTCCATTCCCGAGCTCAAGAAGCGCACGCCCTATGCGGCGAACGTCAATTTCGACGTGCTGGACGAGGAGACGACCGGCTTCTGCGGCGCGCTCTCCCTGAAATACCACCCGGGCGCCGTCGCGGCCTGGGAAGAAGCGGGTTTTGCTGTCCCGGACTGCGCCAAGTAGCGCCATCGACCAGGCGGGCAGGCGCTTCGGCCTTCCCGCCGCTCCCCGTCAAGCTGGGCTGACCCGTCATGGAACCGACCGAGATCGTCTCGCCGCTGAAGCGCGCCGCCCGCCTGCTCGGGCTCGTCCTGGTGGCGATCGGGCTCCTCAACACCATCCCCTCGATTCCCGGACTGGACGGGTTCGTCCAGGATCTCGTCGGGAGCGCCGACTTCCCGATCCGCAAGTTCCCCTACCAGTGGCTCTACCCGGTCTGCTTCGTGCTGATGATGGCGATCGTGGCGCTGAGCCACTCCTTCTTCGCGGATTACGCGCTGCAGGAGCGGAGCGCCTTCTGGCGCGGCTTCGGCCTGTTCATGGACGTCGCGCTGGTGGCGATGGCCGTGGTCGTGGCGCTCGCCTATCTGGTCGAGATCGATTCCGTCTGCCTGATCGACCGCGTCACCGGCGAGCGCGCCGAGCTGATCGCCCGCGCGCTGGCCGAGGAACGCGAATTCGCCGAACTCTACGGCCTGCCGGCCCCGACATCCGTGGACGACCCGGCCTGCATCAACACGCTCGGCGGCTGGATCTTCGCCGTCGTGGGGGTCGGCATCGCCGTCTTCCTCGGCTACAACGTGCGCGTCTGGGGCCTCGCGCTGGTCGCCGTCGCCATCCTCATCGCCGCCTACACGCTGGCCACGGTGCTGGCCTGGTATGTCTTCGGCGCCGAGGACATGAACAAGTACCTCATCACCAAGCTCGGCGGCGAGCCGCGGATGCTGATGGACGGGCGTCCCAACGTCGAGGACATCCTCGTCAACAATGCGCAGGGCCTGCTCGGTCGCTTCATGGGCATTCTCCTGTCCACCGTCTTTCCCTACATCGTGCTGGGCTCGCTCTTCGGCATTTCGGGCGGCGGGCGGTCGCTCATCAAGCTCGCCTTCCTGTGGACGCGGAGGATGCGCGGCGGGCCGGCCCACGCGGCGATCGTCTCGTCCGCCCTGTTCGGCACCATTTCCGGCGGACCGGTGGTCAACGTGCTGTCGACCGGCGTGCTGACGATCCCGATGATGCTGAAGCGCGGCTTCTCGAAGACCTTTGCCGGCGGCATCGAGGCGGCCGCCTCGTCCGGCGGCCAGATCATGCCGCCCGTCATGGGCGTGGCGGCCTTCGTCCTGGCCGCCATGACCGTCACGCCCTACCGCGAGGTCATCATCGCGGCCTCGCTGCCGGCGCTGGCCTATTTCGGCTGCCTGTTCCTGACCGTCGTCTTCCAGGCCCGCAAGCAGGGCATCGAGGCGGTCGGCGAGAAGACGTCCGACATGGTGCTGACCGGCCAGGACCGGCTCAACTTCCTGATGATCCTCGGCCCGATCGTGCTGATCCTCGTCCTTCTGGTCACGCCGAAGGAGGCGATCGGCTGCGGCCCGATCGCCGGCCTGTTCGGCATCGAGCGGATCATCGAGAACGGATCCTGCCGTACCGAGAACCTGCCCTGGCTGTTCCAGCTCGTGCAGAACTCGGCTGGCGACGCGGGATCGGCGGGCTGGTGGGCCGTCGTGCTGCTCGCCTGCCTGTTCCCGCTCGACCCCGCCTTCCGGCGGCGGCCTTCGCAGCTGATCGACGCTCTGGCGGATGCCGGCGTGCTGATCGCGACGCTCTACCTGATGTTCCTCTCGGTCTCGGTGATCGACTTCTGCCTGAACTTCACCGGGCTCTCGGGCTTCATCGCGCGCGACGTGCTGTCGATGCTGCGGCTGTTCGGCCCCGAGCTGCAGGCGGGCGGCATCTTCCTCTTTGCGGCGCTGTTCGTCACCATGCTGATGGCGATCCTGCTCGGCATGGGCATGCCGACCGTTCCCGCCTACGTCAACGTCGCGCTTTTGATGGGGCCGCTGGTGATCGGCCTCGGCATCGCGCCCTTCACCGCCCACATGTTCATCTTCTTCTTCGCCGTCGCCTCGGCGATCACGCCGCCGGTCGCGATCGCCGCCTTCGCGGCGGCATCGATCACCAAGGCGGATCCGATGGCCACGGGCTTCGCCGCCGTCCGGGCCGGGATCGTGATGTTCGTTTTGCCCTTCGTCTTCGCCTTCTACCCCGAGCTCCTGCTCATCGACGCCGCCAAGCTCGATCCGCTCGTCTCGACGCCGTCGGCCATGGCCTTCCTGCCGGGCTATGCGGCCGGGGTCGACTGGCCGGGCCTGGCGCTGGTGCTCCTGCGCCTCGCCTTCTGCCTCTACCTCCTCGCCGGCGCGCTCGCCCGCTTCGACCGCCGCCGCATCGGCGGGCCGGAGATGCTCCTGCGGCTCGCGCTCGCCGCCGCCGTGATGATGCGCGACCCCGCCATCTGGGTCCCGGGAGCGGGAGCCGCCCTCGGTTACCTCGCCTGGCACGCGCTCGCCGCCCGCCGCACCGCGCCTCACGCGGCGGCGTGAGGGCGGGGGGCAGGGGGCGACGCGCCCGCGCGTCGCTGTTCCCGGATGGCACGCGCCGCCCTCCGCTTCGTCATCTTCGGGCGGAGCAGGCCGAAAGCCGTCGCGGAGACCCGGGGATCCATGCCTCGACGGGGGGCGGAGGACGGGACGATGGAGAAGGGGGCGCGGGCCGTCCTGCGCCGGATCGCCCGGCAGAGACGGCGAGGCATGGATCCCGGGTCTGCGCCTCCGCTTCGCTCCGGCTACGCCCGGGATGACGAAGGTGAGGGGGCGCGGGCACGGTGAAGGGAACGGCGATGGTGGGCCGCTCTACGTCTCGATATAGGCGGCGCGGCTCGCCGAGGGCGGGACGGGAAGGCCGTCTTCGCGCAGCCCGTCGATATGAAACCGGATCGCTCCGCGGATTTGTAGGAAATTTTTGATAGACAAACGATAGCGATGTTGTTGTCTTACAATGCGATAAGTTTCTGAAGAGCTGCAAAAGTTTTCGTCAGAGATGGTGCGCGCTCTTCTCGCACAGCTCTATCTATATCCCAAGAGGAAGCTACAAAGTCCAATATAATTGACACGTATCCTCGCCCGACCGAAATTCCAGATCGCGGTTCCGGAACCATCTCTCGCCTTATAACCGAACTTCTTGATGTTCGAGCAAGATCAACCAGGAGAATTTTCGGATTATCAAGTTTTTCAGGAGCGGGTGGGACTAATTTCTCACTAATTTTCATATAACTTGACAAGCTCTTCGGTTCGGCCAAGAGCCAGGCTTCAGCCTCCCGAACCGCGACACGAAAACACAGACGACTGTCCCCGTTTGGAAGAAGGCGCCGACGCAGGGCGGGGGCACATTCGGCATCTTGATCCAAGTCCCGCAAAACAATTGTCTTTGCACCGACAGATTTAGCAGCGGAATTGAAGCCTGGAATTCTTCGATCGATACTACTCTTCCCTCTGCCACTGCGATGTGTGGTGTAATCGATACCAGGCACCCCGCCTGAAAAAAGTATAAGTCGCCGCAGTATCGCGGCGTCTGTCGGACCTTCTCCTGCGTAATTGATGTTCAACTAAAGCTCACCAATGAACGAAAGCTGAGTAATATCTCTGGGCCTAGCCTTTGGCATGACCGCTTCAGCCAAAGTGAATCCTCCTCTTACCTGTTCAACAATCTCATTGTCATCAATGCCGGATTCTATGGTTGTTCCAATGTCCCCAACTTTCAGTATAAATACCTCGTTAAGTCCTATACCTTCAGAATCTACCATCGCATCTGAATGCGTTGTTACAATTATTTGACGGCTTTTGTGCCGCTGCGTTCGATGCATCATCGATGGCAACTGTCTTACCACATCGGCATGAAGAGAAAGCTCTGGTTCCTCTAGTAGAAGGGGGCCTTCATTCTCGGAAAGCGACCATAGAAAGCCGATCAATCTGAGTGTCCCATCAGAAAAAACTTCTTCAGTTTGATATGACGGATTCGGGCGCCAATGCTTGAATCCGGCTTTGAGATGTGGTCGTCCTTCGGAATCCTGATCCAACTTCAGATCAACGAACTGAGGTACAGCAATACTGAGCGCTTGTGCAATGCGCTTCAGGCGGGACTCGCGGGTGCGTTGGTTGGTTTCGGATATTCGCTTTAGCAGGTCGCCACCAAACGGATCTTCCTTGTCGTCCAGAGATCTTCGGGGATCACGAACTATCTGAGGTACCACGTGGAGATATCGAATGGATGCAAAAAATGTTACGAGATCTCGAAAGTCGATATTTGTAGATGCTTGTTGCAGTAGAGTTTGAGTGAATGGGAGAAAATCTACGTCATCTTTTCCGCGTTTTTGCAGTTTAATTGTCTCTCCACGGAGCTTAATATCTTCTTCGGCAATGGTTGCAAAAGGTTCACGGCCGACTTTCGTAAAGCGAATCCGATAGCTCCATAGCGCTGGTTCCTCATCGTTGCCAACGGATACGTCAATCTCGACATAGCTGTTCCGGCCACGTGCTTGCAGACAGCGTATGGCGGAAATTCCGTTTCGGGCTTCGACTGCTGATACAAACCCACCACCAACCGGCTTTACTAGGTCCCTTAGAAACCGGAACGCGTCGAGCAGATTCGACTTACCCGACGCATTCGGTCCAACGAAAAAAGCGCGGCCGCCTAGGCTTGCCTCAGCTTTGAGAAAGTTGCGCCAGTTTACAAGGCGAATATGCGTGAAGCGGAGATGGCTTGGTGGCTTCTTCATCGCCTCTTATAGCAGTTTCATCGCTTACCGGAATGGGCTCAGCTGCACCCGCTCGTCGCGCCACACGTGTCGCACTTCTCGCACGTCCCGTTGCGCACCATGGTGAAGTTCTGGCATTCCGAGCACATGTTGCCGGTGTAGCCCTGCATGACCGCGCGGGCGCGGCGTTCGGTGGCGAGCGCCTTGGCGTTGGCGGCTTCTTTCGCGGCCGCGTCGGTGAAGAGGCTGTCGCCGATCTCGGTTGCCGCATTGGCGGCTTCCTCGAAGGCGGCGGCTTCCTCCAGTTCGCGGGCGCGCTCCTCGTAGTCGCGGCGGAAGGCGGTGGCTTCCTCGCGCAGTTCCGAGGTGGCGGGCTTCAGCGCGGTCACGGTGGCCGCCGCGGTCGAGATCGCCCGCACGTTGGAGCCGAACGCCGTCGGCGCGGCGCGTGCCGGCTGGCCGCGGTCGGAGCTTGCCTGGCCCTTGGGGTCGCCGCCGCCCGCCACCACCTTGAGCGGCGAGGCGCCGCGCGTCAGGCCCTTGGAGAAGGGGCTCGACTTGCCTTCCGAAATGCCCTTGCCGAGCGCGGTGTTGGAGAAGTCCGACATGTCGACATGGGCGAGGTCGTGGCGCGCCAGATAGGAGACGGCGAGCTCGCGGAACACGTAGTCGAGGATCGACGTGGCGTTCTTGATGGCGTCGTTGCCGATGACCATGCCGGCCGGCTCGAACTTGGTGAAGGTGAAGGCCTCGACATATTCGTCGAGCGGCACGCCGTATTGCAGGCCGAGCGAGATGGCGATGGCGAAGTTGTTCATCATCGCGCGGAAGGCGGCGCCCTCCTTGTGCATGTCGATGAAGATCTCGCCCAACCGCCCGTCGTCGAACTCGCCGGTGCGCAGATAGACCTTGTGGCCGCCGACGACCGCCTTCTGGGTGTAGCCCTTGCGGCGGTTCGGCAGTTTTTCACGCTCGCGCACGACGCGCTCGACGATGCGCTCGACGATCTTTTCGGTGACGGTGACCGCACGCGCGGCGGCGGGGGCTGCCGCCAGTTCCTCCAGCGCGTCGTCCTCGTCGTCCTCGTCGGAAATCAGCGAGGAATTCAAAGGCTGCGACAGCTTGGAGCCGTCGCGGTAGAGCGCGTTGGCCTTCAGCGCGAGCTTCCAGGAGAGCAGATAGGCCGACTTGCAGTCCTCGACAGTCGCCTCGTTGGGCATGTTGATCGTCTTGGAGATGGCACCCGAGATGAAGGGCTGGGCGGCCGCCATCATGCGGATGTGGCTGTCGACCGAGAGATAGCGCTTGCCGATCTTGCCGCAGGGATTGGCGCAGTCGAAGACGGCCAAGTGCTCGGCCTTCAGGAAGGGCGCGCCCTCGAGCGTCATGGCGCCGCAGATGTGGACGTTGGCCGCCTCGATCTCCTTCTTCGAGAAGCCGAGCGCCGGCAGGATCTCGAACGACATGTCGTTGAGCTGCTCGTCGGTGAAGCCCATCGTCTGCTTCAGCCAGTCGGCGCCGAGCGTCCACTGGTTGAAGACGAACTTGATGTCGAAGGCGCTCTTCAGCGCGGCGTTGACGGCGGCGATCTTCTCGTCGGTGAAGCCCTTGGCCCTGAGAGAGCCGGGATTGACGCCCGGCGCCTGGTTCAGGTTGCCGTGGCCGACGGCATAGGCCTCGATCTCGGCGATCTGGCTCTCGGAATAGCCGAGCGTGCGCAGCGCCTCCGGCACGGCGCGGTTGATGATCTTGAAGTAGCCGCCGCCGGCGAGCTTCTTGAACTTCACCAGCGCGAAGTCGGGCTCGATGCCGGTGGTGTCGCAGTCCATCACGAGGCCGATCGTGCCGGTGGGCGCGATGACGGTGGCCTGCGCGTTGCGGAAGCCGTGCTCCTCGCCGAGCTCGATGGCACGGTCCCAGGCGGCGCGGGCGCGCTCGACCAGTTCCTTCTGCGGCACGTGGTCGGCGACGAGCGGCACCGGGCTGACCGCCAGATGCTCGTAACCGTCACGCTCGCCATAGGCGGCGCGGCGGTGGTTGCGCATCACGCGCAGCATGTTGGTGGCGTTGCGGTCATAGTCGCGGAAGGCGCCGAGCTGGCCGGCCATCTCGGCCGAGGTGGCGTAGGCGACGCCCGTCATCAGCGCGGTCAGCGCCGCGCAGATGCCGCGGCCCTCGTCGGAATCATAGGGGATGCCGGAGGTCATCAAGAGGCCGCCGATATTGGCATAGCCGAGGCCGAGCGTGCGGTACTCGTAGGAGAGACGTGCGATCTCCTTGGACGGGAACTGCGCCATCATGACCGAGATCTCGAGCACGACGGTCCACAGCCGCACGGTGTGCTCGTAGGCCGCCACGTCGATGCTGCCGTCCCGGTTGCGATAGGTCAGCAGGTTGATCGAGGCGAGGTTGCAGGCCGTGTCGTCGAGGAACATGTATTCCGAGCACGGGTTCGACGCCCGGATCGGGCCGGCGGCCGCGCAGGTGTGCCAATCGTTCATCGTGGTGTTGAAGTGCAGGCCGGGATCCGCCGACGCCCAGGCGGCGTAGCCGATCTTTTCCCAGAGATCCCGGGCCTTCAGCGTCTTCATCACCCGGCCGTCCTTGCGGGCGGTCAGGTTCCAGGTGCCGTCGGTCTCGACCGCGCGCAGGAAGTCGTCCTTGAGCGAGACGGAATTGTTGGAGTTCTGGCCCGAGACCGTCAGATAGGCCTCCGAATCCCAGTCGGTGTCATAAGTCTTGAACTCGATGGCGGTGTAGCCCTGGCGGGCGAACTGGATGACGCGCTGGATGTAGTTCTCCGGCACGGAGTCCTTCTTGGCCGCCTTGATCTCGCGCTTCAGCGCCGGGTTCTTCGCCGGGTCGAAGCAGTCGTCCCGCGTTTCCTCCGAGCCGGCTTCGCAGTTCACGCAGGCCTTCATGATGGCGGCCATGTGCTGCTTGACGATCTTGGAGCCGGTGACGAGCGAGGCGACCTTCTGCTCCTCCTTCACCTTCCAGTCGATGTACTCCTCGATGTCGGGATGGTCGATGTCGACGACCACCATCTTGGCCGCCCGCCGCGTCGTGCCGCCCGACTTGATGGCGCCCGCCGCGCGGTCGCCGATCTTGAGGAAGGACATCAGGCCCGACGACTTGCCGCCGCCCGACAGCTTCTCGCCCTCGCCGCGCAGGAAGGAGAAGTTGGAACCGGTGCCGGAGCCGTATTTGAACAGGCGCGCCTCGCGCACCCACAGGTCCATGATGCCGCCCTCGTTGACGAGGTCGTCCTGGACGCCCTGGATGAAGCAGGCATGCGGCTGCGGATGCTCGTAGGCCGACTTCGACTTGGTCATCTTGCCGGTGAAGGGATCGACGTAATAGTGGCCCTGGCCGGGACCGTCGATGCCGTAGGCCCAGTGCAGGCCGGTGTTGAACCACTGCGGCGAGTTGGGCGCGACGCGCTGGGTGGCCAGCATGTAGGCGAGTTCGTCACGGAAGGCGCGGGCGTCGTCCTCGCCGTCGAAATAGCCGCCCTTCCAGCCCCAGTAGGCCCAGGTGCCGGCGAGCCGGTCGAAGACCTGGCGCGCGTCGGTCTCGGAGCCGTAGCGCTCGCCCTCAGGCAGCGCCGCAAGCGCCGCCTCGTCGGGCACCGAGCGCCACAGGAAGGACGGGACGTCGTTCTCCTCGATCTTCTTCAGACGCGCGGGCACGCCGGCCTTGCGGAAATACTTCTGCGCCAGCACGTCGGTGGCGACCTGGGAAAACTGCGCCGGCACGTCGATGTCGGCCAGACGGAACACCACCGAACCGTCGGGATTCCTGATCTCGCTCAGGGCCTTGCGGAATTCGATCTCCGCATAGGGGCTGGCGTTCTCGCTCTTGGTGAACCGACGTTCGATCCGCATGGTCTGTCCCTTTGACATCTATATATAGCGTCTTTGCGGCGGGGGGCACATACCCCCGCGAAAGCCGCATGGTCCGCCGCTCCGGCAATCCGCGAAGATCGCCGGTTCTCCTTCCGCACGCTGTCGCCTGAACACCGTCTTCGACGCCTCCAACGGGCGCCGTCCAGCTTCGGACGAACCCTCGCGGGTTCCGATTCCACTCGTCGATACGACTCGGTGGGTGTGAATGCCGTCATCCGTATCTAGTGTCAGGGTAGGGCGCAAACACTAAATATAGTGTTAACAGAAGATTTAACCAACCCCTCGACTTGTCTGCACGTCTCCTCGCAAGCCCGAACGCGAACACGGGCCAACGGCCCTCGCAAACCGTCGGCACACCCCAGAAACGCAGGAAAATCCGGAAATGAAGACCGGTCTCTAAACGCGCCGGCCGCACCCTCAACACGGGTACGACCCCATAAAATGCGACTCGTACCGGAGCGTCAAGGCCTCGTTTCATGACGGAGCGATGACGCTAGATATTGTGTGCAAGCATGTGGATAGCGGGGACGGATCGGCGGCGAGCGACGGCTCGACGTGCCGCGCCGCGGCTGGCTGCGGCGCAGCGCGTCAAGCGGCTTCAGAGCCCGCGGAAGCGCGGCGCGCGGCGCGCGGCGAAGGCTGCGCGGCCCTCGGCGTAGTCGGCGCTGTCGAAGGTCGCGTCGCCCAGTTCGCGTGCGCGGGCCGCATCCGCGGGCCTGCGGCTCTCGACGGCGGCGATCGAGGCCTTCGAGGCGCGGACCGAGAGCGGTGCGTTGCAGGCGATGGCGGCGGCGATCTCGGCTGCGCGGGCGTCGAGGGCAGGGCGGTCGGCGACCGTCTCGAGCAGGATGCCCGCGTCCCTGGCCTGATCGGCCGTCAGGCGCGCGGCCGTGAAGGCCAGATGCTTGGCGAGCTGCGGTCCGCAGGCGCGGACGATGTCCTGCATGGCGTCCTGCGGATAGGCGAGCCCGAGGCGGGCGGCGGGCACGGAGAAGCGGGCATCGCGCGTGGCCAGGCGCAGGTCGCAGGCCGCCGCGATGCCGAAGCCGCCGCCGAAGCAGATGCCCGCGATGGCCGCGATCGTCGGCACGGCCGATTCGCGAATCGCCCGGAAGGCAGCCGAGTTCGCCGCCTCGTAGCCGCGGGCGGTCGCGGCAGCGCCGCGCAGGTCGCCGAATTCGCCGATGTCGGCGCCGGCGCAGAAGTCGGCCCCGGCGCCGGTCAGCACGATGACGCGGGTGGACGGATCGGCTGCCTCGCGCGGAAAGACTGCTGCCAGGGTCTGCCACATCGACAGGGTAAGGGCGTTCTTCTTGTCGGCGCGGTCGATGGTGACGCTCACGATGCCGTCATCGGACCGGGAGACGCGGATGCGCGGATCGGTTTCGGCTTGATTCACGCCCGTTTCAATCCAATTGAAGAGTGTGTTGAGGAATTCGCAGTTCTATGGGAAGCGGTTCTGGCCTATGTTGCGCGACCCGGCAAGGGCGCGAAACCAGGGAGCGCCCAAGGGGGCGTGAAGGGAGCGACAGCATGAGCACACGCAGCAACGCGCGATCGAGCGACATCCGCCCGATCGATCCGATCTGGGATTCGGTCCGCCGCGAGGCCGAGGAGGCCGTCGCGCGCGACCCGCTGATGGCGGCCTTCCTCTATTCGACGATCCTGAACCAGGAGACGCTGGAAGAGGCGGTGATCCACCGCATCGCCGAGCGGCTCGACCATGGCGACATCTCCGCAAGCCTGATCGGCCAGACCTTCCGGACCATGCTCAAGGCCGATCCGTCCTGGAGCACGACCATGCGCGTCGACATCCAGGCCTATTACGACCGCGATCCGGCCTGCGACCGCTTCATCATGCCGGTGCTCTACTTCAAGGGCTTCCACGCGATCCAGACGCACCGGCTGGCGCACTGGTTGTGGAAAGAGGGCCGCCAGGACTTCGCGCTCTATCTGCAGAGCCGCTCCTCGGCCGTGTTCCAGACCGACATCAACCCCGCCTCGCGCATCGGCAAGGGCATCTTCCTCGATCACGCGACCGGTCTCGTCGTCGGCGCCACCGCCGTCATCGGCGACAATGTCTCGATCCTGCAGGGCGTGACGCTCGGCGGCACCGGCAAGGAGACCGGCGACCGCCATCCCAAGATCCGCGACGGTGTGCTGATCGGCGCGGGCGCCAAGATCCTCGGCAACATCGAGATCGGCCATTGCAGCAAGATCGCGTCCGGCTCGGTGGTGCTTTCCGCCGTGCCGCACAACAAGACGGTGGCGGGCGTTCCGGCCCGGATCGTCGGCGAGGCCGGCTGCGCCGAGCCCTCGCGCGCCATGGACCAGCTGATCGGCAGCGATTGACGCACGCCCGCCGCGCCCGGCGATCGGAAGCCGGCGTGGCTGTCTGCGGGGTTTACAGGTCGGCGGCGGGCATGCCAGAAGCCTGCGAACGCGGGCACGCATGACGCGTGCCCAGGCAGGCGCATCACGCACACCGACCGGGAGAAGTCGATTTGAAAGCCGAAGAAATCAGGAAGCTGGACGCCTACTTCAAGCGCGTCTTCCAGAACGCCTCGCTTTCCGTGAAGGCACGTCCGCGCAAGGACGATTCGTGCGAGCTCTACGTCGGTGACGAGTTCCTCGGCATCATCTTCAAGGACGACGAGGACGGCGAACTGTCCTACAATTTCTCGATGGCGATCCTCGACGTCGATCTCTGACGCCCGCCGCCGCGCCGGGGCTCAGCCCCCGCGCGGCGTCTTCAGCGCCTTGCGCGCATAGGCGAGCATGGCATCGTCCAGCTGCTTCCATTCCCCCAGAAGACGTGACGGAAAGCGGTAGACCAGCACGAGCCGGTCGCCGACGACGAGATCGCGCTCGCAGTCGGCCAGCGATTCGGCTGCGACCGCGCCCGTCAGGCAGCGCGCCACGAAGCGGCTGCCCGCGCGTTGGGGACCGACCGCCAGGCTTTCGTCCAGATATCCCGACTGCGGCTTGAAGCCGTGCAGCGTCACGCCGGCCGGGCCCGGCGTTCCCGCCGGCTCGATCAGCGATGCATAGATCGGATCGAAGCGTCCGCTCATGTCGCGCGACATGATCTGCTGCTCGAAGGAGACGAACAGGATGTTGCGCGATCCGTCGGCGTGGTTGAAGTCGTCGCGCGCAGCCGCGCTATAGCCCTGCAGGTCCGGCCATCGCAGATAGAGACGCAGCGAGGAGGCGACGCCGTCGCGACGGTCGTCCTCGAACCGTATGGCGTTGGCGGGAACGACGACGACGTTGTTGCCGATGACGATCTCGCGCGGCGTGGCGTCCTCGGTATGGCCGGCGAGCGCGATGGAGCGGCCGACCCACTTGCCGCCGACGCTGATCAGCGCCGAGACCAGCGCCAGCAGGGCGAAGGCGACGAAGACCTTCACCATCAGCCGGTCGTCGATCCGCCGCGTCGCCGCGCCCTGTCCCGCCGATGCCTGCATTGTCCCGTCCAAGCTCCTACCGCTGCCACCGTCCCGTCATGGCACGGGATAACCGGCACGCATTTTGCGGCAACCGGTGACGACCTTCGTCTGCCATGGTAAACGGGCGGTAAATGATGACCGGTGTTTGGATCGTATCCTTCGTATTCGTGAGCGGGCTCGTCGCCGGCGGCATGCTCGGCGTGCTGCTGGAGATGTGGAGCGGGCGGCGGCTCGCCTTCGCCGAACCCTTCGTGACGATGCGCCGGCCGCTGCGCTCGGTGGTGCTGGCCGCCTTCGCCGGTCCCTTCATGCTGTTCAACGAGGCTCTCGAGGCTTTCCGGGCGCGCCGCGTCGGCTGGACCACGGTCGGAAGCAGCGCCGCGCTGGCGATGACCTGGGCATTCCTGACGGGCATCGTCGTCGTCGACGTCGCATTCTTCCTCGGCGGCCTGATTTCCTGATCCGACGAAGAGGCGAGGAGACCCACAGACCATGCCCATCTATGCGCTCGACGGCGTGAAGCCGCAGTTCGAGGATGCCGCGACGAACTGGATCGCGCCGGACGCGACCCTGATCGGCCGGCTGCGGATCGGCCGCGACGTCGGCATCTGGTTCGGGGCGGTGCTGCGCGGCGACAACGAGCCGATCGAGATCGGCGCGGGATCGAACGTGCAGGAGCACACGGTCATGCACACCGACATCGGCTTTCCGCTGACGATCGGCAAGGGCTGCACGATCGGCCACCGCGCGATGCTGCACGGCTGCACCATCGGCGACAACAGCCTGATCGGCATGGGGGCGATCGTGCTGAACGGCGCCCGCATCGGCGAGAACTCGCTGGTGGGTGCCGGCGCGCTGGTCACCGAGGGCAAGGAATTTCCGCCGAACTCGCTGATCGTCGGCTCGCCGGCCAAGGCCATCCGCCAGCTCGACGACAAGGCGATCGAACTCCTGCGCTGGTCGGCGAACCACTATGTCGAGAACGGTCGCCGCTTCGCGAAGGGCCTGACGCCCGCCTGACCCCCGCTCGTCCCGGATCGGGCCGGGCTCTCCTGAAAAAAAGGAGGAGCCGGCCCGGGGACAGGGGCCGGCTCCATGTGCCCGGTCGTTGGGGACGGGGGGTGGGGACTCGACCGGGAACCTCTACAAAACTCTATCTGACGCTGCCGACGGCGACGTTGCGGTCGTCGCCGATCGAGATCCAGACGCTCGCGTCGCGGTCAGACTGCCGCTTCAGGTAGCGGTAGTCCGTGTCCGTCCAGGCGAGAACCCGGGTCTCGAGATTGTCCAGGATGAAATCGCCGAGGCTCGTCTCCACGGTGAGGACGGCATGGCCGTCTCCGTTCGGCTGACGAACCACGGTGATCAGCAGGTTGCCGGCGGGTATGCCGATCTCCTTGAGGCGGCGGCGCTTCTCGAGCACATAGTCCTCGCAGTCGCCGACATCCGTCGGATAGGACCAGTACTCCTCGCGACCCCACATCTCGTAATCGGTGCGCGGCGCGACCGACGCATTCACGTCATGGTTGATCGCGACGATCCTGTCCCAGAGCTTGCGCGTCAGGTCGACGGGACGGCTCGTCCGGGCGCGGTCGGCGCAGTCCGACGGCATGCGCTTGCAGAACTCGTAATGGCCGACCGGCTGCGTCGTGCGGCCTCCCGTCGGCATCGACGTGCCGGACGCGAATCCGGTCGTCGGCACGATGGCGAGCAACATGCCCGCCGACATCAACGCGACCACCCTGTCCCGAAACCCCATCGCTGTGTCTCCCCGTTTGAAGGCACAATGACAGGGACGGATTTATTCCAGGCAAAGTTGTCGCTGGAGATTTAAGTAAAACGCGTATGCGATGTAATATAAACAAGACTAAAAAGAGACGTGAATTTTGCTAAATTTCTAGTCGAAATCGCGGTTTCGAACGCCGTGCGCGCGGGCGCCTCCGCGCCGGACGGCCGCGGAACGCGACGGCAGCCGCAGGGGCGCGGACCTTCGCAGGAAGGGAGCGGTGATGAAAGCGGGCCGCGGGCGGCCGGCTACCGGTCGTCGTCGGAGAACTCGGCCTCGAGCGCATCGACGCGCTGGACGGCAGCGAACTCGACCGCGACGCCATCCTCGAAATGCCGGACGACGCGACCGCGCATGGTGCCGAGCGTGACCGGCGTTCCAAGCGCGGGGCGGACGTCGATCTCCACGGCGGCGCCGGAGAGCGAGAGGTCGACGATGCGGCACTGGTACTGTCGCCCGTCTGCGAGTTGCAGCACGCTGATCGGATTGCGCGGCGAAACGCGGTCGTGGCGGCGGTCCTCGGGAAGGTCGAGCTCGTGCTTGTTGGCGAGCCAGGTGAGCTGCGCGGCGAGCTTGTCCTTCTTGCGTTCCGACGCGACGATGGTCATTGCGAAGCCGTCGCTGGAAATGCGCGTCACGACGCCTTCGATGCGGCCGATGTGATCGATGTAGGCGATGACCTTCTCGCCGAGTTCGCCGACGCGGTCGGCGCGCAGAAGTGCATTGCCCGGAGACATGTCGATGACCTGACAGGGATGCTCGGTGCGATCCTCCAGCATGAAGCGGCCATATACCTTGACCCGCACGCGCTGGAAGTAACGCCTCTCGGCCCTGGACGGCATGGCATCTGTGGCCGCTGACGTCATCGCTGTCCCTGTTCTACCCATGATCCGATCAAGATGGCCTCGAAGGGCTTTCATCAATATGACCGGGATGGGTTAACAGTCGGTAATCCGGGGTTGTGCCGGCCGCTTTTTCGACACGATCATTTAAGCAGTCTCTAAGGTTTCGGCTCGGCAGGCGGGGTTGCAACCCGCGAAGCTGACGCAAAGGCATGCAATCAGCGGTTTCGGCCCCCTTCGATCACCACGAGATGGCGGAAGCGGCGCGCCGGCGTTCCCGCCAGCGTTGCCTGGCCGGGGGCGAGCGGCGGGGCATCGACCTGCATCATGCCCTCGCCCTGAAGTGGTTCGCGGTCCGGATCGATGGTCCGGATGCCGTCGACCCGGCACTGGACGATGGGCTCGGCTCCGAGCCAGTAGGGTTTTTCCGCCGGGCACAGCGAACCCATCGCCCGCGGGTTTTCGGCGCCGCCCTCGAGCGGGAGGAGCAGCAGTTCGAAGTCGAGCGACCGGCCGCTTTCGGTCGTGCCGAGGAGGGTGGTCACCGTCACCGACTTCTCGAGCAGCGTCCCGAGCGCCAGCCGCGCTGCCTTCGGCTGATCGGCGTGGGTCCACAGCGACGTGAAGGCGAAGCCCTTGAGCTCGCGTCCGAAAGTGGCACAGAGCCGCGTCCCGGCCAGCCGGAAGACCGCATCGCCGCGCAGGTCGCGTTCCAGGATGAACGTGTCGGCCAGCATCGACTTGATGTCGGCCGGTTCTATCTCGGTGCGCCTGGGCGCCGGGCGACCGTCGCGCAGCTTGTTCCAATACTGGAACAGCCCCGCAGTTCCCCTTTGTCTCATCTGTCCCCACTCATGCATTTTCACGTGGACCTGTTTCAACCACGCACAACGGGGTGACATCCGCCATGCTTCATGGAGGAGGGAGCAGGTTGCATGCCAGCGCAATTAACCATTATGCACGACGCGTCGCCGTTAAGGTTAACGAAAGGTTGAGATTGCGTTGCCGGCGCCGGCATGGGAGTGAGGGGCACTCAGGAAGCCATTGGCTTCACAGCGAATTCAGGTTCGAGAGCGATCTCCGTCCATCGAGTGGGGACTCGACCGGCCGTTCGGGACCATGTCCCGGACGGCCATTTTTTTAACCTTTCGCCCACGCGGACGGTTTCGGCGCCGGCCCTGCGCAGCCATATAGGGCACCCGACAGTCCGGAGTCCTCGACCTTGTCAGCAGATCCCTTGCGCGACACCGATCGCGAATCGCGCGGCGGCCCGTTTCCGCCGCCGCCGCGGCGCGAGCCCGCCTTCAACATCCCGGCTGTCGTGCTCGTCTTCATCGCGCTCTGCGTCGGCATCCACCTCGTGCGCGGCTACCTGCTGACGCCCGCCATGGACTTCGAGGTGATTCTGGCAGGGGCGTTCATTCCTCTCCGCTATTCCGGGGAATACCTGCTCGACCTGCCGGCCTTCACCAGCCCGCTCACATATTCGCTGCTGCATGGCGGCCTGGCGCACCTGGCGGTGAACATGATCTGGCTCGCCGCCTTCGGCTCTCCGCTGGCGACACGGATAGGCCCGGTCCGCTTCGTGCTGTTCTGGTGCGCCACGACGCTTGCCGCCGTCGCGCTCCACTATGTGCTGCACATGGACAGCAACGTCCCGCTGGTGGGTGCCTCGGGCGCGATCTCGGGGATGATGGGTGCTGCCGCCCGCTTCGGCTTCCGCAGCAGCCGCGGGGCCGGCCGCGCGGCCTTCGAAGGCCGGATGCTGACGATCCCCGAAGCGCTGTCCTCGCGAACCGTGGTGACATTCCTCGCGGTCTGGTTCGTCATCAACCTCGCGACCGGGCTGGCGAGCGGCATTCCGGGCGTCGACGGCGCGATCGCCTGGGAAGCGCATGTCGGCGGCTTCCTGGCCGGGTTCCTGGCGGTGCGCCTGTTCGACCGGCGCCGCGCCTGACCGGGAGCCTTGCAAAGGCGGAAAACTCCGCGCACCATGGCCTGACGGCGGCGAAGGTCGCCGGACGGGGCGGAGGTCGCGTTTGAGGAGGACGCCATGCTGGTCAAGAACATACTTGCGGACAAGGGCTCCGACGTCGAGACGATGATGCCGGACAGGACGCTCGCGGACGCCGTGCAGGTGCTCGCCAGACGCCGGATCGGCGCCATCGTGGTGACGAAGGACGAGGGCCGCATTGCCGGCATCCTGTCGGAGCGCGACATCGTCCGCATCCTGGCAGGCGAGGGGCCGGGTGCGCTGGACAAGCCGATCTCGGCGGCGATGACCGCGAAGGTTCAGGTCTGCCACGAGAACAACTCCATCAACGACGTGATGGAGATCATGACCGCCGGCCGCTTCCGGCACCTGCCCGTCGAGCGCGACGGCATCCTCGTCGGCATCATCTCGATCGGCGACGTGGTGAAGCGGCGCATTGAGCAGGTCGAGCACGAGGCGCAGGAGATCCGCAACTACATCGCGACCGCGTGAAAAAAAGCGGCCGGCCGCCAGGGAGGGAGGGAGGCGGGCCGGCCTAGCTACAGGGGCACTGTAGTCTCGTGAGCGGTGGGACCGGTCGCCCGGCACCGCTGAATCGTGTCGCGATCCTCATGGGCATTCCGCCCGATGGGTTTCGCCGTCCCTCGACGTGTCTCCGACCTGAAGCCGGCGCCCGTTTCCGGGGGACGCCCCTAGCTTTCGGCCGCGAATTCGAACAGGTCCTTGTTGCGGCAGTAGTCCGGGGCGTGCTGCGGCGCCTCGTTCTCCTCCAGCCAGGTCGTGCATTCGCCGGCATGGCCGCAGGACAGGCAGCGCAGGGCGGCACTGCGCATCACGGATGGCGCCGCCGGCATGTCGGCAATGGCCTCGCGGACGTCGAGCTTGCGCATCATGCTCTCCATCAGGTCGGCCTTGGCGGCCATCCGTTCGACGAAACCCATATAGCCCACGACGATTCTCCCGCTTCGGTCTGCCAAGCCAGGATCGCCGCGCGGCAGGAAGGGCGCCTTGATCTGGATCAAGCCATCGGAAAGCCTTGCCTCCGCATGGTGTTTGTTCTAGCCAACCGGCATGTCCGAATGTGAGGTTTCCGGCCCGAAATGAGCATCATCGACACCCGCACGCCCGACCCGAAGCGGCTGATTTCCGGCGCCACCGGCGACTGGGAGGTGATCGTGGGCCTGGAGGTCCATGCCCAGGTGAGCTCGAACTCCAAGCTCTTCTCGGGCGCCTCGACCGACTTCGGCTCCGCGCCCAACGACAATGTCAGCCTCGTCGACGCGGCCATGCCGGGCATGCTGCCGGTGATCAACGAGGAATGCGTGAAGCAGGCGATCCGCACCGGGCTCGGGCTCAAGGCGCAGATCAATCTGAAGTCGGTCTTCGACCGCAAGAACTATTTCTATCCCGATCTGCCGCAGGGCTACCAGATCTCGCAGTTCAAGCAGCCTATCGTCGGCGAGGGCAAGGTCATCGTCTCGGTCGGTCCGGACCGGCAGGGCCAGTTCGAGGACATCGAGGTGGGCATCGAACGCCTGCATCTCGAGCAGGACGCCGGCAAGTCGATGCACGACCAGCATCCGACCATGTCCTATGTCGATCTCAACCGCTCGGGCGTGGCGCTGATGGAGATCGTCTCGAAGCCCGACATCCGCTCGGCCGACGAGGCCAAGGCCTACGTGACCAAGCTGCGCACCATCATGCGCTATCTCGGCACCTGCGACGGTAACATGGACGAGGGCTCGCTGCGCGCCGACGTCAACGTCTCGGTGCGCAAGCCGGGCGGCGCATTCGGCACGCGCTGCGAGATCAAGAACGTCAACTCGATCCGCTTCATCGGCCAGGCGATCGAGGCGGAGGCGCAGCGCCAGATTGCCATCCTGGAGGACGGCGGCAGGATCGACCAGGAGACGCGGCTGTTCGACCCCGCCAAGGGCGAGACCCGCTCGATGCGCTCGAAGGAAGAGGCGCACGACTATCGCTACTTCCCCGATCCGGACCTCCTGCCGCTCGAATTCGACCAGGCCTATGTCGACGCGCTGGCAAAGCACCTGCCCGAACTGCCCGACCAGAAGAAGGAGCGCTTCGTCTCGGCCATGGGCCTGTCGGCCTACGACGCGTCGGTGCTGGTGGCCGAGAAGGCCGTCGCCGATTTCTTCGAGCAGGTCGCCGCGGGCCGCGACGGCAAGATGGCGGCGAACTGGGTCATCAACGACCTGCTCGGTGCCTTGAACAAGTCCGGCAAGGCCCTTGAAGAGACTCCCGTTTCTGCCGACCAGCTCGGCGCCATCATCGACCTGATCAGGGAAGGCACCATCTCCGGTAAGATCGCCAAGGACCTGTTCGAGATCGTCTGGACCGAGGGCGGCGACCCGCGCGAACTCGTCGAGAGCCGCGGCCTGAAGCAGGTCACCGACACCGGCGCCATCGAGAAGGCGGTCGACGAGGTGATCGCGGCCAATCCCGACAAGGCGGAACAGGCCCGCGCCAAGCCGACGATGGCGGGCTGGTTCGTCGGCCAGGTGATGAAAGCCACCGGCGGCAAGGCCAATCCGCAGGCCGTCAACGACCTGGTGAAGGCGAAGCTCGGGATCGAATGATGTTCATCCGCACCGCCGGGCCCAACGACCTGCCGGCGATCCGGGACGTGCTGGTGGAGACCTGGCACGCGACCTATGACGGCATCTACGGTGCCGCCAGGGTGACGGAGATCACGAATGACTGGCATTCGCTGCGGTCGCTGAGGGCGCAGCTGGACAAGCCGGATGCGGAGTTCGTGGTGGCCGACGACGGCGTGGCGATTGCCGGCATGGCCTTCGCCGGAACGGCCGACGACGGCAAGACCGTGACGCTGTCGCAGCTCTACGTCCGGCCGGGCCGCCAGGGGCAGGGGATCGGCGGGATGCTGCTCGACGAGATCATCGAGAGCTTCCCGGATGCCGAGCGCATCCGGCTGGAGGTCGAGCCGGCGAATGCCCGCGCCATCGCCTTCTATCTCACGCAGGGCTTCGTCGAGATCGGCCGCACGGAGAACTGCGGGCGCGACCAGTCGGGCATCCCGGCGCTGATCCTGGAACGTGCGGTCGCCTGATCAGCGGCCGCGCGCCGCGGGCGGGCGCAGCCGGTGCTGCCGTCCGAGCCGCGCCTCGCGCCAGAAGACGAAGATCCCCGCTGCCGCGATCAGGGCGATGCCGATCCACGAGATCGCGTCCGGCCAGTCGCCCCAGATGGCGACGCTCCAGAACACGGCGAGCGGCATGCCGACATATTCGAAAGGCGCGATCAGGCCCGGCTGCGCGATCCTGTAGGCCTGGCTGGCGCAATAGGCGCCGGTCGAACCGATGACGCCCATCAGCGACAGCAGCAGGAAATCGCCCGGTGTCGGCCAGACCCAGGCGCGCAGCAGGAATTCGAGGCTGGCATCGTCGCTGCCGGCATACCGCCCGTCGCCGAAGGCGAGCCCGACGGCGCCCGAAAACAGGATGAAGAACAGGTTCAGGTAGAAGGCCATGGTCGAGGCGCTCTCGGTCACGCCGATCTTGCGGCTGGTGATCTGCAGCAAGGCGTAGAAGAAGGCGCCGATGAGCGGCAGGAGCGCGGCGACCTGGAAGGCGGCGCTGCCCGGCTGGATGACGATCACGACGCCGATCATGCCGGCCGCGACCGCCGCCCAGCGCCGCGGGCCCACCCGGTCGCCGAGCAGCAGCACCGAAAGCGCGGTGATGAACAGCGGCGAGACGAAATAGATCGCCGTCGCCTCGCCGAGCGGCAACGTCGCCAGCCCGGCATAGAAGGCCATGTTGGCGGTGACCAGGATCGCGCCGCGCAGGAGATGGAAGCCCGGCCGGCGGGTGCGCAGCGCCGAATAGGAGCCTTCCAGCGGCACGAAGACGGCGAGGATGACGAGCATGCCGACGAGGCTGCGGATGAAGGTGATCTGGTGCAGAGGATAGCCGTCGGAGAGCCATTTGATCGCGACGTCGTTGATCGAAAAGATCGTCGCGGCGCCGACCGCAAACAGGATGCCGGCGACGCTGGCGCTCGCCGGCGTGGCGCCTGAGAGTCCGTTTGAAAACGGGTTCAATGGCTTATCCTGCGCGGCAGAAGGCTTCCCATGGCGACGTGGGACATGGCTTCGGAGACGTCGATGTGCTGTTCGTAGTCGGGCACGAGGCGGCGCGAGCGCGTGGGCCAGCCGAAGGTTCGTTCGACGACCCGGCGTCTTGGCAGCAGCTTGAAACCGGGCTCGCTGTCGGTGCGGCGCACGACCTCGACGACGAAATCCAGGAAGGCGGCCTTCTCCGGCAGCTGCCGGCGGTCACAGGCGCCGTCGGCCGGTGTCAGGTCGACCATCGGCAATCGCCCGTTGGTGTCGACCGCGATGTGACGCTTGCAGCCGAAAGGCATCTCGGCGGCATCGTCGCCGCGCGCTGCGCCATGCGCGGGTGCCTTTACCGTCTGGCTGTCGATGATGCCGGCGCTCGGACTGGCCATGCGGCCTCGCGTCTCTCGTGTCCCCATCCACAGGGTGGATCACGATCCAGCAACGAAGGAAACCCATTTTTCCAATGGACTCGAAACGGATGTCAACGTCATGCGGTTTGGGTTGGTTTCGAATGAGAAGGGGGCGACGGTTCGCAAGAAGGCAGCCAGGCTCAATCTGGATGAGCCCTTAAGGCGGATGTCAAACTGGCTTTTGGTTTGAACTTCTGCTACCATGCTCAATATGGATGAGCAGAGAACACAACGTGTAAACCGGCTTGCGCACGATCTCCCTGAGGGGCTCGTGGTTGATGGGGCGTGGCTGGAGGCCAAGGGCTATGCCAGCAATCTGCGCACCTACTATACGAAAACCGGCTGGCTCGACCAGCCGGTGCGGGGTGTCTATCGCCGGCCACGCGGTCCCCTCAAATGGCAGCAGGTCGTGATTTCCTTGCAGACCCTGCTGCTGGAGCGGCATGGGCCCCTCTGCGTCGGTGGTCGTACCGCGCTCGCGCTGGATGGCCATGCGCACTATCTCTCGCCGGGCATAGAGACGGTCCATCTCTACGGACCCAAGCCACCGCCCTCCTGGGTGTTCAAGCTGCCGGTCGATGCGCGTTTCGTCTATCACAGCGACAAGCTGTTTGCCGGCGACCACAAAAGCCGGGGCATGACCGGCCTTGCCTGGGATATCCGCAACAATTCGGGGCGTGACCTCTCAACGCTTCAGGGCGGAGACTTCACGACGATGAGTTGGGGGCAATGGGATTGGCCACTCACCCTGTCATCGCCTGAGCGCGCCATGTTGGAACTGCTCGATGAACTCCCCCATCGGGAGAGCTTCGATCAGGCAGACAAGCTCATGGAGGGGCTTTCCAATCTCCGTCCTCGCCATCTGCAGAAGCTCCTGGCCGATTGTCGGAGCGTGAAGGTCAAGCGGCTGTTCTTCTTCTTCGCCGATCGGCATCGGCACGCCTGGCTGAAGCGTCTGGATAAATCGTCGATCGACCTTGGATCGGGCAAGCGTTCTCTGGTTTCGGGCGGCCGCCTCGATCCTGTCTACAACATCACTGTCCCGGAAGCGCTCTATGGCCGTGAATGAGGCCTATCGCGGGCAGGTTGCTCTCCTCATACGCATCATTCCTCTGGTGGCTGAGGAAGAGGTGTTTGCCCTCAAAGGGGGCACGGCGATCAATCTCTTCGTGCGCGATCTGCCGCGTCTGTCGGTTGATATCGATCTCACCTATCTGCCGGTCGCAAACCGTGCGGAGTCGCTTGCCGGCATCGATGCTGCCATGAAGCGCATCGAGGCGCGGGTTGTTCGGGTGGTGGGCGGTGCGGCCATCACCAGGGCCATGACCGAGGGCTGCATCACCAAGCTTCTCGTGCGGGCCGGTGGTGCCCAGGTCAAGATCGAACTCTCGCCCGTCATGCGCGGTACGGCCTACGAGCCCGAACTCCGCAGTGTGACACCCACCGTTGAAGACACCTTCGGCTTTGCCGAAATCCGCGTCGTGTCCATGGCCGACCTGTATGCAGGAAAGCTGGTGGCCACCCTCGACCGTCAGCATCCCCGTGACCTGTTCGATGTGCGGGAACTTCTCGCTCATGATGGCATCTCCGATGAATTGCGCGAAGCCTTCATCCTCTACCTCATCAGCCACAACAGGCCGATGCATGAGGTGCTGTCCCGCAGGCGCAAGGAACTGTTGGCCGAGTACCAAACCGGCTTTGCGGGGATGACCGTGGAGCCGGTTGCCATTGAAGAGCTGATCAAGACGCAGACCGACATGTTTGCGGCTCTGCTCGATCAGATGCCGCTGCAGCACCAGGAATTCCTGATCGGCTTCGAAGAGGGGAAGCCTGACTGGTCGCTCCTCGCGATCCCCCATGCGAGCAGCCTGCCGGCCGTCCTGTGGCGTCAGCAGAACCTGGATAAGCTCAGGGTGGAGCAGCGGACAGATCTTGTCGCAAACCTTCGTCGCGTTCTGCGATAAACGTCGCCTGCATGATGGCCGGAGGCACACAGAATGAAACCCGATACGACCGATCTCGTCATCCGTGAGGCCCGCCGCGACGACGTGCCTGCGATCGCCGCCCTGTATGCGGCAGACGCGGTCGGCGGCCATGGCGATAGCGCCGATCCGGCGGCGCTGCCCGACTACATGGCCGCCTTCGAGCGAATCGCGGCGAGCCCCGCCGACCGCCTCTTCGTCGCGGAGATGGATGGGGTGGTGGTCGGCACCTTCCAGACGACGCTGACGCCGATGATGACGTGCCGCGGGCGGCTGGTCCTGACGGTCGAGGGCGTCCAGACGCGCGCCGACAGGCGCGGCGGCGGCATCGGCGCGGCGATGATGCGCCATGCGGTGGCGCAGGCCAGGGAGGCAGGCGCGGGGCTCGTCCAGCTGTCCTCCAACGCCGCGCGGATCGAGGCGCATCGGTTTTACGAGCGCCTCGGATTCGAGAGGAGCCACGTGGCGTTCAAGATGAAGCTCTAGCGGCCCGGCCGGGGCAGGCGCCGCGCCGCGCCCCTTGCTTTCGCCGCCTTCGGGAGCCATAAGGCGGACATATCCGCGCGAGGTCCTGCGATGTTGAAATTCCTGACCCAGATGTTCACCTGGTGGAACGGCCAGACGCTGAACACGCGCTTCCACACCTGGCGCAACGGCACCTTCGTGGGCAAGGACGAGCAGGGGAACCTGTACTACACCGGCGGTACCGATTCGGAGGGCCGCCAGCGCCGCTGGGTCATCTACAATGGCCTGTCGGAGGCCACCCGCGTGCCGCCCGGCTGGCACGGCTGGCTGCACCATCGGGTCGATGTCGCGCCGACCCAGGAAAACTATCAGGCCCACGAGTGGGAAAAGGCGCACGAGCCGAATCACACCGGTTCCTGGAAGGCCTACCGCCCCAAGGGCTCGGTGCTGCGCCCCGGCGACCGCCCGGCCGTCACCGGCGACTACGACGCCTGGACACCAGGGAACTGATTGCGCAGACGAGCAATCGTATCGCCACAATCCATGGTTAACCGTCTGTTGATCCGGGCAGGCGAGGATGGCCGGCGGATCAAGCGTCAGGCAGAGGTTTCGGTCGAAGACAGATGATATCGACGGCATCCAAACATCTGGTCCGGTCGCTCTGCTGCGCGCTGGCCCTCGGTCTTCTTCCGATGGGCGCCGCCGCCCAGGATGCCGCGCCCGTGGAGCGCATCAAGAATCCGGTGGCCGAGTTCACCGGCATCGACAAGGTCACCGGCCGCATCATCACCTTCGACGTCTATATCGACGAGACGGTGCAGTTCGGCGCCCTGCAGGTGACGCCGCGCGTCTGCCTGTCCAGCCCCGACACCGACGAGGCAAGGACGGATTCCTTCGTCGAGGTCGACGAGATCACGCTCGACCGCAAGATCCGGCGCATCTTCACCGGCTGGATGTTCGCCGAGAGCCCAGGCCTCAATGCCGTCGAGCACTCGGTCTACGACGTCTGGCTGAAGGCCTGCAAACAGAACTCCGACGTGCCGCCGCCCGAGACCGCCAAGGCGGACTGACGACGCGCCGCACGACTATCGCGAGCCGCCGGCTGGGGTTATGGATGGCAGGGGCCCTGTCGCGGGCCTTGGAGCCATCATGCCCGCCATCGACATCCTGGTCACCTTCATCGTCACCACGGCGCTCTTTGCCTTCATTCCCGGGCCGGCGATGATGTATGCGGCGGCGCGCACGCTGGCAGGCGGCCGGTCGGCCGGTCTGATGGCGAGCCTCGGCATCCATCTCGGCTGCTATGTCCACGTGGTCGCCGCGGCCGCCGGGCTGTCGATGCTGTTCCACGCGGTCCCCGCGCTCTATCTGGCCGTGAAGGTCGCCGGTGCCGTCTACCTGATCTGGCTCGGCGTCGGGGCCTTTCGCGCGGCCGGAGCCTCTTCGGGCGAACTGCCGCTCGACTTGCCGCGCAAATCGGGCCGGCGCGCCTTTGCCGAGAGCATCGCGGTGGAGGTGCTGAACCCGAAGACGGCGCTCTTCTTCCTGGCCTTCCTGCCGCAATTCGTCGATGCGGCAGCGGCGCTGCCGGTCTGGGCGCAACTGCTTATCCTGGGCACGGTGGTCAACCTGACCTTCTCGCTGGCCGACATCGTCTGCGTGTTGATCGCGGGCCGGCTGGTGGAGACGCTTCGCCACTCGTCGCGTGCCCGGCAGATGGCGCAGCGGCTCGGCGGGACCGTGCTGGTCGGTCTCGGTGTCCACGTCGCGCTGCAGCGGAGCTGACGCCCGATCCGTCGTCAGGGGTAGAAGACGGCCTCGCCCGAGATGCCGTTGGCGAGCAGCTTCTCGTATTTGCGCCGCGGCACGTCGATGGCGCCGAAGCGCTTCAGGTGCTCGGTGGTGAACTGCGTGTCGAGGAGAACGAAGCCGCGCTGCTTCAGCCGTTCGACCAGAGCCACGAGACAGACCTTCGAGGCATCGGTCTCCAGCGAGAACATGCTTTCGCCGAAGAAGGTGCGCCCGAGCGTCACGCCGTAGAGGCCGCCGACGAGCCGGTCGTCGCGCCGCGCTTCCACCGTGTGGCAGTGGCCGCGCTCGAACAGCTTGCCGTAGGCCTCGCGGATCGGCCCGTTGATCCAGGTCGAGGGGCGAATCTCGCGCGACTGCGCGCAGCCGTCGATCACGCCCCCGAAGTCGCGATCGAACGCGATCGAAAAGACCTGCCGCCGGATCGTCTTTGCCAGGCTGCGCGGCACATGGAAGCCGTCGAGAGGGATGACGCCCCGGGTCTCCGGCCGGACCCAGAACACCTCCGGATCGTCGGCGTTCTCGGCCATGGGGAAGACACCCGAGGCATAGGCCTTGAGCAGGAGATCCGGCGGGATGCGGTGACCGGGCGCGAAGGGACGTTCCATCGCCGGCCCGGCTCAGTCCTTGGCCGCGAGGTACTTCTCCAGCCAGTGGATGTCGTAATCGCCATTGGCGATGTCGCCGTTGCCGACGAGATCGCGAAACAGCGGCAGCGTCGTCTTGATGCCGTCGACCACGAATTCGTCGAGCGCGCGACGCAGGCGCATCATGCATTCGACGCGGTTGCGGCCATGCACGATGAGCTTGCCGATCAGGCTGTCGTAGTAGGGCGGGATGCGGTAGCCCGAATAGACGCCGGAATCGACGCGGATGCCGAGGCCGCCGGGCGTGTGGAAATGGGTGATGGTGCCGGGCGAGGGCGTGAAGGTGCGCGGGTCTTCCGCGTTGATGCGGCACTCGATGGCGTGGCCCTGGAAGCGGACCTCGTCCTGGCGAACCGACAGACCGCCGCCGGAGGCGACGCGAATCTGCTCGTGGACCAGATCGATGCCGGTGATGGCTTCGGTCACGGGATGCTCGACCTGCAGGCGCGTGTTCATCTCGATGAAGTAGAACTCGCCGTCCTCGTAGAGGAACTCGATCGTGCCGGCACCGGAATAGCCGAGATCGGCGATGGCCTTGGCGCAGGTTGCGCCGATGCGCGCGCGTTCCTCGGCGTTGAGGGCAGGCGAGTTCGCCTCCTCCCAGACCTTCTGGTGGCGCCGCTGCAAGGAGCAGTCGCGCTCGCCGAGATGGATGGCGCCGCCGCGGCCGTCGCCCACCACCTGCACCTCGATGTGGCGCGGCTTTTCGAGGTATTTCTCGATGTAGACGGCGTCGTCGCCGAAGGCAGCTCCGGCTTCCGAGCGCGCGGTGGCGAGCGCGATCTCGAGGTCGGCCTCGCTGCGCGCGACCTTCATGCCGCGTCCGCCGCCGCCGGCCGAGGCCTTGATGATGACGGGATAGCCGATCTCACCGGCGATGCGCTTGGCTTCCTTCTCCTCGGTCACGGCTCCATCGGAACCGGGCACGACCGGGATGCCGAGGCGCTTGGCGGTGCGCTTGGCCTCGATCTTGTCGCCCATGATGCGGATGTGGTCGCCGGAGGGGCCGATGAAGGTGATGTTGTGGGCCGCCAGGATGTCGGCGAAGCGGGCATTCTCCGACAGGAAGCCGTAGCCCGGATGGATCGCGTCGGCGCCGGTGATCTCGCAGGCAGCGACGATCTGGTGGATGTTGAGATAGCTGTCGCGCGACGGCGGCGGGCCGATGCACACGCTCTCGTCGGCCAGGCGCACATGCATGGCGTCGGCGTCGGCCGTCGAATGCACCGCCACCGTCTGGATGCCGAGCTCCTTGGCCGCGCGCAGGACCCGCAGGGCGATTTCGCCGCGGTTGGCGATGAGGATCTTCTGGAACATGCCGCGACTACTCGATCACGACGAGCGGCTCGCCGAACTCGACCGGCTGAGCATCCTCGAACAGGATCTGCGTGACGGTGCCGGCGCGGGGCGAAGGAATCTGGTTCATCGTCTTCATGGCTTCGATGATGAGCAGCGTCTGGCCCTCGCGCACCTTCTGGCCGACCTCGATGAAGGCGGGCGAGCCGGGCGAGGGGCAGGCATAGGCAGTGCCCACCATCGGCGAGGGGACGATCTTGTCGGACGACGGGGCCGAGGGCTTGGCCGCTTCCACGGGCGCCGACGCGCGCTCGTAGACCGGCGCGGGCGCCGGGGCGGCCATGGCCTGGACCACGGTCGACTGACGCGAAACCTTGATCCGCAGGTCGCCCTGCTCGACTTCGATTTCCGAAAGGTTGGTTTCGTTGAGGATGCCCGCCAGGTCGCGAATGAGCTTCTGGTCTATGCCGGGGGTCTTGGTCGCCATTGGGCCTGTGTTCCTTCGCAATTCCGCTCGCGCGTCCAGCGGCAGGCTCGTGCCCCTGATCCGCCGGCGCCGCGCCGGCCCGCGAGATCATGTCGCAATGCACCCGCCGGGCGCCGCACCTCTATAGTCGGGTTGATGCGCGCGTGAAAGAGCGCAAACGCGTTCTTTCCCCGCGTAAAGCACCGCTTCGAGGCCGATCCGGGGGCGATATGCCCCGTCAGCAGGTGGCCTTGCCGCACTGCTCGAGATTGGCGATCTTCTGCTCCAGCACGTCGCGTCCGAGCGCACCGAAGACGACTTCCTCGCCGACGACGTAGGAGGGCGTGCCGGTGATGCCGAGCTGGTTGGCGATCTCGTAGGTCCGGTTGAACACGTCGGCGATCTTGGGGTCCTTCATCTCGCGACGCAGCGCCGCCTCGTCCGCGCCGAGCGACACCGCCACCTTGATCGCGCTCTCCTCGGTCGCACGGCCGGCCGCGCTCATCAGCTTGACGTGAAACTCGCCGTACTTCTCCGGCATCAGGTGCTGGAAGGCCTGGCCGACGATGTGGGCGCGCTGCGAATCCGGCCCGAGGATCGGGAACTCCTTGAGCACGAAGCGCACGTCCGGATTGGCCTTGGTCAGCTCCAGCATGTCGCCCAGCGCGCGCTTGCAGTAGCCGCAATTGTAGTCGAAGAACTCGACGAGCGTGTACTTGCCGTCGGGGTTTCCGTAGACGCCGTCATGCGCGGAATTGAAGATGTCGTCGCTGGCGCCGCGAATGGTCTCGAGCTGGGCCGCCTGCTGCTGGTCGCGCTGCCGAGCCTCCAGCGCGTCCTGCACTTCCAGCATCACCTCCGGATTGGCGATCAGGTATTCGCGCACGATCGATTCGATTTCGGCGCGGGTGAAGCCGGCCGTCTTCTCGCCGGCCGTTTCGGCGGCGATGCCGGTTGCCGGCCCGACGACAGCGCCCGAGACGAGCAGACCCGCCAGCAGGGAGAAGCTGGCCGCGCGCAGACCGAAAGATTTCTTCATGACCGGTTTTTCCCGCATTGGACGAGGCCCCTCATTTTTTCTTCCGGGGCTTGCTCGTGTTGATGATGTCCTGGGCGCGAACCCAGCTCGGCGAACCGGGCTTGAACTTCTGCTGCGCCCGCATGGCAAAGATGCTCGCGTCCTGAAAGGCGCCCGAGTAGTAGGAGGCCTCGGCGGTTGCGAGCTCCGCCTCCGCCACGTCGCCAAGCATGCCGTAGGCCTGCGCCAGATGGCGGTAGGCGGCGGCGTTCTCGCGGTCGCGGTCGAGCGCGCCGCGGATGTCCTTCACGGCCTGCCGCGCCGAATCCCGGTCGCCCACCGCCAGCAGGGCCTGACCGCGCTGGATCTGGATGATGGCCGACTTGGATGGATCGAGCGCGAGCGCCCGGCCATAGGCCTTGGCGGCCTCCGCCGGCTTGTTGGCGCGAATCAGCGCCTCGCCGCGCATCTCGTGGAAATAAGGGTTGTTGGGGTTCTCGCGGATCAGCGCGTCGATCTTGGCCAGCGCATTGGCCGGGCTGCCGCGCAGATGCGTGTTGATCGCGTCCGCATAGCGCGCGGGCAGCCCCAGCGGATCGTTGCGGAACAGCCGCGAGGTCGCAGCCGGTCCTTCCATGTAGGCGGCGATCTTGGCGCGCATCAGATCATGGCGAAGCTGCAGCGCGGCCGGGTCCGGCTTGCCGAAACTCCGGCTCTGGCGCGCCAGCGTCTCGAGATTCGAGATGCGCTCGCGCGGCATCGGATGGCTGATCTGATAGGGATCGATACGGGCGCCCGACAGCGACAGCGCGCTCTGGAAGCGCTGGAAGGTCTTGAGCATGCCGGCCGCCGACTGGCCCGTCTTTTCCAGATAGGTCAGCGCCGAGCGGTCGGCGGCGATCTCCTCGGCGCGCTGGTAGCCGAGCAGCGTGCGCCGCGCGACCTCGCTGCCACCGGCCGCGATGCCGGTGCCGCCCTGCGCCAGCCCGCCATTGCCCGACAGGGCGCCGCCGACGGCCGCGCCGACGCCGAGCAGCGTGGCCACCAGCGCCATGGTCTGCGCCCGCTCCAGCTGCTGGCGCAGCTTTTCCTGGTGGCGGCCGGCGATGTGCCCGGCCTCGTGGGCGATGACACCGATGATCTCGCCCGGCGTCTCCGCCGTCATCAGCGCGCCGGTGTTGATGAACATGCGCCGCCCGACGACGAAGGCGTTGAAGCCGCGGTCGTTGACCAGGATGATGTCGACGCCGGCCTTCTGCAGGCCGGCCGCGCCGAGAATCGGCCGCGCATAGTCGCGCACCAGCGCCTCGATCTCCGCATCGCGGACGATGGGAAGGCGCTGCTGCTGGGCGAGCGCCGGACCGGAGGCGGCAAGAAACAGCTGAACGGCCGCCAGGGGAGGGACCAGACGGCGAAAGGCGCTGCGGAACGTCCTCGAACGGGGGGAAGGGGAATGGATCATGGCGGGGATCACAGGTAGACGAGCCTCACGCGGATGAAAAGCCAAGTGAAGAGGCTTCATTGTTTTGTGATCCCGGAGCAATCCGGCGATTGTACGGCGAATTGACGAACGGGATGCGAGAGACCGGATGAAGACAGCCATTTCGAGACGCAGCGCCATCGAGCCCTTCCATGCGATGGACGTACTGGCAGAAGCCAACCGGCTGCGCGCGCAAGGGGCCCCGATCATCTCCATGGCCGTCGGCCAGCCCTCCGATCCCGCGCCGCAGGCCGTGCGCGACGCGGCCGCCCGCGCAGCCCGCGACGGCCGCATCGGCTACACCGACGCACTCGGCCTGCGCATCCTGCGCGAGGCGATCGCGGGCCACTATGCCGACCACTACGGCGTGACCGTCCCGCCCGAGCGCATCGTGGCGACGACCGGCTCGTCGGCCGCCTTCAACCTCGCCTTCCTGTCCATGTTCAATGCCGGCGAGCGCGTCGCCATCACGGCGCCGGGCTATCCGGCCTATCGCAACATCCTGAAGGTGCTCGGCATCGAGGCGGTCGAGATCGATCTCGCGGGTGCCGGATGGCTGACCGCCGAGCGACTGGAGGAAGCGCATGCGCGGTGGCCGTTCCAGGGACTGCTCTTCGCCAGTCCGGCGAATCCGACCGGCTCGATCACGCCGGACGACGAGATTAGCCGCATCCTCGCGACATGCGAGCGGCTGGGCGTCCAGGTGATCTCGGACGAAATCTACCACCGGCTGGCCTACGACCGGCCGGACCGCACGGCGCTGGCGCTCGATCCGGACGTCGTGGTGATCAACTCGTTTTCGAAATACTACTGCATGACCGGCTGGCGCATCGGCTGGATGGTGCTGCCCGAGACGCTGCTGCGGCCTGTCGAGCGGATCCAGCAGAGCCTCTACATCTCGGCGCCCGAAATCTCGCAGATCGCCGCCGTTCCCGCCTTCGCCGCGACGGAGGAACTGGAAGCCGTGAAGGCACGCTATGCGCAAAGCCGCGCCATGCTTCTGGAACGCCTGCCGCGCCTCGGCCTCGCCATCGCCTCGCCGATGGACGGCGGCTTCTACGCCTATTGCGACGTCTCGCGCTTCACCAATGACAGCATGGACTTCGCCCGCAAGATGATCGCCGAAGCCCATGTCGCGGCGACGCCGGGGATCGACTTCGACACCGTCAACGGCCACCGAACCATGCGCTTCTCCTATGCCGGCGCCACCGCCGACATGGTCACGGCGATGGACCGGCTGGAAGCCTGGCTCGCGGGGCAGGGCGGCTGAGCGGGTCGGACGCTGCCCGCAGGCGCAATGACGCGCTCCGGCTAGAGGGTTGGCGGGCTGTCGCTGCGACGTGACGCTCCGCAGCGGCGAAGGTATCGCCAACGAAGAAGGGGCTGCCCTCGGGCAGCCCCTCCAGGCACGGCGGAACGACCGCCGTGCGAGCAATGTCAGTTACTTCTCAAAAGAAGCTCTTGCGCTGCCACCAGCCGGCCTTGCGCGGCTTGGCCTCGCTGTCGGCAGCCGGTTCGGCGGCCGACGTGACCACCGGTTCGGTCGCCAGCGGTGCCGACGGCTTGCGCCGGGAAGCCCGCGCCGCTTCGGCCGTCTCCGCGGCAGGCGCCGGTTCGGCGGCCGGCTCGGCAGCGACCTCGGCCGGCTGTTCGACCGGAACCTCGGCAGCCGGAGCCGCCTCGGCTTCGGGGCTGGCGGCGACGGGAGCCTGCGCCGCTGCCTCGGCCGCGAGGGCCGCGGCCTCCGCTTCGGCGAGCGCCTTCTTGGACGGCCGCCGGGCACGCTTCTTGGGCGCCGGCTTTTCGTCGGCCTCGGGTGCCGTCTCGGCAACCGGTTCAACCGCGGCTTCGGCTGCGACGGCCTTGGCCACCGGCGCTTCCTCCGTCACGGCTGCCGGTGCCTCGGCGAGGCTCTCGCCGGCCGGTGCGTCGTCGGCCTCGTCGTCGGCGCCCTCGGCGCCGGCTTCGATGTCGCTGCCATCCGCATCGCGACGGTTCTTGCGGCCGCCGCGCTTGCCGCGCCGGCGCTTCTTGCCGCCGTCCGCGTCTGCGCCGGCCTCATCGGCCATCTCGACGGCTTCCGCCTCGCTCCCGGCCTGCTCGGGCTCGTCCATGTCGGCGTCCGGAGCCGCATCCGCAGCCACCTGCGGGCCGGTCTCCTGACCGTCGCGATCGCGACCGCCGCGCCGCCGCCGCCGCTTGCGCTTGCGGCGACCCTGGCCGTCGTCGGAAGCGCTCTCGCGCGGCTCCCTCTGCTCGCGCGGTTCCCGCCGCTCGGGCTGCGCGGCGACGACCTCCTCTTCCTCTTCCTCGTCCTCGACCTCCGGCACGATCTCCGCGTCGAGGATCTCGTCCTCGGTGGTGTCGGCATAGGAGGGCATCGCCGGCATGGCGATCGGGTTCTCCACCACCGCGCCGCGCGTGATCGCGTAGTGCTGGATGCCCACGCTCTCGTCCGCCTCGATGGTGATCGACAGGCCGAAGCGGGTCTCCAGGTCGACGATGTTGGCGCGCTTGTGGTTGAGAACGTAGAGCGCGGTGGCCACCGGCGTGCGCACGGTGATGTGGTGGCGGTTGTCCTTGAGCAGGTGCTCCTCGATGGCCCGCACGACGTGCAGGGCGACCGACGAGTCCGAACGGACGTGGCCGGTGCCGCCGCAATGCGAGCAGGGCTTCATCGTCGATTCGAGCACGCTGGCGCGGATGCGCTGGCGCGACATCTCCAGCAGGCCGAAATGCGAGATGCGGCCGACCTGGATGCGCGCCCGGTCGTTCTTCAGGCAGTCCTTCATCTTCTTCTCGACCGAGCGGTTGTTCCGCTTCTCTTCCATGTCGATGAAGTCGATGACGATCAGGCCGGCGAGGTCGCGCAGGCGCAGCTGGCGCGCCACTTCCTCGGCAGCCTCCAGGTTGGTCTGCAGCGCGGTGTCCTCGATCGAGTGCTCCTTGGTCGAGCGACCGGAGTTGACGTCGATGGAGACCAGCGCCTCGGTCTGGTTGATGATGATGTAGCCACCGGACTTCAGCGTCACCTGCGGCTGCAGCATGCGGTCGAGCTGGGCCTCGATGCCGTTGCGGGCAAAGATCGGCACGACGTCGCGATAGGGCTGGACCACCTTGGCATGGCTGGGCATCAGCATGCGCATGAAGTCCTTGGCCTCGCGGTAGCCCTCGTCGCCGGCCACGAGGATTTCGTCGATGTCCTTGTTGTAGAGGTCGCGCACCGAACGCTTGATCAGGCTGCCTTCCTCGTAGACGAGGGCAGGGGCGGTCGACTGCAGCGTCAGCGTGCGGACGTTCTCCCACAGCCGCATCAGATACTCATAGTCGCGCTTGATTTCCGGCTTGGTGCGGTTGGCACCGGCCGTGCGCAGGATGACGCCCATGCCCTGCGGCACGTCGAGTTCCTTGACGACGTCCTTCAGCCGCTTGCGGTCCTGGATGCTGGTGATCTTGCGCGAGATGCCGCCGCCGCGCGCCGTGTTCGGCATCAGCACCGAGTAGCGGCCGGCGAGCGACAGGTAGGTGGTGAGTGCCGCACCCTTGTTGCCGCGCTCTTCCTTGACGACCTGGACGAGCAGGATCTGCCGGCGCTTGATGACTTCCTGGATCTTGTACTGCTTGCGGAACACCTTGCGGCGGTTCGGCAGTTCCTCCATCGCGTCCTCGGCGCCGACCGATTCGACCTCCTCGTCGCCTTCTTCGATCGAGCGGGGGCCGCCATTGTCGTCGCCGTCGTCGCTGCCGAAGTCGCGCGAGCGCTCCGAATGGCCGTCGGCATCTTCCGACACGATGTCGGCCGAGATCGCCGCAGCCATCGCCGGGCCGCCCGACTTGCCGTTGTCCGATCCGTCATCGTCCTCGTCGGACGCTTCGTCCTGCCGGTCGTGAGCGGGGAGCTCGTCGCCGGCCGACAAGGGGTCGCCATTCTCGAAGCTTCCGACCGACTCGACGCCTTCGTCCTCCGAATCGCTCTCCGAGTCGGCGTCGGCATCGACGGCTTCGCCCGCGGCGTTGGTCTCGTCGTCGCGGCGGTTGCGGCCGCGGCCACGGCCGTTGCGGCGTCGCTTCTGCTTGCCGCGCTCGCCGCGCTCTTCCGGATCCTCGTCCTCATCCTCGTCCTCGGCGGCTTCCGCCTCGGCCCTCAGCAGCGCCTGACGGTCGGCCACCGGGATCTGGTAGTAGTCGGGATGGATTTCGCTGAAGGCGAGGAAGCCGTGGCGATTGCCGCCATACTCCACGAAGGCCGCCTGGAGCGACGGCTCCACCCGCGTCACGCGGGCGAGATAGATGTTGCCTTTGAGCTGCTTCTTGTCCTGGGACTCGAAGTCGAATTCCTCGATACGGTTACCGCGTGTGACGACGACCCGTGTTTCCTCCGGGTGGGAGGCATCGATAAGCATTTTGTTGGGCATAAGAATTTGTCTCCCCGGCAGCCGCCATCACGGGTGGACGCGTCACCGCGCACCGCCTTGTGAGTCTCGGAGGGATCGTGCCGGATAATCTGTGGTCCGCCGACTGCCGTGACCAGAACGCCGGAAGATGCCCGTCCGCAGCCACGAAGGCGCGGTTCTGATCGGGGGTTGTCTTCAGGGCGCCCAAGGCCATCGCATTTCCAGGCGAAACGTTTTCAACCAAGGCCCGGCGCGCCGGACCAGCTCTTTGCTCATACAGAGCCGGCGCGGAAGACAACTTCCGGCCGTTTTCATCACTCAAGGTATTCGCGATAGTCGCGAACGCCTTGACGAAAACTTTCTGGTTCACTACGCGCCAGCGACCAGGCCGTCGCCATCGACTTGGAACTTCCGGACAATTGTCGGAAGGCCGATCGGGAGGCGGTCCCGAGCATTGAAGTAACCCAGCGACGCTTTTATGATTTGGGCGCGACGATGGCAACCCCCGTTTCCGATGCCGGCAAAGGGGGCGTCGGCAACTGCCGCGCGACAACCTTCGGTTAACCACGCGCGGATACGATCCGTTAACGAGACGCATGTCCGGAAGGCCGGGCGCCGACGAAATAGGGTGGCGGGACAGGAACTGATGCAACGATCGCAGGATCACCGCCGGCGACTGCTGCGTTCGGGAATGGCGTGGCTTGCCGTGCTGTTCGCGCTGGTTCTCGGCCAGGCTGCGGCGCTGGCGGCGCCGAACGCCGACGAGGACGCGCTTCGGGCGCATGCCTATCGGATGGCCGGCGACGCGGTGCGGATGCGCGTCGTGGTGGAGTTCGACCGCGAGCCGGACGTGAAGTGGTTCCTGCTGCGCGGACCGCACCGGCTGATCGTCGACCTGCCGGCGACGAACTTCGCCTTCGAGCCGGACCAGCTCGATCCGCGCGGGCTCGTGGCAGGGGTACGCTACGGCAATCTCGGCACCGGTTCGTCGCGAATCATATTGACGGGCAACGGGCCGTTCACGGTCGAGAACCTTTCGCTGCTGGAGAACGAGAACTCGCCCGGCCATCGCATGGTGATCGACATCGTCGCCGATTCGGAAGCGGCCTTCGAGCGCGCGCTGGCCGACCAGGCGGCGACGACGGCCTCCACGGTGACGACCGGCAAGAACGACCGCGTCGGCGTGCGCGCCCCGATCGAGAAGCCGTTCACGATCGTCATCGATCCAGGCCATGGCGGTATCGACGGGGGCGCGAAGGCCGTCAGCGGGACGGCCGAGAAGGACCTGACGCTGTCTTTCTCGCGCGAGCTGCTCGAGCGGCTCAAGTCCACGGGTCGCTTCAACGTCTTCATGACGCGCGACGACGACGTCTTCCTGCGGCTCGACGAACGGGTGCGGATCGCGCGCCAGCACGAGGCCGATCTGTTCGTGTCGATCCATGCCGACACGATCAGCCTGCCGGGTATCCGGGGCGCGACCGTCTACACGATCTCCGAGAAGGCCTCCGACGAGGTCGCCCGGGCCGCCGCCGAGCGCGAGAACCTCTCCGATTCGGTGGCCGGCATCGAGATCGCCGACGACAACCAGCAGGTGGCCGATATCCTGTTTGACCTGGTGCGGCGCGAGACGCACGGCTTCTCGGTCGCGTTCGCCCGCGCGCTGGTCGACGAACTCGGGCGGGCGATCGAGATGATCAACAATCCGCAGCGGTCGGCCGGCTTCCGGGTGCTGCGCGCGCCGGACGTGCCGTCGGTGCTCGTGGAGCTCGGATACCTGTCCAACGCCAAGGATGCCGCGAAACTCCAGGACCCCGTCTGGCGCGAGAAGGCGGTGAGCAGCATGACCGTGGCGATCGAGGCCTTCGCGGCGATTCGCACCGGTGCGGGCGGCTGAAACGGGCGGCGGGGATTGACGGCAGTGGCCTTTTGGCAACATGCCTGGCGGGCAGGGCGCCACGGGTTGGACGAACGGTTTTCCTGCCGCATTTTGCCCACATGAGGAAGGCAATGAGCGGTCGGTGAGACGGAGGGCGGCTTCTCCCGGTGGAGGCGCTTCCGGGATGCTGCCGGACTTCGGGTTGTCCGGATTGGAGCGGGTATGATTCGACTGATTGGATACTTCTTCGGCGTTGCCATCATGCTCGGCCTGGTGGTGGCGGGAGGCGTCGCCCTCTACATCAGCCAGCTGACCAACGATCTGCCGGATTACGAGGTCCTTGCCCGCTACGAGCCGGCCGTCACCAGCCGCGTCCACGCCTCGGACGGAGAGCTGATGGCCGAGTTCGCCAAGGAGCGGCGGCTGTTCCTGCCGATCCAGGCGATCCCCGACCGCGTCAAGGCAGCATTCCTCTCTGCCGAGGACAAGAACTTCTACACCCACCCCGGCATCGACGTGACGGGCCTCGTCCGTGCCGTCGTCACCAACCTGCAGAACGTCGGCAGCGGCCGCCGCCCGGTCGGCGCGTCGACGATCACCCAGCAGGTCGCCAAGAACTTCCTGCTCACCTCGGACCAGACCTACGATCGCAAGATCCGCGAGATGATCCTCGCCTTCCGCATCGAGCAGGCCTATTCGAAGGACCGCATCCTCGAACTCTACCTGAACGAGATCTTCTTCGGTCTCGGTTCCTACGGCATCGCCGGCGCCGCGCTCGCCTATTTCGACAAGTCCGTCAACGAGCTGACCATTGCCGAGGCGGCCTACCTGGCCGCGCTGCCCAAGGGTCCGTCCAACTACCATCCCTTCCGCCACACCGAGCGCGCCATCGAGCGCCGCAACTGGGTGGTCGACCAGATGGTGGAGAACGGTTACGTGGACGCCGCCGAAGGCGCGAAGGCCAAGGAAACCGGCCTCAACGTCAACCCGCGCCGCCGCGGCAGCAACCTGTTCGCGGGCGAGTACTTCACCGAGGAGGTGCGCCGCGAGATCATCCAGCGCTACGGCGAGGATGCGCTCTACGCCGGCGGCCTATCGATCCGTACCACGCTCGACCCGAAGCTCCAGATGATGGCGCGTACCGCGCTGCAGCACGGCCTGATCCGCTTCGACACGCTGCGCGGCTTCCGCGGTCCGGTGACCACCATCGCCACCGACGGCGACTGGGGTGTGGCGCTGGCCGAAGTGCCTGCCCTGTCGGACGTCCCCGAATGGACCCTGGCGGTCGTCCTCGAGGTCGGTGCCAAGGGCCTCGAGCTCGGCCTGCAGCCGCAGCGCGAAGTCTCCGGCGAACTGGCGCCGGAACGCCGGACGATCTCGATCGCGACCGCCGAGATGGGCTGGGCCATGCGCCACGTCGTCGACGGCAAGCTGCTCAAGGCGAAGTCGCCCTCCGACGTCCTCGACGTCGGTGACGTCGTCTATGTCGAGAAGACCGGAGACGACGGCTGGATCCTGCGCCAGGTGCCCAAGGTCGGCGGCGGCATGGTGGCGATGGACCCGCACACCGGCCGCGTTCTGGCCATGGTCGGCGGCTTCTCCTTCGCCGCCTCCGAGTTCAACCGCGCCACCCAGGCGATGCGCCAGCCGGGCTCGTCGTTCAAGCCGATCCTCTACGCCGCCGCGCTCGACAATGGCTACACGCCGGCCTCCGTGGTGCTCGACGGTCCCATCACCATCACCATCGGCAACGAGGTCTGGTCGCCGAAGAATTATGGCGGGCAGGCCGCCGGCCCCTCGACGCTGCGGGCGGGCATCGAGCGCTCGCGAAACCTGATGACGGTGCGGCTGGCCAACGACATGGGCATGCCGCTGGTGGCCGAATATGCCGAGCGCTTCGGCGTCTACGACCGCATGCCGCCGCACATCGCCATGTCGCTCGGCTCGGGCGAGACGACGGTCATGCGCATGGTGTCGGCCTATTCGGTCTTCGCCAATGGCGGCAAGTCGATCAAGCCGTCGCTCATCGACCGCATTCAGGATCGCTACGGCAAGACCGTCTACAAGCACGACGATCGCGGCTGCGAGGGCTGCAACGCCGCCGAATGGCGCGGCCAGGGAGAACCGGAGCTGATCGACACTGCCGAGCAGGTGCTCGACCCGATGACGGCCTACCAGATCACTTCGATGATGCAGGGCGTGGTGCAGCGCGGCACGGCCACCACCATCGCCGAGCTCGGCCGGCCGATCGCCGGCAAGACCGGCACCACCAACGACGAGAAGGACGCCTGGTTCATCGGCTTCACGCCCGACATCGTCGTCGGCGTCTACCTCGGCTACGACCAGCCCTCGCCGATGGGCAAGGGCTCGACGGGCGGCGGCCTCGCGGCGCCGATCTTCAAGGAGTTCATGGCCGAAGCGCTGAAGGACATGCGTCCGGTCGACTTCCAGATTCCGCAGGGCATGAAGCTGATCCCGATCAACCGCCAGACCGGCATGCAGGCCTACGAAGGCGAGGCGGGCGTGATCATGGAAGCCTTCAAGCCCGGCACCGGGCCTGCCGATTCCTATTCCATCATCGGCGGCGAGTTCGGCGACTCGGTGGAAGGCGCCGCCATCTCGCCCTCGGCGAGCCGCGCCATCTCGACGGGCGGCGGCGGTCTCTACTGACCGCTGCGGCCCGGCGCATCGGCACCACACCACCGAAGCCTTCGCGTCACCTTTACAGCGGCGGACCATGGAAATATGGTCCGCCGCGATTCATCACCCATCAGATCCAGTCAGGAAGAGCAGGCGAACTGCCATGCGCGCGGAAACCCAGAACCTCGTCAACGAGATCCAGCAGGGCATCGGCCTGCTGAGGAGGCATCTTTGACTGGGATCAGGCCCACAAGAGACTAGACTACCTGAACATGCTCGCCGAGGACGGCGAGCTGTGGAACGATCCCCAGAAGGCGCAGGACCTGATGCGCGAGCGCCAGTCGCTCGAGGACCAGATCGCGGCCATCCGGCGGCTCTCCGCCCAGCTCGACGACGGCATCGGCCTGATCGAGCTCGGCGAGGAGGAGGGCGACCAGTCGGTCGTCGGCGAGGCCGAGGCCTCCATCCGCGAGCTGCGGGCCGAGATCGCTGCGCGCCAGATCGAGACGCTGCTGTCGGGCGAGGCCGACAAGAACGACACCTATCTCGAAGTGCATGCCGGAGCCGGCGGCACCGAGAGCCAGGACTGGGCCAACATGCTCCTGCGCATGTACACGCGCTGGGCCGAGCGGCGGAAGTTCAAGGTCGAAGTGCTCGAGATGCATGACGGCGAGGAGGCCGGCATCAAGTCGGCCACCCTGCTGATCAAGGGCCACAACGCCTATGGCTGGCTGAAGACCGAGTCCGGCGTGCACCGGCTGGTGCGCATCTCGCCCTTCGACAGCAATGCGCGCCGCCACACCTCGTTCTCGAGCATCTGGGTCTATCCGGTCATCGACGACACCATCGAGATCGAGGTCTCGGAGTCCGACGTGCGCATCGACACCTATCGCGCCTCGGGCTCGGGCGGCCAGCACATCAACACCACCGATTCGGCCGTCCGCATCACCCATCTGGCGACCGGCATCGCCGTGTCGTGCCAGCAGGAGCGCTCGCAGCACAAGAACAAGGCCAAGGCCTGGGAGATGCTGCGCTCGCGCCTCTACGAGGTGGAACTGCAAAAGCGCGAGGAAGCGGCCAACGCGACCGAGGCGTCGAAGTCCGACATCGGCTGGGGCCACCAGATCCGGTCCTACGTGCTGCAGCCCTACCAGCTCGTGAAGGACCTGCGCACCGGCGTGGAGAGCACCAATCCGCAGGGCGTGCTCGACGGCGACCTCGACGACTTCATGGAAGCTTCGCTGTCGCAGAGGATCGATGGCGGCGTCACGACCGTCGAGGACATCGACTGATCGCAGGCGCCGCCGGCCTGGTCCGGCGGGGCCTGCGCGTCAGAGCAGGTCCTTGATCGCCTTGCCGGCGCTGATGAAGCGGACCGGGTTCGTCGCCTTGCCGTTGCGCCGCACCTCGTAGTGCAGGTGCGGTCCCGTCGAGCGGCCGGAGCTTCCCGACAGACCCACGACGGCGCCGGCCGCGACCGTGTCGCCCTCGGCCACCTTGAGCTTGCTCAGATGCGCGTATCGGGTCGTCAGGCCGTTGCCATGGTCGATCTCGACCATCCGGCCATAGCCGCCGTTCCAGCCGGCCTTCAGCACCGTGCCGGCCCCGCTGGCGCGCACCGGGACGCCGACCGAGGCGCGGAAGTCGATGCCCGCGTGGAAGGCCGGGCGACCGATGAGCGGGTCGCGCCGGACGCCGAACCCGCTGGTCACGCTCTGGCCCGGCGCCGGATTGGCGATGGGCAGGCGGACGGCGGCCTGGCGGATGCCGTCGAGCTTGGTCAGCGCGTCGTCCAGTTCCTCGACTTCGGTCTCGAACGGATCGTCCGCGCCGACGGGAACGAGGGGCCCGCCGACATCGCCGGTGCCGTAGTCCGGGTCGACGGGCAGACCGGCATCCTTGAGCGCGGCCACGATCGCGTCGGCGGTCTTGTAGGCGTTTTCCTTCACCGCCCGGATCTTCTGGAACTGCAGCGCCTCGATGGCGTGCAGGGAGCGGTTGATCTTCACGAACAGTAGGTCGGCGCGGTCGGCCGCCGAGAGGCGCTGCGGATCGGCCGCCGGCTTCTGCGCGGCGAGACTGGAGAGGGCCGATGCGGCCGCGCTGGCGGTCGCGGCCGCCGTGGGCGCGAAGGCGTTCTCGAGCGGCAGGTCGGCACGGATCTCGGGCCTGTCGAGCGGGACGGGGCCGCGCGCAGGCAACACGTCCTCGCCCGCGGCCTTTTCCAGAAGGGGCAGGATCATGCCGTTGCGGGCAGTCAGTTCTTCCTGCCGGTCGATGAGTTCGGCGACCTTGCTCTCGACGAGCTGCTGGTCGAGCATCTGCCGGCTGGTGATGCGGTCGACCTGGGCGCGCAGCGCCGAGATGCGGTCTTCATAGGCCTGCTGCAGGCGGGCCTGCCGCGCGACCGTGGCGCCGATCAGGTCGTCGCGCAGCACGAGATAGCTGGTGGCGAGCAGATAGCCGACCGCGCAGGCCGCCAGGGCCGATCCGGCGAGCGCGGACATCCACGGACGCACGGTGAAATGCCGGATCTCCTCGCCGCGGGCGATGATGAAGGTGTGCGGTTCCTTGCGCTTGCCGAAGACGGCTGATGAACGGCTCTTTGACACAGGATACTGCTTTCCGTTGCACGAAAGTCGATGCCTGCCGATTACACTCCATTAGGGTTAACAAACGTTTTCGGGCGCTTCCCCGCGGGCCTCGCGGACGCGTTTCAACCGTGTCGCGAAGAGGCGCTCAGCGCCCGGTAGAAGAGGGGCGTCAGGCCGGCCGCCGCACGGGCGCGGTCGTTGAAGGGCGGCTTCAGGTCGCCGCGAAAATTGGCCCGCACGAGTTCCTGGAAACGCTGGGCGGGGTTGAGCCGGTCGCGCGCGCAATAGAAGCGGAACCACTTGGCCCCGATGGCGACGTGCTTCTTCTCGTCCTCGTAGATGACCCGCAGGATCGCCGCCGTCTCGGCGTCTCCGGTCTCCTCCATCTTCTCCAGCAGCGAGGGCGTGACGTCGAGGCCACGCGCCTCGAGGATCAGCGGCACGACGGCCAGCCGTGCGTGCAGGTCGTTGCGGGTCTGGTGAGCGGCCTCCCACAATCCGCCATGCGCCGGCAGGTCGCCATAGTCGGCGCCGAGCGACCGCAGCCGGTTGCGCAGCAGCGTGAAATGCTTGGCCTCCTCGAAAGCGACCTGCATCCAGCCGTCGAAGAAGCTCGCGGGCGGCCGCTCGGCCGCGAAGCGGGCGACGATGTCGAGCGCCAGGTCGATGGCGTTGAGCTCGATGTGGGCGAGCGCGTGGGCGAGCGCGATGCGGCCCCGATCCGTATGCAGTGACCGCCGCGGCACCCGCTTCGGCTCGACCAGTTCCGGCCGCGCCGGCCGGCCGGGATAGTCGGGAGGCGTCCCGTCCATCGGGCTCATCACCGAGATCGTCCGGTCGAACCAGCGCCGCGCGACGGCGCGCACGATTGCCGTCTTGCGATCGAGGTCGCTCTCGCCGATGGCGTCGATGCAGCCGCCCCGCAGGCTTCTGGGACGGTAGTCGGCCGGGTCCGCGGGGGAGGCTGTATCCATGGACGTCACAGGCTCTTCACGGCCTCGAGCACGTCCTTCGCGTGGCCGGGAACCTTCACCTTGGACCAGACGCGGCGCACCTTGCCGTCCGGCCCGATGAGGAAAGTCGTCCGCTCCACGCCCATGTACTTCTTTCCGTACATTCTCTTCTCGACCCAGACGCCGTAGGCCTCCAGCGTGGATTTCTCCTCGTCCGATGCCAGCGCCACGCTCAGCGAATGCTTCGCCTTGAATTTGTCATGACTTTTTGCGCTATCGGGAGAAACGCCGATGACCGTGGCGCCGGTCGCGTCGAACTCGTTTTTGAGGGCCGAAAAGTCGACGGCTTCGGTGGTGCAGCCGCTCGTGTCGTCCTTCGGGTAGAAGTAGAGGACGACCGCCTTTCCCTTCAGGGACGAAAGCGCGATGGTGCCGCCTCCGTCGCTGGGGAGTTCGAAGTCCGGTGCATCCTGTCCGATTTCTGGAAGTGCCATATGTTGTCCCTTCTGTGTCGACGAGACCCGTCGCGCGGGAACGACCCCGCAGCCGAATTTGGTTAGCGACATCGACGGTTCGCCTTATAGTTAACGTGTGGGATTCGTCCATGGATCACCGCTGAGACGGACGGACGAGTGGAAGAGAGGACCGTGCAGCACGAAAGGGTGCGCTTCCGGAAGGCCGACATAGCGGCCCTCGAGACTCTGCCGTCGGCCTGCGTGCCGCCGCCGCTCGCCAAGCGGCGGGGCGGACGTGGCCGCGCCGTGCTGAAGGCTGGCCTCTATACGGTTCTGGCGGCCCTCGTGCTGCTGGTCGTCGCCGCGGGCGGTCTCTACCTGGCCGGGGCGGCCGGCGTCGGCAACGAGCGCATCAAGCGCGAGGCGGAGATCGCGCTTTCGGCCTATACCGGCGTCCCGGTGCAGGTCGAAGCCGGGACTGCGCGCCTGTCGTGGGGAGAAATCGGGCTTGTCTCCATCGAAATTCCCTCCGTTCGACTGCTGATCGCCGAGGACGGCCGGGAGTTTGCGCGTGCCGGCTCGATGCGCTTCGGCCTTTCCCTCCGGCCGCTGTTGTCCGGGCGGCTCGACGTCGCGGAAGTTGCGCTGAAGGAGGCGGTGATCGATGGCGCCGCCCTTCCGGCATCCAACGAGCCGGGCTGGCTCGACGGCGTCGCCGACGAACGCGGCCTTGTCGATCCCGACAAGGTGGTGGCGTCCATCTTCGGCGGCATGAACCAGCTCTTCGATGCGCTGCAGGGCCGCCAGGCGCCGAGGGTGGTCCTGCGCGACGTGGAGATGATCTTCGCCGGGCCTGCGCGAAACAGCATCCACGCCGAGCGCTTCGCCGCCTGGCGCGAGCCGGGGCAGGGCCTCAAGCTGGAGGGCTCGTTCGACCTTCTCGGCAGGCCGGTCGAGCTGACCGGCTCCGCATCGCGGCGGTCTGCGGCCGGGCTGAAGTTCGACCTGCAGATCGACGTCGCCCGGCTGGCTGTCGAGACGCCGTCGGCGAAGCTGCCGTCGATCGACGGCAGCGGCCGCATCCGGCTGACCGGAACGCGGCCGGCTCCCGGGCGAGGGCGCATCCGCATCGCCGCCTCCGGTTCGGAGCTCATCGCGCTGCTGCCGGAATTCGGGGAGCAGCATGCGGATCTCGATCTGTCCGCCGTTCTCGCCGCGGGATCGGGCAAGCTGGAGTTCGAGCGCATCTCGATCAGGACCGAGCGCTCGACCTTCGCCTTCCATGGCGCGATCGGCCCCGTTCCCGTGGCGGATCAGGGCAGCGCAGCGCCGGCCTATCGCTGGGAGTTCAATTCGGACGGATCGGTGGTGGCCGTGACCGGCGTGCCGGAGCCCGCCCTGCCGTTCCTGGCCCGTGTGGCGGGAACCTACGATCCCGCAGCGCGCCTGCTCACCGCAGCCGAGCTTGGCGTCCGCACGCGACCGGGCGAGGTCTACGGCCAGGCGACGGTGCAGTTCTTCGACGGGCGCAGCCCCTCGGTGGCGCTGGCGCTCGACATTCCGTCGATTCCGGTCGCCCACGCGAAACAGCTTTGGCCGACGCCGACCGCGCCGGGAGCCCGGGCCTGGGTGATGTCGAACGTCTTCGGCGGCACGATCGAAAACTCGCGCGTCCGGCTGCGCGTCGGACCCGGACGGCTCGGCAATGGCATCGAACTGAACGGCGACGAGGTCAACGGCTCCTTCACGATCGCCGACACCCGCTTCGACATCACCGGAGAACTGCCCGCCGTTCGCGATGCCTCAGGGACCGTCGATTTCCGCGGCTCCGACGTCGACATCACGCTGGCGAGCGGCACCGTCTACATGCCGACCGGCCGGACCCTCGCGGCGTCGAACGGATCCGTTCTGATCCGCAAGGTCGAATCGCGGCCGACGACGGGCTTCGTCGACATCGACGTCGAGGGCGAGGCGCAGGCGGCGGCGGAGTTCGCCTCCTACCGGCCGATCGACGCCATGCGACGCCTTGACCTCGCGGCGGAGGACTTCACGGGCAAGGTCAAGGGCAACGTCAAGGTCGAGATCCCGCTGCGCAAGGATTTCCCGGTCGAGGAACTCGATTGGGAAGTGGACCTCGCCTACGAGAACCTCGACATCGCCAAGCCTTTCGACGGACAGCAGGTGACGCAGGCGAACGGCACGATCGACGTCGATCCGTCGCGTGCCGTCATCCGGGCGAAGGCGCTCCTGAACGGCGTGCCCGCCGAGATCGCCATGACGGAACCGCTCGGCTCGTCCGGCACGGACCGTTCGCGCGATGTGTCGCTGGTGCTCGACGACGCCGCCCGCAAGCGGCTGGCGCCCGGCCTGAACGAGATGCTGTCGGGACCCGTGACGGCCAAGGTGGCGATCGTCGGTCCCGGCGAGCAGCGTTTCGACATCGACCTCGGCAAGGCTGAGCTCGCCTTCCCCTGGGTCGGCTGGACGAAGGGCGCCGGCATTCCAGGCACCGCCCGCTTCGTCATGAAGCAGGACGGCGACCGTATCCAGCTCTCCGATTTCGAGCTTTCCGGCGAGACCTTTTCGGCCAAGGGCGACATCGTCCTGGCCGGCGGCAACCTGTCCGAAGCCCGATTCTCGACCGTCTCCCTCAACCGCGGCGACGACGTTGCGGTCAATCTGGTGCGCAGCGGCAAGGGCTACGACGTCGGCATCAACGGCGCCTCCCTGGACGCGCGCTCCGTCATCAAGCTCTATCTTGCCGAGACCGAGAAGGCCGAGGAGGCCGTCGAATCCGTGCCCATCACGCTCGGCGTTGCCGTCGGCCGCACCGTCGGCTTCAACAACGAGGTGATGACGGGACTGAACGTCAGCCTGCGTGGAACCGGCACCGACCTCGGCGCCCTGCGCATCGCCGCGATCTCGTCCAGGGGCGCGCCGGTGTCGATCGTCAACGAGGCCGACAGCACGGGCCGCAACGTCAGCATCCGCTCGACGGATGCCGGCGCGGTGCTGCGTTTCCTCAACATCTACGAGTACATGCACGGCGGCAAGATCGAGCTGTCGCTGGCGGCAAAGCCCAACGGTCCGCTGCGCGGCCAGATCGAAGCGCGCGACTTCCAGGTCATCAACGACCCCAAGTTGCGCTCGCTCATCTCCGCGCCCCCGCCCGACGGTGACGGCCGGTCGCTCAGCCAGGTGGCCAAGCGCGAACTGGACGACCGCAAGGCCAGGTTCCAGCGCGGCTTCGCCCTGGTCGAGAAGGGCGACGGCTATCTCTCGATCGACCGCGGCCTGCTGCGCGGCGCCGAGATCGGCGCGACCTTCCAGGGTGCACTCTACGACCAGCGCGGCAACATGGAGATCACCGGCACCTTCATGCCGGCCTATGGCGTCAACCGCCTGTTCGGCGAGATACCGCTGTTCGGCCAGATCCTCGGTAACGGCCGCGACCGCGGGCTGATCGGCATCACCTTCCGGCTGGCGGGCGATTCGAAGTCGCCGCAGCTCCAGGTCAACCCGATCTCGGCCATCGCGCCGGGCATCTTCCGGTCGATCTTCGAGTTCGACTGAGGGGCGGTGCGCGTTCCACCGGAGGGGCGGTCTTTGGCGTGGTCGCGCGGTGCCGTGGTGCGTCCTTCGAGGCTCGCCCGCCGGTGTCTTGCCCGACCCGCAAAGGCCGCGCGGGCTCGCACCTCAGGATGAGGACCCGTGGGGAATGCCTCTACGTAGAACGAAAAGGCCGAAGCGGCACCGACGGTCCTCATCAAGTCAGTTGCGCTTCGAGTTGTGCGAGCCTTGCGTTTGCGATGACGACGATCTTTCGCATGCCGTTGGCAGTCGAGGCGCGCCGCGGGCCAGCGAGCCTCGAAGGACGCACCACCGCCCCGCGCCCCCAGCCCCTCAGGCAGGGCGCACCAGGATGTGCTTCTTCTTGCCGAGCGACAGCTTGACCACGCCGTCGGCGGTGATCTCGCCGCTGCCGACCATGCGGCGCTCGTCGGAGACGGCCTCGTCGTTGATCTTGACCGCGCCGCCCTGCACGTGCCGCCGCGCCTCGCCGTTGGACCCCGCAAGACCGGCGCGCACGATCAGCGACAGCAGGCCGATGCCGGCTTCGAGCTCGGCCTGCGGCACCTCGATCGACGGCAGGTTCTCGGCCAGCGCGCCCTCCTCGAAGGTTTTCCGCGCGGTCTCCGCCGCCTGCTCGGCATTGGCGCGGCCGTGCAGCATCGCGGTGACCTCGGTGGCGAGCACCTTCTTGACCTCGTTGATCTCGGTGCCGCCGAGTGCCGACAGCCGCGCGATCTCGTCCATCGGCAGGGTGGTGTAGAGCTTGAGGAAGCGCGACACGTCGGCATCCTCGGTGTTGCGCCAGTACTGCCAGAAGTCGTAGGCCGACAGCATGTCCGGGTTGAGCCATACCGCGCCGGACATCGACTTGCCCATCTTGGCGCCCGAGGAGGTGGTGAGCAGCGGCGAGGTCAGCGCGTAGAGCTGCGGCGTGCCCATGCGGTGGCCAAGGTCGATGCCGTTGATGATGTTGCCCCACTGGTCCGAGCCGCCCATCTGAAGCCGCACGTCATAGCGCCTGTTCAGCTCGACGAAATCGTAGGCCTGCAGGATCATGTAGTTGAATTCGAGGAAGGACAGCGACTGTTCCCGGTCGAGCCGCGTCTTGACGCTGTCGAAGGACAGCATGCGGTTGACCGAGAAGTGGCGGCCGACGTCGCGCAGGAACTCGAGATAGTTGATGCCGAGCAGCCAGTCGGCATTGTTGATCATCAGCGCGTCCTTCGCGCCGTCGCCATAGGTGAGGTAGTTGGAGAACACCGTCTTGATGCCGGCGATGTTGGCGTCGATCGTCGCCGGCGTCATCAGCTGGCGCGCCTCGTCCTTGAACGAGGGATCGCCGACCATGCCGGTGCCGCCGCCCATCAGCGAGACCGGGCGATGGCCGGTCTGCTGCAGCCAGTGCAGCATCATGATCTGGATCAGGCCGCCGGCATGCAGGCTCGGCGCCGTCGGATCGAAGCCGATATAGGCGGTCACGGTTTCCCTGGCGAGCAGGTCGTCGAGGCCGGTCTCATCCGAGATCTGGTGGATGAAGCCGCGCTCGGACAGGGTGCGCAGGAAATCGGACTTGAAGGCGGACATGGTCGGCTCTTTCGGTGGCTGCACGCACCGCGGCCGCTGGCCGTGGCGCTCGGGAATGCGCGCCTTTAGCATCGCGGCGACGAGAATCACAAGCTGGACGGGTCTCCATGGCGGTCAAATGCGCGATCGGGCTGATGAGCGGCACGTCGATGGACGGCATCGACCTCGCGGTCGTCGACACCGACGGCATCGACGTCCTGCGTCGCGGACCCTCCGCCTTCGTGCCCTACGAGGCCGCCTTCCGCCGCCGCATCGAGGCTGCGCTCGACGATGCGAAGGCGATCGAGCGGCGTGACGAGCGGCCGGGCGACCTTGCCGATCTCGAACGTGAGATCACGCTGCGCCACGCCCGCGCCGTCGAGCGGTTCCGTGCCGACTTCCCGCAGGCGGCGGGACGGGCGGAACTCGCCGGTTTCCACGGCCAGACCGTGCTGCACCGGCCGGAAAAGGCGCTGACCGTGCAGCTCGGCGACGGCGCGCTGCTGGCCCGCGAGACCGGCCTTCCGGTCGTCTTCGACATGCGCGCCAACGACATGGTCCATGGCGGGCAGGGCGCGCCGCTGGTGCCGGTCTATCACGCCGCACTCGCCCGCTCGCTGCCGGCGCGATCGGCGCGGTTTCCGGTCTGCCTCGTCAACGTCGGCGGCATTTCCAACGTCACCTTCGTGCCCGAGACCGGCGATCCTGTCGCCTTCGATTCGGGCCCCGGCAATGCGCTGATCGACCAGTGGGTGACGGCCGAAGGCGGCGTGCCCTACGACGCCGACGGCATGATCGCCAGCGAGGGCGGCGTGGTGCGGGCGGTGGCGGATGCCTATCTCGACAGTCCGTTCTTCGCGCGCAGGGCGCCGAAATCGCTCGACCGCAACGACTTCACGCTGAATCCTGCCATGGGAATGGAACTCGCCGACGGCGCCCGGACGCTGGCTGCGGTCTCGGCCGAAGCGATTCTCGCGGCGGCCGCCCACATGCCGGCACAGCCCCGGCTGTGGATCGTCTGCGGCGGCGGGCGCAAGAACCCGCACATCGTGGCCGACCTGAGGGCGGGGGCGAAAAAGCTCGGCGGTGATGTGATGCTTGCTGAAGACGTCGGTCTCGATGGCGATGCGATGGAGGCGGAGGCCTGGGCCTATCTCGCGGTGAGATCGGTGATGGGCCTGCCGCTGACCTTTCCGACGACGACGGGGTGCCGGGAGGCCGTCACGGGCGGGGTGCTGGTGGGGGCGTGAAGGGCGGCGGTGAGGGGCCGCGCGCGCGCTCGTAGAAGTTGGCACTCTACGGCGCCCCCCTCTGCCCTGCCGGGCATCTCCCCCACGAGGGGGGAGATCGGCCGTCGCCGCCGCCTCAGCCAATCGCCGACGTTGCAGGACAGGCGGGGCCGCGGCATCTGCCGATCTCCCCCCTCGTGGGGGAGATGTCCGGCAGGACAGAGGGGGGCGCGACGGAGTGGGGTGCTCGTCGGTTTGCGCCTACCGCTATGAAGCCACCCGCTCCTACCGCAGCCGCTTCGGCCGTGCGTCCGACAGTTCGCCGTTCAGCCGCCGGTCGAGGTAGTCCGAGCACTCGCTGATCAGCAGCTCGGTGTCGTTCGAGAAGAAGTGGTTCGCGCCGGGCAGGGTCTTTTGCGTGATCGTGATGCCCTTCTGCGTGTGCAGCTTGTCGACCAGCCCCTGCACGTCCTTCGGCGGCGCCACCTTGTCGGAATCGCCGTGGATGATGAGGCCCGACGAGGGGCAGGGGGCGAGGAAGGAGAAATCATAGGTGTTGGGCTGCGGCGCCACCGAGATGAAGCCTTCGATCTCCGGCCGGCGCATCAGGAGCTGCATGCCGATCCAGGCGCCGAAGGAATAGCCGGCCACCCAGCAGCTCTTGGAATCGGGATGCAGCGACTGCACCCAGTCGAGCGCGGCGGCGGCATCGGAAAGCTCGCCCGCACCGTGGTCGAACTCTCCCTGGCTGCGGCCGATACCGCGGAAATTGAAGCGCAGCGTCGTGAAATTGCGCTTCTGGAACATGTAGAACAGGTCGTAGACGATCTTGTTGTTCATCGTTCCGCCGAACTGCGGATGCGGATGCAGCACGATGGCGATCGGCGCGTTCTTTTCGGTCGAGGGCTGGTAGCGCCCTTCGAGGCGTCCGTCCGGTCCGGCGAAAATGACTTCGGGCATGGGTACTCCAATTCACGACCGCCGGGCGAAGCGCCCGACAAATGGGGTCCGCCCTTGACGAGGGGCCGACGCCTCCATAGAAACCAGTTTAGAATTGTTCAAAACTCGGCGGATGGCCGTCGGTCTGGACAAAGCGGCTAAATAGGACGTGTGGCCTCGCAATTTCAAGGAAATTGCGACATCACCGCCCGCAACGCTCACACTGGAGATCGCATTTCGCCGATGGCCGCCGACCGCGCCTATCTCGACCACAACGCCAGCGCGCCGCTTCTCGAAGCCGCGCGTGCCGCGATGCTGGCCGCGCTGGAGAGCGACGGCAATCCGTCGTCCGTCCATGCGGAAGGGCGGGCGGCACGGCGGCTGGTCGAGACCGCGCGTCGCCAGGTGGCCGCTCTCGTGGGCGGCAAGGCGGATGACGTCGTCTTCACATCCGGCGCGACGGAGGCTGCCGCGACGCTGCTGACGCCCGGCTGGCGCATGGGCCGCGGCCCGCTGAGCGTCTCGCGCCTGTTCGTCACCGCCGCCGAGCATCCCTGCATCCTCTGCGGCGGCCGTTTTCCGGCCGATTCTGTGACCGTCCTGCCCGTCGACCGAAACGGACTGGTCGATCTGACCGCTCTCGAGGCGGCCCTTTCAGCGCATGATCCGGACGCCGGCATGGCGATGCTCGCGATCCACGCGGCCAACAACGAGACCGGCGTGATCCAGCCGATGGCGCAGATCGGCCGCATCGCGCGGGCGGCCCGCGCGCTCGTCGTCGTCGACGCGGTTCAGGCGGCAGGCCGCATTCCGCTCGACATATCCGACGGTTCGGCGGATTTCCTGATTCTCTCCTCGCACAAGATCGGCGGCCCGAAGGGCGCCGGCGCCATCGTCGGCGCATCCGATCTCCTGATGCCCCTGGCGCTGGTGCCCGGGGGCGGCCAGGAGAAGGGCCATCGGTCCGGCACCGAGAACGTCGCCGCCATCGCCGGCTTCGGCGCGGCGGCCGGAGAAGCGCTTGCAGGTCTGGCCGACATGGCGGCGGTGCAGGTCGTGAGGGACCGCATCGAGGCCGAGGTTCGGGCGACGGCGCCGGACGCCACCATCTTCGGCGAGGGCGCGCCGCGCCTGCCCAACACGACATTCTTCGACCTGCCGGGCGTGAAGGCCGAGACGGCGCAGATCGCCTTCGACCTCGCCGGCGTGGCGCTGTCGGCGGGATCGGCCTGCTCCTCGGGGCGGGTCGGGCCGAGCCAGGTTCTCAAGGCGATGGGGCATGGCGACCAAGCGTCGGCGCTGCGGGTCTCGATCGGCCGGTCGACAGGCGATCGGGAGGTTTCGATGTTCACGCAGGCGCTTCGGGCGCTGGTTTCGCGCCAGGCACGGGCGGCGACGCGGGCGGCCTGACGCCGGGAGGGAAAAAACGCGCGTTTCCGTCCGAATTCGGCCCCGCAAAGGGTGAATTTCAGGCGCGGACGCACTAGATCAGGCATACGCCGCAAGCGGTGCCATAGTTTGAAAACTGCCGGGCCTTGAACCCGGCAAGGATGGAGAACAAAGATGCCTGCTGTGCAGGAGACCATCGAACAGGTCCGCAAGATCGACGTGGACCAGTACAAGTACGGATTCGAGTCCTTCATCGAAATGGACAAGGCCCCGAAGGGTCTTTCCGAGGATACGATCCGCTTCATTTCCGCCAAGAAGGACGAGCCGGCCTGGATGCTCGAGTGGCGCCTGCAGGCCTATCGCCGCTGGCTGACGCTCGAGGAGCCGACCTGGGCGCGCGTCGACTATCCGAAGATCGACTTCCAGGAGATCTATTTCTACGCCGCGCCGAAGAGCACGCCCGGTCCGACCTCGCTGGACGAGGTCGACCCGGAACTCCTCAAGGTCTACGCGAAGCTCGGCATTCCGCTGAGGGAGCAGGAAATCCTCGCCGGCGTGCAGAAGCCCGTCGCGACCGACGAACTCGAAGAGGCGAACGACAACGGCGCAGCGCCGCGTCGCGTGGCCGTCGACGCCGTGTTCGATTCGGTCTCCGTCGTGACCACCTTCAAGAAGGAGCTGGCCAAGGCCGGCGTCATCTTCTGCTCGATCTCCGAGGCGATTCGCGAGCATCCCGAACTGGTGCAGAAATATCTCGGCTCGGTGGTTCCGGTTTCCGACAACTACTACGCGACGCTGAACTCGGCCGTCTTCACCGACGGGTCCTTCGTCTTCGTGCCGAAGGGCGTCCGCTGCCCGATGGAGCTGTCGACCTATTTCCGCATCAACGAGAAGAACACCGGCCAGTTCGAGCGCACGCTGATCATCGCCGAGGAGGGGGCCTACGTCTCCTATCTCGAGGGCTGCACGGCGCCGCAGCGCGACGAGAATCAGCTGCACGCGGCCGTCGTCGAGCTCGTCGCGCTCGACGATGCCGAGATCAAGTATTCGACGGTGCAGAACTGGTATCCCGGCGACAAGGACGGCAAGGGCGGCATCTACAACTTCGTCACCAAGCGCGGCGACTGCCGCGGCGACCGGTCGAAGATCTCGTGGACGCAGGTCGAGACCGGCTCGGCGATCACCTGGAAGTACCCGTCCTGCATCCTGCGCGGAGACGACAGCCGCGGCGAGTTCTACTCGATCGCGGTGTCGAACGGCCACCAGCAGGTCGATTCCGGCACCAAGATGATCCACCTCGGCAAGAACACGTCGAGCCGCATCATCTCCAAGGGCATCTCGGCCGGCAAGTCGAACAACACCTATCGCGGCCAGGTCTCGGCCCACCGCAAGGCGACCAACGCGCGCAATTTCACCCAGTGCGATTCGCTCCTGATCGGCAACGACTGCGGCGCCCACACCGTGCCCTACATCGAGGCCAAGAACGCGACGGCGAAGTTCGAGCACGAGGCGACCACGTCGAAGATTTCGGAAGACCAGCTGTTCTACGTCATGCAGCGCGGCATTCCGGAAGAGGAGGCCGTGGCGCTGATCGTCGGCGGCTTCGTGCGCGAGGTCATCCAGGAATTGCCGATGGAATTCGCGGTCGAGGCGCAGAAGCTGATCGGCATCTCGCTGGAGGGGAGCGTGGGGTAATCGATCGCACGTCCACCAGCCGATCAACCTGACGCGCGCAGTCATCAGGAGAGACGCATGAACGAGAGTGTCGAGAATTTGGTGCTGGAACACCTGAGGGCCATGCGGTCGGACATCAGTGCGCTGAAAAACAACGTCGCCGGCGTTCGTGCCGAGATGATGGGTATTAAGCACCACATCGCGGCGTTTCTCGGACATGAAATCGTTCAGGATGGCGACATCGCGTCGCTCAAGGAACGCGTCGAGAGGATCGAGAAACGTCTCGATCTGGTTGATTGATTTTACACGACCGCTGATGCCGCCCGGTCTTGATTGCGGGTGTCCCACGTAACTGATCTGAACGAACCCTAGAGACGAAGCCAAATCATGCTTGAAATCAGAAACCTCCACGCCCGCATTGCCGAGACCGGCACGGAGATCATCCGCGGGCTCGACCTGACCGTCAGGGACGGCGAGGTCGCCGCGATCATGGGGCCGAACGGCTCGGGCAAGTCGACGCTGTCCTATATCCTCGCCGGACGCGACGACTACGAGGTCACCGAGGGCGAGATCCTGTTCAACGGGCAGTCGATCCTCGGGATGGACCCGGCCGAGCGCGCCGCGTCGGGCATTTTTCTCGCCTTCCAATATCCGCTGGAGATACCGGGCGTGGCGACGATGGAGTTCCTCAAGGTCGCGCTCAACGCGCAGCGCAAGGCGCGCGGCGAGCCGGAGCTGAAGATCCCCGACCTGCTGCGCAAGGTGAAGGAAGCCGCCGGCCGGCTCAACATGGACATGGCCATGCTGAAGCGGCCGCTCAATGTTGGCTTTTCCGGCGGTGAGAAGAAGCGCGCCGAGATCCTTCAGATGTCGCTGCTGGAGCCGAAGCTCTGCGTGCTCGACGAGACCGATTCCGGCCTCGACATCGATGCGCTGAAGGTGGTGGCCGACGGCGTCAACGCGCTGCGCGCGCCCGATCGATCGATGGTCGTCATCACCCACTACCAGCGCCTGCTCGACTACATCGTGCCGGACACCGTGCACGTGCTCTACAAGGGCCGGGTCATCAAGTCGGGCGACAAGTCGCTGGCGCTCGACCTCGAGCAGAACGGCTACGCCGACATCATCGGCGAGGCGGCATAGGTGGACGCCATGAACATGCACGCAAAGCCCCAGAGGACGCATGCCGAGACGGCGCTGATCGACGGCTTCGTCGAGCGCTTCTCGGACCTGCCCGGCAACGAGGCGGTGATCCGCCGCCGCGACGACGCCGTGGAGCGGCTGAAGGCCGGCCTGCCGACCCGCCGCGTCGAGGCCTGGCACTACACCGACCTGCGCCGCCTGCTCGCGACCGTTCCCGCCTATGATCCCACGGCCAGTGCCAGGCCCCTGCCGGCCCTGCTGCAGGGCTCGACGGTTCTGCCCGTCCTAAACGGCGTGGCCGCCCACGCGCCGCGCATCGAGGGCGTGTCGGTCGTCGGACTGGAGCAGAAGCTCGCGGACGGCTCGATCGCTCCCGCAATGACGTCCCGCGATGCCGCCGACGTGATCGCGCCGCTCAACGCGGCCTTCGTCACCGACGGCTGGTTCCTGGACATTGCGGACGGCGCTGCTGTCGACGGTCCGATCGAACTGCAGAACGTCCAGGCCGGCGGCCAGGTCCATGTCCGCTTTCCGGTGCGGGTCGGCGCGGGCGCCAGGGCGACCATCGTCGAGCGGCAGAGCGGCAGCGGCGATGCACTGGTCTCGTCGGTCAGCCACATGACGGTGGGCGAAGGCGCGGATATCACCTGGGTTATCCTGCAGGAACAGCCGGTCGGGGCGACCCATTTCGGCCAGTTCAACGCGGTGCTGGCGAAGGACGCGAAGCTGACGCTCTTCGTCATGAACACCGGCGGCAAGCTGGTGCGCCAGGAGATCAAGGTGGATGCGAAAGGCGAGGGCGCCGTCTTCAACCTGCGCGGCGTCAACCTGCTTAACGGCGACAGCCACACCGACGTGACCATGGTGCTCGACCATTCGGCGCCGAACACCACGTCCTCGGAAATCATCCGCAACGTCGTGACGGGCAGGGCGCGCGGCGTCTTCCAGGGTCAGATCCGCGTCGATCGCCTGGCGCAGAAGACCGATGCTAAGATGGCCTGCAACACGCTGCTTCTGTCGGACGAGGGCGAGTTCTCGGCCAAGCCGGAGCTCGAGATCTTCGCCGACGACGTGGCCTGCGGCCATGGCGCGACGGTGACCGAGATCGATCGCAGCCACCTCTTCTACTTGATGGCCCGCGGCGTGCCGGAGAAGCAGGCCCGTGGCCTGCTGGTCAGGGCTTTCGTGGCCGAGGTCATCGAGGGTCTGGAGGACGAGGCGCTGGTGGCGGCGCTGGAGGCGAAGCTCGAGGCCTGGTTTGCGAGGAACGGGTGAGTCTGGCTGACGTCATCCTCGGGCTTGTCCCGAGGATCTGCAGCGTTTGGGAGTTTCGCGATGGCCAATTCTGTTGATCTGAGGGCGGTGGATCCTCGGGACAAGCCCGAGGATGACGCCCGGCCCTACGACGTCGAGGCGATCCGCCGCGATTTCCCGATCCTGTCGCGCGAGGTCTACGGCAAGCCGCTCGTCTATCTCGACAACGGCGCCTCGGCGCAGAAGCCGCAGGTGGTGATCGATGCGGTCTCCAATGCCTATGCCAGCGAATACGCCAACGTGCACCGCGGCCTGCACTTCCTGTCCAACGCCGCCACCGACGCCTACGAAAAGGCGCGCGAGAGCGTGCGGCGGTTCCTGAACGCGCCCTCCGTCGACGAGATCGTCTTCACCAAGAACGCGACCGAATCGATCAACACCGTCGCCTATGGCTGGGGCATGCCCAACATCGGCGAGGGCGACGAGATCGTGCTGTCGATCATGGAGCACCATTCCAACATCGTGCCCTGGCACTTCATCCGCGAGCGGCAGGGCGCGAAACTGGTCTGGCTGCCGGTGGACGACGACGGCGCCTTCCATATCGAGGAGTTCGTGAATGCGCTGACGGAGCGCACGAAGCTCGTCGCCATCACCCAGATGTCGAATGCGCTCGGCACCGTGACGCCGATCAGGGAGATGTGCCGGATCGCGCATGAGCGCGGCATCAAGGTGCTGGTCGACGGCAGCCAGGGTGCAGTGCACATGCCGGTCGATGTCCAGGACCTCGGCTGCGATTTCTACGTCTTCACCGGCCACAAGGTCTACGGACCGTCGGGCGTCGGGGTGCTGTGGGGGCGGATGGACCTTCTGGAGACGATGCGCCCCTTCCAGGGCGGCGGCGAGATGATCGAGGACGTCTCGATGGACCGCGTCACCTACAACCACCCCCCGCACCGCTTCGAGGCCGGCACGCCGCCCATCGTCCAGGCGATCGGGCTCGGCGTGGCCCTCGACTACATGGACCGGATCGGCCGCGACAGGATCGCCGCGCATGAGGCTGTGCTGCGCGACTATGCGCACCAGCGGCTCGGCGCCATCAACTCGCTGCGCATCTTCGGCAACGCGCCCGGCAAGGGCGCCATCGTCTCGTTCGAATTGCAGGGCATCCATGCCCACGACGTCTCGATGCTGATCGATCGCTCGGGCGTCGCGGTGCGGGCCGGCACCCATTGCGCCCAGCCGCTGCTGAAGCGCTTCGGCGTGACCTCGACATGCCGCGCGTCTTTCGGCATGTACAACACGACGGGCGAGATCGACGTGCTCGCCGAAGCGCTGGAAAAGGCGCGGAAATTCTTCGGATGAAGGCCATGACAGACCAGACCGAACCAACCTCAGGCGTGCCCGCCGATTCGATCGAGGCGTCCTCGGCGATCCCGGCCGACGAGATCGCGCGGCTGACGGACGACATCGTCAGCGCGCTGAAGACCGTCTACGATCCGGAAATTCCCGCCGACATCTACGAGCTCGGCCTGATCTACAAGATCGACATCGAGGACGATCGCCAGGTCAAGATCGACATGACGCTGACTGCACCCGGCTGCCCGGTGGCCGGAGAGATGCCGGGATGGGTCGAGAATGCGGTCGGCTCGGTGGAAGGCGTCTCCGGCGTCGCGGTCTCGATGGTCTTCGACCCGCCCTGGACGCCGGACCGCATGTCGGAAGAGGCGCAGGTCGCCGTCGGCTGGTACTGAGCCCGGCCGCGCCGTCCCGCGTCAGCCGGCGCGGGGGGCTTCGGCGCGCATCGCGATGATCGACTTGTTCAGCCCGAACGCCTTCTCGTGGAAGACCTCCGCATCGGAGAACAGCCCGCGCATTTCCCGGGTCGACAGGAGCCGGTGATGCCGGATGATGTCGTCGGCCTCGGCGCGGTCGTCGATGCGGCGGAAGAAGCCCAGCGAAAAGCGCATGATCAGCCGCGCCCGCAACGCCACCGGCAGGTACTGGAAGCCTGGGAAGCGGAAATGGGGCTCGTAGGGAAACCAGAAGTTCGGCGTCTGGATGTAGTAGCGCGGCGCCAGCCGGCGCGCATTGGCGGCGAAGTCCTGCATCGCCTGCCAGCTGCCGACGTGCTCGATCACCGAATTCGAATGGACGAGATCGAAGCTGCGATCGGCAAACAGGGCGCGGTCGGTCGCGCTGCCCTCGAAGAACGAGAACACGTCGCGGTCCTGGATGGCCTGCGGCTCCCGGTTGATCATGGTGATGGTCAGCCGGTGCCGGTTCGCGCGGATGAAGTCGGCGCCGATGCGCCAGTAGGTCTCCGTTCCGCCGAGGTCGATGATGTCGGCTCGCCCGCGCTCGGCGATGATCGCCTCGATCAGCCGCTGCACATGGGCAAAGCGCCTGGCGCGGAAGCGGAATTCGATGCTCTGCGCATTGGCATAAGGATCGGCCTTGACCGGAGCGCCCAACGCGGCGCCGGCTATCGATGCATTCGTCATTGTCGTCCCCGGAATGTCCCAAGGATGGAGATATGGTAAACGAAGGATGAATGCATCATTAACCTCCTGTAAAGGTTAATGATTTCGCGCCAATTGATTCAAATGCAAGATGAAACGCCGCCACCGCGTTGCCCGGAGGCGGCCGTCACATCAGCTGCAGCCCCTTCAGGCTGGCATGCCCGGACTTGCCGATGATGATGTGGTCGTGGACGGCGATGCCGAGCGGCTTGGCCGACTCGACGATCAGCTTCGTCATTTCGATGTCGGCGCGGGACGGCGTCGGGTCGCCCGAGGGGTGGTTGTGCACGAGGATGATCGCGGTCGCGGAGAGTTCCAGCGCCCGACGCACGATCTCGCGCGGATAGACCGGGGTGTGGTCGATGGTGCCGGTCTGCTGCACCTCGTCGGCGATCAGCGCGTTCTTCTTGTCGAGGAAGAGGATGCGGAACTGCTCGCGCGTCTCGAAGGCCATCGCCGCGCGGCAATAGTCGATCACCGCGCTCCATGACGTCAGCACCTGACGGCCGCGGATCGTGCTCCGGAGCATGCGCTCTGCGGCGGCGGCGGCGAGCTTGATCTCAAGCGCCACGGCCGGCCCGACGCCCTTCACCTCGCCGAGCAGGCGAGGGGGCGCGCCAAGCACCTCGGCGAAGGAGCCGAAGCGGGTGATCAGCGCCTTGGCGATCGGCTTCGTGTCGGCACGGGGAATGGCGCGAAACAACAGCAGCTCGAGCAGCTCGTAGTCGGCCAGCGCATCGGCGCCGACCTGCACGAAGCGCTCGCGCAGCCGCTCGCGATGGCCGGCATAATGTGGCCTGGGCGCGCCGGTGCCGACCGGCGGACGCGCCGATGCGACGCTGCGTTCGGAGAAGAAGCCGCGCTCGTCCTCGTCCTCGCTGCCCATGAACGCCCTCGCCACCGCCAGCCCCACCCGCTGGCCAGGCGCAAGCTTAGACCACGACGCGGCAAGATTGAACAGGTCGCAGCGACTGCCGAAGGCGCGGTCGCGGCGTGGGCCGTCGGCTCAGGCGGCTTCGGGCAGCCCCGGCCGGTCGAGCCCGCCGGGCGAAAGGGTGAAGATCTCGCAGCCCGTGTCGGTCACGCCCACCGTGTGCTCGTACTGCGCCGACAGCGAGCGGTCGCGGGTGACCGCCGTCCAGCCGTCCGACAGCACCTTCACGTGGGGCCTGCCGAGATTGATCATCGGCTCGATGGTGAAGATCATGCCGGGACGCATCTCGACGCCCTCGTTGCGGCTGCCATAGTGCAGGATGTTCGGCGCGTCGTGGAACAGGCGGCCGACGCCGTGGCCGCAGAAATCGCGCACCACCGAGCAGCGCTCGGCCTCCGCGAAGGACTGGATCGCCGCGCCGATGGCGCCGGTGCGCGCGCCGGGCACGACGGCCGCGATGCCGCGCATCATCGATTCGTGCGTCACCTCGAGCAGCCGCTCGGCGGCCCGCTTGATGCGGCCGACCGGATACATGCGCGAGGAATCACCGTGCCAGCCGTCGAGGATGTAGGTGACGTCGATGTTGACGACGTCGCCCTCGCGCAGCGGCTTGGCATCGGGAATGCCGTGGCAGACCACATGGTTGATCGAGGTGCAGGAGGATTTGGTGTAGCCGCGATAGTTCAGCGTCGCCGGCAGCGCGCCGTGATCCATGCCGAACTCGAAGACGAAGCGGTCGATCTCGTCCGTCGTCACGCCGGGGGCGACACGGCTCGCCAGCTCGTCGAGCGCGCGCGCCGTCAGCTGGCAGGCCTTGCGCATGCCCTCGAACGACGCCTCGTCGTAGAGCCGGATCTGGCCGGTGTTCTTCAGCGGCGCGAGCGTTGCATCCTGGTATGTGACCATCTGGCGGCTTCCATTGGCGATCGGTGGCGGGAGCGGCGGGCGCCCGATCCTGATTTGGCATCGATCCGCCCGGGCATCAAGGCCGCAGATCGCACGCAAAGGAGACCGATGAGATGGAGGGTGGATCTGCCTGGCACGCCCAACGGGAATCGAACCCGTGTTTCCGCCGTGAAAGGGCAGATAACATATCCGTGAATCAATCGCTTTCGTTCGCAGAAGTTCAATAAAATCAATGGAAAAGGCGTTTTGCGTTCGTGCTTGTGCGCGGGCGTTCGCTGGCATATATTTGATTGATATTTGACGGTTTCGGAGGCGGGCAGATGGCGAAGACACTCAAAGACGCATCGGTCACGACGGCGAACGCCCGGAAGGCGCTTGCGGCTGGCGTGCATTGGAAGGGGTTGGACCCTGAAGTTCACCTTGGATATCGCAAGGGAAAACGGGCCGGTGGCGTCTGGCTTGTCCGGTGGCGGTCGGGTGTCGGCTACAAGCAGGCGAGCATCGGCACGGCCGACGACGTGATCAAGGAAGGCACGATCGATTACCATTCGGCCGTCAAGGAAGCGCGGACGCTCGTCGAGCAGGCGAGGAAGGACGCGGCGGCGGCGGCGGCCGGTCCCGTCCTTACGGTGGCGGCGGCTGTCACCGAATATGTGTCGGCGCGCGACGCTCGCGACAGCAAGAGGGCGGGGCGCGACAAGCGGTCTGACGCCGGCCAGCGTCTCGGGCGGTACGTCCTGGGCCAGCCTGGGCGCGGCAAACAGGAAGATATCCCCGCCGCTGCCATTGCGTCCGTGCCGCTGCACTCTCTGAAGGAAGGCGATCTTCTGGCGTGGCGTGCGGGGCTTCCTGACGCGATGAAAGCGACGACGCGGCAACGGCTGATCAACGATCTGAAAGCCGCCCTCAACGCCTCCTATGCGTCAAACAGGGACCGCCTTGACCCTACCTTTCCCGGCATCGTCAAGCATGGCTTGCGGGCGCTGGAGTCGACGGAAGATGACGAGCCGGTGGCGCGCGACAATCAGATCCTCGCGGATGCCGATATCGGCCGGCTTCTTCGTGCTGCACGTGAGATCGATCAAGAGCAGGATTGGGACGGCGATCTTTTCCGCTTGGTGCTCGTGCTCGCGGCGACGGGCGCGCGGTTCTCGCAAGTCGCTCGTATCCGTGTCTCGGATTGCCAAATCGCGGCGGGCCGTATCCTCGTGCCGGTGAGCAGGAAGGGCAGGGGCGGCAAGTCAGGCGCTATCACCGTTCCGGTCGGCCGTGACGTTATCGAGGCGCTGGCGGGCATCGTAGCGGGCCGCAAGCCTGAAGACCGTCTTCTAGAGCGGTGGCGTCGGGAGCAACGCAAAGGCGGCATCGAGTGGCACCGTGCCGATCGCGGGCCATGGCAGTCAGCGGCCGAGCTCGTGCGCCCTTGGCAGGCGATTCGCGAGCGGGCGGGCCTGCCGGATGCTATCCCGTACGCTCTGCGGCATTCCAGCATCGTGAAGGGCATCAAGGCCAACCTTCCTATCCGGCTTGTCGCGGCGCTGCATGACACGTCAACGGCCATGATCGAACGGCACTACACGTACTGGGTCACGTCCGGTCTGGAGGAAATGGCGCGGACGGCAATCGTACCGCTGGTCCCTGATGCGAGCAACGTCGTTCAGTTCACGGTGCAACGCTGATGAGCAAGCTTTCTGCCTTTCGCGATTTTGAAGCCGATCTAGAGGCGATGATGCGCGACTACGGCGAGGCCACTCGTGACGGTGAAGAGGACTGGCAAAAGCGGATGCTGGCCCATCAGTCATTGTCCGCGATTATCGGGCTCATGGACCGGCTCAATATGCCAGCCGGGCTCGATCGAGGTTTCACTCGGTTGCACGAGGCACTTTGGGAGATCGACCGTGGCAACAAGGTTCAGTGGCTCGAATCCGCTCAAGGCGGTCGCCCGCCGATCGTTGGTCGGGCTGCACTCCTCCGGGCGCGAGTCGCTGCGGTGATGGAATACCTCATGAAGAACGAGACCAAGCGCGAGGCGGCGGCAAAGTTCGTGTTTCGCACGCTGGCGCCAAGCGTGGCCGCTGGACTCGGCGCAAAAGGCTGGGGTTCTATTGCCGGATGGAGGGATGCGCTTACTGGTAGCGTCGAACCGGAAAGACATGAGGAAGTCGAGGGTTTCCAAAAAACGCTCGCGCAGCTAACCGCTCAACCAGGCGCCGTTCAGCAGCGCGCAAAAATCATGCTCCAGGCGATTTCCAAGGCGACGCATGATACTTTCGGGAAAACCCATAGTGTTTAGCCGAACGAAGTAGTCCGAATTTGTCCTCGTGAACAACGGCGTTTTCGCCATCAACCACGGGACAGACAATGCAACAGCATCCAGACTTTCCGGACAGCCTCGGGTTCTCGATCGATGAATGTGCTGCGCTCGCTCCTGTAGGGCGCACTATGATCTACAAAGCCATCAAGGAAAGGCGTCTTGTCGCTCGCAAGTGCGGCCGGCGTACTCTCATTCTCGCTGATGACTTCAAGGCGTTCCTTGCTTCGCTTCCGGTCATGGAGGCGGCGTGATGGACGTGCTTCCCCTGACTGCACCTGAACACGAACATTCTGCTGCGGTCGACGCGGCGGCCGAATGGCTTGCACTCAATCCCCGCGACAAGATCAACAGGCCGGTTGTCCCGATGCTGCGCGAGCGGTTCGGCTTGTCGGCCATGGAAGCAATCGAAGCGATCCGAGCGGCAAACTTGCGACATGCGAGGGCGCGCTGATGCGACACCCTCCTGACAATCGAAAGCCGGCCGTTGTGGCGACGACCGGCTCCCGGAAAGATATCAAGCTTGGCGGCTTCGATGCTCGGGACAATAACGAACCTGTCCGCGCCCTGCAAGCCGCTCGCCTTCGCAGTCGGTTCCTTATGTCGGTGCCGCTGGCGCACGTCGTCGCTGAACTCCATTTCGGGAGTGCATCGGCATGACGGACTTTTTCAGCCTCCCAGGCCTCAAGCAGGTGCATCTTGATTGGCTCATCAGTAAGGGCGTCACGGTTGACGCCATGATCAACCCTGAACCGATGCGGATTGCGCGGGGCAGCGAGATCAACGGCCGGTTTCTGCACGATCCAGATGGGGCAGATTGGTTTGCCTTCGCCGAAGGACACGACGTCGTTTACTGGCGAGCCGGAACCACAAAGCTTGCCACTGAGACCGGCGCGGCGTTCGCTCTCGGGCAAGAGGTAATCGACCTGCCGGAAACGTACGCGTTCGATTGCTTTCTCAACGTCTTTGCCGACCCTCTGGAATGGCTACAAGCGGGCAGGGACGGCGTTGTCGTTCTCGACTGGTCGCGGGCATGGGCGCGCTTTCATACGGTTCCCCGTGTCGCTTTGGCCGAACCTGTGGTGGTGTCCTTCCGTCGCCACTTCAAACCGCCAATCGGTCCCGACGTGATGGTGATGAAGGTAGCACGGAGGGCGGCGGCATGATTGATGTCGAGTACGAACCGCTTGAGGCGGTAATTGCGAGGCAGGAGCGCAACAACGCTGCTGGCTCAACCCTGCCGGTGATCAGCGCCGCATCTTTCGACGGGAAGCCGGTCCCTGTGCGGGATTGGCATGTCGACGGGCTGATCCCGGCCAAGACGGTGACGCTGCTCGGCGGGGATGGCGGCACGGGCAAGTCGCTGCTCGCGCTCCAACTAGCAGCGGCTACCGTCACGGGCGGATATTGGGCGGGACGGGAAGCAGCGAAAGGAAACTGCCTGTACCTCTCGGCCGAGGACGACGTTGACGAGTTGCATCGCCGACTTGCCGATATCGCCGACCATGAGCGTACCAGTCTCGCTAACCTGTCTGCTCTCGCGATCCTGCCGCTGGCGGGCCGTGACGCTTTGCTGGCGGCTCCTGAAGGCAAGGCGGGGCAGATGAAGCGGACGCCGCTCATGGCTGACCTTGACGCCTATATGGCGGAACGGCACGCCGACCTGATCGTGATCGATACCCTGGCCGACGTGTATGGCGGCGACGAGAACGTTCGCGCTCAGGCTCGCCAGTTTGTCGGGATGCTGCGCAGTTTCTGCACGCGGTACGGCTCTACCGTGCTGTTGCTCGCACATCCTTCGTTGTCGGGCATGTCCAGTGGCTCGGGCCTGTCTGGCTCCACGGCATGGAACAACAGCGTTCGCAGCCGCCTCTATTTCGAGCGCGTCAAGAGTGGCGACGGTAGCGAGGACGATCCCGACTTGCGCGTCCTGAAGTCGATGAAGTCGAACTACGGAAGGACGGGCGAGGAAATCCGTCTCCGGTGGCAGGCGGGCGTTTTCAAACCTGCGACGTCGGAATCAAGCTTCTCTGCCATGGCATCGGAAAGCAAGGCGGACCGCATCTTCCTCGATTTGCTCGCTGCGTACGAATGCGAGGGGCGGCCTGTCACTTCGACAACAGGACATGGCTACGCGCCTGCGCTGTTTGCCAAGGATGGAAGGGCGGGCGGCGTGTCGAAGGCCAGCCTGATCAACGCCATGAATCGCATGTTCGAGGCAGGGAAGATCAGGAACGTGGAAGTCGGTCCACCGTCCCGTCGAACGCGGAAGATCGTAGCAGCATGACGGTCCTTCACTCGGTCTTCACTCGCCCATTAACTCGGTTTTCAGTCGGGGCTTATCTCGCCGTTCAATCGGCATTCACTCGGGTTATCTCGGTCTGCATTCACACTCCCCATACCCCTGTACGCTCCGCGCCCTCTTTGAGGATGGGCGCGAGCGTTGGCAGGACAGGAAAGCATCCGGACAGGGGTGGAAAAAGGGTCCTTCATCCGTCCACCCGGTCGAGATTTTTCTTCGCGGCTCGCCGCACACGTCCTAGCCGCTCGCTGAGGGCGCATTCCGTGCCTGATTTGAACGTTTGCGCCTATTAAAGGCGGAAACATGAGCCTCTTGAACGCCAGCGAACAAGTGAAATCAGTGACTTGCAGGCGATCTCGTGGTATCAGTGTTGTATCAGTCAAATAAGGGCGTTCGAAATGGCCGAAGATATGGACGACGTCTCGCCAGATACCGCCTCAAAGCGCGTTGCGCGTTCTCGCGTGTCCAACGGCAACAAGTTCGCCGAAGGCTTGGACGGTCGCACCAAATGGGGCCGCCGCTATCGTGACCTGTGCGAGTCCTACGCCGAAGACCTGGGCGGCATCGAAGGCTTGTCGGCATCGCAGCTTAGCCTTCTGAAGCGGGCCAGCGCGTTGACGGTCGAGATCGAGCGGGCCGAAGCGTCCTTCTCCGAGAACGGCGACACTCGCGGCCCTTCTGCCGACGACCTGAAAGATTACCAGACTGCCTGCAACAGCCTGCGCCGCCTGCTTGAATCCCTTGGCCTGTCGCGCAACGGCAAGCTCGCCCCTCGCGACCCCGACCCCTTCACCTTCGAAGGCGAGGGCGTTCGCCTTACCCGCATCACTTCCGGTGGCGTCAGCACCATGAGCCATGAGGGCAAGCAACTCGCCCGCATGCTCGCGTTCGGCATCGCCCATGCGGTTGCCACGAATGCGAAGGTTGCGCCCGCCCTGGCTGAGTTCGCCGCCTCTATCGGCCGCGCCTCGATCGATACGAAGGACATCCCCGATGGACGTTGATCAGATTGCCACCACAGCCGCCGCGCCTGCCGTCCACGACTTCATGGAACGCCGTCGCACCATCCTCGCCCGCCTCGATGAGTTGCGCCACGACGAAGGCGCTGCCGTGCTCGATGGCGGCAAGTATGACCGCAAGCCGATTGACCGGCTACGCGCCGAACTCGAAAGCCTTGACGCTGCCGAAGGTGAAGCCTCGCGCCGTGAGCAGGCTGCGCGTGCCGGTGCTGCTGCCGCGCTACGGGCCGAACAGCGGTCACAGATGCTCGCCTTCGAACAGCAGCGCCTTGACGCTATCGACGTCGCGGAACGGGCCGCGCATGACCTGTGCCGCGCCTTGGAGGAAGCCCGCTTCTGTGCCGGCGCTATCCACAAGCTAGGCGTGACGCTGGACCTGCCACGGGCCATGCCGATGCTGGACCATGACAACCGCATCAGTCGCCGCCTGTCGCACGTCCTGAAGCCCCTGATGGGCGTCGGCTGGCGCTATGGGGCGATCGAGTTCCATTCGCCCCTGCCGCACGAGATGGGCCCTTGGCGCGACGCTGAGGCCGCTTTGATGGCTCCCTACCTTCCCCCCAAATCTGAGGACATGCCCAATGGAAATTGATCCCCGCAACATCGTGATGAATGACGCTGGTTTTGCATGGCGGTCGTTCATGGTTCGGCTTCCGGTCGATGCCGTCGCCGATCACCTGAAGGAGCCGACCATATGGGCCAAGGTCCAGAAGTCGGCGAACGCGCTTCGAAAGCATGACCGGCTGTACATCGTCGCCTTCGATGAAGGGTGGGTTGCGGAGGCGTTCGTGACCGATGCGGACAAGTCCCGTGCAGTTCTCGCCAAGCCGCGCCTGACGGTTTTTTCCGAGCGTTTCGACTCCCTGTTTCAGGACGAGAATTACCGCGTCGCGTGGATGGGTTCCGGCTACGTGGTCGAGAGAAAGTCCGATGGTCACCGGATGACGGCTCCGGTTCACAGCGCCGCGATAGCGGAACGCGATCTGCGAAACATCTATCCCCAGAAGGTCTGATCGCATGGCGAATGACCTTACGAAATACGAGGATTCGGGCGCGGCGGCTGGTGGGCCTGCGACCGGATACACGCCGGCCGGTGGAGATGGTGGGTTTGCCTCTCCCGCTGCTTCTGCCGGCCGGCGCGAGTACATCGAGCACGTCATGCGGACGGACTTCGATCGATACGAGCGAGAGAACCTGGACAAGGAATTGCGCCAGTTGATCGAGGCTGATGTTGTCGAGGCTGATCCGTCCAAATGGTCGCTGTCGGCAATGGATTGGCAGGACGGGCGCCGCGAACTTGCTTCAACGCCTGATGGCAGATGGCTGGTCGCGCAATGGGAACGCCACGGCTTCAAGCCGATCTTCGAAGGCGTGCAGAATGTCGCGTTCTCGATCGTGAGGGCAGTCGGTGGAGATCGGGAACAGAAATACTTCATGCACCGCTTCGACGCTGACATGGCCGAACACGTTCGGTTTGCCGTTTATGACGAGTTGGCTACCGGCGCGCCCGCCTACGTCGAGCCTGTAGACGGTGCGGGACTTAAGCGGTTCGGAAGCTCCGATGCCGGGCGCGAATTGTTGGACGAGTGGGGGCCTGATGCGCCCATTCGTGTTGCTACTGCATGGAAGCGCGTCGAGCGTTTGAAGGAGTCGCTTAGCGACGATTTCGCCGACTTTGCAGCATGGTTCGACACGCTTCGGAAGGACGAAGCGAAGGCGATCATGCGTGTAATCACAAGGTAACAGACATGGCCCGATTGCCGACGAAGGATTCTCTTTCCGGTCCCGCTCCGCTTCGCAGCGGTCGCGCGATTGCGTCTGTCGATACGACAGGCCTTGGTCGCGGCATTGCGGCGGCTGGTGGGGCTATTGCCGACATAGGCGCCGACATGATGGCGCAACAGGCCGCGACCGGTCTGTCCATGGCTGAGGTGAAGTTCACCGGCGATTCCCTCGGGCTGGAAAACAGATATCAGGACGATCCTCGCTACGACACGTTTGCCACGCGAGCGCCGAAAGACATCGACAAGATCGTCAATGATGCGGGTGCATTGATCACCGATCGACGGACGCGGGAACGGTGGGTTGCCGATGCGAAGGTGCGGGCCGTTCGCCTGAAAGACGGCATTACGGATATCGGCCGGCGGAAGTTCCAGGAAGCCAAGAAGGTCGGCATTGATTCCAGCCTTCAGAAGAACATGGACATCTTTGCTGATCCGAACACGCCCAACGACGTGCGGGCAAAGGTTCGGGCCGACATGGAAGGTTCGATCCAGATGGCTGAGCAAACCGGCCTATTGTCCCCATTTGAGGCCGCACAGCGCCGTGAGCGATATCTCAAGGGCGGTGACCTGACACGGGCTCGTCTGGCGGTACAGGCCAACCCTGACGCCATTACGGGGCCGTTGCCGGAACGTGTGGCCGATCGTGCCAGTGCCGCCATGCGCTATTACCAGTCGCGGGGCTGGACGAGGGAACAAGCCGCCGGCATCGTTGGCAACCTCCTGGGAGAAAGCAACCTCAACACTGGCGCTCTCAATCCCGGTGACGGCCGAGATGGATCGAATAGCATCGGCATAGGCCAATGGAATGCCGAACGCGCTCGCAACCTCAAAGCATACGCTGCGGCCAACCGCGCCGACTGGCAGGATTTTGGCGTGCAGCTTGCGTTCGTTGATCATGAGCTTCGTACAAGCGAAACAGCGGCGGCTAACGCTCTGCGCAACTCCAAGACGATCGACGAAGCCACGGCGGCTTTCGTGGGATACGAGCGCCCGGCCGGCTGGTCGAGCGGCAACCCGCGTGGCGCTCACAACTTCGATGGTCGATTGAAGTTCGCTCTTCAGTCGGCCGGCGAGCGAATTAACCCTGATTGGTTTGACAGGTTGTCGCCAGAGGACCGGCAGCTTGTCCAAGATGAAGCATCGGTGCGCAAAGGCGAGATGATCCGCGACGCCGCTGCACGTCAGAAGGCCGCGTACGCCTCGCACAAGGATCGCCTGGAACTCGAAATCATGACCGGCAACGTCCGGTCGGAACAATCGATTGTTTCGGACGCGGTACTAAACGACGGTGACAAGGCCAGTTTGCTGCGCACCTTCAGGACGCAGATGGAAGACACGATGGCGACGAATGTCGCTGTTGCCGAGTTCGCCAATGGTTCGCTGCGCGTTGATCCATATGAGGCCAACTCAAAGAAGCTGATCGACAACGTGTATTCTGCCGCAACGCAGGTGGCGCCGGAAAGCGTTCAGCACGTGACCGAAGAGCTTGTAAAGCAGACCGGCGTTGTTCCCCGTCAGGCGCTCAACCTGATCCGGCAGGGCATGGAAAGCACCGACATGGCCGCCGTCGTGGCGGCAGGACAGGCAGCGCAACGCATTGCCTCGATCAACCCTGCCGCGCTTGCTCGGCGTGATGGCGGGGCGGCGGTGCAGTCGTTCGCGGACGACTTCTCGCATTTCATAACGAACCTGAATCTTTCGCCTGAGGATGCCGCTCGCCGCATCATGTCGCAGCGCGACCCGGCTAACCGCTTGCAGCGGAAGGCGCTGGAACCGGCGGTCAAAGAGTTCATGACGGATCTCGAAAAATTCAATCTGGCGGGCCAGTTTGATGAAAGTCTTCTCGGTGTTGCATTCAACGCGCGTCTCGGGTTCGACACGCAAGCGGAGCTTGGCATTCACGCAGAGTTCCGGGCCATCGCCGAAGAACAGTTCTACAAGGTGAACGGCGACGCAGAGTTGGCTACGTCGCGCGCCGTTGCTGAGATGAAGCGCCTCTATGGCGTCACGAACCTGACGGGCGATGCCGTCGTCATCAAGCATCCGCCTGAGAAGTACTGGCCGTCGTTCAATCTTGTGCTGGCCGGCGATCAACTGGTTGTGTCGTCTTCCAAGTCGCTCGATTATGCACGCGCACAGCTTCAAGAGGAACTGACAGAGCAGTTCGGCGAAATTGACATGAGCCGCGTCAAACTGGTCACCTTGCCCGCTACAGACGAGATGGTGAAGCGTGGCGAAATGCCCGGCTATGCCGTCCTTTATCAGCGGGAGAACGGCGATTACGACGCTATTCCGGGCAAGCTTTGGCGACCCGACACGTCAGCGATTGCTGCGCGTGAAGGCCGGATCGAGGATGTTCGCAACCAGATGAGAGAGGACGCGGCTCGCCGCGCTGACGAACGGCTGCGCCGCGACCTGGAGAAGCGAGCGCTGATGAATGAAGAATCCCGTTCGATTGCGGAAATCATTCGTGGCGGCCCTATGCCGGAGATCGTTCGTCCCGCCATTGAACCGTCCGAACCGGAAGACCTCCCGCAGATGGAATGGGTGCCGCAGCCATGACACAGACCGAAGTTCCTACCGTCCAGTTTGCCGTACTGGTGCGAGGCTTCTCCGATGAAGTATTGGTCTCAACGCTGCACATGGCGCTCAAGCGCGGAGACCAGTTAAGGCCGTGCGATATCGACTTGATGCGGGCTGAATGCCGGTCGCGCGGAATCTATGCTGAAGGGCTGCACTGATGATTACGATGGCAAACCTGCCCCGTCGCATAATCCACCGGAATCATATGCCCTCGCTGCAAACCCCTACGAAGTTGAAGCCATCAACAAGCTGGAGCACGACTTCTTTTGACGCGCGCCTGTAGCCCCCGCGCATAGAGCCGTCCGTATCGGAGAATAGGTAGTTCACTAGCGGCTCATCCCCGATCTGCGTCACGCGCGACACAAAGGTGCTGAACGGCTTGTCTTTCGTCTCCGCACGGGCGTAGCCGTCTTCTTCAACCCAGAGAATCCATGGCCTATAGATGTAGATGACGAGAAACATCGTCTCTGCGACCTCAAACCCCTCCGAAGTGCTCTTCCAAGCGCCCTCACATGTCAGGCTAGTTCGGACTAGTGAATGGTTGGCGAGGATGTAGAAGGAAACGGTGGCAAGTCCGAAAAGGGCGATGAAGCCGAGCAGTAGTTTGCGGACAATCCTCATCGCTCGTCCGCTTCGAAAATCCCTTGCCCGATGGCCCAATCATGGAACGCCCTGCGCATGGCTTCCGGGCGCGACATGGACGGATCAGTCTCCGCGATAAAGCGATCCAGTGCTGCGAGCATTTCGGGCTGTAGGCGCACCATTATCGGCGTGCCTTTGCCAGTCGGCGCGGGACCGGGCTTCTTCCGTGATACCACAGTTGCTTGCTTTGTCATGGAAACCGTGATACCATAATTGTCGGGCTAGGAAAAGGGTTACTGCCTTCCTCCTAGCCCTAACCACAACGTCTCAACATGGGAGAGACAGCAATGGCTACCGACAAGTATGGCACATCGCTCGGCGACGTTAACCGGCCTGTAGTGACCGAACCGATGGCAATCCCGGACGTCGCCGTGAGTGATGTCCTGGACGTCGAGGAAATCGAGGAAGGCTTCCATCGGATCGTATTCACCATGCGCCAGAAGAGCGTTCACGACGGCACGCCCGAGAACGTCGTCTGCCTTCGCGCGGTCCTGACCGGCGCGGCTCTCGACAGGATGATCGCCAAGCTGTCGGAAACCAGAACGAAACAGCGTCGCGCGGCCATGGCGGCGGCAGCAGCGGCGAACCTGAATTGAGGGTGGCGTCATGAGGATGATCCGTGCGACGAAATGGCTGATCCTCGCCACCATGGGCCGCGCGCTCCTGAAGATGGCAAGGCTATGCGAGCGAGGGGCCGGCGCGGTGCTTGCCTGCCTGCGGGCCGATAGGATGCTGCATCGCTGACGTAAGTCGCCAAGTTGGCGACATACAAACCCGGCTGCTTCGGTGGCCGGGTTTTTCTATGCCCCGAATGCGCTGGCGACGCGGTAGCATCCGGCAATGAAAAGCACGATGGAGCCGATCACGAGCAGCAAGCCTGCAACCATGAAACGGTTGGAAGTGGTCAGGTGCTGCGAGCGCCTCGCGCTTTCATCGACGCTCTTGTCGACGTAGCGAGTTGAGGCGAAGGCCATCACCCACGAGAACATTGCGAACGAGACGCCCCACGACCAGCATATCAGTGCAGATTCGACGGCAAGCCGGATATCATGCAAGGCGGACAACTGAGAAAGCAGCGCCACTGCTGCGCCGCCATTGACGAGCATCGCCGCGTTGATCGCGCCTCTCGCGTAGTCCTGGGATATCTGCCGGTAATCGGCCATGCTGATCGCCCCTCCTCAGACCCGTCCGCATTGTTCCACAGGTGCGGCGCTGTTCCTAGCGAAGGGAATGCGTCCGCCACGGTTCGCGGGCGTTTATTCGACGGATAATTGACTGTTTCGGGAGGGGAGGGGCTAACCCCTTGTTCTGCCTGGCACGCCCAACGGGAATCGAACCCGTGTTTCCGCCGTGAAAGGGCGGCGTCCTAGACCGCTAGACGATGGGCGCTTAGCAGAACGTGCGGCCTTATAGTCAGCTTCGACGGGGCGGGCAACCCCGCCGAACCCCGGCCGGAGACATTTTTTGTCAGCCCTTGCGGGAGCGGCAGCGCCAGTTCCAGTCGCGCTCGGGGCCGACGTCGATATGCACCGAATTGGTGTGGCAATAGGTGCCGACGCCGCCGCGGCCGGGCATCGAGCGGACGAACTTCGCCAACTGCCATTTGTCGACGCCCGGCACCTGCACGTCGGCGGCGGCGCAGTACATGTGCAGCGAGTTGCGGGCACCGCGCGCCTTGCGATTCCGCTCCGGATTGCGGTAGCCGGAGGTCACGATCATCTTCTTGCCGAAGTGCTGCTCGACGCCCTTGAGCATGCGCACCAGCGACGGCTTCAGGCAGCCGACGTCGACCCCTTCCGTCTGTTTCAGCAGGCCGTTCGGTGCGAGACGTGCGAGCCCCGCCGCCGAAGCCACCTGCATCAGCGGCTCGCCCTCGTGCAGGTCGATGTCGGAATCGTCGTCGAGGCCCGACTTGCGCGTGATCTCGAACAGCGAACCCTGGCGGACGCCGGGCAGGGCATCGCCCGAAAACACCGGCCGCGAATCGCCCGCCTTGCCGCCGGTCGAGGCGAGCTTCACCAGCGGCTTGCTCGGCTTGGCGGGCGCATCGGAGGGCTCCGCCGGCCTCTTGTCGTCGAGCCCGATCATCGGCCGCGGCGCGGCGGCCTCGGCTGGCTTGGAGGCAAACAGCGACGAGAGGAAGCTGCGTTTCTCTGCGGGCGGTGCCGGGGCAGGACCAGGACCGTTTTCCAGGAACGTCGTCGCTTCCGGCGCCGGCGCGGCGGCGGGCTTCGGCAAGGGAGCGGCGGCGGCCTGCGAGGCGGGATTGCCCGCCGGAACGAAGCCGACCGCTGCCGGAAGGTCGGCATCGCCGACCCGGGCGGTGGCGGCCGGCTGACCGCTCTCCACGCCGGCGAAACCGGTTGCGAGCTGGTCGTCCGGTTCGTCGGCCGACAGCTGCGCTTCGGCCTGGCTCAGCACCGAGGCCAGCGCGGACCCGAAACCGGTGGAGCCGACCTTGAGCGAATCGTCGCTGGTCACCGAGCAGGAGGCCGAGAATGCGGCAACGACGACGACGCAAGCGGTGCGCAGCCTGGTCGTCGCGAGACGCTTTCCGATGGTCGTCAAATGCCGTGCCCCCTAGCGGGTCCCGAGCGGGACTGTCCGGGTATCGTGCTCGTTCGTTCGGAAATCGTTCCGAAACCTTCCCTTGACGCAGCCGTAAAGCCATTGACCGGATTAGGCAAACCGGTCGCATTTCCGGTGACGATGGCCAGGCAGTGTCAGCCATCGAAGTATTTTGGGCGCCTGAGGTTGATCGCTCCAAGTAAACGGAATTCAAAGAAACAAGGTTAAAAGTATATGACCGCGACAACCAGCGGCGGTATCGCGAGGTTGGACGCGAAGGCGCGCCGTTCACAAAGAATGACGCAATGTTACATGTCAGACGCGGACGGTGACATAGGTGCCCGGTGCATCCCCCAGGATCGGCATCCCGCGCGCGCCGGGCCGCCGCGCGGTGGCCAGCCGGTCGTCCAGGCCTGCAGCCCAGGCATGCCAGTGCGGCCACCAGGAACCCGGCGTCTCCTTCGCCGCCGCCACCCAGGCATCGAAGTCGCCGACCGGCTTGCCGCCGGTCCAGTACTGGTACTTGTTCAGGACGGGCGGATTGACCACGCCGGCGATATGGCCCGAACCCGACATGACGAACTGGACGTCGTCGCCGCCGAAGAAGGAGCACCCGGTGAACACCGATCGCGCCGGCGCGATGTGGTCTTCCTTGGCGGCGAGATTGTAGACCGGGATGGTGATGTCCTTCAGTGAGACGGTCTTGCCGGCCAGCATCATCTCGCCCCGCGACAGCGTGTTCTTCATGTAGCAGTTGCGCAGGTAGAAGGTGTGGTTGGCCGCCGCCATCCGCGTCGAATCGGCATTCCAGTAGAGCAGGTCGAACGGCATCGGGTCCTTGCCGCGCATGTAGTTGTTGACGACGTAGGGCCATATCAGGTCGCCGGCGCGCAGCATGTTGAACGCCGTCGCCATCTTGGTGCCGTCGAGATAGCCCTTCTCGCCCATGGCCTTTTCAAGCGCTGCCACCTGATCCTCGTCGACGAAGACCTTGAGGTCGCCGGCATGGGTGAAATCGACCTGGGTGGTGAAGAAGGTCACGGACGCGATGCGCTCGTCACCCTCCCTGGCCATCAGTGCCAGCGCCGCCGCCAGCAGCGTGCCGCCGACGCAGTATCCGATCGCATTGACCTCGCGCTCGCCGGTCGCCTTCTCGATCTGGTCGAGGGCGAACTTCAGGCCGTCCTCGATATAGTCCTCCCAGCTCTTGCGTCCGTGGCGCTCGTCGGGGTTGACCCAGGAGATGACGAAGACGGTGTGGCCCTGCTCGACGGCCCAGGCGATGAAGGATTTCTGCGGGTTGAGGTCGAGGATGTAGAACTTGTTGATCCAGGGCGGGCAGATCAGCAGCGGGCGCTTCAGCACCTTCTTGGTGGCCGGTGAATACTGGATGATTTCGGCCACCTCGCTGCGGGCAACCACCTTGCCGGGCGTGGTCGCGAGATTCCTGCCGACCTCGAACTTGGTGTAGTCGGCCTGGCGCAGCTTGAGCTCGCCCTTTCCGGCGGCGATGTCCTCGGCCAGCATCTGCATGCCCTTGGCGAGGTTCTCGCCGTGGCTGGCAACCGTCTCGCGGAAGAGCTCGGGGTTGGTGAGGATGAAATTGGACGGCGAGATCGCCTGCGACACCTGGCGGACATAGAACTCGGCCTTGTGGCGGGTGTGCTCGTCGAGACCCTCGGCATTCGTCACGAGGTCGTTCGCCCATTTCGTGGTGACCAGATAGGCCTGCTTGAGGAAGTCGAAGAAGGCGTTGGTGCTCCATTCGGGATCGCGGAAGCGCTTGTCCGTCGTCGGCGGTGTCTCGTCCGGCGCCGCGCTGCCGTCGCTGCCCATCCGACGGATCGCGTTCGACCAGATGTCGAGATAGCCCGAAAACAGCTTCGTCTGCGCTTCCAGTGCGCGGGAGGGATCGGACAGCCAGTACTCGGACAGCTTGGAGAAGGTCTTCACCATGTCGGCCATCGGATCGGCCATGCTGTCGCGCACCTCGCCCTTTTCGCGCGGGTTGACCCAGGCGGACGCGGCCTTGCCGGCGCTCTCGATCATCCGGGCGACGTTGCGCGCGAAGAGTTCGGGATCTTTGATGACGTACTGGTCGGCCGGCGAGCCTTCCGGCTTCGTTCCGTCCCCGTCGGAACTCTTCATGACGCGGTGTCTCCTCCGGAAGCCTTTTCTTGACACAATATCATGTGACGACCATACCGGTCCAACGGTCATCCCGGCAGCCACGCCTTCCGCATAGTCATCACCTGGATAGAAAATATGTCCTCGATCCGAGTTTGCAGACATATTTCGCCCTCGCGGGCGCTGCCCATCGTCGCATGCGCGGCCATGCTGGCACTGGCGGGCTGCGCCGGCATGTCGATCGAGGATGCGGTGCCCGCCGGCGCGCAGGCATCGCAGACCGCCTCGGCCACCACCGTCGGCACCGGACCCTCCGCGCCGCGCCAGACGGGCGAGTTCCCCAACCTCAACGTCGTGCCGCAGGCCGCCACCGAGCAGTTTTCCGATGCTGAAGCCAGCGCGACCACCAGCGAACTGCTGCTCGCCCAGCAGCGGGCGCAGCGCACCGTCGCGTCCCTTTCCAGGCCGGGCGAGGGCGAGCGGCTGCGGGTGCTGGGCAACACCCATGGCGCCGCCGCCATCAGCGAGATCGAAGGCGAGTGACGCTTTCGGTCGAGGCCCGGTGACTCTATCGACCGCACCCTTGAATGGGTGTATATCGCCGCCACTTCGCGCCCCCTGAACCCACTGGTGCCGCCATGGAAGAGTTTCACAAGACCCGCAGGCTGCCGCCCTACGTTTTCGAGCAGGTGAACCGGCTCAAGGCCTCAGCCCGCTCGCAGGGCGCCGACATCATCGATCTGGGCATGGGCAATCCGGACCTGCCGACGCCGAAATCGATCGTCGACAAGCTCTGCGACGTGGTGCGCGATCCGCGCACGCATCGCTACTCGTCGTCGCGCGGCATTCCGGGCCTGCGCCGCGCCCAGGCGAGCTACTATGCCCGCCGCTTCGGCGTGAAGCTCGATCCCGAGCGCCAGGTCGTCGCCACGCTCGGCTCCAAGGAAGGTTTCGCCAACATGGCGCAGGCCATCACGGCGCCCGGCGACGTCGTGCTCTGCCCCAATCCGACCTATCCGATCCACGCCTTCGGCTTCATCATGTCGGGCGGCGTGATCCGCTCCATGCAGGCGGAGCCGGATGACGGCTTCATCCCGGCGCTGGAGCGCGGCATGCGCCATTCCATCCCCAAGCCGCTGGCGCTGATCCTGAACTATCCGTCCAATCCGACCGCGCATGTGGCGTCGCTCGACTTCTACAAGGACGTCGTCGCCTTCGCGCGCAAGAACGACATCATCATCCTGTCGGATCTCGCCTATGCCGAGATCTATTTCGACGAGAACAACCCGCCGCCCTCGGTGCTGCAGGTGCCGGGCGCGATGGATGTCGCCGTCGAGTTCACGTCGATGTCGAAGACCTTCTCGATGCCCGGCTGGCGCATCGGCTTCGCGGTCGGCAACGAGCGGCTTATCTCGGCGCTGACCCGGGTGAAATCCTATCTCGACTACGGCGCCTTCACGCCGATCCAGGTGGCGGCGAGTGCGGCGCTCAACGGCGATGGCGCCGACATCGCCGAAGTGCGCGACATCTATCGCCGCCGCCGCGACGTGATGGTCGACACCTTCGCCAAGGCTGGCTGGACCATTCCGGCGCCGCAGGCCACGATGTTCGCCTGGGCGCCGATCCCCGAGCCCTTCAAGGCGATCGGTTCGCTCGAATTCTCCAAGCTGCTGGTCGAGAAGGCCGACGTGGCGGTGGCGCCCGGCATCGGCTTCGGCGAGCATGGCGACGACTACGTCCGCCTGGCGCTGGTCGAGAACGAGCACCGCATCCGCCAGGCGGCGCGCAACATCAAGCGCTTCCTGTCGACCGCGAGCCAGACGCTGGACAACGTCATTCCGCTCAGCGCCCGCCGCTGAGCCCGTCATCGACTTGCCGCTCGGCGCTTGCCGCTGAGCCTTCTTCTACTTGATGGAAAGCGTTCAGGAGGGGTCCGGAACCATGGGCGAAGCATTGCGTGTCGGGATTGCCGGCCTTGGAACCGTGGGCGCCTCCGTCGTCCGCGTCCTCACCGAAAAGGCAGGCGAACTCACCCGCCAGTGCGGCCGCGAACTCCGGGTCACGGCCGTCAGCGCCCGCAGCCGCGGCAAGGACCGCGGCATCGCGCTCGATGGCGTCGCCTGGTTCGACGATCCGGTGGAGCTTGCCCGCAAGGGCGACATCGACGTCTTCGTCGAGCTGATCGGCGGCGACGAGGGGCCGGCGAGGGTGGCCGTGAAGGCCGCGCTCGAGGCCGGCCGCCATGTCGTGACCGCCAACAAGGCGCTGCTCGCCGCTCACGGCCTGTCGCTGGCCGAGGCGGCCGAGAAGAAGGGCGTGCTGCTCAACTACGAGGCGGCGGTGGCCGGCGGCATCCCGGTCATCAAGACCATGCGCGAATCGCTTGCCGGCAACACGATCAGCCGCGTTTTCGGCATCCTCAACGGCACCTGCAACTACATCCTCACGCGGATGGAGCAGGAAGGCATCTCGTTTTCCGACTGCCTGGCCGATGCGCAGCGCCTTGGCTACGCCGAGGCCGATCCGACTTTCGACATCGAGGGCCAGGACACAGCCCACAAGCTGTCGATCCTGACCAGCCTCGCCTTCGGCACCCGCATCGCGCCGGGTGCGATCTACATGGAGGGCATCTCCAACATCACCCAGGCCGACATCCGCGCCGCCGCAGAACTCGGCTACCGCATCAAGCTGCTTGGCGTCGCGCAGCGCACCGACAGCGGCATCGAGCAGCGCGTGCACCCGACGATGGTGCCGACCGCCTCCGTCATCGCGCAGGTGCATGGCGTCACCAATGCGGTGGCGATCGAGACCGACATCCTGGGCGAACTGCTGCTGTCGGGACCCGGCGCCGGCGGCAACGCAACGGCGTCTGCCGTCATCGGCGACCTCGCCGACATTGCCAAGAGCCGCCCCGGCTTCCAGCACGGGCCGGTCTTCGGCCGACCCGTCAAGGAGCTGCTGCCCTACAAGAAGGCCGGAATCCGCGCGCATGCGGGCGGCTATTTCATCCGCCTGACGGTGCACGATCGCATCGGCGTCTTCGCCGCCATCGCCAAGCGCATGGCCGACAACGACATCTCGCTGGAATCGATCGTCCAGCATGCCGATGGCCAGGATGGCGCCGACCGCAAGACGGTGATCCTGGTGACGCACGAGACGACCGAGTCTGCCGTCCGCAAGGCGGTCGAGGGCATCACCAGGGACGGGCACCTGATCGACAAGGCGCAGGTCATCCGTATCGAGCGCGCGGCCTGACGCGCCTCATCCGATTCCGGCCTCGCGAACCGCGCGCTGCCTCGATCGACTGACGGGCAGTTCCGTCCCGTCCGTCAGCCGCAACATCAGGCGGTCGCCTTGCCGGACGCTGTCGCGAATCGCCTCCCGCGCCACCCAGTGCGAACGATGAATCTGCAGCCCGTCGGTCCCGCCGGTCTCGGCAATGGCGTCGGACATCCGCATCAGCACGAGATGCGCGCCCCTGTCGGTCACCACCTCCACATAATGATCCTGCATGGACAGGCGGTGCAGCCGCCCGCGCAGGTCGACCGGGAGACGGTCGAGCAGCGGCGGCCGTTCCGGCGCCGCCTTCCGCCCTGACGGCGTGGCAGCGGCTCCGTCCGGCACCGCGAGTCGCAGGGCAAAGCCGGTCACGACCGCCGAGCTCACGGCGGTGACGACGGCGACGTAGCCAAGCAGCGTCAGGAACCCCATTCCGCCGATGGGAAAGATCCACTGGTTGGCGAGCCAGACGAGCGTGGCGACGGGCAGCCCGGCCAGTATGCCGAATGCGCCGTCGCGCAGCGCGGAGCGCCGGGTCCTGCCAAACAGCCCGTTGAGCAGGGTCACCGCGAGGAAGCCGGTCAGGTAGGTGGTGACCGCGATCACGAGCCAGTAGGCGAGGCGCGCAGGGAGCGGCAAAGCCTCATAGGTGCCAAAGGGTCCGGCGAGCCCGAGCACGAACCCGCCGGCGGCCAGCGCCGACCACGTGAGCGGCGAGCGGAGCGCCGCCTGCAGTTCGCGCATCGTGAACTGCACGATCCCGTCCTTCACGTATGCCGTCCTTCCGTCTGCGAAACCGCCGTTGAGAAACAGCACTCGACCGGGCGAGGTCAAGCCGCGCACCCGCGCAGATGCAGCAGATGACAGCCAGAGGACAGATCATGACCTTCGAACCGCTGATGCAGGCGACACTCGCCATCCAGCTCCACACGTTCGCCGCGATCCTGGCCTTCCTTCTCGGCGGCGTGGTGCTGTTCCGCGGCAAGGGCGACCGGCTCCACCGCCTCGGAGGCCGGGTCTGGGCGGGGCTGATGCTGGTCGTCGCCGCCACCTCCTTCTTCATCCACACAATCGGCCTCGTCGGGATCTGGAGCCCGATCCACCTGATCTCGATCGCGACCTTCTGGCTGCTGGGGCGCGGCATCTGGCTCGCCCGCGCCGGCCGCATCCGCGAACATCGCGCCATCATGCAGCAGACCTATCTCGGCGCGCTGATCGTGGCGGGCGCCTTCACCTTCTGGCCCGGCCGCCTCATGCACGCGGTTTTCTTCGAAGGGCGCTATCCCTGGATGGGCGTGGCGTCGGCCGCGGTGCTGGTCTTCGGGATCGTCCTGCTGATGCGCCGGATGGTGCTCGAGGGCCGCAACCGGCGGCACGCGGCATCGGCGGCGTGACGCTGCGGCGCCTGTCGCGGCGGAGCATTCAATCGATTCATCCTGGAATCACTCCGGATAACCTCGCCGCAAGCCCTTGCCGCGCCCGGACGGCTTTGACAAAAGGGGACGCCTTCACCGTGAAGTATCCCCTTGCAGGAAAGCCCGTCATGGCAAAGACCGCGTCGCCCGGCCTCGATCGTATTCTGACCCTCGAACTGGTCCGCGTGACCGAGCGGGCGGCCGTGGCCGCGGCCCGCCTGCGCGGACGCGGCGACGAGAAGGCGGCCGACCAGGTCGCGGTCGACGCCATGCGCTCCGAACTCAACCGCCTGCCCATCAGGGGCACCGTGGTGATCGGCGAGGGCGAGCGCGACGAGGCACCGATGCTCTACATCGGCGAGGAAGTGGGCATGGGCGAGGGACCCGAGGTCGACATCGCGCTCGATCCGCTGGAAGGCACGACGATCTGCGCCAAGAACCTGCCGAACTCTCTGGCGGTGATCGCCATCGCCGAGAAGGGAAGCCTGCTCTACGCACCCGACGTCTACATGGACAAGATCGCGATCGGACCCGGCTATCCCGCCGGCGTCATCGACATCGACGCACCGGCGATCGAGAATCTCGAGAACGTCGCACGGGCCAAGGGCGTCTCCGTCGCCGAGATCACCGCCTGCATCCTCGACCGGCCGCGCCATGCGCGGCTGATCGAGGAGGTTCGGTCGACCGGCGCGGCGATCCGCCTCATCGGCGACGGCGACGTGGCGGGCGTGATCCACACGACCGATCCCGAGGAGACCGGCATCGACATCTATCTCGGCATCGGCGGTGCGCCGGAAGGCGTGCTGGCGGCGGCCGCGCTGCGCTGCATCGGCGGCCAGATGCAGGGCCGGCTCCAGCTCAACACCGACGAGAAGGTCGCCCGCGCCGCCAAGATGGGCATCTCGGACCCGACCAAGGTATACCAGATGGAGGAGATGGCGCGCGGCGACGTGCTCTTCGCCGCCACCGGCGTGACCGACGGCAATCTGCTCGCCGGGGTCAAGTTCTCGCGCGACTACATCCAGACCCACACGATCGTCATGCGCTCGTCGTCGCTCACGGTGCGCGAGATCAAGGCCAAGCACCAGGACATGGACAAGTTCTGACCGACGACCGCGCCGCGCAACGGGCGCGGCATCCGACGATCCTGCCGAAGCACGCCAGACCGCGCCCTCAATCGGGCGCGGACCGTCCCGTCCAGACGATCAGTGCAGGAAATCGCCGATCACTGCGACGCCGGGCGGGGTGGGGCCGTTGAAGGCGAAGAGTTCGGCCGAAGCGCCGGAGAGCGCGATCTCGCGGGCGATCAGCGGACGGACGTCGACGCGGCCGGTCTCGATCAGGCCGAGCAGGGAAGGGTACCGCCAGGCCGGCATGCCGCGCGTTCCGTAGAGCGCGAGATTGCGCATGTAGACGGTGTTCATGTTGATCTGCATGTGCGCCGTATGGCCGACCGGCATGCCCACCTGGACGTGTCGGCCGAGCGCGCGCAGGCAGGCGATGGAGGCATTGGTGGTCGCCTCGATGCCCAGCGCCTCCACCGACACGTGCGCGCCCTTGCCGCCGGTCAGTTCGATGATGCGGGCGGCGACGTCGCCGTCGCGCGCGTCGATCGCGGCTTCGGCGCCGAGCGACAGCGCGTGCTGCAGCTTTTCGGGCACCACGTCGACAACGATCACCCGCGCCCCCAGCGCCTGGCCGAGGATCAGGCAGGAGAGGCCGATGCCGCCGGTGCCGTGGACGGCCAGCCACTCGCCGCCCTTGAGCCCTGCGCGTCCGGTTAGCGCGTGCCAGGCCGTCGTCACCCGGCAGCCGAGGCCGGCTGCGGTGACCGGCGACAGGCTCTCGGGCAGGCGGGCGAGATTGTGGGCACGGGCCACGGAGATGTACTCGGCATAGGCGCCGGGTTCGATGAAGCCCGGCAGGCGCTGGTCTTCGCAGGTGTTGGATTCGCCGGACTGGCATTGCGGGCAGGTGCCGCAGGCCAGGATGAAGGGCGCGATCACCTTGTCCCCCACGGCCCAGCGCGCGCGCGGACCCGCCTCGACGACCTCGCCGCAATATTCGTGCCCGAGGATCTGGCCGGGTTTGACCCGCGGATGTTCGCCGACCGAGCCGTGCCAGTCCGACCGGCAGATGCCGCAGGCCAGCACCTTCAGCACCACGCCGTCCTCCTCGCATTTCGGATCCGGCACCGTCTCGACGACGAGATCGGCATTGTACTGGCGCAGGACGGCGGCGCGCATGGTGTACCCTCTTCGGTTTCCCTCCGGCAAGGCGTGATGTCACGCCCGCTGGCAGGGGTTTCACGATCACGATGCACTAAGTCAGGACGCGGACCGGAACAAGCGACATGTGCGGCGAACGGGACCGACGGATCGTACCGGAACGTAACTTCGCCGATTGTTCGGCATGCGGTCCAATCTCGACGCGAAATGCTCTAGTGTCCGTCGCTCTTCGAAGGCGGATTCGGGTATGGTTGGCGAGAGGCGCAGTTTCCTGGACGTGAGGCGATCGGCGAGCGGGCTCGCCTGGGTTCATCGCCTGTCGGAGCGCGACGAGAACGTCGCGCTGGCGATGTCGCAGAATCATGGCCTGTCGGACATCGTCGCGCGGGTGCTCGCCGGCCGCGGGATCGACGCGGATACGTCGCAGCGCTTCCTCGACCCGACGATCCGCGACCTCCTGCCCGACCCGGCCTCGCTGACCGACATGGAGAAGGCGGCGGGGCGCATTGCCCATGCCATCCAGCGCGGCGAACGCGTCGCGATCTTCGGCGACTACGATGTCGACGGCGCGGCCTCTTCCGCGCTCATGAAGCGGGTGCTCGACCACTACCGGGTGCCCAACGAGATCTACATCCCCGACCGCATCTTCGAAGGCTACGGCCCCAATCCGGATGCCATGCGCGAACTCGTCGCCAAGGGCGCACGGCTGATCGTAACCGTCGACTGCGGCACCAACAGCGCCCCCTCCATTGCGGCCGCAAACGAGGCGGGCGCCGACGTCGTGGTGATCGACCACCACCAGGTCGGCGGCCCGCTGCCCGAGGCGGTGGCGATCGTCAATCCGAACCGCGACGACGATCTCTCCGGCCAGGGGCATCTTTGCGCGGCGGGAGTCGTGTTCGTCACGCTGGTGCAGGTCGTGAAGATCCTCAGGCAACGCACTGACGCGATTCGTCCTCCGGACCTGCTCGGCCTGCTCGATCTGGTGGCGCTGGCGACCGTCTGCGACGTCGTTCCGCTCATCGGGGTGAACCGCGCCTTCGTCGTCAAGGGGCTGGTCGCGGCGCGGCACATGCAGAATCCGGGCCTTGCCGCGCTGCAGCGCGTCGCCAGGATCGGCGAGCCGATCAACACCTTCCATCTCGGCTTCCTGATCGGCCCGCGCATCAATGCCGGCGGCCGCATCGGCGACGCAGCACTCGGCGCGCGTCTGCTCGCCACCGACGACCCGGTGGAGGCGCTGTCGATCGCCGAGACGCTCGACCGTCTCAACCAGGAGCGCCAGGCGATGGAGAAGGCGATGCTGGCGGAGGCCCGCGCGGAAGCGGATGCCGAGTTGATGAGTGGAAAGGGTCCCGCGGTCGTGGTGACCGCGAGCGAACACTGGCACCCGGGCATCGTCGGCCTGCTCGCCTCGCGCCTGAAGGACCATGCGCGCCGCCCTGCCTTCGCCATCGCCTTCAACGCCAATGGCATCGGGACGGGGTCCGGCCGGTCGATCCCCGGTCTCGATCTCGGCCGCCTGGTCCGCGGAGCGGTGGAGCGCGGGTTGCTGGTCAAGGGCGGCGGCCACGCCATGGCCGCCGGCATCACCGTCGAGCGCGCCAGGCTCGGCGCCTTGCGCGCCTATTTCGAGGAAGAGGCAGCAGGCGACGTCTTTCGTTTGCGCGACGAGGAAAAGCTGAAGATCGATGCCGCGCTGATGGCCGAGGGCGCGAACCTGAAGCTGCTCGAGGTCCTGGAGCGCGCCGGCCCCTTCGGCGCCGGCCACGCGCAGCCGACCTTCGTGCTGCCGCGCCACGAGATCGTGCGCGTTCGCCCGGTGGGCGTCGGCCATCTGCGCGTCGACCTGCGGTCGGGCAGCGGCGGCAGCGTGCAGGCGATGGCATTCCGCTCGGCCGAAACCGAACTCGGCAATTTTCTCCTGAAACAGCAGGGACGCACCGTGCATGTCGCCGGTTCGATCTCCGCCAACTACTGGAACGGCTCGAAATCGGTGCAGTTCAGGCTGACGGACGCGGCACTCGCCGGATAGCGCAGGACGACCGCCAGGCGGACCGCCCGCTCACACGAGGACCGTCTGCAGCCGCTTCAGTTCGTTGATGTTGGCCACCGTCGCCTCGTAGCCGAGCCGGATAGCCTCGTCGGCCCGGTGGAACTCCGTCAGCCCGATGTGGCCGAGCTTGGGCTGCAGCGACATGTCGGGTGGATCGCCGGCCAGCCGCGCGCGCGAGATTCGGTCCTGAATGATGTTGAAGGCCTCCACCATGACGCCGGTGATGCCGAGCTTGGCCTCGCGCTCGCGAAGCTGGCTCTCGGCCCGCGTCTGCTGCGGGGCGTCCTTCTCGACCAGGAGGTCGCCGGCCGAATGCCGGATCACCGCCGCGCGGCCGAACAGGTCGTAGTGCAGGTTCACCGCCACCACGAGCGGCTGCTCGTAGGCGCGGCAGACCGAGACGGGAACCGGATTGACCAGCGCGCCGTCGACCAGCACGCGCTTGTTGGCCGTCACCGGCTCGAATACGCCGGGCAGGGCATAGGAGGCGCGCATGGCGGTGATCAGGCTGCCGCTCGAGAGCCAGATCTCGTGGCCGGTGCGGATTTCGGCCGCCACGCAGACGAAGGGCTTCGGCAGGTCGGCGAAAGTCAGGCCGTTCATGTGCTCCTTCAGCCGCGCGGTCAGCTTGATGCCGCCGAGCAGGCCGGAGCCGCCGATGTGGAAGTCGAGAAGGCCGAAGATGCGGCGCTTGGTCAGGCCGCGGGCGAATTCCTCGAGTTCGTCGAGCTTTCCGGCAAGATAGCAGCCGCCGACCAGCGCGCCGATCGAAGTGCCGGCGATCATGTCGATCGGGATGCGGGCTTCGTCGAGGGCGCGGAGCACGCCGATATGCGCCCATCCGCGGGCCGCACCGCCGCCGAGCGCCAGCGCGATGCCGTTCTGGCCGGGGCGTTCGGGCTCCGCCGACGTCACATAAGGCGGCTCTGCCTCGTCACGCATCTCTTGCCTGCCACGAAGGGGTGCCCAGTCGAGCATCCTTCCCTCCCAATGACGTCCTCCGAGGCAAGATACGACAAACCCCTGTCGAAATCATGAATGTCACGTTCACCGTCTGGAAAGGATTGAAGCACGGCGTCCCATGACGTTTCCTACGACATCCGCGTCAGCGACGGTGTTCACGGTTGCGTACGGGTCGATCACGACTTGCCATAGACGTCGTGAGGCGAAAACAGCGGCTTGCTGCCGTCCGCGACGAGGACGGCCTCGCCACCCGACAGCGCGACGTCGCGGTAGAAGCAGGAACGGCGGCCGGTGTGGCAGGTGGCGCGGTCACCCTCGACCGTGACCGAAAGCCAGACTGCATCCTGGTCGCAGTCGGTCTTCATGGCCACCACGCGCTGCATGTTGCCTGAAGTCTCGCCCTTCTTCCAGAGGCTGTTGCGGGACCGGGACCAGTAGTGCGCGATGCCGGTCTCGAGCGTGAGCGCGAGTGCCTCGGCGTTCATGTGCGCCACCATGAGCAGCACGCCATCCTCGGCGTCGGTAACGACGGCCGTCACGAGCCCGGCGGAATCGAAACGCGGCGTGAAGGCCACGCCTTCCTCGAGCGCGGCCTTGTCGGCGGGGGGAGTGGGAAAGTCGATCCTGGCCATGCCGGTCCATCTTCGAATGGCCGGCAGGAAGGGGTTAGCCCCTGGCGCCGGCGCGCAGCAACGTCATGAAGCGCACCTGTTCCTCGGGGTGGTCGCGGAAGGCGCCGGTGAAGGTCGAGGTCAGCGTCGACGACCCCTGCATGCGGATGCCGCGCATGGCCATGCACATGTGCTCGGCCTCGATGATCACGGCGACGCCGCGCGGATTTAGCACGTCCTGGATCGAGGCTGCAATCTGCGCGGTCATCGCCTCCTGCGTCTGGAGGCGTTGCGCGAAGATCTCCACCACGCGCGCGACCTTCGAGAGGCCGACCACCTTGCCGTCCGGCAGGTAGCCGACATGGGCCCTGCCGATGATCGGCACCATGTGGTGCTCGCAATGCGAATGGAAGGTGATGTCGCGGATGAGGACCATGTCGTCGAAGCCCGCGACCTCCTCGAAGGTGCGGCCAAGTTCCTCGGCCGGATCCTTGTCGTAGCCGGAGAACATTTCGCGATAGGCCTTGGCGACGCGGCGGGGCGTGTCGATCAGGCCTTCGCGCGACGGATCCTCGCCGATCCAGCGCAACAGTGTGTCGACGGCCGCTTCCACCTCCGTCTGCGACGGCCGTTCGGCCGCGGGCAGGGGGGTGTTGCTGGCGATGGTTTCGATCTTCTTGACGATGGCATCCATGAAAAGTGTCTCCCGTAGCTCCCCACTTACGGGGGAACGAGTTGAACGGACCACAGCCTTTTCAGGGATGAACGGGAAAATCCGCGACGTACCCGAAAACGGCGTCTGGCGTCCCGTCGGCTCGATGCTGCGCATCTTGCCGCCCGAGGGCCACGGACCCTATATATTGGGTCGACGTATCAAATGAAAGAAGGCGGCGCGAAACGCTTCGTCCTTTCGGCCACGACGATCGGAAAGCCATGATCGACGATGTCTACAATGCCCGTATCCTGGGCTTCGCCGGCAACATCCCGCGGATCGGCCGCCTGGCCGACCCGGATGCGACCGCCACCGCGCACTCGAAGCTCTGCGGCTCCACCGTCACCATCGACCTGAAGATGGAGAACGGCGTCGTCACCGATTTCGCGCACGACGTGAAGGCCTGCGCGCTCGGCCAGGCGTCGTCGTCGATCATGGCGAGCCACGTCGTCGGCGCCACGGCCGACGAACTGCGCGCGGCGCGCGAGACCGTGCGGCGGATGCTCAAGGAAAACGGCCAGCCGCCCGAGGGACGTTTCGAGGACATGAAGTTCCTGGAGCCGGTGCGCGACTACAAGGCCAGGCACGCCTCGACGATGCTGACCTTCGACGCCGTCGTCGACGCGCTCGGCCAGATCGAGAAGAAGGGCGCCGAGGCGGCGGCCTGAGGCGAAGGAAGACCGCATGCGCCCCTCCGAAGCCCTGGCCAAGCACCGCGACGAAGTCCTGGCGATCATCGCGCGCTATCCGGTGACGAACCCGCGCGTCTTCGGCTCGGTGGCGCGCGGCGAGGACGTGGAGGGAAGCGACATCGACCTCGTCGTCGAGAAATCGGGGGCGCTGACGTTCTTTGACCTCTTCGAACTCGAGGAACTGCTCCGCGAACTGCTCGGCGTTCCCGTCGAGGTCTTCACGAAGCTGAAACAGCCTGCCGCGCAGACCGCTGCCGTCGATTCCAGGCCGTTATGAGCGGGCAGATTCGCGCGGACGTCGTTCAGCTTCTGGAAGACATGGTCTTCTGGGGGCGGCGGACGGGCGATCACATCGACGGTCTCGACGAGGACGCCTTCGTTGCGGACCAGAAGTGCTGCGATGCGGTGTGCTGGTGCTTCGTCTGCATCGGTGAGGCGGCCTCGCGAATTCGCCAGATCGATGCCGAATTCGTCCGGCTGAACCCGGATCTGCATCTGAACAGCGCCGTCGCCATGAGGCACCGCCTCGCGCATGGCTATGACGGCCTGGATCTCTTCGTCGTCTGGCGCTCAGCGACCGACTCGATTCCCTCGATGGTGGCGTCGATCGAGGCGAAGCTTCGCAGCCGGATAGGGCGCCCATGACCCGCAACTACGCCGGCCCCTGGCGCAGGACGCCCGGCCGGCTTTTCGGCACCGGCTTCGTGCGGCTCTACCAGCTGACGCTGTCGGGCTTCATCGGCAACACCTGCCGGCACCTTCCGACCTGTTCCGAATTCGCTTACGAGGCGATCGCGCGGCACGGGCTGTGGAACGGCGGCTGGATGGGGCTGTTCCGCGTGATGCGCTGCGGCCCCGGCGGCACGAGCGGTATCGACAACGTTCCGGCCGTGCTTGCCGCTGACCTCCACTGGTGGACGCCCTGGCGCTTCTGGCGGGTGTCGAAAAAATGCGGCTGCGGCCACGACCACGCCGGCTAGAAAGCCGGCCCGGGCGCGCTCATGCTGCGCATCGCCTTTACGACTGCGCCGATGACCGCTAGATAGCCGGCGCCGCCGGACGCATCCGGCACGAAACCACCCGCGCTCGTTTGCGGGACTGGATAGGAGAGAGAAAATGTCCCCGGTTTCCCTGAAATTTCCCGATGGCTCCGTACGCGACTACGACGCGGCGATGACGGGCACCCAGCTTGCGGAGTCGATCTCGAAGTCGCTTGCCAAGAAGTCGGTCGCCTACGCGCTCGACGGCGAGGTCCGCGACCTGTCCGATCCGATCGGCCGTTCGGGCGCCGTCGAGATCGTCACCCGCGACGACCCGCGCGCGCTGGAACTCATCCGCCACGACACCGCCCATGTGCTGGCGGAGGCGGTTCAGGAACTGTGGCCCGATACCCAGGTCACCATCGGACCGGTGATCGAGAACGGCTTCTACTACGACTTTTCCCGCGCCGTGCCGTTCACGCCCGATGATTTCCCGGTCATCGAAAAGAAGATGCGCGAGATCATCCAGCGCGCCCGTCCCTTCACCAAGGAGGTGTGGGACCGCGACCGCGCGCGCCAGGTGTTCGCGGACAAGGGCGAGAGCTACAAGGTCCAGCTGATCGACGCGATCCCGGAAGGCCAGGACCTCAAGATCTACTACCAGGGCGACTGGTTCGATCTCTGCCGCGGGCCCCACATGGCCTCGACGGCGCAGGTGGGCAACGCCTTCAAGCTGATGAAGGTGGCGGGCGCCTACTGGCGCGGCGATTCAAACAACCCGATGCTGACGCGAATCTACGGCACCGCCTGGGCGACGCAGGAGCAGCTCGACGCCTACATCCACATGCTGGAGGAGGCCGAAAAGCGCGATCATCGCCGGCTCGGCCGCGAGATGGACCTGTTCCACTTCCAGGAGGAGGGGCCGGGCGTCGTGTTCTGGCATTCCAAGGGCTGGCGCATGTTCCAGAGCCTTGTTTCCTACATGCGCCGCCGTCTCGACGGCACGTATGAGGAGGTGAACGCGCCGCAGATCCTCGACAAGTCGCTGTGGGAGACGTCGGGCCACTGGGGCTGGTACCAGGAAAACATGTTTGCGGTGAAGTCGGCCCACGCCTTCACCAATCCCGACGACGAGGAGGCCGACCACCGGGTCTTCGCCATCAAGCCGATGAACTGCCCCGGTCACGTGCAGATCTTCAAGCACGGGTTGAAGTCTTACCGCGAACTGCCGATCCGCTATGCCGAATTCGGCAATGTCCACCGCTACGAGCCGTCGGGCGCGCTGCACGGGCTGATGCGGGTGCGCGGCTTCACGCAGGACGACGCCCATGTCTTCTGCACCGAGGAGCAGCTCGCAGCCGAATGCCTCAGGATCAACGACCTGATCCTGTCGACCTATGCCGATTTCGGCTTCGAGGAGGTGAGCGTGAAGCTCTCGACCCGGCCGGAGAAGCGTGTCGGCTCCGACGAGGCCTGGGATCACGCCGAAGCGATCATGAGCGGGGTGCTGGAGACCATCGCCAGCCAGTCGGGCGGCAGGATCAAGACCTCGATCAACCCGGGCGAGGGCGCTTTCTACGGCCCGAAGTTCGAATACGTCCTGCGCGACGCGATCGGCCGTGAATGGCAGTGCGGCACCACGCAGGTCGACTTCAACCTGCCGGAGCGTTTCGGCGCCTTCTACATCGACAAGGACTCGGAGAAGAAGCGGCCGGTCATGGTCCACCGCGCCATCTGCGGTTCGATGGAGCGCTTCCTCGGCATCCTGCTCGAGAACTATGCCGGCCACCTGCCGCTCTGGTTCGCGCCGGTGCAGGTCGTCGTCGCCACCATCACGTCGGAGGCCGACGACTATGCGCGCGACGTGGTGAAGAAGCTCAAGGCGCTGGGGCTGGTTGCCGAGGCCGACCTCCGCAACGAGAAGATCAACTACAAGGTTCGCGAGCACAGCCACTCCAAGGTGCCGGTCATGCTCGTCTGCGGCAAGCGCGAGGCGGAGGAAGGCACCGTCAACATCCGCCGCCTCGGTTCGCGCGACCAGCACTCGATGGCGCTCGGCGAGGCTCTGGCGACGCTTGGCGACGAGGCGGTGCCGCCGGACCTGCGCCGCCGCCGCGCCCTGGCGGACGCGGCCTGATCGAAGCGTGACGGGGGAGGGCAGACCTCCCCCGTTCGCCGCGCGGCCTTCATCCGCCTGTCATGGATCGCGCGCATATCGGGGCCATGATGCCCCGCTTGCGCAGCCGCTCGATTCCATTCCCGGAGCTGTCCTATGCCAACGACAGCCAGCCGCGCCTGAAGCGCTGGGTCATCCGCTCCATCGAAGGCATGGCCGGCCGCGATCGCTACGCCGCGCTCTACGGCATCTGGCGCAACGAGATCGTGCCGACGGGCGATCGTATCTTCGGCCGCATGCTCGACCTGATCGACGTGAAGGTGAGGCATGACATAGCCTGGCCGCCGCAGCCGGTGCCGGACGCGCCGCTCGTGATCATCGCCAATCACCCGTATGGCATCGGCGACGGCATCGCCGTGCTGTCGCTGGCCGAGCAGCTTGGCCGGCCGTTCAAGGTGATGATCAATTCCGAACTCCTGAAGGTGCCGGAGATCGCGCCCTATTCGCTCGCCGTCGATTTCTCGGAGACCAGGGAAGCGCTGAAGAACAATCTCGAGGTCCGGCACGAGGCGCTGCGGCTGCTGCGCGAGGGCGTCACCATCGTCATCTTTCCCGCAGGCGGGGTCGCCACGGCGCCGAAGGGCTTCGGCCGCGCCGAAGACCTGCCGTGGAAGATCTTTGCGGCCCGGCTGGTGCAGGATGCGAAGGCATCGGTCGTTCCGCTCTATTTCGACGGCCAGTGCGGACGTCTCTTCCACATCGTCAGCCGCCACATGGATCTGACCGCCGACAAGCGGCCGATCCCGCGGCTGATCGGCAACATCTCGCTGACGCTGCGCACGTCGCTGCTGATCCATGAATTCGCCAGGCTCTCCGGCAAGACGCTCGACGCGCGCATCGGCCGCGTCATCCCCTGGAGCGAGATGGAGCCGATCCGCGACCGCAAGGCGCTGCTGGGCTTCCTCAAGGAGGCCGTGTTCTCGATGGCGCCGCCTGCAAAACCGGCCCGCCGGCGCATCCGCCTGCCACGCCGGCCCGGCGGCGCGCGCCTACCGGTCTAGCGATCGCCCGTCTGGCGATCGCAGGTCGGGCCGACGGCGATCTACTCGACCGGCGCCTTCTCGGTCCCGTCGGCGCCGATGTCGGCGAGGTCGCGGGTGGTGATCAGCTCGATGTCCTCGTCCTGGCCGGACTTCACCGTGAAGCTGCGCTGGTAGATGCGGTCGCGGTTGTTGGCGATCACCGTGTAGTCGCCTTCGGCCAGCACCATCGCGGCGAAAGGGCCGACCGATTCGCGCACCACGTCGCCCGAATCGGTGAGCACCGACCAGGCCGTGTCGGCGATCGCTTCGCCGCCTGCCGCCCGCACCAGCTTCATGGAAAGCTGCGCCGCCTTGTGCTCCATGGTCGCGACCGTGAGCTTGCCCGGATCGATGCGGATGTCGGAGCGGATGACGGCGTTCACCTGCCCGTAGTAGGACACCACGTGATAGACACCTGCATTCAGACGGACCACGCTGTTCGGGCGCACCTGCGGCGCAATCATCGCGCGCTCGCCGTCGTCACCTTCCTCGGCCTCCAGCACGTCGAAACGCACCTTTGCGGGGGCCAGCCGCGATCCGCCCGCCAGCGTCGCGTTGAGCTTCAGGCCACCGGCATCGAGGACGAAGTTCTCGACCCGCGGCTCTTCGCCGACGCTGATCCGCTTCGTCGCGCCCGCCCGGCCGAAAGCCGCATGGACGAGGTAGCTGCCCGGCGCGAGGTCGAAGGTGCGTGTCCCGCCCTGTTCGGCCATCACCAGCGGCAGCTTGCCGTCGTCGCCCGCCTCGGGCTTGAAGATGCGCCAGATCAGGCCGCGCGTCAGCTCCGGCGATTCGGCCGTGAGCTGGGCCGACAGCGTCACCGGCTGGGTGCCGACGAAGGGAAGGGAGGGACCGCGTTCGACGCCGCTGAACCCGCTCGCGGCGGGCGCCTGGGGCGGCGGGGTAGTCCCTGATTGGGCGAAAGCGGCACTGCAGCCGCACGAAAGAATCACCGCCGCCACGAGGGCGCGCAGGCTGCGTCTGGCGGTGAACGGCGTGTCTTCGTGCATCGGGTTGCCATCAAGCCCAATGCGGTGGCAATTTCAAGGCCCCCGGCAGGCACGTGGCCCGCACCGCCGCAACTTTCCAACACAGACAGACCGCAAGGAAACGCCCTTTGAATTCATCCGTCATCGACTTCATGCTGGCCCGCAAGTCCGCGCCGATCCAGGAACTCGCCGGCCCGGGGCCGGGCGACGACGCGATCGCAACCATGCTGCGGATTGCCGCGCGCGTGCCAGACCACGGCCGGCTGGCACCTTTCCGCTTCATCCTCTATCGCGGCGACGCGCGTGTCGCCATCGGCGGCAAGCTGGCCGAACTCGCCGTGAAGCGCGAGGGCGAGCTGCCGCCCGCCCGCATCGAGCAGGAACGCACCCGCTTCTCGCGCGCGCCGCTGGTGATCGGCGTGGTCTTCGTGCCCAAGGCCAATCCGAAGATCCCGCAGTGGGAGATGTTCCTGTCGGCCGGCATGGCCGCGATGAACCTGATCATCGCCGCCAATGCGCTGGGTTATGGCGCCAATCTCATCACCAACTGGTATTCGGACGTGGAAGAGGGGCGCGCCATCCTGGGTCTCGCGCCCGAGGAGCGCGTGGTCGGCTTCGTCCACATCGGCAACCATGCGGGCGAGATCGCCGAGCGTCCGCGCCCCGACCCGGCCGCGCTGGTCAGCGACTATGCCGGACCGTGGGGGGCTTGAGATGTTCTACGAAGCCGACAGGGGCCACGGCCTGCCGCACGACCCGCTGAAGGCGATCGTCGCCCCGCGCCCGATCGGCTGGATCTCCAGCCGGTCAGCCGAAGGCGACCTCAACCTCGCCCCCTATTCCTTCTTCAACGCGTTGTCGTCGAAGCCGATGCTGGTCTGGTTCTCGTCCGAGGGCGAGAAGGACAGCGTCACCTTCATCCGGGAGACCGGCGAGTTCGTGGCCAACCTCGTCACCCTCGACCTCGCCGACAAGATGAACGCGACGTCCGTGGACGCCCCGCGCGGCACCAGCGAGTTCGGCTATGCCGGCCTGACGCCCGCGCCCTCCCGCCTCGTCGCAGCCCCGCGCGTCGCCGAGGCCCATGCGGCGCTGGAATGCCGGGTGACGGAGATCCACCAGCCGAAACTTCTCGACGGCTCGAAGGCCGGCGTGACCGTGGTGACGGGGCAGGTGATCGGTGTCCACATCGATGACGCGTGCCTGACCGACGGGCTTTTCGACAGCGCAAAGGCGCAGAACCTCGCGCGGCTGGGGTACATGGATTATGCGGCGGTGCAGGAGGTGTTTCGCATGCGCCGGCCGCGGTGGGAGAAGTGAGGGTGAGACAGGGGCCGACACCTGGCGGCCTGCGACCCGGTGCGAGCACCAAAGACCGGTCAGCCTGAAAGAAAGGTCTTCATGGTGCCTGCGCGGCAAGCGTGGAACATTGCTATGAACCCGGCAGCGCGTGCCGACAGTTTCTTGCGTCCCCAAAATCCGCTGGTAGCCTTCCTGTCCGCCGGAACGTCGCCGAGCAAGGGCGGAAGAGTGCTGTTCATGCAAGCGAGGATGTGCGCTCGAACATTGTCGATCCCGCATGCTCGGCCGCGCGCGTTGAGATTTCGCGCTTGAACCTCTTTCAGGCGCGCAGCTGCGCCGGCCAGCAGGAAGGCCCGTTCGTTTTTCGAGACGTCGTTCGCCGACAGGAGTCGTTCGAGCTTACGGCGTTCCGTTGCCTGGTCCGCGCCCGGGCAGGAGTTCGCGGCGTCTGCATCGGCCCCGCCGATGGCGAGCATTGCCAGGATGATACCGAGACTCAAGGCGAACCGGGGAAGCATGCGCACATGCTCCCGCGCTTCCGGCGAAAAGACGATCACCCGCATCACATCGCGTCCTTGAGCCGCGCGGCATGATGGGCGCGCACGGCGGCGAAGGCGTCCTCGACGGGAATGCCCCGCGACGGATCGGCCTTCATGGCGTCGTAGACCGGGGCGTCCTCGTCGCGCAGCCACCGTTCGACGGCCTCGTCGCGTTCCTGCAGCGCACGAAGACCGACGCGAACGAATCCGCCGGCGGACGCAGAAGACCCGGACTGGTCCAGTTGGTCGATGAAGCTGCTTTGCTCCACGGGCAACGTGAACGTCCGCTTTTCGGTGGCGGGCATGACGGCTCCCAAGGCTAGATGGCGTGGTATGATATCACCATACCACGCAACCGCCAGGTGAGAAGCCGCCGACGCAGGTGGCTTCGACAGCAACGGCGAACGAGCGTTGCCCCGGCTCCGGCTCCGTCATCCTCGGACTTGTCCCCGGGATGAAGGAGTCGAAATTTCAACGTCTATCGAGTCTCAATTGACGTGAGATTGCCTTGCTTCGCTGATGACGCAGCTTCTTCGCATCTACGAACGGAGAGCCCAAGTAACCAATGAAGCAACTGCGGAGCCGCTCGCGCATGACCATTCTTCGAGGATCGCCGCGCGTTGGCTCGCGATCTGCCAGAAGAACCCAATCGACGAACTCATCGGCCGTCACCGTTCCTTCCGCCGGTATGAAGTCGGTGACGTGAGAATACCAGCCCTCGTGCAGGCTGCCGCAATACCCGTAGCCCGCGCATATGGCCCGCGTGAGCCTGTCGAAATCTCGTCTGTTCGGCATGAGTGTACCCGGCGTCCGGGCATACCGTATCGAAAGCCCAGTCAATCATCCGAACAGCAAGCATGTCAACGTCCAGTCTCCACTTCGAAATTGCATTTTCCGATCAAATCCGGACGAAAGCGCTCGTATTCTGATCCGCCATCCCCCTCACACCGGCCTTGCCATCCCCTCCAGCCACGCCCGATCCTCCCCCTCCAGCATCGGCCCGATCTCCGCCACCACCCGAGCATGATACGCGTCGAGCCAGTCCCGCTCCTCCTGTGTCAGCATCTCCGCCACGATCAGCCGTCGGTCGAAGGGCGCCAGCGTGAGGGTTTCGAAGCCGTGCATGGGCTTGTCGCCGCCGTCGATCGCCTGCGGATCGGTGACGACGATCAGGTTTTCCAGCCGGATGCCGTAGGCGCCGGCCTTGTAGTAGCCGGGCTCGTTGGAGAGGATCATGCCGGGCAGGAGCTTTTCGGTGCCGGTTTTGGCGATCCGCTGCGGTCCCTCGTGGACGGAGAGGTAGGAGCCGACGCCGTGGCCGGTGCCGTGGCCGTAGTCGAGCCCGGCCTTCCACAGCGCCATCCGCGCCACCGCGTCGATGTCGGCGCCGCGCGTGCCTGAGGGAAAGCGCAGGAGCGAGATGCCGATCAGGCCCTTCAGCACCAGCGTGTAGCGCTGGCGCATCTCCTCGCTCGGCTGGCCGATCGGCACCGTGCGGGTGATGTCGGTGGTGCCGTCCTGGTATTGCGCGCCGGAATCGACGAGGAACAGCTCGCCGTCGCCAAGCATCCGGTTGGTCGCCGTCGTCACCCGGTAGTGGATGATCGCGCCGTTCGGCCCGGCGCCCGAGATCGTGTCGAAGGAGATGTCGCGCAGCGGCATCTGCGCCTCCTCGCCGGCCTTGCTGCGGGCCTTCTCCAGCGCCGTCACCGCGCCGATCTCGTCGACGGTGCCCGGCTGCTGGCGGTCGAGCCAGGCAAGGTACCGCGTCACCGCCACGCCGTCGCGGCGGTGGGCGGCGCGCGTGCCGGCAAGCTCGGCCGCGTTCTTCATCGCACGCGGCAGGCGCACGGGGTCGGCCATCGAGACCACGGTGCCGCCGTTCTCCTCGATCACCATGCGCAGCTTCTCGGCCGCGAGTGCCGTGTCGAGGCCGACCTTCGCGCCCGAGGCCGCAAGCCGCCTCAGTTCGTCGTCGAGGGCCGACGGCGGCATAAGGTCGGCAAGCTGGGTCAGATAGGCCTCCGTGCGCATCGGCAGCTTGCGCTTGTCCATGAACAGCAGCGGCAGGCCCTCGGCGCGCAGGATGGCGAAGCCCAGCGCCAGCGGGGTGTGCGGCACGTCGTTGCCGCGGATGTTGAAGGCCCAGGCAAGCGAGGCCGGATCGGTGAGGACGCAGCAATCCGCGTCCGCTTTGGCGACGGCCCCGGCCAGATCGGCGAGCTTGTCTTTCGCCAGCCGCCCGGCGAAGGGCTCGGGGTGGATCTCGACGGGCTCGAGGGGAGGGGCCGGCTGGTCGTCCCAGACGGCATCGACGGCGTTGCGGTCGAGCGCGACGAGGCGCCCCCCGCGTGCCTCCACCGCGCCCTTCAGCGCCGCGGCGTCGCCGATCGTGTGCAGCCAGGGATCGAAGCCGATGGCGAGGCCTTCGGCCAGGTGCTCACGGATGAAGGCCGGCGGCGGCGTCTCGATCAGGCTCTCGACGGCAAAGATCGCCGGATCGGCCTGCTGTGCCGCCTGCAGCGTGTAGCGCCCGTCGACGAAGAGATGCGCCCGCTCCGACAGGATCAGCGCGACGCCCGCCGAGCCGGTGAAGCCGGTGATCCACTGCAGCCGCTCGGCCCGCGCCGGTACATATTCGCCCTGGTGTTCGTCCGCCCGCGGCACGAGGAAGCCGTCGAGGCCTTGCCCGGCCAGCCAGGCACGCAGCCACGCCACGCGCGGGCCGGCAAGCGAAGGGTCGGCGATGGTGTCGAAGCTCTGGAACATGGCGGGTCCGTCTGATGCGAGGTCGGCGGGACCCTAGAGGATTCGACGCGCCGGTTGAACCATCCGCGCGCACGGACGCCGGACCGGCATGGCGAATTCCGCTTCTGCTGCGCCGCACAAGTTCATTTCGCATATGCGAAGGATGCATGGGTGGCATGCGGCATCGGCTCTGGTGGAAAAGGTCAGTCAGACTTACCTTTCAAACCAGTGGAGGACACATTCACTCCAGCCACGAAGGACATTCGACATGGCCACCAAGAACGGATTTTTCCGCAATGCGGTCGACGCGCTCGTCGAGGCCCGGCAGCGCCAGGTGAGCCGCTACGTCAACGGCGCGCTCCTCATGCTCGACGACGAGACGCTGAAGTCGCACGGCTACGACCGCGCCGACCTCAAGAAGCGCGGCGGCGCCTACTACATGTTCTGATCAGCCTGCGCGGGCCTTGCGCCCGCCGCATGGATCGAAGGCGGCTTCTTCCTGACGGGAGAGCCGCCTTTGGTGTTTCTGTGGGCGGTGTCGTGTGCAGTGCTGCTCCCAAGCCTGCGCTTCGTCGCGCCCCCCTCTGCCTGCCGGCCGGGGCGAGCCGCAGGTCTCGCCCGTCCTCCGGACCCCCCACGAGGGGGGAGATCGGCCGTCGGGGCCGTCTCAGCCAATCGCCGGCAAGACAGGAAGAGTGCCTGCGCCGAAGCTGCCGATCTCCCCCCTTGTGGGGGAGATGCCCGGCAGGGCAGAGGGGGGCGCCGTGGAGCGCAAGCGTTGCCTGAACGTCCAGCTGCCCCGCAGCCCCCTCAGCCGCGCTCGAAATGGATGGTCACCCAGTCGCCGCGCGTCAGCGTCGAGACGTGGCGGAAGCGCTGGCCGGCATAGGTCGCCACCACCGCGTTTCGCTGGCGCACGAGGATTCCCGACAGGATGAGCGAACCGCCCGGCGCCAGGTGCACGGCCATCTTCGGCGCGAGCTTCATCAGCGGGTTGGCCAGGATGTTGGCGACGATCAGGTCGTAGGGCGCGCGCGCGGCGATTTCGGCATGGCCGAAGCCGGTGGCGGTGACGCAGCGCACGAGGGCGCCGACGCCGTTGAGCCGCGCGTTCCCGCGCGCCACGTCGACCGCGATCGGATCGATGTCGGTGGCCAGCACAGGCACCCGCGCAAGCTTCGCCACTGCGATCGCCAGCACCGCGCTGCCCGTCCCGAGGTCGAGCACGCGGCGCGGCTGCCGGTTGCGCACCAGGCTCTCGATCGTTTCCAGGCAGCCGGCGGTCGTGCCGTGGTGGCCGGTGCCGAAGGCGAGGCCGGCCTCGATCTCGATGGCGAGGTCGTTGGCGCGCACCTTGTCGCGGTCGTGGCTGCCATGGACGAGGAAGCGCCCCGCGCGCACCGGGGTCAGGCCTTCGAGCGAGGCGGTGACCCAGTCCGTGTCCGGCAGGATCTCGCGCGCGAAGCGCCCCTCGATGCCTTCCTGCTCAAGCAGCCGCTCCAGGCGCCCCGCCTCGCTTTCGCCGTCGCCGTCGACATAGAGGTCGACGGTTTCGATGCGCTGCGCGGGTCCCTTGTCCTCGTCGATGTCGGTCAGCGCGACGGGCCAGCCATCCTCCTCGAACGCCGCCTCGACGAGCCCGTAGACCCGCCGGGCAAGCGCACGCGGCGCGGTGAAGGAGAACTTGGTCTGCGGCAAGGGATGCATCTCCGGAGGCTGTCTTGCCGGCGCGGGGAAGGGCGGCCGGGCGCCCTTCCTGCCTCAGCCGGCCCGGCGCTTCAAGCCTCAGCCCTCGGCAACCAGCCGCTTCAGCTTGGCGATCGCCGTGTCGGGGTTCTCGCCATAGGCGATGGTGCCGAAGAAATCGCCGTCGCGGCCGAGCAGCAGGATCGAGGCGGTGTGGTCCATGGTGTAGTCGCCGCCATCGAGCGGCACCTTTTTCCAGTAGATGCCGAAGGATTTTGCCATCGCCTCCACCTTGTCCGTCTCGCCGGTGATGCCGGTGATGCGGTCGGACACGTTGGAGACATAGGTGCTCATGATCTCCGGCGTGTCGCGCTCCGGATCGACCGAGACGAAATAGGCGCGGATGTCCTCGCCTTCGCTGCCCAGCTGCTTCAGCCAGCCGTCGAGCTCGAACAGCGTTGTCGGGCAGACCTCCGGGCAATGGGTGAAGCCGAAGAACACCGCCGTCGGGTGGCCGCGGAAGGCCGCCTCGGTGATCGGCTGGCCGGACTGGTCGGTGAGCGCGAAGGCGTCGCCGAAGGCCTCGCCCGAATGCGTCGTGCGGTACCAGTCGAAGGTCAGCCAGCCGATGGCGCCGGCCATCAGGATCACGATGCCGACCAGGATTCCACGCATCATGTTCATACTCTTGCTGTCGGGCGCCTACGCCTGTGGTCGGGGGACATGCGCTAGAAGCACCAGGAAAGCCCGCTTTCGGCGAGCGCCATGAACATCGCCGGCCCGTGCTCGCCCCAGGCCGCGAACGCCATGCCGGTCGCCGCGGCGAGCGCGGCGAGAGCCGTTACGGGCAGGAGGGCCGGGCGGGCGGACATCGGGACGTGGTTCTCTCGTCTTGTAGAGCCTCGATATAGGCGCTTCGGCGCCGCGGTGCAAAGGCGGCCGGTTGTCGCTGCCGCATCAATCTTGCGCGAGGCGCCGCGAGCGCCCATCTGCGGGGCGACAGTTCCAGGAGACACGCCCATGATCCGCTCCCTCGCCACGGCCGCCCTTGCGGCGCTCATCGCCTTTCCGCTCGCCGCGCGGGCCGAGGAGGTCGGCGAAGTCGGCGTCGACTGGCTGGGCAACGACATCATCATCGAGGCCATCTCCGATCCTGAGGTCCAGGGCGTGACCTGCCACGTCTCCTATTTCGAGCGCGGGCTGGTCGACCGGCTGCAGAAGGGCAACTGGTTCGAGGACCCGTCGGATTCCTCCATCGCCTGCCGCCAGACCGGTCCGCTCCGGATCGGCGACATCGACCTGTCGAAGGACGGCGAGGAGGTGTTCAACCAGGGCATCAGCCTGATCTGGAAGCAGCAGGTGGTGAACCGCATCTACGACAAGAAGAACGAGACGCTGATCTACCTGTCGCATTCGCGCCAGGTGCAGGACGGCTCGGCCAAGATGGCGATCTCCACCGTGCCGCTCTACGGCCAGCAGGTCGAGTGGACGAAGGGCAAGCCGCAGTAAGCGCTCCCGCTTGCCGCCCGGCGGGCCGCCCGCTACAGCCCAGCCATGGCCGATGATCTCCGCTTCACCGACGACGAACCGCGCATCCACCCCACCGCCGAGCTGAAGGGCTGCCGGCTCGGCCGGCATGTGTCGGTCGGCGAGAGAGTGATCCTGCGCGAAGTGACGGTGGGCGACTATTCCTATTTCGAGCGCCACGCCGAGGGCATCTACGCGCGGATCGGCAAGTTCTGCTCGATCGCCGCCAACAGCCGCATCAATGCGCTGGAGCACCCGCTGGAGCGCGTCACCACCCACAAGCTCACCTACCGGCCGAACGAGTATTTCCGCTATCTCGGCGTCGACCAGGCCTTTCGCGAGCGTCGCCGGGCGCGGCCGGTGACGGTCGGCCACGATGTCTGGATCGGCCACGGCGCGGTGATCCTGCCCGGTGTCACCATCGGCAACGGCGCGGCGGTCGGCGCCAATGCCGTTGTGACGAAGGACGTCGCCGCCTACACGATCGTCGCCGGGTCGCCGGCGCGCCTGCTGCGGCCTCGTTTCGCCGCCGACATCGCGGCGCGGCTGGAGCGGCTCGCCTGGTGGGACTGGCCGAGGGAGCGGCTGTTCGAGGCCGTGCCCGACATGCAGGCGCTGGAGATCGGCGCGTTCCTGGACAAGTGGGAAGCACGGTAGGGCGTGGTGCGTCCTTCGAGGCTCGCCCGCCCAAGTCTGCGCCCTCTTACGACAGGTCGCGCGGGCTCGCACCTCAGGATGAGGGCCGCTCCGCCCTGCCGCTCTGACCCGGAACCGATGTTTGGCGGCCCTCACTCCGTGACCAAGGGTGTCGGCGATGGTCGTTATCCGATCTCCTGAGCAGCACGACCTCATCCTGAGGTGCGAGCCCGCACGGTATTGGACCAGTGTTTACGGGTCCCGGCGGGCGAGCCTCGAAGGACGCACTTACGTTCCCGTGCCTCGCCTCGCTCTCCGCCGTCAGCCCAGCATGCCGACCACGTCGTCCGTCCGCCGCACGTCGCCGAAGGTGGCAGCGACGTTGATGAGCGCCGCCACATGCTCCTCGTCGGTCACGGCGGCGTTGGCGTCCTCGACGAAGACAACCCGGTAGCCGATCATCATGGCGTCGCGCGCCGTGCTCTCGCAGCAGCGGTTGGTCAGCGTGCCGCAGATGACGACGTGGTCGATGCCGCGCGCGCGCAGCACCATGTCGAGCGTCGACGCGCCCTGGATGAAGGCGGAGAAGCGGTTCTTCGACACGTGCAGGTCGCCGGGCTCGACCGCGAGACCCTCGGCGAGCCCGTGCCAGGGCGAGTTCTCGCTCAAGGCGGCCAGCAGCCGCGCGCCGCTTTCGGGCGTGTTGAAATGTTCGAAGAACACCGGCCAGGGATGCGCGCCGGTCTCGTCGGTCAGCGTCGTCCTGATCCACACCACCGGCGCCCCGGCCGCGCGGCAGGCGCCGGCGAGCAGGTTGACGTTGGGCACGATCCCCCGCGCCAGCGGCACCTCCACGGGCGCGCCTTCGGCCACGAAGGCCTTCTGCATGTCGACGACGACGAGCGCCGTGCGGGCGGGGTCGAGCCGGTCGAAGATCTCGAACCGCCCGCGCCGGCNCGCCGTGCGGGCGGGGTCGAGCCGGTCGAAGATCTCGAACCGCCCGCGCCGGCGGGCGATTTTTTCGCGGAAGGTGTCGGGGATGGTGACGCTGTGCATGGGGCAGGGATGGCATGCGGGGCGGGGAGGGGCAAGGGGCGGGGACGCGACGGTGGAGCGCGTTTCCTCTCCCCCATGACCATGGGGGAGAGGTGGCTCGGGCGAAGCCCGAGACGGTGAGGGGGAGGCCGGTCCAGAAAGAACGCAATACGCTAGGAGTGGGGAATTACGAAGTCCGGTCGATGCAAGGGCGCGAACGCTTGCGCCTGCCCCCCTCACCGTCCCGGGCTGCGCCCGGGCCACCTCTCCCCCCGATGGGGGGCGAGGAAACGCGCTCCGCCGTTTTCGGCATCTTCGGCCGACGGGACAGGAGGGAGAGGCGGGCACGTGCCCCGATGGTGGGGCGGCGTGATCCGAGCCGGGACGGGGCCGTTCGGCCGGAGGGTGTCGGGGAGGAGGAAAAACCTCACACCCTCTCCACAAACCCGTCCAGCACCCGCTTCTGCCCCGCCTTGTCGAAATCGATCGTCAGCTTGTTGCCTTCGATCGCCGAGATGTTCCCATTGCCGAACTTCAGATGAAACACCCGGTCGCCGACCGAAAAGGCCGACGGGGTGTCGGAGACGCTTTTGGCCACCAGTTCGCCCTCGATGACGCGGCCCTTGACCGAGCCGCGGCCGGCGCCGTAGCCCGAGTCGGTCTCGCCGTAGCCGATGCGCTCGACGGCATGGCCGGAGCGGTTGCCCCAGTTGCGGTCGGTGGCTTCGGTGCGGTTCTTCTGGGCGCGCGCCCAGCCGGGCGTGGCGTAGGTGTTGGAGAAGGCGCCGCCTTGGCCGCCGGAGCCGCCGCCCTGGCCGCCTGATGCGCCCGTGCCGCCGCGTCCGCCCGTGCCGCCTGAAGCGCCGCCGGCGCCCGAACCGCTCGCCGCGCCGCCGCCCAGAGTGTCGAAGCGCGAGGCGCCGTAGGGGTTGCGGCGGCCGGCATTGCCGTCGGAGAAGCGGCCGGAGCCCTGGGTGCCGCCATAGCCGGAACCCTGGCCGCCATATCCGGAACCGCCGCCGTAGCCGCCATAGGACTGGCCGGCATCGGCCACCTCGACATGCGCCTCGGGCAGTTCGTCGAGGAAGCGGGACGGGATGGTGGATTGCCACAGGCCGTGGATGCGCCGGTTCGACACGAACCAGATGTGCAGCACGCGCTTGGCGCGGGTGACGCCGACATAGGCCAGCCGCCGCTCCTCCTCCAGCCCCGATCGGCCGCCCTCGTCGAGCGCGCGCTGGTGCGGGAACAGGCCTTCCTCCCAGCCGGGCAGGAAGACGGTGTCGAACTCCAGCCCCTTGGCCGAGTGCAGCGTCATGATCGAGACGGCATCGGTCGCCTCGGTCTGCTCGGTGTCCATGACCAGCGCGACGTGCTCGAGGAAGCCGCGCAGGCTCTCGTAGCCGTCCATGGAGCGGATCAGCTCCTTGAGGTTCTCCAGCCGCCCCGGCGCCTCGGCCGACTTGTCGGCCTTCCACATGTCGGTGTAGCCGCTCTCTTCCAGGATGATCTCGGCCAGCTCGGTGTGCGGCGTCGCCTCCAGCGCCTCCTGCCAGCGCAGGAACGAGGCGGCGAGCTCGCGCAGCGCGGCACGCGGCTTGGGCTTCATCTCGTCGCTCTCGGCCAGCCGCCGAGCCGCCTCGATCATGGGGACGCCCAGCGTACGCGCGGCGTCGTGCAGCTGGCGCACGGCGGCGTCGCCGAGCCCGCGCTTCGGCACGTTGACGATGCGCTCGAAGGCGAGGTCGTCGGTGGGATTGGACACGACCCTGAGATAGGCCATGGCGTCGCGGATTTCCTGGCGCTCGTAGAAGCGCGGGCCGCCGATGACGCGGTAGGCGAGGCCGAGCGTGATGAAGCGCTCTTCGAACTCGCGCATCTGGAACGAGGCGCGCACCAGGATGGCGACGTCGTTGAGCGATCCGCCCTTGCGCTCGATCTGCTCCAGCTCCTCGCCGACCGCGCGCGCCTCCTCCTCGGAGTCCCAGGCGGCATGCACCTGCACCTTCGCGTCCTCGGGGTCGGACTTCTCGGTGAACAGTGTCTTGCCGAGCCGGCCCTCGTTGTGGGCGATGAGATGGGAGGCGGCCCCCAGGATGTGGGCGGTGGAGCGGTAGTTGCGCTCGAGACGGATGATCGCGGCGCCGGGGAAATCCTTGTCGAAGCGCAGAATGTTGTCCACCTCCGCCCCGCGCCAGCCGTAGATCGACTGGTCGTCGTCGCCGACGCAGCAGATGTTGACGGTGGGTCTTTCCTTCTCCCCGTCCACGGGGAGAAGGTGCCCCGAAGGGGCGGATGAGGGGCCGGTGCCATCCTCGCTGACCGTCGCGCCGCCCCTCATCTGCCTGCCGGCATCTTCTCCCCGTGAACGGGGAGAAGAGGGCTGCTTCGGCCGCTGCGCCAAAAGCCTGAGCCACATGTACTGCGCGGTGTTCGTATCCTGGTACTCGTCGACGAGGATGTACTTGAACCGCCGGTGATAGTCGGCCAGCACGTCGGGATTGTCGCGCAGGAGTCGGATCGGGTGGCAGAGCAGGTCGCCGAAATCGCAGGCGTTCAGCGTCTTCAGCCGTTCCTGGTAGGCGGCGTAGAGTTCTCGGCCCTTGCCGTTGGCGAAGGCGCGCGCGTCGCCTTCCGGAATGTCCTTCGGCGCCAGACCCTTGTTCTTCCAGCCGTCGATCATCTGCGCGAACTGGCGCGCCGGCCAGCGCTTGTCGTCCAGCCCCTCGGCCTGGATCAGCTGCTTGATCAGCCGGATGACGTCGTCGGTGTCGAGGATGGTGAAGTCGGAGCGCAGGCCGGCGAGCTCGGCATGGCGGCGCAGGATCTTGACGCCGATCGAGTGGAAGGTGCCCAGCCAGGGCATGCCCTCGACGTTCGCCTCGCCGACCAGCACGCCGATGCGGTGCTTCATCTCGCGCGCGGCCTTGTTGGTGAAGGTGACGGCCAGGATCTGCGAGGGCCAGGCGCGGCCGGTGGCCAGGATGTGGGCGATGCGCGTGGTGAGCACCCGCGTCTTGCCGGTGCCGGCGCCGGCCAGCACCAGCACCGGACCCTCGGTCGTCTCCACCGCACGCCGCTGCTCGGGGTTGAGCCCGGAGAGATAGTCCACGGCCTTCGGCTGGCGCGCGGCCATGGCGCGCGCGGCGATGCCGCCGCCGCCCGCGGCGGGACGGGGGGGCCGGGCGTCGTCCTCGTCGAAGAACGGCATATCGGGAAAGTCTGACATGCGCCCGAATGTAATGATTCGCCCGGCAAAGGCCAGCGAGCGTGTCCGTTTTGTTCCCTTTGGGGTGCTCGCCTGCGGGGCGAGGCGGGTCGTTGACCGTCCTGCGCCGGCCTGCCTATAGTAGGTCCCGGGCTGGCGCGGCCCGCAGCCCGCACCCCGAAAGGGGATGGCGAACGCGCAGGAACCATCCTTAAACCGGTCTCTCCCTCGGTGGACGACACCGGCAACGCGGGCGCCGGAGACTGTTCCGCCGCCTATGGAAGGATCGGACACTCTTCATGCGGACATATCTGGACGCCAAGGCGATGGCGAAGTCGCTGCGCGAGGCCATGCGCGAGACGGGCGTCGACCTCACGCACTCGGCCGCGCTCGAACTGGTGGCGCGGCAGTTCGGCCTGCCGAACTGGAACGTGCTTTCGGCGAAGATCGGCGCGGCCGGCACGACGGACGGCGAGGGCGCGGGAGACGCGCCTTTCGCCTTCGAACCGCCAGTGCCGATCATGCGCATCTTCGACGAGGCCAAGGCGCGCGAGTTCTACTGCGGCTTCCTCGGCTTCTCGGTGGACTGGGAGCATCGCTTCGGCGACGATTTTCCGCTCTACTGCCAGGTCTCGCGGGCAAATCTGCGGCTGCACCTGTCGGAACATGCCGGCGACGCAACACCCGGCGGCAACATGGTGGTCTTCATGACCGGCATCGCCGCCTTCCACGCCGAGCTGAAGGCGAAGGACTATCGCTACATGAAGCCGGGGATCGTCGACCAGGACTGGGGCGCCGAGATGCAGGTGACCGATCCCTTCAGCAACCGCATGCGTTTCATCGAGCGCAAGCCGGACTGAGGCCGGCCGGCGCCGGACCGGCCGGGGCAGAACCGGCGGCGGCCTCTTGAACGGGGCGCGGCCGATGCCGATGTGGGGTCGAGATCGCCGCGATCGGGTGTCGCGCGGCGAAAGGGAGGTTGCATGGCCAGGCGCGGATCTTCTTTCGGGTTTCTTGGGCGTTTCGGGCGGTCGGAGGACCTGCGCCTTCTCGACGACGCGCTGCGCGCCTTCGACCTGCATCCGGCCCGCGTGCCGGAAGGCGCCAAGCTGGCGCTGGTCAACCTGATGAAGGACCACGATCCGGCGGGCGAGCCGCCCGCGCACGCCTATCCCTTCACGGCTTGGCTGTTTGCCTATTGCGCGCTCGGCCCCGAGGCCTTCACGATCGCCAACGGCCCGCAGCCGGCCGAGGACGCGGAGCGGCGGCTGGAGGCCGCGATCGAGGCGGGCGAGGGGTTCGACGCCGACGTGGTGCTCCTGACGCTCCACGCAAAGCTGGTCCACCCGAAACTGGTCGAGCAATGGGGGCTCGAGGCCGGCGAAGAGTGAGGGTGGCCGTGGTGCGGCGCCTTCGGACGACCGCCGCGGCGGGCCGGGCGATTTTTCGCCGGCGAATTGACTAAGCGCAATGTGTCTATGAGCGCCTTGTGGAATACAGACGGCATTTGCCCACGCGAGGGATGGGGATGTCCGCAGTCAAGAAGCGTCCGGTGGAAGATGCACCGTCATTGCCGCCGGTCGAAGGCTACGACCTCTGGCGCGCGCGGCGGGACCTCGATCGCTACATCCACGAGCACCTGACCCAGGACGGGTTGATCGCACCCGAACTGATGCGCGTCCGCGACTTCCTGCGCCAGCTTTCCGGCAAGGACTGACACGGTAGCTTGCGTCGCACCCCTGCGCAGGCAAGGATGCGCCCGTAACACGATGCGGGAGCATGCCATGTCGCTGAAGGGAAAGACCCTGTTCATCTCCGGTGGATCGCGGGGCATCGGCCTCGCGATCGCCCTGCGCGCGGCGCGCGACGGCGCCAACGTCACCATCGCGGCCAAGACCGCCGAGCCGCATCCGAAGCTTCCGGGCACCATCCACACGGCCGCCGCGCTGATCGAGCAGGCCGGCGGCAAGGCGCTGCCGGTGCTCTGCGACATCCGCAGCGAGGAGATGGTGGCGGAGGCGGTGCAGGCGACGGTCGACGCTTTCGGCGGCATCGACATCTGCATCAACAATGCCAGCGCCATCCAGCTCACCGGCACGCTGGAAACCGACATGAAGCGCTACGACCTGATGCACCAGATCAACACGCGCGGCACCTTCCTCGTCTCGAAGACCTGCATCCCGCACCTGAAGAAGGCGCAGAACCCGCATATTCTCAATCTCGCGCCGCCGCTCGACATGGACCCGAAATGGTTCAGGAACCACGTCGCCTATACGATGGCGAAATTCGGCATGTCGATGTGCACGTTGGGCATGAGCGCCGAGTTCGCCCGCGACGGCATCGCGGTGAACTCGCTTTGGCCGCTCACGGCGATCGACACGGCGGCCGTGCGCAACCTGCTCGGCGGCGACGCGATGGCCTCGATGAGCCGGCTGCCCGACATCATGGCGGATGCCGCGCATGCGATCCTGAACCGATCCGCGCGCGACTGCACCGGCAATTTCTTCATCGACGAACTGGTGCTGCGCGAGGAAGGCGTGAGCGACTTCTCCGCCTACGCGCCGGGCGCGACGGGAGCGCTGGCTGCGGACTTCTTCGTGCCGGACGAGGTGCTCGCCATGACCGACACGAAGCTCGCCGGCATGCAGGGCTGATCGCAGGAGCGGAAAGGGAACGGCCGGTCCTCGGGGGGACCGGCCGTTCTCATTGTCGCCAAAGCGTCTCAGAAGCGCAGGGTGAACCGCGCCTCGCCGCCGTTTTCCGTCGAGGCTTCGCCGAAGGCGCCGCGATAGTCGATCGACAGCGACGCCTTCGGGGCGAGGTCGATCGCGATGCCGGCGCCGACCAGCGCCAGGTTTTCCGACAGCGGCGCGCCGTCGACGGCGAAGGCCGAACCGCCGGCGAAGCTTGCCGTGGACGTCGGCGTGAGGTCGCCGAAGCCATGCCGCCAGCCGAGCATGCCGTTCACCCGCGCACCGGCGCCGACCGAAGGCAGGCGCATCGAGGTGCGCAGGCCGAGGGTGGTATAGGCGACGTCGCTCTGGCTGTCGGCGATCGACAGGGCGGTGATGCCGCCGGTCTCCCGATAGCCGTCGACGCTGAGGTGCACGTAGTCGATCCCGGCGAAAGGTTCGACCTGCAGCGTCTGGGCACCGAATGGCAGGACGTAGGCCCGGCTGATTTCGCCGAAGACCTGCAGCGAGCCGCCCGTGGTCGAGCCGGAAAGCGCTTCCGAGAAATTGCCGATGGAGGCGACGCGCGCGGTCTCGATGTCGTGCCAGGCATAGCCTGCGCCGCCGCTGAGCGCGAATTCGCCGAGCCGCACGCCGCCATAGGCGCCGACCTCCCAGCTGTCGGCGCTGGAGGTGGAGGCGCGACCGTCGGCGTCGTAGTCCGACGAATGGTAGGCGGCAAGAAGGCCCAGGCGGCTGGCCTCGCCCGGCGCGAAGTCGGCGCCGAAGGCGGCACCGATCGAGCTGCGATCGAGCGATGCCGCGTTGCCGGAGCCGTCGAGCGACCCGCTCGAACCATCGAAGGAGGTCCAGAGCGAAACGCCGTGCCCGGCGGCGGCCGGCGCGAGGTCTCCCGCCGGTCCGTAGCTGGAGACGAGGATGCTGCCCGTCTGGGTCCGGTCGCCATCGCCGAAGGCCTGCGCGATCCGGTCGATGGCCGTGCGGCTGAAGAACTGCGACGACAGGACCAGTCCGCCCTGCGTGGCCGCGGCGATCTCGCCCGACAGACTGTCGAAGCTGTCGCTGGCACCGAGGGCGTCGAGCATCAGGATGCGCTGCAGGATTTCGTCGTTTTCCCCGAGCGATTCGATCCCTTTCGCGGTCGCGTCCTGGTTCGGCGTGCCGGCGACGTCGTCCAGTCCGACATCATTGCGCGCGAGCGTCAGGAGCACGTCGTCGTCGTCGTAGACGAGCCCGGCGTCGAGGAACGCGGACGTGTAGTCGATGCCGGAGAAGGTGCCCGTATAGCCCTGGTCGGCGGTCAGGATCGTGTACGACTGCGGGCCGCGGAAACGGTCTTCGAGCCCGACCGGCGCGACGGTGCCTGCGAGCGAGGCGGTGCCGGTGACGTGGACCAGGCCGGCGTGCTCGCCGTCCTCGTCGAACTGGACCCCGAACACCGCGCCACCGGTGAAGACGAGATCGCCTGCGATGGTGAGGGTGCCCGGCTCGCCGTCGGTTCCGGCGACGATCGCCCCGCCGGCATGGATGCCGACGTCGCCGCCGATCGTGCCGGTACCGGCGAGCACCGCGCTGCCGTCGACGTCGTCGTAGGGGGCAACGGCGCCGGGGTCGCCGACGGTCACCGTCGCCGTGCCGTCGCCGAGCGTTCCCTCCACGATCAGGATGCCGTTCTCGTGCAGGACCGAGCCGGAAAAGTCGCTGCTGTCGCCCGTGAGCCGCGTCACGCCCTCGAGATGAAGGATGGAGCCGCTCCCCTTGATCTCCGGCGCGAAGGTGTAGTCGATCAGGTCCCCGGTCGCGGGATCGAGCAGGATGTGGTTGAAGACGATCTGGCCGCCGCCCGCGCCGAAGACGACCTTGGCGGTGTCGACGGTGCCGGCGGCCGCCGCGGCCGAGCCCTCGGCGGCGCCGATGACCAGGGTTCCGTCGCCCTGATCGTCATAGCCGATACGGACCTCGTTGTCGGCCCGGATGACGGCCCCGTTCGCCACCGTGACGGTGCCCGATCCGTTGTAGCCGACGTAGAAATTGCCGAGCGTACTGGCTGTCGGATTGGCCTTGGCCCAGAGCAGCGAGCCAGCGCCGGTGACGGTGATGACGCCTTGCGAGTTCGGGTCCATGCCCGCGCCGATCGTGCCGGCGATGGTGACTTCGGCGCCGTCCGAGACGACGAGGACGCCGTTGCCGTTCATCGGATCCTCGTCGCGGCTGCCGTTCTGGCCGCCGACGTAGAGGCGCACGTCGCCCTCCACGACGGTGCCTTCGCCGGTGACCGTCATGGTGGTGAGGTTGCTGCCGCCCGGACCGACATAGATGCCGTTGGCGAAGAGATAGGCGCCGTCGGAGACCGTGACCGTGCCGCCCTCGGGGCTGAGCCAGGCCCTGTCGTCTTCCACGGTCTTGGATCCGATGGTGACCGAGGTGTCCTGGCCGGTGATCGTGATCTCGGCGCCCGCGCCGGAGTAGATGCCGGTCTTGACGATGGACGCGCTCGCGCCGTCCGAGATCGTCAGCGAACCGGTCGATCCTTCCGTGCGGGCGATGTCGACGCCGCCGGTGTTGGTCCAGGTCGTGCCGTCGCCGGTGACGGTCAAGGAGCCGTCGCCGCCTTGGCCCGCCTGCCAGCTGGCGGTGGAGAGGGCGAGCCGGCGCGCGGTGAAGGACGCGCCGCCGGAAACCGTGATGCTGCCTTCGCCGCCGTCGAGACCGACGGTGAGTTCGCCGGTGCTGGTCCAGCTCGAGCCCGTCCCGCTGATGGTGACGGTACCCGCGCCGCCGTCGGGCCCGCCGACCGTGGCGTTCTCGCTGGTCAGGCTGCCGCCGTTGGAAATCGCCAGTGTCGCCGCGACGTCGCTGCCGACGCTGGCCGTGACGACGGAGAGCGTGCCCTGCAGGGCGAGCGTGCCCTCGTTGACGGCAAGGCTGTCGGAAAGGCTCGAACCGCTGCCGGTGATGGTCCAGGTGCCGCTGCCGGACTTGTCGAGCTTCGAGAAGCCCTGGAACTGGCCCGCCGCATGGACCGTGCCGAGGTCGAAGGCGCCGGTCGCGCTGCCGGTGAGATCGAGCGTGTTGCTGGCGGAGACGTTCTCGACCTTGCCGACGAGGGTCGCGGTGTCGGAGAGAACGAGGCGGTTGTTGCCCGAGCCCATGCTGATGGCGGTCTCGGACGCTGACGACGCCGCGATGGTGCCGGTATTGACGATCGTCGTGTCGCCGTTGCCGGTGTAGACCGCCGTATCGCCCGTGGTCTGGACGGTGCCGCTGTTCGTGAGAAGGTTCGTCGTCCCGTCGAGCCAGACCGCATGGGACGTCGCCGTGACCGTGCCGCTGTTGGTGACGGAGATGTCGCCGTCGACGGCGCCCGATAGGCCGTTGTCGACGACGATGCCGGTCAGGCCGGTGAGCGAGCCGGCATTGACGATGGTGACGTCGCCCTCAGGCGTCGCGGCGCGGATGGCGCTGTCGCGGACGGCGGTGACGATGCCCGTGGCTTCGTTGGTGATGAAAATGTCGCCGGAGGTGCTGGCCGTCCCGATGAGGCCGCTGTAGCCCACAGGGTCGCGGATCTCGGCGCGGGCCGCGTCGTAGGACGCGTCGCCGGTGGCGGTGACCGTTCCGCTGTTGGTCACCGTCGCCGTGCCGACGTTGGTCGCCGCATAGACGGCGTTGTCGGTGTTGGAGGTGACCGTGCCGGTGTTGGTGACGGTGGCGTCGCCGTCGGCCGACCATGCGATCAGCCCCTGGAACAGCGTTGAATCGACCGTCCCGTCGTTCGTGATGCTGGCGAGGCCGTTGTAGGCGATGACCCGGATGCCCGCGGTCGTCGCCTGCACCGAACCTGTGGCGGTATTGGTGACCGAAATGGTGGCGTCGTCCGTGCCATTCTTGTTGCCGTCGGCATAGATGCCGCGCCCGCCGTTGGAGGTCACCGAGCCGCTGTTGGTGATGGTCACCGCGCCGAGGTTGGTGACGCCGCTCAGCACCGACGTGTCCGAACTGGCGAAAGTGCCCGACAGGCTGCCCGCATTGTCGATGTCGACGGTGCCGGCGTAATCGTTCAGCACCCAGATCGTGCCGAAGCCGCCGGGCCCGGAATTCGCCACGACGTCGGCGCCGATGTCCACGGTCGCGTTGACGGTGACGGCAATGGGCTGCGGCGGGGTGTCGGGCGTCGTCCCGAATTGCATCACCAGCCCGCTGTAGTCCGGATTGTCGATGGAGGTCGTGCCCGTCAGCGTGACGGTCTGGTCGTAGACGCCCACGACCTGGGGCGATGCATAGATGACGGAGACCGTGTCGACTCCGTCGACCGTCAGCGAGCCTGTGCCGGGCGTCATGGTGACGCTGACGCTGGCCGAATCACAGGACACGAGCGTGGTGGCGCCGGTGACCGAGCAGGCTGCGAAGGCCGGCGCGGTGTCCAGCGCCCCAAGCCCGGCCAGGGAGAGGGCTGCGAGGCAGACGCTGGTTCGCAGGGGACGCGACAGTGGCGCCTTTCCGCTGGGCCACGCGCGAAGCAGGTTGTCTTCCCGCATCGGCCGGCTATTGTTCGATCTTGCCGTGCGCCCCTTCCAGGTATTCGAATGGTTGACCGTCACGATTTCCCCCAGCCCAATGCAGCAGTCTCAATCAGTAGTTGAGATACTGTGATCGATAGATCACGGCTGCGGGGGGAGTCAACTTTCGTCTGACGCCGATCCTTTGGTCCAGCGCGCTGCCTGCGGTCAGGAAAACATCAGCGTGCGCAGCAGGTCCGGGACGACCTGGATCGCCTTCAGGGCCGCCTTCAGTTCGGCCTGTTCGGGCCGTGACATCACGCCCACCTCGACCCTGTTGGAGACCGCTATCCCGGCGAGCAGGTCGCGGCTCTGCTGGGCGAGCATCGCCTTGATGATGGTGCCGTGCGCGGCGATCAGCCGCTCGATGTCGGCCGTACTTCCCAGCCCTTTGGCGATCAGGCCCGTCAGCCTGGCCTTGGTGGAGCGCTCGGCCACGCCGTGGCGGATGGCGAGCGCCCGGGCGAAGGCGACGATCGGGAACAGGCCGTGCATCTTCAGGTCGACACGCCCCTCCTCGGTGCGGAAGCCGCCGAGCAGGGTGAAGGGGCCGGAGCCGACCGCGATACGCTCGCCGAGCAGCTTGGCGAAGACCGGGTTCTGCGAGCCGAGGGCGTAGGCGAGGTCGAAGAGACCGGCGGCGAGCGAAAGGTCGCCATGCACCGGCGCGAAATCGTAGAAGATGTCGACGTTGAGCAGGTCGTCCGGCCGCGAGCGGCCGACCCAGTCGGAGACCCGGTCGGCCCACAGCGCCGCCGAGCCGCGGAAGGCCGGGTTCTTCGCCATCACGCCGCCCTTGCAGAGCGGGATGCCCGCCCGGTCGAGGATCGCCGCCATCCCTTCGCCGAGTGCGGCGAACCAGCGGTCCTCCGGTCCGTCCGGCGCGCCGCCGGCAAAGACGATGGCATTGTCCTGGTCGGCGGCAAGCAGCGACTCGCCGCGCCCGCCCGAACCGAGCACCAGCACCGCATAGGGGCAGGGCGGTTCGCCCAGGCCTTCGGCCAGCATCGCCGCTTCGGCCAGTTGTGCGGCGCGGCGGGTGACGATACGCAGTTCCTCGCTGACGATCTCGGCGATCACCCGTGCCTCGATCGCCTCGCCGATCAGCGCCTCGGCGACGGCGGGCAGGGTGGACCATGCGGAGGCCAGCGCGCTCGGGTCGGCGGCGGCCTCGATCTCGTCGTCGAGGCTGACGGCGGCACCCGCGCGCAGGCGCAGGAGGTCGCGCGCCGAGACGACGCCGACGAGCCGGCCGAGCTCGTCGCGCACGGCGAGGTGGCGGATCTTCAGCCGGTCCATGCGGCCGACCGCGCGGTAGACGAAGGCCTCGGCGCGGATCGAGGCGAGATTGCGCGTGGCGATCGACCCGACCGCTTCGCAAAGTGCGGCCGCGCCGCTGGCGGCGATGCGGCGCATTACGTCGCGCTCGGTGACGATGCCATAGGCCGGCAGCGGCTGGCCGGGCTCGGGCGTCTCGGCCACGAACAGCGAGGAGATGCGCTTCTCCACCATCAGGTCGATGGCGCCGCGCAGGTCGAGGCTTGAAGCGACGATCAGCGGCGGCGCGGCCATCAGGTCGCGGATGCGATGCCGGTAGGCATAGGGATCGACGGCACCGAAGGCGCGCGGCCCGGGCGCTTCCGGCCGCGTGGCCGGCTCCGCCCAGCCGGCCTTGTGGTGGCTGTCGATCTGGGCGGTCTGCGACAGGCACGCCCGCTCGGCCTCGGCCAGGGTGCGGATGCCGCGCTCGGCCAGCCGCGGCAGCAGCGCCACGAAGATGTCGGCGGCGGCCCTCGCGTCGCCCGGCGCCTGGTGGCGCCCCTCGATGGCGATGCCCAGCCATTGCGCGATCATGTCGAGCGACTGGTCGGGCAGGTTCGGATTGGCGGCGGCCGACAGCAGGCGCACGCACAGCGTCCGCGGCTTGGCCCAGCGGATGCCGGCGCGCTTCGCCTCGTGCTCGATGACGGCGAGGTCGAAGCCGATGGAGAAGCCGATCAGCACGCGGTGACTGGCGAAGGCGTCGAAGCGGGCGAGCGCCTCGGCGAAGGACGGCGCACCGGCGACGTCCGCGTCGGTGATCTGGTGGATGGCCGTCGAGCCCGGCGGGATCGGCATCTTCGGATCGACCAGCGTCTCGAAACGCTCGTCCGCGCGCACACGGCCACCGGCGATCGCGACCGCGCCGATCTGCACCATGCGCGCTGTCGTCGTGTCGAGGCCGGTCGTCTCGGTGTCGGCGCAGACGGCGTCGAGCGCGATCAGCGGCGTCGCCCCGCTCAGGATCCTCATGCGGTGTCCTCCCCCCGGAATGTCGGCGAGATCATAGCACGCAGGCCGCTCCGGCGCTTGATCCTGATCAGTCCGCAGGCCGGGTCCGGCGTCTGGCGGGCGCTACAGCACCCGATGCGATCGCGGCTTCAGGCTGCCGTCTTCCGGGGCGTCGGCGGGCCGGCGCTTGTCCAGCCTGGGGACTGTCGTCTTCCAATGCGACGCATGTCGCATTCGTGCGATCCTGCCCGATTGCGACATGGTGTTCTGGGCACGTTCAAGGTGCCCTGCGGCGGAATCGCCGGAGGGATAATTGGGAAGCCGGAACCCCGCAAATGGGCAAGCCGGCGCTGCCCCCGCAACGGTGGCGGAGCGACAAACCCGACGGGAGACCACTGGGCCGAATGGCCCGGGAAGGTGTCGGGCAGGCCTTCACGGGCCAGCTCCGGAGCCCGGAAACCAGCCTCGAACCTGTTGAAAACCGACTGATCGCGGTGGGCGGTCAAGAGGCAGAGCGCTTCGGGTGGCCGTTAGACGGCCGCACGCGCCGCTGTTCCTCCATCACCACCAGTTCAGTCCTTGTGCGGAAGCGAGGACGGACATGGACACGCGCAACGAGATGCTGAGGCTCCTGAAGAGCCGGCGGCCGGGCTTCAGCCTGGAACAACCCTTCTACATCGACCCCGATTTCTACCGGCTCGATCTCGAACTGGTCTGGTACCGCGACTGGCTGTTCGTCGGCCACGACTGCGAGGTGGCCAAGCCCGGATCGTTCTTCACCGTCCAGGTGGGCGACTATCCCGTCGTGATCGTGCGCGGCCGCGACGGGCAGATCCGCGCTTTCCACAATTCCTGCCGCCATCGCGGCAGCCGGGTCTGCACGACGCCGAAGGGCACCTCGGCGCGGCTGGTCTGCCCCTATCACCAGTGGACCTACGACCTCGACGGCTCGCTCGTCTTCGCGCGCCAGATGGCGGAGGATTTCCGCAAGGAGGAGTTCGGGCTGAAGCCGGTCGCCTGCGAGAGCGTCGGCGGCTACGTCTTCGTCTGCCTGGCCAGGGAACCGGCCGATTTCGCGCCGTTCCGCGCCCTGATGGAGCCCTATTTCCGGCCGCACCGGCTGGCCGAGGCGAAGGTCGCGCACGAGGCGACGATCGTCGAGAAGGGCAACTGGAAGCTCGTCTGGGAAAACAATCGCGAGTGCTATCACTGCGCGGCCAATCATCCGGAACTGTGCAAGACCTTCCCCGAGGCGCCGACGGTGACCGGGGTCAACGGCGCCGAGAGCGACCCGGACATGCTGGCGCACTGGGCGAAATGCGAGGCGGCCGGCCTGCCGTCGCGCTTCCGCATCGATGATGGCGGCCAGTACCGCGCCACCCGCGCGCCGCTGCTGCGCGACGCGGTGAGCTACACCTCGACCGGCAAGCGCGCGGTGGGCCGGAACCTGTCCGACGACGTCGCGACCGACCGCATCGGCACGCTGCTGCTCTACCACTACCCGACGACCTGGAACCACGTGCTGGGCGACCATGCCGTGACCTTCCGCGTGCTGCCGATCAGCGCGACGGAGACGGCGGTGACGACCAAATGGCTGGTCCACAAGGACGCGGTCGAGGGCGTCGACTACGATCTGCAGACCTTGACCCACGTCTGGACCGAGACCAACGACGAGGACCGCCGCATCGTCGAGGAAAACGCCTTCGGCATTCGATCGCCCGCCTACGAGCCTGGGCCTTACTCCGAGTTGCACGAGGGCGGCGTCATCCAGTTCGTCGACTGGTACGCCGGCTTCATGGCGCCGCGGTTGGCCGAGGGCGCCGCGCCGCGGCTGAAGAGCGTGGCGTGAGGGCGGGGCGGATGGCGCATTCCCCCCGAACTGCTCGCTCTGTCGCCGAAGCACCCCCTCACCGGCCCTTCGGGCCACCTCTCCCCCTGCCCGGGGGAGAGGAAACGCCCGCTTGGACGCCGGCGCTCCTCCAGTGTGGCTTCCTCTCCCCCGGGCAGGGGGAGAGGTGGTTCGCGCAGCGAACCGGTGAGGGGGTGCTTGGCGCTGCGGTTGGAGAATGTCCATGAACGCCCCCGCCGATCCCGGCCTCTATCGCCATCTCGACGAGATGGTGCCATGGGACGATCGTCTCCAGGTGCTGGAGGTGATCGGGGTGACGGAGGAGGCGCCCGACGTTCGCACCTTCACCTTCCGCTCCGACGCCCAGACCTGGTTCCGCTACAAGCCCGGCCAGTTCGTGACGCTGGAACTGCCGGTCGGGTCGGAGCCCCTCCTGCGCACCTACACGCTGTCGTCGTCGCCTTCGCGGCCTTTCTCGATCGCGGTGACGGTCAAGGCGCAGCCGGGCAGCATCGGCACGCGCTGGATGTTCGACAACCTGCAGACCGGAACCCATGTCCGCGCCTACGGCCCGGCGGGCGACTTCACCCACCACAACCATCCGGCGGGAAAGTACCTCTTCGTCTCGGCGGGCTCGGGCGTCACGCCGATGATGTCGATGCTGCGCTGGTTTTCAGACTGCGCGCCCTGGACGGACGTCGCCTTCGTCAACTGCGCGCGGCGGCCCGAGGAGATCATCTTCCGCAAGGAGCTCGAGCTTCTCGGCAGCCGGATGCCCGGCCTGTCGCTCGGCTTCCTGATCGAGGAGCGGTCGAGCCGCGAGAGCTGGTTCGGCCATATGGGCCGCATCGACGCCGTGCGCCTGCCGCTGCTGTCACCCGATTTCCGCGAGCGCGAGGTCTTCTGCTGCGGGCCCGAGCCCTTCATGCGCGCGGTGCGCGGCATGCTGGAGGCCGCCGGTTTCGACATGGCGCATTATCACCAGGAGAGTTTCGCTGCGCCGACGCCCGCGCCGGCGCCCGTGGACGTCGAGGCTCTCGCGGCCGAGCCCGGCGCCCCGGTGCCGGAGGCGCTGCCGATCCGCTTCTCGTCGTCGGACGCCACCGGCGAGTGCCTTCCCGGCCAGACGATCCTCCAGGCCGCGCGGGCGGCCGGCGTGCGCATTCCCGCGGCCTGCGAGTTCGGCCTGTGCGGCACCTGCAAGACGATGAAGCTCTCCGGCGAGGTCGAGATGACTCACAATGGCGGCATCCTCGACGACGAGATCGCCGAGGGCTTCATCCTGGCCTGCTGCTCCAGGCCGCTGACGGCGGTCGAGGTGGCGGCGTGAGCGGGCGCGATCCGGACGGCCTGTCGACGCGGCCGCGGCCGATCGGCGGGCGCGGGATGGCCCGCGTGTCGCCGCTGCCGCCGCCCGACGAGGTCTTCGCTGACTGGCTGCTGTCGGTGCCGCACGGCGCCGACCTCGCTGCTGCCGCCCGACGCCAGGTCGAAATCATCGACGACCGCGGCCAGTCGCACCCCGACATCGCCTGCCTGCGCGTGCTGTTGGTGGCGGTGGCGGGGGAGGGGCCATAGCGCAGGCACCGCCGCCCGCGTCTTTCGGAAATCCGAAAAGCGCCGCGCCGGATTTTCGGATTTCCGGACAAGGACCGGAAGCGACCTGATCAAGGCACTGATTTTACGAGATTTCCTGAACTGGCACACCCGTTGCATGGGAACGGGTGACCAGCGAAGGGAATATCGTGGACATGGCGTGGATCATCATCATCGCACTGGCGGGAGCGGCCATCGCGCGGCCGGCCGCCGAGCTGTTGGGAAAGGCTTCCGGCTGGGTGATGAGCCTGGTGCCGCTCGTCCTGTTCGTGCTGATCCTGCGGCATGCCGGCGACGTGGCGGACGGCGGCGCGGTGATCGCGACGATGTCATGGGTGCCGTCGCTGGGCGTCGACCTCACCTTGCGGCTCGACGGCTTCTCGATGCTCTTCGGCCTCCTGATCACCGGCATCGGCACGCTGGTGACCATCTATGCCGGCGCCTATTTCGCCGAGAAGCCGGTGGCCGACATGGGCCGCTTCCTGGCGCTGATCCTGCTGTTCATGACGGCGATGCTGGGCACCGTGCTCTCGGACGACCTGATCGTCATGTTCGTCTTCTGGGAACTGACCAGCCTCACCTCCTTCATGCTGATCGGTTTCGACGGCCACAAGCCGGAAGCGCGCAAGGCCGCGATCCAGTCGCTGCTGGTCACGGGGGGCGGCGGGCTGGTGCTGTTTGCGGGCATCCTTTTGATCGGCATGACGCTCGGCACCTTCTCCTTCACCGAGGTCCTGGCCCGCTCGGACGAACTCGTGGCGAGCCCCTGGGCCGGCGTCATCGCGGTGCTGATCATGATCGGCGCCTTCACCAAGTCGGCGCAGGTGCCGTTCCACTTCTGGCTGCCCAACGCCATGGCCGCGCCGACGCCGGCCTCCGCCTACCTGCATTCCGCAACCATGGTGAAACTCGGCATCTTCCTGCTCGCCCGCTTCGACGGCGTCTTCGCCACCATGCCGGCCTTCGGCACGACGCTGGTGATCGTCGGTTCTCTGACCATGACCGTCGCCGCGCTGAAGGCGCTGCGCGCGGAGGGCTACAAGGCCGTGCTGGCGCATTCCACGGTCGCCTCGCTCGGCATCCTGGTGATGCTGATCGGGCTCGACGGCGAGGTGGCGGCGGTGGCCACGGTGGGCTTCATCCTGGCGCATGCGCTCTACAAGGCAGCGCTGTTCTTCTGCGCCGGCACGGCCATCCACGCCACCGGCGAGACAAGCCTGCGCAAGCTCGGCGGGCTCGCCCGCTTCCTGCCGGTGACGGCCGTGGCGGCGGTGCTGGCCAGCCTCAGCATGGCCGGGCTGCCGCCCTTCGTCGGCTTCATCTCGAAGGAATATCTCTTCGAGGCACAGCTCACCAACGGCTGGAACGTCGTGCCCATCGTCGTCGCCGTCCTGGTCAACGCGGTGATGTGCGGCGTGGCAGGCGTGGTCTCCATCAAGCCGTTCTACTTCAAGAGCCACCGCGTCGACGCCGTGAAGCACGGCGAGACGCCGGTGCTCCTGATCGGCCCGCTGCTGCTGGCGACCGGCGGCATCGTCATCGGCCTCTTCCCCGGCGGGATCGGCGACCTTTTGATCGGCCCGGCTGCCTCGGCGCTGTACGGCAGCCCGATCGACGTGTCGTTCCAGCTCTGGCATGGCCTCACGCCGATGCTGGTGCTGAGCGTCCTGGTCGTTTCGATCGGCGTGGCGATCGTCATCTGGTGGGATGCCATCCATGACCGTCTGCGCCGCCATGACCGGCTCTTCCGCCTGATCGGCGACGGCGGCTACCACTGGGTGGTCGACGGGACGCTGAACGTCGCGCGCCTGTCGACGCGGATCCTGCAGAACGGCGACCAGCGCCGCTACACGGCCGTCGTCGTGGCGGTGGTGGTCGCCGGCCTGGCGATCGCGCTCTTCGCCGGCCCGGCCGGGCTGTACATCGCCGCGCCCGACGGCTCGCTGCGCGTCTCGGTGACGCTCGTCCTGCTGCTCAGCGCGGCCGGCGCGGTGGCCACGGTGCTTGGCCGCTCGCTGATCGCGGCGCTCGTGTCGGTCGGCATCGTCGGCTTCGCGGTCGCGGTCATCTTCATGCTCAACGGCGCGCCCGACCTCGCGCTGACGCAGATCGCGGTGGAGACGCTGCTCGTCATCCTGCTGACGGCGGTGCTGCTGCGCCTGCCCGCGCGCCAGCGGCATTCGAGAACGGTCGGCGAGCGTCGCCGCGACGCCGCGCTGGCGGGCGCCTTCGGGCTGGTCATCTTCCTGGCCGTGGCCAGCATGAGCGCCATCCCGCTCGACATGAGCCTGACGGAGTATTTCGGCCAGACGAGCTACCTCGAAGGCTTCGGGCGCAACGTCGTCAACGTGATCCTGGTCGACTACCGCGCCATCGACACGCTGGGCGAGATCGCCGTCGTCGCCTTCGCCACCATCGCTGCCTGGGCGCTGCTGCGCGGCAGCGGCCCCAGCAAGCGCGCCAAGGAGTAGTCCCATGCAGATCATCTTCGCCACCATGTCGCGCCTGTTCTTCGTGCTGATGATCGGCGTGTCGCTGTTCATGCTCTTTCGCGGCCACAACGAACCCGGCGGCGGCTTCATCGGCGGCCTGATCGCCGCACTCGGCTTCGCGCTCCTGGCCATGGCCCGCGGCGTTGAGACGGCGCGCCGGGCGCTCGTCGTCCATCCTGTCGCGCTGATGGGGTCGGGCCTGCTGCTCGCCTTCGTCAGCGGACTGCCGGGCCTCCTGTCGGACCGCTCCTTCCTCACCCATTGGTGGACGGAGATCGGCTCCACCCATCTCGGCACCGCCACGACCTTCGACATCGGCGTCTACTGCGTCGTCGTCGGCGGCGTGCTGTGCCTCGTCTTCCGTCTTTATGAAGGGATCGAGCAGTGAACCTCGTCTACGCCTTCGCCATTGCCGCCCAGATGGGCTGCGGCGTCTATCTGCTGCTGTCGCGCCACGGGATGCGCATCCTGATCGGCATCGTGCTTCTGTCGACGGCCACCAACCTGCTGATCTTCGTCGCCGGCGGTCTGCGCTTCACCGCGCCGCCGGTCATCGAGCCGGGCCTGCAGGTGCTGGCGGCCGAGACCGCCAACGCTCTGCCGCAGGCGCTGATCCTGACGGCGATCGTCATCGGTTTCGCGCTCGTCTCCTTCGCCGCCGCACTGATGCTGAAGACCTACCGCTCCGTCGGCTCCGTGCTGACCAGCGACCATGTCGACGCCGAGGCGCTCGGCAGCCCGTTCGACAGGGAGGCGCCCCGCAATGCCTGAGTTCATGAACGACACCGCGCTCCTGTGGCCGCTGGCCATCCCGCTCGCCACCGCGGCGATCTGCGCGGCGGCCTGGGCCTATCCGCGCGCCCAGCAGGGAGCGAGCCTTGCCGGCCTGGTGCTGACGCTCGCCGCCTCGCTGCTCCTGCTCGATTCCGTCATGTCGCAGGGCATCGTCACCAAGCAGTTCGGCGGCTGGGCGCCACCCTTCGGCATCAGCTTCGTCGCCGACCGCTTCAGCGCCGCCATGGTGGTGATCTCGAGCGTGCTCGCACTCGCCGCCGGCATCTTCGCCATCGCCGACGTCAGGCGCCGGCAAGTGAAGGCGGGCTTCTATCCGCTGTTCCAGGGTTTGATGGTGGGCGTCAACGGCGCCTTCCTCACCGGCGACATCTTCAACCTCTACGTCTGGTTCGAGGTGATGCTGATCGCAACGCTCGGCCTGATCACGCTCGACCGGACCCGCGCGCAGCTCGACGGCGCGATCAAATACGCCGTGCTCAACCTGTTCTCGACCATCCTCTTCCTGATGGCGATCGGGCTGCTCTACGGCGTTACCGGCACGCTCAACATGGCCGACCTCGCCCGCGTCCTGCCGCAGACCGAGGGCTCGGTGGCGCTGACCGTCTCGGCCATGCTGTTCCTGCTCGCCTTCGGCATCAAGGCGGGCTTCTTCCCGCTCTTCTTCTGGCTGCCGGCCTCCTACCACACGGCCACGATCATCGTGTCGGCGGTCTTTGCCGGGCTGCTGACGAAGGTCGGCGTTTATGCCTGCTTCCGCGTCTTCACGCTTTTGTTCGAGGTGAACGACGGCGGCATCCGGCCGATCGTCGCCTTCTTCGCGGCGGGAACGATGCTGTTCGGCGTCTTCGGCGCGGCGATCCAGTGGGACATCCGCCGCATCCTGTCGTTCCACATCATCAGCCAGATCGGCTACATCATGCTGGGACTGGCGATTGCCACGCCGCTCGCCATGGCGGGCGCGGTCTTCTACATCATCCACCACATCGTGGTGAAGGCGAACCTGTTCTTCGTGGCGGGCGCCATCCACCGCGCAACGGGCACCTACGACCTGCGCAAGGCGGGCGGCCTGATGAAGTCGTCGCCGCTGCTGGCGGTGCTGTTCCTCATTCCGGCGCTGTCGCTGGCCGGCATCCCGCCGCTGTCGGGCTTCTGGGCCAAGTTCATGGTCATCGACGCGTCGTTCCGCGGCGACATGGCCTGGATAGGCGCGCTGGCGCTCTTCGTCGGGCTGCTCACGGTCTTCTCGATGAGCAAGATCTGGATCGAGGCCTTCTGGAAGACGTCGCCGCGCAAGGTCGCCCGGGTGCGCGCGGTTCCCGTTGCCATGCTCGTGCCCATCGCCGCGCTCGGCCTGATCACGCTGGCCATCGGCTTCAACCCGGAGCCGCTGGTGGCCTTCGCCAACGTCGCCGCCGCCACCATGACCGACCCGGCCGAGTTCATCGCCGCGGTCTTTGCCGAGCGGCAGATCGCAGGAGCAACGCCATGACCGCCATCGCCACCAAAGCCATCCAGGTGACGTCGCTCGCCACCATCTTCCTCAGGGAACTCGTCGTCTCGTCCGTCGCGGTCGCCCGCTCGGTGCTGGGCGCGAAGGATGCGACGACCTCGGCGATCATCGCCGTGCCGATCGGCCTTCGCACCGCCGCCGGCGTCACCACGCTCGCCAACTGCGTCAGCCTGACGCCCGGAACGACCTCGCTGCATGTCAGCGAGGACATGTCGACCCTCTACATCCACGTGCTCGACGCGCCCTCGGCCGACGAGGTGATCGCGTCGATCAAGTCGACGTTCGAGGCCCGCATCAAGGAGATTGAAGGATGATCGAATTCCTGGACACCCATCTGCCGACGATCGCGGCAGTGCTGATCACCGTGCTGATGGTGCCGCTCGGCCTGTCGGCCCTGCGCATGGCGACGGGCCCCGGCTACGCCGACCGCTTCATCGCGCTCGACATGCTGACCGGCATCGCGGTGGCCGTGGCCTGCCTGACGATGATCGTGACCGGCCGGCGCGAATTCCTCGACATCGCCTTCGGCATCGCCCTGATCGGCTTCCTGGCGACGTGCTCGCTGTCGGCGCTGCTGGAGAAGAAGAAGGGAGAGGGCCGATGATCGTCGTTTCCGTCCTGCTGAAGCTTCTCGGCGTCGGCTTCCTCTGCATCGCTGGCATCGGCGTCATGCGGCTGGCCGATCCGTTCCAGCGCATGCACGCCGCCACCAAGGCCGGCACGCTGGGCGCCGGGCTGGTCATCCTGGGGTCGGTGATCTCGCACGGCGCCACCGATGCGACGGTGATGGGGCTCCTGACCATTGTCTTCCTGCTCCTGACCGTCCCGGTTGCGGGCCATCTCCTCGGCCGCGCCTCCTACATGTCCGGCGCCCGCCTGTCGCTCCGCGGCGACGACGCGCTGGCCGGCGTGCTGGAACGCTCGGACCGGTCGCTGGACGAGCGCCTCGCCTGGCTGCCCGCTGGGACCGGCGCGCATGGGGCCGATGCCGCTCAGCTTCGACCGGCTCCATCGCCGAAGAGGCATGACCTGCCTGCGCCGCGCCCGGCGCCGGTCGTCTCGCTGCCGGCGATCGAGACCGTCCGGTTCGCGGTGATCCAGGGGCAGGTGCCAGCCGTCGCGGCCCGCGCCTGCGCCATCGCCCGGCGGCTCCGGTCGGACCTGTCGGCGCATGTCATCATCGATACGGCCGCCTTCGAATGCGCGGCCGACCCGGCCAGCGCACGCCAGCTGATCCGTGAGCGCGCCAGCGAAGCCATCCGCGACATGCGCGCCTGCATGGAAGGGAGCGGCGGCGAGGCAGCGCTGAACTACGACGAGGGCGATCCCGAGCGCCTGCTCGCGTCGTCCGAACCGGGCCGCGTGCTTCTGGTCCTGCCCTGCGAGGGCTGGTTCCACCATCAGGTGGAGGTGCGTCGCGACCAGACGACCTGGGACCCGGACGGTCTCCTGCGGCTGCCGATGGTACATCGCGGCCCGGTGCTCTTCGTCTCCCCCGACGCACCCGTGCCGGGGCAGGGGACGATCGTCGTGCGCGACCGCGGCGAGGCGCATCTGCCCGCCCTCCTGGAATGGGCGCTGGCCGGCGACCTGTGGCAGGCGTCGCACATCGTCCACGTCGGCCGCGGCGCCGCCGACCGCCGGGAGGAGGTCGAGGCGATCGCACGCCGTTTCGGCTGCAGCTTCGAAAGCCGCGCGGTGAACACCGACGACTGCTCCATTCCGGACGACATCCGCCGGCCGCGCGCGGTGATCCTCGGCCAGGCGCCGCGCCCGTTGCGGACCAGCTGGTTCGGCAGCCACTGGCGCCGCCGGATCTCGCCGGACGTGCCCTGCGAGGTGCTGCTGATGGAGGCTCCGGGCTGATCGCCCTGCCGCCGGCACGCGCGGCGTCAGGTCGCTGGCCCTGACCCGTGCGGCTGGGCTAGCTTGGCGGACCATGCGCCTGAACCTGAAGCCGAACCTGCCGCTCACCTTCGCGCTGCCGCTCTTCGTGGCGCTGGCGATGTTCGTCGTCGCGGTCGGCACGACCCAGATCGGCGTCCGCATCCTGCAGGCCAATGACGAGACCGCGCTGCGCGACCAGGCCGTGGTCTTCCTCGACGCCGTCGCCGGCAACATTGCGGCCGAGACCGACGAATCGCCCGACGCGGTGCGCCGGCAGATGGCGGCCTCGCTGATCTTCCGCACCGCGCTGCTGGAACAGGCCATTGCCGCGCGGTGGGGCGGGACGGCGGGCGCGGCGCAGACCGTCGTGCTCGGCGAGGCGACCCATGAAGAGCGGCTCGTAGCGGCGCTCGACGAGGCCGGCGACATCGGGCCGGATGCCGTTTCGGAATGGAACGATCCCGGCGAGGCCGTATTGCTTGTGCTGCGCACCTACGCGCTCGGCGAGGGGGTTCTTCTGCTGGCAGCCACCTTCGACACGACCACCATCCTCGACGCCGCCGAGACGGCGTTCCGCCTGACGATCGGCATCGACGTGCTGGTGGCGATTCTCGCCGCCCTGACGGTCTATGTCATCGCGCGGCGCGTGCTCTCGCCGCTCGACGGCTTCATCAGCCGGCTGGCCCACAGCGACGACGGCACGGTCCCCTCCGCCAGCCTGCGCAGGGGCCACGAACTGCAGCGGCTGGAAGCCGCGCTGGCGCTGCGCGAGCAGTCGGAGGCCGATCGCGCCCGGATCGTGGAGCAGATGGCCCAGCAGGAGCGCGACGCGCTGCTGGCGCGGATGGCGGCGGCCATCGCCCACGAGGTCCGCAACCCGCTGGCAGGCCTGAAGAACGGCGTCTCGACGCTGCGGCGCTTCGGCGACCAGCCGCAGGTGCGCCAGCAGACGGTCGAGCTTCTCGACAGCGGCCTCGACAGCATCGGCCGCGTCGTCGACGTCACGCTGTCGACCTACCGCCGGAGGCCGGGCAGGACGTCGATCGTCGCGCGCGACATCCGCGACCTCGAACTGCTGATCCTGCCGACCGCGCAGCGCGCGGAGGTGACGCTGCGATGGGAACTCGACGAGAGCGTGGTCATGGACGTCGACGGCGACGCGCTTAGGCAGATCCTGGTGAACCTCTTGCTGAATTCGGTCGGCGTCTCGCCTCCCGGCAGCGAGATCGCCATCACCCTGGTGCGCGCCGGGGACGGCCGCTCCGTCGCCATCGGCATCGCCGATCAGGGCAGCGGCATGCCGCCCGAAGTCGTGGCCGCGATCGTCTCCGGCCAGATGGACGAGATCCCGATGGAGCGCAGCATCGGCCTGTGGGTGGTGTCGAACCTCGTGCAGCGCATCGGCGCCAGCCTGTCGATCCGCAGCGAGGAGGGACGCGGCACGACGGTGACGCTGTCGCTTCCCGCCGGTGCCGGGAACGGGAGCTAGCGATGCCGGATCCCCTGATCCTCATGATCGAGGACGACGCCACGCTGGGCGCGTCGCTGCAGCAGCGGCTGGAACTGGAGGACTTCCGCGTCCGCTGGGTCCGTTCGGCGCGGGAAGCGCGCGCCGCGCTGCCTGGCACGCAGCCGTCCATCATCCTGTCGGACATCCGCCTGCCCGACGGAGACGGCGAGAGCGTGATGCGCAGCCATTTCGAGAATTTCGGCCTGGTGCCGACCATCTTCATGACCGCCTATGGCGACATCGAGCAGGCGGTGCGGCTGGTGCGCGAGGGCGCGCTTGACTACGTCACCAAGCCCTTCGACCTCGACCAGCTGGTCGAGCGCTTCCGCGACATCGTGCGCCGGTCGCGTGCGGATGCGGGGGGAACCGGCGCACCGCTCGGCCGCAGCGCCGCCATGCGGCCGGTGGCCGAGATGCTGTCGCGCGCGGCCGGCGTCGCGCTGCCGGTGCTGCTGCTCGGAGAGACAGGCAGCGGCAAGGAGGTCGCGGCCCGTCACGTGCACGACAGCGGACCGCGCGCCGGGCAGCCCTTCGTGCCGGTGAACTGCGGCGCGATGCCGGCGGAGCTCGCCGATTCCATGCTCTTCGGCCACGAGCGCGGCGCGTTCACGGGGGCGGCGGGCGCCCATCGCGGCCTGATGGAGGAGGCGGGCGAGGGAACGCTCTTCCTCGACGAGATCGGCGACCTGCCGTTGCCGCTCCAGGTCAAGCTGCTGCGGGTGCTCGAAACGCGCCGGTTCCGCAGGCTCGGCTCGGCCGAGGATCGCGACTTCCGCGCCCGGCTGGTCTGCGCCACCAACCAGGATCTGGAGCGGATGGTAGCGGACGGGACGTTCCGCGAGGACCTCTGGTTCCGCATCAACGTCATCACCTGCCGTCTGCCGCCGCTGCGCGAGCGGCCGGAGGACATTGCCGACCTGCTCGAATCCATTGCCGCCGCCGCCGCCCGCGAGAACAGTCTGCCGGGTATCGCCTTCGATCCCTCGGCCGTCGATGCGGCGCTCGCCCATGCCTGGCCGGGCAATATCCGCGAACTGATCAACCGCGTGCAGCGCGCCGTGGCGCTCGGTGCCGGTCGCACCATTGCCGCCGCCGACCTGTTTCCCGAGGGCGTCGACACCGGCCGGCGCGCCGCCCTCGGCGGAGACGCGATCGACGGCAGCCTGTCCGACATCCGCGAGGCGGCCGAGCGCCGCCACATCCTTGCCGCTCTGGCCAGAACCGGTGGCTCGACGAAGGAGGCGGCCGACCTGCTGCAGGTCTCGCGCACCACGCTGTGGGAAAAGATGCGCCGATACGGCATCGAGGTCTGACGCGGCACGCCGTCGGCGCGAGGCATCGTGTTCCCGGCGGGGATCGACGCCGTGACCAGAGGTCAGGGACGCGTCACTCCTGCCATGTCGATCTCCACCCGTTCCGCGAGGCTTTCGAGACTGTCGTGGAGCAGCTGCAGCACGTAGGCCGGGTTGTGGACGTATCCGCCCGGGTCCTTCGCCGCCACCTGATAGTTGTAGGCGGCCTTGAGAAGCCGCGGCGTCCAGCTCTGGTAGCGGTTCGGGAAGACCGCCTCGTCGGGTCCGATCTCGCCGTCGGCGTTCGTGTCGGCGAAGAAGTAGGGGAACGTCCCCTTGCCATAGCCGATCGGTGCTGCGGACACCTCCGCGGCGTAGGCCTGGATGGCGTCGCCGAGCCGGGCATGCAGGCCGATGATCTCCGAGTGAATCCCGCCGGCCGCATTGCCGTCGCCGTCGAAATCGGCATGGCGCATCCGGATGGCGCGGACCTCCTCGACGCCGCGATGGCATGTCAGGCAGGGCTCCAGCTGCACCGTCGTCGCATGCGGATCGTGACAGTCCACGCAGGTGCTGGCGCTCGGCACGTGGAAGAACCGTCCCGCGTAGGAGCGTCCGGGATACTGATATCCGCCGCGGACCTGCGAACCCTGATTGACGGCCGCCGCGACGCCGTAGTGGACGTTGATGAAGCCGAGATCCGCCGACACGGCGTCCTCCTCCAGCGCCTGCGTCGCCGCCGCGACGGCGTCGGTCGAAGCCCGGCCCTGGTGGCAAACGTTGCAGGTGGCCGATGGTCCGAGCCCCTCGACGCTCACGCCGGAGGGGAAGCGGACGCCGTCGAGCGCCTGCGCCGCCGTATTGTGGCACGAGGCGCAGCCGATCGGCGCATTGATCGCTGCCGGTGCATCGACGACGCCGGTGGCGGTTCCATCCGCGCCGAGGAAGTCGAGGAAGCCCGGCTGCGAATGACAGGCGGCGCACTGCACCGGTACGGCGCCCTCCTTGTTCCAGTAGGTGAAGGAGGGCGAATGGTAGTTGCCGTGCGGCGAGGCAAGCCAAGCGTCCACCAGGGCGGACAGGGGATCGTCCTGCTGAGCGGCCGCGGGGCTGCAAAGCCATAGTACCGCCAGAATGGAAACAAGAAATCTGCGGCTGAGCGTCATGAAGCGCATGGCTGTCCTCCGTTCTTGTCACCACCGGAATAAAACATTGCCGACAACCGATGACCGTTCCATGACCTGGATCAAGACATCTGCCGGTTGTCTTTCTAGGATAGACATCGGATCGCCTGGATCGCCAGCCGGATGAACAACGGCAGGACCGCAGCAGTCATGGAGCCGACGTGATGGAGACCAGCCGTGCCATGCGCCTGTCCGGCCCCGCGCTCGCCGCTCTCTACATCCTCGTCTGCCTGACGCCGGTCATTCTGGCCGCCGCGGGCACCGTCGCGCCTCTGGATCCCTGGGAGGTCGGGGCGGCGGCGCTGGGGCTCGCCGGCCTGACGGCCATGGCGGTGCAGTTCGTCACCTCGGGCCGTTTCGGCATCGTGTCGGGGCGGCTCGGCATCGACAAGATCATGGCCTTCCACAAGATCGCCGCCCGCTGGGTCATGCTCGGCCTGGTGCTGCACCCCGTCCTCTACGTCCTGCCGACTTGGCTGGACGATCCGGCCCTCGGGCAGGAACGGTTCATCGCCTATCTGACCTTGCCCCACTACCGCTCCGGCGTCGTGGCGCTGGGCTCCCTTTTCCTGTTGGTCCTCAGCTCGCTGCTGCGCGAGCGCCTGCCGTGGCGTTACGAGATCTGGCGTGCCAGCCATCTGATTCTCGGCGCAGTGGCCGTGGGCGCGGGCCTTCATCATGCCCTGACGACCGGCCGCTTCAGCGCCGCCGGGCTGGTGGAGGCGTTCTGGTGGCTGGTCGCGCTCGCCGTCGCCGCGGTTCTGGCCATCCTCTACGGCTGGCGCTGGCTGATGCTGCACCGCAGGCCCTGGCGGCTCGCCTCGGTGCGGAAGGTTGCCGACCGCATGTGGGAACTCGACATCCAGCCCGAGCCGGGCAATCCGGCCTGGCCCTACGAGGCGGGGCAGTTCGTCTGGATGACGGTGGGCGACCGCCGCTTCCCGCTCTTCGACCATCCCTTCTCCATCGCCGACAGCCCGTCCCGTGCCGGCATCAGCCTGATCGTCAAGGAAGCGGGCGACTTCACCGGCGCGATCGGGCGCCTCGAACCGGGCACTCCGATCGGGATCGACGGACCCTACGGCGAATTCGTGCTGGCCGCGCATGACGCGAAGGCCGTGGTCCTGCTGGCGGGAGGCGTCGGCATCGCGCCGATCATGGGGCTGCTGCGCGACATGGTGGCGCGCCGCGACCCGCGGCCGGTCCGCCTTGCCTATGCGGCAGGCACGCCCGTCAACTTCGCCTGTCTCGACGAGATCGAGACGGCGGGACGGATGCTCGACCTGCGCACGATGTTCGCGAGCGAAGAGGACGCCGAGGGCTGGGCCGGCGTGGTCGGGCGGCTGGACCGGCAGAGGCTTGCCGAACTCCTCGAGGGCCTCGACCCCAGGCAGACCATCGCGCTCATGTGCGGCCCCGGACCGATGGTCACCGCCGTCTCCGACACGCTGCTCGATCTCGGCCTGCCGATCGACAACGTCGTCTACGAGCGGTTCGACTACGGTGGCGGCGTGACCTCGCGGCTGGACCGGCGCCGTGCGCTGCAGTTTGCGGGGATAGGTGTCGCGCTGGCCGCGATGCTTGGTCTGCTTGCCGTGTTCATCCGCTGAGGCGCGTTGCTCAGGCGGCGCGGACCCAGTCCCAGGCGGCGGCTTCGTCCTCGAGGTCGAACGTCCTCGCCTCCACCGGCGACACCGGCGAAAATAGGTTGATCATGGTTTCGGCCCAGTCGGGCGCGCCGACGACGGCATACTTGCCGACGTGGGACGCCGCACGGGCCTGCGCCCGGAGCGCCTTCGGATCGAAGGCGGCGCCGATGTCCAGGCCCTGGTAATCGCGCATGACGATCAGGATATCGACCGTCTCCTGGGCCTCGAAGGCCGCCTGAAGGACGCCGGCCATCCACTCGACATCCGGAGCGGTGATCCTGCCGTCGGCCTCGAAGGCGTAGAGCGGGGGAAGGGCGGCCGGGATGGCGCGGATGGATCGGGAAGCCATGAATCGTCCTTTCTGCCGGCACAAGCCGGGGTCGTCGAGCGGGCGCGCCCCTCCGAAATTCCACTGCCCGGAGTCAGGCCCGGTTTCAGTCGTCCCAGGCGAGGAAGGCCAGCGCCGTTCCGAGACAGCCGAGGCCGAAGCTGGGTGCGACCGTGAGCGTCAGCATGGCGAAGGCGAGCAGGCGGTCGTTCGCGGCGCCGAGGACACCGAAGGCGCCACTGGAACCGAAGAAGGCGACGGCGACGACAATCACGCCGATCGCCGTGCCGGCAGCGAAGTTCACGATGACGAAGCGGACGAGCGCGGGCATGGCGTGCCTCCCGTTGCATGACCGCAACCACCCGGACGCGCGGATGTTCCGGAGGTCGCCCGCAAGGCCCCTTTGGCGTTGCCGCGTCAGGCGAAGACGCGGTCCGGGCTTGCCGGGTCGGGAAGCGATCCCGAGGCATAGATGCGGTCGAGCGCGTCGGCCACCGCCGTGAACTGGAGGCAGTCCGCATCGAACCCGCCGGCCTGAACCTTGCCCAGCCAGTGCAGCGCCGCCCGCCCGCCCCAGTCGTCGGGACCCGAGACCGGCGTGGTGGCCGTCGTCCCGGTCAGCACCTCGGCGGTGAAGTCGTAGAACGAGCCGCCGACATTGGCGAAGCGCCCCGCCGCGCGGGTGCCGTGGAGCGTGGCCGAAATCTCGGCGTCGCGGCCGACGTTCAGGTTCCAGGAGCAGGCGAGGCGGATCAGCGTGCCGTCCTGCGTCACCATCGTGCCGACGGCAAGGTCTTCCACGGACGCGTCGCTGCCGTCCCACGGCTCTCCGGCCCGCTTGAAGTGTCCCGCGGCCGAGGCGACCGCCGGAAAATCCTGCGACCAGAGGGCGAGGTCGACGAGGTGGATGCCGAGATCCATCAGGCAGCCGCCGCCCGACAGCCGCCGGTCGTGGAACCAGGGCTTGTCGGGGCCGTAGCCATTGTGGAAGACGAGGTCGATCGTATGCACCTTCCCGAGCGCTCCGTCGGTCATCAGGCCACGGATGTGCCGCATGGCTGCCGTGTGCCGGTAGGACAGGTCGAGCCCGAGCGGCAGGTCGTTGCGGCGGGCGGCTTCCACCACGGCGGCCACCTCTGCCGCCGAACGGCCGAGAGGCTTCTGGCAGAAGACGGCGACGCCGGCGTCCAGCGCCCTGATGGACTGCTCTGCATGCAACGCGCTGGGCGTCGCGATGACGACGGCGTCGACACCGCGGTCGAGCAGGGCGTCGAGGCTGTCGAAGACCTCGGCGCCGCTGGCAAGCGCCTGTGCCTGCGCGACCATCTCCGTATTCGTGTCGACGATGGCGGCCGCTTCGGCGAGGCCGGTGCCGAGCAGTGCCTTCATCCGCGCCAGTCCAATCCAGCCCACGCCGAGGAAGCCGAGCCGCAGGGGACGGGCGGCGATGACGGCGGGTTTGAGCGCGAACGTCATGGCATCACCACCAGCGACTTGACGAAACCCTCCGGCCGCGTGGCGGCGAGTTGCAGGGCTTCGTTCAGCCGGTCGAACGGAAGCACGTGGGTGTAGAGAGGCGAAGGGTCCAGCTGTCCCGCAGCCACCAGCGCGATCGCTTCGCGGATCCCGTCCAGGTAGATGGCGGGATCGCGCTCGTGGGCGTTGATGACATCGAGGCCGCGCCAGTTCCACAGCTGCATGTCGACCCGGCGCGGCGCGTCCTGGTGATAGCCGGCGATGACCAGGCGGCCCCGCGTCGTGGTGAGCGTCGCCGCCAGATCGAGCGGCTCCTGGTGTCCGGTCGCCTCGATCACGCAATCGAACAACCCGTCCCTGGCGATCCCGGCGGCCGCTGCGGCGGCGTCGTCGGGCGCGACGGCCATGGCGGCACCGAGATCGAGCGCGCGCGCCTGCGCCTGCGGCTTGCGGCCGACCGCCACTACCCGCGCACCCGCCAGCGCGGCGAGCCGGACGAGGAGCAGGCCCATGAAGCCAAGCCCGACCACCGCCACGGTCTCACCCGGCTGCAGCCGCGCGCGCCGGATCACGTTGACCGCGCAGCCGAGCGGCTCGCCCGGCAACGGCGCGTCGCCGAGGGCGGGCGGAAGCGCAACCGCCTGGTCTGCCGGGCCGACGTCGAACTCGGCGTAGCTCTTCTGGAACAGCGTCGTGACGCGGTCGCCCTCCCGCAGATGGCGGACGTCGCGACCGACGGCGTCGACGACACCCCAGCCTTCATGGCCGAGATCGCCCGGCGCTGTCGGGAAACGCATCCATTCCGGACCCGTCCAGGGCGTCACGTTGGACGCGCAGACGCCGCAGCCTTCGAGACGGACCCGCACGTCACCGGGACCCGGTTCCGGCAGCGGCACCTCGCGCAGTTCGATCCTGCGCGGCGCAGTCAGGACGGCTGCCCGCATCGCGCGTGTCGTCCCGCGCGCCCGCCTGGCGTCCGTCTCGGCGTGGATGTTCATCGGCTTCTCCATCTGTTGCGTTCGCCGAACAGCGGCAGGCCGAAGATGTTCCGGAAGAAGATGATGAAGATGAAGCACGCCGGACCGGCTCGCCGGTAGCCCGAACGGACCGGGCTCTGCTCCGCATCCGGGCGATGCGGCACGTGGTTTCGAACGGTGCGGGGCCGCTCCGGTTCCCCCGCGAAGGCGTCATCCAGGGGCGCGGCGTCCGCTTCTTCCTCTTCAACCTCATCAACAGCTTCATCCGGAACATTTCGGTTCCGGCCCGGTTCGGAGCGGCGGAAAGAGCTCGCAAACGACAAGGGAATACAGCGTGGTAAGCACAGTACTCGTCACGGGCGGAATGGGTTTCATCGGACGCCATCTCGTCTCGGAACTTCTCCGCCACGGCTACCGCGTCCGCGTGCTGGACAGTCTCGTGGAGCAGGTGCACCAGGCTGGCGAACCGTCGCGCATCGACGGCGCCGAGTACATCATCGGCGACGTCCGCAATGCAGACCTCTGCCGCAAGGCGGTGCGCGGTGTCGACCATGTCGCGCACCTGGCGGCCGAGGTTGGCGTCGGCCAGTCGATGTACGAGATCGCGCGCTATGTCGGCGGCAACGAACTGGCGACGGCCGTGCTTCTCGAGGCACTGATCGAGCATCCGGTGAAGTCCATCGTCGTGGCATCCTCGATGAGCGTCTACGGCGAGGGCCGCTATCGCGACGCCGACGGGCGGCTGCACGACCAGGTCCGCCGCCGGCGCGACATGATCGGGACGGGCCGCTGGGATCCCCGCGACGACGCCGGGCGGCGGCTCGAACCGGTGCCGACCGACGAGGACAAGCCGGTCGACCTCGCCTCCATCTATGCGCTGACCAAGTTCGCCCAGGAGCGCGCGGTCATGATCTTCGGCGCGGCCTACGATGTCCCCGCCGTCGCGCTGCGGCTGTTCAACGTCTTCGGCGCCGGGCAGGCGCTGTCCAATCCCTACACCGGCGTCCTCGCCAACTTCGCCTCGCGTCTGGCCAGCGGCCAGAGGCCGACCGTGTTCGAGGACGGCGAGCAGCGGCGCGATTTCGTCCATGTCGAGGACGTCGCGCGGGCCTTCCGCCTGGCCCTGGAGGCGCCTTCCGCGGCAGGCCAGGTCATCAATGTGGGCAGCGGCCGATCCTATTCCATCAGGGAGATCGCCGCGCTGCTCGCCTCGGCCATGGGGGTGGCTGACCTCCAGCCGGAGATCCTCGGCAAGGCGCGCAGCGGCGACATCCGCCACTGCTTCGCTTCGACCGAGCGGGCCCGCGACCTCCTGGGCTTCACGGCCGAGCACCGGCTCGAGACGTCGCTCGAGCCCTTCGTCGAATGGGTGCGCCGCGAGACGGTCGTCGACCGCAACGGCCAGATGCGCAGCGAACTCGAACGGCGGGGGCTGGTGGCATGAATCCGCGCCTGCATCCGGCCGCATCGGGCTTCGGTTTCGTGGAGTGGTTCCGACGGGGGGAATACGAGCGGACCGAAGACGTGCTGCCCGAGATCGTCGCCTCCGGCGCAAGCTACCTGCGCACGCATCTTTCGTGGGCGGAGTATCTCGCGCCCGGCGGCGAGGAATGGTTCGACTGGCTGTTTCCGAAGCTTGCGGCGGAACTCGACGTCCTGCCCTGCATCCACTACACGCCGCCGTCGCTGTCGCGGACGGGCAAGGCGACCGGTGCACCGCGCCGCCTCAGGGACTATGCCGACTTCGTCGACCATGTGCTCGACCGCTACGGGCGGCATTTCCGGCACATCGAACTCTGGAACGAGCCCAACAACCTGCTCGACTGGGACTGGCGCGAAGACAAGGACTTCTCGCTGTTCTGCGAGATGGTCGGCGGCGCCGCCTACTGGGTGCAGAAACGCGGCTGGAAGGCGGTGCTGGGCGCGCCGTGCCCGTTCGATCCCGCGTGGGTCAACCTGATGGGACAGCGCGGGGTGCTCGACGTCGTCTCCGCCGTCGGCTTCCACGGCTTTCCGGGCACCTGGGACAGCGACGAGGGCAGCTGGAACGGCTGGGACCTCCATCTGGGCGAGCTTCGCCGCATCGTCGACGGCTACAATCCGAAGGCGGAACTCTGGGTCACGGAGACAGGCTACTCGACCTGGCGGCAGGACGAGGTCGAGCAGGTGCGCCGCTTCATGGCAGCGCTGAGCGTGCCGGCCGACCGCGTCTACTGGTACAGCTGGCGCGACGTGCCGCACGACGTGGCGGTGCAGGAGGGCCTCTGGTTCGATCCCCGCCACTACCATCTCGGCGCCACCGAGCATGGCGGCCGGCCGAAGCTTCTGGCGCGGCTGCTGCAGGAAGGCGGCGTGCGCCGGGTGCAGGAGCTGTTCACCCTCGCCAAGCCCTCCATCGCGTCCAGCGTCGCCCCCGTGGTGATCACCGGCGGCAGCGGCTTTGTCGGCAGCAATCTCGCCTCGTCCTACCTCCGCGACGGCAAGGACGTGGTCATCTTCGACAGCCTGGCCCGCTCCGGCGTCGATTCCAACCTCGCCTGGCTGCGCGAGCAGTTCGGCGACAGGGTCCACGCCTGCATCGCCGACGTGCGCGATACGGCGCAGGTTCGTGACGCCGTGAAGGACGCCAGCGTGGTGTTCCACCTGGCCGGCCAGACGGCGGTGACGACCAGCCTCGACCATCCCATCGAGGACATGGAGGTGAACGTGCGCGGCACGCTGAACGTGCTCGAGGGCGCGCGCGCCGCCAGGCGCAGGCCGGGCGTCATCTTCGCCAGCACCAACAAGGTCTATGGCGCGCTGGAGGACATCGACACGGTGGCGACGGCGAGGTGCCACCAGCCCGCCGACCCGCAGATCGCTCGCAACGGCATCGGCGAGGATCGCGGCCTCGATTTCTGCACGCCCTATGGCTGCTCGAAGGGCGCTGCCGACCAGTATGTGCTCGACTATGCCAAGTCCTATGGCACGCCGGCCGCGGTGCTGCGGATGAGCTGCATCTACGGCCCGCGCCAGTTCGGCACCGAGGACCAGGGCTGGGTCGCGCATTTCCTGATCCGGGCGCTCGGCGGCGAGAAGATCACGATCTTCGGCGATGGCCACCAGGTCCGCGACATTCTCGACGTCGACGACGCCGTGGCCGCCTATCGCGCGCTGCACGCCCATGTCGACCGGCTGAGCGGCCAGGCCTTCAATCTCGGCGGCGGACCCTCCAACGCCGTCAGCCTGTCCATGGTGCTGGCCGAGATGGCGCGCATCATCGGCGAGCCGATCGAGACCAGCCACGAGCCGTGGCGGACCGGCGACCAGCTCTATTTCGTCGCCGACACCGCGCGCCTACAGGCCGCCACCGGCTGGCAGCCGACCATCCCGTGGAAGCGCGGCGTCCTGCGCCTCGCCCGCTGGCTCCAGGCCGAGCGCTTCGGCGGCGTCGGCGCCGCAAGGCACAAGAGGCTATCGGCATGATGCTCGCTGTCTCCCGCGATGATTTCGTCGGCGCAGCGATGCCGCTGAAGCCGCGCCGCCCGGACGAGGCGCCGGTGATCCTGATGAGCGTCGACGCCGTGGGCGGGGTCTGGCGCTATGCGATGGAACTCGCCCGCGCCCTTCCTGTCCAGGGTTACCGCGTCGTGTTCGCCGTGCTCGGGCCCGCCCCGGGTGCCGCGCAGGCCGAGGAGGCTCGCCGGCTCGGTGATCTCGTCTGGCTCGACCAGCCGCTCGACTGGATGGTGGACGGCCCGGAACGGCTGTCGACGGTCGGCCCGGCGCTGGCCGCCCTCGCCAGGGACTGCGGCGCAAGCCTCGTCCACCTGAACGCGCCGTCCCAGGTCGTCGGTCTCGACGTCTCCGTTCCCGTCGTCAGCGTGGTGCATTCGTGCCTTCCGACATGGTGGAAGGCAGTCAAGGGCACGCAGCTCCCCCGCGAGTGGCGCTGGCACCAGCGGGCAAACCAGGCCGGCATGGAGGCCTCCGATGCCGTCGTTGTGCCGAGCGGCAGCTACGCCCAGGCCGTCGAGGAGTGCTACAAGCGGCCCTTGGGCCTGGAAGTGGCCTACAACGGCATCGCCGCCTTCGTGCCGTCCGCCCCGCGGGAGCCCTTCCTGTTCGCCGCCGGCCGTTGGTGGGACGAGGGCAAGAACGGCGCCGCCCTGGCCGGCGCCGCGGCAGCGATCGACTGGCCGGTCGTAATGGCGGGTGCCCTGGAGAGCCCGACGGGCCAGCGACAGGATTTGGCCGGCGTTCGGACGCTCGGTGCCATGCCGCACGACGCCGTGCTGGATCACGCGCGGCGCGCCGGGATCGTCGTATCGCCGTCGATCTACGAGCCTTTCGGCCTGGCCGCCCTCGAAGGCGCAAGGGCGGGCGCGGCCCTGCTTCTGGCCGACATCCCGACTTACCGCGAGCTGTGGAAGGGCGCGGCGCTGTTCTTCGACCCCGCCGATCCCGGAGATCTCGCCGGGAAGGCCAACCTGCTCATCCGCGACGACGAACTGCGCGCCGCCCAGGCCTCGCTGGCGCTGGCCAGATCGCGCCGTTTCACGCCCGACCGGCAGGCGCAGACGATGAGCGAGATCTATGCGCGCTGCCTGGCAAAGGCGGCGCCCGCCGCGACGGAGACCGCCTGATGCGCTTCCTGTTCTACACCCACTCCCTGGTCTCCGACTGGAACCACGGCAACGCCCATTTCCTGCGCGGCCTGATGCGGGCGCTGCAGGCCAAGGGTCATGAGACGCTCGCGCTCGAGCCGGCCGACGGATGGAGCCGGGCGAACCTCGCCGCGGAAGGCGGCACGCCGCCTGGCGAGCGCTTCGCGCAGGCCTTTCCCGATCTGCTCTGGCAGGACTACGGACCGGATTTCGACCACGAGGCGGCCTGTGCGGATGCCGACGTCGTGGTCGTGCACGAATGGACGGATGCCGCGCTGGTCGGCCGAATCGGCCGGCTGCGCGGCCGGGGCGGACGGTTCCTGCTGTATTTCCACGACACCCACCACAGGGCGGTGTCGCGGCAGCCGGAGATCGCGGGGCTCCATCTCGACGGCTATGACGGCGTGCTGGCCTTCGGCGAGACCCTGAAGGAACGCTATCTCGCGGCCGGCTGGGGCCGGCAGGTGGAGACGTTCCACGAGGCTGCCGATGTCGCCCTGTTCAAGCCGATGCCGGACGTCGAGCCCGGGCACGAACTCGTCTGGATCGGCAACTGGGGCGACGGCGAGCGCAGCGCGGAACTCCAGGCCTATCTCGTCCGCCCGGCGTGCCGGCTCGGCCTCGATGCCACCGTCCGCGGCGTGCGTTATCCGGCAGGCGCGCTCGCATCGCTGCGCGAGGCGGGTATCCGCTACGGCGGCTGGATCGCCAACCACGAGGTTCCGCGTGCCTTCGCCCGCCACCTGTTTACCGTGCACGTTCCGCGGCGGCCCTATGTCGAGGCGCTGCCGGGGATACCGACCATCCGCGTCTTCGAGGCGCTCGCCTGCGGCATCCCGCTGATCAGCGCGCCCTGGGAGGATCGCGAAGGCCTGTTCCGGCCGGGCCGGGATTATCTCGTCGCCCGCGGCGAAGACGAGATGACGGCTCACATGCGAGCACTGCGCCACGATCCCGAGCTGCGTCGCGACCTGGCGGCGAGCGGCCTGGAGACGATCCTTTCCTGCCACACCTGCGACCATCGCGCCGACCAGTTGCTCGGCCTTGTGGCGCGACACGGAAACCAGCCGATTGCGGAGGCAGCCGAATGAAGATCGCTTTCTATGGATCGAGCCTCTTGTCCTCCTACTGGAACGGCGCGGCCACCTATTATCGCGGGATGGTGCGGGCGCTCTCGGAGATCGGCTACGAGGTCACCTTCTACGAATCCGATGCCTTCGACCGGCAGGCGCACCGCGATATCGACCCGCCGGACTGGTGCCGGGTCGTGGTCTACGAAGCCAGCGCCGAAGGCCTGGCCAGGGCCGCGACCGAGGCGCACGATGCCGACATCGTCGTCAAGGCGAGCGGCTGCGGCTACGAGGACGACGCGCTGCTCGACCTTCTGATCAGGCACTGCCCGGAGCAGGCGCTGATGCTGTTCTGGGACGTCGACGCCCCGGCGACGCTTGCCGAACTGGCCGCCGAGCCCGACCACCCGCTGCATCGCCAGCTCGCCCGTATCGACATGGTGCTGACCTATGGCGGCGGTGATCCGGTGGTCAATGGATACCGCCGCTTCGGCGCTGCCGACTGCGTTGCGATCTACAACGCCGTCGATCCGCGCGACCATCACCCGGTCTCGCCCGATCCGCGCTTTGCGGCGGACCTCTCCTTTCTCGGCAACCGCCTGCCGGACCGCGAGGCGCGGGTGGAGCAGTTCTTCCTCGAGGCCGCGACGAGGCTGCCGCAGCGCCCGATGCTGCTCGGGGGATCGGGCTGGGGCGACAAGGCGGTACCCGCCAACGTGCGCGCCATCGGTCATGTCCCCACGGCCGATCACAACGTCTTCAACTGCTCGGCGCTCGCCGTCCTCAACATCAGCCGCGACAGCATGGCCTCGATCGGCTTTTCGCCGGCGACCCGCGTCTTCGAAGCCGCGGGCGCAGGGGCCTGCCTCATCACCGACGAATGGGCCGGGCTCGACCTGTTCCTGAAGGACGGCGAGGAGGTGCTGAAGGCGCGGGACGGGCAGGAGGTGGCCGAACGGCTGTCCGCGCTGACGCCGCAGCGCGCCCGCGAGATCGGCGAAAGGGCGCGGCTGCGCGTGCTGGCCGAGCATACCTACACCGCGCGCGCCGACCGTTTCGCCTCGGTCGTCCGGACGCTCCTGCAGCGCCGCAACCTCGAGGCCGCCGAATGAAGCCGCTGTCGATCGTCTTCGTCGGACTGTCTTTGTCCTCCTCCTGGGGGAACGGCCACGCGACGACCTACCGTGCACTGCTGTCGGGCCTCGGGCGGCTCGGACACGAGGTGCTCTTCCTCGAGCGCGAGCAGCCCTGGTACCTGCAGAACCGCGACCTCGCCGATCCGGACTACTGCACGCTCCGCTTCTACGCCGGGGTGGAGGACCTCGACGCCTGCCGCGAAGCGTTGACCACGGCCGACGCCGTAATCGTGGGATCCTACGTGCCGGACGGGATCGAGGTCATCGACCGGATCGCGGCGATGGGTCCGCGGCAGCTCTGCTTCTACGACATCGATACGCCCGTCACGCTCGCCCGCCTCGCGCGGGGGGAGGAGACCTATGTCGCGCCGCGCCAGCTTCCCGGCTTCGACGCCTGTTTCTCCTTTTCCGGCGGGCGTGCACTGGAGATCCTGGAGCAGGATTTCGGGGTTCGGCGGGCCGAGCCGCTGTTCTGCTCGGTCGACGCGCAGGCCTACCGCCCGAGCGGCGAGGCCAGGACCTGGGACCTCGGCTACCTCGGCACCTACAGCCCCGACCGGCAGCCGATGCTCGACGAACTGCTGCTGCGGACGGCCACGCTGATGCCCGACCGCCGCTTCGTGGTGGCGGGACCGCAATATCCCGAAACCATCGGCTGGCCCGCCAATGTCGAGCGCATCGACCACCTGCCGCCGGAACGTCACGCCTCGTTCTACAGCCGCCAGCGCTACACGCTGAACGTGACCCGCAGCGACATGATCGCGGTCGGCTGGTCGCCGAGCGTGCGGCTGTTCGAGGCAGCGGCCTGCGCCACGCCGGTCATCAGCGACCGCTGGGACGGCCTTGGCGACTTCTTCCCTGAGCCGGAGGCGATCGCGACCGCCGCCACGGCCGAGGAGGTGGTCGCCATTGTCTCCCGCCCGACGAAAGCCGCCCTCGACCAGGGGCTGGCGGCCATGCGCATCGCCCTGGCCAGCCATACCGGCATGGTCCGCGCCGCAGAGCTGGCGGCGGCACTCGCATCGGAACGGACATACGCGACGAAACAAGTCTCAACCCACTCGACGGAGGCGCATCATGCAGCACGATAACGGAGTTCGTTGGAACGGCATCAGCCTGGTGGCCGGTGGCGCCGGTTTCCTCGGTTCGCATCTGGTGGAGCGTCTTCTCTCGGAAAGACGCAGGGTCGTGTGCGTCGACAGTTTCCTGTCGGGCACGGGCGACAACATCGCCCGCTTCGCCTCCCATCCCGGGTTTCGGCTGGTGCGGCAGGACATCCAGCGGCCGCTGCCTCTGGACGGCGAGGCGATCGACGAGATCTACAATCTCGCCTGCGCGGCCTCGCCGCCGCGCTATCAGGCCGATCCCCACCACACCATGATGACCAGCGTCATCGGCACCTCCAACCTGCTCGAACTCGCGTCCGCCCGCGGCGCGCGCTTCCTGCAGGCCTCGACCAGCGAGATCTACGGCGACCCGGAGGTGCATCCGCAGACGGAGGATTATGTCGGCAGCGTCAACTGCACTGGACCGCGGGCCTGCTACGACGAAGGCAAGCGGGCCGCCGAGACCATCTGCTTCGATTTCCTGCGGGTCGGCCGCGCCGACGCGCGCATCGCCCGCATCTTCAACACCTACGGACCGCGCATGCGTGCCGACGACGGCCGCATCGTCTCGAATTTCATCGTCCAGGCGCTCGCGGGCGAACGGATGACCGTGTTCGGCGACGGCAGCCAGACCCGCTCCTTCTGCTATGTGAGCGACCTGATCGACGGGCTGGTCCGGCTCATGCGCGTCGACCCCAATCCGGGCTGCCCCGTCAACCTCGGCAATCCCGGCGAGTTCACGGTCGAGGAGCTGGCGGCGATCGTCTCGCGCAAGATCCCGACCGCGCAGGGCATCCGCAGGATGCCGCTGCCGCAGGACGATCCGCGCAGGCGCCAGCCGGACATCGCGAGGGCCCGCACCCTGCTCGGCTGGGAACCGAAGGTCGCGCTCGACGAGGGCCTTGCCCAAACCATCGCCTGGTTCAGCCAGCAGCGGGCCGGCCGCAAGCTGGAGGCGGCGGAGTGATGAGCCGGAACAACGCGTCGAAAAGGATCGAGCATCGCATCCGCGAACTGGGTCCATGGTTCCAGAACATGGCCATCGGCGGCGTCGAGACCGCCCCCGACCATTTTCTCGGCGACTATCCGCGTGCCAAGTGGCAGGGCTTCGCGCATGTCCTGCCGGACGATCTCGAAGGTCGGTCGGTCCTGGAGATCGGCTGCAATGCCGGCTTCTACGCACTGGAGATGAAGCGGCGCGGCGCAGGCGACGTGGTCGCCATCGACCATGACGAGCGCTACCTGGAACAGGCCAGGCTCGCCGCGGAGGTCGCCGGCGCGGAGATCGATTTCCGGCATATGTCGGTCTACGACCTGCCGCGGCTCGGACGACGGTTCGACCTGGTGCTGTTCATGGGCGTCTTCTACCACCTGCGCCATCCGTTGCTGGCACTCGACATGATCCACGAGCACGTCGCCGACGACCTGCTGCTGTTCCAGTCGCTGTCGCGCGGCAGCGGAGCGGCCGAGCCGGTCGCCGCCGACTATCCGATCGACGAGTGGAGCGTGTTCGACCGCAGCGACTTTCCGAAGCTGCACTTCATCGAACATCGCTATGCGGGCGATCCGACCAACTGGTTCGTGCCGAACGTGGCCGCGATGCAGGCGATGCTGCGGAGCGCCGGCTTCCGCATCGTCGCCCACCCGGAACGCGAGGTTTTCCTCTGCACCAAGGCGGCGCGGCCTCCGATGGTCGAGCCGCCGCCCTGCTGACGGCAGGTAAGATTCGAGGGACCCTCCCGCCCTCCGTTCGGCCTGCGGCAACCGGGGCGGACGGTCCTTGCCGTGCGGCCTGAGCAGCGGTCGGCTTGGCAAACATCCGGCTGCGTCGGGGAGGGAACAAAGGCCGCGACGGGCGGTTGGATCGGCCAAGGGAGAGGGAGCCGCGAGCCGTTACCGGCCTCAGACCCTCTCCGTTGCCTTCCGGCACAACGATACTCACGCACGAGGAGAAGACCAATGGTGCAGCACGTCCAGACGAGGGAGACCTACCCCCTCCACCAGCCGAAACCCGTTTCCGACAGCCGTCTTGCGGCGCTCGACGTGATGGCGCTCGCGGTCGCCACCGTGATGGCTCTCGGGCCGCTGACGACCTATGCGGTGGTCGGCGGATGACCCGGCGCCCGATGTACGGACAGGCCCGGTCGGGCTCCGTCGCGCCGCTGGCGCTGGGACTCCTGGCCGTTGCCGCCGGCGTGGTCGGCGCGGTCGTCCTCTCGCGCCGCGGCGACGGGTTGCGCCATGGCTTCGAGGACGCCCCGCGCCGGTCGCAGCGTCGCCCGCAGAGCGGCTCCGCCCGCGTCGTCGGGCGCAGCGTCACCATCGCCAAGCCGCGTGAGGAGGTCTACCGCGCTTGGCGGGAATTCACGCGGTTCCCGGACTTCATGGAAAACGTCGCTTCGGTCGTCTCGCTCGACGACACCCGCTCGCGCTGGTCGGTCGAAGGTCCCGGCGGAAGCACCATCGAGTTCGTGTCGAGGATCGTCGACGACGTTCCCGGCGAGAGGATCGCCTGGACCGCGGAGGAGGGAACCTCGGTGCCCAACGCCGGCAGGATCACCTTCCGCGACGCGCCCGGCGACCGCGGCACCGTGGTCGACCTGACCATGTCCTACGACCCGCCCGGCGGGGCTGTGGGCGCCATGGTGGCCAAGATGTTCCAGCGCGAGCCGAGCATCCAGGCGAGGCGCGACCTCAAGCGGTTCAAGCAGTTGATGGAGACCGGCGAGGTCGCGACCGCGCGGACTCACCCGGTTTCCGAAGACGAACGATAAGGAGCAGACGATGCGAGCACTGACCTGGCAGGGCAAGAAGGACGTCCGCGTCGAGACGGTGGACGATCCGGCGATCGTCAATCCGCGCGACATCATCATCAAGGTGACCTCGACCGCGATCTGCGGCTCGGACCTGCATCTCTATGACGGCATGATCCCGACGATGCAGGCGGGCGACGTGCTGGGCCATGAATTCATGGGCGAGGTCGTGGAGACCGGCAGGGGCGTGACCGACCTGCGCAAGGGGCAGCGCGTCGTGGTGCCCTTCGTCATCGCGTGCGGCGCCTGCTATCACTGCTCGAAGCTGCAGTATTCGGCCTGCGACAACTCCAACCCCGCCGACGAGGCCGACATTTCCGAAACGCTCTACGGCCATCAGATGAGCGGGCTGTTCGGCTATTCACACATGACCGGCGGCTATGCCGGCGGACAGGCCGAATATGTCCGCGTGCCCTTCGCCGACGTCGGCCCGATCGTGGTTCCCGACGAGCTTGAAGACGACGACGTCCTCTTCCTGTCCGACATTCTTCCGACCGGCTGGATGGCCGCGGAGAACTGCGAGATCGAGGAAGGCGACACCGTCGCCGTCTGGGGCTGCGGACCGGTCGGACTCTTCGCGATCCAGAGCGCGCTGCTGATGGGTGCGGCGCGGGTCATCGCGATCGACCACTACCCGCGGCGGCTGCAACTGGCGGCGGGTCTCGGCGCGCAGACGCTCGACTACACCACCGCCAACGTGCTGGAGGCGCTGCTCGACATGACGGGCGGCATCGGGCCTGACGCGGTGATCGATGCGGTCGGCATGGAAAGTCACGGCTTCTCCATCGACAATGTCTACGACCGCGCCAAGCAGGCGCTGATGCTGGAAACCGACCGTCCCCACGTGCTGCGCGAGGCGCTGATGGCGTGCCGGAAGGGCGGCCGCGTCTCGGTTCCCGGGGTCTACGGCGGCCTGATCGACAAGTTCCCGATCGGCGCGCTGATGCAGAAGGGCCTCACCATTCGAACCGGCCAGACCCATGTGCAGCGCTATCTGCCCAAGCTCCTCGACATGATCCGCGAGAAGCGCATCGACACGACCTTCCTGATCAGCCACCGGATGGCGCTGGAAGACGCAGCCGAGGGCTATCGGATCTTCTCCGACGAGCAGAACGACACGACCAAGGTCGTGCTCAAGCCCGGCTGGGAGCGCGCGCAATGACGAGCCTCGCGCCGTCCTGCAGTTGCGCGATGGAGACCCCGCCGTCCCGGTGCGGATGCGGAGTACGGTCATGACAGAGCCGTCCAGGACCAGCGAACTCGGCGCGCGTGCCGCCACCGAACGCGGCGAAACCGGCGACAAGATTCCGGGCTTCGATCCGGCGGCGGCACCGATGGAGACCGATGCCGAAGCAGGAGGCTCGCCGTCCGGCGGGGCTGCCCCGGCCGCGTCGGCGCCTGCCGCCGGCACGCATCGTCCGCCGCAGAGCAGCACCGGCAGCGCCATGCAGGCGATGGCCGGCGTCGATACGCCTGGCGGGAAGAGGGGATGGCTGCTTGTCGTGACGATCCTCGCCGTCATCGCTGCGGCCGTCTTCGTAGCCGTAGCCTTCGCCTGAGACGGGCGCCGACGCAGCCCTGAAGCAGGCGATGGGGTCTCCCGAGCAGGTGCCCGTCGTATTGCCGGACAGGTCAGCCGGGTTGTCGGGAGGCGAACTTCAAGAATGCCGGGCAGTCCGTGCCTGGGCCAAGCCAATCAGAAAGGATTTTCCCGATGCAGGAGCATCCGCAGTCGAAGCATCCCCAGCCGCCCATGCCGAAACAGCAGCAGGACATGCCGGGCTACACAGACGACATGAACCCGCGGCCCGACCACGGGGAGGAGAGCTATCGCGGAAGCGGCAAGCTGACGGACCGCGTCGCTCTCGTCACCGGCGCCGATTCGGGCATCGGCCGCGCCGTGGCCATCGCCTTTGCGCGCGAGGGGGCGGATGTCGTCATCTCCTATCTGGAGGAGGACGAGGATGCGCGCGAGACGGCGCGATGGGTCGAAGAGGCGGGCCGCAAGGCGGTCGTCCTGCGCGGCGACATCGGCGACGAGGGCTTCGCCCGCTCGCTCGTGCAGCGGACCGTCGAGGAGTGCGGGCGGCTCGACATCCTCGTCAACAACGCCGCCCATCAGGCCACTTTCGAGAAGCTGGAGGATATATCGTCGGAAGAGTGGGATCTCACCTTCCGCACGAATGTCTACGCCATGTTCTATCTCTGCCAGGAGGCCGTGAAGCACATGAAGCCCGGCGCCGCGATCATCAACACCTCGTCGATCAACGCCACCAGCCCCTCGCCGACGCTCCTGGCCTATGCCACGACCAAGGGCGCCATCGCCAACTTCACGGCGGGTCTGGCGGGCCTCGTCGCGGAGCGTGGAATCCGCGTCAACGCGGTCGCGCCCGGTCCGATCTGGACGCCCCTCATCCCCTCGACCATGCCGCCGGAAAAGGTCGAGAGCTTCGGCAAGAACACGCCGATGAAACGGCCCGGCCAGCCGGCGGAACTCGCCGCGACCTATGTCCTCCTGGCGTCCGACGATGCGAGCTACACCACGGGCGCGCTCTACGAGGTGACCGGCGGCCGGCCGATGATCTGACGTTTCGCGGGCGTCCGCCGGTGGTCACCTGACCGCCGGCGGGCGCGGAAAATCGCCGTGCCGCAGCGCGTTGTGGATGTCTGTGGCAGCGAGCGCCGCATGGCCGAAGCCGACCGCGATCTGGTTGAGCGCCTGGACGACGTCGCCGATCGCGTAGAGCCTCGGCACCGATGTCTCCTGGTGTTGTCCCACCAGCACGTAGCCATGATCGTCGCAATTGGCGCCGACGATGGCGGCGAGGCCCGAACGGACGTCGCAACCCATCGCTGCATAGAGCAGATCGATCCGAAACGGTGGTGTTCCGTCCGTCTTGCCGACCTCGAAGCCGTCGTGAAGCCGGACAACCTCGCCGGTCCGGTCGCAGAGCCCGATGCCGGCACCCGAAGCCTGACTGCGCGTCGCCGTGGAAGCGTCGTCAGGATGGCTGAAGAGCATGACGACGTTCGAGCTGAAGTGCCTGAGGAACTCAGCCTCCTTCAAGGCCGTGATTTCCCGGCCGATCACGCCGATCCGCCGGCCGCGGGCCTCGTAGGCGTCACAGACAGGGCAGAGACGGACGAGGCCGGCTTCGACGCCGGCCCATGCATCGGCGATCGGTGGCGGCCGGTCGACGATACCTGTGGCTAGGATGACGTAGCGGGCCGACACGGTGCCCGCATTTGTGGACAGCGTGAAGTGATCATCGGTGCGGCCCAGCGTTTTCACCGGCGTTTCGACCATGCACGCGCCGAACGAGAGCGCCTGGAGGCGCAGGCGCCGCAACAGTTCCTCCCCGCCGATGCCGTCGGGAAAGCCGGGACAGTTGTGCGTGCGGGGAATGAGGCGGGCGCGAGGATCGCCGGCATCGAAGACGGCCACGCTTCGAAGGAACCGCGCCAGGTAGACGGCAGCGGCCAGTCCGGCCGGGCCGCCGCCGATGATGGCGACGTCGAGAGGGTGTTGGGATTGCTCGTGGACCATGTCCGGCAAACCCGGCGCGCGCGGCGTTGTTCCTCTCCTGGTCGCGGACGTCACGCCTCGCCGCGCGGCGGGCGAGCAGCCTGGGGCGCGTTGCCGGGCGCGGCGCTTCTGGTCCAGGCGAGGCACCCGGCGAGAACGGGCGTCGACGAAACCAGGAGCGCTCCGCGCCCGTGGAGCGTGGCGAGGCCGGACCAGGATACGGTCTCGACACCCCAGACGGTGCCGCCCGCGTCGGTCCACTTCAGCCGGCTTCCGGCCGCCAGGACCGCCCGCATCATGGCCGGTTCGCTCATGCCGGGACGAAAGACGATGATGGTCTCCTGCTGGCCGGAAAAACGCGGACCGGCCGCAGCCAGCAGGCCCGCCAGGACTGCAACCGAGGCCACCGCCGCAGCCGCTCCCCGCGACGGGCCGCCGCGGTTGGGCAGGACGGCTGCCAGCACCAGCGGCGCGATGCCGAAGACCACGAGCCAGCCGATGTCCCAGGCCAGCGGGGTGTCGCTGTCCATCCGGATTCGGTGCAGCCCGAGCAGCCAGTGGGAGAGGACGGCGTCGATCACATGCCAGGTGCCGAAGCCGATCAGCGTCAGCCGCAGGATCTCGCTCGTGGTCCCGCCGCGTCCGCCCGCCGCGCGCCCCGCCACCAGCAGCACCGCACCGGCCAGCGCGATGACGTACATGAGGAGGTGAAACAGCCCGTCTGCGAGGATCTGGAAGGGGAGGTCGGAGCCCGCCAGCTCGTCGAGGCCCGACAGCAGATGGTGCCACTGCAGGATCTGGTGAAGGACGATCCCGTCGAAGAAGCCGCCCACCGCGAAACCGACCATGAGCCAGCCGGCTCGCGTTGTTCCGTCGAGCCGGGCGGAACTTGGTGCGCAAGCGGCAATGGCCATGTCGATGCCTTCGTCTGCGCTATCGTCCGTCCGGCGGGAGCCCGCCCGGATCCTCCGGAGCGTCGCTACCGGGTGCATTCGTTCCCGACGCGCCCGGCTTCTTCGGCAGGGCGGCGTTCTGGTCGGTCTCGTCACGGGGCGGGATCGGCTGAAGCTTGCGCGCCCCGGTCTCGCGTTCGTTCGTGCTCATTCTGGCGCCCTCGATCGTGGATGCTCCAAACCTCCGCGCGGCGCCGTTGTTCCCGCACACCCGCAGCACGGCCGCGGGAGCGGGATGACGGGCGCAGCGGCCGGTGGCGCGCGAGGAACCGATCCGGCCGGGCGGCATTTGCGGTTCTCAACCGGGAGAACCTCGATGACGCGACGCGCCCGCCACAAGACCTACGACCAGCCAACGGGAGGCTGGGGGTCGGTCAAGTCGCTTGCCAGGCATGCCAAGGGGCAGAAGGCCGTCGCAAGCCTGGGCAGCCTCGTGAAGGACCACAACAAGCCCGGCGGCTACATGTGCACCAGCTGCGCCTGGGCGAAGCCGGCGCAGCCGCATGCTGCCGAGTTCTGCGAGAACGGCGCCAAGGCGACCTTCTGGGACCTGACCGGCAAGCGCACCACGCCCGATTTCTTCGCCCGCCACACGGTGTCCGAACTGCTCGGCTGGTCCGATTTCGATCTCGAGAACGAGGGCCGGCTGACGCATCCGATGCGCTACGACGCCACCATCGATCACTATGTAGAAGCGAGCTGGGACGAAGCCTTCCGGGAGATCGGCGGGAAGCTCAAGGGATACGACCGCAAGAGCGTGGTGTTCTACGCCTCCGGCCGCGCCTCGCTCGAGACGTCGTACATGTACCAGCTGCTGGCGCGGCTCTACGGCAACAACAACCTGCCCGACAGTTCCAACATGTGCCACGAGACCACCTCGGTGGCCTTGCCTCAGAGCATCGGCACGCCGGTGGGGACCGTGCTGCTGGAGGACTTCGCGCAGACCGACTGCATCCTCTCGTTCGGCCAGAACGTCGGCACCAACTCGCCGCGCCTGCTGCACAGCCTGCAGGAGGTGCGCGAGCGCGACGTGCCGATCATCGTCTTCAACCCGCTTCGCGAGCGCGGCTGGGAGGCCTTCGTCAATCCGCAGCGTCCCGCGCAGATGATGACCAACAGCCCCACACAGATCGCCACGCAATATTGCCAGCCGCGGGCGGGCGCCGACATCGCCGTGATGATGGGCATCGCCCTGGCGTTGTTCGAGCTCGACGACGCGGCGCGGCCGGCCGGCCGCGAGCGCATTCTCGACGAAGCCTTCATCGCCGAGCACACGCATGGGTTCGAAGCCTTCGAGGCGAAGGTTCGCGCGACGTCCTGGGCTGAGATCGAGACCACGAGCGGCCTCACGCGCGCATCGCTCGAAGCCGCCGCCGCCACCTATGCGCGGGCGAAGGCCGTCATCGCCATCTACGGCATGGGCCTGACGCAGCATCGGCTCGGGGTCGACAACGTGCAGATGCTGATCAACTTGCTCCTGATGCGCGGCAACCTCGGCAAGCCGGGTGCCGGCATCTGCCCCGTCCGCGGCCATTCGAACGTTCAGGGCCAGCGAACCGTCGGCATCGCCGAGAAGGCGAAGCTCGTGCCGCTCGACCGCCTCGCCGCGCAGTTCGACTTCGAACCGCCGCGCGAGGACGGGCTGAACACGGTCGAGGCCTGCGAAGCGATCGCTGCCGGAAAGGTCAAGGCATTCGTTGGTCTCGGCGGCAACTTCGTCCGCGCCATCCCGGAGCGGGAGCTGATGGAGCGGACGTGGCGCGACATGGACCTTTCCGTGCAGATCGCCACCAAGCTCAACCGAACGCATCTGGTGACGGCGCGGTCGACCTGGCTGCTGCCGACGCTCGTCCGCTCCGAGATCGACGAGCAGGCGACCGGACCGCAGATCGTCACGATGGAGGACTCCACCACCTGCGTCCATGCCTCGCACGGCAAGCATCGGCCGGCGAGCCCGCATCTGATGTCGGAGCCGAAGATCGTCGCCGGGATCGCCAAGGCCACGCTGGCGCCGAACCCGAAGGTGCCCTGGGACGACTGGGTGGCCGACTATGCCCGCGTCCGCGACGCGATCGCGGTAACGTTTCCGGACGATTTCCACGACTTCAATGCGCGTCTCGATATCCCCGGCGGCTTTCCGCGTCCGGTGGCGGCCCGCAACCGCAAATGGGAGACCGACACCGGCAAGGCGAACTTCAAGCTGCCCAAGGCCCTGTCCGCCAGCTTCGACGACGGCAAGGATCCGGACATTCTGCGGCTGATCACGCTGCGTTCGAACGACCAGTTCAACACCACGGTCTACGGCTATGCCGATCGGCTCCGCGGCATCCACGGCTCGCGCATGATCGTCATGATCAACCGGGCGGACCGGGAACGGCTCGGGGTCGCCGAGGGCGGCATGATGCGCCTGACCACAGCGGCCGACGACGGGCTGGCGCGCAGCATGGGCGGCTTCCAGGCCATCGACTACGACCTGCCCTCCGGGACGGTCGCCGCCTATTATCCCGAGTGCAATCCGCTCATTCCGTTGTGGCACTACGCCGAGGAGAGCAAGACGCCTGCCGCGAAGTCGGTACCGGTGCGCATCGCGCCGGAATAGCGGAGACTGGCGCCGGCCTGGTACGCGAATGCGTCGACAGGCCGGCCGAACGTCGATCACGTCTCGCTCGGGCCGCCCGCGATGGCGCGCTGACCGCCCGCATGTCCTGTCCCGCGCACCCGATCTGCCTCTGCCGCCGCCCGGGGGGGCGGCCGTCTCATGCCGCCACCAGGCGCGGGTTCCTCGCACCTTGCCGATGGACAGGGCGCGAGTGATATGTTTGACTGGAAATATCGGTTGGTCCGGCGGCGGTCGCTTCACCGCCCCGGTCACCCATGTCTCCAGCAGAGGTCAGTCCCATGTCGCCACATCGGAAAGCCGGTCTTGCATGTGCGTCGGTCCTCGCCGGCGCTCTGGCGCTGGCTGCGGGCGCTTCGCCGCTCATGGCGCAGGGCAAGCTGACCGTCTTCGCGGCGGCGAGCCTGAAGAACGCGCTCGACGAGGTCAACGCGGCCTGTGCGGCCGACGTCGGCGAGAAGGCGACGATCTCCTATGCCGGCAGTTCCGCCCTGGCCAGGCAGATCGAGCAGGGAGCGCCCGCCGACGTCTTCATCTCGGCCGACCTCGCCTGGATGGCTTATCTCTCCGAGAGGAACCTGACCAGGAAGGACACGGAACTGGAACTCCTCGGCAACCGGATCGTCCTCGTCGCGCCCGCCGATTCGACGAGCGCGGCCGAGATCGTCCCCGGCTTCGATCTTGCCGGGCTTCTCGGCGACGGCAAGCTCGCCATGGCCAATGTCGACGCGGTTCCCGCGGGCCGCTACGGCAAGGCGGCGCTGGAAAAGCTCGGCGTCTGGGCCTCCGTCGAAGCCGACGTGGCACAGGCCGAGAACGTCCGCGCCGCGCTGGCGCTGGTCTCGACCGGCGAGGCGCCGGCGGGGATCGTCTACCAGACGGACGCGGCGGCCGATCCGAAGGTGAGGATCCTCGCGACCTTCCCGCAGGAGACGCACCCGCCGATCGTCTACCCCGTCGCACAGATAGCGGCTTCCACGCATGAAGCCGCCGCGCCTTTCCTCGACTGTCTGCAGACGGGCAAGGCGAGGGCGCTGTTCGAGAAGCAGGGCTTCACCGTCCTGGCGCCCGTCGCGTCGAACTGATCCGGATGGCCTGACGCATGGGGTGGCTGGAGCTCGGTCCCGACGAATGGAACGCCGTCCGGCTGTCGCTGCGCGTGTCGCTCTGGGCCACGATCGCCTCGCTGCCGCTCGGCATCCTCGTCGCCTGGGTGCTGGCGCGCAAATCGTTCTGGGGCAAGTCGATCCTGAACGGCATCGTCCACCTGCCTCTGATCCTGCCGCCGGTCGTCACCGGCTACCTGCTGCTTTTGACCTTCGGCCGGCGAGGCCCCGCAGGCGCGTTCCTCGAAAGCTGCTGCGGCATCGTCTTCTCGTTCCGCTGGACGGGGGCGGCGCTCGCCTGCGCCGTGATGGCCTTTCCGCTGATGGTTCGGGCGATAAGGCTGTCGATCGAGGCGGTCGACCGCAGGCTGGAGGCCGCGGCCGGCACGCTCGGCGCCCATCCGGCCTGGGTCTTCGCCACCATCACCCTGCCGCTGATCCTGCCCGGCATCGTCGCGGGCATGATCCTCGCCTTCGCCAAGGCGATGGGCGAGTTCGGCGCGACCATTACCTTCGTCTCCAACATCCCGGGCGAGACGCAGACGCTGCCCTCGGCGATCTACACCTTCACGCAGGTCCCCGGCGGCGACGTCGGCGCGCTCCGGCTCACCCTCGTCTCGATCGCCATCGCCATGGCGGCGCTGGTCGCGTCCGAAGTGCTGGCGCGGCGCATCAGCCGGCGGATGGACATCGAATGACGCTGTCCGTCGACATCCGCCACCGGCAGGGTGCCTTCGACCTCGAAGCAGCCTTCGAGAGCGGCGGCCGCCTGACGGCGCTCTTCGGCACGTCGGGATCGGGAAAGACGACGCTGGTCAACCTCGTCGCCGGTCTCCTCCGACCGGCCGAAGGCCGCATCGCCATCGACGGCCGCGTCCTCGTCGATACGGCGGCCGGTATCGTCGTGCCCGCACACCGCCGGCGCATCGGCTACGTGTTCCAGGACGCGCGGCTGTTCCCGCACCTGACGGTCGGCCAGAACCTGCGCTACGGCCGCTTCTTCACGCCGCCCGGCGAGCGCTATGCCGATGAGGCCGGGGTGGTCGACCTGCTGGGCATCGGCCACCTGCTCGACCGCCGTCCGGGCCACCTGTCGGGGGGCGAGAAGCAGCGCGTCGCCATCGGCCGCGCGCTGATCGCCAGTCCGCTGCTCATCCTCATGGACGAGCCGCTCGCCTCGCTCGACGATGCGCGCAAGGGCGAGATCCTGCCCTATATCGAGCGGCTGCGCGATGAAACGCGGATTCCCGTCGTCTATGTCAGCCATTCGATCGCCGAGGTCTCGCGGCTGGCGACCGACGTGGTCGTCCTGTCCGGCGGCCGCGTGCGCGCCGCGGGTCCGGCCGCCGAGGTGCTGTCGCGGCCGGACGCGCTGCCGACGGGCGAGCGCGACGAGACGGGCGCGCTGGTGGACCTGGAAATCGCGTCCCAGGACGACGCGTTCGGCCTGACCGTGCTGCGCTCGTCGGCCGGCGAATGGCGCCTGCCACGCATCGACCGGCCGGTCGGCACCAAGGTCCGCGCCCGCATCCGGGCCCGCGACGTCATGATCATGACGCAGGCGCCCGTGGGCATCAGCGCGCTCAACGTGCTGGCAGCGCGCGTCGAGCACGTGACATCGGGCGAGGGGGCCGACGCGCTGGTGACGCTGAGATGCGGCACCGACCGCCTGCTCGCCCGCATCACCCGCCGCTCGATCCATGCGCTCGATCTCGCCGCCGGCAGGGAGGTCTATACCGTCGTCAAGTCGGTGACCTTCGACGGCGGCAATCCCGCCCACGCCGCGCCGCGCGTCACAGCGCTGGAGTGAGCCCCAGCGCCAAAGCGGTCTCCGGTCCGCTACTTCCGCCTGAAAAGCAGTGGGCAGCCCGCGACGTTCGCCTCCACCGCTCCCAGCCAGCCCAGCGCTGCCGGCACGCCCGTCACGTGAGCGTCGAGGAAGGCGGTCGTCAGCAGCCGCACGGCCTCCTGCTGGGTGGCGACCTGCGGGTAGGCGCCGCTGTCGCCGAAGCCGCCCAGATGATGGTCGCCGTCCTGCAGCACGGCAAGATACTTCCCGCCGGGCGGGGCGAGGTCGAAGGGCTCCGACTTCCAGTGCCAGTCGCCGCCTTTCGCGCCGCGGTCGAGCGTGCCCGTGACGGTCAGGACAGGTCCGTCCATCGCGTCCCACGAGCCGTCGCGCAGGCCCTGCTGGTCGCGGCCCTGCGCGCTGAGCAGCATCGCGGCGCCGAACCGGTCGTCGCGGAACCGGTGCGGCTGTCCGTCCGGCAGGTCGATCTCTGCGCCAGCGAGAAGCTGGGCGGTATAGGCGCCGAAGGAATGGCCGGCGATGGCAGACGGCAATGGCCGGTCCGGCCGGCCGCAGGTCGCCTGCAGCACCGCGTCCAGCCTGTCCATCACGCGGCCGACGGTGGCGACCCGCTCCAGCCAGTGCTCCGGCGCATGCAGGATCTCGAACATGCGTGCGCGGGCAGCAGGCATCTGCAGCCAGCCGGAGAGGTCGGCTTGCGGATCGAGCCCAAGTTCGGGCTCCTTTGCGGCCACCCGGCCGATCGCGTCGGAAAAGGTCGGCTGGAGGACCAGATACCCGCATCGGGCCCAGTGCCGCGAAAGGTCGCGGTAGCCGCGCCCGCTCGACCCCAGGCCGTGGCAGAACACCACCAAGCCGCGCGGCTCGACCTCCGAAGGCCAGCGGCACGTCAGGCCCTCGCCGATGGCCGGATCGTCGGCCAGCACGTCCTGCGCCTCCTGGATGCCGCCCGCCTCGACGACAGACGCGCAGGGCAGGGACGTCATGCCTGCACCAGCCGCAGCCGGGCCGACCCCTGTCCGGCAGGCGCTTCGAACAGGAAGCAGGCGGCCGTGCCGCCGCCGTCGACGGGATAATCCGGCGGCAGCTGCGCCTCGCAGCGCGGCATCGCGAAGGGGCAGCGGTTGCGATAGGGGCAGCCTTGCGCGGCAAGCCGCGGCGTCTCCCGCGCCGGCGCTGCCTTGCGGCTCGCGCGGCGGCGGCGCTGCGCATCCGGGTCGAGGACCGGCACGGCGTCGAGGAGCGCCCGCGTATAGGGATGGGCCGGCGCCCTGTAGACGCGGTCGGACGGCCCTTCCTCGACGATGTGGCCGAGATACATGACCGCGATCCGGTCGGAGATGTGGTGCACCAGTGCCAGGTCGTGGGCGATCAGCAGGTAGGCGATGCCGAGTTCGTCGCGGCGCTCGTAGAGCAGGTTGATGATCTGGTTCTGGGTCGAGACGTCGAGCGCGCTCACCGGCTCGTCGAGCACGATCAGCTTCGGCGCCAGCGCCAGCGCCGACGCGATGGCGATGCGCTGGCGCTGGCCGCCGGAGAACTGGTGCGGATGGCGCTCGAGATGCTCTTCCGAGAGCGACACCAGTCCGAGCAGCTCCACCGCGCGCGTGCGCCGCTCGGCGCGGCTCATCGTCGTGTGGACGCGCAGCGGCTCGGTGACGATGTCCTCGACGGTCATCGACGGGTTGAGCGAGGAGTAGGGGTCCTGGAACACGGCCTGGATCTGGCCGCGCACGTCGGGCGGATACCGCGTCTTCATCGCGGCGAGGTCGACGTCGCCGAAGCGGATCGTGCCGCCGTTCGCCGGCACGAGGCCGAGCACCGCATTGGCGATCGACGACTTCCCAGAGCCCGATTCGCCGACGAGACCGAGCGTCTGCCCCGGCCGGATCGACAGGTTCGCGCCTTTCACCGCATCGAAGGCCTTGCCCCTGAATCCGAGCAGCGACTTGCCCCAGTAGGTAACCCTGAGGTCGCGGATATCGAGCAGTGCGTCGTCGCTCATTGTGCCGCCTCCAGAACCAGTTCGTCGGCCCGGATGCAGCGCACCAGGCGGTCCGTTCCGGTCAGCGGGATCCGCCGTTCGCAGGCCGCGACCTTGAAATCGCAGCGGTTGGAGAAGCGGCAGCCGGCGGGCCAGGTGCCCGGCCGGGGGACGCTGCCCCGGATCGTCGGCAGCGGCGGCTTGCGGTCGGAGGCATGTGGCATCGCCGAAAGCAGGCCACGCGTATAGGGATGGCGCGGGCGGGCAAACAGGGCGTCCACCTCGGCCATCTCCACCATCTCGCCGGCATACATGACGCTGATCCGGTCGCAGATGTCCGCGGCCACCGCGAGGTCGTGCGTGACGAACAGGATCGCCATGCCGAACTCCGCCTGCAGGTCGCGGAACAGGTCGAGGATCTCCTGTTGCACGGTGACGTCCAGCGCCGTCGTCGGCTCGTCGGCGATCAGCAGCGACGGGTTGCAGCTCAGCGCGCGCGCGATCGCGATGCGCTGCGCCATGCCGCCGGACAGTTCGTGCGGGAAGGCGCGGGCGCGCTCGCCGGGGCGCGGGATGCCGACGCGGTCGATCAGTTCGACCGTGCGCGCCCAGGCCGCGGATTTCGACAGGCCGTGCTTGGCCCGCAACACCTCGGCGATCTGGCTGCCGACGGTGAAGGCGGGGTTGAGGCTGGTCGTCGGGTCCTGGAACACCATCGCGACCTCGTTGCCGCGGACCTCCTCGATCCGGCGCCGCGGCAGCGTCCGCAGGTCGCGGCCGTTGAGCACGATCGAGCCGTGCGTCGTCCGCAGCGCCACGCTGGTCAGCCCAAGGATCGCGAGGCCGGTCAGCGTCTTGCCGCTGCCGGATTCGCCGACGAGGCCGAGGGTCTCGCCCTTCGAGATCGACAGCGACAGGTCGGAGATCAGCGGCAGTTCGCCGCCGTCCGCGGTGGAGACCGTCACCCGCAGACCCTCGACGCGCAGCACCTCGTCGGGGCGGGGCGGCGGCAGGGCGGCGGCGGAGGGTGCGACGTCCGCGAGCGCCGCGAAGGACGCGACGGGCGCGTCCTGCCGCGCAGCGACCGTGATGCCCCGTCCGACCCCGTCGCGGATCACGTCCCCGATCAGGTTGATCGACAGGACCGTCAGGATGATGGCGATGCCGGGCGGGATGGCGAGGAACCAGTGCAGGTCCATGAAGGCCGCAGCCGTGCTGAGCATGGTGCCCCAGCTCGCGTCCGGCGGCTGCACGCCGAGGCCGATGAAGCTCAGCCCCGCCTCGGCCAGGAGCACGGCGCCGACGGTCAGCGTCGTCTGGACGATGAGTGGCGGCGCGATGTTGGGCAGGATGTGGCCCAGCAGGATGCGGCCGCCGGAGGCGCCGACGACGCGCGCCGAGCGGACATAGACTTCCTCCCGCTCGGCCAGCACGACGCCGCGCGCCAGCCTGAGGAACGAGGTGGAGAACAGGATGCCGAGCGCGATCATCGCCTTGTGCAGCCCCGTGCCGAGCAGAGCGAGGATGACGATGGCGACCATGATCCCGGGTATCGACACCACCGCCTCGACGACCCGCATCACCACCCAGTCCCACCAGCCGCCGCGATAGCCGATGAACAGGCCGATCGGCACGCCGATGAGAATGGCGATGGTCGTGGCCTCGCCGGCGGCGATGACGGCGATGCGGCAGCCGTGGATCAGGCGCGACAGCACGTCCCGGCCGAGATCGTCGGTTCCCAGCCAGTGGGCGGCCGAGGGCCATTGCAGCGAGGCGATCAGGTTCTGCCGCAGCGGGTCGTAGGGCGAGACGAGATCGGCGAAGAGCGCGAGGAAGACCAGCAGCGCCAGGATGGCGCCCGCCACGACCACGATCGCGGCCGATCCGCTCGCCCCGCGGCGCCTGCGGCTCGGTGCCGCGGCCGGCCCGTCGCTCGGAACTGTCTTCATGACGGGCGCGCCTTGGGGTTGAGCAGGCCGTAGATCACGTCGGTGGCCAGCTGCACGACCACGACCAGGCCCACCATGACGAGGACGAGCCCCTGGATCATCGGAATGTCCTGCTGACGCACGGCGCCGATGGCGAGCGTGCCGAGCCCGTTGATGGCGAAGACCTGTTCGACGATCAGCGCGCCGCCGAGCAGGACGGTGATCTGGAACGACAGCACGGCAACGACCGGCACCATGGCATTGGTCAGCGCATGCTTGAGGATGACGCGGCGCGACGACAGGCCCTGCGCCCGGGCGGCGCGGATGTAGTCCTGCTGCAGCACGCCAACCATGGCCGAGCGGACCTGGCGGGCGATGGCCGCGCTGGACGAGAGCCCGAGCGCGATGGCCGGCAGGGTGACGCTGCGCAGCCAGTCCACGGGCGATGCCGAAAGCGGCGAGAAGCCGGTGGCGGGAAACCAGCGCAGGTTCACCGCGAAGATCGCGACGAGAAGCAGTCCGAACCAGAAGTTCGGGATCGCCTGGCCGAACGTCGCGCCGACGGTGGCGAGCCGGTCGATGAGGGAGCGCGGGCGCAGCGCCGCCGCGATCCCTGCCGCCACGCCCACGACGACGGCGATCAGCGCCGACACGAGCGTCAGCGAGAGCGTGACCGGCAGCCGCTGCATCAGGGCCGTCGACACGCTCACGCTGTTGAAGAAGGAGGTGCCGAGGTCGCCCTGCACCGCCCGCCCGAGCCACTGCACGTAGCGGACGACGATGGGCTCGTTGAGCCCCATCCGCTCGCGCAGCATCTCGTGCTGCTCCTGCGTCCCCGTCTCGCCGAGGATCAGGTCGACGGGATCGCTCGGCAGCAGCGACGTGAACGAGAACGTCATCACCGAGACGATGAACAGCAGGGGTATCAGCGCCAGAAGGCGCTGGACGATGAGCCTGAGCATGGGACCGTCAGTCGTTGGCCTTCAGGCCGCGCAGGTTGACCGAATCCTCGCCGTAGCGATAGACGACCGTCGGATTGTTCGCCGTCTTTTCACTGGTGCCGATCAGGATCGGCGCATTGGTGACGAAGATCAGGAACGCCTCTTCCGCCAGCTGCTCCGCCATCTTCCTGTAGACGGGTGCCCGCACCTCGGTTTCCACCGACGTCAGACCCTCCTCAGCGAGCGCCAGCAGCGTCTCGCTCGGCTTGGCCTTGAACGGGTTGTAGTTGGCGTCGTCGTAGACGTAGCGCAGCGCCAGGAATTTCGGGTCGGTGATGGTGTTCCACACGAGGTTCGTCGCCGGATAGGCCGTTGTGCGGCTGACGCGGGCCAGCGTGCCCGGCTCCTGCGGCGCTATGTTCATGGTGATCCCGATCTCCTTGAAGAAGCCGGCGAGCGCCTCGAGACGCGACTGGTAGACCGGGATCGACGGCATGTCGAAGCTGAAGCCATCGGGGAACTTCGACTGCGCCATCAGGTCGCGCGCCTTGTCGAGATCGTAGTCGTAGACGCCTTCGAGGGCCGGATCGTAGGCCCAGTCGCCCTTGCCGTAGGGCTGGAACGACTTCGCCGCCAGCCCGAACTGGATCGCCTTGTTGAAGCCTTCGCGGTCGATCGACAGCGCCATCGCCTTGCGCACCAGCGGATCGGCGAAGGCGGGAACGACGGTGCCTTCCCGGTCGGAGATGATGACGTGGTAGTTGAGACCGCCATTGTTGCGGATCAGCTTCAGGTCGGGCGTGCGGTCGATGATGGCGGCCTGGGGGTTGGACAGCCAGTTGCCGGCATCGATCTGGCCGGTCTTGAGCGCGTTCAGGCGCGCCGTGTCGTCCGGGATTTCCCAGACCTCGTAGCGGGCGAGGCCGATCTTGTCCTTGTCCCAGTAGGTCGGGTTCGGCGTGTAGACCTGCACCTCGCCCTCGCGCGACTCGGTCTTGATGTGGACATAGGGGCCGGTGCCGACCGGATTGCGGTCGAGCGCCGGGTCGGCCATCGCCGCCGGCGCGATCATCATGCCGCCGGTGTAGCAGAGCGTCGAGATGATCGCCGGGTCGAACTCCTTCAGCCTGATTATCAGCGTGTATTCGTCCGCCGCGGAGGCGCTTTCCACCGTCTTCAGGCCCTCGACGATGCCGATCTCGACGCCGCGGTTGATGTTCTTCGCAGCCGCGTCGGCATTGAAGGGCTCGCCGTTCGTGAAGCTGACGCCCTGGCGCAGCGTGATCGTCACGTCGAGACCGTCGACCGCATAGTCCGTCGCCAGCAACGGCAGGTTCTCGCCGTTGGGGCCTTTCTCGAAAAGGGACTCGTAGGCGGGACGGAGGAAGGGAACGCCGCTGCCGCTCTGCTTCTGCGGGTCCATGGTGATGAGCTTCACCTGCTCGGCATACTTGAACGTGCCGCTTCCCTGCGACAAAGCAGGGCTTGCGGCCAAGCCCAGCGCCATTGCGACAGCGATCGTCGATCCCGTGATCCAGCTTCTCATCGTCGGCCCTCCCAGCCTGTGAGACGCCGCAGACGGCGGCGCCGGTCCAACCTCACATCGAGCCCTTGTCTCGATTGTGATTTAATAATAGCACATTATCACTTTGGTGATTTGACTCAACCGTTTTTCGTCGGCTTCTTCGGGCGCGACGATTGTTTCGGCCCGCGCCGGTGCGTAACGAGGCAGCGGGAAGATGCTTGAAGGATGGACGCCTTGCCGAGCGTGACCGCAGAAAAGCAGATGCTCCGCGAAGACGGGACGCCTTACTACGTCCAGCTTGCCGCGATCATCCGGCGCCGCATCGCCGACGAGACGTGGCGGGTCGGCGACCGGCTGCCGACACTGAAGCACTTCGTGGCAACCTTCGGTGTCTCGCCGATGACCGTTCGCCACGCCCTGTCGGGCCTGGAGAAGGAAGGCCTGATCAGCGCCGAGCGGGGCCGCGGCACTTTCGTCACCGCGAGGCCGGACGCTGCGGTGTCCGTTCCCTACGGCCTCATCCGTTCGCCGGGGAATCGCGGCGCGGCGCTGAGCTTCCGCGTCGTCGAGAGCCGGCCCGCGGCGGCCGAGCTGCGCATCCTCCCCGAGGAAGGGAAGCCGTGCGGCCCCTACCGCTACATGAAGCGGATCTTCGAGCGGACGGGCAGGCCTTTCATCGTCGGCGAATACCTCGTCGCCGACCGGGTCTACGACCTGATCCCGGCCCGCCTCTGGGGCACCGAACTCATCTCCAACCTGCTTTACGACGCCAAGGACGTGGGCCTGGCGCGGGTGCGGCAGACGCTGCGCGTCGTCTCCGCCATGCCGCAGGACGCCGCCGAACTCGACATCCAGGTGAACGAGCCGGTCATGCGCGTCAGGCGCCTCTTCCTCAATGCTGCCGGCGAGGTGATCTGCCTCGCGCAGCTCGTCTACCGCACCGACGGCGTCGTCTTCGACATCAACATCGACCTCGACGACCGCACCCGCCTGCTCGAACTCGGCGGTATCCCGGAAGCCTGAGCCCGCCCGGCGCTGCGGCTGCATCGTCGATCCTCCGTCACATCAGCGAGGGCAGGAAGAGCACGATCTGCGGAAACACGGTGATCAGCAGGACGAGGCCGAGGAACGCGAACCAGAACGGGAAGACGCCGCGGAAGATCTCGTACATCGTCACGTCCTTCGTCAGCGACGCGATCGCGAAGACGTTGACGCCGATCGGCGGCGTCACGACCCCGAGCTCGACCATGATCACGCAGATCACGCCGAACCAGATCGGGTCGAAGCCTGCGTTCATCGCCAGAGGAAAGAACAGCGGCACGGTGAGCACGAGTGCGGGCAGCGCGTTCATGAACATGCCGATGACGACGTAGAAGGCGATGATCGCCGCGAGCAGCTGGTACTTCCCGAGCTGCATTCCGGCGATCAGGTCGGCGAGCTGGCTGGTCAGCCCGCTGATCGTGATGAACCGGCTGAACACGGTCGCGAACATGAAGATGATGATGATGGCCGTCGACAGGCGAAGCGTCATCTCGATCGACCGCCAGAGCGACCCGCGCGACAGCCGGCCGGTCAGCGCGGCGATCACCAGCGCCCCGCCGACGCCGAGCCCGCCCGCCTCGTTGGGCGTCACCAGCCCGCCATAGAGCCCGCCGAGCACCAGCAGGATCAGCGCGAGGATCGGCCAGATCTCGACGGTCGAGGCCAGCCGCTCGCGCCAGCTGCTCCTTTCGCCGCGCGGGGCGAGCGCCGGGTCGATCATCGCCCGGACGGTGATCATCGCGATCAGGATGAAGGCGAAGAGGATGCCGGGCAGGATGCCCGCGACGAACAGCTTGCCGATCGAGACCTCGGTGATCATGCCGTAGACGATGAAGGCGATCGAGGGCGGAATCATCACGCCGATCGTGGCCGCGCAGGCGATGGAGGCGGCGGCGAGCTTCATGTCGTAGCCGTAGGCCCGCATCTGCGGCAGCGCGATCGAGCCCATCGAGTAGACGCCGGAGAGCGTGTCGCCGACGATCGAGGACAGGCCGGCGCTGGCCACCGTGCTGGCCGAGGCCAGTCCGCCCGGAAGATGCCCGATCCACCGGTAGGCTGCCCGGTAGAGGCTTTCGGCGAAGCCGCAGGCCACCACGATCAGCCCCATCCAGGTGAACAGCGGCACCGCGCTCCAGGTCTGGTCTGCGACCACGTCGAGGGTGGTCGTGCCGAGGCTGGTCAGGCTCGCGCCCGGACTGATCAGCATGCTGATGCCGAGGAGGGCGGTGATCGCCATGGCGGCGGCGATGTGCACCCCAAGGAAGATCAGGACGAAGCACAGCGCGATGCTGCCCGCGCCGCGCATTTCGCGCGGAAGCTCGAACGGGAGGTCGCCCGGCCTGAGCGCGAACCAGACGATCGCGAGCGCCACGGCGGTCCACAAAGCCAGGATCGCAAGCGAGCGACCGTCCCGTATTTCCACGACCTCTCCGATCACCGCGATCAGGTTGACGAGGAGGGCCAGCGCAAACAGCGCCATGAAGACAGCCGCCGCCGCCGCGAAAGGCCACTCGGGAATGGCGAGCACGCCCGTCACGATGCCGTTGCTGCGCAGGTAGAGCGCCTGGAAGGCGATCTGCAGCGCCGTGATGCAGATCGTCGCCAGCGTCAGCAGGAGCCCGCCGGCCAGCAGCGGTGTGCGCACGAAGCCGGGCAGGGCGTTCAGGAGCACGTCGACCCGGATATGGCCCTTCTCCTGCTCGACGAGGGCAAGCGTCGACAGCGCGACGAAGACCATGAGCAGCCCGGCCAGCTCCATCCCGCCCGGCACCACCGTCGCGAAGAGATTGCGCATCACCACGTCCGCGACCGTCAGCAGCATGATGGCGGCAAGCGATGCGCCGCCGAGATAGCGGGCCGCGCGGTTCAGCCAGCCGATGCCGAACGAGGTTCCTGCGGGGGCGGCGGCGGATGTCGGCATGGGCGCCTTGATGGATGTCATGGATACGAACCTCGTGCGGACCCGGCGCGCCGCCGATGATCGAGCCTCCGTCCGCCGCATCGACCGGACGGAGGCACCTCGTCCGCGTGCCGGTCAGTTCTGGTCGTAGAGCTTCATCAGCCGGACGGCTTCGTCGAGGATCTCCTGGCCGGGCAGGCCCATCGCGTCGGCCTTCTGCACCCACGCGTCCCACATCGGCCGCATCGTCGTCGCCAGCGTCTCCTGGTCCGCGGCGGAGAAGGTGTGGATGTTCTCCGGTGGGATCGCCGACATCGCCTGTGCCGCGCCGTTGGTCGTGTTGTAGTAGAAATAGACCGGCAGGAGATCGGCCAGGTGCTTCTTCTCGTCGTCGGTCAGCCTGTCGTAGGCGTCCCTGTTCATCACCGTGCTGTAGGTGCCCGGATTGAGGTTCACCAGCGTGTGGTGAGTGGTCACCTCGTTGAGCTTGAAGTTGTTCACCCAGCCCCAGGCGCACAGCACCCCGTCGACGGCGCCCCGCTGCAGCGCCAGATAGGCGTCGGGGCCGACCATCACGCTGGCACTCGCGCCGAGCTTCTGCAGCACCTCGACGCCTGCCGCGTCCTGGGCGGCGAAGACCTTGCCCTTCAGGTCGCCGAGCGTTTCGATGGCCGACTTCGAGTGGATATGCGCGCCCAAGGCGACGAAGGTCGCGATCTCCACGACGTTGTCCTCGGGCGTGAAAAGTTCACCCAGCGCCGGATAGGTCTCGCGCAGGCGCCAGTAGACCGTGCTGGCGATCGTCTGGTTCTTCGCCAGCCCCGGCAGGGTCAGCAGTTCGAGCTGCGGAAACTTGCCGGGCAGGACGGGGTGCCAGACGAAGCCGATGTCGAGCAGGCCGGAGCCCGTCGCCTGGAGCCAGTCCTTGAACGGGGTGACCGAGTTCGGCGGGAAGAAGACGACCTTGGCCCGCTCGTGCGTGATCGCCTCCAGCTGCGCCGCGAAGCGCCGGTCCATCGCGTTCCAGGGCGTCCCGTCCGGCGAAGCGAACTGCATCTTGAGTTCGAACTCGGCTGCGACCGAGGCTTGCGGCAGCATCGCGCCGCCGGCCAGGAGCAGCGCCAGCGCGCCTCCGAGAATTGTCCGATATGTCATTGTGTCCTCCCGGATCGTATCGAGGGAGCGCGATGAACTCGGGCCGCCCGACCCCGACCGACGCAGGTCCTCCTCGGCAGCCGTTCTCGCATCCTCCGGCCGGAAGCGTAGGCCTCCGCATGGTTTAGCGGCACTTATTTCTTCTAACGCGATCCCTAATCCGCGCTTAAGGCAGGCGTGACGATCCGGCGCCACTCCTCCGCCATCCGCTGCAGCTCCTGACGGAAATAATCGTAGAACAGCTGCGCCGGCCTTCCCATCGGCCGCTGCGTCGGAACGATGAGCGCGACATCGACATGGAAGGCGGGCTGCTCGATGGGGTTGACGGTCACCCGGTCGTTGCCGAGTTCCTGCAGGCCGACCCAGAAGGGCAGGATGGACGACCAGTCGGTCTGGCAGACGAAGTTGAAGCCGGCCGACAGGCTGTCGATCGAGATCTTGCGCTCGAGCACGATCTCGCCGCTGCGGATCGCTTCCTCGATGTTCGAGCGCAGGCTGTTGGTGCCCGACGGGACCGACAGCTTCAGCGGCGACAGATGGGCGAGATTGACCGGCTGCATCGGCGTGAGCCCGCGCCGGGCGCCCGACAGCAGCGATACCGGGTAGCGGCCGATATGGGTCGCCACGACACTGAGGTGGTCCTGCCGGAACTGGCCGACATAGAAATCGAGGCCGCCGGCCGAAGTTTCGGAGACGAGGACGTCGGCCGTGCCGCTGGCAATCTCGATGTCGATGCGTGGGAATTCGCGCGTGAACCGCGCCAGAACCTGCGGCAGGATCGCCTTGGCGAGACCCGGGGCGAAGCCCGCCGAGATCGATCCGCTCAGACCGGCCTTGAAGTCCTGCAGCTCGATCTCGGCCTCCGACACGGCCTTCAGCACGGCCAGGCACCGGCTGTAGAAGCGGCTGCCCGCGGCCGTCGGCCTGACACCGCGCGGGGTGCGTTCGAACAGGCGGGTGCCGAGGCGTGCTTCGAGCGAACTCATCTGCTGGCTGACGCCCGGCGCCGTGCAGTTCAGCCGGAGGGCTGCGCCGCTGAGCGAGCCCGTCTCGCAGGCGGCGACGAAATAGCGGATCTGCCTCAGGTCCATCATCACGCGGTCCGATGTTAGAAAAACGTAATCCCACCGTCAGGATAATTAACTACCGCTGATAGCGCCAGCCGCCTTATGGTCCGCCGGTCGCCCTGGCGGCGGGAAAATCGCGCACCGCGCGCGGAACGAAACGATCGAGGTTCGCTGAAGCATGACCCCGCAGGAGCGGCAGGCCTGGGTTCGCCGCATGGGCGCCCGTCGGGACTGGTGGGACAGCCGCCCCGAAGACGTCGTCGAGCCCGGCTGGGAGGTCGTCGACGCCCATATCCACCTCTGGGAGGAGCGGGATTTTCCGGATCCATCCGGTGCCGCCACGCCGCTGCGCACCAGCACCTACATGCTTCCCGAGCTTGCGGCCGACCTCGGCGCCGGGCATCGCGTTGGCGACGTCATCTACGTCGAATGCGGCTCGGGCCATCGCGCCGACGGGCCGCCGCACCTGCGGCCGGTGGGGGAGGCGGCGTTCGCGCTCGGACAGGCCGCAGCCATGGCCGGGCAGGTCTCCGGCACCCGCATCGGCGCGGCCGTGCTGCATGCCGACCTGGCCGATCCCCGCCTGGAGGAGATACTTGACGCCTACCGCGACGTCGCGGGCGGATTCGTCAGCGGCATCCGGCAGAGCGGAGCGCGGCTGGAGGATCCCGCCGCCCGCCTGCTCGCCGGCGCCGCCCGGCCGGGTCTTTATGCCGACCCTGCCTTCCTGCGCGGGCTGGCCATGGTCGGCGAGCGCGAGCTCGTCTTCGACGCCTTCCTGTTCCACCACCAGCTCGACGACCTCGTCGAGATGTCGCGCCAGGCGCCGGGCACGACGATCGTCGTCGACCACGCCGCCACCCCCATGGGCTACACCGGCGCGGCACGCCCGGGAGATCCCGTCTTCGACGCATGGGGCCGGCAGATCGACCGCATCGCCGATCTGCCGAACCTCGTGGTGAAGCTCGGCGGCCTCGCCTCCATGGTTACCGGCTACGATGCGCACCGTCGTCTGCGGCCGCCGTCGTCGGAGGAGTTCCTGGCCGAGCGCGGCGCCTATTTCCGCCATGCGATCCGGAGGTTCGGCACGGAGCGCTGTCTGTTCGAGAGCAATTTTCCGGTCGACAGCGCCTCGATCGGCTACCGGACGCTGTGGAACGCCTACAAGACGCTGGCCGCCGAACACCGTCCCGACGGGCGCCGTGCGCTGCTCGCGGACAATGCCCGGGCGGTCTACCGGATCGCCGCGCGCACGAGCCATCAAGGTCGGGGAGACGACGATGTTGCCGCTTGAAGGATACCGGGTGCTCGACCTCACCCACGTGCTGGCCGGGCCCTGCGCCACGCATCACCTGCGCTGTCTCGGCGCGGAGGTGATCAAGGTCGAGCGCTTGGGCGGCGGCGACGCCATGCGCGCGCTTGCCATGCAGCCGGAGCTCGACGGACTGGCGCCCGGCTTCCGCGCCCTCAACGCCGGCAAGCAGTCGGTCGTCATCGACCTCGCCGAGCCGGCCGGCCGCCGGTCGGTTCTCGATCTCGCCAGGACGGCCGACATCTTCGTCGAGAATTTCCGTCCTGGCGTCGCAAGGCGGCTCGGACTCGGGCCCGAAGAGATCGGTGCCGTGCGCCCCGACATCATCTACTGCTCGATCTCCGGCTGGGGCCAGTCGGGCGACAATGCCGCGCGCGGGGCCTACGACCATGTCGTCCAGGCAGCGACCGGGATGATGATGATGCAGGGCGGCGGAGACGATGCGGGGCCGGTGAAGGTCGGGTTCCCGGTGATCGACATCGCCACCGGCATCAGCGCCGCCGAGGCGATCCTGGCGGCCGTGGTGCGGCGCCTGCGCGGCGACAACGGTCCCATCACGCTGGACGTCTCGATGGTGGATTCGGCCGTTGCGCTGATGTCGGGACCCGCCGCGACGGTGCTTGCGACGCGCCAGCCGCCCGGCCGGGTCGGCAATCGCGGCTTCGTCGGCAGCCCGGGCGCGGAGACCTTCGCCACCGCCGACGGACACATCTCGGTCGCGGCCAACACGATGGGCCAGTTCGCCGCGCTCTGCCGGCTGCTCGGCCGCCCCGAGCTGGCCGGCCCGCCATGGGTTCCCGCGGGCCTTGCCGACGATGCCTTCCTCGCCAACGTCGCCACGGACGAATTGCGCCGGGCGCTGTGCAGTGCTTTCGCCACCGCAAGCGCAGCCGATCTCGAAACCAGGCTCAACGCCGCCAACGTGCCCGCCGCGCGGGTCCGAAACCTGCTGGAGTTCCTGACCGAGGTCTATCCGGCGACGCCCGGCATCGGCGTGGACGGCGAACCGCTCGCCTTCGGTCCGGCTTTCCGGCAGGCCGGCATGGAGAGGCCGACGCTTCCGACAGCGCCGCGGCTGGGTGCGGATACAGAACGGCTGGTCCCGGCGAAGCGATCCGGCCCGGACTGAACTTCTGGCGTCCTGATGCGCGATCGCCGCGGCGTGCGCCCGGCTTTGCGCCGGGTCCGCAATCGGCTGGGGATCGCAGGCCGGCAAGGGTGCGTGATCGGCCATCCTCGTCTAGTCTGGGCGCCGCGTGGGAATCGCGGCGCGGGCGCTGCGGAACGAACGGACGGCATGATGCAGACCCATCCCGAACGGCAGTATCTCGACCTGATCGAGCGGATCCTCGACACCGGCGACCGCCGCGTCGACCGCACCGGCGTCGGCACCCTGTCGGTGTTCGGCGCGATGCTTCGCTTCGACCTGTCGGACGGCACCATCCCGGTGCTGACCACCAAGAAGGTCTACTGGAAGACGGCGATCAAGGAGATGCTCTGGTTCCTGACCGGCGGCACCAACATCCGCGAGCTGCTCCAGGAGAACGTGCGGATCTGGACCGACTGGCCGCTCGCCCGCTACCGCAGGGAGACCGGCGAAACGGTCAGCCAGGCCGATTTCGAAGCCCGCGTGCTGGCCGACAAGGCCTTTGCCGCACGCTGGGGCGACCTCGGGCCCGTCTACGGCAAGCAGTGGCGGCGCTGGCTGGGCGCCGACGGGCGCGAGCACGACCAGATCGCCGAGGTCATCCGCCTGATCCGCGACAACCCCGGCAGCCGCCGCATGTTGTTCCACGGCTGGAACGTGCCGGAGCTTCCGGGTATGGCGTTGCCGCCCTGCCACATGGTCTACCAGTTCCACGTCCATTCGAGCGGCCGTCTCAACATGCTGATGTACCAGCGCTCCGGCGACGCGCTGCTCGGCCTTCCGTTCAATTTCGTCGGCGCGGTGGCGCTGCAGGCCATGGTGGCGCAGCAGGCGGGCCTTTCGCTCGGCGAGTTCGTCTGGATGGGCGGCGACGTGCATCTCTACCTCAACCACCTCGACCAGGCCCGCATGCAGGCCGGCCGTGATCCGAAACCCTTCCCGACCTTGGCGCTCCGCCGGCGGGCAGAGACGATCGACGACTACCGGATCGAGGATTTCGAGGTGACCGGCTACGACAGCCATCCGGCGATCGCAGCCGACGTCGCCGTGTGACGCAATGCGGCGCGGGCCCGGGGATGGCGCCCGGCCCGCGCCGTTCGCGTCGCCCTCATTTCGTCTCGACGGTCCCTTGCGGGCTTGCGTCCGCCCGAAACGCCGCGAGCGCTTCGTCCCAGGCGTGATCGCCCGGATGGAGCGCGCTGCGCAGATAGGCGGTCGACAGGCGCTGCACGGCCGCCAGACGCGCCGGGCTCTCGTCGGTGGTCTCCCGCGCCTCGTAGTTCGGGATGCCGCCCAGCGAATGCTCGCCACCGGCGAGCGTCAGCAGCGCCTTGCGCGGCGGCGCGAGATCGTAGGCCTCGCGCCACCAGTCCGGGCCGCGCACCGTCATCGCGCCGCGGTCGCTGTCGCCGGCCACCACGAGCGTCGGCGGCGTCATCGCGGAGAAATCCGGCTGCATGAACGGGAAGTGCGTGGCGGCAAAGGGGCTGAGATTGGCCCCGCCGGTGCCCGGCACCGCCATCAGCACACCGGCCTTGACCCGTCCGTCGGCGATGTCGACGACCGAGCCGTCATCGGGGTCGGGATGCGTGGCGCCAAGCAGCATGCTGGCGGTCTGGGCGCCCCAGGAATGCCCCGCGACGGCGATGCGGTCGCGGTCGAGGCGACCGGTGAGGCCGGGCACCGCCTGCTCGATGTCGTCGAGCCGGTCGAGGATATACACGAGGTCGGTCTCGCGATAGCGCCAGAACTGTCGCCGGCGCGGGGCGTCGGCGGTGAGGCCGAGCAGGCGGGAGTCGAGATGCGTCGGCTGCAGGACGGCGAAGCCGGAGCCGGCCCAGTGGTTGGCGAGCGGCCCGTAGGCGTGCAGCGACTGGCCGTTGCCATGAGAGAAGAGGATCACAGGCAGCGCGCCACCATTCGCCGGGATCGAGACCCGCAGGTGGATGTCGTGCCCGCGACCGGGGGCGGCGAGGCGGACCGGCGCAAAGGAGAGGATGGGGTATGGATCGGTGGCCGGGAGCGGCGCCACCTGGGGCAGGGCATGCGACATCGAGGGTGTTCTCCGGTAAGGGTTGGCGGCGTCGTGCCGGCGCGATAGAGATTATACGGAACGACGCTCCGCTTGCATGCATATACGGAGCGACGCTCCGTTTATCAAGCGCGGCGGGCACGGGCAGTCGTCGCGCGGGGACAAACGGAGGGAGCGGGCTTGGCCGAGGACGATCCACAGCAGGACGAGCACGGTGCCGGACGGCGGCTGCGCGCCGATGCGCGCCGCAACGAGGACGCGGTGCTGGAGGCTGCCAGGGTGGTGTTCGCCGAGCATGGCGTCGATGCGCCGGTGCGCGAGATCGCGCTGAGGGCAGGGGTGGGCATGGGCACGCTCTACCGCCGCTTCCCCACGCGCGCCGATCTCGTGGCCGCCGTCTTCCGCCGCGAAGTCGACGCCTGTGCCGCAGAGGCGCAGGCGCTGGCGGCGGCCCATCCCCCACTCGCGGCGCTGGTGCGGTGGCTGCGGCGCTATTCCGGCTTCATCGGCACCAAGCGCGGCCTGTCGGCTGCCCTCCATTCCGGTGACCCCGCCTTCGACACCTTGCCCGACTATTTTCGCGAGCGCTTCACGCCGGCGCTCGCTGGCCTGCTCGAGACGGCGGTGGCGGCAAGGCAGATCCGGGCCGGCGTCGACCCCTACGACCTCCTGCGGGCGATCGGCAACCTTTCCGTGGCGACGGAAAGCGGCGGCGCGGATCACACCGGCCGGATGATCGACCTCATCGTCGACGGGTTGCGCTTCGGCGCCGACGGCTGACCCGCGCGGGGCGCTGTTGCACCATGGCAACAATGCCTGGGATCGCACGCTTCATTTCTTGACTTATTCGATCATGTAACATTGCGCGGCCTCGCGGCTCCGGCTAAGGGCCACGAACAGGCACCGACCGGCCGCAAGGCCCGGCTCGCACCCGACCGGCAGGGGTCTCGAACCTGCAGCACATCAACCGTCGACCGCACTCTTTCCGGGGGGAAGCCTATGGCCGCCTATCGTCACCTGTCGCTCGGGACCGCGCTGTCCCTCGTCTTTCTGATGTCTTCGGCGACGGCCGGGCTGGCGCAGTCGCAGGTCGACGATCCGCAGGCTGCCGAAACTGAAGCCGGCGACGAGGTGACCGTGCTGCCGCGGCTCGACGTCGGCGCTGGTGCCGAAGGCACCGCCGGCACCAAGGTGATCGCCATCACCAAGGAAGAGCTCGAGCGCAAGCAGCCGACCGACCTGCAGGAGATTTTCGCCGGCGAGCCCGCCGTGGCGGTCGGCGGTGCGATCCCGAGCACGCAGAAGCTCTACGTCAATGGCGTCGACGAGACCAACCTCGCGGTCACCGTCGACGGCTCGCGCCAGAACAACAAGGTGTTCCACCACAACGGCACCTATCTGCTCGATCCGGCGCTGCTCAAGGCGGTGACCGTGCAGCCGGGCGTGGCCCCCGCCGATGCCGGCCCGGGCGCCTTCGCCGGCTCGATCGGCTTCGAGACGGTCGACGTCGACGACCTGCTCCAGCCGGGCCGTGCCTTCGGCGGCTTCGTCAGCGGCACCTGGGACACCAATTCGAACACCTTCGTCACCGGTGTCAGCGGCTATGGCCGGCATGGCGGCTTCGAGTATCTCGGCTTCCTCAACTATTCGGAGGGCGGCAATTACGAGGCCGGCAACGGCGAGGAGATGCTCGGCACCGGAACGAATCTGATCAGCGGCCTCGGCAAGGTCGCCTACGAGACGCTCGGCGGCCACCGTTTCGAGCTCAGCCACGAGCAGGTGCGCGACGACGACCTGCGCCCGTACCGCGCCAACGTCTACATCAACATCCGCAACGAACCGGTGCTGCGCCAGTATACGCTCGACCGCCAGAACACGGTATTCACCTACACGGTTGACAAGCCGGCCGGCTGGTGGGACCCGAAGGTGGTGCTCGCCTACAGCCGCACGCAGGTCGAGACGCCCGTGTACAGCCGCGGCTCGGGCGACTTTCTCGCGCCGTCCATCGGTGCGACGGAGAGCTTCAACGGCAAGGTCGAGAACCGCTTCAACCTCGACCTGGGCAGCGTGACGGCCGGCGTCGACTTCTATTCGGATCGTGCCAACCTCGACTACAGCGAGCCCGGCGCGGAGGAACATCCCGAGGAGAAGGCCCGCAACGTCGGCGCCTATGCGCAGGCGCGGCTCGAGCCGACCGACCGTGCCCGCCTGTCCTTCGGCGGCCGCGTCGACAACCAGTGGTTCACCGGCACCGACGGATCGGAATGGAAGAATGTCGGCGTGTCCGGCAACGTCTCGGGCGAATACGACCTCGTGCCGGATTTCCTCACCGCCAAGGCCGGAGCGTCGCGGGTCTGGGGCGGCGTGCCGCTGGCGGAGAACTTCATCCAGAACCCCGCCTGGGACTATGGCGACGGCCCTTCGCCGGTCACCTCGGTCAGCCTGACCGCCGGCCTGGAGGCGCATTGGAACGGTTTTTCCGTGGAAGCCGGCGTCTTCCAGTCCGACATCCGCAATGCCCGCTCCGCCAATTACACCGACGGAGCCACCCGCAGCTACGACCTCTACAGCTGGGGCTGGGAAGTCGGCGCCGGCTACGACTGGGGGACGGGCTACGTCACCGCGAAATATGCCGACATCAGCGGCGAGGTGGACGGCGTCGCGGCGGACTCGGAGGTCGGCCGCTACCTGACGACGCCGCTCGGCCAGATCGTCATGCTGACGGCCGGCTGGCGCCACGAACCCTGGGGCCTGACGCTGGGCGGCGATGCCGAGTTCGGCCTCGAAAGCGACGCCACGCTGGTCAAGCACCCGTCCGACCCGACCTCCGACAAGCTGCCGCTGCCCGCCTACCAGGTCTTCAACGCTTTCGCCGAATGGACGCCGCCGTCGCGGCAGAACCTGACGCTGCGGCTGGAGGCGCGCAACATCTTCGACGAGACCTACACGAGCCGTGCGAGCTACGGCCAGGATTTCAACGGCGTGAAGCCGCATTTCGAGCCCGGCCGCACCTTCCGCCTCAACGCCCGCGTCGAGTTCTGACGACGCGGGCGCGGCCGTCCGCCTGCTGCGCGGCGGACGGCGGCGCCGCTGCAATCGACGGCCATGGCGTTATCGGCTATGCAGGGCGCGCATCTGCCGAGCCCCGTTGCCGCACGGGCTCCGGTCAACCGTCGCCTGTCGAGGGTCACTTCATGAAGCGCGCCGTCGCCTCCATCCTCATGCTCGCCGCGGCAAGCGCCGCGGAGGCGAATGATTCGACCGCCGAACTCGGCGCGGGCGGGCTCGTCCTGTCACGCAGCGACGTCATCGAGATGGCCCGCGAGGACCTCTTTCTTTCGCGAGAAGCGGTACGGGTCGACTATGTCTTCCGCAATCGCTCCGACGCGGACGTCTCCTCGATCGTCGCCTTCCCGATGCCCGAAATCGAGGCCAGTCCCTACCAGAACGTGTCGATCCCCTTCGACGCCGACGACGACTTCCTCGGCTTCGAGGTCTCCGTCGATGGCGACGCCGTCGAGCCGGCGCTGGAGCAGCGCGCCTTCGCCGTCGGCATCGACGTGACGCAGGACCTCGAATCGCGCGGAATTCCGCTGTTTCCCTATGGCGGGGCGGCGGAAGCGGCGCTGGCCGGACTGCCGGAGGACATCGTCGACGACTGGCTCGACCGCGGCATCGTCATCATCGACGAGTATGACGACGGATCGGGCATGAAGCGGGTGGTCACGCCGTTCTGGCGGCTTTCCTCGACATACTGGTGGCGCATGACCTTCCCGGCAGGGCGGGATGTCGCCGTCTCGCATCGCTATACGCCGAGTATCGGCTCCTCGGCCGGCATCAGCTTCTTCAGCGACGGGAACATCCAGGGAGGGAACCACGCCGACTACAAGGCCCGCTACTGCATGGACGAGGGCTTCGAGAAGGCGGTGCTGAAGGCCGCGAAAGCCTCGCCCGACGGCTATCCGCGCCTCTTCGAGACGCGGCTGTCCTACATCCTCAAGACCGGCGGCAACTGGGCCAGCGGCACGATCGGCGATTTCCGCCTGACGGTCGACAAGGGCGACCCGAAGAACCTCGTCTCCTTCTGCGGCGATGGCGTGAAGAAGACGGGGCCGACGACCTTCGAAATGCGCGCGAAGGACCACTTCCCGGAGAAGGACGTCGAGATCCTGATCCTCGAACCCTTCACCGCCGAACCTTCCTCGGGAGGCTGAGCCATGGCGGACGTCGTGATCCATGTCGCGGTGGCCGAGAACGGCATCATCGGCCGCGAGGGCGACATGCCCTGGAGGCTCTCGGCCGATCTGAAGCGATTCAAGGCGCAGACCATGGGCAAGCCGGTGGTGATGGGCCGCAAGACCTTCGAAAGCATCGGCAGGCCGTTGCCGGGGCGACTGAACATCGTGGTGACGCGCAACGCCGGCTGGAGCGCCGAAGGGGTGGAAGCCGTCCGCTCGCTCGACGATGCGCTGACGCTCGCGCGCGTTCGCGGCCGTTGCATGCCTGCGGGCGACGAAACCTGCATCATCGGCGGCGGCGAGATCTACCGGCAGGCGATCGACCGGGCCGACCGGCTGCACGTCACGCACGTCCTGGCGTCCGTTGAAGGCGACACGCGGTTCCCCGCGATCGATCCCGCTCTCTGGCGCGCTGGCCACACCGAGGAACTTCCGGCAGGCCCGCGGGACAGCCACCCGACGCGTCATGTCGTCTATGAGCGCGCGGGAACGTCGCCGCAGGCCCTCCGTTAGAGAGGGTTTTGCCGGCTTTCGGCGCTTTTCCGCGACAAGGCAGCGCAATTCGCCCCATTCACGCTCCGTGTCGCGTTGAAAGGGCAGGGGCGTATCCCTATAACACGGCCATCGGTTTCGCCCTCTGTCGACGGGCGGCACCCACCAAATGAGAGGACATTCATGCCCTGGAGCAATCAAAGCGGTGGCGGCGGCCCTTGGGGCGGCGGTGGCGGCAACGGCGGAGGCGGCGGACCCTGGGGGCAGGGACCCCGCGGTCCGAACGGCCCGAAGGGCACGCCTCCCGATCTTGAGGACATCATCCGCCGCGGCCAGGACCGGCTGAAGCACGCGCTGCCAGGCGGCGGCGGGTTCTCGCCGGCGATCGTCGGCATCGTCGCGGTCGGTCTCGTCGCGCTCTGGGCCTTCCAGTCGGTCTACACCGTGCAGCCGGACGAACTGGCCGTCGAGCTTCGCTTCGGCAAGCCGAAGGACGAGCTCTCCCAGCCGGGCCTGCATTTCCACTGGTGGCCGATCGAGACGGTCGAGAAGGCGAACACGGCCGAAAAGCTGGTCAACATCGGCGAAGTGCGCGGCGGCGGCTCGTCGGGCCTGATGCTGTCGGGTGACCAGAACATCGTCGACGTCAAGTTCTCGGTCGCCTACCAGGTCGCCGATCCGGCCGCCTATCTCTTCAACGTGGCGAGCCCCGACGACACCGTTCGCCAGATCGCCGAGAGCGCGGTGCGCGAAGTGGTCGGCCGGCGTCCTGCCCAGGACATCTTCCGCGACGACCGCCAGGGCATCGCCGACGAGGTGCGCCAGATCATCCAGGGATCGCTGGAGGACTACGGCACGGGCATCGTGGTCAATGCGATCTCGATCGAGGACGCCGCGCCGCCCCGCGAGGTGGCCGACGCGTTCGACGAGGTGCAGCGCGCCGAGCAGGACGAGGACCGCTTCGTGGAGGAATCCAACCAGTACTCCAACCAGCAGCTCGGCCGGGCCCGCGGTGAAGCCGCGCAGGTGCGGGAAGAGGCAGCCGCCTACCGGACCCGGGTCGTCCAGGAAGCCGAAGGTGAGGCGCAGCGCTTCGTCTCCGTCTACGACGAATACGCCAAGGCGCCCGACGTGACGCGGCGCCGTCTCTTTCTCGAAACGATGGAGCAGGTCCTGAAGGGATCCAACAAGGTCATCATCGAGCAGGGCGCAGGCGGGCCGGGCGTGGTGCCCTACCTGCCGCTTCCCGAACTCGAGCGCCGCGCGCCCGCCACGGGAGGGACGAACTGATGTCGAACCGGCTTCCCATCATCGCCGCCATCGTGGCGGTCATCGCCATCATCGCCTATTCCTCCTTCTTCGTCGTCAGCGAGCGCCAGCAGGCGATCGTGCTGCGCTTCGGCGAGATCGTCGACGTAAAGTCCGAGCCGGGCATCTACTTCAAGCTGCCCTTCGGCTTCGTCGAGGCCGACAACGTCCAGATGATCGAGGACCGCATCATGCGCTTCGATCTCGACGACATCCGCGTCCAGGTCTCGGGCGGCAAGTTCTACGAGGTCGACGCCTTCGTGCTGTACCGGATCGAGAATCCGCGCGTCTTCCGGCAGACGGTCTCCGGCTCCGTCACGCTGGCCGAACAGCGGCTGCGCACCCGTCTCGATGCGGCCCTGCGCCGGGTCTACGGTCTGCGCGGCTTCGAATCCGCTCTGTCCGAAGAGCGGACGTCGATGATGCTCGAGGTTCGCGACCAGCTCCGCCCAGACGCCACGTCGCTCGGTCTGGAGATCCAGGACGTGCGCATCCGCCGCACCGACCTGACGCAGGAGGTCTCGCAGCAGACCTATGACCGCATGTCGGCCGAGCGCCTTGCCGAGGCCGAGCGCCTGAGGGCACGCGGTCGCGAGGCGGCCGCCCGCATTCGGGCCCGCGCCGACCGCGAGGTGGTCGAGATCATCGCCGAAGCGCGCCGCGAGTCCGAGATCCTGCGAGGCGAGGGCGAAGCGCAGCGCAACGCCATCTTCGCCGATGCATTTCAGCGGGACCCGGACTTCTTCGACTTCTACCGGTCGATGGCGGCCTACACAGAGGCGCTGGAGGGCACCGGCACGTCGATGGTGCTGTCGCCGAACTCCGAGTTCTTTCGCTTCTTCGGCAACGACGCCGGGCGGATGCCGGCGCCGACCAGCGGCGCGGCGACGGACGCCGCGGCGGCGGCAGGCAGCCCGCTGCCCGCGCCGATCCCGGCTGCTCCGGCAGCCGAACCCGCTGCTCCGGCCGCACCGGCTGCCGAGCCGGCGGCCCCCGTCGCGAACTGACATGCGCGACTTCATCGATGCCCTCGGTCTCGTCTTCGTGATCGAGGGCCTCATCTATGGCGGCTTTCCCTCACTCGCGCGGAAGCTCGCGTCGAACGTGCTCGACATGTCCGACAACACCTTGCGCTATGGCGGCATCGCCGCCGTGGCCGTCGGCGTCGGCATCGTCTGGCTGGCGCGGGGATAACGCAGGTTTTATCCGCTTTGCGCTATCCTCGACCGCAAACTGGCCCTAATTCTTGCTGACGAAAGAGCGGGCGCGGCGCCGTCGCGTCCGCTTTCTTGCCGCGGCAGCGGGGCCTTCGCGGTCCGGCCGCGATCAGGCCAATCGGGAGAACGTGACGATGATGCTCAAGCGGTTCCTGCCGGCGGTGCGCAACCTTGCCTTCGCGGCCGCGGCGGCCGCCATGCTGGCGCAGACGGCAGCGCCGGCCGTGGCGCAGCAGACCGGTCCGGCCTCCGTAGCCGACCTCGCGGAGGGTCTGCTCGAAGCCGTCGTCAACATCTCGACCTCCCAGAACGCCGGCGCCCCTGGGCAGGACGCGGTGCCGATGCCGCAGCTTCCGGAGGGGTCGCCCTTCCAGGATTTCTTCGACGAATTCTTCAAGGACCGCGGCGGCAGCACCGTGCCGCGCCGGGTGCAGTCGCTGGGATCCGGCTTCGTGATCGATGCCGAACAGGGCATCATCATCACCAACAACCACGTCATCGCCGACGCTGACGAGATCGAGGCGAACTTCTCCGACGGCTCGAAGCTGAAGGCCGAACTCGTCGGCCGCGACACCAAGACCGACATCGCCGTGCTGAAAGTCGACCCGACGAAGAAGCGGCTGAAGGCCGTGCCCTTCGGCGATTCCGGCGCCATCCGCATCGGCGACTGGGTCATGGCCATCGGCAATCCGTTCGGCCTCGGCGGTACGGTGACGGTGGGCATCGTTTCGGCGCGCAACCGCGACATCAATTCCGGCCCGTATGACGACTTCATCCAGACCGATGCGGCGATCAACCGCGGCAATTCCGGTGGCCCGCTGTTCAACATGAACGGCGAGGTGATCGGCATCAACACCGCCATCATCTCGCCCTCCGGCGGCTCGATCGGCATCGGCTTCTCGATTCCCTCGGACCTTGCCGTCAGCGTCATCTCGCAACTGCGCGAGTTCGGCGAGACGCGTCGCGGCTGGCTCGGCGTCCGCATCCAGCCCGTCACCGACGACATCGCCGAGAGCCTGGGCATGGCGACGGCGGAAGGCGCGCTGGTGGCCGGCGTCATAAAGGGCGGTCCCGTCGACAACGGCATCATCCAGGCCGGCGACGTGATCATCCGCTTCGACGGCCGGGCGGTGAAGGAAATGCGCGACCTGCCGCGCATCGTCGCCGACAGCCCGGTCGGCAAGGAAGTCGACGTCGTCATCGTCCGCAAGGGCGAGGAACAGGTGGTGAAGGTCACGCTCGGCCGCCTCGAGGATAGCGAGGAACTGGCCGAGAACGAGGCTGCCGAGGGCGAGGAAGGCGAGGCCGTGGCCACCGCCGCCGTGCTCGGCATGACCGTCGGTGCTCTCGACGACGCCGCGCGCGAGCGATTCGGCATCGTGCCCGACGTGTCCGGCGTGGTGATCATGGAAGTCGCACCCAACTCGGCCGCCGCCGAGAAGGGCATCGCTGCCGGCGAGGTGATCACCGAGATCGCCCAGGAATCGGTCTCGTCTCCCCAGCAGGTCGTCGACCGCATCGCCGCGCTGAAGGAGCAGGGCCGCCGCAACGCGCTGCTGATGCTGTCGTCGAAGACCGGCGAGCTGCGCTTCGTGACGCTCAGGATGGATTGACCGGTCGCTCCGGTCTGCCGCGCCCCGGTCTGCCGCGCTTCGGGCGCCGCCCTTGCGGGCGGCGTTTCCGTTTCAGGCTTCCTGACGCCACTCGTCGCGCGTGATACAGTACAGCACGTGCGGATTGAGGCTCGGCGCCGCGACGCGCGGATGGTCGAAGTCGCCGTCGTCGACGCGGCTCATGCCGATCCGCGTCATGACCGCGATAGATCGGGCATTGGTCCAGACGGCGAAGGACAGCACCTCGTCGAGGCCGAGCGTCCGGAAGGCGAAGGCGAGCCAGGCGCGGGCCGCTTCCGTGGCATAGCCCTTGCCCCAGAATTCGGGTGCCAGCCGCCAGCCGATCTCCACGGCGTCGTCCGGCAGGATGTCGGGGATGCCTGCCGGGTTGAGACCGACGAAGCCGATCGTCTCGCCCGTCGCGGCAATCTCTGCGGCGCAGAAGCCGTAGCCGCGCGTGACGATGTCGCATGTCAGGCGGTCCATCATGGCGTCCGAGCCGGCGCGGCTGCGACGGAAGCCGAAGAACTGCATCACCGCATCGTCCGAATTGATGCGGTGGAACAGCGCGCGGTCGCGGTCCTCCCAGTTGCGCAGGATGAGGCGCTCGGTGGTCAGAAGCGTCATGCGGTGATTTCGCCGGCGGAATAGCCCTGGAGGTAGAGCAGGGCGGTGAGGTCGCCGTGGTCGATGCGGAAGCGGGCCTGTGCCGCCACCGTCGGCTTGGCGTGCAGCGCAACGCCCATGCCGGCCAGTCCGATCATGGCGAGGTCGTTGGCGCCGTCTCCGACCGCCACCGCATCGGCCGGCGTCACGCCGAGGCCGGCTGCGATCGCCGTCAGCGCCTCCGCCTTCGCCTCGCGCCCGAGCACTGGATCGGCGACCGTGCCGGCAAGGATGCCGCCCTCGGCCACGAGCGTGTTCGACTGGTGCTCGTCGAAGCCGAGCCGCTGCGCCACCGGGCCGGTGAACAGCGTGAAGCCGCCGGAAACCAGCGCCGCCCAGGCGCCGTGTCGTCGCATCGTCGCCACCAATTGCGGCCCGCCCGACGCCAGCGTGATCCGCTCGGCGATCACCTTGTCGATCACGGAGAGCGGCAGCCCCTTCAGGAGCGCGACGCGCTCGCGCAGCGCCGGCTCGAAGGCGATCTCGCCGTTCATCGCGCGCCGGGTGATGGCCGAGACGTGATCCTTCAGACCCACCTCGGCGGCGAGTTCGTCGATGCATTCCTGATCGATCATGGTGGAGTCCATGTCGGCGATCAGGATTCTCTTGCGCCGCCCTTCGGCCGGCTGCACGGCGACGTCCAGCGGCAGGCCGGCCAGCGCTTCGCGCAGGCGCGCTTCCGCCTCGGTTGCATCGGCATCCTCCGGCAGGTCGATGTCGCAGGCGATGCCGTCGGCAAGCCAGCGCGGCGCCCTTGCGCGAAGGGCGCGGGTCGCGCTATCGGCGACATCCCGCGTCAGCACGGCGGCTTCGGGGCTGGAGATGAGCGTGGCGACCAGCGACATCGAGACAATATCTCCGCGAGACGGCATCGCGCCGTTGAAGGGCGCAACCCTGATAGCCGGGCCGACCGCCAGCGGCAAGTCGTCGCTGGCGCTCGCCATTGCACGCGATACGGGTGCGGAGATCGTCAACGCCGATTCCATGCAGGTCTACGGCGTGCTGCGCGTGCTGACGGCGCGTCCCTCTGCCGCGGAGGAAGCCGAACGGCCGCACCATCTCTATGGCCACGTGCCGCCGTCCGCCGCCCATTCCACAGGCCAGTGGCTGCGCGAGGTGGCCGAACTCATCGCCGGCGCCGCGGGCAGCGGCCGGCGCTTCGTCTTCGTCGGCGGCACCGGGCTCTATTTCCGCGCCCTGACCGGCGGCCTGTCCGATATGCCGCCGGTGCCTGCGGAGGTCCGAGACGCCTGGCGGGTGCGGCTTGCCGCCGAAGGCGCCGCCGCCCTGCACGCGCTGCTTACGACGCGCGACGCGGCGGCCGCTGCCCGGATCGGCCCCGCCGATGGCCAGCGCATCGTTCGCGCCCTCGAGGTCCTGGAGGCGACCGGCCGGCCGATCGGTCACTGGCAGGCGCGGCGCGGGCCCTCGCTGATCGATCCGGCGACGGCGCGCTGCCTCGTCATCGCTCCGGACCGGGCGCTTCTGCGGCAGCGCATCGACGACCGCTTCGACGCGATGGTGGCAGCCGGCGCGCTGGAAGAGGTGAGGGCGCTGCTGGCACTCGACCTCGACCCGGCCCTGCCTGCCATGAAGGCGATCGGCGTTCCCGAACTCGCGGGCCACCTGCAGGGCACGTCGACGCTTGAGGCGGCCCTGGAACGGGCGAAGGCCGCCACCCGGCAATATGCCAAGCGGCAGGACACCTGGTTTCGTCATCAGCTCGGAACCGAATGGCAGCGCATAGGACCAATGGAGGGGGATCTGCTCGCCACGCGGGCATCCTCCGTGAAGACTTAGGTCTTGTTCGAACGCTTCGCGTAGAGGTTGCGCCCGTTAACGCCGCCGTAATTGGAGCCGTGCAATCCTTCGCAAGTCATCGCGGTACGGGTTACATGCGCCTCCATCGATCGGAAACGGCATTCTTCGTCTTCATGGCGCTGATCCTCGTGACGTGCGTCCTGATGCTGTTCGCCTATCGGGCGCTGACGGCCGAGCATATCGACGATGCGGCCGCCCACGAACTGGCGAGCCGGATGCTGTTCGGCGGCGCCATCCTCAATGCCGGCGCCATCATCTTCGGACTGTTCTTCATCTTTCCGCTGATCCGCACCCAGGTGCGCGAGGAAGGCAAGCTGCGCGCCATGACCGAGACGCTGAGCGCCCGCTCGGTGACGTTGGAGCACGCGGCGCTGACCGACGGCCTGACCAGCATGCACAACCGTCGCTACTTCGACGACGCCCTGCGCGAATATCTCGGCGAATTCCAGCGCATCGGCAAGCCGGTGGGCCTGATGATCCTCGACCTCGACAACTTCAAGGCCGTCAACGACACGCATGGCCACGACGTCGGCGACGAGGTGCTGCGCCAGGTGGCGAGCTGCCTGCGCGAGTTCACGCGCTACCACGACGTCGCGGCGCGCCTGGGCGGCGAGGAATTCGCGGTGGTCGCGCCGAACCTCGACGAGGACATGCTGGCAAAGCTCGCCGAACGCATCCGCACCGCCATCTCGCAGCTGACGGTCACGACGGGCAACATCACGCTGCGCGTGACCACCAGCGTCGGGCTCGCGGTCTGGGACCGCAGCGAGACGGCGGACGAGTTCTTCCGCCGCGCGGACCGCAAGCTCTATCAGGCGAAGCGGCTCGGCCGGAACCGCGTCTGCGCCTGAGCCGGCAGCGCGTGCCGCCTGTCTGACGTCTGCCCGGCCACGTCCGTGAAGGCCTGTCCTACTCGCCGGAACGGAATGGCCCGTCGCCGAAGCGGCGCATCCGCCGCGGTTCGGCCGTAGCCGGGGCCATGCCGAAGGCCGGGGCGCCGCCATGAACCGGCGCATAGGCGCCGGGAACGGTGCCCGAAGTCTCGGGCGGCGCGGTCAGGTCGCGCGCGGCTTCGGCCACCGGGCGCTTGAGCAGCGGGCTGCCTTCGCCGAAGAAGGACTGGTCCTCCTCCGCCTCGGCCGCAGGCTGCCGTTCGATGCGCCGCATCCGGTCGATGATCGCCTGCAGGTCCACCTCCTCGGGAGAGACCACGCTTCCCAGCGAACTGTCGACATGGGCGCCGGGGATCTTGTCGGCCGACAGCTCCTCGAACTTCAGCCGCATCGGCGTCGCCACCGCCTCGCCGAAGGCAATCGCCTCGCGCTGGCCCATGGAGGAGAGGAAGGCCAGCGTCGAGGCCGAGGAATCGGCAATGGCAGTGCGGATGATCTCCTGGTCGCGGTCGTTGGCGAGCCGCATGGCGAAGACGCTCGAGCACTGCGACAGGATCGTCGGGTCGAGTTCGCCCGGCCGCTGCGTCACGACGCCGAGGTAGCAGCCATACTTGCGGCCTTCCTTGGCGATGCGGGCCAGCGCATGCCGCGTCGGCGCGAAGCCGAGCCGCGGATCGGACGGCATGTAGCGGTGCGCCTCCTCGCAGACCACGAGCAGCTTGAGCTTGCCCTGGCTGCTCTGGGCAAGGTCGAACGCGAGCCGCGCGAGAACCGAGCAGACCGAATTGACCACCTCCGACGGCATGCCGGCCAGCTGGAAGCACATGATCGGCCGTCCCTCGTGCGGCACGCGGAAGATCCGGCCGATCGACTGGTGGATCGTGTCCTCCACCATGTGGGTTCCGAACATGAAGCGGTACGAGGCATCGTGGACGATGCTCTCGATCCGGCTCTTCAGCGACTTCAGCGCCGGCCGCTCGAGCTTGGCGTCGAGCGAACCCATGCGCTCGTCGATCTGGCGCAGCACGTCCGACATGCGGTAGGGCAGCGGCGTGTCGGCGGTGATGGAGCCCATGTCGGAGGCGCGGCGCAGGCGCAGCTGCCCGCCGGGATTGCGATAGGAGACCTTGGCGATCGGGATCAGGTCGCGCAGGATATCGACCTCCTCCGCCACGTTCTCGCGGCCGCGGAAGAGAACCTCCGTCAGTTCCTCCAGCCGGAACAGCCAGAAGGGCAGGTCGAGGGTCTGCTGGTCGATCCGCGCCGCCTGGTCCCTGAAGGCGGCGGCGAACTCGTTGTGCGGGTCGAGGATCAGGATGCGCAGGTCCGGCCGCTCCTCGATCGCCTTGTGCAGCAGGAGCGAGACTGCCGTCGACTTGCCGACGCCGGTGGTGCCGACGATGGCGAAGTGCCGGTTGAGCATGGAATCGACGCTGATGCGCGCATCGATGTTGGAATTCTGCGACAGGCTGCCGATGACCACCGACTTGCGGCCGGCGAGCTGGTAGACGGCCTCGAGGTCGCGGGCGCGGATCTGGTGCGCGATGGCGCCGATGTTGGGATAGACGGTGATGCCGCGGTCGAAGATCGGCCGCCTGGTGCCTTCCTCGTCTCGCACTTCGCCGATCAGTTCCAGATGCACCTTGATCGGGTTCGGCTCGTCCTCGGCCCACACGCCCGACGGCATCTCGATCGAGCACACCATCCCGACGAGGCGCGTCTGGCCGGTGGAGACCGAGATCAGCTTGCCGATGTTCCACAGGTTGGTCGGCGCGCCTTCGGCTGCGTCGGCGTAGGAGGCGATGACGGCCATCGCGCCGTCGCACTGGATGACGCGCCCGAGCATCCGCGCATCGGGCTGCCGTGGGTCGCGGCGCTCCTGCGCTGTTGCTTCCCCGCGGGCTCCTTCTCCGGCAAACATGTCTCGCTTCGCGTCCCTGTCCGCTTCTTTTTCTTGTCGTTTGGGACGCAAGATGACAGGGCCGGGTTAAGGGCGGGTTCGGCGCCTTGGTTCACGTGCCGTTAACGGAGGCCGGCCGTCGCGTGCGGCGGAACCGATTTGCGATTGACAGCGCCTGCCGCGTCGCCTTAGTGTCCGCCCCCATGACGGACAGGATCATTCTCGTAGTAGGCGCGCGCATGGGCAAGGCGGTGTAACCGCCGGGCGAAATCCCCCCATGCGCGACGAACAGGCTCCCTCGGGGGCCTTTTTTATTGGCCGAAACAGGACTAGACGAACCTCCAGCGCCGCAGCGGCGCGCAATACGGGACGAGATCGATGAACAAGGCACATGTGGAAACCGGGCGGCGCGAGATGACCGGCGCCGAGATGGTCGTGCAGGCGCTGATCGACAACGGCGTCGAGCACATCTTCGGCTATCCCGGCGGCGCAGTCCTGCCGATCTACGACGAACTCTTCCAGCAGGAACAGGTCCAGCACATCCTCGTGCGCCACGAGCAGGGCGCCGGCCATGCGGCCGAGGGCTATGCCCGCTCCACCGGCAAGGCTGGCGTGATGCTGGTCACCTCCGGCCCCGGCGCCACAAACGCGGTGACGCCGCTGCAGGATGCGCTGATGGATTCCATCCCGCTCGTCTGCATCACCGGCCAGGTGCCCACCTCGCTGATCGGCTCCGACGCCTTCCAGGAATGCGACACGGTCGGCATCACGCGGCCCTGCACCAAGCACAACTGGCTGGTGAAGGACGTCAACGAACTGGCCGGCATCCTGCACGAGGCCTTCCAGGTGGCGACCACCGGCCGCCCGGGTCCCGTCGTCGTCGACATCCCCAAGGACATCCAGTTCTCGCGCGGCATGTACACGCCGCCGCAGACCGCGCCGCGCTCCTCCTACCGGCCGAAACTCGAGGGTGACCTCGAGCAGATCCGCGCCGCGGTCGAACTCATGGCGTCGGCGAAGCGGCCGATCATCTATTCCGGCGGCGGCGTCATCAATTCGGGCCCGGAAGCCAGCCACCTGCTGCGCGAGCTGGTCGAACTGACCGGTTTCCCGATCACCTCGACGCTGATGGGCCTCGGCGCCTATCCGGCCAGCGGCCCGCGCTGGCTCGGCATGCTCGGCATGCACGGCACCTACGAGGCCAACATGGCCATGCACGACTGCGACGTGATGGTCTGCATCGGCGCCCGCTTCGACGACCGCATCACCGGGCGGCTCAACGCGTTCTCGCCGCATTCGCGCAAGATCCACATCGACATCGACCCGTCCTCGATCAACAAGAACGTCCGCACCGAGGTCCCGATCATCGGCGACGTCGGTCGGGTGCTGGAGGACATGGTGCGGCTGTGGCGTGCGGGCGCCAGGGCCGACAAGGCCGCCCTGCGGCCCTGGTGGGAGCAGATCGAGCGCTGGCGCGCCCGCGATTCGCTCGCCTACAAGCCGAACGACGACATCATCATGCCGCAATATGCCATCCAGCGGCTTTATGCGCTGACCAAGGACCGCGACACCTACATCACCACCGAAGTCGGCCAGCACCAGATGTGGGCGGCCCAGCACTACGGCTTCGAGAAGCCGAACCGCTGGATGACGTCCGGCGGGCTGGGCACCATGGGCTATGGCCTGCCGGCCGCGCTCGGCGTCCAGATCGCCCATCCCGACGCGCTGGTCATCGACATCGCCGGCGACGCCTCGGTGCAGATGACCATCCAGGAGATGTCCTGCGCGGTGCAGTACGAGGCGCCGATCAAGATCTTCATCCTCAACAACCAGTACATGGGCATGGTGCGCCAGTGGCAGCAGCTGCTGCACGGAAACCGGCTGTCGCACTCCTACACCGAGGCGATGCCGGATTTCGTCAAGCTCGCCGAGGCCTATGGCGGCCACGGCATCCGCTGCGAGAAGCCGGGCGACCTCGACGACGCGATCCAGGAGATGATCGACGTGAGGAAGCCCGTCATCTTCGACTGCCGCGTCGCCAACCTCGCCAACTGCTTCCCGATGATCCCGTCCGGCAAGGCGCACAACGAGATGCTCCTGCCCGACGAGGCCACCGACGAGGCCGTCGCCAACGCCATCGACGCGAGGGGCCGGATGCTGGTGTGAGTTGATGGATGGCGCGGTAAGGCGTATTTGTCTTACCGCGTCTTACATGGAGGCTGCGATGAACGCGCGGGCACGCATGTCGAGCAAGGGCCAGATCGTCGTACCGAAATCGGTGCGCGACGAACTGGGGCTGACGGAAGGAACCGAGGTCGAGTTCGTGCGGCAGGGGCGAGGAGTCTTCGTCCAGCCGGTGAGCGCGTTCGATCCGAGGTTTCCGCCTCTGCCGCCCGGCGAATTCCTCAAGCATGTTGTCAAAGCAGATCGGCCGTTCCCGACCGACGCGGAAATCGAGAACGCGATGCTGGCCGAGGCGGCAAGGCGGTTCGATGCCGATCGCGGTTGACACGAACGTTCTGGCCAGGGCGCTGGTCGACGACGGGTCGGAGCAATCGGCGCGCGCACGGAGATTGCTCGCGGAAGAAGACGTCTTCATCGGCGATACGGTCCTGCTCGAAACCGAATGGCTGTTGCGAAGCGTCATGAAGGTCGGGCGCGTCGACCTCGACCGCCTCTTCTCCGTGCTGGTCGCCACGACGAACGTCTCGTTCGCCGACCGGCGGCGGATCGCCAACTGCATCATGGCCCAGCAGATGGGTCTCGATTTCGCCGACGCGCTGCATCTCTTCTCAGCGGACGGGAACGACGCCTTCGCGACCTTCGATCAGGACTTACAGCGCAAGTCCAAGGCCCTTTCCAACGGCATACCCGTGGTGCCGGCCTAGCAACAATCAGAACCCTCACTCGGAAGCACCCATGAACGCCCAGCTACAGCCCACCGGCTCCGCCTATTTCATCGAGCGGGAAACCGCCAAGCCCGAAGCGCACACGCTCTCGGTGCTCGTCGACAACGAACCGGGCGTGCTCGCCCGCGTCATCGGCCTGTTTTCCGGCCGCGGCTACAACATCGACAGCCTGACGGTTTCCGAGACCGAGCACGAGAAGCACCTGTCGCGCATCACCATCGTGACGCGCGGCACGCCGCACGTGCTCGAGCAGATCAAGCACCAGCTCGAGCGCATCGTGCCGGTGCACCGCGTCGTCGACCTGACGGTGGTGGCGCGCGAGCGTGGCCAGGACCGTCCGCTGGAGCGCGAACTGGCGCTGGTCAAGGTCGCCGGCACAGGCGACAACCGCGTCGAGGCGCTTCGGCTGGCCGATGCCTTCCGCGCCAGCGTCATCGACGCCAACACCGAGCACTTCATCTTCGAGATCACCGGCCGCGTGTCGAAGATCGAGCAGTTCATCGCCATCATGAAGCCGCTCGGCCTGATCGAGGTCTGCCGCACCGGCGTCGCCGCCCTGAACCGCGGCGCCGACGGCATGTAGGCTCGCGGCCTACCCCGCGCGCGACCGGTCGACCACGCCCGCCGCCGTGTCGGGCCCGTCCGCGATCACCGCGCGGATGTCGTCCTCCGGCACCCGCATCACGGGCGGAACCGGAAACGGCGCTCCCGCCGGAGGGAAGGGGAGGCGGCGGTCGTAGGGCGCCGTGCGCCGATGCCAGTCCTGCCAGGCCGCCTCGTAGGCGCGTCGGGTCGCCGACAATCCGGTGACGACGTCGATGCCGTGTTCGGCATCGCCCGTCAGCCCCGTGGCTGCCGTCAGGCAGAGCATCAGCGGACGGTGGAGCCTGTGGAGACCTTCGCCCAGTTGGCCGCCGACACGCGCGAGCATCTCGCTGTCGGCGCCGAAGCGCACCGAATCCCACGCGCCCAGGCGGAAAAGCTCGTCCCGCTCGACCAGCAGCGAGACGGGGCACGCGCGCTCGATGCCGTCCTGGCTGATCCGTCCAACATGCGCGGGAAACGAGAAGCGGCCGCACGCGTCCAGGCGGACCATGGTGCCGACCGTGGCCTTGATCCCCGGATTGATCAGGATGGGCTGCATCTGCACGGCGAGCCGGTCCGGAAAGGCGATGTCGTCGGCGTCATGACATGTGACGTAGCGCCCCAATGCCATCGCCAGGGCCCGGTTCTTCGACACGAAGGGGCCGACATTGCGGCTGTTGCGAAGCACGCGCAGCCGCCGGTCCTTCACTGCCAGGTTCCTAAGGATCGACGCGGTGGCGTCCGTCGAGGCGTCGTCGATGGCGATCACCTCGATCGCATCCCAACTCTGCCCGAGGATCGAGAGGACGGCGCGCTCCACGCTCGCTTCGGCGTTGAAGCAGGAGACGATCACCGTGATCGTCTCCGCTGCGGGCGCCACCGGCACGGTATCGAAGGTGATCCGGAAGAAGCGCGGGCCATCGCCCGGCTCGAGGCGGATCGGCGGCAGGCCGCGCGCCAGCGCCCAGCGGTTCATCGCCGCCGTCCATGCCGCATCCCCGTCGGCCCCCATCGCCTCGAACATCGCCCGGCTGCCCGGAGAGACAAGTCCCGCATGCGCGTCGAGCAGGTCCATCGCCGCGCCATGGCCGCGGTCGCGCTCGAGCAGGAACGCATCGCGGATGATGGTGCGTGCGTTCGGCTGCGGCGAGGGAAGGGGGCCCTGTTCCGGTTCCCGTATCGATGCGCGCGCTGACCGTCCGGTGGCCTGGGTCCCCGGGGCATGCGCGGCGCCGCGTCGTCGCGCATGCCGCAGCAGCGCCAGCGGGATCAGCACCGGCAATGCGAGGAGGAGCAGCGGCGACGCGGCGACGAGAACCCATCGCCGCAACCTTTGGTGCCGCCGCTCCAGCGTCTCGATCCGCCGCCGCAGCCGGTCCACCTGTCGCCTGTTCCTGGCCGCTTCCGTGCCTCTTCCGGTCGAACTGTCAGTCATGGCGTGGATATGGACCGGGTTGGGGACGACCAGACGTTGCGCCGCATCGGGTTGTCTTCAGAGGCAGCACGACCATGACGACGTCACAGCCGATGGGTCAACCTGGCAACCCAGGCGCGGACGCGCAATGCCAGAACTTTCGCCGAGGCGCTGCCGCGTGACGGGTCGCAGCGGCACGGAGGAGCTGGCGGGCTTCGCGAGGACGGCGGTGAAGCTGCCGGCGAGGATGGTGGGCACCGTCAATCCCCCGCAAGCCGGTCGAGGCAGGGGACGGCGAGCGGATCGAAATGGCGCAGGTTGCGCGTGGCCACGGTGAGTTCGTGCACATCGGCAATGGCCGCGATCATCACATCGGCCAGACCTGGATCGCGCCCCCTGGCGCGCGCCGCGTCGCTCATGGTGCCAGCGCGCCGGGCGCGATCACGTCGAGCGCCAGCACGCGCTCTGAGAACGTCTCCAATACTCGATCAAGCCACAGCGAAAGCAGTCCCGCACGCTGCGAACCGCCCACGCCCGCCAGCCGCGATACCCCCTTCTCGATCTCGATGACGGCCACCACCGGCAGGAACACCGAAGGGTGATGTTGGCGCAGCCATTGCGGCAGTGCGCCGGACGGCCGTCCGGGCGCCAGTTCCGAGATGATGGAGGTATCGAGGAGAGACCCTTTCAAAGGTCGATGTCCCGTACGGGCATTTCGTCCCGCTCGAATTCGATCCCTCCGGGGAAGGCAAGCAGATGCTCGACGAAATCAGGCTTGCTCTCCGGATAGAGCTTGCGCGCATCCGCCACCGGCACCAGCACGGCGGCGGGCTTGCCATGTTTCGTGATCGTTGTCGGCTCGCCGCGCATGGCTGCTGCGATCAGCGCGGAGAGTTCCGCCTTGGCCTCGCGAACCTGCATGTGTTTCATGACGGTGTTCCGATGGGCGACGACCTGAGACGACATGTAGGCGCGACGCCAGGGAGGGTCAACCGCGCCGGCTTCCGCTCGCCATTGACAAGGCTTGCGAGGGTGGCGCTGAACCTGTCGGCGAGGATGACGTGCATCCCTTCTGCCGACCGATGTCTGCCCGCCTTCGACGAGTCCAGGAATAGACGATCCCGCGAGGCATGGCTCCTCCGCAGCCGCAACCTTCCTTCATGAAGCCTCGCACGGCGCCGCGTGCGAGCCAGGCCGGGAGGTGTTCCGCCGGATCCGCACATCCCGAGTGGCCGCTGACGCACCTGGCGGGCGCGGCTTGCCGTGTCATTTGTCACAGCACCCGCCGCAGGGTGAGGGTCGAGCAAGAGAACGTCGCTCAAAAAAGTAGCGGGAACCAGAGTATGATTGGTGAGCGCGCTGGGGCTCGAACCCAGGACCTACTGATTAAAAGTTTGAAGGTCCGATCGCTTGGCGGATTCCCGTAGGCTCCCCGGCATAGCAGAAAACATAGGAAAAACAGGAAATTAATGTGTAGGAGATTCCCTGGGATTCTTGCACATTCCGGCAGGTTCGCTTACTATGTGCTTACTGAAATCGAAACCAGTAAGCAGGTCCCCGATGCCGAAGATCACCAAGCGCCTTGTGGATGCGACCGAAGGGCAGGCCAGCGATCTGTTCGTCTGGGATAGCGACCTCGCCGGCTTCGGGCTCAAGGTGACGCCGGCCGGCCGGAAGGTGTTCGTCCTTCAGTATCGGATCGGTCGGAAGTCGCGCCGGATGACGCTCGGGGCTTTTGGAGCGCTAACGGTCGATCAGGCGAGAAGCCTCGCTCAATCCAATCTCCGACTGGTGGCGCGTGGCGACGATCCGATGGCTGAGCGGGAAGCCAAGCGCGACGAAAAGACCACGGGCGAACTGCTGGACCAGTTTCTCGCCGACCATGCCGACGCGAAGCTGAAGGGCCGTTCCAGCGCCGAATACAGGCGGCTCGCGCAAACCCTGGTGCCTACGAAACTGCGGCGGATGCCGATCGCGGAAGTCGCTCGCGCCGACCTGTCCAAGCTGCACAATTCGCTTTCCGGCACGCCCTATCAGGCCAACCGCCTGCTCGCCGTCCTGCGCAAGTTCTTCAACTGGTGCGAACGCGACGGCTATCGTCCCGACCATTCGAATCCCGCTCTGCATGTGCAGCCGTTCAAGGAGCGCAAGCGGGAGCGGTTTCTGTCCCCGGCGGAAATCGCCCATCTCGGATCGGTTCTGTCTGCCATCGAAATGGAAGGCGCACACGGCCCGCATGTCGTCGCCGCGATCCGGCTCCTGCTCCTGACGGGCGCGCGCCTCAACGAAGTGCTGGGCATGCGCTGGGAGTGGATCGACTGGGAAGCTTCGCTCGTTCGCCTTCCCGACTCGAAGACGGGCGCGAAGACCGTTTTCCTGAATGCGCCCGCACTTCAGGTTCTCTCGCGCATTCCTCACCTCGCCGACAATCCCTATGTTATCTGCGGCCAGAAGAAGGGCGAGCGGCTGATCAACCTGCAAAAGCCGTGGCAGGCCATCCGTGCGCGCGCAGGCTTGAACGACGTTCGCATTCACGACCTGCGCCATTCCTTCGCCTCCATCGCTGTGGCGAGCGGCATGTCCTTACCGATGATCGGAAAGCTGCTTGGCCATTCGCAGCCGCAAACGACGGCCCGTTATGCGCATCTGGCGGATGATCCGATGCGCGCGGCTTCTGATCAGATCGGCCAGCGCTTTGCTTCCATGCAGCTTGCCCATCCGCAAGCTCTCGCCATGGTCGCGAAATAGTTTTCTGGTCGTTGATCGACTAAACGCGTCGAACGGCTCAACAGGCTCCATTGGCCGTGTCCGGCTCGGACGCCATCGCGAGCAACCCGTTGATCAAGCGGGACGATAGTTGCCCTCCTCCAGAAGGCGCTTACCCACGCCCGTCTGGATGATCCTGGCCCGGTGGCGCGTCATGAGCATCGAGCCCGGCATCCGTTCCAGAGCGGCATAGAAGGCAGCCTGTGCGACGAGTGCGTTTCGGGCGAATGCGACGATGCCTATGTCATCATGGGTGAGGGGGTCGATTTCATACACGACGAAGCCGAGACCGTAGAACGGGTTTTCCATCGGCGTTCTTTATCCCGGCAACCGTCGCTAGGCGAGGAAGAAATTCCTCTTTGTCGCGGATGCGATCCGCTTCGATTAGTCCGCAGAAGCAAAAAGCTGGGTGCTGCTTGGTGCCCCTTTCAGCAAGTTGCGCGCGGATAGAAGCAGCTTCCATGGTCGTGAAATCGTCATCCAAGCGGTTGGGGAAAACCCAAAAATCTGAATCGAGCTGTTGCTTGGTCTCGTGCAAGGTCATGATGATTCCTGTATATTCAGCGCGTTGGACGGCGATGCGCCGTTGCTAATGAAGGAACACCTGATTGGACCAACTTATTTGCGCCGAAGACGCGGCAAACCTCCTAAACATCTCGTCCTCCACGTTGGCCAAGATGCGCCTGAGTGGATCGTCTCCTCGATACGTGAAGCTTGGACGGCGGGTCGCCTATCGCCCTGCCGATCTTGAGGCCTGGATCGAAACGCAAAGCTTCAACTCGACGGCTGAGTATTGTGGCAAAGGTGCCGCCTAGCCGAACGCCCCGGTGATCGATCGGACGTCGCCAAACAGACCGATCGACCCCGGGGCAAGCCTCTGACCCTCCCGATGAAGAAAGGCGTAAGCTTGGTTTCACTAGCATCGATGAGCCATGCGCTCAAGTTTTCGGCGGATGCCGCACCGCCCCCCGGGCGGACCGAACTCATGGCGGACCTGTATTCCAGTGGATTTCACTTGCTTCCTTGTGGTGGTGATGACGGCAAGCGCGCATTGCGCCGGAATTGGAATAAAGCGACGTTCCACAGACTGCCGCTCAGCAAGTGCGAAGAGATAATGGCGCATAGGGGGTCACGCACCTACGGGATTCGTTTGGATGATTTGGTGGTCGTCGATTGCGATACGTGGAACGCTGAGACGCGTGAATATGTCGATTCGCATTTCCCGCCGACCAGTTTCCAGGTGAAAACCTCACGGGGGATGCACTTCTACTATCGAGCCGACGGTGTGGTTCCATCAGCTGTCAAAAAGCCCTCGATCAAGATCGACATCAAAAGCGGGCCAAACCACTATGTGGTGGGACCGGGATCAGTCCGTCCCGATGGCGCATCCTACGAACTCATCAATGCAGCGTCCGCGCCATGGGAGGAACTGCCGGTGTTCCGGCCGCTGATTGAAAATCCAGGCGCGACAGAAGCGGCAGTGGAGAAGTCGGCGGACATTTTGTCCCTATCTGGTCCGGTCGCGCCCGGGACCCGGAATTCCACCTTGGTCAAGAAAGCGATCCAACTCGCAAAGGGTGCGTCTGATGTCCAGCAACTGGAAAATCAGGTCCGGACCTACGCCGTCGCAAACTTCCAGTCGTGGGATGGCTTTCCTGAAGGGGAACTGTCGAAGATCGCGGCGTGGGCGTGGTCAAAGCGCATGGCCAATAGCTTGTATGGCGGGGCGAACTCGACGTTCGGAGTCAACCGGTTTGCATTGGATCTGATTTCCACCCTCGGCAAGCATGCGCCGAACGCGCTTTTTCTCTATTCCGTTCTTCTAGCCAGCCATGGCCATTTCCCGCATAGGCGATTCGCCATTGCGATTGAGGCAATGGCGAAATCCCGCCGACTGCCCTATGGCAAGACAACTGGCTATGCTGCTCGATCTGGCCTCCTGGGGCTTGGCTTGGTCATCAGGGTTCGAAAGGGGGGGCACAAGGAGGCGGATTTGTTCACCTTGGCGAACCCCGCCTTGCTCAGCGCGCCCGATAGTGAGAACACCCGGAGAGAGGCTTAGATTACCTTGTTCCGTCTCAGCGGAAGCAGGGGCGACCGGCAAGGCTGGCGGAATCGCGACTTCCGCGCCTATCTCCAGGCAAGTGTCAGCGGCGGGCGTCCTGGCTGCTTTCGCGTCGACGAACTGGCCATTGTTGCATTTTAGCGATCCGGAACCACGGTATGAGCAAATATGACGATCTCCCTCGCGAGCAGTTGATCGAACTGCTAAAAAAACGGGACCGCACCAAAAAGCTGGGGCTGGTCTGGGAGCGGGACGAGATCGAGGCGGACAACGCCGTGGACGCCAATTTTGTGGCAGCGACGATCATCCCCGACCTGTCGGACAAGCCCGCACCGTGGCGAAACATGGTGATCGAGGGCGACAACTACGACGCACTGCGCTGGCTGCGCATGACGATGGCGGGGCAGATCAAGTGTATCTACATCGACCCGCCCTATAACACCGGGGCGAAGGACTGGGTCTATAACGACCATTACGCCAACCCCGAGGATGCCTATTTCCATTCGACATGGCTGGAGTTCCTGTTCCGCCGCCTGACGCTGGCGCGGGATTTGCTGGCCGAGGATGGAGTTATCCTTGTGTCGATCAATGACGAACAGCGAGCAAAGCTGGAATTGCTGATGGACGAGGCAATGCCGGGGATGCGAGTGGGTTCGTTTGTTTGGCGGACAAGGACAGGAGGAAACGATGCAAAGGGCGCATTCATTTCAGAAAACCATGAGCATGTTCTGATTTACGCAAAGCCGCAGTTTCGGTTTTCGGGTCACGAAAAGACTTACGAGAAGTACATCTTCTGGGATGAGAAGGCCAAGGACTGGTATAGGTTGAGTGACATTAGCCAACCAAAGGACATGACAGAGCGTGAGAATGGGTTCTACGCGATGTATGATCCGAAGAGCGACATTTACTACCCTCCAAACCCCCAGCGCGTTTGGCCCGCCCCGTTCCCGAAGGGCGGTCGCAAGGATGCTGAACTCGAAGCGATCAAGGACGTCATGAAGGTCTTTCCGCCTGACGCAGCGACAAAAGGAGTTATGCCTTCTGGTGATCAAATCGGAAAATGGATCAAGGCCGGTCGGATCGTGTTTCCTGAAGACCAGAAAGTTGTGGTCTGGGAGACCATGAAGGAATTGCTGAACGCAATTGATGCGAACGACGTTCCGCTTGCGAAAAAGACAAAGAAGATTTGGCGGGATATGCCGCACTTGGATTTCTGGGTCGGCAAGCGTGTTGGTTTTGGAATTCCGCAATGGGTCAGATACAAGTCCGAGCTTAAGAACGCAAATCAGCCTTTGTCATCATGGATCACTCCGCTGTCGGAATCAAAGACTGTGCCCGAAGGTGAAGACGTTGACCCCAGCGCTTTCATTGTAGCCGGGATGAACCAAGAAGGCACAACGTCAATTCAAGATATCTTCGGCTCGAAGGCATTTAATTACACTAAGCCTGTTTCGTTGATACGCGAAATGGTTCGTCAGGCAGCATCGCCTTTTGACACGGTTTTGGATTTCTTCGCTGGTTCTGCGACCACAGCACAAGCGGTTATGGAACTAAACGCAGAAGATGGTGGCGAACGCCGCTTCATCGTCGTGTCGTCCACAGAGGCGACGACCGACGATCAGGAGAAGAACCTTTGCCGTGACCTCACAGCAGAACGAATTCGTAGACTGAACGCTTCCAAAGACCCACAATTCGCCGACCTGTCCGCCGACTTTGCCTATTTGCGCTGCCGCGAGATCGAGTTTGAAGACCTCGACCAAGACCTTGCTCCTGCCGAGGTTTGGGCGGCCTTGGAAACGCTGCATCGTCTGCCCATGACCCGATACACCCAAGCGCCGTGGCAGGAGCACAAGACGGAAGCCCAGACCCTGATCTTCGCGGATCGGGTCAGCACAGACCTGCTTGACCATCTGCGCGGAGTGGTGGATCGGCGCGAGAACGCCTTTGTTTATGCATGGGCACCGGGCCAGATCACCGCCGCCCTTGGCGATGTGCTGGACGTGCGGTCCGTGCGCACCGAACTGGTCGGAAGGTTCCGCCAATGACGGGTGACGCTGATTTCCGGGTATCCTTGGCCAAGTATCAGTTGAACGCCGTCGATGCGATGGCCGAGACGCTGCGCACCGTATCTGCCCTGCATGACCGCGAACCCCAGCACCGGACGCGGATTTCGCGTGAGTTGGGGGTGATCCTGCTGCAAGCCCCGACCGGATCGGGCAAGACCCTGATGCTGGGCCGTGCGCTGGAAGCCGTGCGCGGGCAGCTTTCCGCCAAGACGGTATGGTTCTGGTTTGCTCCCTATGCTGGGCTGGTGGCGCAGACCCGCAGCGCCCTGACCGCCCAATGCGGCGCGTTGCGCCAGCGCGATGTCTATGCCGACCGTGAGGCCAGCGCCGCACGGGATGGGGATGTGTTCGTGCAGACCTGGGCCTCGGTCGCGGTGGTCAAGAAGGAAAGCCGCAAGGTCCGCAGTGACAAGGAGGCGTCGCTGTCGGTGGACAGCATGATTGCCGAGTTGCGCGAGCGGGGCTTCCGTATCGGCGTGGTGATCGACGAGGCGCATCTGAACTTCGGCTCGGGTGCGGCGGCGACGGCGGATTTCTTCCTGAATGTGCTCTCGCCCGATTTCACGGTGCTGGCCTCGGCCACGCCGAACGATGCCAAGCTGGAAAAGTTCGAACGCGATGCCGGGTTGAAGGTGGCCAGCCGCGTGACAGTTGCCCGTGAGGCGGTGGTGAAGGCGGGGCTGAACAAGATCGGCCTGATGGTCGGCGTATTGCGGTTCAAGGAAGAGGACCGGGCGCTGATCGACACCGAAGTGGCGACCCTGACGGCGGGGTGGTCGCAGCATTCGTTCATCAAGGACAAGCTGGCCGAGAAGGGGATCAGCCTGACGCCGCTGATGCTGGTGCAGGTCGAGGATCAGCAAGAGGGCAAGGAAGACCCGGTTGCGCGGGTGAAGGAGCGGCTGATCGAGATCGGGGTGCCCGAAAAGGCGATTGCCGTTCACACCTCGGGCGAGCCGGACCCCGCGTTTCATACACTGGCCTATGACCCCGAGATCGAGGTTCTGGTGTTCAAGCTGGCCGTGGCGACCGGGTTCGACGCACCTCGGGCATGGACGCTGGTTTCCGTGCGCCCGTCGCGTGGGCGGGACTTCGGTTTGCAGATCGTGGGCCGGATCATGCGGGTGCATCCGCTGGTGCGCCCGCTGCATGGGTCTGAGCCGCTGCTGGACCGGGGCTATGTCTTCATGTCGGACCCGGAGTTGCAGGTGGGGCTGGATGAAGCCGCCGCTGATCTGAAAGCTGTGCGCGAGGGGATCGCGGTTCTGACCGATACGCTCGACGTGAACGTGTTGGGCAACGATACACGGGCGGCGGAAAGCTATGGCGCAACGCCGTTGCCGCCCCCGCCTGTGCAGGCTGTGCCGGGTGAGACTGAGGGCGACCGGGTTGAACGGCAGGTGTCGATGGGGTTGCTGAACCCGAACTATGCCACCGCCTCGACCCTGCGCCAGCAAAGCGCCCTGAGTGCTGTAGAAGGCTTCTCGGCTCCGACCGCCCCTCCGCTGTTCCCGAACCTGCCCGATGTGCTGTCGCCGCGCGTGACACCCGCGCAGCCCGTGCCGCAAGAGCATCAGGTGAAGTATCTGCTGCGGGCGGACTTGGGCATTCCAACTGCGCTTGTGCGGGAGGAATTGCCGAACCTATTCGACATTGAGGGCGACCTTTGCCCGCAGATCGCCCGCGAGTTTTGCCGCATGGTGCCCATGACTTCGATGTTGCTGGCGGTGAACAGCAACGCCGAATTGTCGATGCGCGATCTGTTCAATGCGGGTCAGACGGATCAGCGCAGCCTGAGTGTCAGAATGTCGGCGGCACAGATCGCAGAACAGGCGCAGGCGCAGCTTATGTTCAATGACGGGATCGACCCCCGTCGCATCCGCGAAGCGGTAGAGGCCGAGCTTTCCCGCCTGTGCCAAAAGGATGGCATCGCCGCGATGAGCCGCGACATTCGCAGGACGATCAATTTGGCCATCTTGCGCCAGCCGCAGGCGCTGAAAGAGGCCGTTCGGATCGCTCAGAGTCAGCACATTCGTCTCGAAACCAATGAGACGATCCCTGTGGAGCAGTTTGGGCCTATGGACGCGCCTAAAGCGAAGAAAGGGGCCTATGGAGCCTTCATTGGTCGCTTCAATCGTCCTGAGCGGGCCTTCGCCGAGATGCTGGACAATGATGATACGGGACGCGTCAAATGGTGGCTGCGCAACCCGGAGAACGAGAGATGGGCCACGCGCCTAATCCTTCCGACAGGCAAGCGGTTCTTTCCTGATTTTGTCGTGGGAGTAAACGGGAGGCGGACAAGGGACAATATCGCACTTGTCGAGATCAAGGACGACGGTGATACCGGCAGGCTTCACTCCGACAGCAACGGCGTGAAAATCAGATCCACTCATCAGGAGTACAAGTCGGTTTTTTGGACCTTTCGTGAGGCCGATGGCGTCTTCCTCAAGGCCTTATGGAGCCAGAGCCGAAACCGCATTTTCCCGAGCGGCCCTTTCGAGATTGAGGATATGGTTTTGCTTAATTAAATACCCCCTAAATACTCAGTCTGAAAATACCGGCTTTGATCGACCTGTCGCGCGCCAGCCCGAACTCCGATACGCCTGCCACAAACCTTAGGAGGAAACGATGCCTATTAACGATTGGAAGCCAGATCCGAACGACTACGACGCCGCTAAACTCCGGCGTGATATCGAGACATGTAAGGAAAGCATAGCCTTGAACCGTTGGGACTTCGCCCAGCCAATCCGGACAGATGAAGAACGGCTCCGGATCATGCGTTCCACCGCTCTACTGATGGCCGCGATGGATGAACTAGAGGAACTTCTTGGAACTAAGAATGCCAACCAGACCAAGGCCAAAAGCGTCCCGCCAACGTAATCGGCAATGCCGCCCGCGTTGTACGCATCGCCACTGGCGAAAAATCCAACGATTTGATCGACGACTGCGAACCCTTGGCTGGGTGGCATGCCTGACGGCGATTACGAAGGCCGTTACGCACTACGTGGAGGTTCTCCTAGCCAGTCATGTTCTGCTTACCACAGACAGGCACAGGGCTTGCCGTTAGAAGACCTGCGCCTGATGGTGGACGAAGTTGCGTCAAGGCCTTGGACGCGCGGACTTGCCACAAGGGGCCGCCTTAGGCTGCCTCTTTTTTGGGTTCAGGTAGCGCGTCGCATAGCTTCTCTGCAGCGGTTCGCAGCGCGTCAGGGTCAACTTTCTGGCGAAAATTCTTCTCCAGAACACGGCGAATGAAGTCTTCCGAAGCCTTCAAATTCTGCTCAGTTTTCCCCATTGGCGTTCTCCTCGTCCAGTTGGTCCCATGTCCGGTCAATTAGGAGGTCTGCGAAGTCCTTGATCCAAAATTTCCCACGCAACTTTTCGCTGTTTCGAAAATCGCGGAAGCCCTCGTGAACCTCCAAGATCGGAGATAGCGCCTTTGCAATGTCATCCCTACGAATCAACGCGCCCGCTGGAAAGTTCCCTTTCACAAATTTTTTCGTATCGCGCACCGTGGCGAGCCATACCGCCGCATCATTCTGGTAAAAATCCACAATGCCCACGTCAGAAAGGCGCTGCTCGGCTTCAAGCGTGAGAGCCATTCAGGAAATCTCCCTTGCCGTTATCAGCGCAATACCAACTCCCCACGCGAAAGACAGGAGCAGAAATGCGGTGCCCACGTCGGCAACGCATTCGTTTGGAAGCCATTTGCCCATAACGCCTAGAGCCGCCGATAGCAGGGCTAGGACCAATCCAACGAAAGCAGTCCAAGCCCGCTTTTGAAAGCTTGCCAGAACCGACTTCCGTTCTTGGGGCTGATATGTGCTGAAACTTGCAGTGAGACTGCCGAGGTATACCAGAATCAAGCCCGCAAGAGCCGTTGCGGCCGTGACTGACTCGCCCGCAATAGAAATGCTGTCCATTGCAACGCCTACCCCCGCAAACTCACGATATCATGGGGAGTACAAATATCAAGCTGAGACAACACGAAACACCTTAAGTCGCATGCACCCTGATCGCTCTTGTTGTAAGATGAGCTAGCAACTTGACACAAGATTTCGGTAAAATCGGAGGTCGTCATGGGCGGTAGCGGATCGGGCAATCGCTGGCGCTATGGAACGCGGAGCACATGCGAAGCGAGCCTCAGGATCGACGTCCGATACATGCGCAAGCAAAGCTTATTGCGGACAGGGTTTCAGGGAACGCTGTCCTGGTCCCGTCATGGTGAACAGACGGGATGGATACGCTACAAGGTCCATCCGAACAGCCTGGAACTCGACTACCGAACCCGGCAGGTGGGCGAGGTAGAATGGACACCGGTAAACGAGCATGTGCCCTTGCTGCGAAGAGAACAGCCGTTCGGGGGCTCGCGCGTCTATCTCGGCTGTCTTCGATGCGGCAGCCGAAACATGGTGCTCTATGGCGGCTCGCGTTTCCGCTGCCGGAGATGCCTGAACCTCGCCTATGCGTCGCAGAGCGAAGATATCTTCGGGCGCGCGGCATCAAGGTCACGGGAGATTCGAATGCGGCTGGGAGGCGAAGGCTGCTTCGACGATCCGTTTCCACCGAAGCCGAAGGGAATGCACTGGTCAACCTATGAACGGCTGGAGAATGAATGCGCGCGTCTCGATGATCTTGTCACGGCCGAACTTTGCGGGTTGATGGCCCGCTTTGGCGGAGCTGCTCGCGGCTGAAAGCGGCCCGATTTCCTGCCCGCCTGCTTACTATGTGCTTACTGACCAAACCCCATGAGCACATAAATGCAGCTAAGTCATTGATTTTATGGTGAGCGCGCTGGGGCTCGAACCCAGGACCTACTGATTAAAAGTCAGTTGCTCTACCGGCTGAGCTACGCGCTCCCGAAGCGCGCAGTGCGCGCCGGAAAGTGCGGCGGAACATAGGGAGGCAGTCAGGGGCGGTCAACCGGAAAAAACGCCGGAAATCCGGCGGCCGCGGGCGGTCGGGCGTTCCCGCATCGGCGCGGCGGCCGTTCCGGGCGCTTAGCCGGACGGGAGAGGGCGATTGCCGGGCTGCGGGCCGGCCCTGACCAGCGCGCTGGCCGCACTGCCGGGGGGGCCGGCAAGGGGGGATTGCCGCGCAGCGGGTCGGCGTGCAGCGATCCCGTGGTCGGGCCTTGCGCCACGCAGCGGACGAGCATGCTGCTGTACCCGGGGCGGGAATGCCTTCGATCCGTGCGGCCGCGAGCAGGGCGACAGGCGGCTGCGCGGCCTGTGCGGCGCTTCAGTCCAGCCCTCGCGCCAGGTGCTTCGGCCGCACGACGCGGGTCTGGACGAGGAAGAGGAAGGCGGCGATCGCCAGGCCGACGACGTCGGTCAGCCAGCCGCCCTCGATCATGGCGAGGCCGGCGACGAGCGTGCCGCCCCTGACCAGCGCGCTGGCCGCTCCGAAGTACCAGCCCTGGACGCAGGCCGCCAGCATGTAGACGCCGAAGGTGGCGGTGACGGTGACGTGGGCGATCTCCAGCCAGGTCCCGTCCATCAGCAGCGCCGGCGAGGAGAAGAACATGAACGGCACGACGAAGGCCGCGAGCCCGATCTTGAAGCTCTCCACCGAGGTCTTCATCGGGTCGGACTGGGCGATCGCCGCCCCGGCATAGGCGGCGAGCGCCACCGGCGGAGTGATGGCCGACATGACCGCGAAGTAGAAGATGAAGAAATGCGCCGTCAGCGGCTCGATCCCCATCTGGATCAGGCCGGGCGCGATTACCGAGGCGGCCACCGCATAGGCTGCCGTCGTCGGCATGCCCATGCCGAGCACGATCGACACCACCATGGCGAAGAACAGCGCGACCACCTGGTTCTGGTCGGCGAGACCGAGCAGCAGCGACGAGAAGCGCGTGCCGATTCCGGTCAGCGCGATGACGCCGACGATGATGCCAGCCGCCGCGCAGACGGCGACGAGTTGCAGGCTCATCTTGGTGGAGAGCTCCAGAGCGTAGAGGATCTCCTTCAGGCCCATCCTGTAGGGCGTCAGCCAGGACACCACGGCGGCGGCCGCCATCGCCAGCGTGCCGGCGCGGATCACCGAATAGCCGGCAAACAGCGCCCCGATCAGGATGATGATCGGGATGAACAGGAAGGCCTGCCGCGCCAGCTTGGCGAATTTCGGCAGTTCCTCGCGCGGCAGGCCCTTCATGCCGAACTTCTGCGCCGCGAGGTCGACCATGAAATAGACCGACAGGAAGTAGAGGATGGCTGGAATGATCGCGGCGACCACGATCTCGGCATAGGGAATGCCGGTGATCTCCGACATGATGAAGGCGCCGGCGCCCATGATCGGCGGCAGGATCTGCCCGCCCGAGGAGGCGGCCGCCTCCACCGACGCCGCCGTCTGCGGAGCGTAGCCCACCCGCTTCATCAGCGGGATGGTCAGCGACCCGGTGGCGACCACGTTGCCGGCCGAGGTGCCGTTGATCATGCCCATCAGGCCCGAGCCGAACACCGCCACCTTGGCCGGTCCGCCGCGCTTGTCGCCCGCTGCGGCGAAGGCGAAGTTGACAAAGTACTCGCCCACGCGGCTCGCCTGCAGAAAGGCGGCGAAGGCGACGAACAGGATGATGTAGGTCGACGAGATCGCCGTCGTCGGGCCCAGAATGCCCTGGTCGGTGAAGATGTAGGTGAAGAAGCGGCTGGCCGTGTAGCCGCGGTGCTGCAGGATGCCGGGCAGCCAGGGGCCGACGAAGCTGTAGGCGACGAAGACGCCGCAGATGATGACCAGCGCCAGGCCCGCCAGGCGGCGCGTCAGCTCGAGGATGAGGACCACGCCGGCCATCGCCGCGTAGAGGTCGGCATCCTTGGCGAGCCCGGTGCCGGCGCGCAGCCGCAGCAGCGGCGCGTGGAAGATGATGTAGAGCGTCACCGCCACGGCGGCCAGCGCCAGGAAGGCGTCGGCGACGTCGATCCGGCTGCGGTCGCGGTCGGGCATCAGCCATCCGACCAGGATCAGCCAGAGCGAGCCGCCCACCAGCGGCCAGCCGAAGGACCAGACGAGGTCGGTCTTGCCGGCGGCCTGTCCCACTCCTTCGCCGGTCAGCCAGAAGCCGACGGCCTGGGAAAACGCCAGCGTCACCGCCAGCGCCCCCGGCGCCAGCAGCGCCAGCCGCAGGGCCGGGCGCGTTCCCGCGCGGCCGGGCGCGTCGTCGGCAAACAGCGCCGACGAGAACAGCAGGAAGCCGATCACCAGCCCGCCGCCGACATGGATCAGCCGATAGGTCCAGGTCTCCAGCGGATAGAGGTTCATCACCGCGATGTGGAAGGCGGTGTAGAGGACGCACAGCGCGGCCAGCGCGAGCTTCAACGTGCCGAGGGGCTTGCGCTGGTTGGCGGTGAAGATCTCGTCGTCGACACCCTTGCCGAGAAGGCCGTCGCTGTCGGTGCTGGCGCTCATGATCGTCCCCCCGCCTGTCGGTTGCGTCCGCAAGAGGCGACGCGCCGCCCGACGCCGCACCGTGACCGGCCGGCGGCGGGCGGCGCGGGCCGTGGCCTATTTCAGGTTGTCGGGGATCGTGATGCCCTTTTCGGTGAAGTACCGGACGGCGCCGGGGTGGTAGGGCATGAAGGTGTTCTTGTCCCAGTTCGCAACCAGGGTCTCGGATGCCGCGGCATGGATCTGCACCATCCGGTCGGGGTTCTCCATCGCCAGCTTGGTGATCTCGTAGGCCAGGCTCTCCGGCATGTCCTGATGCGCAATGGCGAAGTTCCACAGCGCCACGGTCGGCTGGTCGTAGTCGTGCCCGGCATAGGTGCCGGCCGGGATGGTCAGCGGCGCCATGGCCGGAAACGCCTCCAGCACCTTGGGCAGTTCGGATTCCGACAGGCCGAACATCACCACGTCTTGCTCGGCGGCCAGCTGCGAGAAGGCCGAGATCGGCACGCCCGCAGCGAAGGCGAAGGCGTCGATGAGACCGTCGGCCAGCTGGCCGACCGCATCCGAGGCGCCGGCGTTCGAGATGTTGGCCTCGATCCCGAGCGCGGTCATGAATTGCGGCCAGTAGGTGCCGGGCGTCCCGCCCGCGGGGCCGACGCCGACACGCTTGCCGGCGAGGTCGGAGACCGATTTGATGCCCGACGATTTCAGCGCGATCACCTGGAAGGGCGTCTGGTACATCGGGAACAGGGCACGGATCGATTTGTGCTCGAGGCCGGGCGCCAGTTCCGACTTGCCGGTCCAGGCGTCATAGGCGGGGCCCATGGTCACGAGGCCCATCAGGTGGTCGCCGGTCTCCACCAGGGTGACATTCTGCACCGGGCCGCCGGTCACTTCGCCGGTGGCGTTCAGGCCGAGGCTCTCGGTGATGTAGCTGGCAAAGCCGTTGCCGTAGACGAAATAGGTCCCGCCCTGGCTCGCGGTGCCGATCGTCAGTTCGTTCGGCCAGCCCTCGCGGTCCTGCGCGACCGCAGGTGCGGTCATCATCGCGGCGATCGCCAGCGCGGAAAGGTACTTCTTGATCTTGTTCACGGATAATCTCCTCCCGTTTGCGCCGACACCTCCATGCCGCCGACCCTATTCACATAACTGAATTCCACATCATCGGGAAGGCTGGAGAGGGCACGTCCCTCTTGGCCGAAAGTTTTGGGTGACCGCGCATCGCGCGGCCGTGCGCGGACAGCCCGTGCGGCACGCCGCGGCCGGAGGCGGCGGGACAACATGCCCACGCAAGGGTGATCGGCCGATGCGGCGCGAGCGGTCTATGGGCGCCTCATCGGCGGTACCGAACCGGACGGGGAGAGGCGATGGTGATCGATGCCGGCTGAACGGGCGCGGTGGAGCCTCCCGCCAGCCGCGATCCGAAGGGCCAGAGGAAAGCGGTCCTGCCGGCGGCATGTCCGACCCCTTCGCCCGTCAGCCTGAAGCCGGCCGCCTGGACGGACGCGGGCGTCACCGCCCGCGCGCCGGCGCCAGCAGCGCCATCTGCACGGCAGGGCTCGTTCCCGGCGCGCTCACCAACGCCGGATCCGGTCAACGACCCAAGATGACGAAGGGCGCGAACTCCGCGAGCGGGTAGTCGCCGCTGGGCACCAGCTCGATCGAGGAAAAATGCCGGCCCGCGGCGGCCTGCATCTGCGCAAGGGTCGGGAAGGTGAATTGCGCGGTCGACTCGCGATAGATGTCGAGTTCGGCCAGTTCCGCGGCGTCCCAGTCATTGGCTCGCGCCAACTCGCCGAAATCGGGAAAAAGCCGCGAATATTTGCGCCACGCCGCCCTGACCGGGACCGTCGGCTCGCCCGCCTCGTGCACGGCGTCCATGACGAAACGCCAGCGCATGATGTCGGAGGCCTTGTCCCGAAGCGACAGCGCAAGCGCCTTGAGTTCCGTGTCGGTCGCCGGGCTATCGGGCGCCAGGAACCAGCGGAACACCGCGATTCCGTCGGGCTTAACGACGCGGCGCACCTCCGCCAGCACCGCATCGACATCGTCGGGCCAGGCCAGCATCGTCATGGCGTTGTCGCCGATCGCCGCGTCGAAGCTCTCGGCCTCGAACGGCATGTCGCGCCAGTCGCCCAGCACGGCGCGGCGCTTGTCCGTGTCGCCCGGCCAAATCTCGGCGACCATCTCCGGCGACCAGTCGAGCGCCGTCAGGTCGTCGCCGAACCCGGCGTAGTCGGGCGTGACGCCGAGCATCAGGAGCTTCGCCGGCCGCCCCGAAAGGAGCCGCGCGAGAACCGACGGCACCGGTTCGCGCGGTCTGAGTGGCAGTCCCATCTTCTGCCACAGCGGGATGAGCCTGCGGAAGTGAGGGATAGATTTTTGGTTCACCTGCAACTACACCCCCTTATCCCATCACCTTCTCGGAATGGTTGCGTCATTGGCACATGTCGTCCTTCTGCACCATCGGTTTGACACGTTCCGCCGGCGAGTCGGGTTTGCCGGCAAGGCTGCGCGCTACATCATGGGTGACTTGCTGGCGATCCTCGCCGCGCGTGGCCACCGGATCACCGAGACGGGCCGCCCCGACCGGGTGCCTGCAGGCGACCTCCTCATTCTCCACGTGGACAGTTCCGTCGTGCCGCCCGAATACCTCGCCGTCGCGGCGAGATTCCCGGCCGCGATCAACGCGAAGGTCGGCGACATCACGAAACGCTCCTTCTCGACGCTGCTTGTCGGGCCGGACAGCGACTGGAGCGGCAAGGTGATCATCAAGTCGAACCTCAACTACCTGGGCAAGCCGGAACGCCATCAGAACCGCAACGCCGCCTGGCGACTGGCGCGTCGGCCGCATCCGGGCCTGCGGGTCTTCGGCGACTATAATGTCTGCCGGTCGATCTCCGACGTGCCGGCCAGCGTCTGGGGCGATCCCGGCGCCGTCGTGGAAAAGTTTGTCGGCGAGGAGACGGAACAGGGCTACGTCGCGCGCACCTATCTTTTCTGCGGCACGTCCGAGCGCTGCAGCCGCAATGTTGCAGCCTCTCCGATCGTCAAGGGCAACGGCATCTTCCACAGCGAGCCGACCGAAGTTCCCGACTCCATCCGCATGATCCGCCACCAGATGGGCTTCGACTACGGCAAGTTCGACTTCGTCATGGTGGACGGACAGGCGGTGCTGTTCGACGCCAACAAGACGATCGGCAGCCTCTCCGGCACCGGCGTGCTCGCCGAACGCGTCCGCGCGCTGAACGGCTCGCTCGCCGATGGCGTCGAGAGCTTCCTGAAGCACGCCACCTGAGGAATCCCCGCTCCTGCTTCGTGGAGCGGAAAGCGAAGACGTGGCCGTCCGGAACAGGATTGGTTGCGAGCCGCTTCATCCGACAGTCGAGGATGACTGCTCCAGCCGGATGAAGCCGCAGGCGGCGGGACAAAATGCCCACGCAAGGGTGATTGGCCGATACGGCGTGAGCGGTCTATAGCCGCCCCTCGGCGGTACTGAACCGGACGGGGCGAGGCCAATGGCGATCGATGTCGGCTATGTGAGCGCGGTGGGGGCGGGGGCGATCTCCTTCCTGTCGCCCTGCGTCCTGCCGCTGGTGCCGCCCTATCTCTGCTACATGGCCGGCGTCTCGGTCGACGATTTCCGCGGCGAGGGCGCGAAGGCCGAGGACCGGACCACGCGCTTCGCGCTGATCGGCGCGTCGGTGGCCTTCGTGCTCGGCTTCTCCACCGTCTTCGTCGCGCTCGGCGCCGGCGCCTCCACCATTGGCGGGCTGCTGCGGGCGTACCAGCAGGAACTGGCGGTCGTCGCCGGCCTGCTGATCATCCTGATGGGGCTCAACTTCCTCGGCGTGATCCGCATCCCGCTCCTGTCGCGCGAGGCGCGCTTTCAGGCCGGCGGGAGGCCGGCGGGCGGCATCGCCGCCTACCTGATGGGCCTCGCCTTCGCCTTCGGCTGGACGCCCTGCATCGGCCCGGTGCTCGGTCCGATCCTGACGCTCGCCGGCGGGCGCGAGACGGTGGGCGAGGGCGCGGCGCTGCTCGCCGCCTATTCGCTGGGGCTCGGCATTCCTTTCCTGATCGCCGCGCTGTTTTCCGCCGCCTTCATGCGTTTCCTGTCGCGCTTCCGGGTGCATCTCGGCCGGGTCGAGAAGGTGATGGGCGGGCTGCTCGTCGTCGCGGGCATCCTGTTCCTGACCGGCGGAATCCAGACCGCATCCTTCTGGCTGCTCGAGACCTTCCCGATCCTCGGCACGCTCGGCTGATCAGCGCCGTCCCGGCAGCCATGTGGCAGGCAGGGTGGCGAGAATGACCCCGCCGCAGACAAGCACGATGCCTGCCGCGTGGTAGGCGTGGAAGGTCTCGCCGAGAAACAGCACTGCCAGCCCCACGCCATAGGGCGGCATCAGGTACATGAACACGCCCGCCACCGGCGCGCCGAGCCGGCGGATGCCGAACTGGAAGCCGAGGAAGGCCGCCAGCGACGCGAAGGCGACGATGCCGGCGATGCCGCCCCAGGCGCTGCCCGTCGCCGGCATCGGCGCGCCGGTGAGGTATTCGAAGGCCGCGAAGGGCGCGAGCAGCAGCGCCCCGGCCGCAGCGATCAGCGGCAGCAGCGCGAGATTGGACACGCCGGTGACGCGCGGCGAGCGCAGCATCAGCGAATAGACCGCCCAGGCGATCGCGGCGCAGACGAAGATCAGGTCGCCATCGTTGAGATCGAGCGCCAGCAGCGCCGAAAGCTCCCCGCGCAGCACGATCATGGCGATGCCGGCGAGCGCCAGCACCGATCCGGCCGCCGCGCGCAGGCCGATGCGGCGGCGATTCGCGACCGCGTCGATCAGGATGATGAAGACGGGCGAGGTGGTGTAGATCAGCGTCCCGTTGGTGGCGGTCGTGCGCTGCAGCGCGAGATACACCAGCGCGCCGCAGATCCACATGCCGAGCAGGCCGAGAAGTGCCAGGAACCCGGCATGGCCGCGAATCAGCCGCAGCGCGGCCGTGCGGTCGGCGAGAACGAAGGGCGCGAGCGCCAGCGCCACCGCGCCCCAGCGCAGGAAGGCCAGCGTGAAGGGCGCCACCTCGCCGATGACCCCGCGCCCGAAGATCAGGTTCGTGGAGAAGAACAGCGGCGTCAGCACCATCACGGCGATGGCGGCACTCTGGCGTCCGATGGGGTTCAGCAAGGCGGGCTCTCCGCGCCGGGCGGCGATTGGATTGGCTGGGCAGCGGTGATAGAGACGTCGGCGGTTTCGAACAATGGGCCGACGTCGGCCTTGGGATGATACGCATCATGAGCGCACGCAGCTGTCTTTCCGTCATCCTGGCCGCCGGCGAGGGCACGCGCATGAAGAGCGCGCTGCCGAAAGTCCTGCATGCCGTCGCCGGCCTGCCGCTGGTCTGCCACGTCATCGATGCGGCCGCAGCCGCCGGCAGCGGCGCGCTCGCAGTCGTGGTCGGCCACGGCGCCGAGGCGGTTGGCAGGGCGGTCGAGGCGCGTGCGCCGGGCGCCGGCGTCTATCTTCAGTCCGAGCGGCTCGGGACCGCGCATGCGGTGCTGGCGGCGCGCGAGGCCATCGCGCGCGGTCATGACGACGTGCTGGTGATGTTCGGCGACACGCCGCTGATCGAGCCCGCTGCACTGGAAACGGCGCGGTCGAAGCTGGCCGAGGGCGTGGCCGTCGCCGTGATCGGCTTCCGCACGGCCAGTCCCGCCGGCTACGGCCGCCTGATCGAGCAGGACGGCGCGCTTGTGGCGATCCGCGAGGAGCGCGACTGCACCGACGAGGAGCGGAAGATCACCTTCTGCAATGGCGGGCTGATGGCGATCGCCGGCGCGCACGCGCTGTCGCTGCTCGACGCGGTCGGCAACGCCAATGCCAAGGGCGAGTATTACCTGACCGACATCGTCGAGATCGCGCGCGGCCGCGGGCTGCCGGTGGTGGCGACGGAAGCGCCCTACGAGAACGTGCTCGGCATCAACAACCGCGCCGAACTCGCCGAGGCCGAGGCGATCTGGCAGGCGCGCCGCCGCCGCGCCATGATGCTGTCTGGCGTCACGCTGATGGCGCCGGAGACGGTGCATTTCAGCCATGACACCCAGATCGGCGTCGACACCATCGTCGAGCCCAACGTCGTCTTCGGTCCGAAGGTGACGGTCGCCGGCAACGCCCGCATCCGTGCCTTCTCGCATCTGGAGGGCGCGACCGTGGGCGAGGATTGCGAGGTCGGTCCCTTCGCCCGGCTGAGGCCCGGCGCGCGGCTGGCCGAGAAAGCCAAGGTCGGCAATTTCTGCGAGGTCAAGGAGGCCGACGTCCAGGCCGGCGCCAAGATCAACCACCTGACCTATATCGGCGACGCCACCGTCGGCGCCGAGGCCAACATCGGCGCGGGCACCATCACCTGCAACTATAACGGTTATACCAAGGACCGCACCAAGATCGGCGCCGGCGCCTTCATCGGCTCCAACTCGTCGCTGGTCGCGCCGGTCCGCATCGGCGACCGCGCCTATGTGGCGTCCGGCAGCGTGATCACGAAGGACGTGCCCGACGACGGCCTGGCCTTCGGCCGCGCCCGTCAGGAGGTCAAGCCCGGCCGCGCTCCGGTGCTGCGCGCCCTCTACAAGGCCGAGAAGGAGCGCCGCGGCGGCGGCTCGAAGGGGTGAGCCTGCGCGGCAGGGCAGAGGGGGGTATCGTCGGGCACCACCTCCGCCCTGCCGGGCGGGGCCACAACGTAAGGTTCTGAAACGAAAATTTAGTTCCGTTCGTCCATCGAACGTCTAAGCATCGGCGTCATCGGACGGCGCGAATCCCCGGGGGCTGGAATATGTGCGGCATTGTTGCAATCGTCGGCTCGACGCCGGTCGCTCCGTTGATCGTCGACGCGCTGAAGCGCCTCGAGTATCGCGGCTATGATTCGGCGGGCGTCGCCACGATCGAGCATGGGCGGCTCGACCGCCGCCGCGCCGAAGGCAAGCTGGTCAACCTGGAGAACCGGCTGAAGGCCGAGCCGCTGGCGGGCCTGATCGGCATCGGCCATACGCGCTGGGCGACCCACGGCGTGCCCAACGAGACCAACGCGCATCCGCATTTCGGCAAGGACGTCGCGGTCGTCCACAACGGCATCATCGAGAACTTCGCCGAGCTTCGCGACGAACTGAAGGCGGACGGCTACGACTTCGTCTCGCAGACCGACACCGAAGTGGTGGCGCATCTCGTCTCCCGCGAACTTGACCGCGGCGAGGCGCCCGAGAAGGCCGCGCACAACGCGCTGAAGCGGCTGCAGGGCGCGTTTGCGCTGGCCATCCTCTTCCGCGGCGACGAGGACCTGATCGTCGGCGCCCGCTCCGGCCCGCCGCTGGCCGTCGGCCACGGCAAGGGCGAGATGTATCTGGGCTCCGACGCCATCGCGCTGTCGCCCTTCACCAATTCCGTCACCTATCTGGAGGACGGCGACTGGGTGGTCGTGCGCCGGGGCGGCGTGAAGATCTTCGACATGGAGGGCAAACCGGTCGAGCGGCGCATGCAGCAGTCGGTCGGCACGGCCTTCCTGGTCGACAAGGGCAATCACCGGCACTTCATGGAAAAGGAGATCCACGAACAGCCGGAGACGATCTCGCACACCCTGTCGCATTATCTCGACTTCGCCGAGGGCAGGGCGCGGCGCGAGGCGCTGCCGTTCGACTTCGCAAAGCTCGACCGGATCGCCATCTCGGCCTGCGGCACGGCCTATCTCGCCGGACTGGTGTCGAAATACTGGTTCGAGCGCTACGCCCGCCTGCCCGTCGACATCGACATCGCCTCGGAGTTCCGCTACCGCGAGATGCCGATGCCCAAGGCCAGCGCCGCCTTCTTCGTGTCGCAGTCGGGCGAGACGGCCGATACCCTGGCCTCGCTGCGCTACTGCCGCTCGCAGGGCATCTCGATCGGCGCCATCGTCAACGTTCAGGAATCGACCATCGCCCGCGAGGCCGACTGCATCTTCCCGACGCTTGCCGGCCCCGAGATCGGCGTTGCCTCCACCAAGGCCTTCACCAGCCAGCTGTCCGTGCTGGCCTCGCTGGCGGTTCGCGCCGGCCGCGAGCGCGGCACGATCACGGCCGAGGACGAAAAGCGCATGGTGCGCGAACTGTCGGAGGCGCCGCGCTTCGTGCGCATGGCGCTGAAGCTCGAGGAGCAGATCGACCGCGTGGCGCGCAAGCTCTCGCAGTACCGCCACGTGCTCTATCTTGGCCGCGACACCAGCTTTCCGCTCGCCATGGAAGGTGCGCTGAAGCTGAAGGAGATTTCCTATATCCATGCCGAAGGCTATGCGGCCGGCGAGCTGAAGCACGGGCCGATCGCGCTGATCGACCGCGACATGCCGGTGATCGTGATTGCCCCGCACGACCGCATCTTCGACAAGACCGTGTCGAACATGCAGGAGGTGGCGGCCCGCGGCGGCAAGATCATCCTGATCACCGATCAGGAAGGCGCGCGCCGAGCCTCGATCAACGCCTTCGAGACGATCATCATGCCGGACGTGCCCGAGATCATCGCGCCGATCGTCTACGCCCTGCCCATCCAGATGCTGGCCTATTTCACCGCCGTCTTCATGGGCACCGACGTCGACCAGCCGCGCAACCTTGCCAAGTCGGTCACGGTCGAATGACCGGCGGCCGATCGGCAAAATCGCAGTCGACTGCATGATTTGACATTCATAAATCCGTCGCGTTGCCCTATCTATGGTGAGGCTCCCGCTCCGGAATCCAAGCCATGTCCGACCATCCGAAAAGCCGAGGAATGATGCGGATCAGGAACTATTTCCTGACCGGCTTCGTCGTCTGCGCGCCGCTGGCGATCACGGCCTACATCGCCTGGTCGTTCGTCGGCTGGGTCGATTCCTGGGTGAAGCCCTACATCCCGGCGCGCTACAATCCCGACTACTACCTGCCATTTGCGGTCCCGGGTTTCGGCCTGATCGTTGCGCTCATCATCATCACCATGGTCGGCTTCCTCACCGCCAACTTCATCGGCCGGTCGATCGTCTCCTATGGCGAGAGCCTGCTCGACCGCACGCCGCTGGTGCGCAGCCTCTACAAGGCGCTGAAGCAGATCTTCGAGACGGTGCTGTCGAACAAGTCCGAGGTCTTCAAGAAGGTCGCGCTCATCGAATACCCGCGCCGCGGCCTGTGGTCGATCGTCTTCGTCTCGTCCGAGCGGCAGTCCGAGGTGAACCACAGGCTTGAGGAGCCGGCGAGCGAGACCATCGCCGTGTTCCTGCCGTCGACGCCCAACCCGACGACGGGCTTTCTGATGTATGTGCCGCGCACCGACGTCATCGAACTGTCGATGTCGGTCGAGGAGGCGGCCAAGCTGATCATTTCCGCGGGCCTCGTCACGCCGGACTACCAGAAGAAGACCGCCGAACTGGCGAAGGCGGCGAAGGCCGAACGGCTGTCGGCGGCCGAGTGAGCGCCGCGGCCGCGGCTCAGCCGGCGCGCAGCAGCCGCACCGCCTCGTCGCGTCCGAAGACGTAGAGCAGCAGCCTGAGCGCCTCGCCGCGCGGCGACACGAGATCGGGATCGCGTTCCAGCATCAGGCGCGCATCGCTGCGGGCGATCTCCAGGAGGTCGCCATGCGCCTCGAGCCGCGCCACCTGGAAACCCGGCGTCCCCGACTGGCGCGTGCCGAGCAGCTCGCCTTCGCCGCGCAGCTTCAGGTCCTCCTCCGAGATCACGAAGCCGTCCTCGGTCTCGCGCAGCACCGACAGCCGGCGCTTGGCGGTCTCGCCGAGCGGACCTTCGTAGAGCAGCACGCAGGTCGAGGCCTGGTCGCCGCGCCCGACGCGGCCGCGCAGCTGGTGCAGCTGCGCCAGGCCGAAGCGCTCGGCGTGCTCGATCACGATGATGGTGGCATCCGGCACGTCGACGCCCACCTCCACGACCGTGGTGGCGACGAGAATCCTGGTCTCGCCGGCCTTGAAGGCGCGCATCGCCTCGTCCTTTTCGGCCGCCTTCATGCGCCCGTGCACGAGGCCGACCAGCGGCCCGAAGACCTCGCGCAGCGACTTCGCCCGATCCTCGGCCGACATCAGCTTGACCTCTTCGGACTCCTCCACCAGAGGGCAGATCCAGTAGGCCTTCTGTCCCTCCCGCACCGCCTTGCCGATGCGCTCGACAAGATCCGACAGCCGTTCGACCGGCAGCGTCACCGTCTGGATCGGCCGCCGTCCTGCGGGCTTCTCGGTCAGTCGCGAGACGTCCATGTCGCCGAAGGCCGAGAGCACCAGCGTGCGCGGGATCGGCGTCGCTGTCATCACCAGCATGTCGGGCGCGTCGCCCTTGGCGGTGATCGCGAGCCGCTGGTGCACGCCGAAGCGGTGCTGCTCGTCGACGATGGCGAGCACGAGGTTGCGATAGACGACGCTGTCCTGGAACAGCGCATGCGTGCCAATGACGAAGTGGATCGAGCCGTCGGCGATGCCGGCGAGAATCTCGGCGCGCTCGCGGCCCTTTTCGCGGCCGGTCAGCACGCGCGCCACGAGCCCGGCCTTCGCCGCCAGCGGGGCGATGGTGGCAAGATGCTGTCGTGCGAGGATTTCCGTCGGCGCCATCAGCGCCGACTGGCCGCCGGCCTCCGCCGCCCGCGCCATGGCCATCAGCGCCACCACCGTCTTGCCGGCGCCGACGTCGCCCTGCAGCAGCCGCAGCATGCGATCGGGCCGCGCGAGGTCGGCGTCGATCTCGGCCACGGCCTGCTCCTGGCTGCCGGTCAGCGCATAGGGCAGGGCGCTGCGGATCGCCGCCACGTAGCGGCCGTCGCCCGCGAGCGGCCGGCCGGAGAGGCGGCGGATGCGCGCGCGCACCAGCGCCAGCGACAATTGCCCGGCCAGCAGCTCGTCATAGGCCAGCCGCCGCCGTGCCGGATTGTCGAGCGAGACGTCGAGCGCGTCGGCCGGCTCGTGCAGGCGCTTCAGCGCGCCGGCGACATCGGGGAAGGACTGCCGCCGCATCAGTTCCGCATCCTGCCATTCCGGCAGCGCCGGCAGCCGGGCGAGCGCCTGGGCGAGGATGCGCCGCAGCACGCGCGACGACAGGCCAGCCGTCAGCGGATAGACCGGCTCGACCAGCGGCAGGTCGCCTGCCTTGTCGGCCGGCACCATGTGGTCGGGATGGACCATCGACGGCCGGCCGTTGAACCATTCCATCCGGCCGCTGACCAGCATGCGCGCGCCGACGGGCAGGGCGTTCTCCAGCCAGGTCCCCTTGGCATGGAAGAAGGTGAGCGCCATTTCGCCGGTCTCGTCGAAGGCGAAGACCCGGTAGGGATTGCTGCCCTTGCCGCGCGGCGGCGGCTGGTGCCGGTCGATCGTCACCTCCAGCGTCACGATCGCGCCCTCGGCGGCGAACGCGATCTCTGGCCGGTTACGCCGGTCGATCAGCGAATGCGGCAGCACGAAGAGGAGGTCGCCGACCCGGAGCTCGCGCTCGGCGATGTCGGCCGGCGTCACCTTCTCCAGAAGCGCGCAGACCTTCGGCCCGACGCCCTCGAGCGAAGTGGCCGGCGCAAACAGCGGGTCGAGCAGCGACGGGCGCATGCGTCAGCCTCCGGCCGGTTTCGGGCAGGCGGGGAAGGGGCCGGCAGGCCCGGACCGGGCGCAAGGGGAGCGATAGCGTGACACGCGCGCACCTTATCCGCCTGCGCTGTCGCTGCAAGGCTGACACTGGCGCCGTTCCGTTCTATATGCGCATCCGAACCAGGCAGGCGAAGATCGTGACGATGACCAGCAGCGGACCTCTCGGCATCCGGCGCAAGAAGGCGCTCTACCGCGCCCAGCATCGCGGCATGCGCGAGATGGACCTCCTGCTCGGCACCTTCGCGGCCGCCAGCCTCGACGGTATGAGCGCTGCCGAACTCGACGAGTTCGAGACGATGCTCGACATCCTGGACGGCGATTTCCTGAAATGGCTCACCGGCGAGACGCCGGTGCCCGACCGGTACGACACAGACCTTTTCCGCAGGATCCGGGCATTCCGCCAGGTGATGCCCTTCTGACGATATCGATTCCATGAGCTTGATCGATTCCCTCGGGCTGAAACCGGGCCGCACGGGCTCCGTCGTCATCGGCGGCGTGGCCGACGGCTATGAGGCCTTCGTGCTGGCTGAGATCGCGCGCGAGGCGGCGGGCGACGGCCCGCTGCTCTATGTGGCGCGCGACGGCCAGCGCATCCCGGCCCTCGTCGAGGCACTGGCCTTCGCCGCACCCGGCCTGCCGGTGCTGGAGCTTCCCGCCTGGGACTGCCTGCCCTACGACCGCGTCTCCCCCGGCGCCGATGCCGCAGCCCGCCGGCTCGACGCGCTGTCGGCCATGATCGCGCTGAAGGAGAAGCCGCACCGCGCCATCATCCTCACCACCGTCAACGCCATCCTCCAGAAGGTGCCGCCGGCCGCACTCCTTTCCGCGCAGTCGGTCTCGGTCCGGCCCGGCAACCAGGTCGACATGAAGGCGCTGGTGGCCAGGCTCGAGACCGGCGGCTTCGACCGCGTCGGCACCGTGCGCGACGTCGGCGACTATGCCGTGCGCGGTGGCATCCTCGATCTCTTCGCACCGGGCTGGGCCGAGCCGCTCCGGCTCGATTTCTTCGGCGACACGCTGGAATCGATCCGCGCCTTCGATCCCGCCACCCAGCGCACCACCAGCCAGTGCCCCGCCATGACCCTGCAGGCGGCGAGCGAGGTGACGCTGACGCCGGAAACCATCAGCCGCTTCCGCCGCAACTACATCGAGACCTTCGGCGCGCCCTCGCGCGACGACGCGCTCTATGTCGCCATCTCCGAGGGCCGCAGATTCTCCGGCATGGAGCACTGGCTGCCCTTCTTCTACGAGAGCCTCGACACCGTCTTCGACTACGTGCCCGACGGCCCGGTGGTGTTCGATGCGCTGGCGCAGGAGTCGATGGCCGAGCGCCACACGCTGATCCTCGACCACTACGATTCCCGCAAGCGCCAGGCCTCGGGCAAGGGCCTCGGCGATTCGACGCCCTACAACCCCACCCCGCCCGACCGGCTCTACCTCGCCCCCGAATCCGTCCGCGCGGCGGCCGGCGAGCGGCTGATCGCCGATCTGTCGCCCTTCGATGCGCCGCCGGCCGACGGCAAGGCGATCCTGAAGGCGAAGTCGCGCGCCGGCCGTTCCTTCGCCGCCGTCCGTGCCGACCCCAACGCCAACGTCTTCGACCACGCGGTGCGCCACATCGCCGACCTCCGCGCCGCGGGCCGCAGGACGCTGGTCGCCGGCTGGACGGAAGGCTCGCTCGACCGCCTCGGCCAGATCCTCGCCGAGCACGGCCTCGGCGGCATGACGCGGGTTTCGCGCCTCGACGAGCTGGAGAAGCTCGCGCCCGGCAAGACCGGCATCGCCGTGCTGCCACTGGAAACCGGCTTCGAGACCGACCGCATGGTCGTGATCGGCGAGCAAGACATCCTCGGCGACCGGCTGGTGCGCCGCGCCAAGCGCAAGAAGGCCTCCGACTTCATCTCGGAACTCGCGTCGCTGGCCGCCGGCGACATCATCGTCCATGCCGACCACGGCATCGGCCGCTTCATCGGTCTGCGCACCATCGAGGCGGCGGGCGCGCCGCATGATTGCCTCGAGATCCACTATGCCGGCGACGGACGCCTGTTCCTGCCGGTCGAAAACATCGACCTCCTGTCGCGCTACGGTTCGGACGCCGCCGACACGCCGCTCGACAGGCTCGGCGGCGGCGCCTGGCAGTCGCGCAAGGCCAAGCTGAAGAAGCGCCTGCTCGACATGGCCGGCGACCTGATCCGCATCGCCGCCGAACGCCAGATGCGCGGCGCCCCGGCCTTCCACCCGCCGGAGGGGCTCTATGGCGAATTCGCTGCGCGCTTCCCCTACGAGGAGACCGAGGACCAGCAGGCGGCCATCGACGCCGTCATCGACGATCTCGGCCTCGGCCGGCCGATGGACCGGCTGATCTGCGGCGACGTCGGCTTCGGCAAGACCGAGGTCGCGCTGCGCGCCGCCTTCCTCGCCGCCATGGAGGGCGTGCAGGTGGCCGTGGTGGTGCCGACGACCCTGCTTGCGCGCCAGCACTTCAAGACCTTCTCGCAGCGCTTTGCCGGCCTGCCGGTGACGGTGCGCCAGGCCTCGCGCCTCGTTGGCGCCAAGGAGCTCGCCGAAACCAAGAAGGGGCTCGCCGACGGCACGGTCGACATCGTCGTCGGCACCCATGCGCTGCTCGGCACCGCCATCAGCTTCAAGCATCTCGGCCTTCTGATCATCGACGAGGAGCAGCATTTCGGCGTCAAGCACAAGGAGCGGCTGAAGGACCTGAAGAGCGACGTCCACGTGCTGACGCTCTCGGCCACCCCCATCCCGCGCACGCTGCAGCTGGCGCTCACCGGCGTGCGCGAACTGTCGCTGATCACCACCGCGCCGGTCGACCGCATGGCGGTGCGCACCTTCATCTCGCCCTTCGACCCGCTGGTCATCCGCGAGACGCTCTTGCGCGAGCGCTATCGCGGCGGCCAGAGCTTCTACGTCGTGCCGCGCATCGCCGACCTGCAGGAGGTGGGCGACTTCCTCAAGGAACACGTGCCAGAGCTGAGATTCGCCACCGCCCACGGCCAGATCGCGCCGGGCGAGCTCGACGACATCATGAACGCCTTCTACGACGGCAAGTACGACGTGCTGCTCTCGACCACGATCGTCGAATCCGGCCTCGACATCCCCACCGCCAACACGCTGATCGTCCACCGCGCCGACATGTTCGGCCTGGCCCAGCTCTACCAGCTGCGCGGCCGCGTCGGCCGCTCCAAGCTGCGCGCCTACGCGCTGTTCACGCTGCCGGCCAAGCGGACGCTGACCCAGACCGCCGAGCGGCGGCTGAAGGTGCTGCAGAGCCTCGACACGCTGGGCGCCGGCTTCCAGCTCGCCAGCCACGACCTCGACATCCGCGGCGCCGGCAATCTGCTCGGCGAGGAGCAGTCGGGCCACATCAAGGAGGTCGGCTTCGAGCTCTACCAGCAGATGCTGGAGGAGGCCGTGGCCGAGATCCGCGGCACCGGCGAGGTCTCGGACGGCTCCTGGTCGCCGCAGATCACCGTGGGCACTGCGGTCATGATCCCCGAGGCCTACGTCCCCGACCTGCAGCTCCGCCTCGCCCTCTACCGGCGCCTGGCCGACCTCGAGACCATCGCCGAGATCGACAGTTTCGGCGCCGAACTGATCGACCGCTTCGGCCCGCTGCCCGACGAGGTGCAGCACCTGCTGAAGATCGTCTACATCAAGGCGCTCTGCCGCAAGGCCAATGTCGAGAAGCTCGACGCCGGCCCCAAGGGCATCGTCGTCCAGTTCCGCGACAAGACCTTCGCCGACCCCGCCGGGCTGGTGAGGATGATCGCCGAACAGGGCTCGATGGCGAAGATCCGCCCCGACCAGGGAGTCGTCTTCATCCGCGACTGGCCGAACCCGGAGAAGCGGCTGGCGGGTGCCGCCGTGGTGATGACGCAGCTGGCGCGGCTGGCGGAGAAGGCGGCTTAGGGGGCGCTTGCGGACGCGCTCCGTCCTGCCTTTCGTCATCCCGGAACGCGGCGCCGAGCGAAGCGAGACGGCCCGTGTCCGGGATCCATGCCTCGCCGGCCGTGACACGCGATCCGGTGCTGAACCGTCGCCGTCCGTCGTCCATCTCCGGGGCGCGCTGCAGAACCGGCGCCGTCTTCTCCATCGTGGCGCCGGACGACGTCCGTTGAGGCATGGATCCCGGATACGGCGTCCGTCGCTTCGCTTGGACGCCGTTCCGGGATGACGACGGTGGGGGATGGCCTGCAGCCCTCAGGCCTCAGCCTGCGTCTCCTTGTGGCCACCCCGTGCGCCCCATCATTCCGGGGCCGCGCAGCGGAACCCGGATCCCAGAGTGGTAACCGAGGCGGAAATACGCGTGGCTCGTGCCCCGCCTTGGGGCGTCGGCGCGCTGGATTCCGGGTTCCGCTGCGCGGCCCCGGAATGACGCCGATGAGGGAGGTCGCGAGGTTGCCAGCCTGCAGTCGCTCAAACGCAACAGAGTTGATGACGATAGGGGGAGGGCGCCATGCGAAAGCGGAGGCGGTCCCGGCGCCGACCGCCACACCCGCGTCATTCCGGAAGACGATGCGCGCGGAGCGGCTGTCCGGAATCCATTCCGTGACGCCGTCGATCTCAAGTCCCTGCCGCGGATGCCACGGAACGCATCCCGGCTCCGGCCGCCTCCGCTGCGCCCGGCATCCGGTCCGGAATGACGCGGATGGGGCGCCGGCCGCGCGCCTTTCCTCTCCCCCTGTCCATGGGGGACAGGTGGCCCGGGCGCAGCCCGGGACGGTGAGGGGGATGACCTGAGATGTGGCCTGCGGCTCAAGGAACGCTGTCTGCTTCCGGCTCTGATCCTGTCGGACCGGATGCCGGACGAACGGCGCGATCCGCGCGCTGCGCAGTTCGGCCTGAACGCCTTGCACGAGGCCGACACCCGCGCCCCTCCCCACAAATCCCCCGCACCCGCTGGCGCCCTGCAATCCCGCCGCCCGCCACCTCCGCCAGGACGTGGTCCTTCCATGAACGGGGCAGGATCAGAGGGCGGCGCAGGGGGCTAGCACCCAAAAAGGACGACGACGGAAGCAGCCTTCCGGCAACGGTCCTCTTCATGAGGCGCGACCCTGAGTCCGTCGAAGGGGAGCCTCGAAGGACGCACGACCGTGCCGCCCCGGCCTTGTTGCTCGCTGCGCTGCGCTGCGTTTCGCGATTCGCCCGCCGATGACCTGCCTGCCCAGTCGAGCAATCGATGGTGCTGCGTCTGAACAGACATGAACAAGATCTGAAGGTCCCGTTCAATGCCGGTTCAATGTCGATTTGCAAGTCTCGAGACGTCCAACGTGAAGATGAAGGAGAAACGCCATGTTGAGCAAATACGCGTCGATCGCCATCATGACGACATTGGCGACGGCTGCGCTTGCATTTTCCGGGAATGCATATTCCGCGCAGCAGCTCAAGCTCACGACGAAGCCGGTGGCGGGGCCGACCTGCAGCCCGCCTTGCCCACAAGGCCAGCGGTGCGTCTGGAACCTTGGTCCCGGAGGTGGGGTAGTCTGCACGACGCGCGACGTCATCAAGCCCTGGCAGCCCGGCGATCCTCTGCCGCGCGATCCGGATCCGCGCGCGCCTGCTCTTATGCAGCGATAGTTGCGAACAGCAGAAAAGAAAACCGAACATTCGGGGCAAGTGTCTGAAAATGCACATCAGCATATATACCTGCCGTCGCTGGCGACGGCAGGTCTAGTTCCGTTCAGCCGCCTCCATAGCCATCAGTGGTGAGACACCGGCTTGTCGAACATGTGCACCTTGTATTTCAGTTTCAGCACGTCGATGACTTTTTGAACGTGCGGTCCGTCCGTGCGACATCGAACCTGATGCTTCATGGAGAGGAAGGTGTCGATCTCCACTCTCTGGCCATCTTCGATGATCCAGATGTAGGAATCGCCCTGATGCCCTGACGTGATCTGGGAGAAATGCTGGGCGAGAAACGCCACCAGCTCCCCGTGGATGGCGTCGTAATGTTCCGGATACTGCAGCTCTGCAAAAACCAGCGGGAGGGCAAAATCCTTCTCTTCCTTCTCGTCCATCGCTTCACGACCTCCTGCTGCATTGTCGCAGACCGGTTGGAGCGATTATGGGGCAACGCATGCGGCGCGTCATCATACCCGCCCATCGGGCCCACATGGACCCTTCCCGAGCCGGACGTCGCACGGCGTGCGGGCTGAGGTTGACCGCGATCCCGCGGCAGGCCTTCCGCATGTTCCGCGTCGACCGCATCAGGACCGTGCAGAACGCCGCTATCAGGTTCCGCCCCAGGCGCGCGGCGCTGCCGCGTCCGTTCATCGCCGAGATGGAAGCGGAACCGTCGGCGAGGCCGCTCAGGGGGGTGATCGTCGCTTGCTCGGACACTGTCTCAGAGAGCCTTAAGGCAGGTGCACAGGACGTTCCGTCTGCAGGCAGACTTTGCCTCGGGCCGAAAGCGGAATTGTGAGGCACGCGCCGCGGGTCAACGGCGCTTCTCGAAGCGGAACATGCCGCCATCGTCCGGGAAGTCCTGCTCGGCCGGATGGTTGGGGTCCGGGTGACGGGCGTGGTGGTACGCGACGATGTGGAATCCGCAGACGTTGACGTAGAAGTGGATGTTGCGCTTCTCGAAGTAAGGCGTGTGGGTTGTCCAGACCTCGGTCTCGGGATAGCGCGCCTCGATGGCGGCCCATGCCTTGCGGCCGATGCCGCGGCCGGATTCGCCAGCATTCACATAGAAGAAGTCGAGTGAGTTGTGCTGCGTCGCGACGTCGATCGAGACGACGGCCCCGCCGACCCACCGGCCGTCCTCCAGGATGCGGTGAACCACGGCGTTCGGAGCCTTGAAGGACGCCGCGACATCCTCGTCGGACGGGACGGGGCCGTCGTCGACCGATCCGAACGTCTCCGCGACTGCGATCGCGAAGGCCGCTTGAAGATCCGTGCGGAAGCGAAGGAGGTCGGCATCGGTCGCGAGGTCGAGAGTGACCTGGCCGGTCGGTGAGGCAGTCATGGGCGTTTTCCGTTTGTTGGGTCGAAGGCGTAGAGGGCTGCACCGATCGTCCGTGTCATCCTCGTCCTCCTCCAGAATATCCACGCGGGCGGGGGTGCGGTCGCCGTCGTCTCGAACACATCGAACACGGTCGCGGTGGTGTCCGGCTCGCGGATGGTGTCGAGGGCCACCTGTGCGGCGTCCCGGGGGCGGGCAGCGGTGACGATATCCATCTGCCAGGTCATCCGGTAGGTGGGCATGTCAGTCTCCTTTCGTCATCTCGATGACAATGCGGTACGAGCCGTCGCTTCGCCGCTCGAACACGGAGCGGTCGGGGACCGGGCAGTAACCGTTGAAGTATGCCCACCGCAGAAAGTCGGACAGTTCCCCGATGCGGTCGGGGTGGGAGGCGTGTTCGGGCCCATAGAGAAAGCCGATCGAGGGACCGCGGCGGAACAGCATTCGGAGCCAGCCGCGCATGTCAGTCGCTCATCGCTGCGAGGACGGCTGCATAGGCTGGCTTTGCGAACCTGCACTTCCAGACGAGGAAGCCGACGCTGTCTGAGCCGTGCTGCCTTCCTGCGCGCTCATAATCCATGCGCCATTCAGGCCAGCGCTTGATGATCTGTTCTTCGGTGAGCGCATACCCGGCAGATCGGAAGAGGGCGCGCCCGCGCGCTTTTTCAAGCGTGATCGGCGGTGAGGGGGTGCTGGCCATGTCAGCGGCCCTCCACCTTGGCGATCGCTTCGGTGCAGATCGCCTCGATCTCCTCCGGGTCGATCGCCCGGCCCGGCCCGGCCAGCATCTCGGGGTTGCCCTCCTGCAACTCGTCGCTCTCGACGCCAGCGATGAAGGACTCCGCCTTGCGCATGGTGTCGAGCGGGTGCGGGTCGACCTGCGCCAGGATATTGTCGAGCGGGTCCTGCACCTCGGTCTTGGTCGTTAAAGGCGCGAAGGAGGTCGCGGCCAGTGCCGGCCTCGCGTCGACAGGGTCTCTGCCCTTGCCCCCAGAAAAGCGCATCACGAGTGTGAAGAAGACCGGCACGAAGACAACGGCAAGTAACGTGGCCGAGATCATGCCGCCGAAGAGGCCGGTGCCGAGCGCGTTCTGCGTTTCGGAACTCGGCCCCCTGGCGATGACAAGGGGCACGATGCCGAGCGTGAAGGCAAGCGAGGTCATGACGATGGGGCGCAGCCGCAGACGGGCCGCCTCTACGGTCGCGTCGCGGAGCGACCGCCCCTCGTCGTGCAGCTTGCGGGCGAACTCGACGATCAGCACTGCGTTCTTGGCCGAGAGGCCGATCAGCGTGATCAATCCGACCTTGAAGAACACGTCGTTCTCCAGGCCGCGCAGATGCACGGCCGCGACCGCACCCAGAATGCCAAGCGGCACCACCAGCATGACCGACAGCGGAATGGCCCAGCTTTCGTAGAGAGCGGCGAGCACGAGGAACACGACGACCATGGAGAGCGCGACCAGAAGCGGCGCCTGCGCACCAGCCTGGCGTTCCTGGAATGACCCACCCGTCCACTCGACGGCGAAGCCGGCGGGAAGCTGCGTGGCGAGCCGCTCGATCTCGTCCATCGCACGGCCGCTCGACACGCCGGGCGCGGCGTCCGCGGAGATGCTGAGCGAGGGATAGCCATTGTAGCGGTTGAGCTGCAGCGGGCCGACCGACCATTGCGGCGTCACCACTTCGGACAGCGGAACCATGCCGCCCTGATCGTTGCGCACCTGCAGCTTGAGCACGTCCTCGACCTGCATCCGGTCCTTCGCCTGCGCCTGGACGATGACCTGCTGCAGGATGCCCGCGCGCGGAAAGTCGTTCACGTAGGTCGAACCCGTGGTCGAGGCGAGCACGTCGCTGATCGCCGTGAAGGAGACGCCGAGCGCACCAGCCTTCTGCCGGTCGACATGGAGCTTGATGCTCGGCCCGTCGGGCAGGCCGTCGACGCGAACGTTGCGCAAGAGCTTGCTTGGCTCGGCGAGCGCGACCAGCTTCTCCGACGTATCCGACAAGGCCGCCGCGTCGCGCCCCGCACGGTCGACGAGGCGGAACGCCAGCCCCGATGTCGTGCCCAATTCCTCGATGGCCGGCGGCTTCATGACGAGGACCTCGCCTTCCGTCGCCTTGCGCATCGCCTCTTCGGCGGCCGCGATCTCGAGGTCGGTGCTGCCGCTGCGCGCATCGTAATCCTGCAGCGTGGTGAACGACATCGCCGCGTTGGCGCCCGATCCGGAAAAGCCGAAACCCATGATGGAGAGATTGTTGGCGATGTCGGGGCGCGTTGCGGCGTGACGGTCGAAACGCTCGACCAGTGCACGGGTTCGCTCCGCGGTGGCGTCCGCCGGGAGCGTGAAGGAGGTCATGAACGTGCCCTGATCCTCGTCCGGCACGAAGGCGGTCGGCAGCGTGCCGTAACCCATCGCCAGCACTCCGACGAGCACGCCGTAGACCAGCATGACGCGACCCGCCCGCCCCAGGAGCCATCCGACCCATGCCGTGTACCGCCCCGTCAGCCTCTCGAAGCCGCGGTTGAACCAGGCGAAGAAGCCCCTGCGTTCGTGATGGGGCGCGACCGGCTTCAGGATCGTCGCACAGAGCGCGGGCGTCAGGCTGAGCGCCAGGAAGGCCGAGAACAGGATGGAGACCGCGAGAGAGACCGTGAACTGGCGGTAGATCGCGCCGACCGACCCGCCAGCAAGGCCCATGGGCAGGAAGACCGCGGTCAGGACCAGCGTGATGCCGATCACCGCTCCCGTTATCTCGCTCATAGCGCGGCGGGTGGCCTCGCGCGGCGACAGGCCCTCGGTCGCCATCAGCCGTTCGACGTTCTCGACGACGACGATGGCGTCGTCGACGATGATGCCGATCGCCAGCACCATGCCGAACATCGTCAAAACGTTGATCGAATAGCCGATGGCCCACATCACGGCGAACGTGCCCAGCAATGCGATCGGCGCGACGATGGCCGGGATCAGCGTGTAGCGGATGTTCTGGAGGAAAAGGAGCATGATCAGGAACACCAGCACCATGGCCTCGGCGAGCGTCTGCACGACCTTGGAGATCGAGAGCTTCACGAAGGGCGCCGTGTCGTAGGAGACGGCATGGACGATGCCCTGCGGCATGGATGGCGCGAGTTCGGCAAGGCGCGCCTTGATGCCCTCCGAGGTCGCGACGGCATTGGCGCCGGGCGCAAGCTGGATGGCCGCTGCGGTCGCCGGCTTGCCGCCGTCGAAGATCGAGAAGCCCACCGTCTGGGCACCGATCTCGACATCGGCGACATCGCCGAGCACCAGCTTTGAGCCGTCGGGATTGGAACGCAGGACGATGGCGGCGAATTCCTCGGGTGTCTTGAGCTGCCCGTCGAGGCCGAGCGGCACGCTGATCATCTGGCCGGGCACCGTCGGCGCTTCGCCGAGCCGGCCCGGCGACACCTGGACGTTCTGGGACTGGATCGCCTGGACGATCTCGGCCATCGAGATCGAGTAGGAGACGAGCCGGGCCGGGTCGACCCAGATGCGCATCGCCGCCTCCGATCCGAAGGACTGCACGCGGCCGACGCCCGCCACGCGCTTCAGCTCCGGCGCCAGCCGGCGGGCCAGATAGTCTTCGAGCGCGAGCGTATCGGTTTTGCCGCCCTCGGAGCGCAGCGAGACGATCATCAGGAATCCCGACGTGACGCCTTCCACGGACAGGCCGGAGCGCCGGACGGGCTCGGGCAGGCGCTGCTCGACCGCCTTCAGCCGATTCTGGACGTCGATCTGCGCGAGCTCCGGATCGGTGCCGGGCTTGAAGGTGACGGTGATGCTGGCATTGCCCGTCGAGTCGGACGACGATTCGAAGTAGAGCACGTTCTTCACGGACGCGAGCTCGCGCTCGATCGGTGCCGTGAGGCTGTCGTTGACCGTCTGCGGGCTGGCGCCGGGGTAGGATGCGTAGATGCTGACGCTCGGCGGCGCGATCACCGGAAAGCGCGAGACCGGAAGCTGGGGGATCGCGGCGAGACCGGCCATGACGATGAAGATCGCGATGACCCAGGCAAAGACAGGGCGCTCGATGAAGAAGTGTGGCATCGGACGGACTCCTTAGACGCCGCTGTCGGGCGAGGTCGGCTGGTAAGGGACGAACTCCAGCGTCTGGCCCGCCTGCGCGCGGTCCTGGCCCTGGATCACGACCGTCTCGCCGGCTTTAAGCCCCGACAGGATGACGTACTGCCGATCCATCAGCGCTCCCAGTTCGACGTCGCGGCTGCCGACGGTCTTGTCACTTGCGATCACAGTGAGTTGCGGCCGTCCAGATACGTCGCGACGCACGGCCTCCTGCGGCACGGTCAAGGCATCGGGATAGACGGCGCTGGGAACCCTGGCGCGAAGATACATGCCCGGTAGCAACTGGCGGTGTGGGTTCGGCACCAGCACACGCATGGCGATGCTGCCCGTGCCGGGGTCCACCGTGCTCTCGGAGAACAGGAGCTTGCCCTGGAACGCGTAGGGCGTTCCGGCGATCGTCAGGATGTCGACCGGAAGGGCGCGGGCATCCTCGCTGCCGTCGCTTCCGAGCGTCTCCTCCAGTTGTTCCCACCGGATCGACGGTCGACGGACGTCGAGATAGACGCTGTCGATCTGCCGGACGACGGCGATGGGGTCCGTGGCGCCGACGGACGCGAGACCGCCTTCGGTGGTGAGAGCCCGGCCGATGCGCCCGGCGATCGGGCTGCGGACGGTCGCGTGCGACAGCTCGAGCCGGCGGCGGGTCAGGTTGGCTTCGGCCTCGGCGACGCTTGCACGCGCCTGCGCCAGTGCCGCCCTGGCATCGCCGAGAGCTGCGGCGCTCGCGGTCCGCGTCGCTGCCAGCGCCTCGACCCGCTCATGCTTCAGCGTCGCGTTGACGAGATCGGCCTTCGCCCGCGCCAGCACGGCGACGGCCGCCTCGACATCGGCCGCGAAAGGCGCGGGATCGATCTGGAAGAGAGGCTGCTCGGGGGAAACCTCAGACCCTTCCGTGAAGGTGACCTTCTGCACGATGCCGTTGACCTGCGGACGGATCTCGGCCGTGCGCAGCGCCGATACGCGGCCGGGCAGTTCGTCGTAGACGATCACCCGGCGCGGCTGCACCGTCAGGACGGAGATGCGGATCGGGCCACTCTCTTCCTGCTGCGCCTTGGCGGCATCGGGCTCTCCGCCGCCCCCGCTATCCGTGCAGGCAGCGAGCATCGCCGCTGCGGCGAGGAGAGTGAGCGTCGGGAGCGAGAGAAGGCGGCGCATCGGGGCGATCATCCAATTCAAGTGGTCGTGCCGTTTCGGCGACGCCGCCTTATCCTTCCGCCGGGTTTGCGCCATGTGGAGGTTGTGTTGCGATTTGATGGATGGAAGCGGGGAATGCTCGACGCCGGCCGCGCCTGATGGCATGCCTTGTCCAGGGAGAACGCAATGGCAGCACTCGTTCTGATAGCCGAAGACGACGACGAGATTTCCGCGATCCTCGACGCCTATCTCGTGCGGGAGGGATTTCGGACGGTGCAGGCCCGCGATGGCCGCACGGCGCTCGATCTTCACCTCGCGCTGAAGCCCGATCTCGTGCTTCTCGACGTCACCATGCCGCGCCTCGACGGGTGGGAGGTGCTCGCGGAACTGCGGCGTCGCGGCAATACACCCGCCATCATGATCACGGCGCTCGACCAGGACATCGACAGGCTTCAGGGGCTGCGGATCGGTGCGGACGATTATGTCGCAAAACCCTTCAACCCGATCGAGGTCGTCGCGCGGGCGAAGGCAGTGCTCCGCCGATCGGGATTGGCCAGCGCCGCGGGCGTGCTGCGGGTCGGCGACCTGTCGATCGATCTCGACGCCTATCAGGCGAGCCTTGGCGCGGTGTCCGTTCCGCTGACGCTGACCGAGTTCCGGATTCTCGCCCACATGGCGCGCAACCCGACCAAGGTCTTTGCACGCGGCGAACTGGTGGACGCCTGCCTGCCGGGCTCGGACGCGCTCGACCGGACGGTGGACAGCCATCTGAGCAAGCTGAGGCGGAAGCTGGAGCAAGCGGGCGCGGTCGGCCTCCTGCCCGGCGTGCGCGGCGTCGGCTATCGCCTGACTGCCTGATGCCATGACCCTGCGCGCCGGCCTGAGCCGCCAGATCCTCCTGGCCATGTCCGCCATCACCGTGATGGCGGGAATGCTCGTCTTCTTCGGCACCTATCTCGCCTACACGGCGATCATCGCCTTCTATCCACGGCTCGACACGGAGGATGGGTGGCTCACGGCAACGGATCTCGCCATTCTGGGAGCCGCCATCCTCGTCGCCCTGCCGATTGCGGCCTTCGTCGCCCTGCGCCTCGCGCGCCGCATTCTGCAGCCCCTGGAAACACTGGCCGAGAGCGCCCGGCGGATCGCCGACGGCGACCTGTCGGCACGGGTTCCGCCCGGCGATCGCTCGCTGGGGGAGACCGCCGGACTGATCGACGACTTCAACGCCATGGCACAGCGCCTGGAGGACATGGCCACCGACATGGCGCTCTGGAACGCCACGATCGCGCACGAACTGCGCACGCCGCTCACCATCCTGAAGGGCCGCCTCCAGGGCATGATCGACGGTGTGTTCGAACCCGACGAGCGGTCGCTCCGCGGCCTGGTCCTGCAGGTGGACAGCCTTGCGCGGCTGGTGGAAGATCTGCGCACGGTCACGCTCGCCGACAGCGGGCATCTGGACCTGCGTATCGAACCGGTCCGTCTCTCGCAGGAGATTGCGCAGATGGGCGAGCTCCTTTCGCCCGACCTTGAGGCCCACGGTTTCTCCCTCGTTCTCGACCTGTCCGATGTCGTCGTGATGGCCGACGCGACGCGCATACGTCAGGCCCTTCTGGCGCTCGTCACCAATGCGCGGCGCTACGCCAACCGGGGTGCCATCACCATCTCTCTTGCGCGAAGCGGCGGCGAGGCGGTGCTGGGTGTCGCAGACGAGGGGCCGGGTCTCACGCCCGAGATGGCGACACGCGTCTTCGATCCCTTCGTCCGCGGCGATGCGGTTCGATCTCGGGAGGTGGGTGGCAACGGGCTCGGCCTGTCGGTCGTGCGCGCGATCGTGGAAGCGCATGGCGGGCGGCTGCGCTACCGTCCGTCTGGAAGCGGCGGCGCGATGTTCGAGATGGTCCTCAAGACCGTGCCACGCGCTCCGGACGCAAGAAGCGGATAGACCACGCTCGCCTGCCTTCGATATGGCCACGGCAGCGTTCGCAAGGCTCAGATTCTCGCACGTCCGCCTCCGGCTTTTTCCACGGGGTTGTTGAACCGACTGGAAGGGGCGGCTTCCTGTCGGTTCACCGCATGACGGCTCGGAATGGCCAGAACGGGGTGGGAAGCGGATTGGCGGGTTTTGGATTGTCGGGCTGCAAAGCCGCCGTCAGGCGTCGCACAAATCCCTTGGAACTCACCTACTTTTGCACCACCTCTGCGACCGAGTTTCGGTCGTGTGCGTCAAGTTCTGCAAATTGGGGCGGCCCTGATGCTGGTCATGCGGCTTTGCGGAGTTGGAGCTTCTTGTGCTCTCTGAGGTCGTCCATGTTGAGGTAACGGTTGGCCTCCATCCAGTTTTCGTTGGTTTCGACCGCGAGCGCACGCACGAGGCGCAGGCAGCTCTCTGTGTTGGGGAAGATGCGGACGACGTAGGTACGGCGCCGGATCTCCTCGTTGAGGCGCTCCAGCATGTTGGTCGACTTGAGGTGCTTGTGGTGCTGGCGCGGCAGCCGGAAGAAGGTGAGCGTCTGTTCGATGGTCTCCTCGGCCCAGCCGGTAAGCCGCGGATACTTGCCCGACCACTTGGCGAGCCATGCGGCGAGATCGGCCTTGGCCTCGGCGAGATCGCGGCGGTCGTAGAGCCAGCGCAGTTCCTGCAGGCAGTCGTCGGCGTGCTTTCGGGGCAGGTAATCGAGCGCGTTCCGGAGGAAGTGCACGTAGCAGCGCTGCCAGGCGGCTTCCGGGATCGTTTCGCCGATCGCCGCCACCAGGCCGGCATGGTCGTCGGACACGACCAGTTCGACGCCCCTAAGGCCGCGCCCCTTCAGGCCGACGAGAAAGTCCCGCCAGGACGAGCGGCTCTCGCGATTGGCCATCTCGACGCCCAGGATCTGGCGCCGTCCGTCCCAGTCGATGCCGACCGCGATCAGCACCGCCTGGCTCATGACGACGCCTCCCTCGCGCACCTTCTCGTAGCGGGCATCGAGGATGAGATAGGGAAAGGGCTCTTGAAGCGGGCGCCCGGCAAAGGCGGCGAGGCTCTCGTCCAGCCGCTTGTTGATGGCCGAGATCGACGAGGCCGAGAAGGCGTGGCCGCACAGCTCTTCCGTGATCGCCTTCACCTTGCGGGTCGAGACACCCTGCACCCTCGGGTCAAGCCCGAGGGCAGGCTCCCATCTCCGCCAGCGTCGCCACCAGGGCCCGCTCGGACCGCTGGTAGCGCTCGAACAGTTCGATCGAGAAGCGGCCCTGCCGGTCCTGCGGCACCCTGAGCTCGAGCTTGCCGACGCGCGTGACGAGTGTGCGGCTGTAATGGCCCGACCGATAGCCGAGCCGCTCCGGCGTGCGTTCGCCCTTCGCAGCACCCAGCGCCTCGTCCATCTCCGCTTCCAGAACCTCCTGCATCACGGCGCGGATCACATCGCGCAGACCATCCGGGTTCGAAAGCAGAATGTCTTTGACGGCGGCGCTCGCGGTCTTACCTTCAGTCTTGGTCATGGTGGCGTTCCTTCGCGGGAATCAGGTGACGTTGAACATCACCAGCCTGCCATGACCGCCCCTCTCAGCGAATTTGCAGAACTCTCCGCACACTACCCGAGTTTCGCCGCGGATTTCAGGCGCGACCGATCGATCGCGAAACCTAGAATTTCCGCGACAAATCGGCAGCTAAGTGGACGGTCAGCACGATTGAAGTTCTTCAATCCAAGCATGCCCCGGATGCCATAGCTCTAGCCACCGACGAAGGGCGGTTCTCTCGCTGAGTTCCAGGCGGGGCAAGGCATTGCGGAAATCCCAGTGATCTTTCTCGCGGGCGTGCCTAGCTTTGAAGAGCAGGACGATATGCGGCGCCAAATATCGGATCCCGCCGGCTGTTGCGCGTATAGCTTCGGTTCGCGGAAGCGTGAAAGTTGGATCGCGCTTGTAGACCCACATATCCGGCGATCCCCGATCGCCCATCATGTCGACGCGCCAGCGCCCGGCACCAATATCTGCGCCCCACAGCTGCCAAACATCCTTGGGCAACGGCTGCACTAGGGGGAGATGGGTTAGTTTGCCATCCCTCACTGTGAAGAACTCCAGATCCGACAGGACGCCTTGATAGCGTTGAGCCCGGCTGGCAAACACCGAAAACTCCAAGTCCTCATGCACACGGGTCGGCTCACCGTGCCAAAGGTCCAGGGCCCATCCGCCTACGACATACCAGTCGGTGTCAGATCCGCCGAGACGAGCAAACAAGTCACCCGGGGACCATGGTTCCCAAGCGGCATCGGGTGGTGGTTGCATTGAAGCGTCGGTCCAAATCGAACGGAGAAGCCTGATAAGTGAACCGATCCCCTTTGTTCAATAGCGGCTTTGAGCTCACCGGACTGGCGCAAATCTCCCGACCAGAACGACAATTTTGCGCTAAATTTCTGCAAGAGATATCGCCGATGACGACGGGCACCAGCAAGGTCCGGTTTCAGCATCAATGACGGCCGACACGAACGACCCCACTCGCGTCGAAACCCGCCCCCCCATCCCCTCACAAATCCACCTCCACCATCCCGCCCGCCTCCGCCGCGCGGCTCTGGCACAGGATCACGTTTGTCTCGCGCTGCTTCTTCGACAGCACGAAGTCGCGGTGCTCGACCGTGCCGGAGACGAGGCCGCATTTGCACACGCCGCAGATGCCGTCGGCGCATTTCACGTCGATGCCGAAGCCGTTTTCGTTGAGGACGTCGGCGGCCGTGCGGTCGGCGGGGATCGGGATCTCGCGGCCCGAGCGGGCGAGTTTCAGCGTGAAGGGGAAGTTCTCGTAGGGCGGCAGCTCGGGCACCGAAAAGTATTCGAGGTGCTGCGCCTCCTCGGGAAAGCCCTGCGCGGTGGCGGCGTCGGTGACCGAGCGCATGTAGCGCTCGGGGCCGCAAGAGTAGACGTGCCAGCCGGGACGGTAGCCGGCCAGCAGCGCGTCGAGGTCGGCACGCCGGCCTTCGTCGGAGACGTGGAGGTGCACGCGGTCCGCGAAGGGGGCGGCGGCGAGCATCCCGGCATAGCCGGCCGTCCGGCGCGACCGCGCCGAATAATGCAGCTCGAAATCGGCGCCCAGCGCGTGCAGCCGGTGGGCAAAGGCGATCATCGGCGTGATGCCGATGCCGCCGCCCATCAGAAAACTCTTCGCCGCCGTCTCGTCGAGCGGGAAATGGTTGATCGGCCGCGACACGAAGACCTTGCGCCCCGCCGTGAAGATGCGGTGCATCAGCCGGGATCCGCCGCGGCCGCCATCCTCGCGCAGCACGCCGATCTGGTATCTCGTCCGGTCGGCCGGGTCGCCCGACATCGAATATTGCCGCAGATATTCGGGCGCCACGACGACGTCGAGATGGGCGCCGGCCGTCCATTCGGGCAGGGGGGTGCGGTCGGGGGCCGCGAGTTCGTAGAGCATGACGTCGTCGCAGAGCCTCTCGGCCTTCGTCACCTCGAGCCGAAGCACCGGGCTCTCGCCGGCGGCGCAGTAGCGATGGACGCGGCTGTCGTCGCCGGCGCGCAGCCGCGCCTGGTATTCCTCCGCGGTGATCATCGCCTGGTAGGCCTCGATCCCCGCCTCGCGGTCCATCGGGAAAGGGTAGGGCCACGGGTGCGGCGCGAGCGGGGCCGGATAGACCGCGAGCGTCTGGTCCTCGTAGCGCAGGTCGAGACTGGGCTGCAGGCCGCGCGCGTTGACCGGCTTGCGCGCCGGCCTGTAGCCGCCGTCCTCATAGAGTTCGATGTCCCACCACCATTTCTTGACCGGGTTGAGGCCGCCATTGCCGACCGCATCGTCGAGCTTCGCCAGCAGCGGCGCGGCCTGCGGCAGGTTCATCGCCGCCCAGCGGAACGGCTTTTCGGCGAACAGGCCCTCGAGATTCCACGGGCAGGTCTTCATGCAGCGGCCGCACATTGCCCCGCCCTCCGTGGTGATACGGTAGGTGGCGCATTTCTGGCTGTCCGATTTCCAGATCTCGTAGCCGTTGAACATCAGCTTCGGTCCGGCCGTGATGGCGCCGGAGGGGCATTCGCGCGCGCATTTGTTGCACGAGGCGCAGAAGCGCTGCATGCCGAAATCGATCGGCTTGTCGTGCGCCAGCGGCATGTCGGTCGTCACCACGCCCGACTTGAGCCGCGGTCCGAGAAACGGGTTGAGGATCACCTCGCCGATCCGGCTGACCTCGCCGAGGCCGGACAAAAGCAGCAGCGGCGGCTGCAGCACCTCGCCGTCCAGCACCGTGTGCGCCTTGGCCGAATAGCCGAGATTGCGGATCTGCCTGGCGATGATGCCGCCGAGGAGCGAGAAGCGCAGATAGGCGCGCATCGACTGCGCGACCGAGATCCAATCGTCGCCCGAGGCGCCCTCCATGGTCTCGTAGCCCTGGTCGATGATCATCGAGATCGCCTGGTCGTGCACCGGTACGATCGGCTCGCCGGTGGCGTCGTGCGAATACCAGGTCCAGTCGGGACAGCGCGAGATGCCGACGGCATCGACCCCGAGGAAATGGCAGGCGGCCTTGATGTTGTCCGCGTTGCGCTGCGCGTCGGTCGGCCGCTTGTCCGGCTGCGGCTCGCCGTCCTGCAGGAGCACGAAGGCGCCGAGCACGCGGCGCTGCGCCATCGAGGGGGCCGCCTTGCGGGCATAGTAGCCGCCCTTGGCGCCGTCCTGGAGGCTCTTGCCCATGTCGCCGAACTGGGCGCGGGCGAACATGTCGGCCCGCTTCGGCACGCGGGCGACGCGCGCCTCGTCGATATAGGTGGTCGGCCTGTCGACCCGCTTCAGCGTCTCGAACGGATGTTCGCCATCGACGAAGCGACGCCGCGCATAGGGCTCCCGGTTGAACGCGTTCTTCCGGAACCCCTTGCCGACCCACCAGGCCGGCCCCTTGGTCTGCAGCCAGGACTGGGCGGCCAGCGGCGCCAGCGGCGCGTCCGCCGCGATCTCGAAGTCCGTCGTCACCACGGCGACGCCGAAGCGGTCTCCGACATAGGGATTGAACAGCCTTCCGTCCTCGATGCTGGCCAGTCCTGCGGCCACGGTGATCCGGTTCAGGTCGACGTCGGAGGCGCTGCCGGAATGGGCGCGCGCGTCATGGCCGAGCAGGCGGATGTAGTTGGCGACGACCACCGCGGTTTCCGCCGCCCGCAGGCAGGCGCGCGCCTCCTGCGCATCCCCGATCCAGTCGCAGCCCGGCTCGTCCTCCTTCGGATCGCGCGGATATTCGTAGAGGAAGACGATCGCGTGGGTATGCCCGCCGATCGTGCTCGGCGGCGCCTCCATGGAGTCCTTCAGGTCCGCCATGATCATGTCGATGCCGGAGGCGAGCGTCTTGGTCTGCCGCGTCCTCAGGTCCTGCGCCAGGCGGTCGATGTCCGGGTTGGCGAAGGGTTCGGCCAGCATCGCCGCGTCGGGCAGGCGGCAGGTTCCCACCATCGCGGCATCGCAGAAATAGCCGAAGGCTTTCAGATGCTCGGCGCGCTCTTTCGGGTCGTCGGGACAGCCGGCCTTCGCGCGGTTCACCAGCCCGTCGCGGATCGCATCCATCATCGCCTGGTACTCGCCCATGGCGTTGACGATCGATGACGGCGCGTCGGGGCGGCGGAAATCGACCCGGCGCGGGCGCGGCGCGGTACGAAGGTCCGGCATCGCCGCGCTGCGCGCCAGGCGTTCCAGCGGATAGGGGGCCATGTGGACCGGGCGGTTCCTGTCCGAAAAGAAGCGGATACCCACGGCTGCGTGTCCTCCCTCGCACCCCGCATCCATTTATGGATGCATATTGTCTGGCTCTCCGGCGGTAACACGTCTAATGACGGTGATCGATAGCATTTATGAATCCATCTGCGCGGCAAGCCATGTCCTCCCACGAGCAACGCGTCCTCGCTGTCGTGCGCCGCAAGGTCATCAGCGGCGGCTATCTGGCCGACGAGCGGATCTCGGAGGTCGCGATCGCCGAGGAACTCGGCGTGTCGCGGACGCCGGCCCGCCTTGCGCTCGCCGCGCTGGAGGCGGAGGGACTGATCGAGAAGCGGCAGGGCCGTGGCTATTCGGTCAGGCCGATCTCGACCGAATCCGTCTCCAATGCCATCGCCGTGCGCGCAGCATTGGAGGCTCTTGCTGCGCGCACAATGGCCGAGCGGGGGATGAGCGGCGAGGTGGAGGCGCGGCTTGCCGCATCGATCGCCCGCACGGCCGCGATCCTGCACGAGGACGATCCGGGACCCGATCCGATGAGCGGCTACCACGCCGCCAATATCGACTTCCACGAAGCCATCATGACCGGCTGCGGCAATGACCTGATCGCCCACGCCTACGAGCGCATCCGCCACCTGCCTTTCGCGGCACTCGGCACGCTCGCCTTCGAGCCGACGCTGGAGAAGCGCGACCGCATCCGGCTGAGCGTCGGCCATTCCCAGCACGTCATCATCCTCGACGCGCTGCGTAGGCGCGATGCCGCCCGCGCGGAGGCGATGATGCGAGAGCACAGCCATGCGACGCTCAACTATGCCGATCTTTTCGTAACGTGAGTGCGGTAGGAACAGGGCAGGGGCGGTGAACCAGCCGGTTCCCGCGTCCCGGCCACGAACCCGTCGCCTGTCAGGCGGCCGGCGGCGCGAACTCCGCGAGCATGCCGGCATAGGGCTTGGCGGACGGCGGCGCATAGGCGCCGCGCTTGCCGGTGGTCAGCCCCAGCGAAACGAGCGCCTCGGCCTGCTTGACGGCCGCGCCGACGCCGTCGATCACCGGCACGCCGAACTCGCGCTGCAGCGCCGCGGCGAGGTCGGCCATGCCGGCGCAGCCGAGCACGATCGCCTCGGCGTGATCCTCGTCCAGCGCGCGGACGATCTCGCCCTTCAGCCGGGCGACGGCGCCCGAACCCGGGTCTTCCAGCGCCAGCACCGGCACGCCGGCCACGCGCACCTTCGCGCGCGCGGCAAAGCCGTAGCGGCGCACCAGTTCCTCCACCGGCACGCGCGATCGCTCGCTGGTCGTCACCACCGTGAAGCGGGATGCGACGAAGGAGGCAAGCCCGAGCGCCGCCTCGCAGATGCCGATCACCGGGATCGTGGCCATCGACCGGGCGGCATCGAGCCCGGTGTCGTCGAAGCAGGCGATCACCGCCGCCTCAGCGCCGCCGGCCTCGCCGCGGCGAATTTCGGCGAGCAGGCCTGGCACGGCGAAGGCCTCGTCGTAATAGCCTTCGATCGAGACCGGGCCCATCGCCGAGGTCGCCGCCTCGATTGCGGTTCCCTGCGCCGCCGCCGCCCTGGCGGCCGCCTCGATGGTCCGCGTCATCGTGCGGGTGGTGTTCGGATTGACGACGAGAATGCGCATGGATGTCAGCCGCGCGTCCGCCGGCGGCCGAGCCAGACGATGATGCCGAGCGTCGCCGCGATGACGAGGAAGGAGAACAGCGTCGTCACGGTGCCGAGCGCATAGAGCACCGGCGTCGTGACGTTCGTGGTCATGCCGTAGATCTCGAGCGGCAGGGTGTTGAACGTGCCGGCCGTCATCAGGGTGCGGGCGAACTCGTCGTAGGACAGGGTGAAGCCGAACAGCCCGACGCCGATCAGGCTGGGCGCGATCATCGGCAGGAGCACATGCGCGAAGGTCTGCCAGGACGACGCGCCGAGATCGCGCGCGGCTTCCTCGTAGGAGGGCGAGAAGCGGTTGAAGACGGCGAACATGATCAAAACGCCGAAGGGCAGCGTCCATGTCAGGTGCGCGCCGAAGGCCGAGCCGTACCAGGAGGGTCTGAGGCCGATCTGCTGGAACAGCACGCCGATGCCGAGCGAAATGATGATCGAGGGCACGACCAGGCTCGCCACCGCGAGATAGAACAGTGCCGTCGCGCCGAGGAACCGGCGGCGGAAGGCGAGCCCCGCCAGCAGCGACACCACGACCGTGACGATCATCACCATCGCCCCGAGCAGGAAGGAGCGGCGGAAGCTGCCGCCGAAATCGCCCACCGCCTGGCGCTCGAACAGGTTGGCGAACCAGTGCAGCGAAAGGCCGTTGAGCGGGAAGGTCAGCCCGCCGTTCTCGCCCTGGAAGGACAGGATCACGATCGCCGACAGCGGACCGTACAGGAACAGCACGAACAGGACGAAGAAGGCCGACAGGACCCAGAATTCGAGGCTGCGTTTTTCGTGCGACATCGCTCAGAGCTCCTTGCGGATGTCGACGATGCGCAGGATGCCCGCCACCATCAGGAGAACGAGGACGAGCAGCACCACCGCGTTGGCGGCGGCGGCCGGATATTGCAGCAGCGACATCTGGTTCTTCATCATCAGCGCCACCGAGGCGCTCTGGCCGCCGGACATCACCTGCACGGTGGAGAAATCGGCCATCACCAGCGTGACCACGAAGATGGTGCCGATCGCCATGCCGGGTTTCGCCAGCGGGATGATCACGTTCCACAGGATCTGCCAGCTCGTCGCGCCCGCGTCGCGGGCGGCCTCCACCAGCGACCGGTCGATGCGCATCAGCGTGTTGAAGATCGGCGTCACCATGAACAGCGTGTAGAGGTGGACCATGGCCAGCACGACGGCAAAGTCGGAATAGAGCAGCCACTCGACCGGTGCCGGCACGATGCCCGCGCCGACCAGCGCCGAGTTCACCAGCCCGTTGCGGCCGAGCACCGGGATCCACGAGATCATGCGGATGATGTTGGAGGTCAGGAAGGGCACGGTGCAGACGAGGAACAGCACCATCTGCATCGTCGTCGTGCGGATGTGGAAGGCGAGGTAGTAGGCGACCCAGAAGCCGATGAACAGCGTCAGCGCCCAGACGATGGCCGCGTAGCGCAGCGTGTTCAGATAGGTCTTCCAGGTCACCCAGGAGCCCAGCGTCTCGGCATAGTTGAGCGTGATGAAGTCGGGATACATCTGGGCGAAGTCGTAGTCCCAGAAGGACACCACCGCGATCATCACGATCGGCAGGAGCAGGAAGCAGCCGAGGATGATGGCCAGCGGCGCGGCCTGCAGATAGGCGGAGGAACGCGCGAAGATGGACGCGCGGGTCCGGCCGGTGCTCCCGGCCGTCATGTCGTCTGCGGCTGCGGTCATGATGCGCCTGTCCCGAGGGTTGGAACTGGGGGGCGCCTTCCCCCCGGCCGGGGCCGGGGGGAAGGCCTTGGAAGAGATCAGGCCGCGATGAACTCGTTCCAGCGGCGCACCATGTAGCGGTCCTCGTCCATCACCGAGTTCCAGCACGCCACCTTGCCCATGCGCTCCTCGAAGGAGCCGCCGTCGCGCACGGCGCCGGCCTTCTCCATGACCTTGCCGGTCGGGTCGAGGATGTCGCCCTGCGCCGGCTTGCCCTCGATCCAGAAGCCCCATTCGTCGTCGGACATGAACTTCTTCGCCGTCTCCATCGCCGCCGAATAGTAGCCTTGGCGGTTGAGGTAGCCGCCGACCCAGCCGGACGTGTACCAGTTGATGTATTCGTATGCGGCGTCGAGCTTGGCGCCCGACAGGTGCGCGGCGAGGCCGAGGCCGCCGCCCCAGGAGCGATAGCCTTCCTTCAGCGGCTGGTACTTGCAGGCGATGCCCTTCGAGCGCACCGCGGCGACGGCCGGCGACCACATCGACTGGATCACCACTTCGCCCGACGCCATCAGGTTGACGCTCTCGTCGAACGACTTCCAGAAGGCGCGGAACTGGCCGGCCTGCTTGGCCTTGATCAGGAAGTCGATCGTCTTGTCGATCTCCTCCTTGGTCATGTTGCCCTTGTCCGCATAGGTGATGTTGCCCATCGCCTCCATGATCATCGCCGCGTCCATGATGCCGATCGAGGGGATGTTGAGGATCGAGGTCTTGCCCTTGAAGGCCGGGTCCATGATGTCGGCCCAGGTGGTGATCTCGCGGCCGACGAGGTCGGGGCGGATGCCCAGCGTGTCGGCATTGTAGATCGTCGGAACCATGGTGAAATACTGCGTCTCGCCCGCCGCGAAGCCCTTGTCGCCGGGCTTCTCGACGAAGCCGACCGTGTGCGGCGCGGTGCCCTGCGCGATGACGGAATCCGGCGTCAGCTTGCCGGTCTTGAACAGCGGCACGATCTGGTCGTAGTAGGTCAGCTTCGATGTATCCATCGGCTGGATCACGCCGGCCGGGAACACCTTCTTCAGGATCCAGTACTCGATGTCGGCGATGTCGTAGCTGTCGGGCTGCGTCACGGCGCGCTGGGCGGCGGCGTCCGAATCGGTCGCCGTCATCTCCAGCGTGATGCCGAGGTCTTCCTTGCACTTGTCGGCGATGGCGTTGAGGTTCGACACGCCGGTGCCGAACTGGCGCAGCGTGATCGGGTTCTGCGCCCAGATGGTCGGGAAGCCGGTGATCGCGCCCGAGCCGGCCGCGAGGCCTGCGGCGGCCGCGCCGGTCTTGAGCAGCGAGCGGCGGGAGATGCCGGCGGGCTTTTTGGTCGTCTGTGTCATGTCCAGTTCCCCTGTGTTGTCGGTTTTGGTCGTCAGGAATGAAGGCGCCCGAGGACGATCGCGTCCTCGGATCCCCAGGCAAGCGGAGCCGCGTCGCCGACCTTCACCGGCGCTGCGAAGAAGGCCGCGTCGCTGAGGATCGCGGTGAAGTCGGTCACCCCGGCACCGCTCACGGTGAGCTTCACCGTGGCACCGCGGTATTCGATGCCGTCGACGATGCCGGTGAAGCCGAGGCCGGGCGCCTCCGGCGCGCCGATCCGCACCCTGTCGGTGCGCACCGCGACGTCGACGCTCTCGCCGACCGCCCGCGTGCCGCCGGTCGCGGCGAAGGCGCCGCCGTCCGGCACCGCGACCGTCACGCGATCGCCGTCCGCTGCGGTGACCCGGCCCGGGATCACGTTGTGGTCGCCCATGAAGCGGGCCACGAAGGCCGTGGCCGGCCGTTCGAACACCTCGCGCGGGTGCGCCGCCTGCTCGATGCGGCCCTCGTTCATCACCACGATGATGTCGGCCAGCGCCATCGCCTCTTCCTGGCTGTGGGTGACGTGCACGAAGGTGATGCCGAGCGTCGTCTGCAGCCGCTTCAGTTCGGCCCGCATCCGGATCTTGAGGAACGGGTCGAGCGCCGACAGCGGCTCGTCGAGCAGCAGCGCCTCGGGATCGGTGATCAGCGCGCGGGCCAGTGCCACGCGCTGCTGCTGGCCTCCCGACAGCTGGGCCGGCCGCCGCGTCGCATAGGGCTCCATGTGCACCAGCTTCAGCATGTCGAGCGCCCGGGCGCGGCGCTCGGTCTTCGCCACGCCCTTCATCTTCAGGCTGAAGGCGACGTTGTCGGTGACGTCGAGATGCGGGAACAGCGCATAGGACTGGAACATCATCGCCGTGCCGCGCCGCGCCGGCGGCAGGTCGGTGACGACCGCGTTGCCGAGGCGGATGTCGCCCGACGTGATGCTCTCGTGGCCGGCGATCATCCTGAGCGTCGTCGACTTGCCGCATCCGGACGGGCCGAGCAGGCAGCAATAGCTTCCGGCCGGAACCTTGAGGCTGATCGCGTGCACGGCGGTCGTCCCGCCGTAGACCTTGGTCACAGATGCAATGTCGATCGCCGCCGCCTTGCTCATGCGCGTCTCCCGTTCGCGGCATGCAATGCAGAACACGTGCCAGTTCGACCTTGCCGAACTAAGCCGTTGTTTTCATGCGGCAGCGGGCAGGACCTGCGGCACCGCCCGCTGCCACGGCTTTCTGCAATGCACAATTCATGGGCAATTGTGTGCAATCCAACGCAGCGATTGTATGCGATCCGGGCGGCGATTGTTCGAAGCGCCATCTTCCCTTGGCAGCGGATTGCGGTAGAAGGAAAGCGACACGCCGAAGACCCCCAATGTCCCTTGCCACGATCCCCGATCCTGACGGCCGCCAGACGGCCGACGACCGCACGCAGGCGATCCGCGATCATCTGCGCGACGCCATCGTCGACCGGCGGCTGGCGCCCGGCACCAAGCTGACCGAGACCGAGGTCGGCGCGCTGTTCAACGTCAGCCGCACCATGGCGCGGTCGGCGCTGCAGATGCTCTCCTTCGAGGGTCTCGTGCGGATCGAGCGCAACCGCGGCGCCTTCGTCGCCAACCCGGATCCCGGCGAGGCGCGGCAGGTCTTTGCCGCCCGGCGGCTGGTCGAGCCCGGCATCGCTGCGGCAGCCTGCGCGCAGGCGACGCCGCGCGACCTCGCCCGGCTGCGCGCGCACCTCGCCGACGAGCGCCGGCACATGGACCTGCGCGGCCCGAGCGCCCGCCGCGCCGAGATCAAGGCATCGGGCGAGTTCCACCTGCTGCTCGCAGAGGCTTCGGGCAACCAGATCCTGCACCGCTTCATGGAGGAACTGATCGCCCGCTCCTCGCTCGTCATCGCGCTCTATGGCCGATCCGGGGCGTCGAGCTGCGGCCATGACGAGCACGGCGGCATCGTCGACGCGCTGGAACGCCGTGACGCCGCGGCCGCTCAGGCGCTGGTCGTGCGCCACATCGATCACATCGAGGCCGACCTCGACCTCGACCAGGGCCGCACCACCTCGCTCAAGGCCGCCCTCTCGTCGCTGCGCCCGACCTGAGCCGCAGGGGAGGGACGACCGGCCGGCCGCGAAGGCAGGTCCCGGTGCGGCCGGCCTGCAGCGCCGCTCCGGCGTGACTTCGGCCGGCACCGAGTCTAGGCTGGGGTACGGTCCCGCAGCATGAGGAGCGCGCCGCGTGCCCCGTTTTCTCGCCGTCTACACCATGAAGCCGGAAGACCTGGCCCGCTTCCGCTGCATGCCCAAGGCCGACCAGGATGCGGTCGACACCGTCGGGATGAAGCAGTGGGCGGACTGGGAGGCGAGAAACGCCGCATCCTTCCCCGATCGCGGCGGCATGGTCGGCCGGACGTTGCGGGTGACCAAGGACGGCGTCGCCGCGGCCTCCAATCCCTTCTGCGGCTGTATCGTCGTCGGGGCCGAGACCATCGAGGCCGCCGCCCGGCTCTTCGAGGACCATCCGCATTTCACCATCTTTCCGGGAGACGGCGTCGACATCATGCCGTTCCTCACGGCCCCGGCGTCCTAGCCGTCCGCCCGGCCGGCATGCGGCGCGACCCGCGGGTCGCTTCGCCGCTGCGATCGGGGCCGGTCCCGCCGTCCGGCAGCAGCGGCCGGCATATCCCTTAAGCGCGTCGAGATTCTTCAGATCCGCTCCGCACGCGTTAGGCCTGTGTTCTTGCGCATGTTTTCCACCCGAAACCGGTGGGTGTCGCCGAAGGGCGTGCGCGTCGTCCGCATCTCGCCAGGCCGGATCGAAACCGAGGTTGCGAATGCACTCGCCGAGCGTCTCGGCGCCGAATCCGGGGCCGGCATCGAAGCGGGCCGCCACCTGATCATGGCCTCGCGCGGCGGCATCCCGCTCGCTCGCCCGTCCCGCCCGAAGAAGTCACCAGCCTCATCGCCTTCCTCGCCTCCGACCGCGCCGCCAGCATCTCCGGCACCGAATTCGTCATCGACGTCGGCACCGTGCCGACGGTCCAGCGCGGCGGCATAGCCAGCGCTGGCGCCACCCCGGCCGTCAGCCGTGACGCCATCCTCCAGCCCCACGCAGTGGGGGAGGTGCCGAGCGGAGCGAGGCGGAGGTGGGGCCGCCGGTCCAAACCCGGCCGACGCCGGCCCGACACCGGCCGCCCGCCTTCGCCGCCCCCTCCCTTCGTCATCCCGGAACGCGGCGCCGAGCGAAGCGAGGCGGCGCGAATTCGGGATCCATGCCTCGCCGGCCGCGACACGCGATCCGGTGCAAGACCGGTGCCGTCCGCTGGCCCTCTCCGCGACCCGCTGCGGATCCGGAACCATCTTCTCCATCGTGGCGCTGGGTGAGGTGCGGCGAGGCATGGATCCCGGATACGTCGTCGGCCGCTTCGCTCGGACGCCGTTCCGGGATGACGAAGGGGAAGGGGGCGCCGGGCTTCAGGCCTTGGACCTCCGTCTCGATGCGGCCCCCGCCTGCCACGTCATTCCGGGGCCGCGTAGCGGAACCCGGAACGACGCCGACGAGGAAGGCCACGCGGCTGATCTCCGATGCCAGACGGCAGATGCGCGGTTGCAACAGAGTTGGTGACGCGCCGGAGCGCATCGCCGCACGCTGCCAAAAACCGCAAACAGGAGTTGCATTCGCCCCAGAACCCACCAGAATGGCTCCGCCTGTTAGCGCCTCCGGGACAGCAATGCGGGGATGAGACCGCAGCCAGGATGCATGTTCCGGTTGCCATCCACCTGGAGCGGGAAAGCGGCAAGGCGAAGGGGAGCGAAGTAGCATGGGCTGGAGGACATTCCTTCTTCCGATCGTGTGCCTCACCGGCTGCTCGTCCGAGGCACCGCCTCTCTTCGACGACGCGGAGATCGCATATCTGAACGGAGGCGGCATCCTCGACGCGACGATGTCGAAGTTCCAGGGTCATGATGAAATCTGCCTCTTCGGCAGTGACGGCTTCAAGTACAAGGGCTGCTCCGAAAGGCAGGGAGCGGCCATCGGTCTGCTTCGAGGCAATGACTGTGAGATCTTCAGTCTGAAGGGCGTTCAGGCGCGGGTACTGTCGGATCATTATGATCGCCAATGCCGCAGCATCAGATCCGATTTTTCGATGTGTATTTTCGTCCGTCATGGACAGAGACACCTCGTCCTGTGGGACAAGACGGAGGCACGCTGCAAGGGATGACGACGCAGGCTTTGGAGGACATGGCGCAGTCCATGCGTCGGCGGCTCGTCAGGTCAGGAACAGATGGTACGCGAAGAACGCCATGATGCAGGCGAAGAATGCGATGATGGCTCCCCAGTAGCGCGAGTTGCCCCATCTCCGCCAAAGGATTTCCAGGATGTAGTCTATGATTTCCATGGCCTGCCTCGCTTCGGAGGGGAACCGGGCGCTGCGGATGTTTCCGGTCGGCCCGACGGCGGGTGCACGGTTGCGCTCGACATCGTCCGGCACGGTGCGAAAGGGGAAACGATCATGAGCGGCACCGACCGGGAGCAAGAGGGAGGCGGATATGCGGCGTAGGCTTCGGTCGGGCACGCTTGCGCCGACGCTCTCGGTCATAGCAGCGGCCGGAGCACTGGCCTACAACCAGTCTGATGTCCATGCCTCCCGGATCTTCGCCCGGAGCGTGGTGGCGGCGATCCGCGAAGGTGGCGATCCCCGGGGGCTGGATGCCGTATGGACATGTTCGAAGCAGCACCGCTACGCAGTGTTCTACGAAGGATACTTCGTCTGCAGGATACCCGATGAATGGGACTGCAACGACCACAACGTCTACATGGAATTCACGGGGCTGACGTACCGGTTTCACCAGGACTCGCTGCAGCGGCAATTGACCATGTCGTGCGGTGCCGCCTTTCCGGGGCTGTCGGAACTTTACCCCTGGCGTCGGGGAGGATGACACGCAGGTAGAGTGGTCCGAACCGATCGGGCCGATGCAGTCCGGCCAGCCGGCCGCTCGTCCGGACCGGAAGCGCCGGCCGCTTTGTCTCCAGCCGCCGGACCTCAGCGAGCCCCTCACGACCCCTCCATCTCCCCCTTCGCCTTCAGCTCCGCCACCTGCCTGATCGCGTCTGCCAGCGTCTGCGGGTCCTGCGCGCCCATCACGGCGTATTTGTTCTCGATGATGAAGCAGGGCACGCCGCGCACGCCCATGCGGGACGCGGTGGCGATTTCCTCGGTGACGGCGTCGCGGTCGGCAATAGTGTTTCTACCACGGCGTCGAGCCTACGTATGCCCGTACCATCGTCGTGGACATTCTGTTGTCCGACGCCATACTCAACCGCGCCGTCGCCTTCTTCGTAGCAGAATGTAGCGTAAAAGCACTGAACTCGAATTATTTTTGCGTCCGACTTTCATATCCATTGTAATGTGGATGAACATGGTCAAGACTGTCAAGAAGGGTTGTTGAGGACGTATTATCCATTCTGCGCGAGGGCTCCGAACGTCGCGCTGATGTTCGCGTGGAGAGCGTTTAGTGAATAAAGGCTCCGTCAATCTACGCCGAAGCTGGCAGAGAAAAAATGGCAGATTCTACTGTACTTGTGGTGGGCGATCCGACAGTGGATCAGGTTCTGCTCACAATTCCCCCGAGAGGCGGGAACGCGAGTGACACTCTGGCGAGCTATCCGAACTATGTGCTGTGGCAACAGCGCGGAGGTGTCCACCTTGCCAAGCCGGCGCTCGAAGCGAACGGGCTCTCAGTCAAGCTGGACGCGATAGAGCGCGAGAATGGTAAGATCCTGAACTCGTTGGTTTCCATAAAGTGCATCAAGCACGATGGGAGGACCGAAGAATTCGGCGATGCCGTACACTCTATCGGGTTGCCAGCGGAAGCGAGGATCGACCGGTTCGAGGGATACTTCGAATCGACCGGGGCAGCCTATGACTGCGAACAGGTTGGGCGCGAATACGAAGCGTTTTTTCCTTACGTGCTTTTGGTGGATGCCGGAGGAGCGACGCGAACCTCACAAAGAGCGCGGGACCTCTTGGCACACATCTCCGACGAAAGTTGTTGGGTGATCCACAAGATGCATCTGCCGCTTTCTCAGAGCAGTCCATTGCGAGACTGGTGCCGGCAGCGCTCCGGCGAGCGTAAACTCCTCCTCGTCAGCGCAGAGGACCTTCGACTGGAAGGCATCAGGCTGAGAAGTCACCTGTCGTGGGATGCCGTGGTCGACGACATCCTTGGCTCGCTCGACTACGGATCGCTCGTCGCTGATCTCTTGGGCGATTACCGCACTGTCTGTATTCAGTTCGGGGTCGAAGCCGTGGCGGTCCTGCGTCGTCTCTCAGGGAGCACGATACTCGAAATGTATGTCGATACGGTGCGCGCGGAAGGAGATCTGGCGCACGAACATCCCGGGGACCTATATGGAAAAATGAACGCGTTCGCCTGCGCACTCATTGCGGCGATTGATGATTCTGGCGGAGAAGGGCTTGATGAGGCTGCCGTTCCCGCGGCTTTGGGCGCGGCGCGGCGTTACGCTCAGGGACGGATCAAGGTAAGCAGCCTTCTCAGCAGCGACATTCCTGCCTGGCCGGTCCCGAAACTCGACCGCGACCAGACCTCTGATTTCAGAAAGACCATCAGACGGTTCGAATTCGAGCACTCGGACCGTCCATCGATCAGAAAAACCCTCCTCATCTCATCCCGTACCGAGGACTTTCAATCACTTGCCCGCAAGATCGTCAGGCACGGAAAGAAAGAAATCGACGCGCTTCCATCTGCGAAGATTAAGGATTTCAGGACGGTGGACCGGGACGAGATAGAGAGTTTTAGGACGATACAACGGCTGATAGATCGCTATCTGGCGGACAAAACGGCAGTACGACCGGTATCGATTGGTGTCTTCGGACCGCCGGGTGCCGGAAAATCCTTCGGAATAAAACAGATAGCGCGGCAGCGCGGGATTCCCACGCGGGAATTCAATCTCTCCGAGGCCTCGCCGGAGGCGCTTCCCGGATATTTTCATGAAATGCGCGACATCGTTCTGCGTGGGGAGACGCCGCTTTGCTTCTTCGATGAATTCGACTCTCATGGATGTTCGCTCGTCTCTCGCTTTCTGGCTCCCATGCAGGACGGCGAGTTCCGCGAGGGCGGTCGGGTTCACCCTGTCGGTCGGGCGATTTTCGTTTTCGCCGGCGGGACCGCTGCGACCGCCGGGGATTTCGTTGCAGGCGAAATGCTTCCCAACGTCGACCGCGTGACGCGTGCCAAGGAACTCAAACTCCCTGATTTCGTGTCGCGGCTCAGCGGCGTGATCGACATTCTGGGGCCGAACCGGAGCGGCGAGAATGACCGGTCATACGTGCTCAGACGGGCAGTTCTCCTTCGCGGCATGATCGAACGGCTTCTGCCGCGGATCGTCGCGGATGGGGAAGGTGAGGCGGACGTCGAGGAAACCGTGGTCGATGCGTTCCTTGGCTGCAGTAAGTTTCTCTACGGTGCACGCTCGATGGAGCAGATCGTCAGAATGAGTGCGCTACGGGCCAGTCAGTCACGCTACGGTGTTTCCGATCTCCCGGATGCTTCCCGCCTGAAATTACACATCGAAGATGCCGAAGGATTCCTCGACATCGCCTATCGGAGGTCGGGCGGCGTGGCTCGCCAAGCCTGACTGTTCACCTGTGGAGAGGCCGGCCGCGATATTGTCGAGTGCGAAGTAATGCGGGAATCCGCAGCCCCATCATGGTTCGATCTGTCGTGGCTTCGTACCAAGAAAGATACGAGGTTTGGAGCTTTTTGAGGAATGGCGCGCGACGGAAATGTCAGTCTTCTTTGTTTTTACGAAATAGAAAAAGTCTCCGGGGGGAGTGTTGTGCATAGTGCACCTGCAGAGCCGATAGATAGTATGAACGCAATGAATATGTATATGACGAAATAGGAATACGAGAGAATACGAATTATCGGGGGATAGATGATACAAGATAATTCTGGCGCTGCCGCCGGGGCGGCGGATACTTCGCCTATTGGGACAGAAAACGATCAAGCGATCCCGTCGCGCAGCGCCGTCGAACCGCCGGACACCCGCAGCCAGGAGGAAAGAGAGCTCCTGCGCTGGCCCTACATGATCCACGCGCTCGAGGACACGCTGGACGCGGACCTGATCGAGGGGAGGGGGCAGCAGCTTCTGTTTCAGGCGCTGAACCAGAAGACGGCCGTCGCCTTCGTCGGATCGGGGTTGCCCATGGCTTACGGGCGGCTGAGCTGGAAGGGTTTGCAGGCCCAGCAGTATCGGCTTGTCAGAACGGGGGCAGAGGAATTCCTCAAATGCGCCAAGGCTTCGACGGAACTGATCGAAAAGTCCATCGAAATGGTCAGGTGTCTGGCAGATGGCGGCTCTTACGTGTTGACTTTCGGCGGGGCTGACCGGGATTTCAAGATATCCGGCGAAGACAAGGAACTTCTTGTCCGCTTTCTGCAGCTGAAGAAAAAAGAGATCGTCTTCCACAGGGAAGAGGTCGACAAGCTTTTCAAGACGTTCGGGACGCTGGAGAGCGAAGGACATTTCATCGGCGGGGAGGGGCCGCCGATCGTGCTGCAGGTGGCGGAAAAGCTTCAGGACGTGCTGAGCCGAAGCGTAGGCGTCTTCCTGAAGCGCCGCACCGATGCCGAGCAGGGGGAACCGGCCTCTGATGACGTTCCCTCCGTGAAGCAGGCGCGTTTCGGCTTCCTGGAGGATTCGGACGTCTCGCCTGCACCCGCAAAGCTCCTCGACGAGATCGCTGCGGCTCCGGATTTTCTCATAGAGAACCCCGATCGCGGTGCAGAAAGTCTTGCGACGTCCATACGCCGTGCCAACGGTGCCGAAGTTGGGCAGAAGCTGATAGTCGTTCTTGTTGCGTTCCAAAAAGCCTTCGAGGCGTACCAGAAGGCGCTGACGCGCTACGATCATGTAATGCGCGCTCGAGAAGCGCGGCTGTCCCTCGAAACCATCACGAAGATGCTGCTGGTCGACGAATGCGCCCATGCCGAGCAGATTCTGCGGAATTCGGTAGATTACAGCACCACGGCGGGCCGCAAGGCGTGGGCCTTGGGCAAATTCGGTGCTGGTCGCCGCGACGCAGCGCGACGGAAAGCACTGAACCGCAAGTTGCGCGGCATGGATGCAGCCGCATCGACAGACAATCTGCGCCGCGACATCCGCGGTATTCGGGACGAGCCCAGGCGATACAGGTCGCTCGCCTTCTTCAAGACCGAGTCATTCATCAAACTCAAGAATGCCCTTCACAAGAAGATATCAAAGGGCAGATTGGATACATCAAACCCTTGGATAGATATTACTACTTTACTGGGCGACCAGCTCCTGGAAAACAACAGAAATGATCACGGCACCAGGCGGGAGGTAAAGCGGGTTTTCGTGTCGCCTACCCATCGGTTCGTCTTTCAGATGATGATGGCCTTTTTCGAGGATCCTTACCGAGAATTACACTTGGATATCGAAGGAGCAAATGATCGTAGACTGTCGCTCATTCCCGATGAAGTCAGGGCCACGGATTTCCAGTCTCGGCAGTCGATTATCGACGCCGAACTCGATCCTCTCGATATCATCGCCATGCGGTTGGGGGTAAGCAGGTTTCTCACCACCAATTACGACCTCGAGATCGAACGGTTCTACCAGGACCGCGGTTATCGCCGGTTTACGGCAGACATCGCCGACGGCAAGGATGCCGTCACGTATGGCGTACGTCATCGCGGGCCGGACGTCTACCGGGTCGACGGCATCGGCGGGACGTTGCGGGACCAGACGTTCAGGCGCGAAAACGCCACTGACCTGATCGGTTTCTCCCTCGATGAAGCAAGCGCCGATGCGCATGTCTTTCACCTGCACGGCAGTGCCACGGACGACTCGACGATCGTCGCTACCGAGCGCGACTACATGGACCTCTATCTGCAGCAGGACATGCATCGCGAGACAGTCGACGAGAGCATACGCATCGCGTTCGCGGCCAATCCGCTGATCTTTCTTGGGCTCGGCATGCAGGAAGCCGACGTGCTACGCCCTCTGCGACAGTTCATGAGCGACAAGGATCGGGCTGTCGGCCGTACGGCGATCGTGTTGCTGCCTGGAACCGGAAGCCGGAACGACCAATCCAAGGACGCGGCGACGATCTACCTCCGCTATGGAGCCCATACGATCCACTATGGCTGGGCCGAGATCGATGTCTGCGGTTCGAAGGTCGGTCTCGACTGGCTCCACCATATCGACAAGCTGATCGGCGCACTGAAGGCGAGCAACCGGCAGATGAGGGACACGCTGGTCGCCGCCCTGAAGACGGCGATGCAGCGTGCCAATAAGAAGGCCGATTCGTACGACATTGATCTTTCCTCTGACGAGAAGAAGATGAAGGCCCGGAGCGGTAATGAGTACGAGAAAGAAGAGACGCTCGAATTATTCATAACGCCGCAGCAGCGCCTCGATCGGATCGCTCGAATTTTGGGCAAGATCGAGCGACCCAAAGTGTCGTTGCCAGAGAGAGAATCCGAAAAGGACGTGAGCTTCCTGGCCCTTCTGGCAGGGAAGGATCACTCGAAGATCGAAGCGAGCCAGATGGGCGTTTCAATGGCGTTGCCGCAGTTTCGGTCGCGTCTGCCTCCCAGCACCGATGTTGCACGAGAGACAACAGCAGGTCCCGCTCCCCTTGAGTTCGAGTGCGGGTTGCTTGCACAAATTCTACGCGTTACTGTCAGAAACAGACCTTTGAAGGATTACCAAATTCCCTATGTGAAGAATCTGCTTAAGGACGATGACTCAACGCTGTCTTGCTGGGATTGGGAAGCGGTGCTCCGACGGCACATACGCGAACTCAATGCCCGCATCGTCGCGCTGGAGGGGCTTCCGAACGCGATCATCACGGGCGCGCTGTGCGCGTCGCTGGCCAGTCTGGAGCGGCAATGGCAGGACTGGTGGAGGGACTGGCAACTCAGCCCGCCCCACCGAACCGCCAGATTTGCAACGCACGAACCTCGTTTTCAGGAAGGCAAGGTCTATCTGCCTCGCCGCTACACGCGCCACAGACTGATCAACGACATCACCGACCTGTCTGCTCAAGACTGGGCGGGTCCGCAGGAAGGCGAGACCGCCGACGATCAATCTGAGCGGGAGAGAAGAAACTCTGATACCCTCGTAGACGTCGGATCGACAGTCGGTGACAAGACGTATCCGAATGGATCGCTCACAGGCGTACTTTCGTTCGACACGTTCCTCGATGCGGTCGAGACGCGCAGACGCGTCGACCACGGCAAAACGTGGGACCGTGGCCGGCGCTGGTACTGCATCACCGCACCACGGGGCACCGGTCGCGGTGCTTTCCTGTCCGCGTTCCAGACGAGCCGGGGTCTCGGGCAGTACATTGCTTCCGCTTGGCCCCACGACGGCAGCCCCTTCGACCCGCTCTACGTCTCGGCGATCTTCATCAATCTGAGTTTCTCGACCGAGATTGCATCGACTTTGGACATGCTGCGCGAAGCGCTGCTCGACACGGTCGCGGCCTTGGAGTTTTTCACTAACTGTGCCGCGGATCGAGTTGTCTCCACCCAAGACCTTTTCGCCATCCTCAACAACGCTACCGGGCCTGCCTCTGCTTCCGGCACTGCGGCGCCAGATGACGGCAGGAGGATGGCCGAAGCACGCAAGGAACTATCCGATAAGCTCAAGCCCCTCTCGCGCCTGCGTCGGCTGGAGCGCCTCTTCGAGTATTTCCGCTTAAGAGCCGAGGCGGTGGCCGCGATCTGGATGAAAGGAAGGCGAAGGGTCTACCCACGACTGCTGCTGTGCATAACGGGCGTCGAGATGCTGCATTATGCAGGCGGGTTACCGAAGAACCGCGAGATCGAGGAGTTGCTGACGCTGCTGACGAAGAAGGTCATGCGTCAGACTCCCTATGACCTCGTACTCGTTACCAACGAAGATAATCTCGGCGAAATCCTCGTGGAGAACACGCCGTTCTTCGCGCGCTACCGGTCCGTCATCAAGGAGTATGAGCCGGAGCTGGATGTTCCGTCCGAGGCAGAGCGTCGCGGATTGGAAAGCGCCGCTGACAAAACTGTCTTCGTTCCCATCGCCCGCGGGAGCCTTCCCTGGGACGAAGCTGCCTCTCAGACCGTCGAGCGCCGTATGCAGAGTTCCGGAATCGCCTTTGCGTCCCGCTCGCATTCGGCTGCCTGCAGAACGGGGATGAAGATACGGTATGGCTCAATTGTGCCGAACAGAGGTGACACCGACGATAAACGCGAGGCAAACGCGCTGCCCGTCGCCGATGCCCAGCCGATCGAACTTCCCAGGCATCTCAAACCGAGCGACGTCTGCTATGTCCATCTCGCGCGTGTCGCGAAACCTGTCGACGTTCTCGTCGATAATTTTCGGCCGCTCGCAGCTTTGTTTTGGCTTTACTACAAAGGAAATTCTAGCGAGAAATCAGCAGAGCTCATTAAGCGTAATTCGCGTGAGATAGTGTACAATTTTCGAATTCCAAGCAAAAAATATGGTGACGAAAAGCCTGCGAAAATCTGGAGTATGATTGACGTATCGGCAGAAGATTCTTCACTGGAGGATGCTTGGAAAGAGCCTTCTCCGAGAGAATGCCTCGCTGCCCACATACAAATCAAGGAAAGACGACTGGCGCGTGTCCACGCGATCTTGACTGACGTGACGGGAACGGGGGACGTGCATAAGCATCGGAAGATGCTGGTTGAGCCCTTCAACGACCAGAGCGATAACGCGCATGTCTTCCGTGAGTGGCGCGGTATCCGCACCATCCTCAACAGCAACCGCTACTGTCTGACGATCCTGCTGGCCGCAGCGCAGCGCCATGCGCTCAGCGGCAGGGACGTGACCGACGGCGTGCAAAGGGCGCAGACCTTCATCCGCAAGACGATCGACCACGTCAAGGCCGTCAGCGTCAGCAAGCGGGAGGAGACGGTTCTGCACGACGTGCTCGACGCCTACGACGCCTTCCATGTGATCGGAGAACCGCACAATGACTGCGAACTGCATCTCCTCATCCTGCGCCATCTGGCGGTGATCGGGGCACCGTGCAGCGCCGACATTCTGGTGCGGACACCGCAGATTCTGGACTATTTCGACAAACTGCCGGAAGGCCGCGAGCGCTCCCGCAATCTGCGTGTCATGCAGGCGCTGACCGTTCTGGCCGAACGCGGCCTGATCTTCCGGCTCGAGCCGCATCCGAGGCTTTCCGAACTCTATCGTCAATGTGCGAACGACAAGGAACGGGAAGCCTATTTCGAGCAAGGCGCCGATCCGGTTCACACATATCGGTACGGATTGCACCGGCTGATGCAGCGGCACATCCTTCAGAAGATGGGGAGCGGGCCGCGCGAGTTCGCCGAAATCAACAGTCTGGCGCCCTCGGTCTATGCTTCCATGCCTGCCGACCTGCCCCGCCTCAACCAGGAATCGTATCAGTTCATGCGCGAACTTGTCGACAGCCTGTCGCAGTACCCGGACCGGGGTGGCCGCGATCGTGCCGGCCAGCGCTGGCATTTCGGAGAAGCCGCCCATACCACGAGGGTCCAGGCGCTGCGCTGCGCATTGTCGCTCGTGCGCTCGACCTTTTCCGTAGCCGTCGTGTCGCGCTTCGAGGGCATCGATGCGGGCAGAAGCAAACCGCCGCGCGGATATTTCGAGGCCTATCGTGTGCAGGTCCGCTGGCTCATCCGAAAAGCTTGGGAGATATTCGAGAAGGACGGCATCAATCCGCTGAACTACAGCCCAGAGGACGCCGCCAAGACCCAGCTCGCGGCGTTCTACCGCGATGAGATCGTCTGGCTTTACAACGAGTGTGGTGTCATCTGCCTGGTTCAGGGAAACCTGCGAGACGCGGCCAGCCTTCTGCGACAGGCGATCCACTTCAATCGCGAAATCGAAGGGCTCCGCGACGGCGGGCCGCAATACAATCATCTGTCACTGAACCTCGCCGTCACGCAGATCGAACGCGGTCGACTGGAAAGCGCCTTCACGCGGCTGCAGGCGATCTGCGAGAGCGAACGACGCTATAGTTCCCGCCCCGGCCGCATATGGCATATCGCCCACGGCTATCTGGGCCTCGTTCAGCACTTGCGCGGCGATCTCGACGACGCGGAACGGCGCTATACGAGGGCGATCAGGGTGCTGCGCGTCTACGACGATTCGAGAGCCTGCTCGATCTTCTCCAAGCACCTCGGCGATCTGGAACGCATGCGCGGCCGGACGGACGAGGCGAGAATGCACATCGAGAGCGCCATCAGTTTCGCCCAGGCGGGCGGGCACGAAGACCTCCACAAGCGAGCCCGGTTGTCACTGATCCTGGTTGACATCGCCACCCGAACGAAACGGGACTTCTCCATCCGGTCCACCCTGGCGCAGTTGCAACTCATCGAGGATTATGCGGAGACGATGGAGATGCCCTCGTTGCTGAGCGACGTCCTTACCGTCAGGGCGAGGCTGTTGCTGGAACAGGGCGAATCCACCCTGGCAGGATCGCTCTTGTCGCGCGCCATGGTCATGGCAAAGCGCAACGGCATGAACCTGCGATTGAACTCGGCGATGACCAACTATGCCCGGGTGTTGGCAATGCGCGGCTTGAAGGATCAGGCCAACAAGCTGCTCTTCACCTGTCTCGACATTGCGAAGCGGAACAACAATCAGATCGAAATTGCGCGTGCGGAATCGGCATTCGACGAACTGCACCTGATATCGCGCGTCCAGGAGCGGCCGCAAAACTGACACATGAGGTGAAGCACCGAGCGTAGCGAACGCCTGATCGTAACGTGCAGCATTGCCGCACCGTGCAGATCTCTTCCGAAGTCGAAGCGCGTCCCCAGCTCGATTTTGGCGCGGCTCCCGCAGACCCCGCGCTCACGCCCCCTCCATCTCCCCCTTCGCCTTCAGCTCCGCCGCCTGCCTGATCGCGTCTGCCAGCGTCTGCGGGTCCTGCGCGCCCATCACGGCGTATTTGTTCTCGATGATGAAGCAGGGCACGCCGCGCACGCCCATGCGGGACGCGGTGGCGATCTCCTCGGTGACGGCGTCGCGGTCGGCGTCGGTGGGCAGCAGCGTCTCGACGACGGCCGCGTCCATGCCCGCGTCGCTTGCCGCGGCGATCAGTTCGTCCGGGTCGCCGACATTGCGGCCTTCCTGGAAGTAGAGCTCGAACAGGCGCCGCGCCAGCCGGTTCTGGATCTCCGGTCCGGCCGAGCCCGCCCAGCGGATCACCCGGTGGGCGTCGAGCGTGTTCGGCGAAACCGTGATCGCGTCGAAGGCGAAGGGAATGCCCTCGGCCTGGCCGGCGCCCATCAGCGTGTCGTGCGCCTGGCGCAGCCGCTCCGCGCTGCCGAATTTCGCCAGCATGTAGGACTTGCGCTCGAGTCCTTCGGCCGGGATCGTCGGGTCGAGCTGGTAGGGTCGCCAGCGCACGTCGACCGCGATGCCGTCGGCAAGCTCGATGGCGCGGTCGAGGCGCTTCTGGCCGAGGAAGCACCAGGGGCACACGACGTCGGAGATGACGTCGATGCGGACGGTCTGCGTCTGGTTCATGGCGGGCTCCATGTCTGCGCTGCGGGTCGGAACGGGGTTTCTGCGGCGGCCGCGCGGCCGGCCGGTCTCAGTCTGCGACGCGCCACCAGGTCGGCAGCTGGTAGCCGTAGAGCGGCACCTTGCCGCCATGCGCGATGCGTGTCCAGCGGCCGACCCATTGCTCGCCCTGATGATAGAGCGGCACGACATAGGCGCCGGAGAGCAGCGTCCGGTCGAGCGCCCGCACCGCCTCGATGAAGTCGCCGCGCTCGCGCGCCTGGAGCAGCGCCTCGATCAGCGCGTCGACGGCAGGCTCGGCGACGCCGGCGAAATTCCACGAGCCCTGCGCGTCCTTCGAGGCCGAGCCCCAGCGGCCGACCTGCTCGACGCCCGGCGACAGCGAAGCTGAATAGCTCGCCAGGATGACGTCGTAGTCGCGCGTCAGGAGCCGCTGCTGGTACTGCGCGGCATCGACCGAGCGGATCGAGGCCTCGATGCCGAGGCTGGCGAGCGTCCGCTGCCAGGCCAGCGCCAGTTCCTGGCCGCCATTGGCCTTGAGCATGATCTCGAAGGCGAAGGGCTGCCCATCGGGCGAAACCATCCGCCGGTCCTTCATGTCATAGCCCGCAGCCTTCAGCGCCTCGAAGGCCTGGCGCAGGAAGCCGCGGTCGCGGCCGGTGCCGTCGGAGACCGGCGGGGCCCATTCGCCCGTCAGGATTGCGGGGTCGACTGCGTCGGGGAAAGGCGCGAGCAGGGCCTCTTCGGCCGCGCTCGCCGGCACGCCGTGCGAGCCGAGCTCGGAGCCGTCCCAGTAGCTCTTCGTTCGGGTGTAGACGCCGTTGAACAGGTTCTGGTTCGCCCATTCGAAGTCGAACAGCCCGGCCAGCGCCCGCCGCGCGGCGCGATCCTCAAACACCGGCCGCCTGGTGTTCATCACGAAGCCGTACATGCCGGACGGCAGGCCGCTGTCGAAGACGTCCTTCGCCACCGCGCCGCTCGCCACCGCCGGAAAGTCGTAGTCGCTGGTCCAGCGGGTCGAGCTGCCTTCCGGGAACACGTCGATCAGCCCCTTCTTGAAGGCCTCGAACATGGCGTTCTCGTCGCGGAAGTAGGTGAGGCGGATCGTGTCGAAATTGTCGAAGCCGCGCTTGGAAGGAATGTCCTTGCCCCAGTAGTCCGGGTTGCGTTCGAGCTCGAGCAGTTCGCCCGGGCGCACCGTCGCGATCCGGTACGGGCCGCTGCCGGTCATCGGCGCGAGCGTCGACTTGTCGAAGGTCGCCGCATCGATCGTGTGCTTCGGCAGCACCGGCATCAGGCCGAGGATCAGCGGCAGCTCGCGGTCCGGCGTCTCGAAGGTGAAGCGCACGCCGCGCTCGCCCACCTTCTCCATCGACGCGAGCTTGTTGACCGTGGTCGCATAGCGCGGGAAGCCCTTGTCGCGCAGCAGCTCGAAGGTGAAGATCACGTCCTCGGGTGTCACCGGCTGCCCGTCCGAAAAGCGGGCGCGGGCGTCGAGCGTGAACTCGGCATAGGTCCGGGCCTCGTCGGTGTCGATCGTCTCGGCCAGCAGCGGATAGAGCGTGAAGGGCTCGTCGTAGGAGCGCATCATCAGCGTCTCGAAGACGTTGTTGCCGTAGAGGAGATCGAGAATGCCGCGTGCGCCGGAACCCTGGATGATCAGCGGGTTCAGGCTGTCGAAGGTGCCCTGCACGGCGTGGTTGATCGTCCCGCCCTTCGGCGCATCGGGATTGGCATAGGGCAGGTGCGCGAAATTGGCCGGCAGCGCCGGCTCGCCATGCATGGCGATCGCGTGGCGCGCCGCCGCGCCGGCCGGCGCGGCGGCGAAGGGGAGGGCGCAGAGCGCCAGGGCGAGAAGGGGCGTGAAGGGTCTCATGTCGGCCGTCGTCATCTGGCGGTGTGATTCGGTCCACCGTAACACGACAGGCCCAGGCTGCACCCCTTGCAGCATAAAGCGGCGCAAATCCGGACGACGATACTGGATTCGCCCCGCCCGCGGGTGTAACACGCGGCGGCAGAAAGATTATGGTCAGCCAGGGCCGCGCGGCCAAGTCATGCTGTCGCCTCATTTGGCCAACATTGAGCGGCCAAGGTTCAGGCACCGAAACTCGAGAGGAAGCGCAACCGATGCAGTCGAAGAGTATCTCCGCACCCCGCTTTGCAATCTACGCGGCCGGCGTGGCCGGCTTCGTTGTGGCGAGCGCCGCACCGGTGCTCGCGCAGCAGCCCGGTCAGCCGCCGCGCGGCTGGTTCAAGGCCTGCTCCAAGCAGGAAGACATCGACATCTGCAACGTGCAGAACATCGTCGTTGCCGATTCCGGCCAGCTGATCACCGGCGTCAGCCTGATCGAGGTCAAGGGCAAGGTGAACCGCAAGGTCTTCCAGGTGACCGTGCCCACCGGCCGCATGATGATGCCCGGCATCGGCATGCAGGTCGACACGTCCAAGCCGCAGAAGGTCGACTACGCCGTCTGCTTCCCCGACCGCTGCGTGGCCGAGGTCCCGATGACCGACGAACTGGTCGCGGCCTTCAAGAAGGGCACCGAGCTGACGCTCACCTCGGTCAACTTCCAGAACCAGCCGAACCCGATCAAGGTCTCGCTCTCGGGCTTCACCGCCGCCTTCGACGGCGCGCCGCTGCAGCAGGCCGACATCGAGGACCGCCAGAAGAAGCTTCAGGAGTTCGTGTCGAAGAACAACGAGGACTTCGCCAAGAAGCTCAAGGAAGAGCAGGAAAAGGCCAAGGCCGCGAACTGATACCAACGGCTGCGAGGTTCGGCGGGACGGAGTTCCGTTCCGCCGGCGTCGCGAGTTTTGCGCGCCGTCATCGTCGTGCGTCCTTCGAGGCTCGCTTCGCTCGCACCTCAGGATGAGGGCCGTTGAGGTGCTCGCGCCAGACGCGCCCCCCGCCTTCGTCATCCCGGAACGGCGTCCGAGCGGAGCGAAGGACGCCGTATCCGGGATCCACGCCTCGCCGTCGCACACGAACGAGATGGTGCAGGAGAGTTCGCCCGACGTCGTCGTATTTCTCCGCCGTCCAGCCTCTCGACATCGTCCGAGGCATGGATCCCGGGTCTGCGCCTCCGCTTCGATCCGGCTTCGCCCGGGATGACGACGCTGAAGGGGCGCCGGCGCGGCAAAGCGGATGCCGGAGAGGCGATTGGTCTGACGCCGTGTCTTCGGCGCGCCGCCCCCGACATTCGTCATCCCGGAACGGCGTCCGAGCGGAGCGAGGGACGACGTATCCGGGATCCATGCCCTGCCGTCGCACACGAACGAGATGGTGCAGGAGAGTTCGCCCGACGTCGTCGCGTTTCTCCGCCGTCCAGCCTCCCGACATCGCCCGAGGCATGGATCCAGGGTCAGCGCCTCCGCTTCGCTCCGGCTTCGCCCAGGATGACGAGGCCGAAGGGGGCGCCCCCGCCAGCCCTCACGCCGCCTGCATCTGCCGTGCTCCGAAGGCGTGGATCTCGATCTGCGCCTTCTTGCCCTTCACCGAGATCGGCGGCAGGGCGCGCGCGGCGTCGCGCAGCTTGGCCGGCAGCGCGTCGTAGACCACCCGCGACACCAGCGTCTGGTCCGGGTCGGCCGCCGAGCACAGCCGGGCCGCCAGGTTCACGTGGTCGCCGAGCACGGTGAAGTCCTTGCGGTGGGTCGAGCCCATCGCGCCCACCACCACCTCGCCGGAGTTGACGCCGATGCCGATCTTCAGGTCGGCAGAGGTCTGGCTCGCCATCTCGTTCATGGCGTTCATCATGCCGATGGCGCATTCCACCGCGTGCTTGGACATGTTGGCACCCGCGAACACCGCCATGATCTGGTCGCCGACATATTTGTCGATGTCGCCGTGGTTGGCTGTGACGATGTCGGCCAGCTTCTGGAAATAGCTGTTGAGGACGGTCACGACCTCCTCCGGCTCGCGGTTCTCCGAAAACGCCGTGTAGCCGCGGATGTCGGCGAAGAGCACGGCCATCTGCCGCCGCTCGCCGCCGAGATGCACCGTGCGCGCATCGCTGTCCTGGATCGCCCGCATGGTGCCGGCGGAAACGAACTTCTGCAGTTCGAAGCGCTCGTTCAGCTGCACGATCATGTCGTTGAAGCGCGTCGCCAGGTCTCCGATCTCGTCGCGCGAGGCGACGCCGCGCACCCGGTGCGCGAGGTTCCCCTTGGCGATCTCCGACGCCGCCTCGCCGATGCGCAGGATCGGCCGCGAGATGCCGAGCGCAAACAGGAGCGCGCCCGCCAGCGCGGCGACGAGCCCGATCGCCAGCCACTGCGCCAGGCTGCGGATCATGTCGTTGACCGGCGCATAGGCATCCGCCTCGGCTTTCTCCGCCACCACAGCGAAGGGCAGGGCGCGCGTCAGCGCGATGGCGCCGAGCGAGATCGAACCGTCGTCCAGCGTGAACGGCTCCACCGCCACGGTGGCCGTGCCCGACGCCAGCATGTCCGCAGCCTTCGCCAGCACGCCCGGCTGGTTCCACGGCCTGCCGTCGCTGGCGAAGACCACACGCCCGTCGCCGTCCACCACATGGATCGATCCGGTCCTGGCAAAGGGATTGCCCTCCACGGCGCCGCGCAGCCGGGCGAGGTTGACGCGCGCATGCAGCGTCGCCGCCCGATCGCGGATGCCGCCGGGGATCGGCAGGCTCACCGTCGCCAGCCAGTCGTCGGTCTCGGAAATGCGCACCACCTGTGCGGCCGCGCGCCCGTCGGCCGGTGTCTCGAACTGCCCGGCATCCACCCGCAGCACGTCGAGCGGATTGTCGAAATGCGCTTTCAGCCGGTCGAAATAGGCTTCCTGCACCACGGTGATCGGCCGCGGCACGCCGTCCACGTCCACCTGCAGCACCACCACGTCGGGAAGGTCGGCGATGCCCTGGCGCAGCACCACGATCTTTTCCTCGAAGCCGAGCTGCTCGCCCGAGATGGCGTTCCGGATCAGGTCGAGCGGCGTGTAGAGCGAATATTCCAGGAAGTCGTTGAATTCGCCGGTCACCTTGTCCACCGTCACGGCGAGCTGCTCGTTGGCGGCGCTCTTCAGCTCGTCGCGCGCCACGCGGATCACCGACTGGCCGGCCACGATCAGCGGCAGCGCCGCGATCACGGCGGTGAAGATCAGCATCTTCGCACGTAGGTTGAGGCGCATGCTGCAAATCCCGGCGGCGACGGAGGAATGCTGTGCTGCGGGCGTGGCGACGGCGCGACCGCGGCACGACGCGAGCGCGCGCCGGCACGATCCTCCCCGGGTCCCCACCCATCAGGCGAATGGTCAGTTTAGACCCGAATCACCCGTTTCGGGAAGCAGCAGTGTCTGCGATCGCGACCGCGCCCGGATGGTGATCCGGTCGGTCGAGACGCTGCAGTCCAGCCCGTGCGGGTCCGAGGTGGTGAGTTCCACCGCGATGTCGCCCGGCTGCGTGATTTCCACGCGTGCCTTCTCGCCGTCGCTTTCGAAGCCGTTCGACAGCGTCCAGTAATGGTCGAGCGCATCGCCGTCGGCATCGCGCGAGCCGCTGGCATCGAGCACGTGGCTGTCCAGCGCCCCGCCGATGAACAGATCGACGTCGGGTCCGGCCTCGGCCACCGGCGGCGCGTTGACGAAGACCTCCAGCGTTTCCACCGTGGCCGCGCAGGCAGAGCCCGACGTGTCGGTGGCCTTCATGCGCACCGCATAGGTGCCGGGCCTGTCGAAGGTGTGGCTCACCTGTGGCCCGGTCGCCAGATGTCCGTCGCCGAAGTCCCAGTCGTAGCTGGCAATGGCGCCGTCGGCGTCGAAGGAGCGCGACGCGTCGAAGCGCACCGTCTGGCCGGGGCAGGTCTTGCGCTCCGCCTCAATGATGGCGGCCGGCGGCCGGTTCACCTTCACCAGCCGCGCCACGGGCGTCAGCAGCACCTCGCCGGCGCGGTCGATCGGACCCTTCACCGAGACCGAGTAGGTTCCCGGCTGGGCAAAGACGTGCACGGCGGCCGGCCCGGTGGCGTTGCTGCCGTCGCCGAAGCTCCACACCAGCGCGTCTGGATCGGCGAGGCCGGGCAGGTTCGACAGGCCGAAGGAGACGCGTTCGCCGGCGCAGGCGGCCTGCGCCGCTTCGATCGCCGTGCGCGGCGCGTCGGCCACGGTCACGCTGAACGTGGTCGAATTCTCGGCATTGATCAGACTGGTGCCGTCGCTCACCGTCAGCGTCACCGGAAAGGTGCCGGGCGTGCGCCAGATGTGCCGCACCTCGACACCTGTCGCCGTGCCGCCGTCGCCGAAGTCCCAGCGGTAGGAGGCGATGCCGCCGTCGGGGTCGAGCGAGCCCGCAGCCGACAGTTCGAGCGGCTGGTCCACCTCCACGGCCGCATTGCCCGCGACCTGGGCCACCGGGGCGGCGTTGATCGTGATGACGTGGATCGTGTCGGCGCTGGAACAGCCCTGGCTGTCCTGGCCGGACAGCGCCTTCAGCTGCACGCGGTAGGTGCCCGGCCTGTCGAAGGCATGCCGTACGACGGCGCCCGCGCCGGTCGTGCCGTCGCCGAAGTCCCAGGCGTGGCCGGTGACGGTGCCGCCGTCGAGATAGGAGGCGGCGCCGTCGAACACGACCTCCTCGCCCACGGCCGCGGCGCGGACGGCGGTGATTACGGCGCGCGGCGCCGGCAGCACGGTCACCAGCAGGTCGTCGCTCGACACCGGCGAGCAGAGGCCGAGATTGTCGCCCTCGATCTGCAGCGTCACCCGGTAGTTGCCTGCGTCGGTATAGGTGTGCTCCGGCTGGTCGCCGCCGCCGCTGGAACCGTCGCCGAAATCCCACGAGAAGCGGTTGACGACGCCGTCGATGTCGGTCGAGCGGCGGCCGTCGAAGCGCACCGTCGTGTTGGCGCAGATCTGCAGGTCCTCGCCGGCATTGGCCACGGGAGCGGGCAGCACGGTCACCAGCGTCTCTGCCGAATGGGTGCCGTTGGCGAGGCCCGATTCGTCCGTCACCGTCAGGCGCACGCCGAACGTGCCGGGCGTCTCGAAGGTCTTGGTCGGGTTGATGATGTCGGAGGCCGCACCGTCGCCGAAATCCCAGGAGTAGCGCAAAAGCCCCTGGTCGGGATCGGTCGAGGACGAGCCGTCGAAGACCACGACGTCGCCCACGCAGGCCTGGCGGTTGTCGCCGGCGATCGCCAGCGGCGCCCGGTTGATGCGCACCGTCATCGAATCGCGGTTCTGCGAATTGGACAGGCCCTTGCCGTCGTCGACCGTCAGCAGCACCGGATAGACGCCGCCGGTCTGGTAGGTGTGCTCCACCACCGGACCGGTCGCGGTGTTGCCGTCGCCAAGATCCCACAGATAGGCCAGCCCGTCATTGTCCGCGTCCGCCGATGCGGTGGCGTCGAAGACGATGCGCAGCGCCTCCGAGAAGACGTCGCGTCCTGCTTCCGCCACCGGCTGGTGGTTGACGAACACCGTCATCTCGTCCTGCGCGGTTCGGTTGCCGGCGCTGGAATCGTCGGTCACGGTCAGAGTCACGGTGTAGACGCCGGGCGCCTCGAAGCGGTGCTCCACCTCCGCGCCGTCGAGCACGGCGCCGGTCTCGTTCACGTCCCACCGCCAGGCGGTGACGGTCCCGTCCTGGTCGCTCGACCGGTCGCCCGACAGCCGGAACGGCTCGCCCGGCGCCACCACAAGGTCCGGTCCGGCGCGGGCGACGGGCGCCTCGTTGATGGTGACGCGGATCTGCGAGAAGTCGGTGGCGTTGGGATGGCCGCTGTCGTCTTCCACCGTCAGCTCGACCGTATAGGTGCCCGGCCGCGCGAAGGCGTGCTCCACCACCTCGCCCTCGGCCGCAGCGCCGTCGCGGAAGTTCCAGGCGTGGCGTGTGATCGTCCCGTCCGGATCCTCCGAGCGGCGGCCGTCGAAGGTGAGCGTCTCGCCGGGTGCGGCAACCATGTCGAAGCCGGCATCGGCGACCGGCAGTGCATTGACCCTGACTGTCATCGTATCGGTGGCGCCGTTGCGGATCGTGCCGGAATCGTCTTCGATCGACAGCGTGACGGCATAGGTGCCGGGGCTGCGATAGGTGTGGGCGATCGTGCGGCCCGCGCCGGTCTCCCCGTCGCCGAAATCCCAGCGATAGATCGCGATCGCGCCGTCGCTGTCCACGGAGCCGCCCGCGTCGAATTCGACGACCGATGCGGTGACGTGCTGGTCGGGTCCGGCGTCGGCCACCGGCGGCTGGTTCACCAGGATGCGCCGCTCCGCGCTTGCCTCGTCGTTGGCGAGGCCGGAATCGTCGGTGACGGTCAGCCGCGCGACGTAGAGGCCCGACCGGGAATACCGGTGCACGACGTCGCGGCCGCGCGCCGCGGCGCCGTCGCCGAAGTCCCAGTCGTAGGAAAGGATGTTGCCGTCCGGATCGTCAGACGCCGCGCCGGAAAACGCGATCGGCTCGTCGATGGCGGCTGGCCGGTCCGTCTCCACCCGCGCCACCGGCGCAAGGTTCGGCCGGTCGGCCACGGTGACGGTGAGCGTGTCCGACGCCGACGCATTGTCCTGGCCGGAACCGTCGGTGACGGTGAGCGTCACCGCATAGGTCCCGGGCCGGTCGTAGACGATGGAGCGCTTCTGCCCTTCGGCCTGCCGGCCGTTGCCGAAGTCCCAGAGATAGCCGACGATATTCGAATCGGCGTCGGTGGACGCGCCGCCGTCGAGGTCGACGCGCTGGCCGACGATGGCCGCCACGTCCGGCCCGGCTTCGGCCACCGGCCGCGCATTGCGCCGCTCCTCCACGAAGACCACGAACTTCCTCTCGGTCACGCCGCTGTCGAGGCCCGAATCGTCAACCAGCCTCAGCTTGCCGAAATAGGTGCCCGGCGCGGCATAGGCATGCGCAATCGCCGCCTCCGTCGACACCGCGCCGTCGCCGAAGCTCCATTCGATCCGGGTGACGCGGCCGTCCGGATCGGCGGCCGTGCGGGCGTCGAACAGATGCGGCACCCCGGTTTCGAGCGACAGTTCCGGCGCAACCGCCGCGTCCGGCGGCTGGTTGAAGGGATGCGTCACCGTGACGGTGAATCGCGCCTCGGCCTCCGAGCCGCGCCGCCCGGAATCGTCGCGCACGAGCACGTGCACCTTGTAGCTTCCCGGCCGCGCATAGGCGTGCCGCGCCTCGAAGCCCGACGCCTTGGCGCCGTCGCCGAAATCCCATTCCACCGCCACCACGTTGCCGTCCGGGTCCGTCGTGCCGGTCGCGTCGAAGGGAATGATCTCGTGCACGAAGGCGGCGCGGTCGCCGCCGACGCGCACCTGCGGCGACAGGTTCTGGCGGTTGTCGACGATGACGTCGAAGCTCGTGCTCGCGACCGCATTCTCGCGTCCGGAATCGTCTTCCACCGTCAGCGTCGCGCGATAGGTGCCGGCGACGTGGTAGACATGGTCGACGCCAAGCCCTTCCGCCGTCGTGCCGTCGCCGAAGTCCCAGCGATAGGCGAGGATCGAGCCATCCGGGTCGCGAGAGCCCGAACCGTCGAAGCGTACCAATGCGCCGGTGACGGCCTCGCGGTCGCCGCCCGCCTCGGCGATCGGCGCGTCGTTGCCCGAATCGACCACCGTGAAGCTGCGCTCGATCGTCGTCATGCCGTTGGCGAGGCGCGAATCGTCGGTGACGGTGAGCGTCACTCCATAGGTCCCGGGTGCGACGAAACTGCGCCGGATCACCGGCTTGTCGGAGGTCGTGCCGTCGCTGAAACGCCATTCATGGGCGGTGATGCGGCCATCCGGGTCGCTGGCGGCCGAGGCGTCGAACAGTCCGGGCGCGCCCGCCACCAGCCGGTCCGGCGTCTTCGCCGCCGTTGCGTCCGGCGCGGCGTTGACGAAGACGCTCGCCGCCGCGCGCGCCACGCTGTTGGCGGCATTGCGGCCGTCGTCGACCGTCAGAGACACGGCGTAGGTGCCGGGCTGCGCGTAGCGGTGGGCGACCGCAGCACCCGAGACCTGCGTGCCGTCGCCGAAATCCCAGGCGAAGGCATGGATGTCGCCGTCCGCCCCTTGCGGACTGCCGGCATCGAAGGCGATTTCGTCGCCGAGCGCGATGCGCCTGTCGCCGCCGGCATTGGCGACCGGCGGGGCGTTGACGGCGATCGGCCGGGTCGCCACCGCCTCGTTGCACGGGTCGTCGGAGGAATCGGTGACGGTCAGCGTCACCGTGAAGCTGCCGAAGCGGTCGTAGCGGTGCACCGGCGTGCCGAAGCCGGGCTCGCCCGCCTCCTGCACGAGCACCGTGCCGTCGCCGAAGTCCCAGCGGTAGCGCGCGATCTCGGTGCCTTCGGGAAGCGCCGGGCTCGACGAGCCGGTGCCGTCGAACGCCACCTCCGCCCCCTGCGCCACCAGCGCCGGCGCCTCGAAGGCCGCCACCGGCGGCGGCTTGACGAAGAACGAGAAGGCGCGAGCCGACCCGCTCGCAACCTGCCCCGACGCGTCGAAGCCTTCCAGCCGCCCGGCCTTGACGCCATAGTCGGAGAAGCTCTGCGTCACCGTCTCGCCTTCCATCCAGTCCGCGTCCTCGCCGAGCCTCCAGCGATAGGTCACCGCCCCGCCGTCGGGGTCAGACGAGCCCGCGGCCGAGAAGCGGATCTGCCGGCAGGCCAGCGGCTCGACCGCGAGTGCCAGATCCGGCCGCCGGTTCGGCGCCACCGCGCGGATCGGCAGCTCGACGGCCAGCGGCCGCTCGGCGCCCGTCGCGTCGAGCGCGGTGACGAACAGCGTCATGTCGTTCGGCGTCTCGGAGCCGTTGGTGGCGGTCACCGAGCCCGGCCCGCCGGGTTCGTCGCCGTCGAGCTCCACGTCGGAGCCGCGCCACTCGTTCTTGCCCGACGCCGCGAGCACTCGGCTGCGGAACGGCCCGCCATAGACGATGCGCCCGCCGGCCGCGTCGAAGTTCTCGACCCGCACCGCCACAGCATCCTCCGGTACCGCAAGCCGCATTTCGCCGAGGTCGCGGCCGGCCGGCACCTGGATCGTCGGCATCAGCGTCGACAGCCGTGCGCCTGCGATGGGCTCGTTGCGCGCGTCCGATGAACTCGCCGAAACGTCGAAGACGTTGCCGTCATTGCCCGACAGGCCCTCGACGAGGACGAGGAACTCGCGCCCGCCGGAAACCTCGATGCCGGACGAGGCCTCGGCCGCAAACAGCGTCGCCCAGCGCCCGTCGGCGGCGGCATCCGAGCCGAAGTCGATCGTCCCCAGCGGCGTCCCCTCGACGTTCTCCTGCGCAACGCCCGCCGCGTCGCGTTGAATCGATGCGCGAGCGCCTGCGCCGAACAGGCTGAATCGAATCACCGAATCATAGCCGCCCTTGGCCTCGTCGAAGGCGCCGCCGGTGTCGGGATCGAACACCCGCAGATGGATGCGCCCGGCATCGGCCGGCACCAGAACCCGCACCACCTGCCGGAAATCATGGTCGCCCTCGTTCACCCGCGCCAGCGGCCCGAAGACGACGAGATGCGGCTCGAAGGGCTCGTCGCCCATCATCGCGAAGGCCGCCAGACGCGGCATGGCATTGGCGATGGCGTCGGCGTTCACATAGAGGCCGACCGGCGCCAGCACCGACCCCATGCCGGCGGCAAGCAGCGCGGCGTTGCGTCCGGCCCGGGTCTTCAGCAGCCTGGCGAGGAGAGCGCGCATCACTGCTGCCCCCCGCGCGCTTCGGTCGTGGTGACCGTCACGGTGACCGTGTCGCTGGCCGTCATCGCCGGCTCGCCGTCGTCGGTCACCGTCAGCTCGACGGTGTAGACACCCGGATCGTGGAAGGCATGGCGGGGTGCTGCATCCGGCGAGGCGCCGCTGTCGCCGAAGCTCCAGCGCCAGGAAAGCACGTTGCCGTCCGGGTCGGCCGAATCCCGCCCCTCGAATTCGATGATCTCGCCCGCTGCCACCGTCCGGTCGGCGCCGGCCTCTGCCACCGGCGGCCGGTTCGGCGCGGGTGCGACCGTCACCGTCACGCTGTCGGTCGCCGTCAGCCGTCCATGCGGCCCGTCGTCCTCGACGGCGAGTACCAGCGTGTAGACACCGGGAAACTGGTAGACGTGTCGGGTGCGGATGCCCGACGCCTTGTTGCCGTCGCCGAAATCCCAGCGGTGCGTCACGATCGAGCCGTCCGGATCGCGTGAGGCAGAAGCGTCGAAGGCGATTTCCTCGCCCGCCACAGCCGCGACGTCCGGCCCCGCGGCCGCAACCGGCGGCAGGTTCGGCCGGTCGGCCACGATCACCGTGAAGGGGAAGGACACGATCGCCGGCTCCGGCAGGCCATTGTCGACGAGGTCGAGCCGCGCCTCGTAGAAGCCGGGCTTGCGGTACATGTGCTCGACCACCGGGCCGAGCCCGGTCGCGCCGTCGCCGAACTCCCATTGATGCGCGATGATGCTGCCGTCGCGGTCGCTCGCCGCCGAGGCGTCGAGCCTGAGCGCCTGCCAGGTCGTGGCCGCGAATTCACGCGGGAACGTCGCCACCGGCGGCCGGTTCTCCGCGGGCAGCACGGTGATGCGCGCGGTGTCGACCGCCCGCTCCCCGCCGTCCGGCCCGTCGTCGCGCACCGTCAGCGTGGCGGCATAGGTGCCGGGCTGCCACCAGGCATGCTCCATGGCGGGCAGGTCGCCGCCGCTGCCGTCGCCGAAGTCCCAAGCATAGAACAGGATGCGCCCGTCCGGATCGGTCGAACCGCCCGCGTCCATCCGCACGGCCTCGCCGGCCCGCACGGTCCGGTCGCCGCCGGCATCGGCGACGGGACGCTGGTTGGCCCGCTCGTCGACACGGACCTCGATCACGTCGATGCCCTTGGCGCTGTCGAAGGCGGTGTCGTCGAGCACGGTCAGGCTGATGCGGTAGACGCCCGGCCGGTGGAACGCGTGCGGCACGACCGGCCCGCTCGCCCGCGTGCCGTCGCCGAAGTCCCAGATGTGGGACACGATGCGGCCGTCGGGGTCGCGCGACAGCGAGGCGTCGAAGCGGTGCACTTCGCCCACGATCAGCCGCCGGTCGCCGCCGGCATTGGCGACCGGTGGGGCGTTGACGGCGATCATCCGCGTCGCGACGGCCTGGTTGCACGGATTGCCTGAGGAATCGGTGACGGTCAGCGTCACCGTGAAGCTGCCGAAGCGGTCGTAGCGGTGTACGGGCCTGCCGAAGCCCGGCTCGCCGGCCTCCTGCACCAACACCGTGCCGTCACCGAAGTCCCAGCGGTAGCGTGCGATCTCGGTGCCTTCCGGCAACGCGGGGCTCGACGAGCCTGAACCGTTGAAGGCCACCTCCGCGCCTTGCGCCACCAGCGTCGGCGCATCGAACACGGCCACCGGCGGCGGCTTGACGAAGAAGGAGAAGGCGCGGGCCGACCCGTTCGCCACCTGGCCGGAACTGTCGAAGCCCTCGAGCCGCCCGGCCTTGACGCCATCGTCGGCGAAGCTCTGCGTCACCGTCTCGCCTTCGACCCAGTCCGCGTCCTCGCCGAGCTTCCAGCGATAGGTCACCGCCCCGCCGTCGGGGTCCGACGAGCCGGCGGCCGAGAAGCGGATCTGCCGGCAGGCCAGCGGCTCGACCGCGAGTGCCAGATCCGGCCGCCGGTTCGGCGCCACCGCGCGGATCGGCAGCTCGACGGCCAGCGGCCGCTCGGCGCCCGCCGCGTCGAGCGCGGTGACGAACAGCGTCATGTCGTTCGGCGTCTCGGAGCCGTTGGTGGCGGTCACCGAGCCCGGCCCGCCGGGTTCGTCGCCGTCGAGCTCCACGTCGGAGCCGCGCCACTCGTTCTTGCCCGACGCCGCGAGCACCCGGCTGCGGAACGGCCCGCCATAGACGATGCGCCCGCCGGCCGCGTCGAAGTTCTCGACCCTCACCGCCGCCGCATCCGCGGGCACCGCAAAGCGCATCTCGCCGAGGTCGCGGCCGGCCGGCACCTGGATCGTCGGCATCAGCGTCGACAGCCGTGCGCCTGCGATGGGCTCGTTGCGCGCGTCCGATGAACTCGCCGAAACATCGAAGACGTTGCCGTCATTGCCCGACAGGCCCTCGACGAGGACGAGGAACTCGCGCCCGCCGGAAACCTCGATGCCGGACGAGGCCTCGGCCGCAAACAGCGTCGCCCAGCGCCCGTCGG
>NZ_JAOAOQ010000029.1 GCF_030398385.1 Aquibium sp. ELW1220 | reverse complement strand
GACGTCTGTATTCTTCGTCATGGCGTGATCTCCTTGGCGGTGTCAGCCGCCGGTTGGGTGGGTTTCGTTCACCCGGAGATTACGCCACCTTCAAATTTCCACCACCTTCGCGACACGACCTTCATGCTTTCGGCGATGCAGTTGGGCAAGCAGGCGGTCGAGCATGACGTATCCGGTACGTCGTTTGAACATACACTGGAAGCGGGCCCGCAAAACCGCCGCGCGGGGCGGGCAAGGCGCGCGGCGGTAGCTCTACAAGTCTCGATAGAACCACCAGATCTACTTACGTATGATGTGAACGGCCTTGCATCGGCTTGGGGTCATGGACATCGGTTTGTGGACGAGCCTCTCGGCGTGAAACCAGAACCCGACTTTCCCCAACACTAATGGCAGGATGCGTTTCGGTACCACCATAGGCTGCCAAGTCTCTGTCGGTCTCTGCATGGCGGGGCGGTGAGCAGTTCTGCGAAATCGGTCCTCGAAGCCGGTTTCCGCTGCCTTACCAACGACTTCGCTTCTTCCCGCCAAGAGAGTTGGCTGCCAGAGTCACTCCCTCCGCCACTTCTTTAAGAAACCACTGATTTAAGGCGCGGATTCGCGTGTTGCCACGCCCGATGCCTTGCCCAAGACAAGAGCCGCCCCGTTTCCAGGGCGGCGGTAGTACGGGCTGGGCAACCTGCGTTCGAGCTTTGCTAAGCGCACGAAAAGGGTCGTGGTCGGTACGTGGTGTAGCGCGACGGAGCCGTCATCCCGCCGCCCCCTGTGGACGGACCATCCCGATCCGCCCCACCCCCTTGACCTCGCCCCGCGATGGCGCATGGATCAGGCATTCGGCGGCTGCGCGGCCTGCGTCGTCCGCTGTGTTCGATGCTTGCTCGCCGGCAGGGACGGTGTTTGGACAACATGCAGCTTCGGCTCGAGGACCATTTCGACGGCATCACCCTGCTCAGGGGGAAGGAATATGCGCGGCGCGGCCATGTCGTGTCGGTCGAGGCGATGGAGGACGGCTCGCTCAGGGGCGAGGTGTCGAACGGGCGCGGGGACCGCTACCGGCAGACGATCCGCTTCGTCCGGGGTGCGGTAGCGGGCGACTGTTCGTGCCCCGTCGGCTTCAACTGCAAGCACGTCGCCGCGGTTCTGGTCGTCCGGGCCGACAGCGAAGGCCGGAAGGGGAAGCTGGCCGGACCGGTGCTCGGCTGGCTCACGCGTGTCCGGGAGCGCCCCGAGGCCGCGCCGCCGGCACCGCCGCCTCCCGAGGACTATCCGGACAAGGTGAAGGATCGCCTGGTCTATGTCCTGTCGCCCAATGGCCCGCAGATGAAGGTCGACCTCTGCAAGGGCCGCGTCAACGCCGCGGGAACCGCTCTCAACAAGGGCATCCGGCGCTACGACCTGCTCAACGGCCTGCGCGGCGGTGCTCCCGCCGGATTCGTCCGACCGGTGGACCTGGACCTGCTGGCCGGACTGGCGCAGGCGCGTCTCTGGGAGCCGCATTACGGCTTTGGTCTGCCCGACCTGCTCCGGCCGAGAGGCGAGAACACCATCGCGCTGCTGCGCGGGCTCTGCGAGACGGGCCGGTTCCTGCATGCCGACGCGCCGGACGCGGTGCTGACGTGGTCCGACGCGCGGCCTCAAGCGCAGCTCGGCTGGCGGATGACGGCAGCGGGCGGCCAGAGACTGGGTTTCCAGGATGCCTCCGGCCGGCCGCTCGAACTGCGCAGCGCGGCCGGCGCCACGCTGTGGATCGACAGGCAGAACGGGCTGATCGGTACGCTGGAAGGCCAACTGGGAGAGGACGTGCTCAAGCTCGTGGACCTCGCCCCCGAGATCGCCCCGCACGAGGTGAAGGCGCTTGCCGAGGCCCTGCCGGAACGGCTGGCCGGACTGTCCCTGCCGCCCCCGGGCAAGGTCCGGCAGACCCGGCGGGTCGCGACCCGGCGTTTCGCCCGGCTGGTTCTCGGAGCCGAGACCGCACGCGTGGCGCCGCGCTACTGGAGCGATTCGGCGCAGCTTCCCACGCTCGTCCTGCGCTTCGTCTATGACGAACAGGAAGTCCGCCAGAACGACCCCGCGCCGCGCCTGGTCGCCGATGGCGAGATCGTGACGATCCTGCGCGACCGCAGCTGGGAGGCCGAATGCACCCGGCGGCTGCTGGAGGCGGGCGCCTTGCGGATCGGCGATCTCGGCTTCCACCGGCCGGGCGAGGCCATGATGAAAGGCGATTTCGTGTTCGCCGACGGCGAGATCGTTGCGGGTGCGGCAGAACCCTCCGACATCCGTTCTGCCATCGACTTCGCCTTTCGCACGGTGCCAGACCTGCGCGCCGAGGGGTGGGACATCGTCGAGACGCCGAAATGGCCGTATCGGCTGAGTGAGGAAACGGCATCGCTTTCGGTCGAGACGCGGAGCGAGGCGGGCGAGGCGTTCCAGGGGGCCGACTGGTTCTCGCTGGGGTTCCAGGTCGAGATCGGCGGCCGGCAGGTGGACGTGGCGCCGCTGATCGCCGCCTTTCTCGACCAGGCGCGGGGCGCCTGGGATGTCCTCCCGGACGAGGCGACGCTTGCCGGGCATCTCGCCCGCCGTCCGATCTATCTCGATCGCGGCCGGCAGGGATATGTCGCGGTGGATCTCAGCCCGCTGGCGCCGCTGCTGCACCTGTTCCTCACCCATCATGCCGAACTGGGCGTGCTGCATCCGTCGGACGCCGCGGTCGCAAGGCTCGCCGAGGAGGCGCTGGCGGGCAGTTCCGTTCGCTTCGCCGACAAGGCCGGGATCCTGCCGCTGGCACGCAGCCTTCAGGCGCTGGCCGATGCGGATGGTCTCGACGCGCCGGCCGGCCTGGAGGCGACGCTGCGCCGCTATCAGGCCTACGGCGCCGCCTGGATGAGCCGCCTGCTCGAGCAAGGCTTCGGCGGCGTGCTGGCCGACGACATGGGGCTCGGCAAGACGGTGCAGACGCTGGCCCTGCTGCAGGCGAGACGGAATGCCGGGGCGCAGGGGCCGGCCCTGCTGATCGTGCCGACCAGCCTGCTGCACGGCTGGCAGGCGCAGGCGGCACGGTTCACGCCGAACCTGCGGCTTGCGGTCCTGCACGGCGCGGCCCGTGCGGCGATGCGCGACGAAGCGCTGACGGCCGATCTCGTCGTCACCACCTATCCGCTGCTGTCGCGCGACCGGGACTGGCTGGCGGGCCTGGACTGGCCGCTCGTCATTCTAGACGAGGCGCAGATTCTCAAGAATCCTGCCTCGCAGATGGCCAAGACGCTGCGCGAGATTCCGGCCCGCGGCCGGCTGGCGCTCACGGGCACGCCGCTGGAGAACTCGCTGCAGGACCTCTGGACGCTGGTCGACTGGATCAATCCCGGCCTGCTCGGCGACCGCAAGCGCTTCCAGACGCTGTTTCGCACGCCCATCGAAAAGCATGGCGACGTCGCCGCGCAGGCCCGGCTGAGGCGCCGGCTGCGCCCCTTCATGCTGCGTCGCACGAAGGAGGAGGTCGCCGCCGAACTGCCGCCGAAGACGGAGATCCTCGAGCGCGTCGACCTGCCGAAACCGCAGCAGCTGCTCTACGAGACCGTGCGCAGCGCCATGGACGCGCGCGTGCGCGAAGCCATCGCCGCCCGTGGCCTGGCGGCGGCACGGATCACGGTGCTGGATGCGCTCCTGAAGCTGCGGCAGGTCTGCTGCGACCCGGCGCTGGTCAAGTCCGAGGCCGCACGCGCCGTGACCGACAGTGCCAAGCGCACGCGGCTGTTCGAGCTGCTGTGCGAACTGGTCGCCGAAGGGCGCAGGGTGCTTGTCTTTTCGCAGTTCGTCGAGATGTTGCGCCTGATCGAGGCCGATCTCGCCGAGGCGGGCATTCGCAGCCTGTCGCTGACCGGCAGCACGACGAAACGCGGCGATGTCCTCGACGCCTTCGCCAAGGGCGACGCGCCGGTCTTCCTGCTCAGCCTCAAGGCCGGCGGCGTCGGCCTCACCCTGACCGAGGCCGACACGGTGATCCTCTACGACCCCTGGTGGAACCCGGCGGTGGAGCGGCAGGCCATGGACCGCACGCACCGGATCGGACAGACGAAGCCGGTCTTCGTGCATCGTCTGGTCGCGGCGGGAACCGTGGAGGAGAAGATCCTCGACATGCAGGCCCGCAAGCAGGCCCTGGCCGACGCGCTGTTCGACGACGAGGGCGACGCGGCGCACGATCTGCTGGACGAGGCGACGCTCCAGGACCTCTTCGCCCCGCTGACCGCCTGAGCGGACGAACCCTCAGGCTGTTCCGGACGCCGTCAGACGTCCTCGTCGAGCCTTCCCGGCACCGGCGTGCGGCAGTGCCAGTCTGTGTCGCGCTGCAGCGCGTCGGCGGCACGCAGCAGCCGTGCCTCCGAGAAGGGACGGCCGGCAAGCTGCAGACCGATCGGCAGGCCGCGCTGGTCGAAGCCGCAGGGAACGCTGATCGCCGGCAGGCCGAGATAGCTGAACGGCCGCGTGTTGACGGAGGGCGACAGGAACCGCTGCACGACACCTTCCGCTCCGCTCCCGACATCGGTTTCGGCGCGGGTGGGGATCATCTTCGGGATGGTCGGGGTCGCGATCAGATCGACTGCGGAGAAGACCGGACCGGCGAAGTCCGCCAGCACTGAGGCGCGGCGCCGGAGCGCTTCGACATAGAGGGCGCCGGGAATGGCGTAGTTCGGCCAGATGCGGCCGCTGACGCTCGCCGCATAGTCGCCCGGCCGCTCGCGCATCCACTGCGCATGGCAGGCCGCGAGCTCGACGCGGCTCACCACCGCCGAGCAGGCCGCTACCGCGTCCATGGCGGGCAGGTCGACCGGATGCAGCGTGGCGCCGCGCGCGATGAGCACCGCCAGTGCATCCTCGAACGCCGCCTGCACCGCATCGTCGACGTCGCGCGCGAAGCCGTTGCGCGGCAGCCCGATGCGCAGGCCGCGCAGGTCGCCCGTGAGGGCGGCGCGGTAGTCCGGTACGGCCCGTGCGCTTGCGGTGGCATCGGCGGCATCCGCACCAGCGATCGCCTGCAGCAGGATCGCGCAGTCCGCGGCGCTGCGCGCCAGCGGGCCGACGCAGTCCATGGAGAAGGACAGCGGCATCGCGCCGTGGCGGCTGACGCGCGACCAGGTCGGCTTCAGCCCGGTGACGCTGCAGCACGCAGCGGGGATGCGCACCGAGCCGCCGGTGTCGGATCCGAGCGAGCCGAACACCATCCGCGCCGCCACCGCTGCGCCCGATCCGGACGACGATCCGCCGCTGATATGGGCGCTGTTCCACGGGTTGCGGCAGTCGCCGAAATGCGGATTGTGGCCGGTCGGCCCCTGCGCGAATTCGCTCATGTTGAGGCCGCCGAGCGTGATCGCGCCGGCGTCCTCGAGGCGCGCGAGCACTGTCGCCCGTCCTTCAGTCCGGTGGTCGGCCCGGATCGACGAGCCGCAGGTGGCCAGCCGTCCGCTGTTTGCGAACATGTCCTTGTGGGCCAGCGGTATTCCGGAGAGCGGCGACAGCGGCGCACCAGCGGCGCGGCGCAGGTCGACGGCGCGCGCGGCCTCCAGCGCAGCTTGGCCGTCGGACCAGATGAAGGCGTTCACGGCGGGGTCGTCGCGCGCGATGCGGGCGAGGCAGGCGTCAACGAGCTGCTCGGCGCGGAAGTCGCGCCGCGCCATCCCCGCGGCCGCCTCCGCCAGGCTCATCGCCGCAAGGTCGACCGTCATGGCAGGTCGACCGGATCGGCGAAACGTTCCAGCACGGCGGGAAAATCGGCGGGCTCTCCCTCGAAGGCGCCGGGCGACAGCCGCGCGAATGCAGCCGGTATCGCCGTGACGTCCCGCGCGAAGGACAGCGCCGCCGCATTGGGCGGCGCGATGCCCCACCAGAAGCCGATCGCGTCCTGGATGGAATCCAGTCCCTCTTCGCCCTGCTTGCCTTCGCCGTGCTGTCCCGTCATGTCCCGCCGGAGACGACGCGAAGCGCGACGGGCGCGCGGTCGGCCGCCTCGTGCCCCGCTTCGATCTCCTCGGCGAAATGACAGGCGACCAGCAGGCCGCCGCCGCGGTCGCGCAGCAGCGGCACGTCCTCGGCGCACCGCGCCCGCGCATGTGGGCAGCGCGTCCGGAAGGCGCAGCCAGAAGGCGGATTCACGGGGCTCGGCACGTCGCCTTCGAGCAGGTTCGCCTGGTCCTGGCGGGTCATCTCGTCGGGAATGGCGTCGACGAGCGCGCGCGTGTAGGGGTGGTTGCGCCTCGACCAGACGGCCTCGGCCGGTCCGACCTCGACGATGCGGCCGAGATACATGACGGCGATGCGGTGCGCGATGTAGCGCACGACGGCGAGGTCGTGCGAGATGAACAGATAAGCGAGCCCCAGGCGCTGCTGCAGGTCGAGGAACAGGTTGAGCACCTGAGCCTGCACCGAGACGTCGAGCGCCGACACCGCCTCGTCACAGACCAGCAGGCCGGGTTCGAGCGTCAGCGCGCGCGCGATGCTGACGCGCTGACGCTGGCCGCCCGAGAGCTCGTGCGGGTAGCGCGCGAGATGGTAGGGGGCGAGCCCCACCTGCCCGGCGATCTCCTCCACCCGCTTGCGCCGCTCCATCCTGCTGCCGATCCGGTGGACCATCAGCGGCTCCTCGATGATGCGGCCGACGCTGAGCCGCGGGTTCAGGGATCCGCTCGGATCCTGGAACACCATCTGCACCGCCCGCGCGCGGTCGAAGCGTTCGGCGCGGCGACCCTGCTGCACCACGCCTCCGAGCGCCAGCGAGCCTTCCGTGGGGCGCGAGATGCCGACGATGCATCGCGCCAGGGTGGACTTGCCGCAGCCCGATTCGCCGACGAGGCCGAGCGTCTCCCCGGGCGCCACCTCGATGCTGACGCCGTCCACGGCGCGAAGCATGCCGCGCGGCGTCTTGTGATGAACCTTGAGGTCGTTGGTCTGCAGGACTGGGGTCATGTCAGTTCGGCTTGCCTACGGGATGGTAGCAGCGCACCGAGCGATCCTGGCCGGCGGCGCTGCGCGGCGGGCGCGCGGCCTTGCAGTCGGCCTGCGCATGGGCGCAGCGCGGTTCGAAAAGACAGCCTCCCGGGCGCGATTCCGGCGGGGGAACCGCGCCGCGGATGTCGGCAAGACGGTGGCCCTGCGCAGAGAAGCTGCCATGCGGGCGCGCCGCCAGCAGGCCTGCCGTGTAGGGATGTTGCGGATTGTCGAGGACAGCGTCGACCGCACCTTCCTCCACCACCGAGCCCGCATACATCACGACGATCCGATCGGCGACCTGGCGCACCACACCGAGATCGTGCGTGATCAGCAGCAGGCCGAGGTCGGCGTCGCGCTGCAGTGACTTGAGGAGTTGCAGGATCTGCGCCTGCACTGTCACATCGAGCGCGGTGGTCGGTTCGTCGGCGATGAGCAGCGCGGGATTGCAGGCGATGGCGATGGCGATGACCACGCGCTGGCGCATGCCGCCGGACAGCCGGTGCGGATAGTCGTGGAAGCGCTCGGCCGCGTCGGGGATGCGCACCTGCTCGAGCAGTTCGATGGCACGCCTTTCGGCCTCGGCCCTGCCCATCCGGCGATGCGCCCGCAGCACCTCCACCACCTGGGCGCCGACCGTCATGACCGGGTTCAGCGCCGTCAACGGCTCCTGGAAGATCATCGCCATGCGATTGCCGCGATAGCCGCGAAGCGCGTTCTGGCCGAGGGCCGTGAGATTCGTGCCCTCCAGCTCGATCGAGCCGCTCGACGTGCGCAGGTTTTCCGCCAGGAGCCCCATGACGGCGAGCGCCGTCAGCGACTTGCCGCAACCGGATTCGCCGACGAGCCCGACGGTCTCACCGCGGCGGACGGTGAAGTTCAGCTGCTCGACCAGGGGAACGCCCTTGCCGTAGCGGATCGACAGGTCGTTGACCTGGAGGAGGGGAGCCGCCGGAGCAGGGGTCATGATCTCTCCTTGAGGCGCGGATTGAGAACGTCGTTGAGCGCATCGCCCACCAGGTTGAGCGCCAGCACGGTCAGCACCAGCGCCGTCGCCGGAATGGCCGTCATGTACCACGCCGTGCGCAGCGCCGCGCGTCCGTTGCCCAGGATCGTCCCCCAGCTCATGGCGTTCGGGTCGCCCAGTCCGAGGAAGGAAAGGCTCGCTTCCACGATGATCGCGGTCGCCACAAGGACGGAGGACGCCACGATGATCGGCGCCAGGCAGTTCGGCAGGATCTGCGTGAAGATGATGCGCATGTCGGACATGCCGATGATGCGGCAGGACTGGACGAAGTCGTAGGTCCGCAGCCGCAGGAACTCGGCCCGCACCAGCCGCGCGATCATCGGCCAGGAGACGATCGCGATGGCGAAGATGATGGTGGGTAGCGAGGGGCCGACGATGCCGACGATGGCGATCGCCGACAGGAAGGACGGAATGGTCTGCATCGCGTCGGTCAGCCGCATCAGCACGTCGTCGAGCCAGCCGCCGTAATAGCCGCTCAGGCTGCCGACCACGGTGCCTATCAGGATCGACACCACCGCGGCGGAGGCACCGACGGCGAGCGACACGCGCGACCCGTGGAAGAGGCCGGCCGCAAGGTCGCGGCCGAGCGAATCCGTCCCGAGCAGGAAGGCCGCGTTCTGCCCTGGCCACAGGCGCGGCGGGCCGGCCATGGTCCACGGCCCGGCCGGAAAGAAGAAGCCCGCGCCCAGCGCCATCCCTACAGCGAGGGCGATGAGCAGGAGGCCGACCAGGCCGCTCGGATGGCGCAGCAGCCGGACGATGAGGGATTGGCTGCCGACGGTCATGCCAGTTCCACCCGCGGATCGAGTGCCATGTAGAGAAGATCGATGACGAAATTGACGACCACGACGCTGAGCGAACTGATGAACAGGACGCCGAGCAGCAGGTTGGTGTCGCGTTCGAACACCGCGTCGAAAGCCGTCCGCCCCATCCCGGGCAGCCCGAAGATGGTTTCGATCAGCACGGCGCCGCCAACCAGCGCGCTGACCTGCAGGCCGGCCATCGTCACGAGCGGCAGCAGGGCGTTGCGCAGCGCGTGGACGTAGATGACGCGGCGTTCCGGCAGCCCCTTGGCGCGGGCCGTGCGCACGTAGTCGAGCTTCAGCACCTCCAGCATCGAGGCGCGGCCGATGCGTCCGTAGATCGCGACGTAGAAGGTGCACAGCGCGGCGACCGGCATGGCCAGATGCTTCACCACGTCCCAGGCATAGGCAAACCCGGTCGCCTGCGTTCCGACGGTCGCAAAGCCTGCGATCGGCATCGCCCCGAGGAAGACCGAGAAGAACAGGATGAAGCAGATCGCAATGACGAAGGACGGCGTGGCATAGAGCACCAGCATCAGGATCGAGATCGACAGGTCGATCGGATTGCCGGCATTGCGCGCCGAAATGACCCCCAGCACCGTGCCGACGGTCATGGAGATCACGACGGAGGAGACGACGAGGATCGCCGTGACCGGCCAGCGCCCCATGATGACGTCGAGCACCGGCGCGGCATTGAGCGGGGAATAGCCGAAATCGAGCATGACAAGCCGCGACATGTAGATGAAGAGCTGTACCAGCACGGGCTGGTCGAGCCCGTAGCGCACGCGCAGCGACGCCATCTGGTCGGCTGTCATGTCGGAATTGCCGGCCAGCACGTCGACCAGGTCGCCCGGCGCCATCTTAACGAGGAAGAAGCTGCCGATGACCACCAGCAGCATGACCAGAACCGCCTGGCTCAGCCGGCGCAGAACGTAGCGGGGCATCGGCCCCGAAAGGAAGCGAAGGGGACTTTTCGTCCCCTTCGCCCCGATCGTTGGACTGGCGCTCACGGACCTACCCGTCGATCCAGCAGTTGGCGAGATTTCCGAGCGAGCCCAGTGCGTCGACCGTATGATCCTTGACCTTCTGCCATCCGATCGTCGCCCGGGTCGTGTGCACGACCGGCAGAGTCGGCAGGTCGGTCATCGCGATCTGCTGGAACTTCGCGAACTGCTCCCTGCGCTTGTCCGGATCGAGCTCGACCTGCGAGGCTTCCAGCAAGGCGTCGACTTCGGGGTTGGAATAGCTCGAGCCGTTGGAGAAGGCGACGCCTGGCTTGAAGTTCTTCGACCAGTAGAAGCGCTGCACGCCGATCGTCGGGTCCGCGCCCATCGCTGCGGTATAGAGGCACAGGTCGAAGTCGCGGTCGGTCCAGCAGCGCTTGATGAAGACCGCATAGTCCTGCGTGCGGATGTTGAGCTGAATGCCGATCTGCCGGAACTGCTCGCGGATGTACTCCGCCGCCGTCAGGGACTCATCGCCATAGGGCGTCGGGTCGATCGTCAGCTCGAAGCGGACGCCGTTGGCGCCACGCGGATGGCCCGCCTCGTCGAGCAGCGCCTCCGCCTTGGCGAGGTCCAAGGCATATTGCGGCACGCCTTCGGTTGTGTAGAAGGCGCGCTGGTCGTGGTGCAGCGGCGAGGCGCCGGCGACGCCGAAGCCGTGCCAGACGTTGTCGACGATCCACTGCCGGTCGATGGCATGCGCGATCGCATGGCGGACCCGCGCGTCCTTGAAGATCTCGCGCTCAAGGTTGAAATCCATCTGCTGGTTGCTGGCCGACGTCTCGTAGCCTGCCTCCACCAGTTCGAAATCCGGCATCGCGGCAAGCCGCAAAGTGTCGAGTGCCGGCAGGAAGTTGAGGAACACGATGTCGGCCTGTCCCGCTTCCAGCATCGCCGTGCGGGTGGAGGCGTCCGGGATGTACTGGAGGATGATGCGGTCGAGGTAGGGCTTTCCCTCGTCCCAGTAGTCCGGATTGCGCTCCATCACCACCGAGGCGCCGCGTTCGTAGCTGGCGAGCCTGAACGCGCCCGTTCCGATCGGCTTGGTGTTGGCAGGGTTCTCCATGATGTTGGTGCCGGCATAGATGTGGGCGGGCAGAATCGGCGACTCGCGGCCGTCGAGCGCCTTCAGCATCGCCGGGGCTGGCTTGCCCAGCACGAACACCGCGGTCAGGTCGTCGGGCGTCTCCACCGCCTGGAGGTCGGCGAAGAGCGAACGGCCGCGACCGTGATGCACCTTCAGCACTTCCATGAAGGTGAAGGCGACGTCCTTGGAGGTGAAGGCCTCGCCGTCATGCCATTTCACGCCCGGCCGCAGCTTGAAGGTGACGCGCTTGCCGTCCTCGGCGATCGACCATTCGGTTGCGAGCGCCGGTTTCTCGACCATGCCGAAATCATAGCCGAGCAGGCCGTCGAAGAACTTCGGCGAAAGGAACGACTCCGGTCCCGACGTCGTGATTGCGGCATTCATGTAGGTGGTGCCCGGCCAGGCGACCGTGGTGAGCGTTCCGCCGCGCTTCGGCGTCTGCGCCTCAGCGAAAGCCGAGCCCGCGGAGAGGCCGATAGCGCCAGGCAGGGCGACGCTTGTTGCCAGACCCGCCATGAACGTGCGGCGGTCAAGCTGGAAGAGCTGTTTCTTCAAGGCACATACCTCCTGTTGGGAATTGCGGGACCCTTCGCGCAATTCGATCTGTGTTCACCCTGGCGGCTTTCGCCGCCGACGCAGCTCTTCGAATGAACCCTGTCAATCCAATGGCTGCCTTTTTGTCTGACAGAAATGTCTCACCGATGAGCGGGAGCGTCAAGCGGCCAGGAGTCGAAAAACGATCGCGTACGGGGATTTTTATGCGTCATAACAGATAGTTCTCGTCATTTCTGCTCGCAGAAAAACCATCTGCTGCGAAAACACTCAGCAGATCGCCCATCGTCGTTCCATATTTGTCGGACAGATTTCGAATTGGTTCCTCGCCTTCATTCGGGCTGCTGATGGTCGGGAGAAGCGGTGCTCCGGTGCCGGATGCAGGCACCCAGCATTTCCGCCACCGCCACGACGCGTCGATCGGAGAACCGCGGTCCTGTCACCGTCAATCCGACGGGCATGCCGCCGGGGCCGGATAGTCCGGGAACGTTGACGCAGGGCGTGTGCAGCAGGGTCCAGATCCGGTTGAACGTCGCCGCGCCAGTGTCGTCCAGCCCTTTGGGCGCGATGCCCGCCGTGCTCGGCGTGACGACTGCGTCATAGCCTTCCGCCACCGCATCGAAGCGCGCGCGGCATTCGGCCGCCAGTTCGTAAGCGCCGCGCAGGTCGGCGCTGGTGTAGCCCGCTTCGTTGCGCATCGTTGCCACCAGTTCGGCATAGAGCGCGTCGCCGAGGGCTGCGTACTCCGGCAGGAAGGTCGAACGCATCTCGCATTGCATGATCACCTTATGGGCATCGGTCAGCCCGTCGAAGCGGTCCGGGAGGTCCAGGGTTTCCACCCGCGCGCCTGCCGCCTCGAGCAGCAGGGTGCAGCGTTCCAGCGCCTCGCGTGCTTCGGGCTCCGCCTTGTCCCACACCGGCGAGCGGCAGATCGCGATCGACGCGCCATCGAGCGAGGCCGGGGCGCTCCGCCCGTCACCGGTGATGGAAAAGACGTCGCACAGCAGCGCGATGTCTTCTGCCGAGCGCGCGTACCAGCCGATCGTGTCGATCGACGGCGCGCAGGTCTTCATCCCTTCGGCCGACACGGCGTTCCAGGTCGGCTTCATCGCGTAGACGCCGCAATAGGACGCCGGCCGGATCACCGAGCCGCCGGTCTGGGTGCCGATCGACAGCGGCACCTGGAAATCGGCCACGGCGGCCGCCGAACCGCTCGACGAGCCGCCGGGGGTCCGGCCGGGATCGTGCGGGTTGCGGGTGCGCGCGCGCCGGCCGTTGACGGCGAATTCCACCGTGTCGTTCTTGCCGAAGACGATCGCGCCTGCCGCCCGCAGCAGCGCCACGACGGCGGCATCGACGTTCGGATGATGCGACTGGAAATGCGGCGAGTTGTAGGTGGTCGGCAGGTCGCGGGTGAACAGGATGTCCTTGATCCCGACGGGCACGCCGTGCAGCGGGCCGAGCGGCGTCCCGGCATCGCGCTCGGCCGCCTGGCGCCGCACCATCCCGGGCTCGAACACGGTCCAGGCGCGGACCGCGTCGTCGCGGGCGAGCGTCCGCGCGATGCAGGCTTCGGCGAGCGCGGCCGCCGTCAGATCGCCGGCGGCGATCCGTGCGGCGGCTTCGGTGGCCGAGAGGCGCGCGGCCGCGGGCACGGGCGCCGCGCCTGCCGCATTCTCCGTTGCCTGCCTCGTCATCGTCGCCAGCCGTCCCATGCCGCCTTCACTCCTCGTGGCGGGACGCCTGTCCCGCCGGCCGATGTCATCGCCGGCTAGCCGGCCGCGCCTGCGGTCCAGGCGGCGCGGATCTCCTCGCCGTTCGCCGGCCGGGTGTCGGGCGTCGAAAGGATGCGGCCGAGCAGCGCGTCGAGGGTGCGGATCTGCGCCGGCAGGCCCGCGACCCAGGGGCTGAGCGACAGCGACAGGATGCGACCGCCGCGCGTGTCGGCCTCGTCGCGCAAGCAGCGGCATGCCATCTCCACCTGCTGGGCGTAGACGCTGGAGGGCAGGGACTGCTGGTAGAGGATCTTGCGGTCCGACAGGTCGTAGGACAGCGGCATCTGCGTCAGCGTCCCGCTGCGGGTCGAGAAGGCATAGGGCATGTCGTCGTTGATCCAGTCGGCGACGTAGAGCCCGCCCGCTTCGGCCACGAGGTCAGGCGTGTTCTGCGACTGCGAGTGCGCCGGCGAATGCCATCCGGTCACCGCCTGGCCCGACAGCCGCCGCAGGTCGCCGAAGGCCTCTTCCACCTGCGCCCGCTCCGCCGCCTCGGCGAGCCCGCCGTAATGGAGGTGGCCCATGTCGACGCCGCTCGCGGCGATCTCCCAGCCGCGCTCGACGATGCGCTCCAGCAGGAACGGATAGCGGACGGCGACCTGCGAATTCATCGCCACCGTGGGCCGTATGCCGTGGCGGTCGAACAGCTTCATCAGCCGGTAGAAGCCGACCCGGTTGCCGTAGTCGCGCTGCGTGTAGTCCCAGACGCTCACCCCCGGCCGGTTCATGCCGCCCGCCGGCAGGAAGGGCTTGGCCGGCATGTCCATCGGAAAGTGCTCGAGATGCAGCGTCACCCAGACGAGCAGCTTCGCGCCGCCGGGCCAGGCGACCGCGGGCGATCGCGCGAGCCGCCGGTAGGGATAGCGGTCCTGGTCCATGCCCGGGCCGCGGTGCGGATAGTCGAAGTAGCTGGCCGCGATGGTCATGCCGCCCTCCCGTTCACGCCGGCGATGAAGCTCCGGGCGTCGTCATAGCCGTGGTCGAGGTACCATTTCGCGATCTCGCGCCCGGTCGCCAGCCAGACGCCGTCATGCGCGGTCACGTATTTCAGCGCCTCGTCGAGCAGCCACAGCCGGTGCGGCTGGCCGATCAGGTAGGGATGCAGCGGCAGGCACATGACGGTGCCGCTCTCGGCGCCTTCCTCGTACAGCTGGTCGAAATGATCCTTGATGAGCTGCAGGTAGTCCGGCGGCGAGATGTTGCGGAAGTTCAGCACCGGCACGTCGTTGACGTCCATCATGTAGGGAATGCTGACGAAGCGCCTGCCCGAACGCGTGTTCACCGGCATCGGCTGGTCGTCGTGGAACAGGTCGAGCGTGTAGAGCAGTCCCTCCTCGGCGAGCAGGTCCTGGGTCGTCGCCTCGTTGGAGATGGCGGGCGAGAGCCAGCCGTCGAGGCTCTGTCCGGAGATGCGCCTGATCGTGTCGCGGCTGTCGCGGATGATCTCGCGCTGCTGGTCTTCCGTCATGCCGTAGAGGTAGCGGGTGTTGTAGACGCCGTGGCTGAACAGTTCCCAATCGAGTTCGCAGCAGCGCTCGATGATCTCGGGAAAATGGTCGCAGAGCGCGACGTTGAGCGAGACCGAGCCGCGCACGCCGTGCCTTGCCATCACGTCCGCCATCCGGTCGAAGCCGACGCGGTTGCCGTAGTCGCGCATCGAGTAGTTCAGAATGTCGGGCTCCGGCCGGTACCAGACGCTGCGCGCGGCACTCGGCGGCGGCGCATATTCGTAGAACTCGATGTTGGGTGCCACCCAGAACGCCAGCCGCTTGCCGTCCGGCCAGACGATCTTCGGGCGGTTCAGGTAGGGGGCGTAGTCGTAGTTGAAGGGTTCAGCGGGCACCGGAGGCCTCCGTCGTGGCGAGCGTGCCGAGATCGGCGAGGAGTTTGAGGGTGGGAACGACGTCGCCGTACTTGACCGCGATGTCGTAGAGCGAGGCGTAGTGGGCCCAGTCCTCGCGGTCGGCCACGCATTCCTCCGGCACAATCACGCGATAGCCGTGCGACATCGCGTCGACGACGGTCGCGCGCACGCATCCGGACGTCGCGCCGCCGGTCACGATCACCGTGTCGATCCGGTTGAAGGTGAGGTAGGAGGGCAGGTGGGTCTCGAAGAAGGCCGATCCCATGCGCTTGTGCAGCATCAGGTCGCGGTCACGGTCAACCTCGAGCCGCGCGTCGATCTCGGCCTGCGGCGAGCCGTGGGCGACGTTCTGCAGCGCCAGCGGCGAGGTGCTGCGCACGCCCCACCAGCCGCAGTCGACGCCGCCCGGCAAGTAGGCGACGTAGGTCCAGACCACGGGCATGCCGAGCCCGCGCACGGTGCGGCCCAGCTCGTTGACCAGCGCCAGCTGCTCCGGATCGGCCTCGTAGGCGGTCGGGAAGGTGGCGGTGTCGGTGTAGCGGCGCTGCAGGTCGACGTTGAGAAGCGCGACGCGCCGGCCCATGCCGAAGGCCGGCAGCTTCGGCGCGCGCCGGTAGTCTTCGAAGATCTGGCGCATGGTTTTGTCGGACGTGATCACGGCAGCGTCCTCACGCCACGACGAGACGGATCGGCGCGCCGTGCGCCAATCCGGTATCGAGCAGGCGCCCGCCGGCTGGCAACTGCGCATCCGTAGAGGCGAGAACCACCTCGACGATGCCGCCGCCCGCCCGTCCGCCGGCCACATCGTCCGGCGCCACGTCGATCCATGTCGCGCCGAAGTCCACCCGGCGGTCGCCACTGTTGTCGGGAGACATGCCGATGTCCCGGCCGCCCATCGCCACCAGCGTCTCGACTACCCGGTCGGGGGCATCGCTCGACAGGCGGATGCCGAGCATCGCCGTCGCGCCGTTGGCGTGGTCCGAGGGGCCGGGAATGCGGTGCTCGCGGCCTTCGTTGTCCGACACGACGAAGGGGAGGGCCACGTCGCCGCCCGCACCGCGGCCGAGCATGAGGAGGTCGAGTCCCCATGTATGGCCGCCCGCGACCACGTTCGACACCACCACCGGGCCGGCGACCGGGTAGCCGGCGTTTTTCAGAGCCGTCCCCAGCGCGGCGGCATCCGGGACCGTGAACGACCAGTCGGCGTGGCCTTCGCCTGCCGCCAGGCAGGGACCCAGCCTGTGCCTGGCCATCGCCTCCGGTCCTGCAAAGGCGGTGAGCAGGATGTAGGAGCCGTCGGCCAGCGAGACGAAGCGGAACACGGTCGCGCCATGGCTGGCATTCAGATCGGCCCGCTCGAGGATCGTGAAGCCGAGGGCGGCGAAGTCGGCGGCGGCCTTTTCGAGGTCGTGCACCAGCAGCACCACGTGGTCGAAACGCAAATTCAAGCTCGTTGTCCTTCTGTCATGTCGATCATCCTGCGGTCCCGCGCTCGTGCTGGACGGGCGGCCGGTTGACCCGCAGCGCGGGCAGCTCGCCGTCGAACCTTTCGACCTCCACGAGGCAGGATTGCGCGGCGCAGCCCTGACCCAGTTCGGAGGTGCCGATGTCGCGGGTCAGCACGTTTGGATTGCTGTTGCGGTCGCTCGTGCCGTCGGGATCGTAGGTTGCTCCGGTCGGCAGCAGCACCACGCCGCGCATCACGCCTTCGTCGAGCCCCGCCACAGCGAAGCAGGCGCCCCGGCCATTGTAGAGGCGAACCGCGTCGCCCTCGGCGATGCCCCTGGCTGCGGCATCCTCCGGGTGGATTTGCATGATCTCGCGGTCCCGCACCTTGCCCGCCCGGCTGTGCGCGCTCCAGTCCATCTGGCCATGCAGCCGCCGCGCCGGTTGCGGCGTCAGGAGATGCAGCGGCCAGGTGCGGGCGAGATCGGCGCCGAGCCATTCTTCCGGATCGAGCCAGGCCGGGTGGCCCGGCTGCGCTCCGTCCGTCATGGCCGCGATCCCCGCGCTGGCCAGTTCGATCCGTCCCGATGGAGTCGGCAGCCGGTGCGTCTCCGGATCGTCCCGGAAATCGGCGAACATCACGTAATTGTCGCGCGGCTCCGGCAACTGGAAGTATCCGGCCTGCCAGAAGTCCTCGAAACTCGGTGGCTCGAGGCCGCGCTCCGACAGGCGCGCACCGATCTGCTCCCAGGCTTGCCGCACCCACTCGCTCGATGTGCGCCCTTCCGTAAAGGCCTCGCCGACATCGAGGCGTCCAGCGAGCGCGGCGAAGATGTCGTAGTCGTCGCGCGCTTCGCCGACCGGCGGCACCACCTGCTGCATGGCGAGGATGAAGGGATCGCGCGATGCGCCGCCGATGTCGTCCCGCTCGAGCGCGGTCGTGGCAGGAAACACAATGTCTGCATGGCGCGCCGTCGCCGTCCAGTAGCACTCGTTGACGATGACCGTCTGCGGACTGCGGAAGGCCTCCCGCAGGCGGTTGAGGTCCTGGTGGTGGTGGAACGGATTGCCGCCCGCCCAGTGCACCAGCTCGATCTTCGGATAGACGTGGGTGTCGCCGTCGAAGCGGAACGTCTGACCGGCATTCAGCAGCAGGTCGCTCACGCGCGCGCAGGGAATGGAGAAGCCGGTGACGTTCGAGCCCGTCGGCAGGCCGAACAGCGGCGTGTCGTAGCGCGGATTGCCCATGCCGTTCGACGAGCCGTAGCCGAAGCCGAAGCCGCCGCCCGGCAGGCCGATCTGCCCCAGCATGGCGGCAAGCGCGATGATCGCCCAGTAGGGCTGCTCGCCGTGGCGGGCCCTTTGAAGGCTCCAGTTCGCCGCCACCAGCACGCGCTTGCCGGGGAGGCCGCGGGCGAGCGCGACGATCGCCTCCGCCGCGACGCCGGTGATGCGGCTTGCCCAGGCGGGCGACTTGGGCTCCCCGTCGCTCGATCCGTCGATGTAGGCGATCAGGTCGTCGGCCCCGCTGCAGTAGCGCGCCAGGAACGCCCTGTCGTGGAGGCCATCGGTGACGAGCACGTGCATCAGCGCCAGCAGCAGCGCCGTGTCCGTATTCGGCCGGACCGGCAGCCATTCGCAGCCGAACCGCTCCTCGATGTCGCCGCGGAACGGGCCGATGTTGACGACGCGGGTGCTGCCGGCGACGCCTGCGAGGAAGCTCTCGTAGCGATGCTGGCCGAAACCCCCGGAGTTGACCTCCCAGTTCTTGGCCGGGATACCGCCGAAGGCGAGCATGACGTCGCAATGGTCGCGGATGGTCGCAAAGGAGGTGAGCGAAGCCCCGACCGCGTTTTTCACGCCCACCACGCGGGGAAGGAACGCCATCGCCGCGCCGTAGCTGTAATTGGTCGTCTGGTCGGTGAAGCCGCCGAGTGTGTTGTAGAAGCGGCGGATGAGCGTGCGCGCATGATGGATGCGGCCAGCACTCGACCAGCCATAGGACCCGGCGAAGAGCGCCTGGTTGCCGTGCTGCTCCCTGATTCGACCGATCTCGGCAGCGGCGCGGTCCAGCGCTTCGTCCCAGGGCACCAGCACGAAGTCGTCGTCGCCGCGCGCCCTGCCGCCGTCGCCGTTCAGCCAGCCCCGGCGGATGGCCGGGCGCTCGACCCGCATCGGCGAGGCGAGCATTTCCGGCCAGGCATCGTTGAGCGGGGAAGGGCGCGGATCATGCTCGAACGGCGCCACGGATATGAGCCTGCCGTCGGCCACCGTCGCGCTGAACGCGCCCCAATGGGAAACAGACCGACGGCGGGACATCAGACGTTCCGTTCCTTGAGCTGAATGGCGAATTTCATGGGCATGACCGGCTCCCGCCTATCTTGTGGGCAACGCTAAGACATAATATTCATACCGTCAAGTTGTGCATTCTGGATACGAATGTTATGTCACTTCGGACCGGCGAAAGGGAGGGCCATGCCTTGACAACTGCCGAAGCGAGACTCCGGGGGAGGTCCAGGTGAAGCGGTTCAACATTCGCCAGGTGGAGGCGTTCCGCGCCGTGGTCACGCTGGGAAGCATGACCAAGGCCGCGGAACTGCTGGGTATTTCACAGCCGGCCGTCAGCCGTCTCATGGTCGATTTCCAGGAGGCAGTGGGTTTCAAGCTGTTTCGTCGGCAGCGCAACGGCGCTGAGCCGACAGAGGACGCGCGCCGCCTGTTCGAGCAGGTCGAGAAGCTGTTCGTCGGGCTGGAGGATCTGAACCATCAGGTTCACGCCATCCGCAACCTCACCTCCGGCACGATCTCCATCGCCGCCATGGGCCTCTACGCCAATGGCCTCCTGCCCGAGATCATCGCGAAATTCGTCAAGCGCTTCCCCGACATCGCGATACGACTCGACAGCCAGCCGCAGGACCGCATCGTCGAATGGGTGTCGTCGCGCCGCTCCGACCTCGGCGTCGCGACGCTGCCGCTGGCGAATCCGACGATCCCGGTTCGCGAGCTCCTCAGCCGGCCTGCCATGTGCGTGTTTCCGGCCGAACACGACTTCGCCTCGCGCGACGAGATCCGCGCCGGCGACCTCGCCGAGATGCCGTTCGTCAGCTTTCCGCGCGGGACCTCGTTCCGCTTCGAGGTGGACACCCTGTTCGATCGCTCAGGCGTCGACCGCGTGATGATGATGGAGGCGACGACCCACGAGGCCGTCTGCAATCTCGTCGCCGCCGGCCTCGGCGTCTCGATCGTCAGTCCCTACTCGCCCCATCTGCGGCGAAATCCCCGCCTTGCCTTCCGTCCCTTCTCGCCCGCGATCCCGATCGTGCTCGGCCTGATCGGCGATCCCGACGAGATGTCCGTCGCGGCGAGGCAGTTCCATGATTTCGTCATCGAATACGTCGCCGCGATCGAGGCCCGCCGTGCCGAAGCGAAAGGGCGGGCCGGGAGCGATGGCGCATGAAACCCACCTCTGACAACCGGACCTTGCGATGAACATCCAGACTGCCAGCCCCCACCAGTTCCATGTCGTCCCGGTCGAGACGGAGGTCGTCATCATCGGTGGCGGCATCGTCGGCGTATGCACGGCGCTCCAACTCGCCCAGCGCGGCATTCCCACCGTGCTCTGCGAAAAGGGGACGATCGGGGAGGAGCAGTCCAGCCGCAACTGGGGCTGGGTCCGCAAGATGGGGCGCGACATCCGCGAGATGCCGCTGATGATCCAGGCGATGAAGCTGTGGGACGACATTCCCAACGTCATCGGCGCCGATCCCGGTTTCCGCCGCCGCGGCATCACTTACTTCTGCGACCAGGAAAAGGACATGGCGAAGTACGAGCCCTGGATGAAGGCCATGGAGCCCTTCGGACTCGACACGCACTTCGTCGGACGGGAACGGGCGAACCAGCTCGCGACCGGCAACACCCGCAACTTCGCCGGCGGCCTCCACACGCCGTCTGACGGCTATGCCGAGCCGCATCTGGCCAGCCGCCTGATTGCCGACGGCGCGCGCAGGCTCGGCGCCACCATCGTCGAGGGTTGCGCGGTCCGCGGCTTCGAGACGGCGGGCGGGCGTGTCTCCGAGGTCGTCACCGAGAAGGGGCGGATCCGCTGCAACACGGTCATTCTGGCTGGCGGCATCTGGTCGAGCCTGTTTGCGCGCAACCAGAACGTCAAGGTGCCGCAGCTCAAGATGCTGTCGCAGGTGATGCGAACCCGACCGGTCGCTGGTGGACCGGAGGGCTGCGGTTCGGGCAACGGCTTCGGGTTCCGCAAACGCAACGACGGCGGCTACAATGTCGGCATGCGATCTGCCCATCCGGTCGACATCGTGCCGGACAGCTTCCGCTATCTGAAGGACTACATCCCGGCCATGAAGAACGAGTGGCGGGCGATGAAATTCCGTATCGGCCGGCGCACCTGGCAGGAGACCATGATGCTGGGCGGCTGGAAGCTCGACCAGCGCACCCCTTTCGAGACCTACCGCATCATGCGGCCCGAGCCGGGCCATTCGATTCTCGACCAGGCGACGATCAACGTGAAAAAGCTGTTCCCGCAGTTCCAGGACATGGTCGTCAACGAGCGCATGAGTGCCTGGATCGACGTCACGCCGGACGCGATCCCGACGATCTCGCCGGTCGAGGCGGTGCCGGGCTTCTTCGTCTCAACCGGCTATTCGGGCCACGGCTTCGGCATCGCGCCGGCGGCGGGCCAGCTGATGGCCGAACTGGTTACGGGCGAGACGCCGCACGTCGATGCCAAGCCGTTCCGCCACAGCCGCTTCATCGACGGCTCGGAGATCGTGCACTGGCCGATCGGATTCTGAGACAGCCTCGGCGTCTTTCACCCGTCCGGCACGGCCGGACGGGTACGGTCCTCGCGAAAGTCTAGGCGGAGCGAAGGCGGGCCAGACCCTCGGCCAGATCGTCGCGCAGGTCCTCGACGGCCTCGAGGCCGACGTGCAGCCGCAGCACCGGCCCCTTGCCGTCCCACCTGGCGATCTGCCGGGTCTCGGGATGGACCGGCAGCACCAGGCTCTCGTAGCCGCCCCAGCTGAAGCCGATGCCGAAATGGCGGAGCCCGTCCACCATTGCGCGCAGGGACGCCGGCTCGCACGGCAGGAGTTCCACGGAGAAAAGGCCGCAGGCGCCCGAGAAGTCGCGCTTCCAGAGCGCGTGGCCGGGAAAGGACGGCAGGCCCGGATGCAGCACCCGCGCCACCTGCGGCTGGTCCTCCAGCCAGGCGGCGAGCGTCAGCGCCGACGCCTCGTGCCGGCGCAGCCGCACACCCAGCGTGCGAAGCCCGCGCAGGCCGAGATTGCATTCCTCCGAACCCGCGCAGGCACCGAGGTCCTGCGTCGAGCGGCGCACCGCGTCGTAGGTCTCGGCCGTCGTCGTCACCGTTCCCAGCATCGCATCCGAATGGCCGACGATGTATTTGGTGGCCGACTGCACCGACACGTCGATGCCGAGCGCGATCGGCTGCAGGAAGACCGGCGTTGCCCAGGTGTTATCCATGATCGTGCGCAGGCCGCGCTCGCGCGCCACCGCGACGACCGCCCGCAGATCCTGCATCTCGAACGTGCCGGAGCCCGGCGATTCCAGATAGATGACGCGCGTGTTCGGCCGGACGAGCCCGGCGATGTCGTCGCCCGCCGCCGGGTCGTAGAACGTCGTCTCGATGCCCAGCCGCGCCAGCATCCTGTTGCAGAAGCGGCGCACTGGCTCGTAGACCGTGTCGACCACCAGGACATGGTCGCCCCGGTCGAGAAAGGCCAGCAGCGCGGCTCCGATCGCCGCCACGCCGGACGAGGTCGCGATGGTCCGGTGCCCGCCCTCCAGTTCGCACACGGCCTGCTCGAAGGCGAAGGTCGTCGGCGTTCCGACGCGGCCGTAGAAGGGTCCGTCGAAGGGCGTCTTCGACGCGGTCTCGAAATCGGCCAGCGTCTCGAACAGATAGGTGGAGGCGCGGTGGACCGGCGGATTGACCGCAATCGCGCTGCGGCCGTGTTCGCGGCCGGCCTTGACAAGAATGCTGTCGATGGAGGCCGGTCGTGGTGTTGCGTCCATGGTCAGGTCGTCTCCTTGGGAAGGTCGTCGCGCTGGCCCCATTCGTGCCAGGAGCCGTCGTAGAGGGTCCAGTCGGTCTTGCCGAGCCGGGCGAGCTGGAAGGCGAGGATGGCGGCCGTGACGCCCGAGCCGCAGGTCGCGATGATCGGCCGGTCGACGTCGACGCCGGCTTCGCGGAAGATCGCCTCCGCCTGCTGTGGCGATACAAAGGTGAAGTCGCCGCTCTGCGGGATCATCCGCCCCCAGGGCACGTTGATCGCGCCCGGCATATGGCCGCCCGCCACGCCCGGATAGCCGGACGGCAATTCGCCGGTGAAGCGCTCCTTCGTTCGCGCGTCAGCCACGACCGCCGAACCGGTCTCGATGGCGGCAAGCACCTCGCGCCAGGTCGCAACGTCGCCGGACGGCTCGCGCGCCGTGAAGTCCGTCGCCGCGGATGGCGAGGCGGATCCGCTCTCCACCGGTCGCCCCTCGGCCTTCCAGCGCTTCCAGCCGCCGTTCAGCACCCGCACATTGTCATGGCCGAAGTGGCGGAACATCCACCAGACCCGGGTCGAGACGTAGCTCGAATCATAGACGACCACGAGGCTGTCGCTGCCGACGCCGAGGTCGCCGGCCACGCGCGTGAAATCGTCCGCCGACGGCAGCATGTTCACGTAGGCGGAGCCGGCATCGGAAGCGCGATCGAGGTCGAAGAATCGGGCGCCGGGAATGTGTCCCTGTTCGAATTCGTCGCGGGCGCTCTTGCCTGCCTCCGGAATGTACCAGGAGCAGTCGAGCACCACGATGCCGGCCGCGCCGAGCCTTTCCTCCAGCCACTGGGGCTCGACCAGAAACGCATTCATTCCAACCTCCCGAGAGCGATGACAATGTCAGACAGAACCGGAGGAAAACCTATCCTCGCTCATCAGAACCGACAAGCCCTCGGCCCAAATATTCAATCCTTACCGAAGACGCTCCTGATCCGGATTGACAATGGCTGCCGGCTCGTCGAATTTCTGTCAGACAATTATGGAGGAGCGGGTGTCCCAATCTCCCGTTGACGAGACGCTGACAGCCGATGGCGCCGGAACACCGGGCCTCGATCTTCGGGCCGTGGCGGCGCATCTGGCCCTGCACGGTCTGGCGCTCGATGTCGCTGCGGGCGCCGTGCGGCTGTCCGGCGGCCTGTCCAACCTGAACGACCTCGTCTCGGTGAACGGATCGAAGGCGGTGCTCCGGCGTCCGCCGATGGGTCCCCTGCCGCCCGGCGCGCACGACATGCGCCGCGAGCACCGCATCCTGTCGCGTCTGGGAGAGGCCTTCCCGCAGGCGCCGCGCAGCTTCCATCTGTGCGAGGAAATCTCCGTCATCGGCGTGCCGTTCCAGCTGCTCGAATACCGCACCGGCCTGTCGATCCGCGGCGACCGTCTGCCGACGGGATTCGACGCGGCGGCGTGCCGGCTGCTGTCGCACAGGCTCGTCGAGACGCTGGCCGCCCTCCATGCCGTCGATCCTTCGCGGGTCGGGCTCGGCGATTTCGGCAGGCCGGACGGCTTCTATGCGCGCACGGCGGCGGGCTGGCAGCGCCGCGGCAGCCAGGTCGCCCCGGATGCGCAGACGCAGGCCGCCGTCGATCGCATCGGCGCCTGGCTTTCGCGCCGCGAGCCCGCGGTCCTGGCGCCGACGCTGCTGCACTCCGACTTCAAGCTCGACAACTGCATGCTCGACGGCGACGGGCGCATCACCACCGTGCTCGACTGGGACATGGGCACCCGCGGCGATCCGTCGATGGACCTCGCGACGCTGCTCAGCTACTGGGCAGAGCCGGGCGATCCCGACTGCATGCACCGCCTGGCGCAGATGCCCACCGCGAGAGAGGGGTTCCTGCGGCGCGCGGAGGTGGCGGACGCCTATGCGGCGGCGACCGGCCGTCCGCTGCACGACCTCCAGGCCTGGCGGATCCTCGCCCTGTTCAAGCTCGGCATCGTGTTCATTCAACTGCACCGCAACTGGGCGAGCGGCAGCGTCGGCGACGAGCGCTATGCCGGCTTTTCCAGGCTCGGCGCCGATCTCGTCGATTTCACGCTGGCCTCGATCGACCGGCCGCTCTGAGGAGGATTGTCATGGATTTCACCGTTCCGCCCGATCTGGCGGCCCTCGCCGAGGAGATCGGCGCCTTCGTGCGCGACCGGATCATTCCGCTGGAGGACGATCCGCGCTGGACCTCGCACGGCCCGACCGAGGATTTCCGCCGCGAGCTCGTGGCCCTGGCGCGCGAGGCGGGCGTTCTCGCGCCGCACGCGCCGGTCGAGTATGGCGGCCGCGACCTCGGCCATTTCGGCCGTGCGGTCGCCTTCGAGGCCGCCGGCTATTCCATGCTCGGCCCGATCGCCCTGCATTGCGCGGCGCCCGACGAGGGCAACATCCACCTGATGCACGTCGTGGCCGACGACGGGCAGCGCGAGCGCTGGCTGCGGCCGCTGGCAACCGGCGAGACGCGCTCCTGCTTCGCGATGACGGAGCCCATGGGTGCGGGTGCCGATCCGTCGCTGCTGGAGACCGTGGCCGAGCCGGTCGCCGGCGGATACCGCATCCGCGGCCGCAAATGGCTCATCACCGGGGCGCAGGGCGCCGCCTTCACCATCGTCATGGCGCGCATGGCGTCCGGCCAGCACGAGGGCAAGGCGACCATGTTCCTCGCCGACATGGACCAGCCCGAGATCGTGCTCGAGCGCCAGCTCGACAGCATGGATTCCACCTTCACCGGCGGCCACTGGGTCGTCCGCTTCGACGATCTCTTCGTGCCGGAAGGGGACGTGCTGGGTGCCGTCGGGGAGGGGTTCCGCTATGCGCAGGTTCGCCTGGCGCCGGCACGCCTCACGCATTGCATGCGCTGGCTGGGGGCCGCGGTGCGGGCGCAGGACATCGCCCGCGACTACGCCAACCGCCGCACCGCCTTCGGCAAGCCGCTGATCGAGCACGAGGGCGTCGGCTTCATGCTCGCCGACAACGACATGGACATCTATTCGGCGCGGCTCGCGATCTGGCACACCGCCTGGCTGCTCGACCAGGGCGCGCGCGGCGGGGCGGAGAGTTCGCGCGCCAAGGTGATCTGCTCGGAGGCGATCTGGCGCGTCGCCGACCGCTGCGTCCAGATCCTCGGCGGGCTGGGGCTCACCCGCGATACCGTGATCGAGCGCTTCTTCCGGGATGCCCGCGCCTTCCGCGTCTATGACGGCCCCTCCGAGGTCCATCGCTGGTCGCTCGCCCGCCGCATGCGGGAGAAGCGTTCATGACCGCCGGCATCCCGTCGATGTTCGATCTTTCGGGCCGCGTCTGCGTCGTCACCGGCGGCGGGCGCGGCATCGGCAAGGCCATCGCCGCCGCGCTCGCCGCGCATGGCGCCACCGTCGTCATCACCGGCCGGACCCAGGCGACGCTCGACGCCGCCGCAGCCGAGATGGCCGGTTCCGGCGCGACCGTCGACGCGATCGCGGCCGATGTGGCGAACGAGGACGACGTCGCGCGTCTGGCGCGCATCGTCGAGGAGCGGCACGGCGGCGCGCAGGTGCTCGTCAACAATGCCGGCATCAACGCGATCTACAAGAAGGCGGAGGATACGACGCTTTCCGAGTGGAACGAGATCATCGCCACCAACCTCACCGGCGTCTTCCTGACCTGCCGCGCCTTCGGCCGCTCGATGCTGGAGGCCGGCTCGGGGAGCATCGTCACGATCTCCTCGATCGGCGGCCGGGTGGGCCTCGCCAAGACTGCGCCCTACTGCGCCTCAAAGGGCGGGGTGGAGCTTCTCACGCGATCGCTGGCGATCGACTGGGCGCCGCGCGGCGTTCGCGTCAACACCGTCGCGCCCGCCTATGTCGAGACGGATCTCACCGCCGGGCTGGCGTCGCATCCGGTACTGGGGGAACGCATCGTCCAGCGCACGCCGATGCACCGCTTCGGCCAGCCCGACGAAATCGCCGGTGCCGTCGTGTTCCTCGCCTCCGACGCGTCGCTCTACGTGACCGGCCAGACCATCGGCGTCGACGGCGGCTGGACCGCCGCATGAGCGCGCAGGCTTCACCGCCGCGCCGCGCGCTCGAAGGCCTGGTCGTCCTCGATCTCACGCGGCTCCTGCCTGGCGCCTTCTGCTCGCAGATCCTGGCGGATATGGGCGCCGAGGTCGTCAAGATCGAGACCCCGGACGGCGGCGACTACAACCGCTCCTGGGAACCGAAGGCCAAGGAGGAATCGGGCTCCTTCCTGCTCTTGAACCGCAACAAGAAGAGCCTGACGTTGAACCTCAAGGCCGAGGCCGGAAAGGCGGTGTTTCGACGCCTCGCGGCGGCCGCCGACGTCGTCCTCGAGGGATACCGTCCGGGCGTCATGGAGCGGCTGGGCCTGTCCTACGAGACGCTGCGGCAGGACAATCCGGGTCTCGTCTACTGTGCCATCTCCGGCTTCGGCCAGGACGGGCCGATGCGGCTCTCCTCCGGCCACGACCTCAACTACCTGGCGATCGCCGGCGCGCTGCCGCTCTTTGCACGGCCGGGCGAGGGGCCGTCGGTGCCGGGCCTCTCGATCGCCGACGTCGGCGGCGGCTCGCTGATGGCCACGACCGGCATCCTGGCCGCGCTCCGCTCGCGCGACGCGACGGGGCAGGGCCAGTTCGTCGACATCTCCATGACCGACGGAACCGTCGCATGGCTGGCGCTGCACGGTGCCGACTACCTCTTCGGCGGCATCGAGCCGCGCGGCGGCGAGCGGCCGTTCATCGGCCAGGCGCCCTGCTATGCGGTCTATCTCTGCGCCGACGGACGCCATGTCGCGCTCGGCGCCCTGGAAGCGCATTTCTGGGACAGGTTCTGCGCGCTGGCCGACGTCCCTGCCGACCTGCGGACGCACTATCCCGCGGGTGAGGAGGCTGATCGCCAGCGCGCGGCTGTCGCGCGGATCATGCTCGGCCGCAGCCGCGACGAATGGGTCGCCCTGGCCGAAGCGGCCGACATCCCGCTGTCGCCGGTCAACTCGATGGCGGAGGCCTTCCGCCATCCGCAGCTCGTCCATCGCCGCATGCTGCAGGAGATCGACCATCCGGTGGAGGGGCGCGTCCCGCAGCTGGGCTTTCCGATCAAGCTGTCGGAGACCCCGTGCGACATGCGCGCGCCGCCGCCGCGCCTGGGCGAACACAGCGAGGCGGTGCTGGCTGCCGCGGGCTATTCGACGGAGGAGATCATGGCCTTGCGCGAGGGAGGGGCGATCTGATGCAGACCGGGGGAGGAGTGCCGCTGGTGCGCGGCGGCGGCGACCACGAGGCGGTTCACGCCGCCTTCCGCTGGGACGTGCCTGCGACGTTCAATTTCGGCGTCGACGTCGTCGACCGCATGGCGCGCGATCACGACGGGCCGGCCCTGATCGCCGAAGACGCGGCCGGCGAGGTCCGGCGCTACGCCTTCTCCGACATGGCCCGGCTGACGGACCGGCTGGCCGCCGCGCTGCAGGCGCGCGGGGTGGCGAAGGGCGACTTCGTCCTGATCATGCTGCCGCGGATCCCGGAGTGGCAGATCGCCGTGGTCGCGGCACTGAAGCTCGGCGCGGTGCCGATCCCGTGCATCGAGATGCTGACCGAAAGGGACCTCGCCTACCGGATCGCCAATTCCGGCGCGCGCGCCGTGGTCTGCCGGGCCGGCCAGACCGGCAAGTTCGCCGCTCTGGCCGCGGCGATCGACGTCCGCATCAGCGTCGGCGCCGCGCCGGGCTGGGATGATTTCGAGGAGGCGCTGCGCGACGCGCCGGAAGCGTTCGTGGCGCCCGTCGTGGCGGCAGAGGACCCCGCGATCATGTACTACACGTCCGGCTCCACGGGACATCCGAAGGGCGTGCTGCACGCCGCCCGCGGCCTCTACGCCTGGTGGGTCTCGGCGGCCTACTGGCTCGACCTGGAACCGGGCGACCTGATCTGGTGCACCGCCGACACCGGCTGGAGCAAGGCGGGCACCAGCATCCTGTTCGGCCCCTGGGCACGCGGCGCATGTGCTTTCTTCTACGACGGCCCGTTCGACCCGGCGACACGCCTCGACCTCCTGGAACGCCACCGCATCAACGTCTACTGCGCGCCCGCGACGGAACTCGCCCGGGTCGCCGAGGAGGATTTTTCGTGCCGCGACCTGTCGGCCCTGCGCCGCACCGTGTCCGCCGGCGAGGCCGTCAGCGCGGTCATCGCCGGCCACTGGCAGCGCGCGGCCGGCATGCCGGTCTCGGAGGCCTACGGCCAGACGGAAGCGCTGATGCTCGTCCTCAACTGTCCGGGCGAGCCGGTCAGGCCGGGGTCGATGGGTCGGCCGTCGCCCGGCAGCGGCATGGCGATCATCGACGAGGCGGGGAGAGAACTGCCGACGGGCGAGGAGGGCGACATCGCGCTGGAAACACCGCATCCGCAGCTGATGCTCGGCTACTGGAAAGAGCCGGAGCGCACGGCCGCCTGCTTCCGCGACGGTCCGGACCGTCGGTGGTACGTCACCGGAGACCGCGGCGTCCGCGACGGCGACGGCTATCTCTGGTACCGCGGACGCGCCGACGACATCATCAACTCCGCCGGCTACCGGATCGGTCCGGGCGAGGTCGAGGACGTGCTGCTGGCCCATCCGGCCGTGCGCGAATGCGCCGTCGTGGGCAAGCCGGACCCGGCACGGGGGGAGATCGTCATGGCCTATGTCCTGCCGAGGGATAGCGAGGCGGCCGGCGATTCGCTCGCGCGCGCGCTGCAGGATCACTGCAAGTCGCTGACGGCGCCCTACAAGTACCCGCGCGAGATCGTCTTCGTCGATTCGCTGCCGAAGACGTTGACAGGCAAGACAAGGCGAAGCGAACTGCGACGGAGAGCGGCAGGCGAGGCGGTTTGATGGGTTTGCAGGACATGGCGGACGGAAGCGATCCCGGTGCGGGATCCGAACCAGAAGCCAGGGGACGGTCGGAACCCGCCTTCCGGGTCATCGCCCGGGAGCTCGAGCGGCAGATTCTTGCCGGAGACCTTCCCGTCGGCGGCGCGCTGCCGAGCGAGACCTCGCTCGCGACCCGCTTCGGCGTCAGCCGCTCGACGATCCGCGAGGCGATCCGCGTGATGGAGCAGATCGGCCTGATCCGCCGCGAGGAGGGACGCAACAAGCTGCGCATCACCGCGCCGCAGACCAAGGCGATCGGGGCGCAGATCAAGACCGCGTTCCTTTTGCAGGAGACGACCTTCGAGCAGTTGTGGGAGGTGCTGAGCGCTATCGAGCCGGCCTGCGCCGCATCGGCCGCGATCAGGGCCGGCGAGGACGACCTGCGCCGGATCGCGGACAACATCCGCCGCACCGAGCAGCGGATGGACGATCACGAGGCGCTGGTGGAACTCGACATCGAATTCCACAACCTGGTCGCCGCCGCGACCGGCAACGGCGCGCTGCAGCTGAGCCGCGAAACCGTCGGCGAACTGTTCTATCCGGCCTTCGCGCAGGTGATGGCCCGCCTCAACGCCGGAGAACGCCTGCTCCTGGCGCATCGCAAGATCCATGAGGCGATCGCCGCCCGCGACGACCGACAGGCGCGCCTGTGGATGGAACGCCACATCGGCGACTTCCTGCGCGGATGCGACCTCGCCAATCTCGACATCGGCGCCCCGATCACCGGCGGCATGACGAAGGCGAAGCACGCCTAGAGCTGTATCCCAGACGCGGGCAGCGGTTTCGGCCTGGGGATACACGGCAACGATCATATTCGCCGTTCACTTCCGGCGAGAAGCCATCGTTGCAATTCGCAGACGTCAAGACCGGCGTCGGATTTGCGGCATTCTACTGCCGGGGAACCGGCCCCGCTGATGGTTGAGGGAGCCGCTACCAACAGGGTCGAAGTCGCCGCCGCGCCAAACGCCGATTCCTGTCTACACGTCGTGGGTGGACCGAAACCGCTTCGATCAACGCCCAGACGCCGACGGCCGCCCGGAGGGGCGGCCGCCTGGCTTTGCCTGTCTTGTCGCCTGCGTCAGCCGCCGAAGCCGAAGCCTTCCGGCATGTCGTCCAGCGTGATGCCGAAAGGCTCCAGGCTCTTGACGATCCAGGTCTGGTTGTTGCCGATGCGGCGGTTGTAGGCGGCCCAGCCCGACACGAAGCTCTTCCAAACCTCGTCGGCGCCGTAGTTGACCGCCACCACCGACGGCGTCGACAGCACCGGCGTCGGCACCATGACCGAGCCGAGGTCGGCGGTCTTCTTGGTCATCACCAGCCCGTTCAGCATGGTGTTGACGAGGCCGTCGGCCTTGCCGGTCGCCACCGCCACAATCGCCTCGTCGCGCGTCTTGAAGCGCAGCATGTTGGCCTTGGGCAGGTACTGCGTGGCGATCAGGTCCTGTGCGGAGCCGAGGTCGACGGCGAAGGTGTACTGCGGATCGTTGAGCTCGGCCCAGGTCTTGCCTTCCAGCTCGGCCTTGGCCGACACAAGCACGAAGGAGTTGAAGTAGGTCGGTTCGGAGAACCACACCGACAGCGCCCGCGTCGGCGTCGCCGTCACGGCGAAGGCCATGTCGACCTTGCCGCTCTGCACGTCTAGGATGGCGTTGGCCCAGCTCGATTCCACCACCTCCAGCTTGACGTCCAGCGTCTTGGCGATGTCGCCCGCCATGTCGATGACGAAGCCCTTCCATTCCCCGGTGCGCGGGTCCTTGGAGAAGTAGGGCACCTCGTTGAGGATGCCCGGCACGCGCAGCACGCCGCGCGCCTTGATCTCGTCGACGGTGCTCTGCGCCTGCGCCGCTCCGCCCATCAGTCCAAGCGCGATCGCCGCGCCCGCCAGAATCGTCTTGAGGATCTTCATTCGACAAACCCCTTGTTGTTCCCCGGTCCGCTCGCGCGGTGGATCGCCATTTGTGCACATCCGGACGCAGCGTAACCCCGGGTGGGGCGGGGACAATGCTAGACAATAGCGGGGACTTATCTCGATTTTTGTAGGTTGGCCCGGCGTGACGGCATCGAAACAGGTTCAAAGACCGTCCGCGCCGGTCTCGTCCAGCTCGCGCCCGACCAGTTCCTGGCGGCAGATGTCGAACAGTTCGCGCACCGCCGGGTGGTTCTGCAGGAACTCGGCATTGCCGAAATAGACGCCCACAGCGGGCAGGTTGGTGAGCTTGACGCTCGAAATCCCCTGGTCGTCGTCGCGGATGCACCAGGAGGGAATGATGGCGAAGCCGAGGCCCGTCTCGACACAGCGCTTCACCGACGAACTGCCCGAGGTCGAGATCGCCGGCTGCGCGGCCGGCCCGTCGCGGCCGAGGAAGTCGAGCGCCAGGTTGCGCAGCGTCTGGCCCGGCTCATAGGTGACGAAGGGCCGCCCGGTGCTCCAGCCGGGCACGTCCTCGGGCGCAGGGGCGGCACCCCAGGCGCTGGGAAAGACGAGGCTCAGCCGGTAGGAGCCGAGCAGCTTCTGCGGAACCACGGGATCGCCGAAATGGCGCTCGGAGAGGCAGATGTCGAGGCTGCCGTTCTTGACCATCTCGGCCAGCACCGTGTCGCGCTCGGCGACCGCGATCTCCATGTCCGGATGCCGCTCGCGAAAGATCCTCAGCACGTCGGGAAAGAGATAGAAGAAGATCGCCTGCGGCATCCCCACCCGGAGTGCCGAACGCTGGTTCTCCAGCAGCTTCGACAACCGCGCCAGCATGATGTCGAACTCGGGATGCAGCAGGTTGAAGAGCGCCCGGCCGCGCGGCGTCAGCTGGATGCGCTTGGCGCCCTGCTCGGACTCGATCAGCTTCGCCTTCAGGATCTGTTCCAGCCGGCGTACGTGGTTGGCGGCGGACTGGTAGCTGATATTGAGTTCGCGCGCCGCGCCCGAGAAGGAGCCGTGGCTGCCCACCTCGTAGAATGTCTGGATGAGCGTCAGGTTGACGCCGCCCCTGCCTTTCCCAGCCTTGCTCATCCGCGACCCTACAAATTTGCTGCGCAGCCAAGGCTGCCTTCTTGCATCGACAGCGTGCAGCGCGCCGCTGAAAATCCCGGTCACCAAGTCTCGCGTGAAAACAAGTCTCGCGTGAAAACAAGCCCGGCTTGAAATCAAGTCTGGCACGAAAGGATGGCGTCGGTCGATGGATGGCAGGGGCGGCAAATCGGTGGTGGTGGTGGGCGCCGGCATTGTCGGCGCAGCTTCCGCCTACTTCCTGGCGCAGAGCGGCTTCCGCGTCCGGCTGATCGAGGCGAAAGCGCCCGCCGCCGCCGCGAGCGGTGCGGCCGACGGCGCCGTCTCCGTCGCCAGCAAGCGTCCCGGCCCGATGATGACGACGGCGCTGGCCGGCATTGCGCTCTACCGACAGCTGGACGAGGAAGGCCTGTTTGCCGGCCTGTTCAAGCAGCGCCCGACCGTCATGGTGGCAGAGGACGAGAGCGAGGTCGAAAGCCTCACCGGCCACGCCGACGCACTTGCAGGCGAAGGCATGGCGCTCCGCCGCATCGAGGGCGAGGCGCTCAGGCGCTACCTGCCCGACGTTTCGAGCGGCGTGCGGCTCGCCATCGAGGTCGGCAACGAGGGCCACGCCATCGGCTACGAGATCGTGCGGAGGCTGATCGCGGCCAGCGGCGTCGCCGTCGAGCGCGACACCACGGTGCACGGCCTCGTCGAAAGCGCCTCGGGCCGGTCGGTCGCCGCCGTCGCCACGTCGCGCGGCCGGGTCGAGGCCGATCACTTCGTCATCGCCGCCGGCGGCGGGTCGGCCGATCTCATCGGACTGTCCGGCATCGTGCGGCCGCGCAAGGGTCAGCTCGCCGTCACCGAGCGCTCGCCCACGCTCAATGCCGCGCTGCCGGGCGCGCTGATGTCGTGCCGCTACCTGCTCAGCAAGGACGCCATCGCCGGTGCGGCCGGCACCGCGGCGCGCCGCTTCGGCCTCGTGGTCGATCCGCTTCGCACCGGCCAGTTCCTGATCGGTGGCACGCGCGAGGAAACCGCCGACACCGGCAACGACCTGGCCGCCATCCGCCACATGCTGGCCAGCGCCGTGCGCCTCCTGCCGCCGCTCGCGCGGCTGCGCGTCATCCGCGTCTTTTCCGGCGTGCGCTCGGCCACGCGTGACGGCCTGCCCATCATCGGGCGCATGCCCGGCCGCGATAATCTTGTCGTGGCGACCGGTTTCGAGGGCGACGGCATCTGCCTCGGCCCGCTCGTCGGACAGGCGGTCGGACGAATCGTCGCCGGTGTGCCTTCCGAACTCGATCTGCGGCCCTTCGCTCCCGACCGCTTCGGCCAGCGGAGCCTCGTGGCATGAGCGGCGGACACTTCCTCTGGGGTGGCAAGCCGATTACCTTCGAGACAGGCGAAAGCATAGCGGTTGCCGTGGCGAAGGCCGGCGTCCGCGACCTTTCGGCCGGAGAAGGGGGGTTGCGGCGCTATTTCTGCGGCATCGGCGCCTGCCAGAACTGCCTCGTGACCATCGAAGGCACCCTTGTCGAGGCTTGCCTGACGCCGGCCCGCGACGGTCTGCGCGTCGACGCGCCGGAGGCCGGCCATGACTGAGCGCCAGCCACTGAGGTGCGACGTGCTGGTGATCGGCGGCGGCGCGGCGGGCGTCGCGGCGGCGGCCGAACTGGCCCTCGCAGGCCTGTCGGTGGAACTGGCCGAGCAGCGCGACGCCCTCGGCGGCGCCTATCATCGCCAGCCGGCCGGCCGGCCGACGGCCGTCCACGCCCGCGGCCGCAGGCAATGGTCGCGCCTCGTCGACGCATTCGCACGGGCCGGCATCGCGCCGCGCCTGCGCCACGTCTTCCTTGGCCTCGACAGCGACGGGCTGGCGATGCTCGACGACCGCGCCGAGGGCCGTGTTCTCGTCGTCCGGCCGCGTGCGCTGGTCATCGCCGTCGGTGCCATCGAGCGGGTGCTGCCGCGTCCCGGCTGGCAGCTTCCCGGCGTGATGACCGCCGGCGGTCTGCAGATGATTCTCAAGGAAGGCGGCAGCCCGCCGCCCGGCGACATCCTGATTGCCGGCAACGGGCCGCTGACGATCGCGCTCGCCGCCGATCTGGCCCGGCTCGGCCACCCGCCGGTGGCGCTGATCGAAGCCGGCGATCCCTTCGCGCGGCCGGCCGCAGCGCTCCGCCTCGCCGCCTATCCAGGCCTCGTTGCCGAAGCCGCAGGGCATCTGGCGCGCGTGTTCGCGTCCCCGACCCCGTGGCTGCGTGGCGAGCGCCTCACCGCGATCGAGCCGCGCAACGGCCGGCTGGCCGCGACAATCCGGGACCGCCGGGGCGCCACCCGGACCCTCGCGGCAGACCTGATTGCGCTCCATGACGGCATTCGGCCGAACGATTTCGGTCTGCCGGCCAATGAGGAGAGTGACATCGTCGTCGTGCGGGCGGGCGATTGCCGGGAGGCGCTCGGCATACGCGCCGCAATCGCCGACGGTCGCCATGCGGCGCGGCAGGTGATTGCGCTGCTGACGCAAGGGCCGTCCATCGCCGACGATGATGCCGTCCTGCGGCAGCGGCGGGCGCAGGCGGTGCTCGGCGATCTGTTCCGCCCGATCGACGGCGCCGATCCGCTGGCCGCGCTGCCGGACGAGACGATCCTGTGCCGCTGCGAAGGCCGCACCTTCAGCGAACTGCGCGCCATGCTGGCGGAAGGCGAGCTCAGCCCGCGCGAGATCCGGCTCAACGGCCGCTTCGGCATGGGCCTCTGCCAGGGCCGATTCTGCGCCGACAACGTGCTGCACCTCATCGCCGCGGCGAGGCCAGGTGATCCCGCAGAGCCCCCAATGCGGCTCGCCCGCGACCGCTGGCCGGCCCGCCCGGTCTCGATCGCTGCCCTGGCCGCCGATGACGACGAACAACGAGAATCATGATGACGCTGACCGCTCCCGAAATCTCGCCGGCCGCCTCTCTGACCGTCCGCGTGTGCAGTCCATTCGACGGATCGCCCGTGGGCGAGGTCGCGGGCAGCACGTCGGCCGAGATCGCGCAGGCCGTCGCATCTGCACGCCGGGCGCAGGCCGCGTTCCGCCGCTCGACGCCTTTCGAGCGCCGCACCCTGCTCGACGCGCTGGCCGCCCGGATCGCTGACCATGCCGAGGAACTGGCGCAGACGATCTGCCGCGAGGTCGGCAAGACCATCGGTGAGGCGCGCAACGAGGTTCGCCGCGCGCAGAACACGCTGCGCCTTTCGGGCGATGCGGCGACATTCCTCGACGGTGAGGTGCTGCATTGCGGGATCGTTTCGGGCGGCGTCGACCGCCGCGCGACCATCACCTTCGAGCCGACCGGTGTGGTCGCTGCCATCACGCCGTTCAACTATCCGCTCAATCTGCTCTGCCACAAGCTCGGCCCGGCGATTGCCGCCGGCAACGCGGTGGTGGCGAAACCCTCGCCGAAGGCGCCGCTGGCCGCCGTGCGGCTGGCGGAGCTGGCGATCGACGCCGGCTTTCCGGACGGCCTGTTCCAGGTCGTCCATGGCGGCGCCGAGGCCGCGCTCTCGCTTGCCCGCGCACCGATCGATCTCCTGTCCTTCACGGGCGGCCCCAAGGCCGGCCTGGCACTGAAGAACGCCTCGGGCCTCGTGCGCTGCCTGATGGAACTCGGCGGCAACGACCCGCTGTTCGTCTTCCCCGATGCCGATCTTGACCGGGCCGTGGCGACGGCGGTCGCGCACCGCTTCGAGATTGCCGGCCAGAGCTGTGCGGCGGTGAAGCGTCTCTACCTCCATCGCGACATCGAGGCGGTTTTCACCGAGCGTCTGCTGGCCGCGGTCTCGACCGTCCGCACCGGCGATCCGACGTCGTCCGACACCGACATGGGACCGGTCATCGACGCGGAGGCGGCGACCCTGGTGCGGTACCGCATCGAGGCGACCATCGCCGGCGGCGCGCGCCTGCTCGCGGGCGGCGGCGGCCAGGGCACGCTGGTCGAGCCGACCGTCCTTGCCGGCCTCGACCCGCGATCACCGGTGATTGCCCAGGAGACCTTCGGCCCTGTCATCGCGATCCGATCCTTCGACGATGCGGCGGCGGCGATCGCCGAGGTCAATGCCGGCGTCTACGGCCTCCAGGCGGGCATCTTCACCAACGACCACGCGCTGGTGAAGCGCTTCTCGCGCGATCTCCTGGTCGGCGGCGTGATGGTCAACGAAGGTCCCGACTTCCGCGCCGAGCACGTGCCCTTCGGCGGCATCAAGTCGAGCGGTCTCGGCCGCGAGGGCGTGCGGATCGCAATCCGCGAGATGTCGGAAACGCGTGTGGTGATCGACTGAGAGGATGTGAAAGAATGCCCGTTTCCGCGCAGCGCAAGCCAAGAATCCCAGGGGTTTCAGTGGGCATTCTTTCGCATCCTCGATTGATTCATACGCTCTGAGATGGAGACGACGATGAGATTCGACGTGAAAAGGCTCGACGGCGTGTTCACCGCGCTTGTCACGCCGTTCCGGGACGGCCGGGTCGACACCGCCGCCTTCGAGGCGCTGGTCGAGCGCCAGATCGCGGCCGGCGTCGCCGGCCTGGTGACGGCCGGCACCACGGGTGAGGCAGCGACGCTGCGCCAGGACGAGATCGACGACCTCGTCGCCCGCACGGTGAGGATCGCGCGCGGGCGTGCGATGGTCATCGCCGGGGCAGGGACCAACGACACGCTGGCGACGCTCGACAAGGTGCGCCGGGCGGAGGCGTCGGGCGCCGACGGGCTGCTGATCGTCACGCCCTACTACAACCGTCCCTCGCAGCGCGGGCTGCTGCAGCATTACGGCGCGGTGGCCGACGCGACCGGCCTGCCGATCATGCTCTACAGCGTGCCGGGCCGCTGCGGCGTGGAGATCGCGACTGAAACCTGCGCGGCGCTTCGCGACCGGTACGACAACATCGTCGCCATCAAGGAGGCCGGCGGGTCGGTCGAGCGGGTGACGCGGCTGCGCCGTGCGTGCGGCGCCGACTTCCCGATCCATTCCGGCGACGACGGGCTGACGCTTCCCTTCCTCGCCGCCGGTGCGGTGGGTGTGACCAGCGTCGTCTCCAACGTCGCACCGGAAGGAATGGTCGCGCTGGTCCGGGCCTGGCAGGCCGGCGATGCAGCCGGGGCGCTTGCCTTGCACGAGCAACTGGCGGAACTGTCGGAGATCCTGTTCGTCGAGCCGAACCCGGTTCCGGCGAAGGCGGCGCTCGCGCTCGACGGCTACGCCGCACCCGACCTGCGCCTGCCGCTGACGCCGATGGAACCGAAGAACCTCGGCCTGCTCGAAGCGGCGCTGCGCCGCTACCGCGCGTCGGGCTTCGCGCCCCGGCGGCAGCATGCGGCCAGCGTCGGGTGAGGGCGCCCGCGGCGGAAGAACGTCACGCAATTCGGTTCGCGACAGCGGCCCGCGATCAAGGGGGATCATGATGTACAGATGGGATTTCGACGTCCTGTGGCAGTACTGGGACCTGTTCCTGTACGGGCTGTGGCTGACGGTGGTCTACACCTTCGGATCCATCCTGTTCGGCGTTGTGATCGGGCTCGTCGTCTGCGCCGCGCGCCTGTCGGGCTGGATGATCCTGTCGCTGATCGCGCGGACCTACCAGGAGATATTCCGCTGCACGCCGCTTCTGGTGCAGCTGCTCTGGTTCTACTACGCCTTCCCGCTGCTCGTCGGCATCTCGATCGACAACCGGGTGGCGGCGATGCTGACGCTGTCGCTCTATGTCGGCGCCTTCTACGCCGAGATATTCCGCGGCGGCATCCTGTCGATCGAGAAAGGCCAGCGCGAGGCCGCCGCCGCCATCGGCATGAGTTCATGGCAGGCGATGACCCGCATCGTCATGCCACAGGCCTTCAAGCGCATGCTGCCGTCCTTCATCAACCAGTCGGTCATCCAGTTCAAGAACACCTCGCTGGTCTCGGTCATCTCGGTCGCCGACCTCGCCTACATGGCAGCGGTGGTGAACGGCCAGACCTACCGGCCGCTGGAATCCTACACCGTCATGGCCGCGCTCTATATCGCGGTGCTTTTCCCGCTCACCCAGATCGCCGACTGGATCGAACGGCGCCTGCGCGTCAGCGACTAGAGAGAATGGAGCGCACAGGATGACCAATGCACGAGACACCGGCGCCCCGACCGTCCTGGAGGCGCGCGGCATCCGCAAGTCCTTCGGCGGGCTCGAGGTTCTGAAGGGCGTCGACCTTTCCCTGTCGCGCGGCGAGGTCGTCGGCCTGATCGGTCCTTCGGGCTCGGGCAAGTCGACGCTGATCCGTTGCCTCAACATGATGGAAAAGCCGACCGGCGGTTCCGTGATCTTCCGTGGCCACGCGATCGGCAAGTCCTTCCGCGACCGCGACGGCACCACAGGCATCGGCACGCTGCGTCGCCATGTCGGCATGGTGTTCCAGCACTTCAACCTGTTTCCGCACAAGACCGTGCTGCAGAACGTCACCGAGGGGCCCATCGTGGTCTGCAGGACACCGCGCGCCGAGGCGGAGGAGCGCGCCATGGCGCTGCTGGCCGAGGTCGGGCTCGCCGAAAAGTGCGACGCCTATCCGAGCCACCTGTCGGGCGGCCAGAAGCAGCGCGTGGCGATTGCCCGGGCGCTCGCCATGCAGCCCGAGGTGCTGCTGCTCGACGAGGTGACCAGCGCGCTCGACCCGGAACTCGTCGGCGAGGTGCTCAACGTCATCCGGCGGCTGGCCGACGGGGGCATGACGATGGCGATCGTCACCCACGAGATGGCCTTCGCCGCCGACGTGGCCGACCGCATCCTGTTCCTCGACGAGGGCCGGATCGTCGTGGAGGGCAAGCCGTCCGAGACGATCCGCAATCCGGCCAACGAGCGGCTGGCGGCCTTCGTCGCCCGCTTCAACCATTGAGGTTCGACCGATGACGCAGGACCGGCGCGCGGGCAGGGTGGCGATCTTCGGCGCGGGCCGGGTCGGCCTGTGCCTCGCCGACCTCCTGGCCGGCGATTGGGACGTGACGCTTGCCGACTGCACCGAGGAGGCGCTGGCGACGGCGGCCGCGGCAGGCCATGCCGCCGTGCATGCCGACGTCTCGCGCGGCGAGGACATCGGCAGGTTACTCGCGGGAACCGATCTGGTCGTCGCCGCCGTTCCCGACCGCCTGGCTCCCCGCCTGGCGCGTGCCGCGGCCGACGCCGGACTGCACTATCTCGATTTCAGCGACCCGTGCGACGAGACCCGCGCCGCCGGCACCCGCGCCGCGCCCGACCGCGCCTTCCTGCCCGGCTGCGGCATCTCGCCGGGCCTCGTCGATTCGATCGCCCATGAACTCGCCTCGCGCCTCGACCCCGGCTGCGACCTCGATATCCGCGTCGGTGCGATCCCCGCCAGCCGCACAAACCGGCTCGGCTACGGCCTGATCTGGAACCTCGACGGACTGCTCGCCGAATACACCCGCCCCTGTGCCGCCATCGTCGAAGGCGAGCGCGTCTTCCTGCCGCCGCTGTCGGGCCGCGAGGAATTCACCTTCGACGGGAACGCCTACGAGGCCTTCCTCACCGCCGGCAGCATCGGCGGCCTCGCGGCACTCGTCGCGCCCCGGGTCAGCAATCTCGTGTTTCGGACGATCCGCTATCCCGGCCATCTCGACTACATGCTGCTGCTCCTCGACGATCTCGGCCTGCGCTCGCGCCGCGACCTGCTCGGCACGGTGCTGCGCAACGGCCTGCCTGCGGGCGGCGCCGACGTCGTTCTGGCCGAAGTCCGTGCGATGGGGTGGCGGGCGGGAAGGCCCGCGCAGGAGCGTTTCGCGATGCGACTCGCGCCGCCTCCGGCCGGGACGCGACACGGCGCGCTCGCTGTTGCGAGTGCTGCGCACGCCGCCGCCCTCATGGACATGCTGCGCGCCGGCGGGCTGGCGGGGCAGGCTCTGCGTGTTCCCGCGCTGGTTTCGCACGACGCGATTCTCGCCAGCCGGTTCTTTGCGGGCCTGTGCGGGTGAACGATCGCAACCCATCGTTCACCTGCCGCGCGGGAAGCGGCGAAACGGCTCCCATGCCGCCTGTTTTCCTGTTCAATATGCGGCGTTGAAGCACTGGCCTTTTGCGGTGCGTGTGTTAGAACGCGCCGCAACATAAGCAGCAAAAACATGGGGCGCCATGTCCGTCCGCCGTCTCGCAGAGCCAGCCGTCCAGCCAGCAGCCTTCGCCTTCGACCAGACGAAAGCGGCTGAAGTCAGGACCTGGATCGCAAAGTACCCCAAGGGCCGCGAACAATCCGCGGTGATCCCGCTCCTCATGCTGGCGCAGGAGCAGGAGGGCTGGGTGACCAAGGCGGCCATCGAGCATGTCGCCGACATGCTGGCCATGCCCTACATCCGCGTCCTCGAGGTCGCGACCTTCTATACCCAGTTCCAGCTCAAGCCGGTCGGCACACGCGCCCACATCCAGGTCTGCGGCACCACGCCCTGCATGCTGCGCGGCTCGGAAGAACTGATGGACGTCTGCCGCTCGAAGATCCACCACGACCAGTTCCATACCAACGCCGACGGCACGCTGTCCTGGGAAGAGGTCGAGTGCCTCGGCGCCTGCGTCAACGCGCCGATGGTGATGATCTTCAAGGACACCTACGAGGATCTGACGCCCGAGCGCCTCGCCGTCATCATCGACGAGTTCGAGGCAGGTCGCGGCGATACCGTGAAGACCGGGCCGCAGACGGACCGCTGGTTCTCTGCGCCCGCGAGCGGCTTCACGGCTCTGAAGGACGAGAAGAACGTCCTCAAGGCGACGCGCGCCGCCCCTTCGGCACCGCCGCCGGCCGAGCTCAAGCCCGATGCCGCCGCGTCCGAACCGTCCAATGCCGCGCGGCCGAAGACCGACGCCCCGGTGACGAACCCGGCGCTGAAGTCGCCCTCCGACGTCAAGGTCAGTCCCGAGGTCGAGAAGGCTGCCAGCGCGCCGACCCCGAAGGAAGACGCCGTGGCGGCCGACCGGTCAGAGCCGCTCGTCGAGGGGGCTTCCCGCAAGCGCCGGTCGCGCACGCCGTCCGACGCCGAGGTTCCTTCGGGAGAAGGCATGAAGACAAAGGCGGGCGCTGCGGAACAGCAGGCCGCGGCCGACGACGCCGATGCGCCCGCCACAGAGCCGACCGTGGCCGATGCGCCGTCGCTCGATGACCGCAACCGCCCGATCGCCATGGCGCGTCCCGCTGCGCCGGACCAGTTGCAGATGATCTCGGGCGTCGGCCCCAAGATCGAGGGCGTCCTGCATTCGATCGGTATCTTCACCTTCGCGCAGATCGCGGCGTGGACGGCCGAGGAACGGGCCTGGGTGGATGGCTATCTGCGCTTCCGGGGCCGCATCGACCGCGAGAACTGGGTCGCGCAGGCGAAGGCCCTCGCCGAGGGCGGCGAGGAAGAGTATATCCGGGTCTTCGGCAGGAAGCCCCGCTGATGGCGATCTGTTCCGCCAGTTCCTGCGACAGGCGTTTCGGGCTGACCGAATGCGCCCGCATGACGGTCCTGAAGACGGCGATCGCCCTGGTCGTGATCATCGGCGCGGGGCTCGTCACCGGCGATGGGGGCTGGTACACGCTCGCCGCCGTCCTCGTCTCGTTCTCGACACTCGTCGTCGGCCTGCAGATGATTCTGCCGGGCAATCGTTCCATCGACGACACGAAACCATCGGTGAATAGCCATGCTCGCTGACAAGGATCGCATCTTCACCAACATCTACGGCCGCTTCGACCGCTCGCTGAAAGGCGCGCAGGCGCGCGGCCACTGGGACGGCACGGCCGGGATCATCGAGAAGGGCCGCGACTGGATCATCAACGAGATGAAGGCGTCGGGTCTGCGCGGCCGCGGCGGCGCAGGCTTCCCGACCGGTCTCAAATGGTCGTTCATGCCTAAGCAGAGCGACGGCCGCCCGTCCTACCTCGTCGTCAACGCCGACGAATCGGAGCCCGGTACCTGCAAGGACCGCGAGATCCTGCGCCACGATCCGCACACGCTCGTCGAGGGCTGCCTCATCGCCGGCTTCGCCATGGGCGCGGTCGCGGCCTACATCTACGTCCGCGGCGAGTTCATTCGCGAGCGCGAGGCGCTGCAGCGGGCGATCGACGAGGCCTACGAGGCGGGCCTGATCGGCAAGGGCAACAAGAACGGCTACGACTTCGACATCTACGTCCACCACGGCGCCGGCGCCTACATCTGCGGCGAGGAGACGGCACTGCTCGAAAGCCTGGAAGGCAAGAAGGGCCAGCCGCGCCTCAAGCCGCCATTCCCGGCAAACGTCGGCCTCTACGGCTGCCCGACCACGGTCAACAACGTCGAGTCCATCGCCGTGGCGCCGACCATCCTGCGCCGCGGGGCGGCCTGGTTCTCCTCGATCGGTCGTCCCAACAATGTTGGCACCAAGCTGTTCATGCTGGTCGGCCACGTCAACACGCCCTGCACAGTCGAAGAAGCGATGGGCATCACCTTCCGCGAACTGGTCGAGAAGCACGGCGGTGGGATCCGCGGCGGCTGGGACAATCTGCTCGCGGTCATCCCCGGCGGCGCATCCTGCCCGGTGGTCAAGGCCGAGGACATCATCGACTGCCCTATGGATTTCGACGGCCTGCGCGAGAAGAAGTCGTCCTTCGGCACGGCGGCGGTGATCGTGATGGACAAGTCGACCGACATCGTGAAGGCGATCGCGCGGCTCTCCTACTTCTTCAAGCACGAGAGCTGCGGCCAGTGCACGCCGTGCCGCGAAGGCACCGGCTGGATGTGGCGCGTGATGGAGCGGCTGGTGCGCGGCGAGGCGCACAAGCGCGAGATCGACATGCTGCTCGACGTGACCAAGCAGGTGGAGGGCCACACCATCTGCGCGCTGGGCGACGCTGCCGCCTGGCCAATCCAGGGCCTGATCCGCAATTTCCGGCCCGAGATCGAGCGCCGCATCGACGAGTTCAGCCGCAACGCGCACCGACACGAGCCGGTGCTGGTGGCGGCGGAGTAACAACGACGGGCCGAATGGCCGCGTAGTAGGAGACGGCCGGGGCGAGAGACCAGCGCGACGAGGAGATTTGCCATGTCGACCGGTTCGGTGCCACCCGAGCGACTGCCCGAGACGAAGATGATGGACGCGAAGCTTCAGGACATCGGCCGCGATCTGGCTGCAGCACTTCCTTCGGCCTTCGGCGGCGACGCCGAGGCGGTGAAGCGCAACATCGCGACGTCGGCGGCGATGGCCGCCTTCGGCGCGGGCATGGCGGGCCATGCCTTCGGCGTCTGGATGAGTGCGGTGTCGAGTTCGCTGGAGGTCGCGCAGCGCCTGACCGTGCTCGCGGCGGGCGTCGCACCGCGGCAGGACGCGCTGGATGAAAGCGTCGCAGCGGTGCCCGTCGCAGCCGAACCGGTTGCGCCGAACCCGGCGCCGGAAGCGCACATGGCACCGAGGGCGCAGGCACGGCCCGACGCGCCGGACGACCTGAAGGCGATCGGCGGCATTGGCCCGAAGCTGGAGAAGGTGTTGAACGGCCTCGGCATCCGGACCTATGCGCAGATCGCCGCGCTGACCGAAGCCGAGATCCTGGGGCTCGACGAGCAGCTGGGATTTCGCGGACGGATCGCGCGCGACGAATGGCTGAAGCAGGCGGCCGCGCTTGCCGCGGCGAAGGCCTGAGGGGACGGCGGAACGGGGGTCGGTCCGGCAGGACGGATGGCGGGCGGCGGCGCGATGTTGCGCTGCGGCGGAAATCCGGCGTAAGGGACCGGTCGAGAGACTGTGAAGACGAGCATGCAGCGCCGCTGGAGCGTTGCGGAGATCGGAAGACGGCATGGCTAAGATCAAGGTCGACGGGAAAGAGATCGAGGTACCCGACCACTACACGCTGCTGCAGGCGGCGGAAGAGGCCGGTGCGGAGGTTCCCCGTTTCTGTTTCCACGAGCGGCTCTCGATCGCCGGTAATTGCCGCATGTGCCTGGTCGAGGTGAAGGGCGGCCCGCCCAAGCCCGCCGCCTCCTGCGCCATGGGGGTGCGCGACCTGCGCCCCGGCCCCAACGGCGAAGCGCCCGAGATCTTCACCAACACGCCGATGGTCAAGAAGGCGCGCGAGGGGGTGATGGAGTTCCTCCTCATCAACCATCCGCTCGACTGCCCGATCTGCGACCAGGGCGGCGAATGCGACCTGCAGGACCAGGCGATGGCCTTCGGCGTCGACGCGTCGCGCTACCACGAGAACAAGCGCGCCGTCGAAGACAAGTACATCGGCCCGCTCGTCAAGACCATCATGACGCGTTGCATCCACTGCACGCGTTGCGTGAGGTTCACGACGGAAGTGGCTGGAATTTCTGAACTCGGCCTGATCGGCCGCGGCGAGGATGCCGAGATCACCACGTATCTCGAGCAGGCCATGACCTCGGAGCTCCAGGGCAACGTCATCGACCTCTGCCCGGTCGGCGCGCTGACCTCGAAGCCCTATGCCTTCCAGGCGCGTCCATGGGAGCTGACCAAGACCGAATCGATCGACGTCATGGACGCCGTCGGCTCGGCGATCCGCGTCGACACGCGCGGCCGCGAGGTCATGCGCATCCTGCCGCGCGTCAACGAGGCGGTGAACGAGGAGTGGATCTCCGACAAGACCCGCTTCGTCTGGGACGGCCTGCGCTCGCAGCGGCTCGACCGGCCCTACGTTCGTCGGAACGGCCGGCTGGCACCCGCCTCCTGGGCCGAAGCCTTCGCCGCCATCTGCGAACGCGTCGCTTCGGCGAAGTCGGATCGCATCGGCGCGATCGCCGGCGATCTCGCCAGCGTCGAGGAGATGTATGCACTGAAGGGGCTGATGACGGCGCTCGGTTCGCGCAACATCGACTGCCGCCAGGACGGCGCAGCACTCGACCCGTCGCTCGGCCGCGCTTCCTACCTCTTCAATCCGACGATCGAGGGCATCGAGAGCGCCGATGCACTGCTGATCGTCGGCTCCAATCCCCGCTTCGAGGCTTCGGTGCTCAATGCCCGCATCCGCAAGCGCTGGCGCATGGGCAACTTCCCCATCGGCGTCGTCGGCGAAGCGGCCGACCTGCGCTACGACCACGAGATACTGGGCGCCGGCGCCGAGACGCTGAAGGAACTGGCCGCCGGCGGCATTTCCTTCCTCGATGTGCTGAAGAAGGCCACCCGGCCGATGATCATCATCGGCCAGGGCGCTCTGGCACGGCCCGACGGTGCAGCCGTTCTCTCGCTGGCGGCAAAGATCGCTGCCGACACCGGCGTGGTGAGCGAGGGCTGGAACGGCTTCGGCGTCCTGCACACGGCGGCAGCGCGCGTCGGCGGCCTCGACATCGGCTTCGTGCCGGGCGAGGGCGGCCGGGACGTGGCCGGAATGATGGGTGCGCTCGACGTGCTCTTCCTGCTCGGTGCCGACGAACTGGCCACCGATGCCATGGGCCAGGCCTTCACAGTCTATATCGGAAGCCATGGCGACAAGGGCGCGCACCGCGCCGACGTCATCCTGCCGGGCGCCACCTACACGGAGAAGTCGGGCACCTTCGTCAACACCGAGGGCCGCGTTCAGATGACAACCCGCGCCGGCTTCGCGCCGGGCGAGGCGAAGGAAGACTGGGCAATCCTGCGTGCGCTGTCCGACGTGCTGGGCAAGAAGCTGCCCTTCGATTCCCTGGCGCAGCTGCGCGCGAAGCTCTACGCGGAGCACCCGCATCTCGCCGGGATCGACGACATCGCGGCAGGCGACCCGGGCGACATCGCCCGGCTGGCATCGCGTGGCGGCGAGATCGGTACCGCCCGCTTCATGCCGGTGGTTGCCGATTTCTATCTGACCAACCCGATCGCGCGTGCCTCGGCGGTGATGGCCGAATGTTCGGCGCTCGCCCGGGACGGCTTCAAGCAGGCTGCGGAATAGGGCAGGGACCATGGAAGACTTCTTCTCGATCTATGTCCTGCCGGCGCTGATCATCCTGCTCAAGTCGGTCGTCCTGATCGTCGTGCTCCTGATCCTGGTCGCCTACCTGCTCTATGCCGACCGCAAGATCTGGGCCGCCGTGCAGCGCCGCCGCGGCCCCAACGTCGTCGGCCCCTGGGGGCTGTTCCAGGCTTTTGCCGACCTTTTGAAGTTCGTCTTCAAGGAGCCGGTCATCCCGTCGGGCGCAAACAAGGGCGTGTTCCTGCTGGCGCCGCTGGTCTCGGCGGTGCTGGCGATCTCGGCCTGGGCGGTCATTCCGGTCGCACCGGGCTGGGCCATCGCCGACATCAATGTCGGCATCCTGTTCGTCTTCGCCATCTCTTCGCTCGAGGTCTACGGCGTCATCATGGGCGGCTGGGCTTCGAACTCGAAATATCCGTTCCTCGGCGCGCTGCGGTCGGCCGCGCAGATGGTCTCCTACGAGGTCTCCATCGGCTTCGTCATCGTCACGGTTCTGCTCTGCGTCGGTTCGCTGAACCTGTCGGCGATCGTGCTGTCGCAGGTCGACGGCCTCGGCACCATGCTCGGCCTGCCCAACACCTTCCTCGACTGGCACTGGCTCGGGCTGTTCCCGATGTTCGTGATCTTCTTCATTTCGGCGCTGGCCGAGACGAACCGCCCGCCCTTCGACCTCGTCGAGGCCGAATCGGAGCTGGTGGCCGGCCACATGCTGGAATATTCCTCGACGCCGTTCCTGCTGTTCTTCCTTGGAGAATACGTGGCGATCGTGCTGATGTGCGCGCTCACCACCATCCTCTTCCTCGGCGGATGGCTGCCGCCCTTCGACTTCGCGCCCTTCACCTGGGTGCCGGGCGTGATCTGGTTCGTTCTCAAGATCTGCTTCGTCTTCTTCATGTTCGCCATGGTGAAGGCTTTTGTGCCGCGCTACCGCTACGACCAGCTGATGCGGCTGGGCTGGAAGGTGTTCCTGCCGATCTCGCTGTTCATGGTCGTCGCCACGGCCGCCTTCCTGAAGATCACGGGACTGTCGGCATGAGCGCGGGCCTCGTCGGCGCTCTCGTCGGCCTCGTGATCGCCATCGTCGATTTCGCGTTGCTGCGGCTGCTCGCCACACGTGTCGAGCTTCCCGAGACGAAGCGCGTCCTCAACGTCACGGGCATGAGCCAGCTGGTGCTCCTGCCCATCGTGGGCTTCTTCGTCGCCCCCCTGTTTTCCGGAGAATAGCCATGTCGGCCCTCGCTCAAGCCGCCAAGTCACTGCTCCTGAAGGAATTCGTCGGCGCCTTCTTCCTGTCGATGCGGCAGCTGTTCGCACCGAAATACACGGTCAACTATCCGCACGAGAAGGGGCCGCTCAGCCCGCGCTTCCGCGGCGAGCACGCGCTGCGGCGCTATCCCAATGGCGAGGAGCGCTGCATCGCCTGCAAGCTGTGCGAGGCGATCTGCCCGGCGCAGGCCATCACCATCGAGGCCGGCCCGCGCCGCAACGACGGCACGCGCCGCACGGTGCGCTACGACATCGACATGGTGAAGTGCATCTATTGCGGCTTCTGCCAGGAGGCCTGCCCGGTCGACGCGATCGTCGAGGGACCGAACTTCGAGTTCTCGACCGAGACGCGCGAGGAACTCTACTACGACAAGGACAAGCTGCTCGCCAACGGCGACCGCTGGGAGCGCGAGCTCGCGCGCAACATCGCACTGGATTCGCCCTACAGGTGATCCGCCAATGATGGACGAGCGGGGTCCGCTCGTCTAAGGGACAACGCGGTTCCGGACCGGCACGATCCGGGGGCCGCTCAAGGGCGCAGCGCAGCTGCGCCGCCGAAACCGGGGGAAACCCATGCTGACAGGACTAGAGGCGATCTTCTTCTACGTGTTCGCCTTCATCGCGGTGGCGAGCGCCTTCATGGTGATCGCGGCCCGCAACCCCGTGCATTCCGTGCTCTACCTGATCCTGACCTTCTTCAACGCGGCCGGGCTCTTCCTGCTCACGGGCGCCGAGTTCCTGGCGATGATCCTGCTCGTCGTCTATGTCGGCGCCGTGGCGGTGCTGTTCCTGTTCGTCGTCATGATGCTCGACGTCGACTTCGCCGAGCTGAAGCAGGGCGCGCTGCAATATGCGCCGATCGGCGCGCTGGTGGGTCTCATCCTCGCGGCAGAGCTGATCATCGTCGTCGGCGGCTACACGCTGGCGCCGCAACTGGCCGGCGAGATCACGCGGCCGATCCCGCCGCCGCTGCTGCGGTCCAACACCGCGGCGCTCGGCGACGTTCTGTACACCGACTTCCTGTTCTTCTTCCAGATCGCCGGCATGGTGCTGCTGGTGGCGATGATCGGGGCCATCGTGCTGACGCTGCGCCACAAGGAAGGCGTCAAACGCCAGTCGATCTCCGCCCAGGTGGCCCGCACGCCGGCCACCGCCATCGAGGTGGTCGACGTCGAGACCGGCAAGGGAATCTGAGGACAGATCATGGAAGTCGGCATCGCGCATTTCCTCACCGTCTCGGCGATCCTGTTCACGCTCGGCGTGTTCGGCATCTTCCTGAACCGCAAGAACGTCATCATCATCCTGATGTCGGTCGAGCTGATCCTGCTCGCGGTCAACATCAACTTCGTCGCCTTCTCGGCCGAGCTCGGCGACCTCGTCGGACAGGTCTTCGCCCTGTTCGTGCTCACCGTCGCCGCCGCCGAGGCCGCGATCGGGCTTGCCATTCTCGTCGTCTTCTTCCGCAACCGCGGCTCGATCGACGTCGAAGACGTCAACATGATGAAGGGCTGATCGGCAGACCATGTATCACGCGATCGTCTTCCTCCCGCTCCTCGGCTTCCTGGTCGCCGGCCTTTTCGGCAATGCGATCGGCGCGAAGGCTGCGGAATACGTCACCTCGGGCCTGCTCTTGGTTGCCGCGCTCCTGTCGTGGGTGGCCTTCTTCAGTGTCGGCTTCGGCGAGGGCGAGGTCTTCACCGTGCCGGTGCTGCGCTTCATCGAGACCGCCGGCCTCAACGTCTCCTGGGCCTTCCGGATCGACACGCTGACCGTGGTCATGCTGGTCGTGGTGAACTCGGTCTCCGCACTCGTCCACATCTACTCGATCGGCTACATGCACCACGACCCGCATCGGCCGCGCTTCTTCGCCTATCTGTCGCTCTTCACCTTCGCCATGCTGATGCTGGTGACGTCGGACAACCTCGTCCAGATGTTCTTCGGCTGGGAAGGGGTGGGCCTGGCGTCCTATCTGCTGATCGGTTTCTGGTACAAGAAACCGTCGGCCAACGCCGCCGCCATGAAGGCCTTCATCGTCAACCGCGTCGGCGACTTCGGCTTCGCGCTCGGCATCTTCGGCGTCTTCGTGCTGTTCGGCTCGATCGAGTTCGGCACGATCTTCGCCAGCACCCAGGCCTTCATCCCGGCCGAGGGCGCGGAGGCGGCCGCGCACGGCCCCGCGGTGCTGAACTTCCTCGGCTACGAACTCGACCGCCATGCCGCCATCACCGTCGTCTGCCTGCTGCTCTTCATGGGCGCCATGGGCAAGTCGGCGCAGGTGCCGCTGCACACCTGGCTGCCTGACGCCATGGAGGGCCCGACCCCGGTGTCGGCGCTGATCCACGCCGCCACCATGGTGACGGCCGGCGTCTTCATGGTCGCGCGCCTGTCGCCGATCTTCGAGCTGTCGCACACAGCGCTTCTCGTCGTCACCGTCATCGGCGCCTTCACCGCCTTCTTCGCGGCGACCGTTGGCCTGGTGCAGAACGACATCAAGCGCGTCATCGCCTATTCCACCTGCTCGCAGCTCGGCTACATGTTCGTGGCCATCGGGCTCGGCTTCTACTCCGCCGCGATCTTCCACCTGTTCACGCATGCCTTCTTCAAGGCGCTGCTGTTCCTCGGCTCCGGCTCGGTCATCCACGCCGTCTCCGACGAGCAGGACATGCGCCGCATGGGCGGGCTGAGGAAGCTCATTCCCTGGACCTACTGGATGATGGTCATCGGCACGCTGGCGCTCACCGGCGTGGGCATTCCCGCCACCATCATCGGCACCGCCGGCTTCTTCTCCAAGGACGCCATCATCGAGGGTGCCTTCGCCGCCCACGGTGCGGCAGCACCCTTCGCGTTCGTGCTGCTGGTCGTCGCGGCCATGTTCACCAGCTTCTACTCCTGGCGGCTGATCTTCATGACCTTCCACGGCAAGCCGCGCGCCACCGCCGACGTCATGCACCACGTGCATGAATCGCCGATGGTCATGCTTGTGCCGCTGTTCGTGCTTGCCTTCGGCGCGCTGTTCGCAGGCGTCATCTTCCACGATTTCTTCATCGGCCACGGCTACGAGGAATTCTGGAAGGGCGCCCTGTTCATCCTGCCCGAGAACCACATCCTGCACGAGTTCCACGACGTGCCGCTTTGGGTGAAGCTCGCGCCGCTGGTGGCCATGCTGACCGGCTTCGGTGTCGCCTTCCAGTTCTACATCCGCTCGCCGGAGACGCCGAAGCAGCTCGCCGCCCAGCATCGCGGTCTCTATGCCTTCCTGCTGAACAAGTGGTACTTCGACGAGCTCTACGACTTCCTGTTCGTGCGGCCCGCCAAGCGCCTCGGCCACTTCCTGTGGAAGACCGGCGACGGCCGCGTGATCGACGGGCTCGGTCCGGACGGCGTGTCCGCCCGCGTCGGCGACATCACCGCCCGCGTCGTCAAGCTGCAGAGCGGCTACCTCTACCACTACGCCTTCGCCATGCTCATCGGCGTCGCCGCGCTCGTGACCTGGATGATGCTGGGGAGCAATTTCTGATGTCTGAGTGGCCCATCCTCTCCACGGTCACCTTCCTGCCGCTCGTCGGGGCGTTCCTGATCCTGATGATCCGGGACGAGGGTGCGGCCGCGCGCCGCAACATCCGCAACGTCGCGCTGTTCACCACCGCCTTCACCTTCGTCCTGTCGCTGTTCATCTGGGCGGCATTCGATCCGGGCACGGCCGGCTTCCAGTTCGTCGAGAAGGCCGACTGGCTCGGCTCGGGCATCGCCTATCACATGGGCGTCGACGGCATCTCGATGCTGTTCGTCATCCTGACGACCTTCCTGATGCCACTCTGCATCCTCGCCTCCTGGGTGTCGGTCGAGAAGCGCGTCAAGGAGTACATGATCGCCTTCCTCGTGCTCGAAACGCTGATGATCGGCGTGTTCTGCGCGCTCGACATCGTGCTCTTCTACGTCTTCTTCGAGGCCGGCCTGATCCCGATGTTCATCATCATCGGGGTGTGGGGCGGCAAGCGTCGCGTCTACGCATCGTTCAAGTTCTTCCTCTACACGCTGCTCGGCTCGGTGCTGATGATGCTTGCCATCATGGCCATGTACTGGCAGGCCGGCACCACCGACATCCCGACGCTGCTGACGCATGATTTCCCGGCGAACATGCAGACCTGGCTCTGGCTCGCCTTCTTCGCGTCCTTCGCGGTGAAGATGCCGATGTGGCCGGTCCATACCTGGCTGCCCGACGCGCACGTGGAAGCGCCGACGGCCGGTTCGGTCATCCTCGCCGGCATCCTGCTGAAGATGGGCGGCTACGGCTTCCTGCGCTTCTCGCTGCCGATGTTCCCGCTCGCCTCGGCCGATTTCGCGCCCTTCGTCTTCGCGCTCTCGGTCATCGCCATCATCTACACCTCGCTGGTGGCGCTGATGCAGGAGGACATCAAGAAGCTGATCGCCTATTCGTCCGTCGCCCACATGGGCTTCGTCACCATGGGCATCTTCACGATGAACGACATCGGCATCCAGGGCGCGATCTTCCAGATGCTGTCGCACGGCCTCGTCTCGGGCGCGCTGTTTCTGTGCGTCGGCGTCGTCTACGACCGCATGCACACCCGCGAGATCGCGGCCTATGGCGGCCTCGTCAACAACATGCCGAAATATGCCGTCGTCTTCCTGATCTTCACCATGGCCAATGTCGGCCTGCCGGGCACCTCGGGCTTCGTTGGCGAGTTCATGACGCTGCTCGGCGCCTTCCAGGCCAACACCTGGGTCGCCTTCTTCGCCACCACCGGCGTCGTCCTGTCGGCCGCCTACGCGCTCTGGCTCTACCGCCGGGTGGTCTTCGGCGCGCTGACCAAGGACAGCCTCAAGGGGCTGCTCGACCTCTCGGCCCGGGAAAAGGCGGTGATCTATCCGCTCGTCATCCTGGTGATCTTCTTCGGCGTCTATCCGTCGCCGATCCTCGACGCGACGGCCGCTTCGGTCGAAGCGCTCGTCAGCAATGTCACTGCCTCGATCGATGCCGGGCGGGCCACCGCCGCGGCGGCTCTGGCGCAGTAAAGGTTTGGTGGGACGATGACGCCTGAACTCTCCTACAGTCTGGCACTGGCCACCCCCGAGCTGATGCTGGCCATCGGCGCGATGGCGATGCTCATGGTCGGCGTCTTCTCCGGCGAGCGGTCGACCACGCTGGTCAACGGCCTCTCGGTGGCGATCCTCATCGCCGCCGGTGCGTGGATGCTGTTCTTCGGCGAGAACGGGCTCGGCTTCAACGGCGTCTTCGTCAGCGATCCCTTCGCCCGCTTCATGAAGATGCTGACGCTGATCGGTTCGATCGTCACGCTCGTCATGTCGGTCGGCTTCGCCAAGGCCGAGAAGTTCGACAAGTTCGAGTTCCCGGTGCTGATCCTGCTGTCGACGCTTGGCATGCTTCTGATGGTGTCGGCCAACGACATGATCACGCTCTACATGGGCCTCGAACTGCAGTCGCTCGCCGCCTACGTCATCGCCGCGATCAACCGCGATTCCGTGCGCTCGACGGAGGCAGGTCTGAAATATTTCGTCCTTGGCGCGCTGTCGTCGGGCATGCTGCTCTACGGCATCAGCCTCGTCTACGGCTACACCGGCAATACCGGCTTCGACGCCATCGCGCTGTCGCTCGCCGGCGGCGAACGCCAGCTCGGCCTGGTCTTCGGCCTCGTCTTCGTGCTCGCGGGCCTCGCCTTCAAGATCTCGGCCGTGCCCTTCCACATGTGGACGCCCGACGTCTACGAAGGCGCGCCGACCCCGGTCACCGCCTTCTTCGCGGCGGCGCCGAAGATGGCGGCAATGGCGCTCATCGTGCGCGTCACGATGGGCGCCTTCGAGCCGATCGCCTTCGACTGGCAGCAGATCGTCGTCTTCATCTCCATCGCCTCGATGCTGCTCGGCGCCTTCGCCGCGATCGGCCAGCGCAACATCAAGCGGCTGATGGCCTATTCCTCGATCGGCCACATGGGCTACGCGCTGGTCGGCCTCGCAGCCAATTCGCAGGCCGGCGTGCGCGGCGTGGCGCTCTACATGCTGATCTACCTGATCATGACGCTCGGCACCTTCGCCTTCATCCTGGCCATGCGGCGCAAGGAAGGCAATGTCGAGCAGATCGATGATCTCGCCGGGCTGTCGTCCACCAACCCGATGATGGCAACCATCCTCACCATCATGATGTTCTCGCTCGCCGGCATCCCCTGGCTCGCCGGCTTCTGGGCCAAGTGGTACGTCTTCCTCGCCGCGATCGATTCCGGCCTTTATGCGCTCGCCGTCATCGGCGTGCTCGCCTCCGTCGTCGGCGCCTACTACTATCTGCGCGTCATCAAGATCATGTGGTTCGACGAGGCGACCGGCGGCTTCCAGCCGATGGCCGGCGAGTTGCGGCTCGTCATGACCGTGGCCGGAGCCTTCGTCTTCTTCTATGTGCTGATCGGCGGCCCGATCGAGAGCATGGCGGAAGCCGCTGCCGGCACTTTCTTCTGAGCCGATGGGATTTGCCCTCGCGCCGACTGCCCTGACTGAAGGCTACCGTCTCGAGGCCTTCGACAGCATCGGCTCGACCAACCTGGAGGCGCTCGACCGGGCTCGGGCGGGCGATCCGGGGCGGCTGTGGCTGGCAGCGCGGCGTCAGGAAACCGGGCGCGGCCGTCGCGGCCGGGTCTGGGAGACGCCGTCCGGCAATCTTGCCGCCACGCTGCTCCTCGTCGACTGCTGCCCGCTGCCGCAGGCAGCCACGCTTGGCTTCGTCGCCGGTCTTGCCCTTGCCGACGCGCTCTCGGCCGTCGCACCGGGAACCCGCGTCGCCGTCGGCCCCGACGGCGGCCATGGGCGGGAGGGCGCGGGCCGCTACGAACTCAAATGGCCGAACGACGTTCTGGCCCACGGCGCCAAGCTCGCCGGCATCCTGCTGGAATCGGTCATGCTGCCCGAAGGACGATTCGCGGTGGCGATCGGCATCGGCGTCAACGTCGTGGCGCATCCCCAGGGCCTGCCTTATCCAGCGATTTCGCTGGCCGGCCTCGGCGCCGACTGTACAGCCGACACCCTCTTCCTCGCTTTGTCGGACGCATGGCTGCGCCACGAGCGCACCTGGAACCGGGGCAGGGGCCTCTCGGCCATCCGCACCGCATGGCTGGCGCGCGCCGCAGGCCTCGGTGCCGACGTCGCGGTCAGGATCGGCGACGAGGTGGTGCGGGGCACATTCGAGACGATCGACGAGGAGTGCCGCTTCCTCGTCCGCGACAGGACGGGCCGTGTGTGGCCCGTGGCGGCAGGTGACGTGCATTTCGGAGCCGTGGCATCGGCCACTGCGATCTAGGAGAGAAAATGGCGAAGAATTCGAGCGACGAACTGGTCTTCGCGCCGCTCGGCGGCGTTGGCGAAATCGGAATGAACTTCGCGCTGTACGGCTTCGGGCCGCGCGAGCGGCGCGAATGGATCATCGTGGACTGCGGGGTGACATTTCCCGGTCCCGACCTTCCGGGCGTCGACCTTGTCCTGCCCGACATCCGATTCATCGTGTCGGAGAAGAAGAACCTGCGCGGCATGATCATCACCCATGCCCACGAGGATCACTACGGCGCGCTGCTGGATCTCTGGCCGCAGCTCGGCTGCCCGGTCTGGATGACGCCTTTCACGGCCGGCCTGCTCGAGGCCAAGCGCCAGTCGGAGCCGGGCGCGAAGCCCAAGATCCCGGTTGAAATCTACCGCGCCGGCGACCGTTTCTCGGTCGGGCCATTCGGCGTCGAGGCCATAGCGGTGACGCACTCCATCCCGGAGCCGGTCTCGCTCGCCCTGTCGACTCCCGTCGGCAGGATCATCCACACGGGCGACTGGAAGATCGATCCCGAGCCGGAGATCGGACCGATGACCGACGAGGCCCGCTTCCGGGCGCTCGGCGAGGAAGGCATCACGGCGCTGATCTGCGATTCCACCAACGCCATGCGCGAAGGCGATTCGCCGTCCGAACAGGCGGTGGGGCAGGGGCTGCGCCAGGTCATCGAAGCAGCGCCCGGCCGCGTCGCCGTCACCACCTTCTCGTCCAATGTCGGGCGCATCCGTTCGATTGCCGAGGCCGCACGCGACGCAGGGCGGCAGTGCCTCGTGCTTGGCCGGTCGCTGAAGCGCGTCATCGATGTCGCCACCGAGCTCGGCTACTTGGACGGCCTGCCCGATTTCATCGCCGAGGAGGATTTCGGCTTCATCCCGCGCGAGAACCTCGTCGTCATCTGCACCGGCAGCCAGGGCGAGCCGCGGGCAGCCCTGGCGAAGCTCGCACGCGACGAGATGCGCAGCGTCGCGCTCACCGCCGGCGACATCGTCATCTTCTCCTCGCGCACCATCCCCGGCAACGAGAAGGGCATCCTCGAGATCAAGAACCAGCTGATCGAGCAGGGCATCCGCATCGTCGAGGACAGCGAGGCACTGGTCCACGTGTCGGGTCATCCGCGCCGCGCCGAACTCCGTCGCATGTATGAATGGGTGCGGCCGCAGATCCTCGTCCCGGTCCATGGCGAGGCTGCCCATCTGGTCGCGCAGGGCGCGCTCGGTGCGGCCGCCGGCATTCCGCACATCGCCCGGGTCCGCAACGGCGACGTGTTCAAGATCGCGCCCGGCGAGCCGGAGATCGTCGACCAGGTTCCCTTCGGTCGCATCTTCAAGGATGGCACGATCATCGGCAACGAGGAGGAAGTCGGCGTCAAGGACCGCCGCAAGCTCTCCTATGTCGGCCACGTCGCCGTCAACGTCGTCATGGATGAGAAGTACGATCTCGCCGGCGACCCCGACCTGATCGCCATCGGCCTGCCCGCGAACGATCGCGCCGGCGGCAACTTCGAGGACCTTCTCCTGGATGCGGCGATCGGCGCCGTTGAAAGCATCCCCCGTGTCAGGCGAAAAGACCTCGACCTCGTGCTCGAGGCGGTGCGCCGCGCGGTGCGCAACTCCGCCAACCAGGCCTGGGGCAAGAAGCCGATCGTCACGGTGTTCGTGACGCGGTGAGACGGAGGGGCGAATGGCGAATGGCGAATGGCGAATGGCGAATGGCGAATGGCGAATGGTGGGATCGCGGATCGTCCGGTCGCAATGACTATTCGCCATTCGCCATTCGCTATTCGCCCTTCACCGCTCGCCCTTCACGGAGGACACCATGCTCGGACGCCTGAACCACGTCGCCATCGCCGTCCCGGATCTGGCATCGGCCAGCGCCATGTACCGTGATACCCTTGGCGCGACCGTAACGGCGCCGCAGCTGCTGCCGGAGCATGGCGTCACCGTCGTCTTCATCGAGCTCGGCAACACCAAGGTGGAACTCCTCGAGCCGCTTGGCGAGGCATCGCCGATCGCAGCCTTCCTGGCGAAGAATCCGGCCGGCGGCATGCACCACGTCTGCTACGAGGTCGACGACATCATCGCCGCGCGCGACCGGCTGAAGGCAGCGGGCGCGCGGGTGCTCGGCGACGGCGAGCCGAAGATCGGCGCGCATGGCAAGCCTGTGCTGTTCCTGCACCCGAAGGACTTTCAGGGTACCCTGATCGAGCTCGAGCAGGTCTGACCGGCACCCAAGAGGAGATCGTCACGTGACCTGGGTATCCTATTTCGCCGTCTTCTTCCTGATCTGGTGGGTGACGCTGTTCGCCATCCTGCCCTTCAGCCTGCGGACGCAGGATGACGACCAGAGCGTCACGCTGGGCACCACCTCCAGCGCCCCGCGCGGCTCGCATGTCCGCCGCGCCGCCCTGCGCACCACCATCGTCTCGCTGATCATCTTCGGGACGCTCTGGGTGCTGACCACCCAACTCGGCTACGACTTCGACGACATCCCGCGCATCGCCCCGATCATCGACTGAGACGGCGTGGACGCTGCACGCCCGAACCACGCAACGCAGCGACTGCGCGGGCGCAGAAATCTGCACAAAAAAAATGCAAGGCCGAAGCCTTGCAATATTTAACGCGTCCGATCTGTTTCCGGTTACCGGCGGCAGCGAGTGACCGCGCCTAGATCGCATCCTCCCAAGACTTTGACCGCGTGAGGAAAACGGATTGTTGCTCCGTCTTCTCGGTTATGGCGGCACACTACCGCAAGCTTCACATGTCTGTCACGATCTTTTTCGCATCCGTGGCCTCAAAGATGTGCTGCGCTGCACAAAAAAACAGCAAGGTTTCCTTATAGTTATACCTGCGAACCTTCTTTTCGGACCCTCCTGCGCTCGGGTTTCCATCCCGCCTCGAAATGGCTATGAAGCGCGTGCAGATACCCTGCCGAAAGCCCGATTCCCGCGGGCGCATCTTTCATTCTCGACGGACATCTCCATGCGATTGTCGCGCTACTTCCTGCCCATCCTCAAAGAGAATCCGCGCGAGGCGGAGATCGTCTCGCACCGGCTGATGCTGCGGGCGGGCATGATCAAGCAGCAGGCCGCGGGCAGCTTCTCCTGGCTGCCGCTCGGCAAGCGCGTGCTCGACAAGGTCTGCCGGATCATCCGCGAGGAGCAGGATCGCGCCGGTGCGCTCGAGATCATGATGCCGACCATCCAGTCGGCCGAGCTGTGGCGCGAGAGCGGCCGCTATGATGCCTATGGTCCCGAGATGCTGCGCCTGCAGGACCGGCACGAGCGCGAGATGCTCTATGGCCCGACCAACGAGGAGATGGTCACCGACATCTTCCGCTCCTACGTCCGCTCCTACAAGGACCTGCCGCTGAACCTCTACCACATCCAGTGGAAGTTCCGCGACGAGGTGCGGCCGCGCTTCGGCGTCATGCGCTCGAGGGAGTTCCTGATGAAGGACGCCTATTCCTTCGACCTCGACTACGACGGCGCGAAGGCCGCCTACAACCGCATGTTCGTCTCCTATCTGCGCACCTTCACCCGCATGGGACTGCAGGCGATCCCGATGCGCGCCGACACCGGCCCGATCGGCGGCGACCTGTCCCACGAGTTCATCATCCTGGCCGAGACCGGCGAGAGCCAGGTCTACTGCCACCGCGACTATCTCGCCTTGCCGGTGCCGGGTGCGGAGACCGACTTCGGCAACGACGCCGAGATCGCCGGCATCGTGAAGGACTGGACGACACCCTACGCCGCCACCGACGAGATGCACGACGAGGACGCCTGGGCTGCCGTCGCTCCCGACGCGCAGGTCTCGGCGCGCGGCATCGAGGTCGGCCACATCTTCCACTTCGGCGAGAAGTATTCGAAGCCCTTCGGCGCCAGCGTCACCGGACCGGATGGCAAGGAGCACCTCGTGTCGATGGGCTCCTACGGCATTGGTCCGTCGCGGCTTATCGCCGCCATCATCGAGGCCTTCCACGACGACGCCGGCATCATCTGGCCGGAGAGTGTCGCGCCTTTCGATGTGGCGCTGATCAACATGAAGCCCGGCGACCAGGCCTGCGACGCCGTCTGCGATGACCTCTACGCGAAGCTGTCGGCGGCCGGAAAGGACGTGCTCTACGACGACACCGACCAGCGCGCCGGCGGCAAGTTCGCCACCGCGGATCTGATCGGCCTGCCCTGGCAGGTCATCGTCGGGCCGCGCGGGGTGGCGGCGGGCGAGGTCGAGATCAAGAACCGCCGCACCGGCGAGCGCGAGACCCTGTCTCCCGCCGACCTTCTCGCACGGTTCGGCGGCCACTGATGGGCGAGACGGCGGCGACACCGGGCGGCGCCGGGCCCTTTTCCGTCTTCGAGCGCATGGTGGCCTGGCGCTACCTGCGTTCGCGGCGCAAGGAAGCCTTCATTTCGGTCATCGCGTCGATCTCCTTCATCGGCATCATGCTGGGCGTCGCCACGCTCATCATCGTCATGGCGGTGATGAACGGGTTTCGCGCCGAACTTCTCACCCGCATCCTCGGCATCAACGGCCACCTCGTTCTCCAGGCTGTCGACACACCGCTCGACGATTACGCGGCCGTGGCTGACCGCATCAACGGCATTCAGGGCGTGCGCTACGCCATCCCGCTGGTCGAGGGCCAGGTGCTCGCCACCGGCAATGTCGGTTCCGGCGCCGGCGCACTGGTGCGCGGCATGCGCGAGGAGGACCTGCGCAAGGTCGAACTGGTTTCCGGCAATATCCGCCAGGGCTCGCTCGATGGCTTCGCCTCGGGGCAGGGAGTGGCCATCGGCCAGCGAATGTCCGAGAATCTGGGCCTGGCGCTCGGCGATGTCATCACGCTCACCTCGCCCGACGGCGACGTCACGCCCTTCGGCACCACCGCGCGGCAGAAGGGCTACCCCGTCACCGCCATCTTCCAGGTCGGCATGTCGGAATACGACGCCTCGATCATCTTCATGGCACTGCCGGAAGCCCAGCTCTATTTCAACTCCGAGGGCCGGGCGCAGACCATTGAGGTCTTCGTCGACGATCCAGATGCCGTCGACGAGTTGCGACCGCTGGTCGAAGTCGCGGCACAGCGGCCGCTGTTCATGGCCGACTGGCGCCAGCGCAACCACACCTTCTTCGCCGCGCTCGAGGTCGAGCGCAACGTCATGTTCATGATCCTGACGCTCATCGTCGTCGTCGCGGCGCTGAACATCATCTCGGGTCTCTTCATGCTGGTGAAGGACAAGGGACGCGACATCGCCATCCTGCGCACCATGGGGGCGACACGCGCCGCGATCCTGCGCATCTTCGTCATGACGGGTGCTGCCATCGGCGTCACCGGCACCCTGGCCGGCGTGGTGCTCGGCATCATCGTCTGCCTCAACGTCGAGTCGATCCGGCAGTTCTTTTCCTGGCTCTCCGGCGAGATGCTGTTCAACCCCGAGCTCTATTTTCTCAGCCAGCTCCCCGCCAAGATCGACATCAGCGAAACCACGTCGGTCGTGCTCATGGCGCTGGCGCTGTCCTTCCTCGCCACGCTGTTTCCCGCCTGGCGTGCCGCCAGCCTCGATCCCGTCGAAGCGCTGAGGTACGAGTGATGGCCGCCGAACTCGCTCTCCAACTGGTTGGCGTCGAACGACGCTACCAGCAGGGTGCACGGGAGCTCGTCATCCTCGACGGTGCCGACTTCGTGCTTGGCCGGGGTGAGACGGTGGCGCTCGTGGCGCCGTCGGGCGCCGGCAAGTCGACGCTCCTGCACACGGCCGGCCTGCTCGAACGCCCCGATTCGGGCGAAGTCCTGCTCAGCGGCATTCCCTGCAGCGGACTTTCCGACGACCGGCGCACCGCCATCCGCCGCAACGAGGTCGGCTTCGTCTACCAGTTCCACCATTTGCTGCCGGAGTTCTCCGCGCTGGAGAACATCGTCCTGCCGCAGCTCGTGCGCGGCCTGCCGCGCGCCGAGGCGGAAGAGCGGGCGCGCCAGCTGCTCGACTACATGAAGATTGGCCCGCGTGCCGACCATCGCCCGGCCGAGTTGTCCGGTGGTGAGCAGCAGCGCGTGGCCATCGCGCGCGCCGTGGCCAATGCGCCGCTCGTGCTGCTGGCCGACGAGCCGACCGGCAACCTCGATCCGCACACCGCCTCCTACGTGTTCGACGCCATGGAGGCGCTGGTGCGCCATTCGGGCTTGGCCGCCCTCATCGCCACCCACAACCACGATCTGGCCGCCCGCATGGACCGCCGCGTTACTCTGCAGGCCGGCAAGATCGTCGAGTTGTGAGACGAGGCGCCAGCGCCACCGAACGGCAACGCCGCGCATCCTCCTCGATTTTCGTCATCCCGGGTCTGCGCAGCGGAATGCGGGATACAGCGCCGCTGCCGCCGCAGAGGCGGGCACGAGCGCAGCGCCCTTCCGCCCGGGTCACAATTCTGGATTCCGGGTTCCGCTGCGCGGCCCCGGAATGACGTCGCGCGCTTAGCGGCCGGGGTAAGGCTGTGACGCAACCTGCGTCCTCTCCTCCGCTTCGTCATCCCGAACGACGTCCGAGCGCAGCGATGGACGACGTATCCGGGATCCATGCCTCGCCGTCGATGCACGCGATCCTGTGCAGGGCGCCGGCGCGCGCCGTCTTCTCCGTCGTCCCGTCCGCATCGCCGAGCCGGTCGCATGCGACGACCGGGAACGCCCGCCCGCCGTCCGCGAAGGCCGGGGCAGGCCGGAGGCTGCCGTCGGTTCCGGATCCCTGAACGTTCGTCCAACCATCTGACGTCGCCGGGTTTTCGTTTGACATTCATCTAATGTTCGCTTTACCCTTTCAACCAGGGCGAACGAAAATCCAACAAACGCAAGACGAAGCCCGGGAGAGACGTTTGGACGGCGGCGCGATCTACGACATCCTGGTCATCGGCGGCGGAATAAACGGCTGCGGCGTCGCGCGCGATGCGGCGGGTCGGGGATACTCCGTGTTTCTGGCGGAGATGAACGATCTGGCCAGCGGCACCTCTTCCTGGTCGACCAAGCTGATCCATGGCGGGCTGCGCTATCTCGAACACTACGAGTTCCGGCTGGTGCGCGAGGCGCTCATGGAGCGCGAAGTGCTGTGGCGCATGGCGCCGAACATCATCTGGCCGATGCGCTTCGTGCTGCCGCACCACAAGGGTCTGCGGCCGGCCTGGCTGCTCAGGCTCGGTCTGTTCCTGTACGACCACATCGGCGGCCGCAAGCTCCTGCCGGCGACCCGCACGCTCGACATGCGCACCGATCCTGCCGGCAAGCCGCTGAAGCCGCTGTTTTCGCGCGCTTTCGAGTATTCCGACTGCTGGGTGAACGACGCAAGGCTGGTGGTGCTGAATGCCCGTGACGCCGCCGATCGCGGCGCCGCCATCCGCACCCGCACCCGCGTCACCTCGGCGCGGCGCGACGGCGGGGTCTGGACGGTCACCGTCGAGGACGGCAGAAGCCGCCGCACCGAGACGGTGCAGGCGAAGCTCCTCGTCAATGCCGCCGGTCCCTGGGTCGACAAGGTGCTCGGCGCGACGCTCGGCAAGAACGACGTCCACAACGTGCGCCTCGTGCAGGGCAGCCACATCGTGGTGAAGCGCAAGTTCGAGGACCCGCGCGCCTATTTCTTTCAGAACCGAGACGGCCGCATCATCTTTGCGATCCCCTACGAGGAGGATTACACGCTGATCGGCACGACCGACCGCGACTACGAGGGCGAGCCGGGCGCGGTGGCGATCACGGACACCGAGATCGACTATCTGTGCGACGCAGCCAGCGAGTATTTTGCCGAACCGGTGCGTCGCGACGACATCGTCTGGACCTATTCGGGCGTGCGGCCGCTGTTCGACGACGGCGCGTCGAAGGCGCAGGAGGCGACGCGCGACTACGTGCTGACGGCCGAGGGCGGCAATGGGCAGGCGCCGCTCATCAATGTCTTCGGCGGCAAGATCACCACCTACCGGCGGCTTTCCGAAGCGATGCTGGAGAAGATCGGCGGCCTGATCGGGCGCAAGGGCGCGCCCTGGACGGCGGGTGCCTCGCTGCCCGGCGGCGACTTTCCGGTGAATGCATTCGACCAGGAGGTCGGGCGGCTGGCGGCGGCCTATCCGTTCCTCGAATCGGCCCATGCGCGCAGGCTCGCCAGGCTGTATGGTACGAAGGCGCGGGCGATCCTCGGTGCGGCGCGCTCGACGGCCGATCTCGGCCGGCATTTCGGTGCGGACCTCTACGAAGTGGAAGTCCGATACCTGATCGACAACGAATGGGCGCTTTCCGCGGACGATGTCCTGTGGCGACGCACCAAGCGCGGACTGCGGCTGAACTCGGGAGAAGCGGCCGCGCTCGACGACTTCATGCGGGGCGCGACGGGACACACGGAGACGGCGGCCGCGGAGTAGCGGCCGGACAGCAGCACCTCTGGGAGGAGGCGACATGCTCGAACTGAGAAACGTGTCGAAGGTGGTGAGCGGCGATGCGCATGTGCGCGACGTCTCGCTGACGCTTCAGCACGGCTCGCTCAACGTCCTGCTCGGCCCGACGCTGTCGGGCAAGACCAGTCTGATGCGGCTGATGGCCGGGCTCGACCAGCCGACGTCGGGCGCCGTGTTCTTCGACGGTGCCGACGTTACCGGCCTGCCGGTGCAGAAGCGCAATGTCGCGATGGTCTACCAGCAGTTCATCAACTATCCGGCGATGACGGTCTATGAGAACATCGCCTCGCCGCTGCGCGTGGCGGGCCGCGACCGCGAGACGATCGACCGTCAAGTGCGGCGCGCTGCCGAGCTCCTGCGGCTGACGCCCTATCTCGACCGCACGCCGCTCAACCTGTCCGGCGGCCAGCAGCAGCGCACGGCGCTCGCCCGCGCCATGGTCAAGAACGCGGGGCTCGTGCTGCTCGACGAGCCGCTCGCCAATCTCGACTACAAGCTGCGCGAGGAACTGCGTGCCGAACTGCCGCGCATCTTCGCCGAGTCGGGCGCGATCTTCGTCTATGCCACGACCGAACCGCATGAGGCGCTGCTGCTCGGCGGGCACACGGCGACGCTCTCCGAAGGCCGCGTCACGCAGTTCGGTCCGACCATCGAGGTGTTCCGGCAGCCGGCAGACCTCGTCACCGCGCGCACTTTCTCCGATCCGCCGCTGAACACCGTGGAGCTCGGCAAGTCCGGCGGGGCGTTCCATCTCGATGGCGGCGCCACCGTACCTGCGCCGGAAAGCCTTGCCGACGGCCGCTACACGATCGGCTTCCAGCCGCACCATCTATCGCTGACCAGGGCAGGGCCAGCGGCCGTGGCCGTCAGGGCCCGCGTCGGCGTCAGCGAGATCACGGGCTCCGAGACCTTCATCCATCTCGACCATGCCGGCCAGCGCTGGGTCCTGCTCGCCCACGGCATCCATCATCTGGCGACGGACGAGGTGATCGACGTCTTCATCGACACGCGGCATCTGATGGTGTTCGACGCCGACGGGCGCGCCGTCGCGATGCCAGCGCAGCTGATGGCATAGGGGAGGCGGCATGGCGCAGATCGAACTCGACCACATCCGCCACGCCTACGGCCCGGCGCCGAAGTCCGACGCGGACTTTGCCCTGAAGGAGGTGCACCACACCTTCAGGGACGGCGGCGCCTACGCGCTGCTCGGGCCGTCCGGCTGCGGCAAGACAACGCTGCTCAACATCATCTCGGGCCTGCTGCATGCCTCCGAGGGCCGGCTCCTGTTCGACGGGCAGGACGTGTCGCGGCTGTCGACGCAGGAGCGCAACATCGCGCAGGTGTTCCAGTTCCCGGTCGTCTACGACACCATGACGGTCTACGACAATCTGGCCTTCCCGCTGCGCAACCGCGGGATCGCCGAGCCGGACGTCGACCGCAAGGTGCGCGAGATCCTCGAGATGATCGACCTCGGCGACTGGGCGAAGCGGAAGGCGAGGGGCCTGACCGCCGACCAGAAGCAGAAGATCTCGCTCGGCCGCGGCCTGGTGCGCTCCGACGTCAATGCGATCCTGTTCGACGAGCCGCTGACCGTCATCGACCCGCACATGAAATGGGTGCTGCGCTCGCAGCTGAAGCAACTGCACCGGCGTTTCGGCCACACCATGGTCTACGTCACCCACGACCAGACCGAGGCGCTCACCTTCGCCGACGACGTGGTGGTGATGTATGAGGGCGAGGTGGTGCAGATCGGCACGCCGGACGAACTCTTCGCCAGGCCCAGGCACACTTTCGTCGGCTATTTCATCGGCTCGCCCGGCATGAACGTGCTGCCGGTTTCCGTCGAGGGCGCGCGGGCGAAGTTCGGCGATGCCTGGATCGACCTGCCGGACCGCCCGCGCGGGCCGATGGGCGGCGCGATCGAGCTCGGCATAAGGCCGGAATTCGTGCAGCTCGGCCGCCACGACGGCATGCCGGCGGAGATCGTCAAGGTCGAGGACATCGGCCGCCACAAGATCGTTCGCGCCAAGCTGCAGGACCACGCGATCTCGGCAATCCTGCGCGAGGACGAGGAGGTGCCCTCCGAGCCCAGGGTGCGCTTCGCGCCGGAGGCCATCAACATCTATGCCGGTTCCTGGCGGGTCGACTACGAGACCGAAGGCGAGGGGGTGTCTGCATGAACAGGACCTGGAACAACCGCGCCTGGTTCATGGTGCTGCCGGTGCTGGTGCTGGTCGCCTTTTCGGCGGTGATCCCGCTCATGACGGTGGTCAACTACTCGGTGCAGGACACTTTCGGCAACAACCAGTTCTTCTGGGCCGGCACCGAGTGGTACGAGGACGTGCTGAGCTCGGACCGGTTCTGGAACTCGATGGCGCGCAACCTCGCCTTCTCGGCCATCATCCTGGCCATCGAGGTGCCGCTCGGCATCTTCGTGGCGCTCAACATGCCGAAGAAGGGGTGGGGCGTTCCGGTGTGCCTGGTGCTGATGGCGCTGCCGCTCTTGATCCCGTGGAACGTCGTCGGCACGATCTGGCAGGTTTTCGGCCGGGTCGACATCGGCCTGCTCGGTTACGTCGCCAATGCCCTCGGTTTCGACTACAACTACGTCAGCGATCCGTTCGACGCCTGGGTGACGGTCATCGTCATGGACGTCTGGCACTGGACGAGCCTGGTCGTGCTGCTCTGCTATGCCGGGTTGGTGTCGATCCCCGACGCCTACTACCAGGCCGCGCGCATCGACGGTGCCTCGCGGCTCGCGATCTTCCGCTTCATCCAGCTGCCGAAGATGAACCGCGTGCTGCTGATCGCGGTGCTGCTGCGCTTCATGGACTCGTTCATGATCTACACCGAACCTTTCGTGGTGACCGGCGGCGGGCCGGGCAACACGACCACATTCCTGTCGATCGACCTGGTGAAGCTCGCCATCGGCGAGTTCAACCTCGGCGAGGCCGCCGCCATGTCGATCATCTACTTCCTGATCATCCTGCTCATGTCGTGGGTCTTCTACACGGTCATGACCAACGTCGATTCGGAGAAATGAGATGACGGTGGAGGACGGCACGGTCGACGGACGCAGCAACGTCCTGATGCGCAGCGGGAGCGCGCAGAGCGGTGCGGCGGGCGCGAGCCCCGACGTGGCGCGGATGATGAAGCGGCGCGGCGAGCCATCGCGCTTCTGGTGGCTGGTGCCGACGCTCTACATCCTGTTCCTGACGCTGCCGATCTACTGGCTGGTCAACATGAGCTTCAAGACAAACCAGGAGATTCTCTCGACGCTGACCTTCTGGCCGCAGCAGCCGACGCTGCGCAACTATCAGGTCATCCTCACCGATCCGTCCTGGTACAAGGGCTACATCAACTCGATCATCTACGTGGTGATGAACACGGTGATCTCGGTGTCCGTGGCGCTGCCGGCTGCCTATGCCTTCTCGCGCTACCGCTTCCTCGGCGACAAGCACCTGTTCTTCTGGCTGCTCACCAACCGCATGGCGCCGCCCGCTGTCTTCGCGCTGCCCTTCTTCCAGCTCTATTCGGCCTTCGGGCTGATCGACACGCACATAGCGGTGGCGCTGGCGCACTGCCTGTTCAACGTGCCGCTGGCGGTGTGGATTCTCGAGGGCTTCATGTCGGGCGTGCCGAAGGAGATCGATGAGACCGCCTATATCGACGGCTATTCCTTCCCGAAATTCTTCCTGAAGATCTTCATGCCGCTGATCGCGTCCGGGATCGGGGTGGCCGCCTTCTTCTGCTTCATGTTCTCCTGGGTCGAACTCCTGATCGCCCGCACGCTGACGACGACCGACGCCAAGCCGATCGCCGCGATCATGACCCGCACCGTCTCGGCGTCAGGCCTCGACTGGGGCGTGCTGGCGGCGGCCGGCGTTCTCACCATCATCCCGGGCGCGCTCGTGATCTGGTTCGTGCGCAACTACATCGCCAAGGGCTTCGCCCTGGGGAGGGTGTGATGACGTCAGTCGATGATGTCTTCGACACCGAGCTTGAGCGCACCGGCGAGCGCCTTCAGCGTCGACAGCCGCGGATCGATCTTGCGGCCTTCGATGTCGCTGACGCTGGCCGGCCGGACGCCCGCTCTGGCGGCGAGCTCGGCCTGGGTCAGGCCGACCGCCTTGCGCCACGCGGCGAGGGGGTGAAGCGTTCCGTCCATGGACGCCAACGCAAGTTCCGCCGGCATGGTCGGCGATCCCTCGGCGGCCATCATCGCGTGCTCGGCTATTGCTGCGTCACCGGCGTCTTCGAGTATCGTCTTGTACTCCTCTTCGGTCATGACGATCAGCTTGACGCCCTGAAGGTTAACGGCTTCGTTCATGATGCATCTCCGTCAGCGATAAGCTTCTCTTCTATGAGCAATTCGGACGACATATACTCCATCGATCATTTCAAATATGGCGCGCCAGTCTCCGTGGCGGAGCCGGTAACCGGGCTGTCCAACCAGCTTGACGACGTTGCCGGTGCCATCGTTGGCGTATCGGACGAGCTTCGCCACCAACGCCACACGATCAGCCGTCGGCATCGTCTTCAAGCCTCTGCGCGCCGCATCGCTGAACCGTACGTTCACCCGTTCGCCCACCTTGCTTGTCGAATTATATACGCCAAAGCGTATTATTTCGCAACCCGGGATCAAGCATCATGAACCTCTCCTGGATGGCCTGGACCTGGCCGACTGCGACCTTCTTCATCGTGATCCTGACCCTGCTCGTGGCCATGGGCGCGTGGGAATACCTGCGCCCGGGCGGACAACCACGTGTCGGCGTGCTGCGCTTCGAGACGACAAGGGGCGACCGCCTCTTCGTCTCGCTGCTCGGCAGCGCCTTCATCACCCTCGCCTGGCTCGGTCTCGTCGGACCGGGCCTCTGGTGGGCTCTCGCTCTCTGCGCGGTCTACGCCATCGGCGTGTTCCGCTTCGTCTAGAGGGAGAACTGAACGGAGCCGCGGCGTGCCGGCCGCGGCCCCGAATCGCACTCGCAACCTTAGGGAGGACTACTCATGCGACGGCACTTTCTAACAACCACCACGGCGCTTGTCTTGTGTCTGAGCGCCGGCCATGCCTTCGCCGGCATGGACGAAGCCAAGGCATTCCTGGACGCGGAGATCGGCGACATGTCGGTGCTCGACCGCGCCGCGCAGGAAGCCGAGATGCAGTGGTTCATCGACGCGGCGAAGCCTTTCGCCGGCATGGACATCAAAGTGGTTTCCGAGACCATCACGACGCACGAATATGAATCGAAGACGCTGGCAAAGGCGTTCTCTGAGATCACCGGCATCAAGGTCACGCACGACCTGATCGGCGAGGGCGACGTCGTCGAGAAGCTGCAGACGCAGATGCAGTCGGGCGAGAACATCTACGACGCCTACATCAACGATTCGGACCTGATCGGCACCCACTGGCGCTACCAGCAGGCGCGCAACCTGACCGACTGGATGGCCAACGCCGGCAAGGACGTCACAAACCCGAACATCGACATCGACGACTTCATCGGTAAGTCCTTCACCACCGCACCGGACGGCAATCTCTACCAGCTGCCCGACCAGCAGTTCGCCAACCTCTACTTCTTCCGCTACGACTGGTTCAACGACGAGAAGAACAAGGCCGACTTCAAGGCGAAGTACGGCTACGATCTCGGCGTGCCGGTCAACTGGTCAGCCTACGAGGACATCGCCGAGTTCTTCACCGGCCGCGAGATCGACGGCAAGAAGGTCTACGGCCACATGGACTACGGCAAGAAGGACCCCTCGCTCGGCTGGCGCTTCACCGATGCCTGGCTGTCGATGGCCGGCAACGGCGACCGCGGCATCCCGAACGGGCTTCCGGTCGACGAATGGGGCATCAAGGTCGACGAGAACTCGCGTCCGGTCGGCTCGTGCGTGGCGCGCGGCGGCGACACCAACGGACCGGCTGCGGTCTACTCGATCGAGAAGTACCTCGAGTGGATGAAGAAATACGCCCCGGCCGCCGCCCAGGGCATGACCTTCGGCGAATCCGGCCCGGTGCCGTCACAGGGCGAGATCGCCCAGCAGATGTTCACCTACACCGCCTTCACCGCCGACTTCGTCAAGGAAGGCCTGCCGGTGGTGAATGCCGACGGCACGCCGAAGTGGCGCTTCGCGCCGTCGCCGCACGGCGTCTACTGGAAGGACGGCATGAAGCTCGGCTACCAGGACGCCGGTTCCTGGACGCTGATGAAGTCGACCCCGGACGACCGCGCCAAGGCGGCCTGGCTCTACGCCCAGTTCGTCACCTCCAAGACCGTCGACGTGAAGAAGAGCCATGTCGGTCTCACCTTCATCCGCCAGTCGACGCTCGACCACCAGTCCTTCACCGATCGCGCGCCGAAGCTCGGCGGTCTCGTCGAGTTCTACCGCTCGCCGGCCCGCCTGCAGTGGTCGCCGACGGGCACCAACGTGCCGGACTATCCGAAGCTGGCGCAGCTCTGGTGGCAGGCGATCGGCGACGCGTCGTCGGGCGCCAAGACCGCGCAGGAGGCGATGGACTCGCTCTGCGCCGAGCAGGAGAAGGTGCTGGAGCGTCTCGAGCGCGCCGGCGTCCAGGGCGACATCGGCCCGAAGCTCGCCGAGGAGCACGATCTCGCCTACTGGAACAAGGATGCGGTCGCCAAGGGCAACCTCGCACCGCAGCTGAAGATCGAGAACGAGAAGGAACAGGGCCAGACCGTCAGCTATGACGAACTGGTCAAGAGCTGGACGAAGAACTAGGACCGGTTCACCGGCCTGATTGCGGGGAGGCGGCAGCGATGTCGCCTCCCTGCGCGTTCCGTGTCGGGCCTGCTCGTGTCAGGACCTCAGGCGCCTGATCGTCTGGAACGCGCCCGGCCAACATGTCCGCTCGCTCACTCGCTGCGCTGCCCACCCGGCCGCGCCGAGGCCGGGCCAAGCTTCAGGTCCGGCACCATGCAACACGAGCGGCAGCCCGATGTCATCGCGCAGGCGCAGGGTGCAATTCCGGCCGGCTGGCTCATCTATGCGCTGGCGCTTCCCGCACGTTCTGGCGGACGTTTTCGTCGTGCCCGCGAGAACGCCGATGCAAGAGTCGGTCGCGATAGCGCCAGGCTTGACCCGCTTGCAGAGGCTGCATAACCATGAAACTCGTAGCGTCGGCCGTCGCGCTTTTCGACATCAACCGGGACATTTCCGACTTGGGCTCATCTCCGACCTGGGCTCTCAAGGGTGTTTAGATCATGCTGGTTTGTCACAGGCACAAATTCATATTCATCAAAACGAAAAAGACGGCAGGAACCTCTGTCGAGGTTCTGCTCCAGCCGCTCTGCGTGCCGCCCGGAATGAAGATCACGGAGGGAACCGATGAGATCGTATCGGAGTACGGGATCGTCGGAGCGCGCTCGCGCGATGCGAAGGAGAGGGCTACCTACTGGAATCATCTGCCGGCTGAGCAGCTGCGCAGCCTGATGGGAGCTGCTGTGTTTGACGAGTACCTCAAGGTAGCGACCGTGCGAAATCCGTTCGACCGGCTCGTCTCTGCGTTCCATCACCTCGCCCTGACGCCGGACGAGCGAGCGACGATGTCGCCAAGGGAATTCATCGATCGCTTTCGCTCCTGGGTGCAGAAAAAGGGCGGCGATCTGGGCAGTACCGCGTCCATGCTCAAGGTCGATGGGCGGCTCTGTCTCGACTATCAGATTCGCTATGAATCCCTTGAAGCCGACCTCGGACGATTGCTTGCGCGAATAGGCATAGCACGCGAATCTCTTGGGCTCATGCCGCTCCTCAAGACGAAGCATCGGCCGCGGAGCGTTCCTGTCCAGGCCTATTACGACCTCTCTACCGAAGAACTGGTTCGTCGTCGCTGCGCGGAGGATTTTGACCTGTTCGGCTACTCGGACCGGGTTTCCGATGTGGCGGTGGTGACCATTCCGACCCCGAAATCTAAGGACGACGACTACGCTCGTGCCTCTCGAGAGGTTCCAACAGGTTCTGATCAGGCGTCGCTCGCGACGACGGGAATGAGTGATGATCTGGTCTATTCCATTTTCAAGGAAGTAGCCGCCGTCGAGGGGAAGCGCAATTCAGATGGAACCTGGAACGGCGCAACGGCTGCCGATGTTCAGCGCATACTGTCGCGCGCTTTCGCCATGGTGAACCGGGCAGCGACGAGGTCGGTCACGAACAGGGAAGGCAAGCCCGACTGACGGTCGATAGTCATGGCGAAAGAGGACCGGCAAGTCCTGCGCCGGATGAAACTGCGCCGATGTTTCGACATCTGCAAGACGTCACTGGATAGCGATCATGCCGGTCATCATAGCTCACGGTCAGCCAAAATCCGGAAGCACGTTTCTGTTCGAGACGGCAAAGGAGTTGCGGGAAATCCGCGATGGCGATGATCACAAACTGGCGCTGCGGGAATGTCTGGGTCCTCGCTTCCATCCCTTTCAGCCACGAATCGACAGGCCGCTGGTGGAGGACATCCTCGCCAAGGCCGGCGACCGGACGCTTGTGATCAAGACACATGGTGCTCTTGACGATGAGGTTCGCTCAATGATCGAATCCGGACGGATCCAGGCTTTCACCTCGTTTCGTGATCCGCGCGATGCATGCCTGTCGATGCTCGACGCCGGGGTTTTGGACAGGGCGAAGGGCAGGACACGCTGGTTCGCCACCAAGACGATGATGCAGGAACTGATAGAGCCTATTCTTTATCATCTGAAAGACCTGGAAGGCTGGATCGCGTGTCCCCCGGTCTTGGCCATACCCTATTACCTCATCGCTCACCATCAGGACCATGCGGTGCGATTGCTCTGCGCTCATCTGGGCCAGGGCGCACTGGGCAGCGTCGTCGCTGCCCGCATGCAGGCCAGGAAATCAACGGTGGTGGAGTTCAACAAAGGCGTGACGGATCGGTTCCTGACCGGCTTTTCCACGGAGGAAATCGGTTATCTGAACACGAGGATGGCCCCGCAGATCCAGCGGTAGGGGAATCGCATTTGAGAAATAGGACTGGCGTGGAGGTTTGATCTGGATTCTTTGGATGGCTCCTATTTTGGAGTTTTCGGATGCCTTCCCTGATCACGATCTTCCGCGACATTCCC
>NZ_JAOAOQ010000028.1 GCF_030398385.1 Aquibium sp. ELW1220 | reverse complement strand
CGGGAATGTCGCGGAAGATCGTGATCAGGGAAGGCATCCGAAAACTCCAAAATAGGAGCCATCCAAAGAATCCAGATCAAACCTCCACGCCAGTCCTATTTCTCAAATGCGATTCCCCTAGACCGCATTGCGGGGACCCTCGCGCCTTGCCCGGCGTGCGGGTTCGGGTAATGTCTGGCGCCGGGACCGTCGGCCGGCCTCCGCAGGCGGCCGTACGGACAGGAAGAAACCGGACGGGAAGAACCATGAAAAAGCTCGCCCTCGCCGCCATCCCGCTGCTGCTGCTGACGCTGGCCGCGCCGGCACAGGAGGGGATCAAGCGCACGCCGCTGCAGAAGACCGATTTTCCGGACGGATACACGACCGTGACCGGGCTGGCGGAAATCCAGCCGGGCGTCTCCGCCGGCCGTCACGTGCATCCGGGCATCGAGACCAGCTACGTGCTGGAAGGAGAGACGGTGCTCTCCGTCGACGGCCAGCCGGACCGGACGATGAAGGCCGGCGATTCCTTCACCATCCCGGCGGGGGTGCCGCATGATGCGCGGGTGGTCGGCGACAAGCCGGCCCGGGTGCTCGCCGTCTACGTCGTCGAGCGCGGCAAGCCGCTCGCGACGCCGGCGCCCTAGCCTCTGCCGGCGAAAATCGTCGGCGCGGGCGTGACAAACGGCGTGGAAGCGTGTATGTGCCCGCCCGAACCGGACCTTCATCGATCCGGACCCGTCAATAAAGTACGGTGAATTCGCCCCTGCCTTCTCCGGAGGGCATAGCCGAGCGGTCATGAACTGCAAGGCGAGCGTAGGGCGCTCTGGCTGTCGCAAGCAAGAAAAGGACAATGACGATGGACATCATCCGTCAGCTCGAGGCCGAACAGGCCGCCAAGATCGAAGAGAAGCGCAAGCTCCCCGCATTCCAGCCCGGCGACACGGTCCGCGTCCAGGTGCGCGTCACCGAAGGCACCCGCACCCGTCTGCAGGCCTACGAGGGCGTCTGCATCGCCCGCGCCGGCTCGGGCTTCCAGGAAAACTTCACCGTCCGCAAGATCTCCTACGGCGAAGGCGTCGAGCGCGTGTTCCCGGTCTATTCGCCGCTGGTCGAGGCCGTAGAGATCGTGCGCCGCGGCAAGGTCCGGCGCGCCAAGCTGTATTACCTGCGCGATCGCCGCGGCAAGTCGGCCCGCATCGTCGAGAACACCAGCGTGCGCGCCCGCAAGCTGAACGACGCCGAGCGCGAGGCCGCGCAGGCCGAGAAGGCCGCTGCCGAGGCCGAGAAGGTCGCTGCCGCCCAGGCGCTCGCCGCCGAGAAGGCTGCCGCGGAAGCAGCGAAGTAAGATTTTCCGCTCCTGGCGGAAGGTGAAAGGCGGCTTCGGCCGCCTTTTTTCGTGAACGAAGCCTGCGCGGTTTTCCCGCGGGCGCCGAAGGCATCCCGGCGGGATATTGGTCCAGGCGGAAAAAAGGCGCGCTTTCCGCGAAGTCATCGGCTAGAGAATGCGGCAGCGACAGGAGCCGCCGACGCTGCGCTCCGCGGCAACCGGCAGTCTCGACGCTCCCCATGATCCCATCCGACACGTCATCGACCATCGAGCGCTATGCGGCGTTCCGGCACGGGCCGTTCCTGCGCTACTGGCTGGCGCGGTTCCTGACGACCTTCACGACGCAGATCGTCTCCGTGGCGGTCGGCTGGCAGGTCTACGACCTGACGCGCGATCCCTTCGACCTCGGTCTCGTGGGCCTGATCCAGTTCACGCCGGCGCTGCTGCTGGTGCTGGTGACGGGCGCCATCGCCGACCGGTTCGGCCGGCGCCTGGTGATGGGTGTCTCGGTGCTGCTCGAAACCGGCTGCGCCGTCGCCCTGTTCGCCATGGCGCTCGGCGGCTTCGTGTCGACCGCCGGCATCTTCGCGACGCTCGCGGTGTTCGGCGTGGCACGCGCCTTCTTCGGTCCCGCCGCGGCCTCGCTGGTGGCGAACCTCGTCCCGGCCAAGGACTTCGCCAACGCCGTCGCGTGGAATTCCTCGGCCTGGCAGACCGCGACGATCGTCGGCCCGGTGGCGGGCGGCCTGATCTACGGCCTTTCGGCAGAGGCGGCCTACGGCACCGCTGCCGTGCTGATGTGCGTCGCGGCGGTGCTCATCTTCTCGATACCGAAGCCGGTGCAGAGGACCGAGACGGAAAAGCCCTCCCTGGAGACACTGTTCGCCGGCTTCCGCTACATCTGGAGCGAGAAGGTGGTGCTCGGCGCGATCTCGCTCGACCTGTTCGCGGTGCTGCTCTCGGGCGCGGTGGCGCTGCTGCCGGTCTATGCGCGCGACGTCCTCGATCTCGGCCCCTGGGGGCTGGGCCTGCTGCGCGCGGCGCCCGGCATCGGAGCCATCGGCGTCGCCGTCTGGCTGACCGGCCATCCGATCCGCGATCATGCCGGCATCGTGATGCTGTTCTTCGTCGCCATGTTCGGCGCGTTCACCATCGTGTTCGGCGTGTCGACCATCCCGTGGCTGTCGATCCTCGCGCTGGCGATGCTCGGCGCGACCGACATGGTCAGCGTCTACGTGCGCGAGACGCTGATCCAGCTGTGGACGCCGGACCGGGTGCGCGGGCGGGTCAACGCGGTCAACATGGTCTTCGTCGGGGCGTCGAACGAACTGGGCGAGTTCCGCGCCGGCACCATGGCCGCTTTCATCGGCGTCGTGCCGGCGGTGGTGTTCGGCGGCATCGGGGCGATCGGCATCGCCGGGCTGTGGGCCTGGCTGTTCCCGGCCCTGCGCAAGGCGCGGCACCTCGACGGGCGGACCTGACCGGCAGCTTCGGCCTTAGGCGCGGCCGGTCTCGTCCGGATGGCGTCTGGGCGTGTGGAAGACGAGGTCGAGGAAGTCGCCCAGCCAGCGCTTCAGGTGCATGTCCCAGATGAAGCGGCCGCCGAGATGATCTCGGCCCTGCTGGGCGCCCGGCAGGACGAAGCGGTGCGCGCCGCGCACGACCCAGCGCTGCATCATGGCGCGCGTCAGCTCGGCGTGGAACTGGATGCCCCAGGCATTGGCACCGTAGCGGAAGGCCTGGTTCGGATAGGCCTCCGCGCTGGCGAGGAGCGTGGCGCCGGAGGGCAGCGAAAAGCCCTCGCGGTGAAACTGGTAGACCATCTCCGGCCATTGGACGAGTTCGCGGCCGGCATCCGTCGGCTCGATCGGGTACCAGCCGATTTCGACCAGCCCGTCCTGGTGACCTTCCACCTTGCCGCCGAGGTGGTTCACCAGCATCTGGGCGCCGAGGCAGATGCCCAGAAACGGCTTGTCCTCCTTCAGCGGCACCGACAGCCAGTCGGTCTCGCGGCGGACGAATTCGTCGGTGTCGTTGGCGCTCATCGGACCGCCGAAGACGACCGCACCGGCATGCTGCGCCAGCGTTGAGGGCAGGGGATCGCCGAGGGGCGGGCGGCGGATGTCGAGATCGAAGCCGCCTTCGAGCAGGAGGTGACCGACGCGGCCGGGGCTCGAGAGCTCCTGGTGCAGGACGACGAGAATTTTCGGCTTGGCGGCCTTCGGCATGGAGTGTCGTTCAGAGCCCCGGTTCGTCGGTACGGTTGGGGTCGGCCTTCTGGCGCATGAGAACCCTGTCCCGGCGGTCGACGCCGATCAGTTCGGCGACGCGCCAGACGATATTGTCCTCAAGCTCGCTCACCTCGCCATCGGCGAATACGATTTCCCACATGATTCCGATGAACTCGATGCGGGCCTGCTCGTCGAGATGGCGCTTGAGCACGCTGGTGAAGGCATAGAGGTCGACGGACTGGTGAACCTCCTCCTCGGCCCGGGCGACGAAGGCGTCGAGTTCCCGCCCCGTCAGCCCGTAGGCGCGGGTCAGCGCTTCGCGCAGCGTCGCCCGCTCGGCATCCTCCTCGACGCCATCGGCTTCCATCACATGGACCATGAGCGCGGCGGCCGCCAGGCGGGGGTCGTCGCGGTCGTCCTGCGCACTGCCCGGGCCTGCCCCGGGCAGCTCCTTGAGAAAGGAGATGAATCTGTCGAACATCAGCGTCTCCGGCCGTCGGGGTTTCGCATGCGCCTCATCGTCCTCAGAACAGCCGGAAGCGCCTGGACTGCGTCTCGTCGCGGTCTGACGGATCGACACCCGGATCATCGGGCCTGGGCGCCACCGCGGCCTCCTCGTCCGAAACAGTGGCGCTGGAATCGTTGGCGGCGGTGGGCAGCACGGGTGCCGGGGCGGCGGCCGGAACCGCCGTTGCAGGCGCTTCCGGCTTCGTCTTCGGCTTGTCGGCAACCGGAGCCGAGGGGGTCTCTGCCTCCACCGGCGCCGAGACTTCTTCGGCGGGAGCCGCGCCCTTGTCGGCATCGACCAGCCGATCGACCGCAGGGCCGGCCATCGGCTCGACGATCACCGCCTCGTCGTCGGTCTCGGTGTCCAATACGGCCGTCGGCGCAGCCGGAGCCTGCGGAAGGAGGACCGGCCCCGCGCCCTGCAGAATGTCCCGATCGTGGTCGACGAGCTGCAGCGGCCGCTCGACCGGTGTCTTCCATTCGAAGGCGTCCAGCCTCCCCGTGACCGGGGATGTCGGCGCCCAGCGCTCGGAGACGATGCCGTCGGCGACCCAGACCGGATCACGCTGCGCGCGCACGGCGCGAGCCAGCCACTGGCGGATGCGACCCTGATCGCCGGTGTCTGCTTCCTCGATGTCGGCCATCATCAGGTAACCGGCTTCGCGGGGCTCGATGCGCAGCGCTTCTTCCGCCGAGGCCCTGGCCAGCGAGAGTTCGCCGGCCTCGAGCGCGACGCGCGCGACGGTGAGCGCCGATTCGGCATTGTTCTCGCGCTGCGACTTGAGCTTCTTCGCCCGCGCCAGCCGATCGAGGACGGAATCGCCGTGGCGGGCGTGGACATAGGCGTCGGCGATCTGGGGATGGGCGGTCTTGCGCCAGGCAGCCTCGAGAATCTTCGCGCCCTTGCGCAGGTCGCCCTGGCGGAAGAGCGCCTGGGCGGCGATGATGGCTGCGGGCACAAGGTCGGGCGCCAGCCGATTGGCCTCCGTCGCCGCGTTGCGGGCGGCAAGCGGGTCCCGCTCCAGGGTCTCCTTGGCCTTGGCCGTGAGTAGCACGGCGCGCAGCCGGTTGGCCTTGGCGGCGTCGACGAGCTTGGTCGCGCGCTGCGATTCCAGAAGGGCGAGTGCGCCGTCCCAGTTGCCTTCAGCGGTGCGGGCCTCCAGCGTCGCACCGGACGCCCAGCCGAGCTGCGGCGCGATCTCGGCGGCGCGCTCTGCGTAGTGCCGCGCCACGTCGCGGTCGCCGAGCCGCTGGGCCTCCAGATAGAGCCCGCGCAGGCCGAGCACGCGCATCTCCGGGTCTTCCAGCATGGCCTCGAATTTCTTGCGCGCGGCGGCGTGGTCGCCTTCCAGAAGCGATGCCTGCGCGTCGAGGAGATGGATCAGCGGCTCCTGGTCGGAACTGATCAGCTTCGAGGCCTGACGGTTCATCTGACGCGCCAGCGCGCCGTCACCCGCGCCTGCGGCGATCATGCCCGTCGACAGCGCCTGGTAGCCGCGGTCGCGGCGGCGCACGCGAAAGTAGCGCGAGACGGTGTAGGGGCTGTTCCAGATCGCCTTCAGCAGCCACCACGCGATCATGACCGCGGCGACGATGGCGGTGATCAGCACGGCCGCGACCATCAGCGTCAGCTCGTACTGGTAGCCGTTGAAGGTCAGGACGAGATCGCCGGGCCGCTCGGCGAGCCAGGAAAAGCCGATCCCGAGGGCGAAGACGAGGACGATGAACAGGAGGATGCGCAGCATGATCTTATCCCTCCTGCGGCCGCAGCGCGCCCGACAGCGCCCGTTCGACGAGTGCGTCGGCCGTCTGGCGCGCCTTCACGTCGGCTATGAAGTCGGCGCCCGCCTGTTGCGCGGGCTCGGGCAGGCTCTCGTATTCGCTGACTGCACGATCATAGTCGCCGGCGCGGACCGCTGCCTCCAAACGCGCGACGATGGCGCCGACGTCGTCGCCCTCGACGTCGCCGATCGGCCTGACCTTGACGACGGACTGCATGGAATCGAGCAGGCGGCCGAAGAAGCCCGTATCGTCCCCGGAGGGAGCGGCGGCCGCAATCATCCGGCTGGCGGCAGCGTTCACCTCCTGGGAGATCGCTGCGCGCGTGGGGACGCCGCTCGCGGCGAGGTCGCGCAGGTCGGCGATCTCCGGTGCGTCGGGCGCGATCGAGGCATAGGTCTCGAGTTCGGTCATGAACGGGTCGCCGCGGTCGATCGCCGCCTTCAGCCCGGCCGCGGCGATGGCAAGCGCGATGCGCGGGTTGGAAGCCTGTTCCTCCAGTTCCCCGGCCAGTTCGGTGACGCGGCCATCCAGCGCCGTCAGGCGTTCGTCGAGCGCGGCGATGCGATCGGGAAGGCCGGCACTCGCTTCGGATGCGGCCTCTGCCGCGCGGGAGACCTCGGCGATCCGGCTCTCGACGGCGCCGATCCGCTCGGTGAGCGGCGCGAGATCGACCGGATCGCCGCCGCCCTCGCCGGACGCCTGGCCAAGCGCGGCCACGGTGGATTCCAGCTCCGCCAAGCGCTGGTCAAGCGCCTGGAGACCGGCCGCATCGCCGCCTTCGCCCTGGGAGATGGCGGAGCGCAGATCGGCGATGTCGGCGCGCAACTGGTCGACGGTTCCGGCGACCTCGTCCAGCCGGGCGGCCTGCGCAGGGTCCGCCTGGCTGCCGGCGCCGCCGGCGGCGACCTGATCGCGCAGAGCGGCGAGTTCGGTCCGCAACTCGGCGAGGCCGGCCGGTTCGCCCGGTTCGGCGGAGGAATCGGGAGAAGGCAGGACGCCGGCATATTGCAGGGCACCGGCGCCGACGAGGACGACGAGGCCGCCGACGAGGCCGGCCGCAACCAGCGACAGGCTGCCGCGGCGAGGGGCCGGTGCGTCGGTCGCGCCCGAAGCGGCGGCCGGACCCGCGGCGGGGCGGGAGGGCGGCGGCGGCGTGGCGCCGGACGGACCGGTGGACGACGAGGCCGAACCGGAGGACGAGGAAGCCGAACCGGAGGACGAGCCTGCCGCGTCGCGGCCGAGAACCGGCTTCGTCCCGGACGTGGCGGTGCTCCGTGCCGGCGGCTCGGTGGGGCCGGAGGCCGCCGCGGAGGGCTTCGGCGCGTCGCTGCCGGGTTCGGCCGCAGGCTTTGCTGCCGTTGCAGAAGAGGCAGCCGCGCCGGCGTCCGGCGTCGCCTCGGAAGCACTCCGTGTCATCGCGGCCTCCTGCTGTGTCGGGGCAGGGTCGGGTGTCGCTGCAGTCGCGGCAGAACCAGCCTTCGTTTCGGTCTTCGAACCGGCCTGCCTCGTTCTGGCTCCGGCGCCGGCCGTCTCGGCCGCGTCCGCCCCGCGCTTCACGTCGGCGGGATCGAGATCGATCGTCACCGGATCGCGGCGGGCCTTCGAGTGGCGGATGTTGGGCGGTCTGACCATTCGCTGCTCCGATAAGGCTCCATCGAGGGGGCCGCTTCCTATCACGACATTCGCACGTGCAACACGCCGATGGGTAGCATTTTTGCGTCAGCCGGAGGGGAGGAGGGCGAGCAAGGCGTCTTCGGTGGGCTCCACAGCCACATAAGTCCGTGCACGGCCAACGGTTCCGAGCGCGGTGGCGACTTGCGCCGACAGGCAGAGAAACGACGCTCCGGCGAGGCGGGAGTCCGTGCCGGCCGCCGCCATGACGGTGGTCATCGCGCGGGCCGTCTCGGGCGAATAGAGGAGCACCGCGTCGATCGGCGGAAGCTCGGATCCGAGCGACATCGCCGCCCGTCCTGGCTCGATGAAGGCGGTGTCGTAGACCTCGACGGAATGGACGCCAAGGCCGGCCTGCGCCAGGGCGCGCTCGAATTCCGGACGACGGACGCGGCCGCACAGATAGAGAACCGTCGCGCCGTCGGGTTCGGCGGACGCGATCATCGCCGCCAGCGCAGCGCCGTCGCCGGCCGCCGCCCGGACATCGCCGAAGCCGGCGCGGCGGGCGGCGTCCGCCGTCCGGCTGCCGACGGCGTAGCAGGGCCTGGCCAGGAAGGGGCGGGGCACTGGCGGGAGAAGCCGCAGGGCGTTGGCGCTCGTCGCCGCCACGACGTCGACCGTGCCCGGCGGCGGCAGCGCGGGGGCAAGGGCGCGGACCTCGCTCAGCGGCAGGACGACGGGTTCGTGTCCTGCTGCGGCAAGCCGTCGCGCGGTCGCGGTCGCGCCGGGTTCCGGGCGGGTGACCAGGACCCGGGCCACGGCCTCAGGTCCAGTCGGAGAAGAAGTCGGGGCCTGCCTTCGCCCGGATGCGGGCGCCGGCGTCGCTGCCGATCGCCTCGGCCTCGGCCGCATCGCCCTCGCCGTCGATCTCGTGCGTCTCGCTGCCGTCGGGCTTCAGGATCATGCCGACGAAGCGCAGGCGTCCGCCCTCCACCACCGCGTGGGCGGCGATCGGCGTGCGGCAGGAGCCGTCCAGCGCGGCGAGGAAGGCGCGCTCGCAGGCGAGCGCCAACCCGGTGTCGCGGTGGTGAATCGGGGCGAGGATCGCCTCGATGCGCGCGTCGCCCTGACGGCACTCGATGCAGATCGCCCCCTGGCCGGGCGCAGGCAGGAAGTCGTCCGGCGGCAGCAGCGACGTGATGACGTGCTCGAGCCCGAGCCGGCGCAGGCCGGCATGGGCAAGGAGGGTGGCGTCGACCGCGCCTTCGGCGAGCTTCCGCAGCCGCGTCTGCACGTTGCCCCTATACATGACCACGTCGATGTCCGGGCGCAGCCTGCGGATCTGCGCCTGCCTGCGCAGCGAGGAGGAGCCGATGGTTGCGCCGTGCGGCAGGTCGGCGAGCGTCTTCGCCTCGCGGCCGATGAAGGCGTCGCGGACATCCTCGCGTTCGAGGAAGGTGGCGATGTGGAGGCCGGCAGGCAGCAGCGTCGGCATGTCCTTGGAGGAATGCACGGCGAGGTCGATGCGGCCGTCGAGCAGGGCCTCCTCGATCTCCTTGGTGAAAAGGCCCTTGCCGCCCGCTTCGGCCAGCGGACGGTCCTGGATGCGGTCGCCAGAGACCGAGATGACCTCGATGGCGAAAGCGTCTTCCGGCATGTCGTGCGCGGCCATCAGGCGCGCGCGGGTCTCGTGTGCCTGCGCCAGCGCCAGCGCGCTGCCGCGGGTTCCGATCCTGATCGGTCGTGTTTGCATCCTCACCGGTCCGTGTTAACCCGTCCCCATCCGGCGGGCCTCCCTCCGTCCTACCTACCGGCGAAAGGTGAAGCGGGCAATGATGCTCACCGCAAATGGCGAGATCAGGGTGCTCGGTATCGAGACGAGCTGCGACGAGACGGCCGCCTCGGTCGTTGCGTGGCAGGACGGAAGCCCGCCGCGCATCCTCTCCAACGTGGTGCTTTCCCAGCTGGAGGAGCACGCGGCCTTCGGCGGCGTGGTGCCGGAGATCGCCGCGCGCGCGCATGTCGAGGCGCTCGACGGGATCGTGGAAGCGGCTCTGGCCGAAGCAGGCACGGCGCTCGACGAAGTCGACGCGGTGGCGGCGACCGCCGGCCCCGGCCTGATCGGCGGGCTGCTGGTCGGGCTGATGACCGCCAAGGCGATCGCGGCGGCAACGGGCAAGCCGCTGATCGCCGTCAACCATCTCGAGGGCCATGCGCTGTCGGCCCGGCTGATCGGGGAGGTCGACTTCCCGTACCTGATCCTGCTCGTCTCGGGCGGACATACGCAGATCCTCTTGGTCGAAGGGCCGGGGCGCTACGAGCGCTGGGCCTCGACCATCGACGACGCCATCGGCGAGGCCTTCGACAAGACGGCCAAGCTGCTCGGCCTGCCTTATCCGGGCGGGCCGAACGTCGAGCGCGTCGCCAAGGGCGGCGATGCGCGGCGGTTCGACTTCCCGCACCCGCTGAAGGGCGAGGCGCGGCCGGACTTCTCCTTCTCCGGCCTGAAGACGGCCGTGCGCCAGGCGGCGACCGCGATCGCGCCCCTGTCGGACCGGGACGTCGCCGATATCGCGGCCTCCTTCCAGCGGGCGATCGTCGAGACGCTGGCCGACCGCGTCGCCCGCAGCCTGGAGCGGTTTCGCCTGGAGCATCCGAAATCGGACGCGCCGACGCTGGTGGTGGCCGGAGGCGTGGCCGCGAACGGACCGATCCGTGCGGCGCTGCTGGCGCTGTGCGAGCGGCACGGCTTCGCCTTCCTGGCACCGCCGGCGGCGCTCTGCACCGACAACGCGGCGATGATCGCCTGGGCCGGGATCGAGCGGCTGTGGGCCGGGCTTTCCGACGAAGGCGACCCGATGGAGATGGCGCCGCGTTCGCGCTGGCCGCTCGACGCAAAGGCCGCGCCGCTGGTCGGCGCCGGGAAGCGGGGGGCCAAGGCATGAGGCCCGCTCCGCAGATCGCGGTGCTGGGCGGCGGGGCCTGGGGCACCGCGCTGGCCCAGACGCTGACGGTGGCCGGCAACCGCGTCCGGCTCTGGGCACGTGACCTTGCGACGGTCGACGCCGTCAACGGCAACCATTCGAATCCGCGCTACCTGCCCGGGATGGCGCTGCATCCCGACCTCACCGCATGCGACGACCTTGCCGCGGCGATCGGCGGCGCCGAATGCGTGCTGTCGGTCGTGCCGGCGCAGACCACCGCCGCGGTGCTCCTGCAGGTGCGGAGCGTCATCGCTCCGGGGATACCGCTCGTGCTGTGCGCCAAGGGCATCGAGGCCGGCACAGGGCGCTTGATGTCGGAGATCGTGCAGGAGGTCCTGCCCGTGAACCCGCCGGCCGCCCTGTCGGGGCCGAGCTTCGCGTCCGACGTCGCGGCGGGGCTGCCGACGGCGGTGACGGTGGCCGCCTTCGACATCGAGACCGCGGCGAGGCTGGCCGTGTTCCTGTCGACGCCGACGCTGCGCTGCTATTCGAGCGACGATCTCGTCGGGGTCGAGGCCGGCGGCGCGCTGAAGAACGTGCTGGCGATCGCCGCCGGTGCGGTCGTCGGCGCCGGCCTCGGCGCCAGCGCGCAGGCGGCGCTGGTCACGCGCGGCTTCGTGGAACTGCGCCGCATCGGCGCCTCCTTCGGCGCGCGTCCCGAGACGCTGATGGGGCTGTCTGGCCTCGGCGACCTGATGCTGACCTGCGGCTCCGGCCAGTCGCGCAATTTCGCCTACGGGCGGGCGATCGGCCGCGGCGAACAGCTGGACGGGCTGCCGCTGGCCGAAGGCGTCGCCACGGCCGGCGTGGCCTGGCGGATCGCGCAGGAACGCGGGATCGACGCCCCGATCACCGAAAGCGTGGCGATGATCCTTGACCGGACGATCACGGTGCGCGAAGCCGTATCGAACCTCCTCGCACGGCCGCTGAAAAGCGAGAGCTGAGGCGGGCAGGCACGCTCAAGGGGGAATGACGACATGCTGTTCGCGGTGATCTGCAACGACAAGCCCGGCTGCCTCCAGCTGCGCATGGATACACGGCCGGAGCATCTGGTGTTCCTTGAAACGCTGAACGGAAAGGGTTCGCTGGCGCTGGCGGGGCCGTTCCTGGACAGCGAAGGCAAGCCGAACGGAAGCCTCGTGGTCATCGAGGCGCCGGACCAGAAGTCCGCCGAGCTGATCGCCGCAGAGGATCCCTATGCCAAGGCGGGCCTGTTCGCCTCCGTCGAGATCCGCCCGTGGAACTGGACCTTCAACAAACCGGAGACCGCGTGATGGCCTATTGGCTGTTCAAGTCGGAGCCCTTCAAGTGGTCCTGGGAGATGCAGAAGGCGAAGGGTGCGGCCGGACAGGAATGGGACGGGGTGCGCAACTACCTCGCCCGCAACAACATGCGCGCCATGCAGATCGGCGACAGGGGATTTTTCTACCACTCGAACGAGGGCAAGGAGATCGTCGGCATCGTCGAGGTCTGCGGGCTCGTGCATCCGGATTCGACGAGCGCGGATCCGCGCTGGGAATGCGTCGACGTCCGCGCCGTGCAGGACATGCCGAAACCGGTGTCGCTTGAGGCGGTGAAGGCCAATCCGAAGCTTGCCGAGATGGCGCTGGTGAAGTCGATGCGGCTTTCGGTCCAGCCCGTGCGGGACGAGGAATGGGACGAGGTCTGCCGCATGGGCGGGCTGTCCTGAGCCGGATGGCATCATGACCATCCTGACGCCCGACCGGGCGGACGGCTTCATCCGCGCCAACACGGCGCTGCGTGCGCCGCCGCACGTGCCGGAGATCCTGCTGCATCTCGCCGACGAGGCGCACGATCTGTGGCACCGGACGGAGGAGGAACTGCAGGAGATGGGGCTGCAGCCGCCCTACTGGGCCTTTGCCTGGGCGGGCGGACAGGGGCTCGCCCGCTATGTGCTCGACCATCCCGAAACCGTGGCAGGCAGGCGCGTGCTCGACTTCGCCACCGGATCGGGGCTGGTGGCGATCGCCGCGGCGAAGGCCGGCGCCGTCGGCGTGCTCGCCGCCGACATCGACCGGTTCTGCCGCGGCGCGGTTATGCTCAACGCGGCGGCGAACGGCGTGTCCGTCCCTTTCACCGATGCGGATCTGACGGGTGCCGAAGGTGACTGGGACGTCGTGCTGGCCGGCGACGTGTTCTACGACCGCGCGATGACCGCCTGTCTGCTGGGCTGGTTCGATGGGCTGGCAGCAGCCGGCGCGCTCGTGCTCGTCGGCGACCCGGGCCGCTCCTACCTGCCGCGCGACCGGCTGACGTTCCTGGCCGAATACCAGGTGCCGGTGACGCGGGCGCTCGAGGATGCCGAGGTCAAGCGCACGACGGTCTGGCGCTACGGTTGACGCGGGCGACGCCTACCGTTCCACCCGCACCACCGTTCCGGCCCCGATTCGCGGCAGAAGCCGGCGCATGGTGCCGGGCGAGACCGCGATGCAGCCTTCGGTCGGGGTGTATCCCGGCCGGGCGATGTGCAGGAAGATGGCGCTGCCGCGGCCGCGGATGGCCGGCCGCATGTTCCAGTCGAGCACCAGCACGACGTCGTAGAGCCGGTCAGCGCGCTGCATCGTTTCGCTGCTCGCCGGGTAGGGCAGGCGGACGGGGCGGTTGTAGTTGCGGTCGCCCGGCGCGTCGCACCAGCCGAGCGTCGGCGCGGCGGGCAGCATGGGCAGCCGGGTCGGCGGCGGAAACCCGCGGCCCGGACGGCGATAGCCCCACAGCGCCGTCATGGGGCCGAGCGGGGTGCCGCCGTCGCCTTCGCGCTTGAAGGCGGTGATGCCGCCGCGTCCGAGTGCGCAGGGAAACACCGTGCGATCGACTACCAGCAGGCCCTGGCTCGGCCGCCCCGGGCGCGGGCGGACCACGATCGGCCTGCGAATTCCACCGATTTCGCGGGAAGGCATCTTGTGTTCACGCTTTCTGGGGTAAGATACCATTTGAAAACAAATCACGGTGAACGGCTTCCACAGTTTCGGCGCGTTTTCTAGAAGAATGGTCTTCGGACGGGCTGTCGACATAAAAAACTGGATCCAACGATGACGTCACGCACAATCCTGATCGTCGATGACGACGACGACCTCCGGACCACGCTCGTCGAGCAGCTTTCGCTCTACGAGGAATTCCGCGTCATCCAGGAGGCGAACGCGACGAAGGGCGTGGCCACCGCGCGCGCCGGGCTGATCGATCTGCTGATCATGGATGTCGGGCTGCCGGACATGGATGGCCGCGAGGCGGTGAAGCTTTTGCGCAAGGGCGGCTTCAAGTCGCCGATCATCATGCTGACGGGGCAGGACACGGATTCGGACACGATCCTAGGACTCGAAGCGGGTGCCAACGACTATGTCACCAAGCCCTTCCGCTTCGCCGTTCTCCTGGCGCGCATCCGCGCCCAGCTTCGCCAGCACGAGCAGAGCGAGGACGCCACCTTCGTCGTCGGTCCCTATACCTTCAAGCCGAGCCAGAAGCTGCTTCTGGACCAGCGCGGCGGCAAGGTGCGGCTGACCGAGAAGGAGGCTTCGATCATCAAATATCTCTACCGGGCCGGACAGAAGGTGATCACCCGCGACGTTCTGCTGGAGGAGGTCTGGGGCTACAACTCGGGCGTGACGACGCATACGCTCGAAACGCACGTGTACCGGCTGAGGCAGAAGATCGAGCGCGATCCTTCCAATGCTGAAATTCTTGTGACAGAAAGCGGCGGATACAAGCTCGTTCCCTGAGTCGGCGATCCATCCCGCCGGTCAGGGGGCCGGGTGGGGGGAAGCCCGGGACAGCTTCATGACGCTAGAAGACGATATCGGCATTCTGGCCGGCGTGGAGATTTTCGAGGACTTCACGCCCGAACAGATGCGCCTGCTCGCTTTCGGCACGGAGCGGCAGCGCTATTCCATCGGCCGGGAACTCTACGGCGAAGGCGACACGGCCGACAGCGCCTACGTCATCGTCTCCGGCGTCGTGGCGCTGGTGCGTGATACCGAGGCCGGGCGCGTGGTCGTGGCGCAGTGCGGACCGGGCTCGCTGCTGGGTGAAATGGCGCTGATCGTCGAGACGAAGCGCCTTACCGGCGCGGTGGCTGCGGGCGATGTCGAGGTCGTGAGGCTCAACCGCGCCCTCTTCCGCCGCATGCTGGAAGAATATCCGCAGATCGCCGCCATGCTGCATCGCCGGCTGACGCTGAGCCTGACGACGATGATCGCCAGGATCGAGAGCCTGGCGCCGAAGTTCCAGTAGCGCCGCCGGTCCTAGTCCAGGCCGAACCGGGCGATGACCGGAACGTGGTCCGACGGACGTTCCCAGCCGCGCGCTTCCTTCAGCACCTCGATGCCGGACAGGCTGTCGACGAGGTTCGGCGACGACCAGACGTGGTCGAGGCGACGGCCGCGGTCGGCCGCCTCCCAGTCGCGGGCCCGGTAGCTCCACCAGGTGTAGATCTTGTCCGGCGGCGGCGTGTGGATGCGCATCAGGTCGGCCCAGCCGCCCTGCCGGCGCATCGATTCCAGCCCCTCCGTTTCCACCGGGGTGTGGCTGACCACCTTCAGCAGCTGCTTGTGCGACCAGACGTCGTCCTCCAGCGGGGCGATGTTCAGGTCTCCCACCAGCACGGCGGCATTTGCGCCATCCTGTTTCGCCGCGATGCTGCGCATCTCCTCGATGAAGTCGAGCTTGTGGCGGAATTTCGGGTTGATCTCGGGGTCCGGCTCGTCGCCGCCGGCGGGAACGTAGAAATTGTGCAGCAGGATCGACCTGCCGCCGGCGTCGAACCGGGTCGATAGGTGGCGGCAGTCGTTATTGTCGCAGAAGCGGCGCTTCTCCACGACCGCCAGCGGCCGGCGGGAGATCGTCGCCACGCCGTGGTAGCCCTTCTGCCCGCTGATCGCGACGTGCTCGTAGCCGAGCTGGCGGAAGCCGTCGGCGGGGAAGAGCTCGTCGGGGCACTTCGTCTCCTGCAGGCACAGGACGTCGGGCTGGTACTCGCTCAGGAACTTCTCCACCAGCGGGAAACGCAGGCGAACCGAGTTGATGTTCCAGGTGGCGATCGTCAGCGGCATGGCGTCTTCCGGATGGGAGCATGAACGGGAGAGGGCCGCCGCGCGGCCGCGGCGACCCTCCTCGAACCGTTCCCATTCCGGCGCGCCGAAATCAAGCGTCCGGGCGCCCTCTCCGGCCGAAGACCGTCGGGAGCCGCCTACTTGCCGCGATTGGCGCCCTGGCCCTGCGATGCCTCGGTGACGCGGGCGTAGTCGATGGTGAAGACGCTCGGGTCGAAGGTGACGCCCTGCTGGACGTTGAAGATCATCACGGTCGTGTCCTTGCCCTGGGCATCGGTGATGGTCCACTGGCGCAGCTCGTAGCTCTTGGGATCGAACATCATGGTGATGGTCGAGTTGCCGAAGATCGACTTGTCCTGGAGCTGGATGCTGGTCAGGTCGTCGTCCTGACGGACGGAACGGACCTTGTCTCCCGAAAGGTCGATGCGGTTGTCGAGCAGCAGTTTCAGAGGCGTCTTCGACAGCGGATACAGATCCCAGGTGTTGAGCTTGGCATTGTTGATGACGACCGACTCACCGTCGGCGATCACCTTGAACCCCGACGGCTCCTCGTAGTTGAAGCGGATCTTGCCCGGGCGCTGGATGAAGAACTTGCCGCCGGTCTGCTCGCCCTTCGGTCCGAACTGGACGAACTCGCCGGTCATGGTCTGGACCCCGGCGAAGTGATCGGCGATCTTCTGGGCGTCAGCCATGGCCGCGCCCTGCGCGACGGCCTGGGTCGAGGGCAGCGTCGTGATCGCAGCGGCGGCTGCGAAGGCGAGGGCGGCGGCAGTGCGGCGCAAGCGGCCGGGCCGCGCGGCGGTTGATGCGGTCATGGGTCCGAATCTCCTGTTCATGCCGCAGGGCTAGGAAGCGACTGCGGCTTTAATTTGGCCCGGGCGGGCCGGCCGGATCAGAACGGATCCTCTTCCTCCGTCGGCACGAGGATCTCGCGCTTGCCGGCGTGGTTGGCCGGACCGACGATGCCTTCCTTCTCCATCTTCTCGATGATGGAGGCGGCGCGGTTGTAGCCGATGCCCAGCCGTCTCTGGATATAGCTGGTGGACGCCTTGCCGTCGCGCAAGACCACGGACACGGCCTGATCGTAGGGATCCTCCGAATCGTCGAAGTTTCCGCCGCCGGAACCGCCCGAGGCGCCACCGCCCTTGCCGGACGGCTCGTCGTCCTCGTCCTCGTCGTCCTCAGTGATGGCGTCGAGATATTCGGGAACGCCCTGCAGCTTGAGATGGCCGACGACCTTCTCGACCTCGTCGTCGGAGACGAAGGGGCCGTGGACGCGCTGGATGCGGCCGCCGCCGGCCATGTAGAGCATGTCGCCCATGCCGAGCAGCTGCTCGGCGCCCATCTCGCCCAGGATGGTGCGGCTGTCGATCTTCGACGTCACCTGGAAGGAGATGCGGGTGGGGAAGTTGGCCTTGATGGTGCCGGTGATGACATCGACCGAGGGGCGCTGCGTGGCCATGATGACGTGGATGCCGGCGGCGCGCGCCATCTGCGCGAGGCGCTGGACGGCGCCTTCGATGTCCTTGCCGGCGACCATCATCAGGTCGGCCATCTCGTCGATGATGACGACGATGTAGGGCAGCGGCTTGAGGTCCAGGGCCTCGGTTTCGTAGACGGCCTCGCCGGTATCGCGATCGAAACCTGTCTGGACGGTGCGCGAGATGGCCTCGCCCTTCTTCTCGGCCTGAAGGACGCGCTGGTTGAAGCCGTCGATGTTGCGCACGCCGACCTTCGACATCTTGCGATAGCGGTCCTCCATCTCGCGGACCGTCCATTTCAGCGCGACGACGGCCTTCTTCGGGTCCGTCACCACCGGCGTCAGGAGGTGCGGGATACCGTCGTAGACCGACAGTTCGAGCATCTTCGGGTCGATCATGATCAGCCGGCAGTCCTGCGGCTTCATGCGGTAGAGGATCGAGAGGATGAAGGTGTTGATGGCCACCGACTTGCCCGAGCCGGTCGTGCCGGCCACGAGCAGATGAGGGAACTTGGCGATGTCGGCGATCACCGCCTCGCCGTTGATGGTCTTGCCGAGCGCCAGCGCGAGCTTGGCCTTCGACTGTTCGAAATCGCGACTGGCCAGGAGTTCGCGCAGATAGACCGTCTCGCGCTTGGCGTTGGGCAGTTCGATGCCGATGGCGTTGCGGCCGGGCACGACGGCGACGCGGCAGGCGATGGCGCTCATCGAACGGGCGATGTCGTCGGCCAGCCCGATGACACGGCTCGACTTGATGCCGGGCGCCGGCTCCAGTTCGTAGAGGGTGACGACCGGGCCCGGACGGACGTGGATGATCTCGCCCTTGACGCCGAAATCCTCCAATACGCCCTCCAGCAGGCGGGCGTTCTGCTCCAGCGCGTCCTTCGACAGGCTGGGATCGCGCACGACGTTCTTGGCTTCCGACAGGAAGTGCAGCGACGGCATCTCGAAGGTGTCGGTACCGATGAAGCTCGTCTGCGCCTCGCGATCGAGGCGGGCGCCGGGCAGCGGCCGGGGCGCCGGCGCCTCGACGCGGGCCTGGCCCGGAGCGGAGCGGAAGTTGCGCACTCTCGCGTCGGCGCCCTGCGCCGCCCGCGGCTGCGGCTGTGCCTGCGGCTCGGCCCTCCGCTGCGCGGGAGCGTGAACGGGCATCGGCACGTCGTCGTCCTCGTCGTCGTCATTGTCGAAGTTGCCGGCGGGCAGGTCGAAGTCGGGCTCGGCTGCAAAGGCGGGCTCGACGCGCGTCCGCCGCAGCGGCTCGCCGGCGGAGGGCGCCAGGCGCTCGTCGCGCGAGACGACGAAGTCCAGCAGCGGGTCGTCGTCTTCGGCCGTCCCGTCGTCCTTGCGGCGGGAGGGACGGCGTGCGGCGCCGAGTGCGCGGCGGGCAAAGGCACTCAGGAACAGCCACCAGTGCACGACCGCGCCGAGGGCGGCAAAGCCGCGATCGTCGTCCATCTCCTCGTCGAGGTCGTCCGCCCCGGCGGTTTCTTCGGCGTCGATGTCGATCGCTTCGCGTCCGATGAGGCCGGTGGCGAAGAGCATCAGCCAGGTCGCCGGAACGGCAGCGGCGACGCCGCAGGCGACGGCCAGCCAGCCGCCCGGATAGCCGCCGGAAAAGAGGGCGGGAAGCTTGAGGACCATGTCTCCCGCAACGCCGCCGAGGCCGGTCGGCAGCGGCCATGTGGCCGGTGCAGCGATGCATCCGGCGAGGGCGGCCGACAGGACGGCCGCCGCAAACCAGGCCAGACCGCGGCGCGGCAGGCGGTCGACGCCGCGCGCGGCGACGAAGAACAGGCCCCAGGCGAAGGCCGGCAGCAGGCCGGCGACCGAGGCGAGGCCGAAGAACTGCATGGCAAGGTCGGACAGCACCGCTCCCGGATAGCCCATCGCATTGGTGACGGCGTTCGAGGTCGCGTGGCTGAAGCTCGGATCGGCAACGTTCCAGGTGGCCAGGCTCGCCACCGCGAAACCGCAGAAGGCCAGCAGGGCGAGCCCGACGACGCGCATCAGCTGGCGGCGCAGGAAGGTCTGGATGCCATATCCCAATCCGGACAGGGCAAAGGCGGCTGACGGGCCTTGACGCATACGATCGATCCTCTGGTCGCGTGCCGGGACCGCCCTCAGAGCGGTTCCGGAACGGGTCCAGACTAGGGGCGGGCGGTTAAAGCGCCATTAACCATGGCCGGCCCTCCGGCCTTCGCGGACAAAAAAAGGGGCCCGGCGATACCGGGCCCCAGTCTGGGAGGATGCGATCAAGTCCGCGATGTCCGCGCCACGTGGCGGCGCGGACCGCCGGATCAGGAATGATAGGCGACTTCGCCGTGCGAGTTGAGGTCGAGGCCCTGACGCTCGGCTTCTGCGGTGGGGCGCAGGCCGACGAGCAGGTCGACGAGCTTGTAGAGGATCGCCGAGGCAATGCCGCACCAGACGATGGTGATGAGGACGGCCACGACCTGCGAGTAGACCTGGCCGCCCATGGTGACGCCATCGGCATAACCGATGCCGCCGAGCGAGCTCGAGGCGAAGACGCCCGTGCCGATGGCGCCGACGATGCCGCCGATGCCATGGATGCCGAACACGTCGAGCGAGTCGTCGTAGCCGGCCTTGATCTTCACCACGGCCACGAAATAGTAGCAGATGACGCTGGCGATGGCGCCCAGCACGATCGCGCCGACCGGGCCGATGAGGCCGGCCGCCGGGGTGACGGCCACCAGACCGGCGACGACGCCGGACGCAGCGCCCAGCATCGACGCCTTGCCGCGCGACATGCCCTCGATGACCACCCAGGCGAGGATCGCGCCGGCGGTGGCGGTGAAGGTGTTGATCATGGCCAGGGCGGCGCCGCCATTGGCCTCGAGGTTGGAGCCGGCGTTGAAGCCGAACCAGCCGACGAAGAGGATCGAGGCGCCGACCATGGTGAGGGTCATGGAGTGCGGAGCCATGTTGTCCTTGCCGTAGCCGGCGCGCTTGCCGACCATCATGGCGCCGACGAGACCGGCGATGCCCGCATTGATGTGGACGACGGTGCCGCCGGCGAAGTCGAGCGCCGCGATGCCGCCGGCATGGGCGCCGGTGAAGATCAGGCCGTTCGCGTCCCAGACCATGTGCGCGATCGGGAAGTAGACGAAGGTGACCCAGAGTGCCACGAAGAGCATGACCGCGCGGAACTTGATGCGCTCGGCGAAGGCACCGACGATCAGCGCCGGCGTGATGCAGGCGAAAGTCATCTGGAAGCAGATGAAGACGAATTCCGGAATGACGTATTCGGCGGAGAAGGTGGCCGCCATGCTGTCGGCGTTCACGCCGGACAGGAAGAGCTTGCCGAAGCCGCCCCAGAACGCGCTGGTGGAGCCGCCGAAGGCGAAGGAATAGCCCCACAGGACCCAGATCACGATGACCAGGGCGGTGATGCCCGTGCACTGCATGAGGACAGAGAGCATGTTCTTGGCGCGCACGAGGCCGCCGTAGAAGAGGGCCAGGCCCGGCAGGATCATGAAGAGGACCAGCACGGTCGACATCATCATCCAGGCGGTGTCGCCCTTGTCCATGACGGGAGCTGCCGCCTCGGCCGCTTCAGTAGCCGCAGGTGCTGCCTCCTGGGCGAAGGCGATGACCGGCCCGAGGGCGGCGGCGGCGAGACCGCCGAGCGACGCCGTGCGCATCGCGATCTTCAAGTGGTTGGAAAGGCTCATTGTTGTCTCCTTGAAATCGAAATGGCTGTCAAAGCGCGTCGACGTCGGTTTCGCCGGTGCGGATGCGCACGGCCTGATCGATCCCGTAGACGAAGATCTTGCCGTCGCCGATCTGGCCGGTCTTGGCGGCGCTGCTGATCGCGTCAACGGCCTTGTCGACCATGTCGGAGCTCACCGCGAGCTCGATCTTGATCTTGGGCAGGAAGCTGACGGCGTATTCGGCGCCGCGATAGATTTCCGTGTGCCCCTTCTGGCGTCCGTAGCCCTTCACCTCGGTGACGGTCAGCCCCTGGATGCCCACGGCGGTCAGCGCTTCGCGCACCTCGTCGAGCTTGAACGGCTTTATGATAGCCATCACGATCTTCATCAGGTTTCACCCTTCGATTGTGCGGGTTCCCGCGTTTACAGACACTCCGGACCACCCTGCAGGGACCGGTGCGTGAGCATACAGATTCAAGCTCCGTGCCAACTCGGGCAAGGAGGCTTCAACCTTTTGAAATGAATGAAAAAACGGTTCGCCGGCGAAGTCCGGCCTACCGCGCTGCACAATCAGCGGGCTGTAATGTGGGCAAAATTGCGTTATTGCTGCTTTTTTAGGCGTTTGAGCGCAGCCTGATCAGTCCTTCCTGCGCCACGGAAGCGATCAGGAGCCCCTTGCGGTTGTAGATCGCACCGCGGGACAGCCCGCGCGAGCCCGACGAGGAGGGGCTGTCCTGGGTGTAGAGCAGCCAGTCGTCGAGCGGATCGTCGCGGTGGAACCACATCGCATGGTCGAGGCTCGCGACCTGCAGGTCGGGGTCGAAGATGGCGCGGCCGTGCGGGAAGGTGGCGGTGTCGAGCAGGGTCATGTCCGACAGGTAGGCGAGGATGGCGCTCTGGATCGGCCATTCTCCGGGCACGGGCCCGGTCGCCCGGATCCAGATGTTCTGCTGCGGCGGCAGCTTGTCGCGGCTGACATAGTGCTCGATGCTGACGGGCTTGATTTCGAGCGGGCGGTCGCGGGCCCAGAAGCGGCGGATGACCTCCGGCACGCCCTCCATCGTCTCGAGCAGTTCGCGCTGCGTCTTGAGGTCCTCCGGGCCCGGCACGTCGAGCGGCATGGCGACATGGTGGTCGAGGCCCTCCTCGACCAGCTGGAAGGAAGCCTCGAGCGAGAAGATCGCGTGGCCGTGCTGGATCGCGACGACGCGTCGCGTGTTGAAGGAAAGGCCGTCGCGGATGCGGTCGACCTCGTAGACGATCGGGACCTTGGTGTCGCCCGGCCGCATGAAGTAGCCGTGCAGCGAATGGACCCGCCGGCTGGCATCGACGGTGCGCTGGGCAGCGACGAGCGCCTGACCGATGGTCTGGCCGCCGAACACCCGCTGCCAGGCGGTCTGCGGGCTGCGACCACGAAACAGGTTGTGCTCCAGCCGTTCGAGGTCGAGAATGGACAGGAGTTCCTGCATGGCTGAAGACATCGTCTCTGGCTCCTTGCGCCGTCTCGCCGGCCTTGCTCGCGAGCCGGTTTCGGCCAGTTGGGCAGGACAAGTCAAGCTGCGGCCGCATCGCCACAAGGGAGTTCGATGATGACACATGAGGGATCAGAGCGCGCCGACATCGTGGTGGCGGGCGCGGGCTATGTCGGGCTGGCTGCCGCGGTTGCGATCGCGCAGTCGCGTCCCGGCCTGAGCATCACCATGGTCGACGCGGCGCCGGCCGGCGTTTGGCAGCGCGATGGCCGCGCTTCCGCCGTGGCGGCGGCGGCCCGACGGATGCTCGAGCAGCTCGGCTGCTGGGACGAGATCCTGCCGCAGGCGCAGCCGATCACCGAAATGATCGTGACGGATTCGCGCACCAGCGATCCGGTGCGGCCGGTGTTCCTGACCTTCGACGGCGAGGTGGCCGAAGGCGAGACCTTCGCCCACATGATCCCCAACCGGGCGATGAACGCGGCGCTGCGCCGGCGCGCGGCGGAGCTGGGCATCGCGATCCGCGAAGGCGTGGCGGTGGCGGGATTCGAGGTCGGCAGCGCCGCCGCGACGGTCAGGCTCGCTGACGGGACGTCCATCGCCGCTCGGCTGCTGGTGGCGGCCGACGGCGTGAAGTCGCGGCTGCGCGACATGGCTGGGATCAAGACCGTACACTGGGATTACGGCCAGTCGGGCATCGTCTGCACGGTCGCGCACGAGCGGCCGCACAATGGCCGGGCCGAGGAGCATTTCCTGCCTGCCGGCCCCTTTGCGATCCTGCCGCTCAAGCCGGACGAGAACGGCACGAACCGCTCTTCGATCGTGTGGACAGAGCGAACGGCCGAGGCCGACCGGCTGGTGGCGGAAGACGATATCGTGTTCGAGACGGAGCTCGAACTCCGCTTCGGCCTGAAGCTCGGCGACATCCGCGTGGACGGGCCGCGCAAGGCCTGGCCGCTGGGGCTGACGCTGGCGCGTGAATTCGTCGCGCCGCGCTTCGCGCTCGCCGGCGACGCCGCGCACGGCATCCATCCGATCGCCGGCCAGGGGCTCAATCTCGGTTTCAAGGACGCCGCCGCGCTGGCGCAGGTGGTGGTGGAGGCCGACCGTCTGGGCGAGGACATCGGCGCGGTCGACGTGCTGGAGCGCTATGCCCGCTGGCGCCGCTTCGACACGGTGCAGATGGGCGTGACCACCGACGTGCTGAACCGGATGTTCTCGAACGATTTCGGTCCGTTGCGGACGATCCGCGACATCGGCCTTGGCATGGTGGACCGGATGCCGGCGCTGAAGGATTTCTTCATCCGCCAGGCGGCGGGGCTGGCGGGTCCCGCGCCCAACCTGCTGCGCGGCGAGCCGATCTGAGGCTGGTGTCCGCGGCTTTCTCCGACGAGCAAGCTGCGACCGCCCGGGAGCGTCGCGGTGGTGTCCGCCGACTGCGCGTTGGGGCGGAGCAAGATCGCCATCGGGCGCGTGACGTGAACGGTCGCAGCCGTCGCGCGTTGTGATCCGCCCGCCGGGTAGCGTCGGGCAGCAACACCAGGGAGATTCTCATGGATCGTCATGCCACAGCCGTCTGGACAGGAGCGCTGAAGCAAGGGACCGGAACGCTGGAGGCGCAGAGCGGGGCGCTGAAAGGGCTGCCCTATTCCTTCAAGTCCCGGTTCGAGGACGAGACCGGTCAGGCCGGGACGAACCCCGAGGAACTGATCGCCGCCGCGCATGCCGGCTGCTTTGCAATGCAGCTGTCGCACTTCCTGGCCGAGAACGGCACGCCGGCCGAGAAGGTCGATGCCAAGGCAGTCGTGACGCTGGTGCCGGGAACCGGTATTACCAAGAGCGCGCTGCACGTGACCGGGACCGTGCCAGGAATCGACGAGGCGACGTTCGTGTCGCTGGCCGAGAAGGCGAAGGGCGACTGCCCCGTGTCGAAAGCGCTGGGAGCGATCGAGATCACGCTCGATGCGCGATTGGCCTGAACCGGATCGGCCAGATCCGCGCAGGCGACGTCATGCCTGCGCGACGGCCGGCCTGAGGCGCACCCCGGCGACCAGTTCCGGCTCCTGGCTGAGCAGGTAGGCCGAGAAGTCGGCGGCCGCCATGGGCCGGGCTATGTGGTAGCCCTGGATCTGGGTGCAGCCGAGATTGCGCACCCAGGCCAGTTCGCCCGGGTTCTCCACGCCTTCAGCGGTGGTGATCATGTTGAGCGATCGGGCGATGCCGACGATGGCGGAGATGATGGCGTTGCGCTCCTTGATGGCGGCGCCGCCGGACACGAAGGAACGGTCGATCTTCAGCTTGCCGACCGGAAAACGCGTGATGTAGCCGAGCGAGGAGTAGCCGGTACCGAAATCGTCCAGCGCGATGCGGACCCCAAGGCTGTCCATGTCGCGCATGAACTCTTCCGCCTGGGTGCCGTGCCGAACGAAGACTGCCTCCGTGATCTCCAGCTCGAGGCGGTGGACGGCGAGCCCGCTGGATGCGAGCGCGGCGCGGACGTTGGTCCCGGTGCCGTTCGTCACCAGCTGGGCGGGCGAGACATTGACGGCCACTCCGACATGATCGGGCCAGGCGGCGGCATCGCGGCATGCCTGCGACAGCACCCAGTTGCCGATGCGACCGATCTGGCCGGTCGCCTCGGCGATGCCGATGAAGGCGTCCGGCGACAGCAGGCCGCGTCTCGGGTGACGCCAGCGCAGCAAGGCTTCGGCGGCCACGACGCGCAAGGTGTTCGCGTCGACGATCGGCTGATAGTGCAGTTCCAGCTGGCGCTCGTCGACGGCGAGCTTGAGGTCGTCCGCAAGACCGCGCCGTTCATCGGCAGCTTTCTGCATCGCGTCGGAGAACAGCACGACCGAGCCGCGCTGCTGTTCCTTGGCGGCATAGAGCGCGGTGTCGGCGTTGCTCATCAGGCGGTCGATGTCCTCGTCCGCCGACCGCGCCAGGGCAAGTCCCGCGGTTCCGCCGACGGAGACGGTACTGTCGCCGATGGCGATGGGCGCCGATATGGCGACCACGATCTTCTCCAGCAGGCCTATCATCCGATCGCAGCCGGTCCCGCACTCGATCAGCACGCCGAACTCGTCGCCGCCGAGCCGGCCGATGGTGACGCCGTCACCGGCAAAGTCGTGCAGGCGCAAGGCGATCCGTGCAAGGAGCTGGTCGCCGGCAGCGTGCCCCAGCGTGTCGTTGACCTGCTTGAACCCGTCGAGATCGAGGCTGGCGAGGCCGACCTGGCGGCCGGCGGCCCGGCAGCGGTCGATGGCGCGATCGGCGCATTCGTGGAAATGCAGGCGGTTCGGCAGGCCGGTGAGCTGGTCGGTCGTGGCCATCCAGACGATCCGGTCCTTGGCGAGCTTCGCCTCGGTGACGTCCGAGCCGACGCCGCGCCAGCCGCAGACGCCGCCTTTGGCGTCGAACAGGGGACCTGCCGTCACCGACCACCAGCGGGTTCCGCTTCGGCTACCGGCCTCCACCACCACGTCGCGGAAGGCGCGGCCGCCCGACAGGGCAGCGAAGAAGGACTTCTGTCCGGCCGGGGCGAGCAGGTCACCGAAGCGCCGTCCGCGGAGATCGTGCGTCTCCTCTGCCAGGACGTCGAGGAAGCGCGGCGAACAGGATACGATGCGCAGATGCTCGTCGAGTTCGAACAGCCAGTCCGATCCATTCTCCTCGAACTCGTTGAGGAGCAGCTGGATGACCTCGCCATTGTGCTTCAGGGCGGTCTCGGCCTCGAAGTGTTCGACGAACAGCTTGCCGGTGCCGAAGACGGCGTAGGTAACGGTGATCGAATAGGCGATCAGCAGGATCGCGATCACCTCGACGTGAGGAATCTCGGCGCGCAACAGCCCGACGAGGCTGCCGGCGATCAAGGCCAGGACGTAGGCGGTTCCGGCGGAGGGGACGGTGGCGAGGGCGAAGGCGCCGCAGCAGATCATGCCGGTGACGAGCGTACCGACGAGAACCTGGCCCCACTGGTCGAGCTCAGGATACCAGACCGCCGGGAGGATGCCCCAGAGCAGCCCGAGTATCGCGGCCTGGCGCGTGGTGCGCCAGAGGCCGCGCGCCGACACCTTCTCCCGTGGCGGCCGGTTGCGGCTCGCATACCAGATCGCCGTCGCCTGAACCGCGAAGGCGCAGACCGCCACGCCCCACAGGATGAGCAGGAAAGGACTCTCGACATGATGCAGGACGCCGAACAGCACGCACAGCGCGTTGACGACGTTGGCGGCCATCATGATCGGCGTGTAGCGCAGCATGGAACGCATCTGGGCGGCGCGCACGCTGGCCACTTCCGGCGAATTGTCGGGCGCTAGGCCGCTCAGTCGATACCAGCGCTCGACCGGCGACTGCGCGACGAGCCTGCGGAGGGCATCTGCGGCGATGGCTGGAAGGCGGTTCAGGGCGGACACGGGCTACCGGCGAGTTGTCTCGATCTCCCGGGTTCCGTAGCACTGGTTGGCGCGCCAATCCGTTAATAAGACGGCTGTCGGCAGCAATGATCTGCGCGGCGCGCCAAGAAATGGCAAACAGCATTGAGAAATGTTAAACGGCAAAGCGCGTCAAGGGGAGCCCGCGGCCGGCTTCGCCTTGAGCGCGGCCGACGCGAGGGCGGCCGGTCCGCAAGCTGTTGCCCGGCTGTCCGCCCGCGCGGGAGCGATCAGTGGGCCGGAATTCCCTCGTAGGCGGCATTGCCCCACAGGGCCTCGACCCGGTCGTTGCGGCCGCAGGCGCCGCGGTAGTAGCGGTAGCGGATCGGGTTCTTCTTGTAGTAGTCCTGATGATAGTCTTCCGCCGCCCAGAAGGTGCCCGCCATCTCGATCGGAGTGACAATCGGCTTGCCGAGTTCGGCCTGTGCGGCAGCCTTGGCCTTCTCCGCCGCCTGCTTCTGCGCGTCGTCCGCCACGTAGATCGCCGTGGTGTAGGCATGGCCGCGATCGCAGAACTGTCCGCCGGCATCGGTCGGGTCGACGGAGCGGAAGAAGATGTCGGCCAGTTGCGCGAAGGAAACCTTCGACGGGTCGTAATCGACCTTCAGCACCTCGCGGTGCCCCTCGTGGTTCGGATAGGTGGGGTTCTGCAGCGTTCCGCCGGAATAGCCCGAGGTGGTGGCGGTGACGCCCGGCACCTTGTCCATGTCGGATTCGATGCACCAGAAGCAGCCGCCGGCGAAAACGGCGCTTTCCGACTGCTGCGCGGCGACAGGCGAAGCCGAAGCGGCGAAGGTGGCGAGCGTGGCGGCGATCAGCATGCGCAGCATGACGTCAATCTCCCTGTTGGCCAGACAGATAGCGTCCTTCCGCGGCGGTTCAAAATCAAGCGCCAACACGCTTGCGTGAGGTCATCCCGCCGCCAGCGCGTCGTAGGCGTCAAGCGCCTCGGCGCCGTAGATCATCGAAGGGCCGCCGCCCATGTAGACGGCCACACCGATCGTCTCCAGCACCTCGTCCCGGGTGGCGCCCAGCCTGATCGCGGCCTTGACGTGGAAGGCGAGGCAGCCGTCGCAGCGCGCCGCGATGCCGATGGCCAGCGCGATCAGCTCCTTGGTCTTCGAATCGAGCGCGCCGGGTGCGATGGCGGCCTTGGCGAGCTGGGCGAAGCCTGCGGCCACATCCGGCACACCGGCGCGCACCGCCGCCATGCGGCCGTTGGTCTGGCTGATGAGGTCGTTCCAGTTCGTGGTCGCCATTCGAAGGCAAGCTCCCTTTTCGTTGTCGGGAAGCGTGATAGCCGGACGGCGAGGCAGGCGGCTTGACGCGGATCAAGCGGCGGCGGGCGGCGGAGAAAAAGCCGTCAGCCGTTCCCGGTCAGGCTCTCGAGGAGGGACCGCAGGTCGGCCACCTCCGTTTCCAGCGCGGCGACGCGCGCCTCGAGGTCCGACGTGTCGGCAGCGGCGTAGGCACGCGCCGGGGCCGCAGAGCGCGGTGCGGCGGCGACCGGGCCGCAGAGCAGATGGGCGTAGCGGTCCTCGCGCTGGCCCGGACCGCGCTCGACGAGCTGGACGAGCGGCGTCTTGCGGCCGATCAACAGGTCGATGTCGGCGAGCAATTCCTCGACATTGGCATAGCGCGCCATCCGCTCCGAGCGCGCCATCAGCTCGTGCGCGGTCTGCGGCCCGCGCAGCATCATCAGGCCGATCAGCGAGGTCTGGCCACGGGTGAGCGAGAAGCGCTGCGACAGCTGGTGTTCGAAACGCTCGACGCGCGAGCCCGACACCTGGCGTACCAGCCCCTTGTCCATCAGCGACTTGAAGGAGCGGTGGATGTCGGCCGGTTCCAGGCTCATCACCGGCTCGCGGGCCGTCTTCTGGTTGGTGGCCGACTGCGTCGCGTTGAGCGACAGCGGGTAGATGTCGGGCGTCAGCTCCTTCTTCTCGATCAGCGAGCCCAGCACGCGGGCTTCGATGGCGTTGAGGAGAAGCAGGTCGGAGGCGGGAGTGTCCATGGGTATCTCAGGTGCGTCCTTCGAGGCTCGCTCCGCGCGCACCTCAGGATGAAGAGCGCCGGAGCGAGCGCCCTTTTAACCCGATGTGGGTCTGCGGGTGCAACAGATTCCGTCTTCCGAACGGCACCCTCGGACGGTGCCAGCCGACGGGCCATGCCGGATGGCGGCCGGTGCATTTTCGAGATGCCGCCGAACTCGTCGACGCCCCTGGTGCAGGTCAGCGTGTTTTGCGCTTTCGATGGGCATCGCGCGGGAGCCGCAGATGCCTTCGCTGCGGGAGCATCCCTTACCTCGCCGGGACTGAGGCTTTCAGGACTTGGAGAAAAAGTCGAACAGGCTGCGCTTCTGCACCACGCTCGGCCGGTTCGGGTCCAGGATGTCGGTCACTCCATGCGAGAGGAGTTTTTCCAACAGCGCATCGGAGCCCTTGTTGAGCTTGTAGGTCATTTCATCGCCGTAGACCGGAACGACCGTATGGAAAGCGATTGCGCCGCTATCGTCTAGTTCCATGACCTGATTCTCGGACAATGAACCCATCCCGAGGTACAAGACGGATCCGTTAAACCGCGTTGATGGATGATATGGCTCCGGCGGATCGAAATTCGGGATCGAATGCCCATCCCACAGCCAAGTGTCGAATTCATGCGGAAACCGAGCAAGGTGCTTCAGGAGACCAATCGGCCAGAATTTCGAGTCGTCACCCATCTGACTATCGATCGGCAATCCATTGTCTCCCGCGTCGAACCAATCGCGGGGAAGCGAAATCAGCAACTCGGAACGGGAAAACAAGGCCCGATCTTCTCCCAGTATCTCGGGCACTTTCATGGGCAAGTCGCTCATGCCGCTGGTGACGAACGTCCAACAATCGCGGCTTTCGGTCGGCGCATAAATCAGGATATCGATATGCACCTTGTCTGAAATGATCTCATGGTAAACACCGGCCTGAGGCCCAAGTGCCGCTTGCAGAAAGGTTTCCAGCTTTTCGAGATGAACGCCGGCATCAACCGGACCTCGGAATTCGTACTGATGGCCATCGTAACGATGGATGCTCGATCCGCCTGCAGTCAGCGGTTCATCTTCATCGGACATCGCGGCCCCGTTGAGCATCACAAATGCAAGGACTGCGAACATAGCAGGTGTCGGGCACAATTTTAAGACGTACCCGCTTCGTCACAGAAACCAAGTTTCTGCCCGTTCCCGATACCCGTCAAGGCGTAGATCGCCGGCCCTTTTTGCGTACGGGCGGAGCGTCTGCCGATGACGCCCAACACGCGGCTCCGCCGTAGCGGGCGCAAGGCGCGCCCGCTTCTTCGGCGACACCTTTCCGAGGTCGATGCCGCCATGAGATGCGGAACGACAGGGTCCATGCCGGTCGATTTCGGCGGGCTGGCCCCGTAGAACGGGCGTCCCTGCCTACACCGCCCGTTCCACCATCATCTTCTTGATCTCGGCGATAGCCTTGGCCGGGTTCAGGCCCTTGGGGCAGGTCTGGGCGCAGTTCATGATGGTGTGGCAGCGGTAGAGCCGGAACGGATCTTCAAGATCGTTCAGGCGCTCGCCGGTCGCCTCGTCGCGTGAGTCGATCAGCCAGCGGTAGGCCTGCAGCAGCACGGCGGGGCCGAGATAGCGGTCGCCGTTCCACCAGTAGGAGGGGCACGAGGTCTGGCAGCAGAAGCACAGGATGCACTCGTAGAGGCCGTCGAGCTTCTGCCGGTCCTCGTGGCTCTGCAGCCATTCCTTGGCGGGCTCGGGGGAGACCGTCTTCAGGTAGGGCTGGATCGAGGTGAGCTGCGCGTAGGGCACGGTGAGGTCGGGCACGAGGTCCTTGACCACCGGCATGTGCGGCAGGGGGTAGATCTTCACCGCGCCGCCGATCTCGTCGATGCCCTTGGTGCAGGCCAGCGTGTTGGCGCCGTCGATGTTCATGGCGCAGGAGCCGCAGATGCCCTCGCGGCAGGAGCGGCGGAAGGTCAGCGTCGGGTCGATCCTGTTCTTGATGTAGAGCAGCGCGTCGAGCACCATCGGCCCGCAATCGTCCATGTCGACGAAATAGGTGTCGATGCGCGGGTTCTGGTCGTCGTCGGGCGACCAGCGATAGACCTTGTACTCGCGCAGATTGGTCGCGCCCTGCGGCTTCGGCCAGGTCTTGCCCGGATTGATCTTCGAGTTCTTGGGGAGGGTGAGTTCGACCATGGGTGTCTCCGATTCAGATCGGCAGGGATTCGACGAGCGTTGCGTAGCGGGACTGCGCGGTGCGTCGCTTGAAGCGGGCGTCAGCGGTCACGACCTTCGTGTTTTCTCGTTCGGCGCAGGCGATGTACATGCAGTCATACACCGGGTGTTCCAGTTCGGCGGCGATATCCAGGGCGCGCCCGACGAGTTCGCGATCCGGCACCAGGGACGTCATGGCGGAAGCAACGAACCGAAAACCCGTCTGGGCGTGTGGGAGCGATATCTGCCCCTTCGACAGCTTGTTGCGCAGGACGTTCGCAACCTCCACCAGCAACAGGTCAGGCGCGGACCGCATTTCCCCATGGGAAAGCAGCGAATCCGCTGCCTCCTCGCGTTCTTCCGCGATGATCCACTTCACGGCCACCGAAGCGTCAACCACCCAGCGCACGGTCGCGCTCTTCGCGCATCGCGCGGATGATCTCGACCGAATCCGTCTGCTTCACGCCTGTCGGTGTCATCGCGCGAATCTGCCGAGCTCTCTCGATCAGGTCGGTCCGGTGACGATGATCCTCGACCGCGCGCTCCAGAACCGAACGGGCTTCCTCCTCGACCGGCCTGCCGTGGATCGAAGCCATTTCCTCAAGCGCCTCGATCACCGTCGCGTCGCTCAGCCTGATCGTGATCTCACCCATCGTCCGGACCTCCTTCAGGCCCAATCCTAATACACCCGCTTCTTCGGCGCGATCCTGGCGATGTCGATGCCGCCCTGCGCCACCGGCAGCATGGTCTCGGTGTGGACCGGGCGATACTTCAGCGAGACGTTGCCCGCGTCGTCGACCCAGGCCAGCGAATGCTTGCGCCAGTTGGCGTCGTCACGCTCGGAGAAGTCCTCGCGGGCATGCGCCCCGCGGCTCTCCTTGCGCGCCTCGGCGCCGTAGACGGTGGTGATGGCGCAGGCCATGAGGTTGTCGAGTTCCAGCGTCTCGACGAGGTCCGAGTTCCAGATCATCGACCGGTCGGTCACCTTGACGTCCGGCAGCTCGTTCCAGATCGCCGAGATGCGCTTGCAGCCGTTCTCCAGCGAGTCCTGCGTGCGGAACACGGCGGCGTCCTCCTGCATGGCGCGCTGCATCTTCTCGCGCAGCACGGCCGTGGGCGTGCCGCCATCGGCGTTCCGCAGGCGGTCGAAGCGGTCCATGATCTTCTCGACGGCGGCCTCGTTGATGGCGGGGATCGCCGCGGCGCGGTCGACCACCTCGCCGGCGCGGATGGCGGCGGCGCGGCCGAAGACAACGAGGTCGATCAGCGAGTTGGAGCCGAGCCGGTTGGCGCCGTGGACGGAGGCGCAACCCGCCTCGCCGACGGCCATCAGGCCGGGCTGGACGCGGTCCGGCTCGCCTTCGGTCGGGTTCAGTACCTCGCCCCAGTAGTTGGTCGGGATGCCGCCCATGTTGTAGTGCACGGTCGGCAGAACCGGGATGGGCTCCCTGGTGACGTCGACGCCGGCGAAGATCTTGGCCGATTCCGAGATGCCGGGCAGGCGCTCGTGCAGCACCGCCGGATCGAGATGGTCGAGATGCAGGAAGATGTGGTCCTTGGCCTTGCCGACGCCGCGGCCCTCGCGGATCTCCATCGTCATGCAGCGCGAGACGACGTCGCGCGAGGCGAGGTCCTTGGCCGAGGGGGCATAGCGCTCCATGAAGCGCTCGCCCTCGGAGTTGACGAGATAGCCGCCCTCGCCGCGGGCACCCTCGGTGATCAGGCAGCCGGCGCCGTAGATGCCGGTCGGGTGGAACTGCACGAACTCCATGTCCTGGAGCGGCAGGCCGGCGCGCGCCACCATGCCGTTGCCGTCGCCGGTGCAGGTGTGGGCCGACGTCGCCGAGAAATAGGCGCGGCCGTAGCCGCCGGTGGCCAGCACCACCATCTTGGCGGCGAAGCGGTGGATGGTGCCGTCGTCGAGGTTCCAGGCCACGACGCCGGTGCAGACGCCGTCGGTCATGATCAGGTCGAGCGCGAAATACTCGATGAAGAACTGGGCGTTGTTCTTGATCGACTGGCCGTAGAGCGTGTGCAGGATGGCATGGCCGGTGCGGTCGGCCGCCGCGCAGGTGCGCTGCACGGGCGGGCCGTCACCGAAGTTCTGCATGTGGCCGCCGAACGGGCGCTGGTAGATCTTGCCCTCCTCGGTGCGCGAGAACGGCACGCCGTAGTGCTCGAGCTCGTAGACGGCGGCGGGCGCCTCGCGGGCGAGGTATTCCATGGCATCGACGTCGCCAAGCCAGTCGGAGCCCTTGACGGTGTCGTAGAGGTGCCACTGCCAGTGGTCGGGCCCCATGTTCTGCAGCGAGGCGGCGATGCCGCCCTGGGCGGCGACGGTGTGCGAGCGAGTGGGGAAGACCTTGGTGATGCAGGCCGTCTTCAGCCCCTGCTCGGCCATGCCGAGCGTGGCGCGCAGCCCGGCGCCGCCGGCCCCCACCACGACGACGTCGAACTTGTGGTCGACGAAGGTATAGGCCTTGCCGTTGACCGATGATGCCTTGGCCATGTGCGGGTCAGCCTCCGAACGCGATCTTGAGCAGGGCGAACACGCAGGCCCCGCCGACGAGGATGGTGAAGAAGATGTTGAGCATCAGGAGGACCAGCTTCTGACCTTCGCTGTGGATGTAGTCAGCGATGATCTCGACCATGCCGAGGCGCATGTGGTCGAGGCTGATGAGGATGAAGAGCGCGAGCAGGATGGCCACGACCGGGTGGGAGAGCGTGGCGCGGGTCTCGGCGAAGCTCGAGCCGAGGCCCGAGACGACAAGCCAGACGGCGAAGATGCTGAGCGGGATGAGCGCGACCGAGGTGACACGGTTGCGCCAGAACTCGGCGGTGCCATGGCCGGCTGCGCCGAGGCCGCGAACCTTGCGGAGGGGGGTCTGCATGTCGGCCATGATCTCAGGCTCCCGCAAACAGGATGACGATCCAGGTGAGGATCGTGAGCAAGATCGATCCCGCCAGCGTGGCCAGGGAATAGGTCGTGGCGGTGTGCTTCTCGAGGCCGCGGCCGGTGTCCCAGACAAGGTGGCGAAGGCCGCCGAGCATGTGGTGGAAGAGCGCCCAGGTGAAGCCGAAGAGCACAAGCAGGCCGAACCACGACCCCATCACCGCGGCGGCGGTGGCGAAGGCGCTCTGCGACGTCGCGGCGGCGATCAGCCACCACGCGACGAGAAGCGTGCCGCCGTAGAGCGCGACGCCGGTGATGCGGTGCACGATCGACATCGCCATGGTCGGCGTGAAACGGTAGATCTGCAGGTGCGGCGAGAGCGGGCGTGGCTTCATGCCGGGACGGGTGGCTGTCGAGTTGCTCATGGCTCCCCCAGGACTAAGGCCGGAGAGGCATGCGTTCACCTGCTGCCCCATGGCCCATTGATGGCGCTTTCTAGTGCGCTTTTTGCAGCGCGTCAAAGCCGCAAAAGACCTTTGTGTCCTGCTATTTAGTGCGGTGGGGAATCCGGCAAGTGGTTCAATCGATTGAACCTCGCTCCGCTTCCTCCTGACGCACCCCGGGACGCGTTGGGGGGGGGCGTCCGCTGCCGGATGCCGAGGCGCTACTTGCTGTCGAAGCGGATGACGAAGCTCGTCCAGTCGGCAGGCGCGGCGATCTGCTCGTAGAGCTTGCGGCCGTCTTCGGGCTGGCGCGGGGCGTTCAGGATCAGCTTGGTCCAGCCGCGTTCCTCGGCCTGGTCGGCCAGCACGTCGACCATCGCCTTGGCGATGCCCTTGTTGCGGTGCTCGTGGTGCACATAGATGTGATCGCACACGCCGCAGCGCATGCCCGACACCGGCTCGGGCTGGTCGGTGAAGATGGTGAAGCCGACGAGCTTTCCGTCGATGCGTGCGCCGATGACCTCGGCCGTGCGGTCCTGCAGCAGGGTCTCGGCGTAGTACTGGTCGGGGCGACGCGGCGCGCCGCGCTTCAGCGCCTGGGCATAGGCAGCCAGCAGCGGGGCGAAGTCGAGCGCATCCTTCAGGCGAAGCTGGGCGATGTCGATGGCGGGCTGTTTGGGGGTCTCGTCTGTCATACAGTTCCTTTGAGGATATTAACCATGTCTGTCAATTGGCCCGCGCGAGGTGGCACGTCCCGACGTGACATGGGTTAAGAAAGCGTTAAGTTCGACGGCGAGGGGGCTCGACGCGAACGGAAGGGACGAGCCAATGACGACGCAGAGCAGTCTTTCAGCCATCGCAAAGCGAGTGGTCCGAACCGCGCTGGTGCTGTCAGCCATGAGTCTCGCCGGCCCGGCCGCGGCGGGCGGCTACCATGACCGCGTGCATGCGGACAGCTTCGGCAACCTGATCATCTACAGCCCTTCGGGCTACAAACGCATCGTGGTCGGGCAGGGACACCTGGCGCAGGATCTCGCCGACTACACGCGTGGCGGCGCGCCGGACGTGGTCTACCTCGATCCGTCCGATGGCGACCGGGTGGTGCGTCGTTGCCGCTCGCAGGGCGTGCTGCTGCACGGCCGTTCCTACATGTACGGGTTGCCCGACAACGTGGTGCCCGTGCTCGAGCACCCCTGCGCCAGGCCCTGATTTGGTCACCTTTGTCGCGCCTTCTGCGGCCGCGAAGGTTAACGAAACGTGAATGGAAGCATCGCAGCGCGCATGAGCGAAGCCGTCACCGCCCGCCGCCTGAAGGACCACGCCGCCTCGCTGGAGACGATGACGCGGTTCGTGCTGGCGACGCTCGCGCTGGCGTCCGGCGTCTACACCTATCTCGGCGTGCGCAGCCTGCTCGACGGCTCGGCGGCGATCGTGTTCTTCGCCGCGATCGTCTATTCGGCGGCCGTCTCGGTCGGGATGTACGGCTTCTGGAGCTACCTGATGCGGTTCCTGCCGGAGATGCGCGACGGCGCCTCCCGGCTGGCGATGTTTGCGGTCATGGCCGTCGGGTCGGTCATGATCGTGGCGATGTCGTCGTGGCTGAACGCTGCCGCGCTGGCCGGCTCGGCTGCGGTCGAACAGCATCTCGCCGAGACGCTGGAAGGTTATACCGGCGATCTCGAACAGGCGCATGGCAACGCGCTCGGTGCGCTGTCGCTGCTGCCCGACATCCAGCGGGCGGGCGAGCGCTTCGCGCGGCTGGCCGACGAGGAACGCAGTTCGGGCGCGCTGACGGGCACCTCGGGCGCGGGCAGCGTCGTCCAGTTGCTGACCCAGATGAGCGCCCAGATGCGCGAGCTCGAGGCCAACATCCGCGCCTCGCAGGAACTGGTCGGGACGCTCTTTCGCGAGGGCCAGGAACATCTCGCCTCCATGCGCGGGCTGGTTTCGGAACCGGGCGCGATCGCGCCACGGTCGGACCGCTTCGCCGAACAGGCGGTTGCGCTGGCCGGTGTCGTCTCCTCGCTCCAGCAGACCTCGATCGCTCCCTCGGTGGCGCGTGCGGCGGCGGACCTGTCCGGCGGGTTTATCGCGCCTGTGGCGGACGGCATGTCGCCGGATCTCGCGGGGCGGCAGGACCAGGTGATGGCGACCATCCGCACGTCGGTGGATTCGCAGTCGAAGGCGCTGTCCGACGCAGCTGCCGAGATCCTCGCGCAGCCGAAGGTGGCCGAGCGGCGCTACGTGCCGCTGTCATCGGCCGAGGCCGTGCTGCGCTATGCCGGCGATTTCGTCCCGAGCTGGGCCGGCGCGATCTCGATCGACCTCCTGCCCGGCGTGCTGATCGCGATCATGAGCATCGTGCAGGGGGTCATCCGGCGCGGCGACGAGCAGATGGCCGATGCGGACCGGATCACCGCGGCCGACATGTTCCGCTCGATCGAGCTGCACGACGCCCTGCTGGCGCTCCGGCAGCGGCAGCCTGCCGCAGGCCAGTCCGCCGACGCACCGACACCGGCGGGGAATGCCGTTCCTCCGGTGCCTCCGCGACCGGCAGCAGCCGAGAACGTCACGCCCATCGCCCTGTCCGAACGAAAGAGGCACGATCCATGAGCGCCGTGGAAGACATGCAGGAAGACCGGCCGGCGGACGCGCGCATGACGCGCAAACGCTCGCTGCTGTCGCGCTATTTCGGTCGGTTCGACGAGGGCGAGGTGATCCGCTGGGCCTTCGGCGGCCTGCTCGTCGGCACCTTCGGCGTGCTCGGCTTTGACATGCACGACCTGATCCACGCGCGGTCGGCGCCCTCGGTCATGCCCGGCCAGCACCTCGCCGCGCCCGCGATCCTGCCGCCGGCGGTACACGACCGGGGCAGCGGCGCTTCCTCGGGCACCACGGATCCGCGCGACCATGTCACCGCCGACGAGGAGGTGCTGCGGTCTCCCATTCAGTTCACGCTCGAGCCGGGCGGGGTGCTCTCGGCACGGGGCTACATCGACATGGGTGCCCGGGCGCGGTTCGAGGAGGAAATCCTGGCGCGTGGTGAGTATGTGCGGGTCGTTGCGCTGGATTCGCCTGGCGGTTCGCTCGACGACGCCATCGGCATGGCCCGGTTGATCCGCGAGAAGGGCATCGCCACCACGGTCGAGGACGGCGCGCTCTGCGCGTCCTCCTGTCCGCTCGTGCTGGCCGGCGGCATGGACCGGTCGATCGGTGCCAAGGCCGCGGTAGGGGTGCACCAGTTCTATTCGGTGAGCGACGAGCCTGCCGAAGCGGCGCAGGCGATGTCGGACGCGCAGGCCACCACCGCCCGGATTTCCCGGCACCTGTCCGACATGGGGGTGGATCCCGCGCTGTGGCTGCACGCGCTGGATACGCCGCCGCGCTCGCTCTATTATCTTTCGGCGCAGGAGATCCAGGGCTACCGGCTGTCGACCGGCGACACGAAGGTCGCAGCCCGGCAATAGGCCTGCCTCAGCCGTTCCGGCTCATCCTGCGGCTCGCGCCATCGACAGGACCGTCCTCTGTGGCGCCACCCGGACGCAGTCGCGTCCGTCGCCCTTCGCTCGATAGAGCGCATGGTCGGCGCGCTTCAGCATGCTCGACATGGTGTCTTCGATGCGCAGTTCGGCGACGCCGAAACTCGCTGTCGGGCGGACGCCCGTCGGCAGTCCCTCGATGGCGGCATCGGCGAGTGCTGCGCGGATCGCCTCGGCGAAGAGCCGGGCTGCTGCGGCGTTGGCGCCGGGAAGGATCACCGCGAATTCCTCTCCGCCGATGCGCCCGGCGACATGGTTGTCGCCGAGTGCCGCCGAAAGATGGGCTGCGAAAGCGGCGATGACCCTGTCTCCGGCGGCATGGCCGAAGGTGTCGTTGATGGCCTTGAAGTGATCGAGATCGCAGATGACGATCGATGTGGGAACGCCGGACCGGCCGACGAGCGGACCGGCGAGCCGCGCCCGCGCCTCGAAACCGCGCCGGTTCAGCAGTCCCGTCAGCGGATCCGTCTCCGACTTGGTCGTCGCGTCGGCCAGGATGTCGCTCACCAGGACGGCGAACATCATCAGGCCGAAGCCCACCATGATCATCGCGCCCATCGACTGGGAGATCACGCCGTAGATGGTGTGGATGTAATCCTGCGGCGTCGCGCCGCTGCCGAAGGTCCAGGCCAGGGCGGGCTTGGACAGGAAGTGCGCCGACGAGGCGACGAGCAGCCAGCCGAGCAGCGTGTCGATGCGTCTGCGCTCGCCGACCAGGAACACCTGGCGGGCGACCAGCGCCAGGATCAGGGCGTATGGCGCCTGATACAGGATCATCCGCAGCACCGACTGGCGCGGCATGTCGAAGATCGCCAGGTTGAGCGCAAAGCAGCACAACAAGACGGTGCCGAAGAGGCGGACCGGCAGCCGGTGACCGTACTGGCGCGCGATGCCGAGGCCGAGCAGGGCCAGTCCCGCCAGCGAGGTGGCGAAAGCGCCGAAGACGAGGAAGCGCGGCCGGTCGAACGCCGGCACAAGCCATTCGACGACGAAGCTGACGGAGCCGAGCAGATAGGCCGCGGCGATCCAGCGCGCGGCGGCCTGCGCTTTTGCGTAGGTCGCAAGCCAGGCGAATGCGCCGGCGAAGAGGCCAGCCACCACCAGGTTGATTGCCAGGATGTATCCAGTCACGCCCGCTTGTCCGGCCTCTTCCGATTGTCGATGCGGCTTACAGCATCGATGCGAAAAAGAGGTTAAGCCGGCGTCGGGAATCGTCTCTTCGGTCGGACTTTCCAGCCGGCTTTCTGGGAGAGGGGCAAGGCGCGGCGTCGGGTGGTCCCGACGCTGCGCCTTTGCGCTACTTCCACTCGCGGATGTCGACGAAGCGGCCTTCGATCGCGGCTGCCGCGGCCATCGCGGGGGAGACCAGATGGGTGCGGCCCTTGAAGCCCTGGCGGCCCTCGAAATTGCGGTTCGAGGTGGATGCGCAGCGTTCGCCGGGCTTCAGGCGGTCGTCGTTCATGGCCAGGCACATCGAGCAGCCCGGCTCGCGCCAGTCGAAGCCGGCCTCCTTGAAGATGCGGTCGAGGCCTTCCGCCTCGGCCTGCGCCTTCACGAGGCCCGAGCCCGGAACGATCATGGCGTCGACGCGCGGATGCACCTTGCGGCCTTCCGCCACCTTGGCGGCGGCGCGCAGGTCCTCGATGCGGCCGTTGGTGCAGGAGCCGATGAAGACGCGGTCGATCTCGACGTCCATCATCTTGGTGCCGGGCGTCAGGCCCATGTATTCGAGCGCGCGGCGCTTGGAGTTGCGCTTGTTCTCGTCGGCGATGTCGTCCGGGTTCGGCACGACGCCGGTGATGGAAACCACGTCCTCGGGCGAGGAGCCCCAGGTGACGATGGGCGGCAGCTTGGCGGCGTCGAGCACGATGACCTTGTCGAAATGCGCGCCCTCGTCCGATTTCAGCGTCTCCCAGTAGGCCATCGCCATGTCCCAGGCCTGGCCGGTCGGGGCCTTCGGGCGGCCCTTGATGTAGGCATAGGTGGTCTCGTCGGGCGCGATCAGGCCGGCGCGGGCGCCGCCCTCGATCGACATGTTGCAGATCGTCATGCGGCCTTCCATCGACAGCGCGCGGATCGCCTCGCCGGCATATTCGATGACGTAGCCGGTGCCCCCGGCGGTGCCGATCTCGCCGATGATGGCCAGGATGATATCCTTGGCGGTGACGCCTTCGGGCAACTGCCCGTCGACGCGCACCAGCATGTTCTTGGCCTTCTTCTGGATCAGCGTCTGGGTGGCGAGCACGTGCTCGACCTCCGACGTGCCGATGCCGTGCGCCAGCGCGCCGAAGGCGCCGTGGGTGGAGGTGTGGCTGTCGCCGCAGACGATCGTCATGCCGGGGAGCGTGAAGCCCTGCTCCGGGCCGATGATGTGGACGATGCCCTGCCTGAGGTCGGCGGCGTCGTAGTATTCGATGCCGAAATCGGCGGCGTTCTGCGCCAGCGCCTCGACCTGGATGCGGCTTTCCTCGTTCTTGATGCCGAGCTTGCGATCCGGCGAGGTCGGCACGTTGTGGTCGACAACGGCGAGCGTCTTCTCCGGATGGCGCACCTTGCGGGCGGCCATGCGCAGGCCCTCGAAGGCCTGCGGGCTCGTCACCTCGTGGACGAGGTGACGGTCGATGTAGAGCAGGCAGGTGCCGTCGTCTTGGCGGTCGACGACGTGGTCGTCGAAGATCTTGTCGTAGAGAGTACGGGGTGCGGTCATGGGTGTGGCTTCCGTTTGATGCGTAAAGGCTGGCGGGCCGCTGGCCCGGTGGCGCATCAGGCGCCGAGCCGTCCGTTCAGGGATCCGGAAATGCGCGCGAAAAAGCGCGCCGGCAGGCGCTTGCGATCCTGCAGGACGAACCGTTTGTAGGCCGGGTCGCCGAAAAGTGCTTCCATGGCCGGCTCAATAGCAAGGTTTCGCGAACCCGGCAATCGGGCTGTTTCGACGTTCAGGGCCGCGCGGGGCCATCGGCCGGCCCGGTCTCTCCTGCCCCTGCCAGCGCCTCGCGTTCCCGCTTCGCCTTCAGCGACAGCTTGCGCTCGACGATGCGCAGCAAGGACAGCACGATGACCGCCAGCACCGTGGCGAAGGCGGCGATGCCCCAGAAGCCGAGGCCGCAGGACAGGCCGATGGCGCCCGCCAGCCACATGCCGGCGCCGGTGGTGAGGCCGTGCACCTCGCCCCTGGCGAAGACGATCAGCCCGGCGGCAAGGAAGGCGATGCCGGAGGTGACCGCCTCGATGGCGCGGAGCGGATCGAGACGCATCCGGTCGCCCTCGAAATAGGAGACGTGGGCGATCTCGATGGTGAGGATCGCGACGAGCGCGGCGGCGAGGCAGACGAGAATGTGCGTCCGCAGACCGGCCGGACGCTGACGCCACTCGCGCTCGAAGCCCACCACCGCACCGAGCGTGGTCGCCAGCGCCAGCCGTCCGGCAATCACCGAAAACGGGATGTGCGTGTGATGCCCGATGTCCTCAAGCAATTGTTCCATGCGTCTCCCCGGAAACCATCGCGAGGAACGCCGGGATGCATCGCGGGTTCCGGCGCGGTCAGGCGGGCGGGAACGTCTCGCGGCCGATCACCACCTCGACGCCGTCGAGCAGGCCGTCGGTGGCCGCGAAGAAGCCCTTCGAGCCTGTGCCGGCATTGTGCGCTTCCATCGCGGTGCGATCGGCGAAGCGCTCGTGAGTGACGAAGACGCAACCATCCTCGCCCTCGGTGACGTAGAAGGAGATGGTGCCAGGCTCGTTTGCCGCAGCGAAGTCGCCGACCGCGGCAAGCGCGGCGCGGACGCGGTCCTCCGTTCCCGGCCTGCAGCGGATGATGGCAGTCAAGGTGATCATGGGTTCTCCCGCGGTCTCCGTTCCCCGTTCATCATGCACGCCGGCGGCGCCGGGGAAATCCCTCGCGTCCGACCCGATGCGAAATGCCTCCGGCAGGCGTCCCCGGCATCCTCCCGCGAATGCCCGGATCGCCGGCTAAAGCACCTCGAAGACGAAGCTCTGCACCAGCACCTCGGGTTCGGCGATGGCGAAGGCGCGGAACGGTGGGCTCTCCTCCACCGAACGCCAGCGGCCGGCTGCACGCAGCGCATCGAACGTGGCGCGGAAACCGGCAGTGTCGAGCAGGACGTCACGCACCGTGAACACCGCAAAGCCGCCCGGACGCGTGATGCGCACGAGTTCGTGCAGGCCGGCTGCGGGCGCGTGGCCCGCGGTGAACACGCCGGCCGAGACGAAGCCGGCAAAATGGTCGTCGGGCCACGGCAGCGGCCCGCCGAGCGTGCCGCGCTCCAGCACGCGATAGGCGTCGCGGCTCTGCGCGATGGCCAGCATGTCGGGCGACATGTCGAGGCCCTCGACGTCGTCGTAGCCGAGCGCCTTCAGGCATGGGCCGGTGAGGCCGGTGCCGCAGCCGGCATCGAGCACCGGGCCTGCGCCCGGCTTCAGGTGCCGCGCCAGCCAGCCGGGGATCAGGAAGGGCAGGCAGTAGCCGAGTTCGGCGGTCTCGCGGTCGTAGCCCGCAGCCCAGGCCGCGTAGGCATCGGCGAGTTCCTCGGGCGTGGTGGCCGCGTAGACGCGTTCGAGGGGGGGTAGCTCCGGCATGCCGTTTCCTTCAGGTCCGTGAGTTCCGCCGCATCCGCTGTTCCAGCGCCCGCAGGGCCAGAGACAGGCCGACGGTGAGGATCAGGTAGATGTAGGCGACGATGGAATAGGTCTCGAAGAAGCGGAAGGAGCCGGAGGCGTAGATCTTGCCCATCTGGGTGATGTCGGCGACGCCGAGGACCGAAACGAGCGACGAGTCCTTCACCATCGCCACGAAGTCGTTGCCGTAGGGCGGCAGGATGGTGCGGAACGCCTGCGGGCCGACCACGTGGCGGAAACGCCGGTAGCGGCTCAGTCCGAGCGCCTTCGCCGCTTCGATCTGGCCGATGTCGACCGACTGGAGGCCGGCACGGAAGATCTCGGCGATGAAGGCGGAATAGGCGATGGTCAGCGCGATGACGGCCCGCCAGAGCAGCGACAGGTCGCGCACCATGAGCGGCTCGCCGATGCCCGCGGCATGCAGCGGGGCGGCGACCACGTTCCAGGCCGCCACCAGCGCCGGCGCCCCGGCGAAGGCGATCCAGAACAGCAGCACCAGGATCGGAACGCCGCGGATGATCTCGACGTAGAAGCGCGCCGCCTGCCGGAGCACCCGCGATCCCGACAGCGCCATCAGCGCGATGCCGAGGCCCAGTGCGGAGGCCAGCGCGAAGGCGACCACGGTGACGGCAATCGTGATGCCGATGCCCCTGGCGACGATGCGCAGCACCTGCAGGTAGAGATCGCTCGACGCGATGCCGATGGCGGCGGCGGCAGCGATCAGCCCCGCGGCGACGAGCCACCAGGGGAAGTCGCCGCCGGAATCGCGGGTCGGCGCAGCGCTCATGTCCGGTGTCGCCCGGCCGGTGCCTTTGCCGAACCGGGCCGCGTCGCGGCCGTCACTGCCCCATCTTGTAGTCGAGGAACCATTTCTTGTTCAGCGTGTCGAGCGTGCCGTCGGCCTTCAGCGCCGCGATGCCGGCATTGATCGGCGCCACGAGGTCGGACCCCTTCGGGAAGATGAAGCCGAAATCCTCGGTGCCGAGCGCCTGGCCGACGAGCTTCAGGGCGCCGCCGGAGGCCTCGACATAGCCCATGCCCGCCGTGCCGTCGGTCAGCACCAGGTCGACGTCGCCGGCCCGCAGCGCCTGCACGGTGGCGCCGAAGGTCTCGAACAGCTTGATCTGCTCGTTGGCCTCGTTGCCGTCGAGCACGTCGTAGACGGCGACGTAGAAGGGCGTCGTCCCCGGCTGGGCGCCGATGAGGCCGCCTTCGAGCGCCTTGAATCCGGCCGGATCGGTGAAACGCGTCTCGTCGCCGCGCACCAGCATGAACATCTCGGAGCGCATGTAGGCGTCGGAGAAATCGACCTTCTCCTTGCGGTCGTCGCGGATGGTGATGCCGGTCATGCCGATGTCGTACTGGCCATCGGAGACGGCCTGGATCATCGCGTCCCAGGAGGTGTTCTGGTAGACCGGCTTGAAGTTGAGCCGCGATCCCAGTTCGTTCATGGCGTCGTATTCCCAGCCGATCTGCTCGCCGGTCTTCGGGTCGACGAACTGCAGCGGCGGGTAGGCGTTCTCGGTGACGACGACGACTTCGCGTCCGCCGAGGTCGGGCAGGGTCTGGGCCTGTGCGGCGAAGGCGGCGGCGACGGCGCCGAGCGCGGCGCACAGGAAGGTCTTGAAGCCGGTCATATTGCGTCTCCTGTCGGGATCGATCGCGGCGCCACGCCGCTCGAAAGCCGACTGTAGCGGGCGCGGCGGGGCTTGCAAGACGGGAGCGCGGGCGTCAGGGCGAGCCGGCTCGCTGACAAGGAAAAGGGCCGCCCGATGAAGGCGGCCCCCGTGTTTCCGTCCGTGGCGCGGCTCGTGGCGATGACGTCCGTCACCGGCCGCGCGTCATGCGCTTCGTCAGGAAGGCTGCTTCCCGAAAAGGCAATCCGCCGGAGCCATGCTCTGGAAAACGAAACCACTCGACATTGGATCACCTCCTTTCAGTTGGTTGGACACGGGAAGGAGTGTGGGGTGCGAAAGCGGTGATGGCAAGGGGCGGGACAGGTCTTTCGCCGCCGGGTTTCAGGCGCGATACATCTTTGGTAGAATTAGGCTATGATTATACAATCTGAAATTGTTCGACGTTCGCGAATTGTCATCGCCGCTGCGCTTATCGTGCCGCTCTGGTCGACCTCGGCCCTGGCACTTCCCGCGGCGAGCGGAGTTGATGACATGCAGCCGCTCTCGACGCCCGTTGCCGCGCGCAGCTGCAAGCAGGTGTCGACCTGCGAGGAGGCGGTGCGGCTCTGGTGCGGCGGCTACAGCCGTGCCGACGGCGATGGCGACGGTATTCCGTGCGAGAATGTCTGCCGGACGAAGCAGCAGGTGGACGCGATCCGCGCCGAGATCGGCTGCTGAGCGGTCGCTGGCAAGCGATCGCCTGCTGCTTCGGTCGCAAGGCCTTCGCGCTCCGTCGCGCCTCCTCTGGCCGGCAGTCCAGAGGGGCGCGACGTAGAGTGCAGGCGCTCGCTACAATCCGCAGATCGATGACGTGGATCGCCTGGCCTAAGCCGCTCGTCCCACGCGCTATTCCGCGGACACCCTCACCCCTTCTTCTTGTTCTGCCGCTTCTCGATCAGGTCGTCGACGACGCCCGGATCGGCCAGCGTCGAGGTGTCGCCCAGCGCGCCGAAATCGTCCTCGGCGATCTTGCGCAGGATGCGGCGCATGATCTTGCCGGAGCGGGTCTTGGGCAGGCCGGGCGAGAACTGGATCTTGTCGGGCGAGGCGATCGGGCCGATCTCGCGGCGGACATGGGCGACGAGTTCCTTGCGCAGGTCGTCGGACGGCTCGACGCCCGCCATCAGCGTCACGTAGCAGTAGATGCCCTGGCCCTTGAGGTCGTGCGGATAGCCGACGACGGCCGCTTCCGAGACCTTGTCGTGGCTGACGAGAGCCGACTCCACCTCGGCGGTGCCCATGCGGTGGCCGGAGACGTTGATGACGTCGTCGACGCGGCCGGTGATCCAGTAGTAGCCGTCGGTGTCGCGGCGACAGCCGTCGCCGGTGAAGTACTTGCCCTTGTAGGTCGAGAAATAGGTCTGGATGAAGCGCTCGTGGTCGCCGTAGACCGTGCGCATCTGGCCGGGCCAGCTGTCGGTGATGCAGAGATTGCCGTCGGCTGCCCCTTCCAGCACGTTCCCCTCGTTGTCGACCAGCTGCGGCTGGATGCCGAAGAAGGGGCGGGTGGCGGAGCCGGGCTTCAGGTTCGTGGCACCCGGCAGCGGCGTGATCAGGATGCCGCCGGTCTCGGTCTGCCACCAGGTGTCGACGATCGGGCAGCGCTTCTCGCCGACGACGTTGTAGTACCATTCCCAGGCTTCGGGGTTGATCGGCTCGCCGACCGAACCCAGCACGCGCAGCGACTTGCGCGAGGTCTTCGTCACCGCGGCGTCGCCGGCGCCCATCAGCGAGCGGATGGCGGTGGGGGCGGTGTAGAAGATGTTGACCTGGTGCTTGTCGACGACCTCCCAGAAACGCGAGACGCTCGGGAAGTTCGGCACGCCCTCGAACATCAGCGTTGTGGCGCCGTTCGCCAGCGGTCCGTAGACGATGTAGGAGTGGCCGGTCACCCAGCCGACGTCGGCCGTGCACCAGTAGATGTCCCCCTCGCGGTAGTCGAAGACGTATTGATGCGTCATCGAGGCATAGACGAGGTAGCCGGCGGTGGTGTGCAGAACGCCCTTCGGCTTGCCGGTGGACCCCGAGGTGTAGAGGATGAACAGCGGGTCTTCCGCCTTCATCTTCTCGGCCTTGCAGTCCGGCTTCGCGGCGGCGGTCGCCTCGTGGTACCAGATGTCGCGGCCGTCGAACCAGCTGATCTTCCCGGCGGTGCGGCGTACCACGACCACCTTCTTCACCACGACGCCGTCGCGCCCGGCGATCTGGATCGCCTTGTCGGTGTTTTCCTTCAACGGAATGGTCTTTCCGCCGCGCAGACCCTCGTCGGCCGTGATCACGAAGGTCGACTGGCAGTCGACGATGCGGCCGGCCAGCGCGTCGGGCGAGAAGCCGCCGAAGACGATCGAGTGGATCGCACCGATGCGCGCGCAGGCGAGCATGGCATAGGCCGCCTCCGGGATCATCGGCATGTAGATGGTGACGCGGTCGCCCTTCCTGACGCCGTTCGCCTTCATCACGTTGGCCAGCCGGCAGACGTGCTCGTAGAGCTGGCGGTACGTGATCTTCCTGTCGTCGTAGGGATTGTCGCCTTCCCAGATGATCGCCACCTGGTCGCCGCGCTTCTTCAGGTGACGGTCGATGCAGTTGGTGGAGACGTTGGTCTGGCCGTCCTCGTACCACTTGATCGAGACCTTGCCGTCGAACTTCGTGTTCTTGACCTTGGTGTAGGGCTTGAACCAGTCGATGCGCTTGCCGTGCCTGTCCCAGAATTTCTCCGGGTTCTTCACGCTCTCCTTGTACCACTTCTGGTAGGTGGCGTCGTCGATGAGCGCGTTCTTCTCCCAGGCCGGCTGGACCTTGTGGACGATCTCGGACATGCGTTCTCCCCTCCCGGCTGCGGAATGCCGGCCGGACCCGATGGGTGGCCGGTGCCGCTTCGAAGGCGGCGTGTCGCGCGCATTATTATCAATTCGCCCCGCGCGACAACATTAGACCTTGGATTGGTTGCATGCGGCGACGTGCGGGGCGGACGGCTCGTTTCGAGCGAGGATTGTCAGCAGCCGCCGGCTTTGCTGCTAACATATTGAATCCGCAGGCTTATCTATCTGTCGATCACGGAAACTTCAATAGACGATTAAGCATTGCGGCGCACAATTTCCCCGGTGAGGAGAGTTCGACAACGGAAGGATTGCCATGCGTGACGCTTCTGAAATGGAACTGATGCTGTCGGGCTACGGCCTGACGACGGCCCAGATCCTCTACCACATGCCCGATCACCCGCATCTGCTGCAGACCTACATCTGGCAGGACTACGACCTGGCGCCGAAGTTCCCGGCGCTGATCGGCTTCATCGAGTTCTGGCGGGAGAAGCTCGAGGGTCCGCTGCACTCGATCAGCTACACCCACCGCCGCCTGGTCGCGCCGAACGAGTGGCGCAACGTGAACGGGGAGTTCGTGCTGCATTGAGGGGCTAGACGCTCCAGGGATTGACGACCGGAACACCCGTATCCGCGAAGTCGGCGACATTGCGCGTAACGACCACCTTTTGGTGCACGTGAGCGGTCGCGGCGATCAGCCCGTCCGCCATGCTTCTCGTGCGGATGGCGTCGATACGCCCCCACTCCTCTGCAATTCGCTCGTCTACGTCGAGGATACGACTGGCGTAGCCGTGCCGCAGCCTCGTCAGCCATGCCGACAGGTGCTGGGCCGCGGCAGGGTCGCGGCGTTCCTTCCTCACGATCCCACTGGTGATCTCGCCGATGGTCACCACGCTCAGCCACAGTGAATGCCGCGCCTGATGAGCAATCCAGCGAGCTACGATAGGATCGTGCTTGCGCGCAGCCGAAACGACGTTGGTATCGAGGAGGAACACGGATCAGAGATCGATATCGCGTCGAGGAAGCGTGCTGCGTCGATTGACGTCTTCGACGAACGCATCGTCCCATGTCGGCCCGCTGAGCAGGAACTCTCCCAAAGATGGCGTTCTCGCGGCCAGCATCTCGAACTCTTCGATCGACAGTACGACGGCAGCACTCTTGCCGTTCACGCTGACCGTCTGCGGTCCCTCGTGAATGGCTTTTTCTATGAGTTCGGGAAGTTTGTCTTTCGCGTCCTGAAGATGCCAATTCACGACCGCCTCCTGGCTGGCTCGTCACTCTGGAGATGTAGCGAGTGGCACGGCGGCCGACAATACCGAGTCGATCGGCGCAAGCCTCACCGCCCCCCGAAGATCGCGCTGCCAACGCGCACGCTCGTCGCGCCGAAGGCGATGGCGATCTCGAAATCGCCGGACATGCCCATCGAGAGCTTCTCAACCCCCGCCTCGCGCGCCAGCTTTTCAAGCAGCGCGAAGTGGGGACCGGGATTCTCGTCGGCGGGCGGGATCGCCATCAGACCTTCGATCGCCAGACCGTGGACGGTTCGGCAGCGTTCCACGAAGGCCACCGCCTCGCGCGGGTCAATGCCGGCCTTCTGCTCCTCCAGCCCGGTGTTGACCTGCACGTAGAGCCGAGGCGCCTTGCCCTGTCGCGCCATCTCCTTGGCCAGTTCGGCGGCGATCTTCTCGCGGTCGACGGTCTCGATCACGTCGAACAGCGCCACCGCCTCCTTCGCCTTGTTCGACTGGAGCGGTCCGATGAGGTGCAGTTCGAGGTCGGGCCATTCGGCCTTCAGCGCCGGCCACTTGCCCTGCGCCTCCTGGACCCGATTCTCACCGAAGACGCGCTGGCCGGCCTCGATGACGGGGCGGATCTCGTCGGCGTCGAAGGTCTTCGACACCGCGACGAGCGTGACGGCTCCGGTTTCCCGCCCGGCCTCCGCCTCGGCGGCGGCGATGCGGCGCAGGACGTTTTCAAGATTGATCAGGATATCGGTCATCGGTCCATCTCCCGCGACGCCGCCATTCGCGAGCTTGTCCCGCGAATCCGCTGCGAGTGACGGGTCTGGAGCCGTACCGTCGTGTCGCGCCGGCGATCGTTCCGCAACACCGGCAGACCCTCGGGACAAGCCCGAGGATGACGGCTCTGGTGCGTTCGTGACCTGGCTTCCAAAGCCGAATGCTCCGCTGACTGGCTGTCTCTTGTTGATTCTGTGGGCGATCCGTGGTGAAGGTCCGCCCGACATTTTGCGCACCTTATCGAGCGAATTCACGGCCATGGCAACCGAACGATACAATGCCCGCGTGGCGGAGCCGCGCTGGCGGAAGGCCTGGGACGAAGCGGGGCTGTTCCGGACCAGGAACGACGATCCGCGGCCGAAATACTACGTGCTCGAGATGTTCCCCTATCCGTCGGGCCGCATTCACATGGGCCACGTGCGCAACTACACGATGGGCGACGTGGTGGCGCGCTACAAGCGGGCCATGGGCTGCAACGTGCTGCACCCGATGGGCTGGGACGCCTTCGGCCTGCCGGCGGAAAACGCCGCGCGCGACAACAAGGTCAACCCGCGCGACTGGACCTATGCCAACATCGAGACGATGAAGGGCCAGCTCAAGACCATGGGCCTGTCGCTCGACTGGGACCGCGAATTCGCGACCTGCGACCAGTCCTACTATCGCCACCAGCAGAAGATGTTCCTCGACTTCTGGCAGTCGGGTCTCGTCGAGCGCAAGTCGGCCAAGGTCAACTGGGATCCGGTCGACATGACCGTGCTCGCCAACGAGCAGGTGATCGATGGGCGCGGCTGGCGCTCCGGCGCGCCGGTCGAGCAGCGCGACCTGACGCAGTGGTTCTTCAAGATCACCTCGATGAGCCAGGACCTGCTCGACGGTCTGGATACGCTCGAGCGCTGGCCCGACAAGGTCAAGCTGATGCAGGCCAACTGGATCGGCCGATCCGAGGGCCTCTTGATCCGCTGGCCGCTGGCCGAAGCCACCGCGCCGGAAGGCGAGACCGAGCTCGAGGTCTACACGACCCGTCCCGACACACTGTTCGGCGCCTCGTTCATGGCGATCGCCGCCGACCACCCGCTGGCGAGGAAGGCGGCGGAGAAGAACCCGGCGCTGGCCGCCTTCGTCGAGGAGGTGCGCCACCGCGGCACCTCGGCCGCCGAACTGGAGACCGCCGAGAAGCGGGGCATGGACACCGGCATCCGCGTCGTCCACCCGTTCGACGAGAGCTGGACGCTGCCGGTCTACGTCGCCAACTTCGTCCTGATGGACTACGGCACGGGCGCCATCTTCGGCTGCCCGTCGGGAGACCAGCGCGACCTCGACTTCGCCAACAAGTACGGCCTGCCGGTCGTGCCGGTGGTGATGCCGGAGGATGCCGACGCCGCGACCTTCCAGATCATCGACGAGGCCTATGTCGACGACGGCGTGATGATCAACTCGCGCTTCCTCGACGGACTGAAGCCGAAGGCCGCTTTCGAGGACGTCGCTTCGCGGCTGGAGGCGATCACCATCGGCAACCGGCCGATGGCCGAGCGCAAGGTGCAGTTCCGCCTGCGCGACTGGCTGATCTCGCGCCAGCGCTACTGGGGCTGCCCGATTCCGGTCATCCACTGCGACGCCTGCGGCGCGGTGCCGGTGCCGGCCGGCCAGCTGCCGGTGGTGCTGCCCTCCGACGTCACCTTCGACAAGCCGGGCAACCCGCTCGACCATCACCCGACGTGGAAGCACGTCAAGTGCCCGTCCTGCGGCGGCGATGCCCGCCGCGACACCGACACGATGGACACCTTCGTCGATTCGTCCTGGTACTACGCCCGCTTCACCGATCCCTGGAACGAGCAGGCGCCGACGACGCTCGCCCATGTCGACGGGCCGAACGGCTGGCTGCCGGTCAACCAGTATATCGGCGGCATCGAGCACGCGATCCTGCACCTGCTCTACTCGCGCTTCTTCGCCCGGGCGATGAAGGCGACCGGCCATCTCAACGCCGTCGAGGAGCCTTTCGAGGGCCTGTTCACGCAGGGCATGGTCGTGCACGAGACCTACCGCCTCGGCAGCGGCGGCAACGGCACCTACGTCACCCCCGCCGAGGTCCGGCTGGAGGAGGCGGAGGGCAAGCGCCGCGCGCTGCTCCTCACGTCCGGCGAGGAGGTCGAGATCGGCCCGATCGAGAAGATGTCGAAGTCGAAGAAGAACGTGGTCGACCCCGACGACATCATCGCCTCATACGGCGCCGATACCGCGCGCTGGTTCATGCTGTCGGACTCCCCGCCCGACCGCGACGTGATCTGGACGGAGGCCGGCGTCGAGGGCTCGCACCGCTTCGTCCAGCGCATCTGGCGCCTTGTCGGCGAGGCGGCTCCGGAGCTCGCGGGCGTGGCACCCGCGACCGCCACCGAGGGCGAGGCCGGGGCCGTGTCGCGCGCGGCGCACCGCACGGTCATGCAGGTGGGCGAGAACATCGGCCGGCTCGGCTTCAACAACGCCGTCGCCCGCGTGCACAAGCTGGTCAACGAATTGCAGGCGCCGCTGACCGCGGTGGCCGAGGGCAAGGCCGACGCGGCGCTGAAGGGCGCCGTGCGCGAGGCGCTGGAAATGTTCGTCACCATCATTTCGCCGATGATGCCGCATCTGGCCGAGGAATGCTGGGCTGCGCTCGGCGGGTCCGGCATGGTAGCCGAGCGGTCCTGGCCGGCCTACGATCCCGCGCTCACGGTCGACAACGAGATCGTGCTGCCGGTCCAGATCAACGGAAAGAAGCGAGCGGATTTGACAATTGCCCGCGACGCGGACCAATCTGCCGTCGAAGCCGCCGCGCTTGCTCTGGACGTCGTCCAGAAGGCGCTGGAGGGGAAGGCCCCGCGCAAGGTGATCGTCGTGCCGCAGAGGATCGTCAATGTCGTCATCTGATCCGGTCGTCTCGACCTCGAGCATGTTCCGCAGGGTGGCGGCCGCACTTGCCGTGGCTTCCGCGCTGGCGGTGTCGGCCTGCACGGTACAGCCGCTCTACGGCGGCGCCACCGCTTCCATCGCGCCGGGGGAACCCTCGGCCCGGGTTGCTTCGATCGCCGTCAAGGAAGCCGTGCCGCGCACGGCCGCCGGCCTGGAAGTGGCGTTGCGCCCGGCCCAGGAAGTGCGCAACCACCTGATCTTCGGCTTCAACGGCGGTGCCGGCCAGCCCGCTTCGCCGCGCTACCTGATGGAGCTGGAGGTGCTGCAGAGAACCACCGAGACCGCGACCGTGCAGCGCAGCAACGACGACAACGAGCCCTCCGCCGGGGCGGTGCGCCTCACCGGAACCTACAGGCTCGTCGATCCGGTCACCACCGAGATCGTCGCCACCGGCACGCGCAGCGCGACCGCCACCTTCGATCGCCCCGTGCAACTGTTCGCCGAAGCGCGGGCGGAGCGCGATGCAGAGAACCGCGCCGCGCGCGAACTCGCCGCCTTCCTGCAACTCGCCGTGATGCAGGACCTGGCCCGACTCTGAAAGGATGTCGCTGTAGCGGAACGCGTTCGCTTTCGCGGCGTTGAATCGGCCGTCGTCATTCTTGCGTCACAGATTTAGTCAAGACAGGACGCGACCGGAGGGGATGTCACATGACTCTGCAAACGTCGCCGTCTTCGATTGCCAGGCTGCTCGGCGGCCGCGCCCTTCATGACGCTGCACGAACCGCCGAACTGCATATCGTGGATCAGCTGATCCACGAGCGATCGCTCAAGCTTTCCCGGCATCCGCTCTGGCCGCTGATGCGGCCGTTCCTGTTTCGCATCTTCAACTACCATGAGGCGGTGCGGATGGCGGATGCGATCGCCGGACTTCCCGGCCTCGAGGCGATGCAGTATCTGAGCAGCCTGCTCTCGCTGGACATGACGCTCGCAGGCACGGAAAATCTTCCGGCGCAGGGGAGCTTCATCCTCGCGCCGAATCACCCCACCGGCATCGCCGACGGCATCGCGGTGTTCGACGCGCTGAAGCACCACCGGGCCGACATGGCGATCTTCGCCAACCGGGATGCCCTGCGCGTTGCCCCCGGCTTCCGCGATCTCATCATCCCCGTCGAATGGCGCGCGGGCGAGAAGTCGCATGCCAAGAGCCGCGACACGCTGGCCATGACCGCTCGGGCCTTCGGCGACGGCAAGGCGGTGGTGCTCTTCCCGTCCGGCCGCATCGCCTACTGGAACGAGGGCACGCTGACGGAGCGGCCATGGCAGAGTTCGGCCGTGGCGCTGGCGCGGCGCTACGAGGTGCCGATCGTTCCGGCGCATATCACCGCGCGCAATTCAGGACTGTTCTACTTCCTCGCCAAGCACTCCACCGAGCTTCGCGACATGACCGTGTTCCACGAACTCCTCAACAAGAAGAAGTTCGGCTTCACGATCACCTTCGGCAAGCCGATCCCGCATGCGCGTCTCGTCGGGGACCCGGCCGACGTCACCGCGGCGCTGCAGGACCATACGGTGCAGCGACTGCGCAGCGACCCGCTCGCCGTGTTCGAAGCGGTGTCACCGATCCAGAGCTAGCCCGGCTGCGGCGGCATTGGACGCCGCTCCGGACGATGCAGCATCCGCCCGCACGCCTTTAAGGCATCGCATCGGGAACCCCTCGCCGGGGCGGGCATTGCTACAGGCATGTCGTGGAGGGACGAGCGATGAAAATCCTGTTGGTCATCCTGGGCGCGGTCGTCGCGACGCTCGCCCTCTACGGCAGCGGCTTCGTGACGGCCATGGCGTTCCTGAGCGCGGAGCCGACGCCCGTCTGGAAGCCGAGCCGGGACGCGGGCGGGGTGTGGACGCTCCAGCCCGTGACGGTGAGCGAGGCGGACCAGGACTTCGAACGGTTGCCGGCGCGGCATGCGGCCGAAGGGTCCTTCGTCGCGACCGCCGCGGCAGCCTCCGAAACCGGCGAGCACGAGACCGGCCGCGTTTTCGAGGCGTCGGTCGACGAAACGCGAACCGCCGCGATCGACGATGGCGAGACTGTCGGCGCCGACGTCGAGACCGGGGCGCGGCGCGCGGGCGGCCAGGCCATGAGCGTGGCGCATGTCCAGTGGTGCCTGAACCGCTACCGGTCGTACCGGGTCGAGGACAACAGCTACACGCCCTACAGCGGCGGCAGCCGCGCCTGCGTGTCGCCCTATTTCAATGGAACCGCAGAGGCTTCCCCGAGAGGGCGCGCCTATGCGCAGGCGCAGCCTCCGCTGCAACGCGGCAGCCAGCTATCGTCGCGGCACGTCCAGGCCTGCTTCGACCGCTATCGCTCGTACAGGCCGTCCGACAATTCCTACCAGCCCTATGGCGGCGGCCCGCGCCGCCAGTGCCGGTAACCGGAGGGCCACGCCCCCCGGCGGTCCCGTCAGTCGAAGGCCTTCATCTCCGTCAGCACCTCGTTCGCCGCCTTGAAGGCGTCGAGACCGGCCGGGATGCCGCAATAGACCGTGGCATGCAGGAGAACCTCCTTGATCTCCTCGACGCTGACGCCGTTGTTCACGGCGCCGCGGACGTGGAGCTTGATCTCGGCCGCACGGTTCAGCGCCGTCAGCATCGCCAGGTTGAGCATGCTGCGGGTCTTGAGATCCAGCGTGTCGCGGCCCCAGGCGTAGCCCCAGCACCATTCCGTCGTGATGTGCTGGAACGCCATCATGAAATCATTGGCGGAACTGATCGACCGGTCGACATATTCGTGGCCGAGCACCTGCCGGCGCAGCGCCAGGCCTTCTTCGAACAGGTCGCCGATGGTCTTTGACGGGTTGGTCATGGTGTTCCTCTTGTTCTTTGACATACGAAAATACAATATGGCGAGGGTCGGATTCGTGCCGGGTCTACGGCAGGGACTGCTGCGGACCCGCTGGGGACGGATCGAAACCGCGAAGAGGAGCGCGTGAATGGCACTGACGACCACGGGCGACGATCTGTCGATGAAGGTGCAGACCCTGCCGGGCCTGCGCGAGCAGGTCGCGGAGCGGCTTCGGATGGCCATTGCGACGGGCCGGTTCCCGGCCGGCGCGCGTCTCATCGAGCGCGAACTCTGCGAGATGATGGGCGTGTCGCGGACGTCGCTGCGGGAGGCGTTGCGCGAGCTCCAGGCGGACGGGCTGATAACGCTCCAGCCCAACAAGGGGCTGAGCGTCAGCGTCGTTTCCGAGGAGACCGCGCGCTCGATCTACGAAGTCCGCGCCATGCTGGAGGGGTTGGCGGCGCGCCTGTTTGCGCGTCACGCGACGGAGGAGCAGATGCGCGAACTGCGGCAGAGCGTCGACCGGCTCGCCGACGTGTACGACAACTTCTCGTCCGAAGCCTTCATTGCGGCGAAGACCCATTTCTACGACGTCCTGCTTGCGGGCGCCGGCAATCCCGTCGCGGCAGACATGCTCCGGCGCATCCACACCCGCGTCTCGCAGCTTCGCGTCGTGTCGCTGTCGAGCGCCACCCGGGCGCAGCAGTCGATCCGCGAATTGCGCGAGTTCCTCGACGCGCTCGAGAAGAGGGACGAGGAGCGCGCCTGGCAGGTCTGCGTGGCGCATGTCGAGGCGGCCGCCACCGCGGCGCTCAGGACGATCGGCGCCAAGACGTCCTAGGGCGCGCGGCGGGCGCATCGTAGCCATCATCCTGCCTACATCGACTTGACGGTAATGCCGCCATCCGCATGAAGCACCTCGCCGGTGACGAAGCTGGCGTCGGGGCCGATCAGGAAGGCGATGGCTGCAGCAATCTCGTCCTCTTCGCCCAGTCGGCCGAGCGGCGTCTGAGCGCGGCGTTTGGCATAGCCGGCTTCGTCGACGATGGCGCGGGCGCCCGGCGTCGGTACGGCTCCCGGTGCGACGGCGTTCACACGCACCCCCTTCGGTCCGAGTTCCACCGCAAGCTGACGCGTGAGCGCGACGATGGCGCCCTTGACCGCGGTGTAGGACGCCGTGTTGGCGGTGCCGAGGTCGGCGACCGGCGACGCAAGATTGACCACCGAGGCCGGGTTGTCGCCGCGGTGGGCGAGCAGCGCCTGGACGCCCCAGAAGGCGCCCTTGATGCCGACCGCGAACATGCGGTCGAGGACGGCCTCCTCGATCTCCTCGACCGGGCCGTAGCGGATGAAGATGGCATCGTTGACGATGCCGGTCAGCGGGCCATACGCGGTCGCGAGCGCCGCTGCGGCATCGAACACCGCCTTGCGGTCGGATGCGTCCGCGACGAGCGCCAGCGCCTTGCCGCCGGCCGCGGTGATGGCATCGGCCGTGGCGCGGGCGAGTTCGGCGTCGATATCGAACGCGCCGACAGCCGCGCCGCGGGCGGCCAGCAGGCGTGCCGTGGCCGCGCCGATGCCGCGGCCGGCCCCGGTGACGAGCACGACCTGACGCTCAAGATTTTCCGACATGGCATTTCTCCTATGGGTCAGGTTCCGACCGGATCCGGCACGCCGCCGTAAAGGCTCCAAAGCTGCGTCGCCAGCGTGCCGGCATCGACGGGAAGTTCGATGCCGGTGATGGCGCCCGCCTCGTCGGACAGCAGGAAGGCGATCGCGTTCGCCACCTGCTCCGGCTTTACGAGGCGGCCCAGCGCCGTCTGGCGGATCATCGTGTCCGGGTTGCGTTCGCCGCGCGCATAGCTCGCCTCGACGGCGGGCGTGCGCGTCGGGCCGGGGCAGACGCAGTTGACGCGGATGCCGCGCCGGCCCCAGGCGACGGCGAAGTTGCGCGACATGTTGATGATCGCTGCCTTGGTCGGACCGTAGGCCTGCAGCGGGCTCGAATTGAAGGCGGTGATGGAGCCGACCGTGACGATCGAGCCTGCGCGCCGCTCCAGCATTCCGGCGCCAAAGGCCGTGAGCGTGCGGAACGTGCCCGTCAGGTTGACGCGCAGGATCGCGTCCCACTCGGCGTCGTCCTGATTCTCGGGCATATGCGGGTTCTCGAGATGGGCGGCGACCGCGGCCAGCGCCGAGCAGGGGCCGACCTCGCGCTCGACCCAGCGCGCCGCCTCGTCGATGCTCGACGTATCGGCCAGGTCGATCTCGCGGGCGACGGCGCCATGGCGGGCAGCGACCTCGCGGGCGAGGTCCATGTTGCGGTCGAGGACGACGACCTGCCAGCCCGTGGCGCGCAGCCGGGCGACGCAGGCTTCGCCGATTCCACCTGCGCCGCCCGTGACGGCCGCGACGCGTTCCTGGGAGGATGCGGCCATGATCAGAGTGCCTCGTAGAGAGCTTCGATGATGCGGCGGGCGCGGGGACCGTTGTCGCCCCGCGCATGCATCTTGTTGCAGCCGTAGGAAAACCCGATCTTCGCATCCGGATCGCCCATGCCGATCGAGCCGCCGAAGCCGTGATGTCCGAAGGCGCGGATGCTCGGTCCCATCCAGACGGAGACCGGCGTGTTGAGCAGGATGCCGCGACCCTGGTGGTAGGGGCGCTGCTGCATGCGCTCGAACTGGTTGTGCTGCTCGACGAGCATGTCCTCTAGGGTCTCCTTCGACATCAGCCGCACGCCGTCGAGTTCGCCGCCGCGGGCGACGGCGCCGTAAATGCGGGCGACCGCACGGGGCGTGCCGTGGCCGGAGGCGCTGGTGATCTCGGCGCGGCGCCACGCGGTGGAATTCAGCGTCACCGGCAGCGGCTCGTCGGGAAACTGGGTGAAGCCCTTCGCGACCAGCGTGTCCGGCTCGGAATCGCGCTTGGCCAGCAGCGTGCCTTCGACGGTCGGAACCAGCGTCGCGCAGCGGGCGAGATCGACATCGGAGAGGTTGCCGTACTGGTAGTCGGCACCGAGCGGCCCGGTCATCTCGTCGGCGATGAAACGCGGGAACCGCTTGCCGGTGACGCGGCGCGCGATCTCGCCGAGGAGGTTGCCCTGTGTGTGGATATGGTAGGCTGCGACGGTGCCCGGTTCCCACAGCGGCGCCTGCTTCTCCAGCGCGGCGACGATGGCGTCGCAGTCGAAGACGGCGCCCTTCCACAGGGGATGGAGCACGACCGGCAGCCCGGCTGTGTGGTCGAGCACATGCCGGACGAGCACGCCTTCCTTGCCGTTCTGCGCGAATTCGGGCCAGTAGCGCGCCACCGGCGCGTCGGGATCGACGAGGCCACGGTCGATCAGGATGTTGAACGCCATGCCGGCGATGCCCTTGGCCACCGACATCATGCAGAGGATCGTGTCCTGCTGCCAGGGTGCCGACGCGGCGGCATCGCGATAGCCGCCCCACAGGTCGACCACCTTGCGGCCATCGACATAGGCGGCGGTCGCTGCGCCGATCTCTTCCTCGACGGCGAAGTTCTCCGCGAAGGCCTCGGCGACCCGGGCGAAGGCCGGATCGCAGGTTCCTCGAAGGCGGAACTCTGATCCGCGCGCGCTTACCGACCGATCGAACTGCATGGGACCTCCCCGAAAAATCGCCCTAGCGGATATCAGTTTGTATGACAGTATGTCAACGCTACAGGCGTTTCAGCGCGGATCGAGGTCGAGTCGGACGATGTCGGGGAAACCGGGGATCAGTTCGGGCCAGCGTTCACGCACGTCCGGGTCGTGGCCCGCAACGAGCAGGTCCTCGCGTCCTTCCGCCAGTTCCTCGCAGCGGATGAAGCCGTCCAGCATTTCGCCGACGTGGTGGACGAGCGGGAAGGGCGCGCGGCGCCTGCGGTTTTCGGAGAAATGGAACGCGTCGGATGCAAGCACCAGCGGTCCGCGTCTGGTCGCCACCCGGACGACCTGGAGCCCGCCGGTATGGCCGCCGACCCGGTGCAGCGATATGCCGGGGAAGAGCTGCGTGTCGCCGTCGTGGAACTTCATCCGTCCGCCGTAGACCAGGCCGACGGCTTCGATCACGTCGCGCAGATTGAAGGGCGCCCGCAGGCAAGCGTGGCACATCGGCCTGCCGGTCGCGTAGCGCATCTCCTCGTCCTGCAGATGGAAGGTCGCGGCGGGAAAGTCCTGCAGCGATCCGGCGTGGTCGTAGTGGAGGTGGGTCAGCACCACGTCCTTCACGGTCGCGGCGTCGATGCCGGCCTTCGCCAGCAGCGCGGCGGGGGCGTGGATGAGCTCGCGGGCGCGTTCCTTCGCCGCCTCCTCGCCGAAGCCGGTGTCGACCGCGACGACGCGGCCGTGGCCCCGAATCACCCAGATGTAATAGTCCAGCGGCATGGGACCGTCGTGCAGGTCCATGCCCGGCATGAAGTTCTCGCGCCGCGGCCGGTCGGGCGCGGTGCGCGCGAACCTGAGCGCCAGCACCTCGTAGGTCGGTTCCAACGTTTCCTCCTCCTCGCCTGCTACCCTGCTTGCTTTATCATACCGTCATGTTGTATGACAGCCTGCCATTGCGGCAAGGACGCCGCAATCGTGATATCAGCCCTGCGCCACAGCGCAGTACGATCCGGGGAGGATTCCGATGAAAATTTCACGCCTTTTGGCGCCCGTCGTCGCTTTCTGCTCATTCGGCGCGGGTGCCGGATTTGCTCAGGACTATCCGGAGATGACGCTCCGCTACTCCTCCAACATCCCGGAGGTGGTGAACACGTCGAAGATCGACACCTACTTCTCCTCCGAGATCGAGAAGCGCAGCGGCGGCAAGATCAAGATCCGGCACTTCTGGGCCAATACGCTGGGCGGCGAGGCCGAAATGGTGGACCTGGTCGGGTCCGGCGCCGTCGACCTCGGCCTCATCGTCACCGGCAACCAGTTCTCGCGCATGCCGTTCACGGCCGTCACCAACGCCCTGCCGTTCACCTACACCGACGGACCGAAGCTGAACCGGCTGACCGCCGACATCTTCACCACGAACGCGACCATCAAGGCCGAGCTCGCCGCAGCGAACCTGCATCCGCTGCTCTATCGCTACCTGCCCGACTACCGCGTCTACTGCACCAAGCCGCTGAAGACGACGGCCGACCTGGAGAACACCAAGGTCCGGTCCTACGGCTCCTTCGTGCCGGTGATGTTCGATGCCATCGGCGCCGTCCCCGTGAACATCCCGCCGGTCGACATGATCCAGGCGATGCAGTCGGGCGCGATGGACTGCACCTACATGTTCAACTCGGCGGTCAAGGCATTCAAGATCGACCAGGTGGCGAAGTACGGCACCGACCTCTCCTTCGGCGTGATCAGCGCCCATACGCTGTTCATCTCCAAGACCAAGTGGGAGGGCTGGCCCGAGAACGTGCGCGCGCTGTTTACGGAGGTTGCGGCGGATGCCGAGACTTTCGGCAACGACCTGATCGCCTCCGACGAGGCGAAGGCCGTGGACGGGCTCAAGGAGGTCGGCATGGAGATCGTTCCCTTCGAGGAAGCGGACGCCCTGAAGGCCAAGGTTCCCGACATGCTCGACGTCTGGGCCAAGAAGATGGACGAGATGGGCAAGGGCGCCGAGGCGAAGGAGCTCGCCGACTACATCCGCGCCAACCGCTGATCCATACGTTCCGCGCCGGCCCTGCTGCGGCCGGCGCGGCCAACCTCCCGGTGATTTCATGGCCCTGTTCGCCTGGCTCGACCGTCTGCTGCGGCGGATATCCTATGTGGGCTTCCTCGCGGCCTCCGCGCTTCTGCTGATCGTCGGTCTGATGGGCGCGACCGACGTCGTGTCGACCAACATCTTCCTGAAGCCCATTCCCGGCATGGTCGAGCTCTCGGGCGCTCTGCTGGCGGTGATCGTCTTCCTGGGCCTGGCCGAGGCGCAGGCCCGCGGCTCCAACATCGTCATCGATGTCGCGACGCAGAACATGGGTCCGCGCATGAAGCGCCTCTCGGGCATCGTCTCGCTGGCGATCGCCGGCACCCTGATGGGGCTCGTGGCGTGGCAGACGACGAAGCTCGCGATCAATTCCTGGGCGATCAGGGAGGCCGCGCTCGGTGCGCTGGCCTTTCCGATGGCCCCCTTCAAGAGCCTGGCGGCCTTCGGCGCCTGGCTGGCTGCCGCCGAATTCCTGCGGCAGCTGCTGCGGCTGATCGCCGGACGCGAAGCCACCATCGAGACGAAGGTCGGCGACGATGCTTGATCCGTTGACCATCGGCTTCATCGCCATCGTCGCGATGCTGGCACTGTCGCTGATCGGCGTGCCGGTGGGCATCGCCATGGCCGGCGTCGCCGTCGTCGGCCTGTGGACGACCGGCGGATCGGCCTTCGCGCTCAACACGCTGATGAACCTGCCCTTCGCCATGGCGTCGGACTACAGTTTCGTGGTCATCCCGATGTTCATCCTGATGGGCGCGATCGCGTCGGCGTCGGGGATCACGCAGGAACTCTTCTCCTTCTCCAACCTGATCCTGCGCTCGACGCGCGGCGGCCTCTACCAGGCGACGATCCTCGCCTCGGCGGGCTTCGCGGCGATCTCCGGGTCGACGCTCGTCAATGCCGCGCTGTTTACCCGCATCGCGCTGACCGAGATGCTGCGGCTCGGCTACGATCGCGCCTTCTCGGCCGGATGCATCGCGGCGGCCGGCACGATCGCGGCGCTCATCCCGCCCTCGATCAGCTTCGTCATCTACGGCCTGCTGACCGGCGAATCGGTCGCCGAGCTTCTGATCGCGGGCGTCGTGCCCGGCGTGCTGACCGCCGCCGCCTACATGATCGGCACCGCCTTCCTGGTGCGGGCCAAGCCGGGCCTCGCGCCGCAGCCGCAGCCGCGGGCGAGTGCTGCCGAGATCGGCCGCAGCGCCATTGCGCTGTGGGCCACGTTCCTCCTGGCCGGTCTGGTCATCGGCGGCATCTATCTCGGCTTCACGACGCCGTCGGGCGCCGGCGCGATCGGCGCGATCGGCGCGCTGGTGATCGCGGTGGCGCGGCGGCGCCTGTCGACCGCCGACCTCGCGGACTGTCTCCGCTCGGCCGCCGGCGTGACGGCGGCGCTGTTCATCGTCATCATCGGCGGGCTGATGTTCACCCGCTTCTTCCTCGTCGCCGGGACGGTGACCTCGGCGACCGACCTGCTGCAGTCGCTCGACCTGTCGCCTATCGTCTTCATGTTGATCCTTGTGGCGGTCTTCATCGTGCTCGGCATGTTCATGGACCCGCTGGCCATGCAGGTGATGACGCTGCCCTTCGTCTATCCGATGGTCACCGCGCTCGGTTATGACGGCGTGTGGTTCGGGGTCATCATGGTCAAGCTGGTGGAACTGGCCGTGCTCAGTCCGCCGGTGGGCATGAACCTCTTTGCGGTGATCGGCGCGTCGGAAGGCAAGGTGAAGCTGCCCGACATCTATCGCGGCATTCTGCCCTTCATCGTGATCGAGGCGATCGTGCTGGCGCTGCTGCTCGCCTTCCCCGACCTGTCCCTCTGGCTGCCGCGCCAGATGTTCAACTGACCGACGAGGACCAGACATGAACGGCAATACCCGCATCGGCTTCATCGGCCTCGGCGCCATGGGCGAACCGATGGCCTCGCGTCTCGTGGCGGCCGGCTTCTCCGTCGTCGTCCACGATGCCGATTCCGGCCGCACCGACCGCATCGCGCAGGCGATCGGCGCCCGCGCGGCGGCGAGCCCGGCCGAAGCCGCGGCCGGCTGCGCCATCCTCGTCACGATGCTGCCGTCGAGCGCCGTCGTGGAGGCCGTGCTCGACGGCGACACCGGCGCGCGCGGGGGGCTTTCGCGCGGGGCTCTCGTCGTCGACATGACGAGCGGCGTGCCGGAGGCCACCCGTTCGATCGCCGCACGGCTGCAGGCCGACGGCATCGCCATGATCGACGCGCCCGTCTCCGGCGGGGTGTCGCGCGCGAAGACGGGCGAACTCGCCATCATGGCGGGCGGCGATGCGACCGACATTGACCGGGCGCAGCCGGTGCTCGAGGCCATGGGAAGCTCCGTCATCCGCACGGGCTCGATCGGCAGCGCCCATGCGATGAAGGCGCTCAACAACCTCGTCAGCGCCGGCGGCTTCCTGATCGGCATCGAGGCGCTGCTGATCGGCCAGCGCTTCGGCCTCGATCCGGCCCTGATGGTCGACGTGCTCAACGTCTCGACCGGCATGAACAACTCGACGCAGAAGAAATTCAAGCAGTTCGTGCTGTCGCGCCGGTTCGACGCCGGCTTCGGCCTCGACCTGATGGTCAAGGATCTCGGCATCGCACTCGGCGTCGCCAACGCCACCGCGACGCCCGCGCCCTTCTCGGGCCTGTGCAAGGACATCTGGGCCGGCGCGCAGAAGCATCTCGGGCCCGGCCAGGATCACACCGCGGTGGCGAAGTTCAGCGAACTCTTCGCCGGCTCGACGCTCGGCGGCGACGAGGACTGAACGTGGGCGCCCTTCCGCTCGCGGACCGGACGGTGGCGGTGTTCTGCGGGTCGTCGGGCATCGGCTTCGCCACGGCGCAGGCCGCCCATGCGCTCGGCGCGCGCGTGACCATCGTGTCGCGCAGCCGGGAGCGGCTGGCCGAGGCGGCCAGGGAGATCGGCAAGGTAGAAACGCAGGCCATCGACATCCGCGACGCGGCGGCGGTGGCGCGCTTCTTCGACGAATGCGCGCCATTCGACAACGTCGTCGTCTCCGCCGCCGACCTCTCGGTCGGCCCGCTGCGCCAGCGCAGCCTCGCCGACGAACGCGCCGCGATGGACAGCAAGTTCTGGGGCGCCGTCAACGTGGCACATGCCGCGCGGATCGTGGCCGGCGGCAGCCTGACGCTGGTCTCCGGCATGATCGGCACCCGCCCCAGCGGCGCGGCGACGATGCTGAGCGCGATCAATGCGGCGATCGACACGCTGGCGAAGGCGCTGGCGACCGAGATGGCGCCGGTGCGCGTCAACTGCGTCTCTCCGGGCCGCATCGAGACGCCGTGGTGGGACTACCTGCCGCAGGAGCAGCGGCTCGCCCTGTTCGAGAAAACGGCCGCGGCAACGCCGCTGAAGCGGGTCGGCAGGCCGGAGGAGGTCGCCGCGCAGATCGTCCACCTGATGCAGAACGGCTTCATGACCGGCAGCGTCGTGCTGGTCGACGGCGGCGGCAGCGTGGCCTAGCCGCGCCGCGCGATACGGGTTCGACCGAAGCGACGTCCATGGCGGCGGGCGCCATCGCCGGGCCGGCATCAATCGACAGGCCGGACGCCCGGACGCACCTCGGCCCTCCCGCCGCCCAGGGTCGGAATCGCTTGCCCTTGCATCGGCCAGTGGCTAGTTGAGGTCCAACGAAAGGGACCAACGTGACGATCGCGGTGCTCGGTGGTGGACTTCAGGGGTGCTGCATCGCCCTTGCGCTGGCCGATCGCGGGCAGCCCGTCGTCCTGTTCGATCGGCAGCCGGACGTTCTCACCCGGACCGCGGTCGCCAACGAAGGCAAGGTCCATCTCGGCTGGATGTATGCGGCTGATCCGTCGCTCGCCACCGCCCGCGTCATGATCGAAGGCGCGCTCGCCTTCGCCCCCTTTCTCGAACGTCATCTCGGTGTTTCGCCGGCGTCTCTCACGATCTCCGAGCCGGCCGCCTATGCCGTCCATCGCGAAAGCCAGCAGGACGTCGATCAGGTGAAAGCCTACTTCGCTGCGGTGCGGGGCCTGATCTCGGAGGCGTCGGCCGGGAGGCGGGACCATTATTTCGGCGCCGACCTCCTGCAGGCGCCGCGCCAGTGGAGCGACGCAGAGAGGCTCGCGGCATTCCACCCGTCCGACGTGCTGGCCGTCTTCGACACGCCGGAGGTGGCCATCGACCCGGTCGAGCTTGCAACCCGCCTGCGCGCCGCGGTTCTTGCCCATCCCCGCATCGAACTGCGGCTCGGGCACGAGGTCGAGGGTGCCTGCGAGGACCAGACCGGCGTGCGCGTGGCGACGCGGGTGGGCGCAACGATCGTGCGGGACCGGTTCGATCACGTCGTGAATGCCCTGTGGGACGGCCGGATCGCCCTCGACCGATCGATGGGGCTGGATCCCGGCCGCCCGTGGATCCACCGCCTGAAATACGGCGTGAGCTTCACCTGGCCGGCGAACCGGCCGAGACCGCCGAGCGTCACCTTCGTTTCGGGTCCTTTCGGCGAGGTGGTGAGCTACCCCGACATGACCACCTATCTGACGTGGTATCCGGCCTGCGTGCTCGACTATTCCCGCGCGGTCGTGCCACCGGCATGGGCGACCTATCCCGACGAGCCGCTTCGATCGAAGGTGATCGGCGATACGGTGCGCAGCCTCGGCGCCATCGTCAGGGCGCTGGGCACGATCACGCCCGACATGCTGCCCGATGTGCGCGTGAAGGGAGGCACCATCGTGGCATGGGGCAAGACCGACATCGACGACCCGCAGAGCGAGCTGCACAAGCGCTTCGAGATCGGCGTGCACAGCCGGAGACGCTACCACTCGGTCGATCCGGGCAAGCTGACCATGGCGCCCCATTTCGCGACGATCTGCGCCGATCGCATCGCGCCGGGCGGATAGGCGGAGGCGCGGCGACATGTCCAGGCACATCTCGGTCGGCGTTCCCGTCTACAAGGGCAAGGATCAGGTCGGCCGGGCGCTGCGGTCGTTGCAAGAGCAGACTTTCCGGGAGTTCGAGGCGATCATCTCGATCGACGGCGCCGACGCGGAAAGCGCGGATGCGTGCCTGCCTTTCCTGTCCGACAGCCGCTTCCGCATGGTGGTGCAGCCGCAGCGTCTGGACTGGTACGGAAATTTCAACTGGCTGCTCGGCCAGCCGATGGGGGACTTCTTCTGCTATCGCCAGCATGACGACTGGACGGAGCCGGATTTCTTCGAGCGGCTGCTGCTCCTGGCCGACCGGCATCCCGAGGCCGCCATCCTCTACACCGACTGCCGGTGGCACGGCGGACGCGACGATCTCGACGCGGCCCCTTCCATCGAGGGCGACACGCTGTCGCGCCTGCGCCGGTTCATCGAAGAGAAGCGGCCCGAGCCGGTGCGCGGCATCATCCGCGCGGCGGCGGTGGCCCAGGCGGGACCGGTCCGCGCCGACGAGTTCCGTGCGCTGTCGGAGGTGTTCGTCTGGCTGGCCAAGGTGCTGCGCTGGGGCAGCTTCGTGCGGCTGCCGGAACCGCTGTACCATCGGCTCGACCACAGCGACAATTATCACAAGCAGTGGTTCGACTGGCCGGTGGAGCGGAAGCGGGAATCCTGGTCCACGCTGTTCACCGGCCTGCTCGAGGCGGTGGAGCCTGCCTGCGGCACCATCGAGGAAAGGCTCTTCTTCCAGCACTTCATCCTCGACCGGATCGCCGTCCTGCGACCCGAACAGAGCTACCACCACCTGCCGCACAGCCCGCACGAGAGCGGAACGACGATCCGGACCTGTCTCGAGCGGCTGGCGAAGGAAGGGCATCCCGACCGATGGATCGAGCCCACCTCGCTCGCCACCCCCGCCCTCTCCGCCGCGCTGGCCGAGCGCGACCGGCTCCTCGAACGGGTCGATGCGCTCCAGTCGGCAAACAGGGCGCTCGCAGAGGAGAACCGCCACCGCCGCGCTTCGCGAGCGGGGAGGTTTTTCCGGCGATTGCTGGGACGCGGGGGCGGGTGAGGGGGGCGGGGATCTGCTGGAGGACGGGCGATGGCGCGTGTCGGCTGGTCGCGCGGTGGGGGGCGTCGGGTCTTGCTGCTGTGCCAAGAGACTCTGGAGTATGACGGCGTAGTGCGGACCGAAGCCGGAATCCGAGTTTACCGCGCCGCGCATCGGTGTCAGCGAGGGTGCCGCGGTAGGTATGGTGGCGTGGAACGGTCGGGCAATGGAGGGCACCGCCACGATGTCCAGTATGGCGCATTTGGGGGCGCGAAGCTGACTTCCGCGCCCGCGCGAGACACTATGCTTAGTTCGTGGTCCGCAAGTGCTGGCGGTGAACAGCTTGGACTGTTGTGGAGCACAAGGTGTGCTCCTCTTCAGAACGGGACTCGGATGCGGAACTGCCGGGCTTCGCCACGCGGCTGGAGGCAGGCACGGAACCGCGCGATGGACCAGCCGCCGTGCACCGCTGCATGTGCCGGCACCGGTTGGGCACGGCCGACATAAACGGTGATCTCACCGTTCACATGCGATCGAGAGCGGGAAAAAAATCCGTTGGTGGAGCTGAGGGGGATCGAACCCCTGACCTCGTCATTGCGAACGACGCGCTCTCCCAGCTGAGCTACAGCCCCGTCCAGCGGATGGCGGCTTTTACGGGCGCGGGGCGGGCGATGTCAAGCGAAACGCGCGGGGGTTTGGGCGGCACGGCGCGGGCGTCACGGAGCCGCGGGCAGGCTGTCGGAAGGGCGGGGTGGGGCGTGTGACTGCGAGGGTCGCCGAGGCGTGCATGGCGGACTTTCTGGCCGCCCCGGCGGAGGGGCGCACGCCGGGGCTTCAAGCGCGGGTGCGCGACGAGTGGGACCGCCAGCCGTGCCGGCCGACGGGGGGCTTCGCGCGCAGGTGCGCGACGAGCGGGAACGCGATCAGCGGGGGGCCGAGGTTCACGCGGGCAGTATCCGGCGAGAGGGCCGAAGGCGAGGGCCTTCCTCCAGGCCTGCCGGCGGAGCGCGCGCGAGGCTTTCCCTTGCCGCGGGGGCGGGCAATGGCTACATGTCGCGAAACGATCGGAGACCGGCATGGTTGCGCTTATCCAGACCCTTCTTCTGGCCTTGGACATCTTCTGGTGGCTCATCATAGCCTCGGCGATCTTCTCGTGGCTGTTCGCCTTCAACGTCATCAATTCGCGCAATCAGGTCGTGGCGACGATCGGCGACTTCCTCTACCGGGTGACCGAGCCGGCGCTGCGGCCGATCCGGCGCATCATGCCCGATCTCGGCGGCATCGACATCTCGCCGATCATCCTGCTGCTGATCCTGTTCTTCGTGCGTCAGCTGATCATCACCACCATCGCGCCCGCGCTGATCTGAGCCGGTGTTCTTCCGTCCGGCGAAGGACGGGCTCGACCTGTTCGTGCGGCTGACGCCGCGCGGCGGGGAGGATGCTATCGAGGGCGTGGAAGACACCGCCGACGGGCGCTCCCATCTCAAGGCGCGGGTGCGCGCGGCGCCGGAGAAGGGCGCGGCCAACGCAGCGCTGGAAAAGCTTCTCGCCGCGTCGCTCGGCCTGCCGCGACGGTCCGTCAGCGTCGTCGCGGGTGGTACGGCGCGGCTGAAGACGGTGCGGCTGTCAGGCGATGCGCAGGACCTGGCCGAACGGCTCGGCGCGCTGGCGATCCGGGGCTGACACCAGAGGCCCTTACTTTCGACCCCCGCGCTGCCCCTCATCTCCTGCCGGGACCTTCTCCCCGTGGAACGGGGAGAAGGAACGCCTTGATCGACGGCTTCGCCACTCTCGAAGGTGGGGGGATAGGGAGCTGCCTTCGCAACCGCGGCACCTTCTCCCGCTCGCGGGGAGAAAGTGCCGGCAGGCGGATGAAGGGGGAACGGCGCCATCGGTCGAGCGAAAGGACTGCCGGCAGGAGCCGGAGGTACCGGGCTGGAAGCCCGGCGCCGCGCACGGCTCCCTTTGATCCCGTGCCGGACCCGGCCGGGGCGCGGATCGCGCCGCTGCAGCGGGTGGTTCACAGGCGCGGGCAGGATGCGCTAGCATCGGGCCGGAAACGATGGCCGGAGGATGCGGGGATGTTCCAGGAAATCCAGTCGAAAGGCGCAACCGCGGCACTGGCGCTGGCGGCCGCGCTGCTTTCGACGCCGGCCGCGGCGCAGGAGGTGTCGAGCGCCTATACCGACCTCGTCGTCGAACAGCACTGCACGACCTATGCAGCGGCGGAGCCTGACGAGGGCGGCGACTGGGCGAACCTCGTCTGCAGCGGTTACCGCGGCTACCCGGTCTTCATCTTCTACGGCGATGCGCGCGAATCGCTGTTCTACGGCTTCCCGCACGCCGGCGACCTCGCCCCGGCGTGGGAGAGCTTCGATGCCTTCAACGCGACGGGTCCGAAGATCGAATGGCGGCTGGAGGCGCGCGGCGACGTGGCCGTTCCCTTCGCCACCATCCATCGCTGGTTCGTCAGCGATCCGGAGGACCCCGAGGAGCAGGTGCAGGTGCTGGTGGTCGAGAAGGTGGGCCAGCCGCACGAACGGGACGGCTGCGCGGTGGGCTATGTCGTGGCGCAGGGCAATGGCGACGCCAATGCGAAGGCACGTCGCATCGCCGACGCCGTGGCGCGCGATTTCGCCTGCGGGGCCGACCAGCCGACGATCGACCAGGGCGACGTGGCGCTGCCCTCCTTCACGCGCAACGAGAACTGAAAGCTGCGGCTCCGGGTCTTGCCTCGCCCTGCCTTTTCGGCTGGGGACCCATCGAGACGGCCCGGAATGACGACGGGGAGAGGGGGCGCCGTGCGAAAGCTAAGGCGATCCCGGCGCCGGTCGCCACACCTGCGTCATTCCGGACGCCTCCGCTGCGCTCGGCATCCGGTCCGGAATGACGCGGCACGGGTGGGGCGCGCTCGTATTGCGTTGCTTCCGGGCTGCTTCACCCTAGCGGCCTTTCACCTTCGTCATCCCGGGCGAAGCCGGAGCGCAGCGGAGGCGCAGACCCGGGATCCATGCCTCGGCAGTCGTCGAGAGGCTGGACGGCGCAGACCAGGCACCGGTCCTTCGCCATCGTTCCGACCGACGGGAACCGCGAGGCATGGATCCCGGATACGTCGTCCTTCGCTGCGCTCGGACGCCGTTCCGGGATGACGAAGGAGAGGGGGCGCCGTGCGAAAGCGTTGGCGGTTTCGGTGACGGCCGCCAGACCCGCGTCATTCCGGAAGACGAACCGCGCGGAGCGCGGAGCGTCTGTCCGGAATCCATTCCGCGACGCCGGGGGTGTGGTCGACCGTCCTGTGGACTTCGCGGAACGGATTCGGCGTGAGCGGCTGTTCGACGAACGTGGTGCGGGCTCGCGCCTCAGGATGAGGACCCCCGGTGGCCTGCGGGGAAGAACAGTCGCCGGAAGCGACCGGGCCCGGCCGATCAGCCTGCCTGCTTGCTCCGGGCGATCGCCTCGACGATCATCTGCTTGGCGTGGTCGGCGTCGCGCCAGGAGCCGATCTTGACCCACTTGCCGGATTCGAGATCCTTGTAGTGCTCGAAGAAGTGCTCGATCTGCATGAGCGAGATCTCCGGCAGGTCGGTGTAGTTGTGGACCTTCTCGTAGCGCCGGGTGAGGTGTGGGGAGGGAACCGCGATGACCTTCTCGTCCTGGCCGGCATTGTCTTCCATGATCAGGACGCCGATCGGGCGGACGTTGATCACGCAGCCGGGGATGAGCTGGCGGGTGTTGCACACCAGAACGTCGATGGGATCGCCGTCGCCCGACAGCGTGTGCGGCACGAAGCCGTAGTTTCCCGGATAGGTCATGGAGGTGTATAGGAAGCGGTCGACGACGAGGGTGCCGGCCTTCTTGTCCATCTCGTACTTGATCGGCTGGCCGCCGACCGGCACTTCGATGATCACGTTGACGTCGTCCGGCGGATTGTCGCCGATCTCGATCGCTTCGATGCGCATGGAATTCAACTCCTTCAGGGTCGAGCAGGCGCATAGCTTTTTGTGCAATGCAGCGCAAGCCTGCCGCACGGCAGCGCAAGGGCCTCCCGAAGGTGCGGCCGACGTCTCAGTCCCAGACGAAGGCGACCTTCTTCAACGCGCGCTGCTCGAACACTTCCACGCCCTCGGCGACGTCGCGGCCGCCGGCGCCGTGATAGAACGAAAGGGCGGTGGCATTGTCCTCGAGCGCCCAGACGACGAGACCCTTCAGTCCGTGCCGCGCAAGACGATCCCGCGCAGCGGAGAAGAGCCGGCTGCCCAGGCCGACGCCCTGGTATTCGGGTCGGATGTAGAGTTCGTAGATCTCGCCCTGATGCGGCAGTTCGCGGGCCCGGTTGCGGCCGAGGGTGGCGTAGCCGACGACGGCTTCGCCGACTTCGACGACCAGGATGGCCGAGGCGCGGCGAATCGCATTCTCCCACCAGGAGCGCCCGCGGCGGCCGATCATCTTGTTCAGTGCCTTGTGCGGAATGATGCCGGAATAGGCGCCGAGCCAGGATTCCATATGCACGTCCGCAATCGCCGAGGCGTCCTTCTCCTCGGCGCGGCGGATGTCTATGGTCAGGGCGGTCTTCATGATTTGTTAACCTTACCGCCGCCGACCGCAGGCTTGCAAGAGTCCGCGGATCAAATCCTCAGCTGCCGGCGCCTGGCGTTCCGCTGCCGGTTGCGGCGCGCTAAAGTGCTCCGCGACCTTTCCGTTTCGCTCCCCAGGCTCTAGCCTGTGGAAACGCATGTCTTCGATCCGAAACCGGTCCCCCCTTTCGGGACATGCCTTGGAAGCGACCGACGAAATGGAGACGCCGGATGAGCGGCAAGAAGCGGAACGAGGCCGAGGAATCGCGGCGGATCCTCGACCGGATCGCCAAGGAATCGGATCCCTCCGGCTCGCTGGCGGTGCGGACGGCGCGCCGCGTGGAGAAGCACATGCGCGCCGAGGACGCCGACCAGTCGGACCCGATCGAGGTCTGGGGCACGCGGATCGGGCGCGTCATCGGGATCGTCCTGCTCGTCGTGCTGGCGGGCTGGCTCCTGTCCTACCTTGCGGGCGCCTGAGGCCATGAGCCTTCAGGACATTCCGGCACCGCGCGCCGTGATCGTGATCTCGAGCCACGTCGCCCGCGGCTCGGTGGGCAACCGCGCCGCCGTCTTCGCGCTGGAGACGCTCGGACATCCGGTGTGGGCCGTGCCGACGGTCATCCTGCCATGGCATCCGGGGCACGGGCGGGCGACGCGCATCGTGCCCGACGACGCGGCGTTCTCGGCGCTGATCGACGATCTCGAGGGGGCGCCCTGGGCAGGCGAGGTGGGGGCCATCCTCTCGGGCTATCTCGGCTCTGCGGCGCAGGCCGAGAGCGTCGCGCGCCTCGTCTCGTCGCTGAAGGGCCGCAACCCCGCGCTCCGCTACGTCTGCGATCCGGTGATCGGCGACAGCGGCGGCCTCTACGTTCCCGCAGCCCTGGCGGCGGCCATCCGCGACCGGCTGCTGCCGCTTGCCGATATCGCCACGCCCAACCGGTTCGAACTGCAGTGGATCGTCCAGGCCCAGCTCGACACGCCGCGCGCGGTCATGGAGGCGGCGCTGATGGCGGGGCCGCCGATGATGCTGGTGACGTCTGCGCCGGCGATGATGGCGGGCGGCATCGGCAACCTCCTGGTGACGCCTTCGCATGCCTGGCTTGCCGAGCATCGCATGATCGAGCGGCCGCCGAACGGGCTCGGCGACCTGACGGCGGCGGTGTTCCTGGCGCGGCTCATGGCAGGCGAGAAGCCGGACAAGGCGCTGCAGACGACGACCGCCTCGGTTTTCGAGATCCTGGCGCGCACGGCCAAACGCGGCGGCGACGAGTTGCAGATCGAGACCGATGCCGGCAGCCTCTCCCACCCGATGGCGATGGTGCACATGCGCCACCTGACGCATCCGAGCCGGGACAGGCGCGCATGACGCCTCCGGCAGCGTCCGCGGCCACTGTCGCAGGGGTCGACGGGTGCAGGGCCGGGTGGATCGCCGTCATCCGCCGGCCCGGCGCCGCGCCGGAAGCGGCCATCTTCGCGCGCCTCGCGGATCTGGTCGATGCGCTGGATCCGCAGGCGGTGATCGCCGTGGACATGCCGATCGGCCTGCCGGAGCGCGTCGGCCACGGCGGGCGCGGGCCGGAAAGGCTGGTGCGGGAAAAGCTCGGTGCCCGGCAGTCGAGCGTCTTTTCCATTCCCTCGCGGGCGGCGGTGTTTGCCGAAGAGGCGGCGTTCACGACGGTCGAGGCGTGGTATGGCGCGCACCGCCGGGCGAGCGCTGTGGCGCGCGCCACCTCCGAGCCGCCGCGCGCCATCTCCATCCAGGCCTTCGGCATCTTCCCGAAGATCCGCGAACTGGATGGGCTGCTGCGCGAACGGCCGGGGCTCAGCGAGCGGGTGATCGAGTCGCATCCCGAAGCCGCCTTCTGGCGGCTGAACGGCGAGCGCGCCATGCAGACGCCGAAGAAGGTGAGGAGAAAGGTGAATCCAGAGGGCATGGAGGAGCGGAAGGCCCTGCTGGCCGGCTGCGGTCTTGCGCGCGCCTTTCTCGACGCCGTTCCGCCGCGCGGCGCGGGCGCGGACGACTATCTCGATGCGGCCGCGATGATGCTCGTCGCCGGGCGGCATGCGGCCGGCGAGGCGCTGCCCTTTCCCGATCCGCCGGGGCGGGATGGATGGGGACTGCCCGTCGCCATCTGGACCTGACGTCCCGGAAACCATTGACGCGCCTGTCCTTCTGCCGCAATGGGAAGACCATGGAGCACCTGCCGGACCACCTGCTTTCGGGCTATCGCAACTTCATGGGCGGTCGCTATTCGACCGAGACGCAGCGCTATCGGGACCTGGCCGCATCCGGCCAGAAGCCGATGACCATGGTGATCGCCTGCTGCGATTCCCGCGCCGCGCCCGAGACGATCTTCGATGCCGGGCCGGGCGAGCTGTTCGTCGTGCGCAACGTCGCCAACCTCGTGCCGCCCTACCAGCCCGACGGCGGACACCACTCCACCTCGGCCGCGCTGGAATTCGCGGTGCAGAGCCTGAAGGTCAAGCACATCGTCGTTCTCGGCCATGGCCGCTGCGGCGGCATCCGCGCCGCGCTCGATCCGGCCGCCGAGCCGCTGTCGCCGGGCGACTTCATCGGCAAGTGGATGAGCATGGTGGCGCCGGCGGCCGACGTCGTCAGCAACAACAGCATGATGACGCAAGGCGAGCGGCAGACCGCGCTGGAGCGGATCTCGATCCGCTTCTCCATCGCCAACCTGCGGACCTTTCCCTGCGTCAAGATCCTGGAGGACAAGGGCCGGTTGTCGCTGCACGGCGCCTGGTTCGACATCTCGACGGGGGAATTGTGGGCGATGAACCGTCAGTCCGGGGATTTCGAGCGGCCCGAACCCGCCTGAGGCTGGCGCGCCCGCGCGAAAATCAGCCCGCTCTCGCCAGCGCCGCCAGCCGCCCCACGGCGCTCTGCCGGTGATGGGCGTGGCAGATGGCGATCGCCAGTGCGTCGGCGGCGTCGTCGCTGTCGAAGGAGGCACGGGGCATCAGCACCTTCACCATCATGTGGATCTGCCGCTTGTCGCCGTGACCGACGCCGATGACGGTCTTCTTGACCGCGTTCGGCGCGTATTCGGAAACCGGCAGGCCGGCCAGCGCCGGCACCAGCATCGCCACGCCGCGGGCCTGGCCGAGTTTCAGCGTCGCGGTGGCGTCCTTGTTGACGAAGGTCTGCTCCACCGCGGCCTCGTCCGGCCTCTCGGCGTGGACGATGCCGGCGAGGCCGTCGTGCAACTGGCAGAGGCGCGAGGCGAGGTCGGCCTTGTCGTCGGAGCGGATCGTGCCGGCGCCGAGGAAGCGCAGGGAATTGCCGCAGGCCTCGACGATGCCCCAGCCGGTGCGCCTGAGGCCCGGATCGATGCCGATGATGCGAATCGTTTCTGCCATGGACCTACTCTATGCGGGTGGAGGACCATTGCCACGCCGAAGTGAACAAATGAGAAACATTTCCATCGTCGATGCCCGGGCGGCAGCCCGAAACCATCCAAGGACCGCGAAGCATCCACCGTGCCGACAGACCTGCCCGCTCCCGACGCGGCGCTTGCCGCGCTCCTGGCCACCGTGCTGCTCGCCGGCATCGCGCGCGGGCTCTCGGGCTTCGGCACGGGCATGATCGTCGCGCCCGTGGCCGGTGCGCTCTATGGTCCGCAGATGGCGATCGTCATCATCGTCATCATGGATTCGCTGCCGGTCCTGCCGGTGACGCTGCCGGCGCTCAGGCAGGCGCGGTGGCGCGATGTCCTTCCGGTGGCGGCGGGGCTGTTCGTGATGCTGCCGGTCGGTGTCATGCTGCTGACGTCGGGCGATCCGATGACGATGCGCTGGGCGATCTCGCTTGCCATCCTTGCCTGCGCGGCGGCGCTGTGGAGCGGCTGGACGTGGCGGGGGCCGCGCAATGGCGCGGTCGCTGCAGGGGTGGGCGGCGTGGCCGGCCTGCTCGGCGGCATGGCCTCGATTCCCGGGCCGCCGGTGATCCTCTACTGGCTCGCGTCGGGCCTGCCGGCCGCGCTGCTGCGGGCCAACCTGCTCACCCTGTTCTTCCTGGGCGAATTCCTGTCGATCGGCAATCTCTGGCTGGCCGGGCTGTTCGAACGCATGCCGGTGATGCTGGGGATCGCCGCCGCGCCCGCCTATTTCGCCGGGCTCTGGCTCGGCGCGCGGCTCTATGGCCTCGCAAGCGAGGAGACCTACCGGCGCGTGACCTTCGGGCTCATCGTCGCGGCTGCCGTGCTGGCGTTGCCGGCGACCGAATCGCTGGTGCGGTGGATGCTCGCGATGCCGCCCGCCTGACCGGCCCGCGCCGAATGGCGGGTCGGCCCGCGGGGGGGGGGCGCCGATCAGCCGCGGCCGAAGGCGGTGTTGAGCAGCGAGATCTGGTCGGAGACCGGGTTGGCGCGCGACGGCTGCGCCGGCATCGCACCGTTGCCGTAGATCTCGTCGTCCATGCGGCGGACCAGACCCTGCAGGCTCAGCGAGCGATCGACCAGCGCCTTGAAGGCCTGCGGCAGTTCATCCCAGCCGGCAACGTCGTTCTGGGCGGAAGCCGTGTCGAGCCGGACCTTGGCCTTCTCGGCCGCGACCTGATCGCGCGTCATCTCGCCGGAATTGGCGGCGCGCTGCAGGAGCAGCCAGGAAGCGATCTGCATCAGCCGCGTGGTCAGGCGCATGGATTCGGCGGCGTAGAGCGTGGCTGCGAGGCGCGACAGCGTCTTGGCGGCGGCGCGGCCTTCGCCGTCGAGATATTCGGCGGTCTGTTCCACGAGCCCCATGCCCTCGTTGTAGAGCGGCTTGAAGGAGGCGGAGAAGATGCGACGCTCGGCCAGCTTGATCGTCGTGGCATCGTGGCGGACAGGTTCACTCATGACATCACCCCTGAAAAAGCTCCCTGTCGCGGAACATCCCGAACGCCTCTACGCGCATGCCGTTCCGGCCTGAAGTCTGGTGCGCCGAAAATGCGCGTTCTCCCACGGCAAGGCAAGCCGATGTTTAACAGAAGGTTAACGGCGGCGCGTGGCGAAACGGCGGCGCGGGGCGCGGCGAAAAAAAAGAGCCGCGCGAGGCGGCTCTCAGGAGTTTTCAGGGAGGCGTCAAACCGGGCGACCCCAGCCGCTCGGTCAGAATCCAGAAGACTGGATATGCACAGTAAACGCCTATAAAGCTTAATGGTCGGTTAACGAACAGCAGAGAGCGACCTTCCTGCTGTCTCGCCGCAGTTCAATCCGAAGATCTACTTCGTCACGGCTGCTGCAGCGCCGAGGCTGGAATGCGGCGCTCGGGCTGGACCGCTCCGCGCCAGACCGCAGGCAGGGCGATCGCCGCGAAGAGCAGGACGCCGGCGAAGAAGCCGATCGACGCGATCGCGACCAGCGGCTCGACGCCGCCATTGCCGGCGAGCAGGAAGAAAAGCCCGACGATCAACGCCGAGCCCGAGGCACCCTGCAGCCAGAAGTGCACGGCGGCCAGCCGCGACCGGCCGGCTGCCGGGAACAGGTGATAGAAGAAGGCGAAGACCGCCGACATCAGCCAGCCCGCCACCATGGCATGGGCATGGACCGGCATCTGGCCGTGGTCATGGGTAATCGACATGTGGAGACCGAGCATCAACCCGCCGACCGCATAGAGGATGGCGAGGGTGAAGAAATTGCGTGCAGCGCCCTGCATTTCGTGTGCCTTTCGTCGTTTCAGCGTTTCGCCGCAAGTGCCTTTCGATTTTCCTCGAAGAGCATCCTTTCGGCGTCGACGTGCTGTCTGAATGAAAGGCGTGCCGGATACTGTTAGGTTTTTCGCTTAGCGCTAAAAAAGAAGAAGTGTCGGCGCGACTCTGTGCGCCGACAGGCTCGCTCGGGATATCGGGTCGGGTTCCGGAGCGGTGTGCTCAGGTGCCCTTCGCCATGTCGCGCAGCCGGAACTTCTGGATCTTGCCGGTGCTGGTCTTCGGGATCTCCGAGAAGACCACCTGCCTTGGAACCTTGAAGCGGGCGAGCAGCGTGCGGCAATGCACCAGGATTTCCTCTTCGGTGGCCGTCCTGCCGGGCTTCAGCTCGACATAGGCGATAGGCGTCTCGCCCCACTTCTCGTCGGGCTTGGCCACGACGGCGCAGGAGGCGACGGCCGGATGCTTGTAGAGCGCGTCCTCGACCTCGATGGAGGAGATGTTCTCGCCGCCGGAGATGATGATGTCCTTGGAGCGGTCCTTCAGCTGGATGTATCCGTCCGGGTGCATGACGCCGAGATCGCCCGAGTGGAACCAGCCGCCGGCAAGCGCCTCCTCGGTTGCCGGGCGGTTCTTCAGGTAGCCCTTCATGACGATGTTGCCGCGGAACATGACCTCGCCGATCGTCTCGCCGTCGGCGGGTGTCCTCGTCATCGTTTCGGGATCCATCACGGTCAGCCCGTCGAGGGCCGCGTAGCGGACGCCCTGGCGCGCCTTCTTCGCCGAGCGCGCGCCGCGGTCGAGCGCATCCCACTCGCCCTTCCACTCGTTCACCACCGCAGGCCCGTAGGTCTCGGTGAGGCCGTAGAGATGCGTGACCATGAAGCCCGCATCCGCCATGCCGGCCAGCACGGCCTCCGGCGGCGGGGCGGCCGCGGTGTTGAAGCAGACCGTCTGCGAGAAGGCGCGCTTGTCGGCCTCCGGCGCGTTGATCAGCGTCGACATGACGATCGGTGCGCCGCAGAGATGGGTCACGCCATGGTCGGCGATCGCGTCGTACATGGCCTTCGCCCGCACCCAGCGCAGGCAGACATGGGCGCCGGCCTGCACGGCGAGCGTCCAGGGGAAGCACCAGCCGTTGCAGTGGAACATCGGCAGGGTCCAGAGATAGACCGGGTGCCGTCCCATCCCGGCATGGATCGTGTTGGAATAGGCCATCAGCGCCGCGCCGCGGTGATGGTAGACGACGCCCTTCGGATTGCCGGTCGTGCCTGAGGTGTAGTTGAGCGAGATCGCGTCCCATTCGTCGTCGGGCATCGACCATTCGAAGGCCGGATCGCCCGAGGTCAGGAACGCCTCGTAGTCGAGCGTGCCGATGCGCTCGCCCTTGGGATAGGGCGCGTCGGCCGGATATTCGGGGTCGTCGTAGTCGATGACGAGCGGTCGCACTGTGGCGAGTTCCAGCGCCTGCCGCATGACGCCGGAAAATTCGCGGTCGACGATCAGCACCTTCGTCTCGGCATGGTCGAGCTGGAAGGCGATGATGGCCGCATCCAGGCGGGTGTTGAGCGAATGCAGCACCGCCTTCACCATCGGCACGCCGAAATGCGCCTCCAGCATGGCCGGCGTGTTGGAGAGCATCACCGTGACCGTGTCGCCCTTGCCGATACCCTTTCCGGCGAGTGCGGAGGCCAGCATGCGGCTGCGGTCGTAGAAGCTCCGGTAGGTGAGCTTGGCTTCGCCGTGGATGACCGCCACCTGGTCCGGAAACGTCCGCGCGGCGCGCTCCAGATAGGTCAGCGGCGTCAGCGGCTGGTGGTTGGCCGGGTTGCGGCCGAGCCCCTCATCGTAGATCCCTGCGGCGGCTCCCGCCGTTCCGGCGTGCGTGGCGTCCATGCGACCTCCCCTTCATTTCGTGGCGCCGATGGCCTATGGTGTGCGACGCGCCGGCGCAAGAGTGACCTGCTCCGAGCCCGGCCGCAAGCGCGGGGACTCGACGTGAAGCCGCAACGGTCAAAGAGCATGTTCGAAAGCCTGCCACGGGACACCAGCCGGCAGGCGGTGCTCAAGGCCCTGCTCGCCAGCAGGGATCCGATCCGGACGCGCGAGCTCGTCGGCCGGGCGCAGGCGATCGATCCCTCCGTGCAGCTCGACGCGAAGGCGGCGTCCGAGCTCGTCCAGAGCGCGATCCGCGAGGGACTGGTCGACATCGCCGGTCAGGGCGAGGATCTTCGAATCCAGCTCACGCCGTTCGGAAGCGACGTCGCGAAGAACATCGACTGAGGCGCTGGCACCTCGCGCGAACCGTCCCGTCAAGAGGACGTCGCGCTGCTCTCGGGTCTGGCCAGGGGCGAGGGGGAGTGGGGGACGATGGACTACCTCGCCGTTTTCGTGCTGGCCGCGCTGGTCGCGGTGTCCGAGCTCGTGGCGCGCTACAAGGACAATCCGTCGCGGGCGCTGACCTCGGGTCCCGGGATCGGCTACGTCGCGCTCAACGGCGCGATCGGGATCGCCGCGCTCTACCTGCTGAAGATCTTCGCGCCGGACATGTTCGGCCTGAGCGGCTGCGACGCCGACCCGCTGCCGGCCGGATGCGACAAGGCCTGGCTCGGCATGGTGCTCGCCGCCGCCTTCGGCTCGCTCGCGGTGATGCGCTCGGCTTTCGCGCGCGTCACCATCCAGGGCGAGGAGCTCGGCGTCGGACCCTCGGCGATCATCGAGATCCTGCAGCGGGCACTGGACAGGGAGGTCGACCGCCAGCGGGCGTTCCGGCGAATGGACGAACTGCCGTCCTCGCTGCGCGAGATGCCGCTCGACGTGATCAACACGGCGCTGCCGGCGCTCTGCGTCGAACTCATGCAGAACCTCTCGGCGGAAGAGAAGAAGGCCCTCGAGCAGCGCATCAAGCTCGTGCCTGAACTGAAGCTCCACGAGAAGATGCGGCCGCTGATCGTGGCGCTCATCCTTCAGGAATATGTCGGCCGGGACGTTTTGGCGCGGGCGGTCGAGAAGATCGCAACCGACTACAAGGATGTCCTCGACGAGATCGCGGCCGCACGGTCGAATGCGGCGGCACTGGCCGGGGAGGCGGCTTTCGGCTGAGATGGCGGCCAGGCCGGCAGCGGGGCCTGCTCCCGGCCGGCGACGGAGGGACGCGCCGCGGCCTGCTTCTCCAGCCGGCCGAGCCAATCCAGCCAGAAGGCCAGCGCGAACTGCAGGGCGATGCCGCCGACGATCAGGGCGGTGTCCAGGGCGAGGCTTTCGACATAGACCTGCTTGAGCACCTGGCTGGCCATCGCAAGCAGCGTCCCGGCGATGAAGACCGGCAATGCGTGCCGGCCGAGCATCGCCAGCGGGTTGCGCGGATCGGTGCGGGCGAGCGCGTTGAGCGGCGCGATGGCGACGATCAGGTAGGCGGCGGCCAGGACGTGCAGCAGGCGCGGCGCCGACAGGAATGTCTTGTCGAAGCCGGTCAGCACCGCCGGCAGGCCCATCGAGACGTCGATGCCCCAGAGCGGGATGCGGATCCAGGCGAAAGCGACGACGACATAGGCGAGTGCTGCGGCGGCCAGCCAGGGGACGAAGGGGATCGCGCCGCCGCGCCGGACGTGGACCGCACCGGCGAGACCGATGACGAAGAGGAACTGCCAGGACAGCGGGTTCAGGAACCACAGGCCTTCCTGCGGATAGCTGAGGGGGCCGACCCGCCACAGCCCCGCGCCGAGCCAGAGCGCAAAGGAGACGGCGAGGAGCGCTCCCAGGCCGAAGCGCATGAGCAGAAGAAATGCCGGCAGCATAAGCAGCACCACCGCGTACATCGACAGGATGTTGTTGTAGCCCAGCTGATGGCCGAGCGTGACCAGCCCGAGCAGGGCTTCCACCGGCGCCTCGACGATCGCCTGGATGTTGATGCTGTCCATCAGCGCGGGCTGCGCGAACCACAGGGTGCCCGCAGCGAAGATGCCGAGCGTGGCGATCGTCGTCATCATGTGCGCGACATACAGGACGCCCGCGCGCCGCCAGGCCCGCAGCGTCATCAGCAGCCGGCGGCCCGGCTGGAACTTGGTGCCGTAGGCGAAGCCTGCGGCTATGCCCGAGATCAGGACGAAGGCCTCGGCCGCATCGGAGAAGCCCACATTCTTGTGGGTGAGATTCTCGTAGATCGTGCCCGGCACATGGTTCACGTAGATCGTGACCAGCGCCAGCGCTCGAATGACGTCTAGGCGCGTGTCGCGCGTGGTGATGGGCATCTGGGACATGGCGTGGAGAAAGGCGGTGATTCGGGCGAAGTTCCGACGCGTCGAATCACAGTTCGTTACGCGGCTGCAGCATGAGAGGTCAGGTCATCCGAAAAGCGCCGAAACGCCGTCCCAGAGGAGCTTCAGCGCAACGACCATGACGGTCGCATAGGTGAGGCCGTAGAAGGCTTCCGCCTTCAGGCGGCGGACGATGAAGGCGCCGAGCAGGGTGGCGACCGGCGCGAGCGGCAGCAGGATCGCCGACGCCGTCAGATTGGTGGCGTCGAACTGACCGAGCGCGAAATAGGGAACGAGTTTCACCGCGTTGACGACGGCGAAATAGATCACGCTGGTCCCGACGTATAGCGCGGGCGCCAGCCGCTGCGGCAGGACGTAGACCTGGAAGGGCGGCCCGCCGGCATGCGCCACGAAGCTGGTGAAGCCGCTGACGAGACCCCAGAAGACGCCGAACAGAGGGCGCCGAGGCGCTGCGACGTCCGACCGGGCAAATTTCTGCCACAGCCAGCGCAGCACGAAGACGGTGGTGACGATGCCGAGGATCAGGCGCACGATGTCGGGCGTGACCACGGTCGCCGTGAGCCAGCCGAGCCCGATGCCGGCCATCGCGCCGGGCAGCAGCACGGCGAGCGTCGGGACGTGATAATTGCCGCGCCACGACCAGAGCGAAACCATGTCCATGACGACGAGGATCGGCAGCAGGATCGCCGCGGCCTGGATCGGCGAGATCGCCAGCGCCATCACCGGCACGCCGAGGAAGCCCATGGCACCGCCCAGCCCGCCCTTTGCGAGGCCGACGAGGATGACCGCAGGGATGGCGGCGGCATAGAAGAGGGGATCTGTGGGAAGGGCGTCCATGGCGGGATCATGTCGGAGGAGGCGCAGCGATAGACGCTCTCGCCGGCGATTGCGAGCCGAAACAGCCGCTGGACCGGCCAAACCGGAGCGCTGGCAATGCATCCTGCTCTCCTCTATGCCAAATTGAGACCACGATCCGGCTTCATAGCCCTGCCCGAGATGGACACCATGACCGACGACACCCCAATCCGCTGCCGCCTCGTGCTGATCGCGCCCGAGGGCGTCGACCCTGCCGCACTCGAGGCCGCTCTCTCGGGAGGAGACGTGGCGTCGGTGATCCTGCCGCAGTACGGCCTCGACGACGGGGCCTTCCAGAAGCTGGCGGAGAGCCTCGTGCCGGTGATCCAGGCCAGGGGCGCCGCGGCGATGATCGCGGGCGATACGCGCGTGGCGGCGCGGGTCAAGGCAGACGGCGTGCATGTCGAGGGTAAGCCGGACCTGCTGGCCGACGCGATCGATCGGCTGCAGGATAAGATGATGGTGGGCGCCGGCGGCGCCAAGACGCGCGACGATGCGCTCGCCCTCGGCGAGCACAGACCCGACTACGTCTTCTTCGGCCGTTTCGGCTACGACAACACGCCGGCACCGCACCATCGCAACCTGACGCTGGGTGCCTGGTGGGCGGAGATGATCGAGGTGCCCTGCATCGTCATGGGCGGCAGCGACATCGCGTCGGTCGGCGACGTCAGTCGGACGGGCGTCGAGTTCGTCGCCGTTTCGGCGGCCGTGTTCGGTGCCGAGGATCCGGCCGCGGCGGTGGCCGAGGCAAACCGCCTGCTCGATGAGGCGATCCCGACGCTCGAGGCCGAGACATGACATCCGGGCGTCTGGCCCTTGCCGCACTGTTCCTGACGGTGGCGTCAAGCCCGGCGCCGGCGCTGATCGACGAGGCCGCGCCGCCGGCGGTGGAAGTTCCCGGTAAAGAAGCGCCCGCCCTTGCTCCCGACGCGGTTCCGGTGACCCCGGCTCCCGCCGCTTCCGGCGAGGCGCCGTCCGCCCTGCTTTCGGCGCCCGCCATTCCCTCGCGGTTCGGCACGAAGGTGCCCGACGAGGCCTTCGGCGCATTCCAGCGCGGCCTCTACATCACGGCCTACAATCTGGCACTGCCGCGAGCCGAGAAGGGCGACGCGGCCGCGCAGACGCTGGTGGCGGAGATCCTGTCGAGGGGGCTCGGAGTGGCGCGCAAGCCCGTCGAAGCCGCCGAATGGTATCGCAAGGCGGCCGAAGCCGGCATTCCGGAAGCGAAGTTCCAGTATGCGTTGCTGATGATCGACGGGAAGTTCGCGGCGAAGGACGATGACCGCGCCTTCGATCTGATGAAGGAAGCCGCCGACTCCGGAAACCGGCTCGCCGCGTTCAACTACGCCCAGATGCTGGTGGATCGCGAACCCGGGCCGAAGGGGATGAACAAGGCCGTTCCCTATTACGAGAAGGCCGCCCGCGCGGGCCTGGCCGATGCGCAATATGCGATGGCGCAGATCTACACGACGGGCGTGCTCGGACCTCCCGACGACATCAAGGCGCGAAACTTCCTGGCGCTGGCGGCGATGCAGAACTTCGATTCCGCCCAACTGGACCTTGCGACGTGGCTGGTCGAGGGGCGGGGCGGCAGGATCGACTACGAGGCCGGCTTCGGCTGGATGCGGCGTGCCGCCGAGGCCGGAAACGTCGCCGCCCAGAACCGGCTCGCCAAGCTCTACGTCTACGCGCTCGGCACCGAGCCCGATCCGACCCTGGCGGCCGCCTGGTACATCAAGGCACGGCGCGCCGGCCTCCGCGACCTGGAGATGGAGGACTTCCTCCAGGGGCTGACGTCGGAGGAACAGAAGCAGGCGATCGAGCGCGCCAACCGGCTCTGACGAGCGGCGATGCAAGGCCCGGGGGTAGGGGAATCGCATTTGAGAAATAGGACTGGCGTGGAGGTTTGATCTGGATTCTTTGGATGGCTCCTATTTTGGAGTTTTCGGATGCCTTCCCTGATCACGATCTTCCGCGACATTCCC
>NZ_JAOAOQ010000027.1:2500-85201 GCF_030398385.1 Aquibium sp. ELW1220 | reverse complement strand
GCGCCTCGTCGAGGCCGGAAAACCGAAGCGCCTCGCACTCACAGCCGTCATGCGAAAGATCGTCGTCATCGCAAACGCAAGGCTCGCACAACTCGAAGCGCAACTGACTTGATGAGGACCCCCGGGGTGGCTGCACCCTTCGCCAGGTCCGCGCCACTTCTCTTCGTCAGCAACTCTGTAGCACCGGTAACCTCGTTGAATCCGTCGAGGCTCCCCTTCGGCACGCTCGCGATCGCGCCCGAGCATCAGGCCCGCCGAAGTGGCTGCACCCTGGACAGCCCCCGCGATCGCGTCATTCCGGACCGCATGCCGAGCGCAGCGGAGGCGGCCGGATCCGGAATCGATTCCGTGACCTCCGCGGGAGGGACCTCGACACGATCCGCGTCACGGAACAGGTTCCGGACAGCCGCTCCGTGCGGTTCGTCTTCCGGAATGACGCGGGTGTGGCGGCCGGCATCGGGACCGCCCTCGCCTTCGCCTGGCGCCGCACCGCCTTCGTCATCCCGGAACGACGTCCGAGCGCAGCGAAGGACGGCGTATCCGGGATCCATGCCTCGCCGTTTCCGCCGGGCGATCCAATGCAGAACAGTCCTGCAGGTCGCCGCCCCTTCTCCATCATCCCGCTCGTCGACCCCGCTCGCGGCGGGAATCCTCGGATCTGCGCGATGGCCGTCGGACTGCTCCGTCCGGGACGACGACGTGCAGGGAAGGCGCGTGTGAGTCCTCCGGCCGCGGCCGTTGCAACGGGCGCCGCGGCCTGCCGCTAGGCCGTCGCGGCGGTCCCGTCGCGCAGCTTCTCCAGCAGCCGCGCCACCGCCTCGGCGCCGGGATCGTTGACGCCCTTCAGGCGGTCCTCGGAAATATAGCTGGCGCGTCCGGCCTTGGCCTTGCGCATGCCACCGGTGGCATCGGCGCCCGCGCGTGCCGCCGCCGCCGCTGCGGCGACGCCCTCCGGCAGGGTCTCGAGCGCCGGCACCAGCGCGTCGATCATCGTCCGGTCGCCGGGCTCGGCACCGCCCACCTGGCGGATCCGCGCCAGCCCCGCCTTCAGCGCCGAGATCCAGTCCTTGCCGCCGGCCGAGGCATCGCCCGCGGCGGTGAAGAAGATGGCGAGCAGCACGCCCGACGAGCCGCCCATGGTCTGCGACAGTTCCATGCCGATCGCCCGGTAGAGCTGGGTGAGGTCGGCGAGCGGCAGGCGGTCGAGGGCGGCCACCAGAGCCCGCGCGGCGGTGGCGAGCGTGGTGCCGGTGTCGCCGTCGCCCGCGCGCGAATCGAGCACGTTGAGGTCGGCCTCGGCGGCAATCAGGATGTCGCAGCACGACTTGAGCAGCGCCCGCCGGTCCGGATGCGCCGAAGGCATCGGCTGGATCGGCGTCAGCCCGTCGGGCAGGGGCATCACCTCCACCTTGCCGAAGGGGGCGAGCCCCGGCCAGGCCCATGGCGCCACCTTCGCCAGGAGGGCGGCTTCGGCTTCCTTGGTCAGCGGCATCAGCGAGAGCGAGAAGCCCTGCATGTCGAGGGATGTCATCATCGCCGCCGGCCCGACGATGAAGCGGATCTGGTCGGCAATGGGCGAGCGTGCGAGTTCCTCGGCGAGCACCGACATCTCGAGCTGCGTCGCGCCGCCGAGATTGTTGAGCAGCGCCACGTGCGGGCCGGGCTTCAATCGCGCGGCGAGCCGGTCGATCACCATCTCCATCGCCTGGCGCGCATTCTCGAAGACCACCTGCTCGGCGCCGGCTTCGCCATGAATGCCGAGGCCGAGCTCGGCGAAGCCGGCCGCGATGCGGTCGTGCTTGGGCGAGCCCGGGATGGTGCAGGTGTCGAGCGACATGCCGATCGAGATGACGCCGTCGATGGTGCGCCGCGCTGCCGCGGTGACGGCTTCGAGGCTCTCGCCGGCCTCTGCCAGCGCGCCGGCGATCTTGTGGACGAACAGCGTGCCGGCCACGCCGCGCGCCTGCGGCAGGTCGGGCAGCGCCACGTCGTCGTCGACGATCACCATGTTGACCGACAGGCCGAAGGTGCGCGCCCGCTCGGCAGCCAGGCCGAAGTTCAGCCGGTCGCCGGTGTAGTTCTTGACGATCAGCAGGCAGCCGGCCTTGCCGGTCACGGTCAGGATGGCGGCGAGCACGGCATCGACCGAAGGCGAGGCGAAGACGTCGCCGCAGACGGCGGCCGTCAGCATGCCCTGGCCGACGAAGCCGGCATGGGCGGGCTCGTGGCCGGAGCCGCCGCCCGAGACGATGGCGACCTTGGAGCGGTCCCAGTCGGTGCGCACCGCGACCTTGATGTGCGGATAGCCATCGAGCCTGGCGATCCGCCCGCCCGCGCCGCGCAGGAAGCCGTCGAGCGCCTCCACGACCACCGTGTCCTTGTTGTTGAAAAACTGGGTCATGCGGCTTCTCCTCAAGCGATACGGGTGCCGTCGGCGGCGAAAAAGAGCGGGTCGTTCGGCGCGATGCGCAGCGTGGCGCCGGGTAGCAGCGGCGTGTGCGGGTCGGCAAGCGTCACCACCGGGTGGCCGTCGACGACGAGATGCAGGCGCGTCTGGTCGCCGAGATGCTCGACGCGCGTCACGCGGGCCTCGCGCCCGTCCGCCGCGTCCTGGCGGATGTGCTCGGGCCGCAGGCCGATGAAGGCGGCACCGGCCGGCGCCTGGCCAAACAGCGTGGCGGGCAGGGTGTTGATGCGCGGCTGGCCGAGGCGCTGCGCGACGGTGAGGCTGACCGGCGCCTCGTAGATCGCGCGCGGCGTGCCGAACTGTACCAGCCGGCCGGCATCGAGCACGCCGACATGGGTGGCCATGGTCATGGCTTCGATCTGGTCGTGGGTGACGTAGATCACCGTTGCGCCGAGGTCGGCCTGGATGCGTTTCAGTTCGATGCGCAGGTCGGCGCGCAGCTTGGCGTCCAGCGACGACAGCGGCTCGTCCATCAGGAAGACCTGCGGCTTGCGCACCAGCGCGCGGCCGATCGAGACGCGCTGCATCTCGCCGCCCGAGAGTGCGGTCGCCTTGTTGTCCAGCTTGTGGGCGATCCGCAGCACCTCCGCGACCTCCCGGATGCGCCGCTCGATCACGTCCGGGGGCGTGCGCAGCAGCGGCGACTGGAGGGGGAAGGCGAGGTTCTGGCGCACGGTCAGATGCGGATAGAGCGAATACTGCTGGAACACCATCGCGACGTTGCGCTCGGCGGGCGTGTCGGAAACTACGCTGCGCCCGCCGATCGAGATCTCTCCCGAATCCGGCCTCTCCAGCCCGGCGATGAGGCGCAGCGTCGTGGTCTTGCCCGCGCCCGTGGGGCCGAGCAGCACGACGAAAGCGCCGTCGGGCACGGAGAGATCCATGGCGTCGACGGCGACGGTCGCGCCGAAGGCCTTGGAGACGCCCCTGAGAACGACGTCAGCCATGGGCGTTCTCCCGCGGCTGCGCGCCGCGCCGCATCGGCCGTTCGACGGCAAGCGCAATCCCGGTGCCGGCGTCGAAGAGCGACAGCGTCTGCGTGTTGAAGGTCAGGCCGACGGGCTCGCCCACATGCACGCTTTCGGACGAGGCGATGCGCGCCTTGACGATGCCGTTGGGCGTGTCGAGCGTGACGATCTGCGTCGTGCCGAGATACTCGGCGGCCACCACACCGCCGCGGTAAGGTGCCGAGTCGTCGAGCCGGACGTGCTCCGGCCGCACGCCGAGCACGGCCTTCGCCCCACGGGTCGCTTCCTTCGCCAGCGGCACCGGGATCTCGACGCCCGACAGCCACACGCTGGTCGCGCCTTCGGGCACGGCCGCGTCGAATCGCAGAAAATTCATCGGCGGCGAGCCGATGAACTCGGCCACGAACAATGTCGCCGGCTCGTCGTAGATGTCCTGCGGCGTGCCCCATTGTTCGACCACGCCATGGTTCATGACGACGATCTTGTCGCCCATCTGCATGGCCTCGAGCTGGTCGTGGGTGACGTAGACGGTGGTGGCGCCCATGCGGTCGTGCAGGGCGCGCAGCTCCTCGGCCATGTGCTCGCGGAACTCCGCGTCGAGCGCCCCGAGCGGCTCGTCCATCAGGAAGGCCTTGGGCCGGCGCACGATGGCGCGGCCGAGCGCGACGCGCTGGCGGTCGCCGGCCGACAGTCCGCCCACCGGCCGGTCGAGAATCGCCTCGATGCCGAGGATGCGGGCGATCTCGGCCACCCGCGTGCGGACCTCGGCGCGCGGCACGCCCTGGCTGACCAGCGGGTAGGAGATGTTGCGGCGCACGTTCATGTGCGGGTAGAGCGCAAACATCTGGAACACGAAGGCGATGTCGCGTGCGCTCGCCCGCATGTTGGCAACGTCCTTGCCGTCGAGAAGGATCTGCCCGGAGGTCGGCAGCTCCAGCCCGGCGATCATGCGCAGCGTCGTCGTCTTGCCGCAGCCCGACGGGCCGAGCAGCATGAAGAACTCGCCATCGGCGATGGTGAAGCTCGACCCCTTGACGGCGGTGAAGCTGCCGAACTCCTTGCGCAGGTTGCGGATCACGATTTCAGCCATGTGCACAAACGCCTTCGACGGCCTTGTCGTGGTGGTAGGTCAGCGCCATCCCGATGCAGATCGCCAGGATGCCCGTCTCTGTGGGGCCGTCGATCCGCTGCAGCAGCGCGCGGTTGCCGGCGCATTCCACCGCATCGAAGAAGGTCGCTCTGAAGCGGTCCACGAGGTTGGTTCGGCAGTTCACGTAGATCGCGACGTGGTCAGGCGTGTTGCGATGCCAACCGAGACGGATCGTCGTTCCTGCACGCGTGGCCTCGGTGAGGTAGGCGGGTTCGCCCCATTTGAGCGTTTCGGTCAAGGGGCCGACGCCTTTCTCCTTCGCCACGCGGAAGACGATCCGGCGCAGCTCCAGCAGCCGGTACCGGGCCGGCGCCGGAAAGGCATCGAAAGCGGCGCAGACCGCGGGAGGTATCTCGGGGGCGAGGACGTCGGTCATGCCGGTCATTCCGGAAAATGGCTGACGACGATGAACATCACCGTGCCGGTCAGCGTCACCGCGAAGGACCAGGTATAGGCCGCGAGCGCGAAGGGCTGCATGAGCATGACGACGCCCGCCGCGATCAGCACGGTCGCGACCGTTTCCCATGGGCCGCGGCGCAGGCGGATCAGGCCGTTGACGAAGCCTCTCATTTGCGCACCGCGCCGAAGGTGATGCCGCGCAACAGGTGCTTGCGCAGGAGGATGGTGAAGACCATCACCGGCACCAGGAACAGCGTGGCGCCCGCCGCCACCGCCGGCCAGTCCTTGCCGACGCCGATGATGGTGGGGATGAAGGGTGGCGCAGTCTGCGCGGTGCCCGAGGTCAGGAGCACGGCGAATGCATATTCGTTCCAGGCGAAGATCAGGCAGAAGATGGCGGTGGAGGCGATGCCGGTCGTCGCCTGCGGCAGCACCACCTTGTAGAAGGCCTGGAAGCGTGTGTAGCCGTCGATCAGCGCCGCCTCCTCGTATTCGACCGGGATCTCGTCGATGAAGCCCTTGAGCAGCCAGACCGAGAGCGACAGGTTCACCGCCGTGTAGAGCAGGATCATGCCGAGATGGGTGTCCGACAGGCCGAGCTGGCGGAACATCAGGAAGATCGGGATCGCCACCGCGATCGGCGGCATCATGCGCGTCGACAGGATGAAGAACATCAGGTCGTCCTTCAGCGGCACCTTGAAGCGCGAGAAGGCGTAGGCCGCCAGCGTGCCCAGGAAGATCGACAGGAAGGTGGAGCCGAAGCCGATGATGACGGAGTTGACGAAGCGCTCGCCATAGCGGCTGGGTCCTGAGATCACCATGTCGTACTGGCGCACGATGGCGTCGTACCAGGTCTCCGGCGGGCCGAGCTGGGCCAGCGTCTCCGGCGTCGCCCGCGAGCGGGTGGTGAACAGGTTGACGTAGCCTTCCAGCGTCGGCTCGTAGATCAGCTTCGGCGGATAGGCGATGGCGTCGCCGGGCGACTTGAAGCCTGTGGCGATGATCCAGGCCAGCGGCATGATCGTCACCAGCGCATAGCCGACGACGAGGATGCCGGCGCACCATTTCTGCAGCCGGGACGGCTCGGTGACGGAATGGTTCATCGTTCCTTCACCTTGTTCAGCGCCTTCACGTAGATCGAGGCGAGGCCGAAAACCGTCACGAACAGGATGATTGCATAGGCGGAGGAATAGCCTGTCCGCCACTTCTCGAAGGCCTCGCGCTTGAGGTTGATCGAGGTCAGCTCCGTGATGCTGCCCGGGCCGCCGCCGGTGAGCTGCACCACGAGGTCGAACATCTTGAAGTTCTCGATGCCGCGAAACAGCACGGCGAGCATCAGGAAGGGCAGCACCATGGGGATGGTGATGGTCCAGAACTGGCGCCACCGGGACGCCCGATCCACCTCGGCCGCTTCGTAGATGTAGTCGGGGATCGAGCGCAGACCGGCGAGGCAGATCAGCATCACGAAGGGCGTCCACATCCAGGTGTCGACGATGACGATCGACCAGGGTGCAAGCCTGACGTCGCCGATCATCGAGAAGGAGGACGGGTCGACGCCCGAGACGAAGGCCACCACGTAGTTGAACAGGCCGATCTGCGGCTGGTAGAGGAAGGTCCAGAAATTGCCCACCACCGCGGGCGAGAGCATCATGGGCAGGACGATGATCGTCGTCCAGAGATCGTTGCCCTTGAACTTCTTGTTGATCAGGTAGGCGAGCGAAAAGCCGATCAGCACCTGGAAGACCAGCGTCCAGACCAGGAAATGCGCCGTCGCCTGCATCGAGTTCCAGATGTCGGGATCTGTCAGGATGCGCTCGTAATTGCGCAGGCCGACCCATTCGAGTTCGGCATTGGTGCGGTTGGCGCGGTAGTTGGTGAGGCTCAGCCTGATCGTCCAGATCAGCGGAAAGATGTTGATGGCGAGCAGCAGCAGGATCGTCGGAACGATGAAGATCCAGGCCAGCGCGCGGTCGGAGAGACCGCCTATCCGGCGCCGCAGCGCGCCCGGCGCGGCGGCCCGCTCGCGGCTGATGATGTCGTCGGTCATGACGGCCAGGCCCGTTCTGGATGATCGCTTTGAACCCGGGCGGAGCGGGTCGGCCCCGCCCGGGATGGTCGGTGAGGCCGGCGGCTAGAGCTTGCCATCGTCCTCGAAGGTTTCGGTCCAGTCGGCCACGAGCCCGTCGAGCGCCTCCTTGGCCGTGCCGTTGCCGGCGACGACATAGTCGTGGAAGCGGCGCTGGCTGGCCTGCAGCAGTGTCGCATAGCTCGGCTCGGCCCAGAAATCCTTCACCACGGCCATCGAGTCGAGGAAGGTCTGCGCATAGGGCTGGCTCTGCGGGAAGGCCGGGTCGAGCGTCACCGCCTTCAGGCAGGAGAAGCCGCCCATTTCCCACCACTTGGCCTGCACCGCCGGCTGGGCGAACCACTTGATGTATTCGAGCGCGGCGTCCTGCTTCTCGGAGTAGGAAACGACCGAGATGCCCTGACCGCCGAGCTGGGCGAACTGGTCGCCGTCGGGGCCGGCCGGGTTGACGAAATAGCCCGTCTTGCCGCCGCCCACGTTCGCGTCGCTCTCGAAGCCCGGCCAGGTGAAGGCGAAGTTCATCTGCAGCGCGACCTGGCCCGACTTGAAGGCGTCGATGCCTTCCGACATGTAGCCGTTGGACGAGCCGGGCGGCGTGCAGCAGTCGTAGAGCGCCTTGTAGTACTCGAGACCTGCGACCGCACCCGGTCCGTTGACGAAGCCGTCCATGTCGTAGGGCTTGTCGGGGTTCTCGTACCTGAAGCCGAAGGAGTAGAGCACGTCCATGGCGCCCATGGTGATGCCCTCGGAGCCGCGCTCGGTGTAGATCGAGGCGCCGTAGACCGTCTTTCCGTCGACCTCGCGGCCCTGGAAGAACTCGGCGATATCCTTCAGCTCGGCGAAGGTCGCCGGTACGCCGAGGTCGCGGCCGTACTTTTCCTTGAAGGCGGCCTGCAGTTCCGGCTTCTCGAACCAGTCCTTGCGGTAGGTCCAGCCGACGACGTCGCCGAAGGCGGGCAGGGCCCAGTAGTTGGGCGTGTTCTTCGGCCATTCCGAATAGCCGGTCACCGTGGCGTCGATGAAGTCGCTCATCTTGATGCCGTTGGCATCGAAGAAGTCGTTGAGCTTGACGTAGTGGCCGTTCTCGGCCGAACCGCCGATCCACTGGCTGTCGCCGATCATCAGACCGCAGAGCTTGCCGCCCGAGTTGAGCTCGTTGAGCATGCGGTCGGCGAAGTTGGGCCAGGGCACGAACTCGAACTTCATCGTGTGGCCGGATTGCGCCTCGAACTCCTTGGACAGTTCCACCAGCGCGTTGGCCGGGTCCCAGGCAGCCCAGCACAGAGTGAGGTCGGCAGCCTGCGCGTTCGTTGCGGACAAGGCAGCCGTTATCGACAAGGCGGCTGTGGCCGCCAGATGGGCACGTCTCATGATTGATCCTCCCGTATGGGCGCCGAGCGCCGACGTAAGGGAAGCTAGATGAGGTACGTACCTCATGTCAATCGCCCTGTGATGCGATCGCAGAGGATGCGACCTACCGACGGGATCCGCCTGCCTCGCCGGTGACTGCGACGCCGCCCGCTCGCCGTCACTGCGCGCGCAAGCGGCAGCAGCGGCTTGCGACACGCGGGGAGGGCGGTCTAGGGTGTGCGGGGTCGTGCGCCATCCAACGGCTTGTTCGCGTCACGGTCGTGACGGGAAAGCGCGCCGAGGCCGGGGCACCAGGGGGACGATGGCGATGCTGCGCAGGTTTTCGTGTGTGATGGTGGCCGTGGGCCTGGCTGCGCTGCTCGCGGTGCCGGCCCTTGCAGGCGAGACGATAACGCTGAAGATCGGTTATCCGGCAGGCGGCGGGTTCGACCTCTCCGGGCGACTGGTGGCGCGCCATCTTGGAAAGCATCTCGACGGAAATCCGTCCTTCGTCGTGCAGAACGTGCCCGGCGGCGGCAGCCTGAAGCTGACGGAGATGTTGCAGGATTCCGAGCCCGGCGACGGTTCCGTCATCGGCATGGTCGGCCCCACCATGGCCACCGCACCGCTTCTCGATCCCGCCATGCAGCAGCTGCGGGTGTCCGAGTTCCGCTGGATCGGCGGGCTTCGAAACGAGGCGTCCGTCTGCATCACCGGGAGGAAGAGCGGCGTGGTGACCGTGGACGACTTCCGCACCGGCGACATCCTGATCGGGGCGTCGGGCAAGGCCAGTACAACCTACCTGCATGCGGCAGTGGTCAAGGCCATCCTCGGCGCCCGCTTCACCATCGTGACCGGTTTTCAGGGCATCAACGACATCGATGCGGCTATCGAGCGCGGCGAGATCGCCGGGCGTTGTAGCGCGACCTATTCTTCGCTTCGGTCCATGGGGTTACTCGACAGCGTGAACGTCATCCTGACGGTCGTGGCCGATGCGGCCACGGACACGGCGAAGGTTCCGCTCCTCTCCGATCTGGCCGCGTCGCAGCGCGATCGGGACGCGATACAGGCCATCACGGGAACGCTGACCTTCCACCATCCGCTCCTGCTTCCGTCGGCCGCTTCGCCGGAGATCGTCGCGACCTATCGCGCGGCCTTCGACCGGATGGTCCGCGACCCGGCCTTCCTGGCCGAAGCGGAGGCGCTGAAGGTCGAGATTTCGGCGACCGGCGGAGCGCGGATCGACGAACTGGTGAAGGGCTACTATGCCAGCCCGCCGGAGACGATCGCGCGCGCCCGGGAACTGATCCGGTAGCGGCGAAGAGCCCGCACGAGCACCGCGATGGACGTCATCACGACGGCCCTGGCCGAAATGCTCGAGCCCCTGCGGCTGGCGATGCTGTTCGCCGGCGTCTGCGCGGGCCTCGTCATCGGCGTGATCCCGGGCATCGGCGGGCTGTTCGGCATGGCGCTGCTGATCCCCCTTTCCTTCGGTCTCGATGCCTATTCGGCCATCGCGCTGCTTCTCGGCATGTCCTCGGTGACGACGACGTCGGACACCATCCCGGCCGTTCTCATCGGCGTTCCGGGCACGGTCGGATCGATGGCGACGGTCGTCGACGGGCATGCACTGGCAAAGCGCAACGAGGCTGGGCGCGCGCTGGGCGCGGCCTATTCGGCTTCCATGCTCGGCGGCCTGTTCGGCGCGCTCGTCCTGGCGATCAGCCTGCCGCTCCTGAAGCCGCTGCTGCTCATGCTGCGCACGCCCGACTTCCTGGCGATCACGCTGCTCGGGCTTTCGCTCGTCGCGCTGCTGGTCGGCCGCGACCCGCTGAAAGGTTTCGCCGCCGCGGGCGCTGGTCTCATCCTTTCCTTCGTCGGCGTCGACGACCAGACCGCTGCACACCGCTGGACCTTCGGCCAGGTCTACCTCTGGGACGGCCTGCCGCTCGGCGCACTCTTCCTCGGCCTCTTCGGTATCCCTGAGGTCGCTTCGATGATGTCGAGGCGGTCGATCGCCGAGCCCGGAACGGGCGTGACGACCGGGGTGCGGGAAGGGATCGGTGACACGCTTCGCGAGTGGCGGCTGGTGCTGCAGTGCAGCGGCATCGGAGCGCTGCTCGGCGCCCTTCCCGGCGTCGGGCTCTCGGTCGTCAGCTGGATCGCCTACGGCTTTGCCAGGCGTCGTCGCGGCGACGGCCCGGCCTTCGGGGAAGGCAACATCCGCGGCGTCATCGGACCGGAAAGCGCCAACAATGCCACCGATGGCGGCTCGCTCATCCCCACCATCGCGCTCGGGATTCCCGGTGGCGCAGGCACGGCGCTCCTGCTCGGCGCGCTGATCGTGCACGGGATCGTGCCGGGTCCGCACATGCTGGAAGCCAACGCTTCGGTCACGGTGGCGATGATCTTCAGCCTCGCCATGGCGAACGTCATCGGCGCGGGCCTGTGCCTGGGCCTGTCCCGGCCGCTGTCGCGCGTCGCCACGGTCGGCTCGCACATCATCGGGCCGATCGCCCTCGTCTTCGTCATCCTCGGCGCCTTCCAGTCGTCGGCGAGCGTCCAGGACGTCGTGGTGCTGGCCTGCTTCGGCGTCGTCGGCATGCTGATGAAGGCCCGCGAATGGCCACGGCCGGCACTCGCGCTGGGCTTCGTGCTGGGTGAACTGGTGGAGCGGAACTTCTTCCTGTCCTGGCAGATCTTCGGCTGGTCGACATTCCTGCGGCCGAGCTTCCTGCTCGTGGTCCTGCTTCTGGCCGTCCAGATCCTCTGGCATCTGTCCGGCCGGGGCCGGCGGGATGACACGCAGCCGTCGCCGCCGCCCGGAAGCGTCTGGAACGCCATCGTGGTGTTCTCGATCGCCGGCTTTGTGCTGCTCACGGCGCGGGCCCTGCCGGCCGAGGCGGCCCTGTTCCCGTCGATCACGGCCGTCTTCCTCCTCCTCGTCGCCGCCGCCATGCTCGTCAGGGTGCTTATCCAGCGGCGAGCCTGCGGTTCCGGTGTCGTCCCGGCGAGCGCGGCTGCGGATCCGGTTCCTGTCCGGGCCGGTGGCGCGGTTGTCGTCGGAATACCGGCCTTCCTTGCCGGTCTGTTCCTGTTCGGCCCCCTTCTTTCGAGCGGCCTGCTCGTCGCCGCGACGATGCGGTGGGGCGGCGAAAGTCTTGCGCGCTCCGCCTTGGGTGGCGCCATGGTGGCGCTCGTCGTCCACCTGGTCTTCGACCGGCTGATCTCGACGCCGTGGCCGCGCAGTCTGCTCGAGACGGCCTTGTCAGCCCTCTCTTGAAAACATCGCGGCCACCGCCGAACGCACCAGCTTGCCGCTGGCGTTGTATGGCAGGCTCTCGACAATCCTGATGATGCGCGGTCGCTTGTCCGGGGCGAGGCTGCGGATGCAGAAGGCGCGGAACGCCTGTTCGTCGCCACCGCTGCAGACGATGGCAGCGACGATCTCCTGGCCATAGACCGGATCCTCGATCCCTGCCACGGCGGCGTCCTGGATCAGGGGGTGCTGGATCAGGATCGCCTCGATCTCCTGCGGCGAAACGTTGACGCCGCCGCGGATGATCATGTCCGCGTCGCGCCCGACGATCGTCAGGAAGCCGTCCTCGTCGAGGCTCCCGATGTCGCCCGCGATCCCCCAGTCGGCCCCGCGCTGCTCTCGGCCTTCCGATCGGCCGGTATCGGCTTCGATCGTCACGTCGCTGATGTAGGGCGTGACGACCTTGATCAGGCCCGCGACCCCGCGCGGCAGGGAGACCCCCGTTGCCGGGTCGATGATCTCGATGGTGACGCCGTTGATCGGCCGCCCAACCGTTTCGGGCAGCCTCAGCACGTCCTCGCCGGCCAGCATGGTCGCCGTCCCGGTCAGGTTGGACGAATAGGCCATGCGGTAGCCGGGCGAAAGGCAGCGATAGGCGGCGATCTTGTCCTGCGGCCGCGCCGGCCCGCCGCTGCTGCGCAGCAGCTGCAGATGCGGGAAATAGGGTTCGGACCGCTCCCCGATCTCCTTGACCATCGTGGCGATGATACTCGGCGGCAGCGCCGTTCCCGCGGCGCGTGTCGCCGACAGCGTCTCTATCAGTTCCCCGGCCGAAGCCATCGGCGGCGTGAAGTGGATACGCCCGCCGCTGATCAGGGCGTTCAGCACCCGGGCGCGGGTCGCCGAGATCGACAGGCTCATGGGTGCCAGAAACGGACCGTCGGCGGGGCGCCGCGGTGCGACGCCGTGTTTCATCCGGCCCATGATGACGTCGTGGCTCTGGAGGTAGATCTTCGGCAGCCCGGTCGTCCCGGACGAGAGGGCGCAGACGGCGAACGAGTTTCGCGGATTGACGTCGTTGGCGTAGTCCGCCCAAGGCGCAGGCTGGCGCCAGGTCTCGTCGAAGGGAGCCCACGGATAGTCATCGGGCGCCTTCGGCATGCGTCGCCCTTCGACCGAAAGCGACGCGCCGATCCGCCCGGCCAGGGCCGATCGCTGCGCGCCCGGCGTGCGAAAGTCCATCATCAGCACGCAGGCGCCGACCATCCAGCTGCCGATCATCCCCGCGAGCAGGTCGACGTTCGACTGCAGGTAGAGCGCGACCCGGCTGTCCTGGCCGCAGCCATGGGCTTTCAGCATTGTCGCGAAGCCGGCCGATCGCGCCAGCAGTTCGCCCGCGGTCAGGTCCGCCTCTCCGGAGATGACAGGTCGATCCGGATCGGCCGACAAGGTGTCGACGACTGCCTTTGCAAGTGTACCGAGCATTGGACACTCCGGCGAATGGGTGCTGATCTACCGAAACCTTGCGCACCCATATCGCCGCAGTTGCCGTAAGGCAATGAAATGGCACCCGCGTTGGGCGTGACCAGGGTCCGTCGGATCATGCACGCGTCAGCCTGCGCGCTCCATCACAAGGATGGATTTGCAGCCTCGCTGTCGTTCCCCGTCGACAGGACGTCCGGCGCGCGCTACCCGGAGGGTCTTCGGGAGGATTTCCATGGCAAAGGTTGCAATCATCGGCAGCGGCTTCATCGGGCGCGCCTGGGCGATCAGTTTCGCGCGGGCGGGCAACGAGGTCGCGATGTGGGATCAGGTCGCGGCGGCGACGGCGGGCGCCCGCGGCTTCATCGAGGGCGTGCTCGGCGACCTCGAGGCCAACGACCTGCTGCGCGGTCAGTCGCCCGAGGCAGTGCTGGCGCGGATCTCCGTCACCGCCGACATCGGCGAGGCGCTGGCCGGTGCCGTCCACGTCCAGGAGAACACGCCCGAGAAGCGCGACGTCAAGCGCGAGGTGTTTTCCCTCATCGACGGCCTCGCGGACGCCGACGCCGTCATCGCCAGTTCCACCTCGGCGCTGCTGCCGTCGAGCTTCACGGAGCATCTCGCCGGACGCCATCGCTGTCTGGTCGTGCACCCGCTCAACCCGCCCTATCTCATTCCGGCGGCGGAAGTGGTGCCCGCCCCCTGGACCTCGCCCGAAACGGTCGAGCGCACGCGCGCGCTCCTGGTGGCCGCCGGACATGCGCCGCTGGTGATGAAGCGCGAGCTCGACGGTTTCATCATGAACCGGCTCCAGGGCGCGCTGCTCGAGGAGGCGTTCCGGCTGGTCGCCGACGGCTATGCCAGCATCGAGGACGTCGACATCGGCATCCGCGACGGGCTTGCACTGCGCTGGTCCTTCATGGGGCCGTTCGAGACGATCGACCTCAACGCGCCGGCAGGCGTGAGGGACTATGTCGAGCGCTATCAGGGCATCTACGAAACCATGTTCCACCAGATGCAGCGCCGGGTGGATTGGGCCGGCCCGGTGCTGGAAACGGTCGAGGCCGACCGCCGCGCGAAGCTGCCCGCCGACCGGCTGGCGGAGCGCCAGGTCTGGCGCGACCGCCGGCTGATGGCGCTGGCCGCCCACAAGCGCAGAACCGACGACGACATCGGCAGCTGACTGGATAAGGCGGACGCGGCTCGGCGGACGCAGGACGATTCCGAGCGTTCGCGCATCGTCTGACGCCGAAAAAAGTCAGCCGCGCCTCGACTCGATCTCGAACCGCCCGATGCCGCGATTCTGCGCGTCCTCGGCAAGCAATGGTTAATCCGCTTGCCGCAAGGTCACTCGGGGAATGATTGCCAGAGGAGGCCTTCGCATGACCAAGGACATCGGCTGGGAACCGGCAAGATCAGCCCCGCCCCTGGAAAAGCCGCTCAAGGGCTTCGGTCGCAGGATCGTCGATCTGTCGCTGCCGCTGCTGCTCGTCTTCGCGGCCTACTGGATCGGCAGCACCTTCTTCGGCTTCTGACGCCGCCGCTCCGTGCATCGTCGGCCGAGAGCCGGCGAAGGGTGGGGAGCCATCCCGCCTCGAACGCGTTGTGATCGATCAGCCGATCGAGGGGGCGCGACGACCATGAGACTGCCGCGACGACTGTTCCTGCTGCCCATGGTGCTGCTCATCGCCGCCGCCGTCGATCTCCCGGACGAGGCGCCGCGTCCGACCGGCGATCCGCGTCCGGCGGAGGCGCGTTCGCCGGCGCGGGCCGACGACGAAACCGCCAAGCCGCCGTCGCCCGCAGGTGCCGACGGATCCGTCGTTCCCGACAGCGCGACGAATCCTGATCAGGCGAAGGATGACGACGCGGCGCCGGCAGTCCCCGAAGAGAAGCCGGATCCGATCGCCGTCGCGCCGCCGCCCGAGCCTCTGTCCGACGCCGTGATCGCTGCCTGCGAAGCCGAACTCACCAGGCTCGGCGCCGTCTTCATGCGCATGGATCCGGTCAAGGGGGAGGGCGGCTGCGGCGTGCCGCAGCCCTACGACCTGCCCGAACCGGCCCCCGGCGTCTCGCTGGAGCCCGAAACGCGACTGACCTGCCCGGCCGCGCTCGCCACCGCGGGCTGGGTGCGCGACGTGGCGCAGCCGGCCGCCCGCGCGCTCGGCGAAGGCGTTTCGCTGTCAGGTATCGCGCATGCGTCGACCTATGTCTGCCGCGGCCGCAACGGCCAGCCGGGAGCGAAGATCTCGGAACACGCCGCGGGCAGGGCCATCGACGTCAGCCGCTTCGAGTTCGCGGGCCACGAGCCTCTTGCGATCATCCCGCGCCAGGGGAAGGGCAACATCGAGGAGGCGTTCCAGCGCACCGTGCAGGCCGGCGCGTGCCTGCACTTCACGACGGTTCTCGGCCCCGGGTCGGACCCTTTCCACGACGACCATCTGCACCTCGACGTGGCGGCGCGTCGGGGCGGCTACCGGATGTGCCAGTAGCCCGGCGGGCCTTTCCGCTCCCCGCTTGGACGCGAGGGAGACGAAAGACGTCCCCGAACGCGTCGACGCGTCAGGCCGCCTTCTTCTTCGGCTGGATCAGGCCGCGCGCGACCAGCAGCTCGGCGATCTGAACCGCGTTGAGGGCAGCGCCCTTGCGCAGATTGTCGGAAACGATCCACATCGACAGGCCGTTCTCGACGGTGATGTCCTCGCGGATGCGCGAGATGAAGGTCGCGTCCTCGCCGGCCGATTCAAGCGGGGTGATGTAGCCGCCGTCCTCGTGCTTGTCGATCACCTGGCAGCCTGGGGCGTCGCGCAGGATGTCACGCGCCTGCTCGGCCGAGATCGGGTTCTCGAACTCGATGTTGACCGCTTCGGAATGGCCGATGAACACCGGCACGCGCACGCAGGTCGCGGTGAGCTTGATCTTCGGGTCGAGCATCTTCTTCGTCTCGGCCATCATCTTCCACTCTTCCTTCGTGTAGCCGTCCTCCATGAAGACGTCGATGTGGGGGATGACGTTGAAGGCGATACGCTTGGTGAACTTCTTGTTCTCCACCGGATCGGCCACGTAGACCGCGCGGGTCTGCGTGAACAGCTCGTCCATGCCGTCCTTGCCCGCGCCGGATACCGACTGGTAGGTGGCCACCACGACGCGCGTGATCTTGGCGATGTCATGCAGCGGCTTCAGCGCGACGACGAGCTGCGCGGTCGAGCAGTTCGGATTGGCGATGATGTTCTTGCGGGTGAAGCCGGTGATCGCGTCCGGGTTCACTTCCGGCACGATCAGTGGCACGTCCTGATCGTAGCGCCAGGCGCTCGAATTGTCGATCACGACGCAGCCCTGGCGGCCGATCTTCGGCGAGTATTCCTTCGAGACGTTGCCGCCCGCCGACATCAGGCAGATGTCGGTGTCGGAAAAGTCGTAGGTCGCGAGGTCCTTCACCTTCAGCGTCCGGTCGCCATAAGACACTTCCGTGCCGACCGAGCGGCGCGAGGCCAGCGGCACGATCTCGTCCACCGGAAAGCCGCGCTCCTCGAGGATGTTGAGCATCTCGCGCCCGACATTGCCGGTCGCGCCGGCTACTGCGATCTTGAAACCCATCGTGGAAACTCCTGTCCCTCTCCTCTCGCCTGGATTTGTGAACCCGCCGGCCTTGGCGGGTTTCTCCCCGGGCCGGACCCGGGAGAGGGGCGAGCAGGCCGAGGTGGTCAGACCGTGGTGGTCGTCGTTTTGGCCGGGGTTTTGGTGCTGGAGACGATCGCGCGCATGCGGCCGAAGCCGGCGAAGAAGCCGGTCGGGCCGAAAGAAAGGAAAGCCATGGTCAGGCCGCGCATGTCATGCTCCGCAGAACGTGCCGCTCATAGCCACAACCGTGCCGCAAAGTCAATCAGACCGCATTCATGCGCTTGCCGGCAATCCGGTGCGCCTGCACTTCCGTCCGGTGGAGAAGACGCCGGAAGGAGCGGTGGGCCGCGAGCGGAAGGAGGTGGAACGAGCGCCGCCGCTGCGGCATCCGCCGCTGCGGCAGGAGGAACACCAGCCCCGCCTTGCCGAAGCGGATCGCCACCCAATAGGAAAACCACCCGCCGATCAGCAGGCCTGCCACCACGTCGCTGGGATGGTGCGCGCCGACCACCGCGCGCGAGAAGCCGAACCACAGGGCGGCGACGATCGCGGCCACCCGCAGGCGGGGAAACAGGATCGCGACGCAGAAGCACAGGGCGCCCACTGTCGTCGCGTGACCAGACGGAAAGCTCAGATAGGTCGCGTCGAGCGTGAAGGGATCGAAATGAAACGCGCCGAACTCGCCGGAGAGCTTCGGCCGCGCGCGGCCGAACAGCTGCTTCAGCACCGTCGTCAGCAGGCCTGAGCCGGCGATCGAGACGAAGGCATACCAGGCGGCCGCCGTGCCGTTGAAGAGGTGCAGCCGCGACCGGCGGCTGAAGGACGACCAGTCGACCGTGGCGGTCCAGACCAGGAAGAGCGCGAGCGGAATCAGGTAGGGCCCCGAGAGACCGACGTCGGTGATCAACCGGCCGAAGCCGTAGGCGGGACTTCTCCACTCCCGCGGCAGCGCGGCGAAGACCGGATCGAAATAGGCGGCCGCCAGGGCGATGAGCGCGATCGACACCATCGCGAAGCGCCGCCAGGGCTCGTGACGGGTCCGCAGGGCGGTCCGCGCCGCGAGGCGACGGCGGGCGAAGCGGAAGGCCGACGGCGTGTTGAAGGCCAGCAGATCGAGCCGCTGCGCGGCGGCCTCCTTCAGCCGCTCCGCCTGCGTCGACGCCGTCTCCCGTGAAATCATCTCCGAAGGCTCCCTGCCGCTCCTTGGCGCATGTCTTCCGAACGTGGGCACCGGCTTTGGGACGAAGGCATGCGAGAAAAAGAGCGTGTCCAAAGCGCGCGCAGCGAATCAGGAAGATCGCGAGGCGCTTCACGCGCGATCGCACCCGGTCTAGTCATGCGCCGATCAGGATGCAAACCGGTCACGGCTCGCGACCGGCGGCCCTGCACATCAACCCGGCGTGATTTGACCCCGCGGCCGTACGCCCCATGTCTGGTGCGAGACAGGTACCTGGAGAGAATGGCAATGATCGGGATTTCATCACGACGCTTTCGCGCTTTCGCGGCCGGTTTCACGCTCGCCCTGCTCGCGCCCGCCGCCGCGCTGGCGCACCATGGCTGGTCGTGGACGCAGGACGGCTTCTTCCAGCTCGAGGGCATTATCGCCGACATCTATGTCGGCAATCCGCACGCCACGATCGACGTCGACGTCGAGGGGACGATCTGGCGCGTCGAACTGGCGCCGCCCTCGCGCACCATTGCCGCCGGCTTCACCGAGGAGGTTGCGAGCGTGGGCGACGAGGTGACGGCCATCGGCAACCGCTCGCAGGACGAGGGCGAGAACCGCATGAAGGCGGTGCGCGTCATCGTCGGCGGCCAGACCTACGACGTCTACCCCTACCGCGCGCCGTCCTGACGGCGGCGCCGCGGCAAGAGCGCGCGCGACTTGGACACAGAGCCGCTCCTCGACATGCTGCAGGCGATCGAGACCCTGCGGCCGGCGGCGGCGCTGCGCGCTTCCTTCGTCGCCTACCCGCTGGTCAATGCGCTGCACATCCTGTCGCTCGGCATTCTGGTGACGGTCGTCGCCCTGATGGATCTGCGGGTGCTTGGCCGGTTTTCCCGCTTCGGCGCCCGTCCCTTCGTAGCCGCGCTCCGACCGCTGGCAGTCGGCGCCTTCGCCGGCACGGTCGCGACGGGATTAGCGCTGTTTTCGATCCGTGCGAGCGAATACGCCTTCAACCCTGCCTTCCAGCTCAAGCTTGCGCTGATCGTTCTGGCCGGGCTCAACCTGGCACTCTTCCTGCGCGCCGGGCACGGCCACGGCGAGGCCCGGCGCGATGGTTTTTCCGGCGCCGAGCGCTTCTCCGCGGCCGCTTCGCTCATCCTGTGGCCGGGTGTTCTCGTCGCCGGCCGCTTCATCGGCTTCGTCTGAGCGCGATTGACAGGACTCGTCCCGCACCCGATCCTGCATTGACCATCAGGGAATGACGAGGGGCCGGTGAAGGGGGACGTTCTCTATTTCGACGCCGAGCGCGGCATCGGCTTCGCCAGTGGCGACGACGGCAACCGCTATCATTTCGACCGGGCGGACCTGCCTCCCGGCTTCGCGCCGCAGAAGGGCACACGCATCGCCTTTGCGCCGACGGGCAACCGCGCTGGCGCCATCAAACCCGAGGGTGGGTTCGCGGCCGCAGCGCCCGTTGCCGCGCGCGAGACGCGCCCCGGCGGTGCCGTGCCCCCCGTCGCCGCCGGGACGGCCGCGACGTCGACCTCGCCCCGTCCGGAGGCCTCGCCCGATGCCCTGTCGCTCTTCGGCTATTTCAGGGCCTGCGTCACAGGCGACTACGCCCGCTTCCGCGGCCGCGCGCGCCGGAAGGAGTACTGGGGCTTTGTCCTGTTCTTCATGGTCACCATGGTCCTGCTCGTCGCAGTCGGCGGAATCCTGGACGGCGTCACCGGCAATCTCGACGACGAGGAGCCGATCTTCCTCATCAGCCTGACCGGTCTCTTCACACTGGCCATGATCGTACCGTCCATCGCCGTCACCGTACGGCGCATCCATGACCTCGGGCTGTCCGGCTGGTTCGCCCTGCTCGGGCTGATCCCGACCGTCGGCAGCCTGATCATCCTCGTCTTCACGCTGTTCCCCTCGCAGAAACACGCCAACAGATGGGGCGAGGTGCCGCCCGGCGTGCTCTGAGGCTCCGGCGGCCGTGTCGGTCGCCGGAACGCGAAAGGCCGGCGCTTCGCCGCGCCGGCCCTCGATTGGTTGCCGAGCGTTCCGCTGTCCTCAGGCCGACAGCGCCATGAACTTCGCCACGATCGCATCGCCCATCTGCACGGTGCCGACCCTGGTCATGCCGTCGGACATGATGTCGGACGTGCGCAGGCCGTCGTCGAGCACGGCGGCGATCGCCGCTTCCAGGCGGTCGGCTTCGGCCACCATGTTGAACGAGTAGCGCAGGCACATCGCGAAGGAGGCGATCATGGCGATCGGATTGGCGATGCCCTGGCCCGCGATGTCGGGTGCGGAGCCGTGCACGGGCTCGTAGAGCGCCTTGCGCTTGCCCGTCATGGCATCCGGCGCGCCGAGCGAGGCGGACGGCAGCATGCCGAGCGAGCCGGTCAGCATCGCCGCCACGTCCGACAGCATGTCGCCGAACAGATTGTCGGTCACGATCACGTCGAACTGCTTGGGCCAGCGCACGAGCTGCATGCCGCCGGCGTCGGCCAGCATGTGCGACAGTTCGACGTCGGGATACTTCGCTTTGTGGGTGGCCGTCACCACCTCGTTCCACAGCACGCCGGATTTCATGACGTTGCGCTTTTCCATCGAGCAGACCTTGTTCCTGCGCGTGCGCGCCAGTTCGAAGGCGACGCCCGCGATGCGCTCGATCTCGAAGGTGTCGTAGACCTGCGTGTCGATCGCACGTTTCTGGCCATTGCCGAGGTCGGTGATGGTCTTCGGCTCGCCGAAATAGACGCCGCCGGTCAGCTCGCGGATGATCAGGATGTCGAGACCCTCGACGACCTCGGGCTTCAGCGACGAAGACTGCGCCAGCGCCGGATAGCAGATCGCCGGGCGCAGATTGGCGAACAGTTCCATGTCCTTGCGCAGGCGCAGCAGGCCGGCCTCGGGGCGCACCTCGTAGGGAACGCCGTCCCACTTCGGCCCGCCGACGGCACCGAACAGCGTCGCGTCTGCCGCCATCGCCTTGGCCATGTCCGCGTCAGAGATCGCCTGGCCGTGCGCGTCGTAGGCGCAGCCGCCGACGAGGCCTTCCTCTGTTTCGAAGCCGGCGCCCATCGTCTCGTTCATGGCCGCGATCAGCTTCTTCACCTCCGCCATCGCCTCGGGGCCGATGCCGTCGCCGGCCAGAAGGAGGAGTTTGCGCTTCGCCATGGGTGAAGGTCTCCGTTGAGCTTTGAAATCGCGGCTTTGCTAGCCCCGCGTCCGCGCGCGCGCAAGCGCAAACGGCTGCGCCAGCCGCGCCGCGGTGGCGCGCCGCAGCCCGCTCACGCGACGACGATGCGCTTCAGGATGCGCCGCACCAGCGGCGCCACCACCAGCACGGCGGGGAAGGCGACGGCCCAGGAGGGGGCCCAGGCCGACATCCAGCGCAGGAAGAACGCGCCGTGGATGCCCGAGGCGATGGCCGTCGACAGGCCGGAGACGACGCAGGACATCATCCCCGACAGAAGAAAACCGAAGGCGATGGGTTCGAGCCGCCGCGGGACGAAGGGCTTCATCGGCGGTCGGCTCAGGCCCAGGGACGATTTTCGGCGAGCGTCTTCTCGTAGGTGGCGATCGCCGGCGCCTTCTCCATGGTCAGGCCGATGTCGTCGAGGCCGTTGAGCATGCAGTGGCGGCGGAACGAGTCGAGGTCGAATTTGATCACGCCGCCGTCGGGGCCACGGATTTCCATGGCCTCGAGGTCGATCGTCAGCGTGGCGTTGGCGCCGCGCGAGGCGTCGTCCATCAGCTTGTCTAGGTCTTCGTGGCTGACCGTGATCGGCAGGATGCCGTTCTTGAAGCAGTTGTTGTAGAAGATGTCGGCGAAGGACGTCGAGATCACGCAGCGGATGCCGAAGTCGAGCAGCGCCCAGGGCGCGTGCTCGCGCGAGGAGCCGCAGCCGAAATTGTCGCCCGCGACCAGGATCTGCGCATTGCGGTAGGCCGGCTTGTTCAGCACGAAAGCGGGGTTCTCGGTGCCGTCCTCGTTGTAGCGCATCTCCGAGAACAGGCCGGTGCCGAGCCCCGTGCGCTTGATCGTCTTCAGGTAGTCCTTCGGGATGATCATGTCCGTGTCGACGTTGATGATCGGCAGCGGCGCGGCGACGCCCGTGAGCTTGGTGAACTTGTCCATCGTTTTCGGCCCGTGGTCTGGTGCGGCTTTCTGGCTGGGATCGCTTTATACGCCTTGTCCGAACAAATCAAAGGGGCGCTACACTCTCGTGCAGCGCCCCATGCGGTATCAGCCGGCCGCTGCCGCTTTCAGTGCCATCACGCCGGTCTCCGTCCCCGTCAGCCGGCGCGAGCGTCCGTCGGCGCCGATCACCATCGTGATGCGGCGGCGCAGCGACGAGAACAGCGGCGAGGTCACCACGTCGACCGGCGGGTCGAAGGCGATGGTGGCGCGCCACAGGTCGGGCTTGATCGTCTGCTCGATGCCGAACACGTGGCCCCGCGCCGGCTTGCCGTTGAAGGTTCCCTCGACGCGTTCGCCGACGGTGAAGGGCGCGCCGCCCTCCCTCCCGGCCGGCGTGAGACCGCCTGCGGGAGCGCTCGAAGCCGCGGCGGCGGCAGTCAGCGTGTTCCAGTCGCGCAGGCCCTGCAGCCTTGCGACGAGTTCGAGCGCCCGGCCATGGCTGACCGACACGCCGTCGGATGCCAGGGCCTCGCGCAGGCGGCGGGCCTGCACCTTGTAAGTGTCTGTGCCGCGGCCAGGCGGGGTGACCACGGATTTAGGGGTCGTCATCGTCGTTCTCCTATCGCGCGATCGGCTTGCAGCCGGTTCTGACCGTCTTGAACACGGGACCCGCATTGCCGTCTCGGCCGTCGCTGGACAGGGAAACGATGATGTTCGGAAGCTTCACCACGGCTCTCGCCTGCGGGCGGCGGGGGCTTCCGGCCCCTGAGGCGGCGGAGATAGGCGTGGGGTAGGGCGTCGTCAATGGCATCCCGATGCGCAGGCGATTGCGCGTCCAGCGAGAAGGAGTTGCTTGCGAATGCTACCTGAAGTAATGTATCTTGTCAGATACAACCATAACAAGAAACTTGGTGGCTTCAACAACACGGGGCAGGACGTAACGGAGAGGTCCGATGAATCCCCACGGCATGACGCTTACACGCCTCGAAAGGCTGATGTTCGACCAGGTCCACACGCAGACATTGGCGGTCGGGCCGATGGCTGCGCTGCTTGCGCGTCCGAAGGCCAGGGTCACCGACCCGCTCTTCGGGCGCCTTCTGCCGAAGAACCCGGTCGACAGGCCCTCACGGCCGGAAGCGCTGAAGCGTCTGGCCAAGCTCGCAGAGTCCCTGTGTGGAACTGCTGGAAACGTCGCAGGTCCCGCCGCTGCGGGGCTCACCTTCTTCGGACAGTTCGTCGACCACGACGTCACGCTCGACGTCGTCAGCGAACTGGGCCGGGCGACGGCGCCGGAGACGGTCGCTAATGTCCGCACCCCCGCCCTCGATCTGGACTGCGTCTATGGCGCCGGCCCCGACGGCACGCCGCTGCTCTATTGGGAAGCCGAGGGCAAGGACGGATTCCTCTACATGGGCAACGCGTTCAATCCGAACGATCTCCCGCGCAACCATCAGGGACGCGCCATCATCGGCGATCCGCGCAACGACGAAAATGCGATCATCGCGGCGCTGCAGGGACTGTTCATCAGGTTCGCCAACATCGTCCTTCACAAGGTCCGGAGCAATCCCGGCAAGTATACCGGTCCCTTCGCCGAACTCACCGCCAGCCCGTTCAACGTCGCGCGGCAGATCGTGCGCTGGCACTATCAGTGGCTGATCATGCGCGAGTTCCTGCCGGCCTTCGTCGATGCCGGAGTTCTCGCGACGGTCGAGAAAACGCTGCGCGCCGGGGATCTGCCGGCTCCCTTCGGGAAAGACACCGCGATCATCCCGATCGAGTTCGCCGTGGCGGCGTACCGCTTCGGTCATGCGACGGTGCAGAGCGAGTATGTGCTCGCGAATGGCCAGACGATCCTGCTGTTCGCCAACGACGGCCAGCCGGGGCTTCCCCATTTCGGATGGAAGGAAGCGGCCCTGGACTTCGATCTCGCGACCATGTTCGATCGTCCGGGCGGGAAGGCGCCGCAACGTGCGCGGCCCGTCGGCCTCGACCTCACCCCCGAAATCTTCGATCTGCCCTTCGTCATGGCAAAGCCGATCGAGGCGGGCGATCTCACCTTTACCGCGGAACAGCTGAAGATGCTGCCGGCGCGCAACATCTTCCGGGACCGGTTCACGTTCGAACTGCCGTCCGGGCAACAGGTCGCAAGCGCGATGGGGCTGAAGCCGCTGGCGCGGACAAAGGTGATGGAGAAGCTGGACATCGAGAAGACGCCGCTCTGGTACTACCTGCTCCAGGAAGGTGCGGAACAGTCGAACGGCAAGCTTGGCGCGGTCGGCGGGACTCTCGTGGCCACCGTCCTCATGCGTATCCTGCGCGAGGATGCGATGTCGGTCTGGCACCATCCGGACTGGATGCCGACGTTCGGTGGCGGAAAGGACTTCTCATTCGCGCGCCTGATCGACTTCGTGACGGCCGAGTGGGCAGGGTTCCCCTACAAGGACGAAGTCATGACGCCGAACACCAGGCCCCGGACGTAGGCTGCCGGCGTTTCCGTCGGGATTTCTCGCCCCGCTCGATCGTCCGGCGGCCGGGCGCCGCTCTCCGGATGCCTCAGATCACGTTCAACTCGCGATAGGCCCGCCCGGCCGCCACGCGTGCGTAGCCGAACACCGAGCAGTCGATCGTCCGCCAGCCGCCGTGGACGATCCATTCGGCCAGTGCCTTGCCGACGGCGGGCGCCTGCTGCAGGCCGTGGCCGGAGAAGCCGTTGGCGAAGAGGAAGTTCGTCACCTGCGGGTGCGGGCCGATCACGGCGTTCTGGTCGAGCGTGTTGTAGTCGTAGTGGCCGGCCCAGGCGCGGGTGGCCTTGATCGCCTCGAAGGCCGGGATCCGGGTGGCCAGAACCGGCCAGATCGTCTCCTCGAACAGCGGCCAGTCCGGCTCGAAGTCGGCCGGGTCGGCCGCCGCGTCGGTCGCGTAGGGCTCTGCACCGCCGGTGATGTAGACCGAGCCTTCCGGGCGCACGTAGACGCCGGACGGATCGACCAGCAGCGGCATGTCGTCGAAGCGGTCGCGCGCCTCGAACACGAAGACCGAACGCTTGCGCGGCTCCACCGGCAGCGCCAGGCCGGCCATCGCCGCCACTTTGCCGGCGTTCGGTCCGGCCGCGTTGACGACGATGCCTGCGGCCAGCGTCTCGCCCTTGTCCAGCGTGACCGCCGTCACCTTGTCGCCATCGCGCGCTATGGCGGTCACGGAGGCCTCGATCAGGTCCACCGACCGCGTCTTCAGCGCCTTGCGGAACAGCGACAGCAGCGCATGGGCGTCGAACCAGCCTTCGCCGCTGCGCCCGAAGGCGCCAGCGGCGATGCCCTCGGTCGACAGCCAGGAGAAGCGCTTCTCCAGCGCCGCTGCGTCCTCCAGCAGGATGTCGGCGCCCTCCGCCGCCTGCACGCGGTGGTTGGCCTCGAGCACGGACCGGCCTTCCTCGGAAGCGAGGATCAGGTAGCCCTTCTCGCGGAAGCCGATGTCGGCGTCGGTCCCGAACTCCTCCTTCAGCCGCCGGAACAGGTCGAGCGTATAGCGTGACAGGCGGATGTTTTCGGGGATCGAGAACTGCTGGCGGATCGAGGCGCAGGACAGGGTCGTCGCCGCGTGCTCGAAGCGCGGGTCGCGCTCGATCAGCGCGATGGTGCCGCCGAAGCCCTCCTCGCGCAGCTGCCAGGCCAGCGAGGCGCCGACGATGGCGCCGCCGATGATGACGATGTCGTAGCCGGCCATGGCGGTCTCCTGGCTCCTGCCGATGCGGATGGCGCTCGCTCTGCCGGAACCTCCGCGCTCTTGCAAGGGGCCTCTCGCCTTGCCATGACTCGTCTATGAGCAAGTCGTTCCGCCCGCGCCGTTCCGTCCTCTACGTCCCCGCTTCGAACCAGAAGGCGCTCGCCAAGGCGCCTCTGCTCGCCTGCGACGTCGTGGTCATCGATCTCGAGGATGCAGTCGCGCCGTCCGCCAAGGACGACGCCCGTGCGCGCCTCCCGGCTGTCTTCGCCGGGCGGACAGCAGGCGGACCCGACCTCGTCGTCCGCGTCAACGCTCTGTCGAGCCCTTGGGGCGCCGACGATCTCGCCGCCGCCGCCGCCTGCGTGCCCGACGGCATCCTCCTGCCCAAGGTCGACGGGCCAAAGGACGTGCTGGCGGCCGACGATACCCTGGATTCGCTCTACGCCGATCCTGCGATCCGGCTCTGGGCGATGATCGAGACGCCGAAGGGCATGCTCAATCTCGGCCCCATCGCCGAACTCGGCCGCGACCGCGCCGCCCGGCTCGCCTGTCTCGTCGCCGGCACCAACGATCTCGCCAAGGAGACGGGCGTGCGCATGACGCCCGATCGCCGCTGGCTGATCCCGTGGCTGCAGCAGATCGTGCTTTCGGCGCGGGCCGGCGGCCTCGACGCGCTCGACGGCGTCTGCAACGATTTCCGCGACCTCGACGCCTTCGCCCGCGAGTGCGACGACGGCCGGGCCATGGGCTTCGACGGCAAGACGCTGATCCATCCCGCCCAGATCGAGCCCGCCAACCGCGCCTTCTCGCCCTCGCCCGACGAGATCGCCGAGGCCCGCGCCATCGTCGCCGCCTTCGCGCTGCCGGACAACGCCGGCAAGGGCGTCATCCAGATCGGCGGCCGCATGGTCGAACTCCTGCACCTCGCGCAGGCGCAGCGGCTTCTTTCACTGGTGTAGGTGTGGTTCAGACGCGCATCAGGACCATGTCGCCGCCCATCCGGTGCAACTCTTCGCCGGAGTATTCGGCGGGCGGCGTGGCAGCCGCGGCCCGTTCCAGCAACTGGTCGCAGCCGACGGCGAGCCAGTAGCCGGCGCATTCCACGAAGCCCTCGAAGCGTCCCGGTGCGCCGTCTGCCGTGACCGTGGCGGTGTGCCAGCGCTCGCGCAGCGAGACGCGGTGCTCCTCCAGCGCCAGGTACCCGCAGCCGGTCGCCGCGCCGAGAGAATTGGCCTGGAGGATTTCGGTCATCATCGCCTCGCTCGGATAATCGAGGTCCGGCAGGGCGACGGCGAGCTCCAGGGTCTCCCCGTCGAGGCGCCTCGCTTCCACGACCCGTTCGCCGAGCCGCGTCAGTATTGTCTTGCCGTCTTCGCCCAGTCCCAGCCCCGGCTGGTCGAGCAGCGAACCGATCGCCCCAACGAGCGTGTCGAGCTGCGACATGTGTCTGCGTCCTTCTGCTGCGGCGGGTCTTTCCGGGTCCGCCCATCCGTCGCGGCCTGCATGCCGCGGTCTTGTGGATCGGATCAGATGCGGATCATGACGGGCTCGGCGGCTTCTATATCTGCATCCTCGTCGAGCGGGGGATCCTCGCTCAAGGCGGGGGGACGGGCGTCCGCCTCGCGGCGCAGGCGGGCCCGTTCGAGCAGGGCCGCGGCATCGCCCCCGCGCCAGCGTCGGGAAAGTGCGAGGAGCGCATCGAACCGGGGCTTCACGGAATGCTGAACCGTTTCGGAAGCGAGCCAGCGTTCGCGGTAGAGGGCCTCGGTGCCGTCGAGCCCCAGAGAGCCGGTTTCTCCGGCGGCGGCGGCGGCGTTGGCTTCGAGCATCTCAAGCATGACGGCGCGGTCCGGCCGGTCGAGCTGCGGGATCCGGAAGCTCAGTTCCAGCGCCCGGTCGTCGGCCTGCGTCACGTGGATCGTCAGCTCGCGGCCGATCGGGATCGAGGTCTGTCCATCCCGGCCGAGCGACAGCGAAGCGGCGCCGGCCGCCTGCGCCAGGATCGAGAAGAGGTGATGTGCGTTGCTCATGGGTTCTGCGCCTGTCCTTGCTCTGCTCGCCTACTTGTTCTTGAGATCGCCCGTCTCCGGAGGAGGGGACGAATGACTGGCGATCACGTTCAAGTGCTTCCCGTCTTCGATGTATTTTTCATGCCTGTCGATCAGATTGGTTCGAGCTTTCAGCCCTTCCTCGTTCATGCCGGCGGTCGTGAAAATCACCGAAACCTCACGACCGAGCGGGATCAGGACGTCCTTCTGAAGGTTCGCGAGGTCCATCGTATTGAGTCTGGCATCGGCGATGCCGCCGTTCACCGCGCCGGTGAGTGCCCCCGAGATCAATGTTGCCAAAGTATTCGCGACCTTCTCGTTTATGATCGCTTCCTTGAGGATCTGTTCCTTCGTTAATTCTTCCTTCTTGTCTTCCTTTTTTGATTCGGGGCCGGTGTGTAGTCCAATATTGTTGGTGATGCTTGGCGTCGCGTTCTTGAGCAAGGATGAAACGAAGAGGCTGGATATTTTGGATCCGACGTCGACACCTCCTTCGACCACTTTAGACTGGATTTCGTTCAGCGCGATTCTGAAGGTTTCCGGGAAGCCGTTGGCTTTCAAGTCCGCGACGAAATCCTTCACCAACGAGGCAACCGCCTTCTTTCCTTCTTCAGAAAGTTGGGGGTAGACAGAGGTGAGATTGAAGCTTTCTATCGATTTTTTATCGACGGCCACCCGGATGATCGACCGGAGATCCGTCTCGAGTGTCTTGTACGCCTCTTTCTCCTTCGTCTTGTCCCAAATGGCCAACGAGGAGTCCATGAGTTCGCTCGCATTCACACCGAAGGCGAGGAATTTCTGCGTAATGCCATCATTTCCCCCCGCCTGTCGCAGGAACGACATCTCGCCCGCGGTCCTTGCATGTTCCAGTGCCGTGTTCTTGAACAGCCTGACGGCGTTCTCCGGCTTCGTCGCATCACCAAACTTGTCAGCGATGATCTTGAGAAAGTTTGCCTTGTCGGTGCGGCCTTCGTCGGCCATTTCCCTCGCGATGTATTTCAGCACGTTCGGCTTGATCTCGCCGAGCTGGGAAGCGGTGCATTCGAGAACCAATCTGTCGGCGATCTTGACGAAGGCCTGTTCGCGGGTAAACGTCTTTCCCTCATTCTCGCCCGTAGTCTCTTTCTCGATGAGCTTGTCCACCTCCAGGAGGAGCGAGCCCATGGCGGTGCTGACCCGCTCGCCGAACCCGGCCGGCGTTTTCGAGTCCTTGATCAGCCACGCAATTTGATCCTTCTTATCGAATTTGTTCAGGTCTTTGACACCCGCGACCTCAGCGTCCCGCCGGTCCAGCGATTCCATGTAGGCCTTCTTCTCGAGGGAGAGATTGTAGTCGGCCATCTTCTCCTTGAACTCGGCCTTCTGCTCCTTGCGCAGCGCGATGCGCTCGCCGATGAACTCGATTTTCTCCATGAAGCTCTTGCCCTTCAGGCCGCTCATCGTCTCCTTGAAGAACTCGAGGCCCGACTTCATGAAGGAGGCCTTGTTGGGCGGCGTCGTCATGTCGCCCTTGTCCATCTTGCCGCCGTCCGTTTTCAGGTCGGTGTCGATGATGACGCTGGTTCTGCTGCTGCCGGTGACGACGGGATCGCCCATGGAAGTGCTCCTCTCGATGCGTGACCGGCACTCTGACCGGTTCGCGGGGCGTCGCAGGTGACGGGCGATACCCGCCTGGTGTGACGTCCGACATGTCCCGCGCTCCGGACTGGATCTCTGGGATCATCCGTGGGCCCGCGAATGGCGACGGTATCGCCGACGCAGCGGGGCGGGACTCGGACATGGAATGGCCGGAGTCCGCCTCGACGCCCGAAGGACTCCTTTCGAGGCCACGTCCGGCAGGATCTGTCGTCGCGCGGAGCTCACCGCCGCGCATATTCCGGCATGCCGAAATGCACCAGCACCTCTTCCATGCGCTGGCCGAAGGTCTGGCGGAAGGCATTCGTCTCCTTGGCGAAGGGTGTGTCCGAGCCGCCTTGGGCATTCAGCGCGTCGGTCACCATCCGCATCGCCAGCTGGAAGGTCTGGCTGCCCGCCTGGGCGCTCGCCACGCTCTTCAGGAAGATGGCGTTCAGAAAGAACTGCCGCGTCATCGGACCTTTCTCGTTCGGGCGGAGTTCGGCGATATCGTTCGAGACCAGGCGCAGCGTGTCCTTCATCTGTTCGGTGAGCGTGAAGGATTCCAGCTTCTGCAGGATGCTCTCGGCGAAGCGACCGATGTCCTTGGCCTGCGTTTCGGACAAGTCGAGATGCGTCGGCGGCTTGATGTCGATGGAGCGGAAGGTTTCGGTCTGGCGCATCGGCTTCATGTCGTTGCCGATCCTGTTGCCGAGTTCGTTCGTGAAGCCGTGCGAGACCAGCGACTTGAGCGCCTTCTCGCCATCATTTTGGTTGTTGCGCCAGAACATCTTCGGCTCGCCCCGGAAGTCGCTGATGTAGGTTCTGGCCGTGTCGTGATACTTCTCCACCGCCTTGTCATGCGTGACCACCTGGCTGAAGGCCCCGACGATCTCCTCCAGCATCTCCGCCTTTTCGTGGCGGAACTCGCTGCGTAGCTGCGCGGCGATGTCGCGCAGTTGGGGCAGGTGCAGGATCTTGAAATCCTCGTCGCCGATATTGGATGCCAGCGAGGCGGCGATGCGCCTCATCTCCGTCTTGAGGTCCGTGTCGTTCTCCTTGGCCTTCGCCTCCGCCTCGCCCACCCACTTGCCGAGCGAGACGGTGAGCTGCGCGAGAAGCCTTTCGTTGCCACTGCCGCGATCCTTCAGCATCTCGAGGGCCTTGGCCGAGTCCTTCGAACTCGGCGGTTCGAACTTGATGGTCTTTCCGCCTGCCAGAGCTGCGTCCCGACGATCGCTCCTTTGCGCCGTCTTCTGCTCCGCGACCTCGCCCTTCTGGATCGAGCGGAGTTCGATGCGGTCCTTCAGGAAGTCGAGCTTCTTGCCGAAGGGCGTTTCCAAGAACCCCTTGAAGCTGTCCGCGAAGAAGGAGAAGCTGTTCTTGAAGGCACCGCGCGTGCCGGTCTCGATGTTCTGGTTCGGCGCCTTGGCGAGCTTCTCGCCATCGTGCTTCTTCGCGTATCTGACATCGGCCTGCTCGACATTCCGCGTGAAGGTCTTTGTAACGCTGTAGTTGCCGCCAACTCCGCCCACCATCGATTTTCTCCCATCCGGTGCCGTCGGGTGCATTCTGTCGCGGAATGCGGGCGTGCCGCGTGCCGGGCGTCACCTCCCGCGTGCAGAGCCCGAGCGCGGGTGACGACCGACACAGGTGTCGGTGCCACCGCCACGAGCAGGCCCGAACGCAGAACGCCACGCCGGGGTGGCGTGGCGTTCGAACGTCGCCCCGCAGCGGGCGGGCGCCTCAGAGCTTGAACTTGTCGAGGATCTGGCGGTTGCGCTGCTGGATCTTCTCCAGGTCGACGGGCTTCCGCTCCGGTTCGATCTTCCGCTCTTCGATCGGGTTCTCGGCGAGGTAGAGATCGACCTCCTTGAGCTGTCCCGCGATCGAGTCGATCTGCTTCTCCTTCCTGGAAACGCCCTCCAGCACCACGGCCTCGGTCCGCCCGCTGGCGGGCATGCCGAAACGCTGCAGCATGTCGTCCACCTTCCCGCCGATCCGCTCCTTCAGCGCCAGCATTTCCTTGCCGTAAGGGGAGGTCGTGTCGGCGCGGGACCCGACGACGGCGTCGTACAGCAGAGCGACCGTCAGTTTTCCCAGATCACCGCTCCGGACGGAAAACTCGGGGGCCAGCGCCTTCAGGAGAATGCCGTTGACGAAAAATTTCTGCGTCACGCTGTTCTTGTCGTCGGTGCGGAGTGTCTGGATGTCCTTGGCGATCTTCTCCATCGGGGACTTCATGCCGTCCGTGACCTTGATCTCCTCGAGCACGCCGAAAAGCTGCTCTGCGAGCTTGCCCAGGGTCGCCGCCTGTTCCTTGGTCAAACTCTTCGTACCCCCCAGATCCTTCATGGATTCGAGCGTGGCAGCCTTGTCGAGATGTGGCGTCATCTTGCCGTAGGCTTCGTGCTTGAGCGGGTTCTTGAAGCTCTGCGCCACCAGCGACGACAGCGCGTTCGATCCCTCGGTGGAGTTGCGCCAGAACGAATGGACTTCTCCCTCATACTCGGAAACGTAGCTGCGCGCCTTACCGCCGAACAGGGCTTCGGCCTTCTCGGGCGTGAACTCCTTCTCCAGATTTCCGATGATCGCCTTCAGCAGGTCTGCCTTGGCGACCCGTCCCTCGGAGCGGAACTGGCCTTCGAGCTTCTTCAGCCCCGCCACGTCGACATGCGCCCAGTCCTGTTCGGTCAGGTTGGCGGTCACGTGGCCGGCCGCGCGTTCCAGCTCGACCCCGTACGACTTCCCGCTGGCCTTGACGTTGCCGTCGATCTCCTTCAGCCAGTCGCCGAGGGAAATGCTCAGCTGGGCGATCTCCCTGTCGCTGTTGCTTCTCAGCATCGAACTCGCCGATCCGCTCTGCAGGGCGTGGTGCTCGATCCTCATGCCGCTCATCGTGGCGACGTCCTTGCGGTCCAGCGGCGCGATCTGCCCCGCCTCGTTCTTCTGGATCGCCCGCAGTTCGATGCGGTCCTTCAGGAACTCGATCTTCTTCCCCAGCGGCGCTTCGAAGAATCCCTTCAGGCTCTCCGTGAAATAGGAGAGGCTGCTCTTGAACGCGCCGAAACTGCCCTCCTGGACGTTCTGGTTCGGTGCCTTCGGGAGGGCGAACCCGGTCTTCTGGGCGTTCTTGAAGTCCGCCTCCTCGACGTTGCGCGTGTATGTCTGCGTGACGCTGTAGTTGCCGCTCACTCCGCTGACCATCGATCTTCTCCGTTGGCTGCCCGTTCCCGCATCCTGCGTCCGGCTCGCGCCATGCTGCGTGCCGGACGTCACGCACCATTCTGTCTGCTCCGCGTTCGGGTGTCGCCCGACACAGGCAGACCGGCGCGCGTCAGGCGCGCATGACCAGCATGTCCTCGTCTGCGGGGGGCGGAACGTGGTCTCGGCCGTTGTGGCGGCTGGCCTGCGCCCTCTCCATCAGCAGGTCCGCGCCGTCGCCGAGCCAGTAGGCCGCAACCGCCGCCATCTCGTCGAAACGGCGCTCCGTCTCCTTCTCGTCCATCCCGCGCACCACCCAGCGCTCGCAGAAATAGGCGGCGAGGTCGCCGTCCACGGCGAGCCGGCCCGCGCCGGTGCCGGCGCCGAGGCAGTTCGCCTCCAGCATCACCCGCATCATCGCCGGATCGGCGAAGTCGACGTCGGGCAGCGGCACGCTCCATTCCACGGTGTGGTCGTCCAGGCGCGCGGCATGGATGACGGCGCCGCGTCCGAGTTCGATCGTCAGCCGCCCGTCGGCATCGAAGGCGGTGTCGTTCAGCCCGAGCTTGGTTGCGAGCGTGCGGATGGTCTGTCCTGCGTCCATGGGATCGATCCTCTTCTGTTCATGCCTCTGAAGACCGCCGGGAAAGGGCCCCGACGGAGATGGCGGGAGACTAGACGCTGAACGGTGGATCGGGTTGTATCGCAGGGCACAAGGCGTCGCGGGGTGCGGCGGCGGCAGGAGCCGGCCTGCGCTCCGCCGCCTGCGGTTCAACCGTTCGGTTACACAACCTCACATATTGTGATTACGGGAAGAATGTCCGCTATGGCACACCCGCGGTGCCGGGGAATCCAGACGCGGTGAGGAAACCGACGCGCATGTCCAAGCAATATTTCGGAACGGACGGAATCCGGGGACGGGCCAATTCCTTTCCCATGACCGCCGAAGTGGCAATGAAGGTGGGCATGGCTGCCGGCCTGTCCTTCCAGCGCGGCAGTCACCGCCACAGGGTGGTCATCGGCAAGGACACGCGGCTGTCGGGCTACATGATCGAAAACGCCATGGTGGCAGGCTTTTGTGCGGCGGGCATGGACGTCTTCCTGCTCGGCCCGATCCCGACGCCCGCCGTCGCCATGCTGTCGCGGTCGCTGCGCGCCGATATCGGCGTCATGATCTCGGCCTCGCACAACCCCTATTACGACAACGGCATCAAGCTGTTCGGGCCGGACGGCTACAAGCTTTCCGACGAGATCGAGACGCGTATCGAAGGGATGCTGGACAAGGATCTGTCGCGCCAGCTCGCCAGTTCCGAGGGACTCGGCCGAGCCAAGCGCATCGACGGCGTGCACGACCGCTATATCGAGTTCGCCAAGCGCACGCTGCCGCGTTCCATGTCGCTCGCGGGCCTGCGCGTCGTCATCGACTGCGCGAATGGTGCCGCCTACAAGGTGGCGCCGGCCGCGCTGTGGGAACTCGGCGCCGAAGTCTTCGCCATCCACGACGAGCCGAACGGCTTCAACATCAACGACAATTGCGGCTCCACCGCGCCGCAGAGCCTCTGCGACAAGGTCCGCGAGGTCAGGGCCGACATCGGCATCGCGCTCGACGGCGACGCCGACCGCATGATCATCGTCGACCAGAACGGCGAGATCGTCGACGGCGACCAGGTCATGGCCGTCATCGCCGAGTCGTGGCACCAGGCCGGCCGCCTTGCGGGCGGCGGCGTGGTCGCCACCGTCATGTCCAATCTCGGCCTCGAGCGCCATCTCGGCACACTCGGCCTCACCCTGCAGCGCACCAAGGTCGGCGACCGTTACGTGGTCGAGCACATGCGCGCACACGGTTTCAACGTCGGCGGCGAACAGTCAGGTCACATCGTCCTGTCCGATTTCGCCACCACCGGCGACGGACTGGTCGCCGCCTTGCAGGTGCTGGCCTGCATCAAGCGGTCCAACCGTCCGGCGAGCGAGGTCTGCCGCAAGTTCGAGCCGGTGCCGCAGGTGCTGAAGAACGTCCGCTTCACCGGCGGCCGCCCGCTGGAGAGCGAGCCGGTGCGGGCGATGATCGAGGAAGCCCGCCAGCGTCTGGGCGCCGCCGGCCGCCTCGTGATCCGTCCGTCGGGCACCGAGCCGCTGATCCGGGTCATGGCCGAGGGCGACGATCCCTCGCTGGTCGAGACCGTCGTCGACGACATCGTCGGCGCTATCGGCAGCATCAAGACCGCCGCCTGAGCTGTCGCGATCAAATTGCTGCATCGGACCGCGCTCGGCGCGGTTCCTTCTTTTCGACAACCGCGTCCGCCGTCGGCCTGGGAGAACAGGACCCGGCATGGGCCGGACCTTCAATCACGGTAAACGAACACGGTTAAATCCTATTTAACCTTTGGGTTTCATTATCCTTGGCGAGTTCAACCACATCCCGGCCGCGACGAATCCGGGACTTGCAAGGATAACCCTCATGCTGAAGCCCGTCAGGCTGATCATCGCAGCGCTCGCGCTCGGCGGCGTTTCACAAGCCCTCGCCGCGGACATCTACGAGCCGCCGGTCGTCGAATACCAGCCGCCGGCGCCGATCTACCAGGAGGTCGGTGGATGGTACATTCGCGGCGACATCGACTATCACTGGTCGAAGTTCGACCGCGCCGAATACATCACCTACGGCGCGGGCGGCGTGGTCGATCCCGGCTACAATACGCTCTACGGCGAACTGGACGCGGCATGGTCGCTCGGCGCAGGCGTCGGCTACCAGATCAACCGCTATCTGCGTACGGACCTCACCGGCGACTACTGGTCGAAGTCGCATTTCCGCGGCTACAGCCAGGGCTGCACCTCCGCCTGCGGCACGTCCTATGACGAATCCAGCTACTCGGCCTTCCTGCTGCTTGCCAACGCCTATGCCGACCTCGGTACCTATTATGGCGTGACGCCCTACATCGGTGCTGGCCTTGGCGGCGCCTACCTGAAGTGGGACGACCTGCGCAACACCGATGGCGGCGTGACCGTGCACGAGGGCGGCTCCGGCTGGCGGTTTGCCTACGCGCTGATGGCGGGCGCCTCCTACTGCCTGACCGAGAACCTCAACCTCGACGTCGGCTACCGCTACACCCACATCGAAGGCGGCCCGATGTTCGGCCTCGCCGTCGTGACCGGCCCTGGCACGGACAAGGGCATCAATGCCCACGAGGTTCGCGGCGGCCTGCGCTGGAGCTTCGGCGGCAACGAGAACTGCGCCCCCGAGCAGATCGCTTTCCAGCCCGAGCCCGTCTACCAGCCGGTCTACAAATAATCGCTTCTTCCCAGCGTATTCCGTAGGGCCGTCCGGCGTCGAGCCGGGCGGCCCTTCGCTTTGGGCGCGGCGCGGCCGGCCTTGCGAAGTCCTTGAAAACTCTGCCGCCGGTGCGCGGTTATGCTTAACCCGCATTTAACCACTATGGTTAATAGTGCCTCATGAACCGGCGCGAAGCGCATCCTCCGCCCGGTCGCGTGATTCCGGAGTGAGGCCCATGAAACTCTTGACCCGTCTCCTGCTGTCGAGCGCTGTCCTGGTGGCATGGCCGCTGTCGCAGTCCATCGCGGCCGACTACGACGCCCCCCTCTACATCGAGGAGGCGCCGGAATACGTGCCGGTCGAGATCGGCTCCGGCTGGTATCTGCGCGGCGACGTCAGCTACAATTTCGCCAGGGACTACACCAACTACGAAATCGCGGAGCCCGTTCCGCCCACGGGATTTGAGTTGGAGGGGCTCGGCGAGACCCATACGGTGGTCGGCGGCACGGTCGGCTTCGGCTATCATTTCAACGACATCTTCCGCACCGACATGAACTTCGGAATGCTGTCGTCGAGCAAGGCGAACGTCTTCGGAAGCCGCGATGACGGCTGCGCCGTGACGCAGACCGTGACGACGGTGACCTACGACATCAATGGAGACCCGATCGATCCGCCGGATGTCGACGTCAGCAACGTGGACGTCGACTGTTACTCCAAGACGACGGCGGAGAGCACGGCCTGGACCGGCATGGCCAACGTCTATGCCGACCTCGGCACAGTGGCGGGCTTCACGCCCTATGTCGGCGCTGGTCTCGGGCTCGTCTATACGCCGGTCAAGCTGAACCTGAACGATCGCACATGCAGCGCATTCGAAGAGATCGAGAGCGTCGCCGGCGTTTCGCAGACTACCACCACTCAACTCTGCGAAGGCCAGACGAGCGTGAACGACGAGGACGTCGATTATCCCGGCACCTCGATCGACCGCAACAAGGTCAGCCTGCTCTATTCCCTCGGGGCCGGCGTCAGCTACCAGATGTCCCAGAACGCCTCTCTCGACGTGGGCTATCACTGGATCACGGCGCCCGGCGCCGAATACGTGACGATCCGCAACGACGACGTCGTCATCGCCAAGGGCATGAACATCCACCAGGTCAAGGTCGGCCTGCGCTACGATCTCTGGTAATCCCCGGTCTACCCATGACACTCCCGAAGAGACGGCGGCCAGTCCGCCGTCTTTTCGTTTGCCGGCTCCCGAACCCGGGCCAACCATCCTTTCAGCGACGAAAACTTTGCCCTTGACGCCACGGGGGCGAAGGGACTATCGCCGTCCGTGGGCCACCCCTCCCCAACGAGCGGGCTTACTATCTGGAAGGATAGACCACGATGACGATCTCCAAGCCCGGACTGCGTCCGGCATCCCCCAATTTTTCATCCGGTCCCTGCGCGAAACGTCCCGGCTGGTCGCCCGAGGCGCTCGCCAATGCACCGCTCGGCCGCTCCCACCGCGCCAAGGTCGGCAAGGCCCGCCTCGAGCGCGCCATCGACCTCACGCGTGAAATGCTGAACGTTCCCGCCGACTACCGCATCGGCATCGTTCCGGCCTCCGACACCGGTGCTGTCGAGATGGCGATGTGGTCGCTGCTCGGCGAGCGCGGCGTCGACATGGTCGCCTGGGAGAGCTTCGGCGCGGGCTGGGTCACCGACGTCGTCAAGCAGCTGAAGCTCAAGGACGCCCGCACCATCGAGGCGGCCTACGGCGAGCTGCCCGACCTCGCGAGCATCGATTTCGATCGCGACGTTGTCTTCACCTGGAACGGCACCACGTCCGGCGTGCGCGTGCCGAACGGCGACTTCATCCCCGCCGACCGGAAGGGCCTGACGATCTGCGACGCCACCTCGGCGGCCTTCGCGCAGCGGCTCGATTTTTCGAAGCTCGACGTCGTCACTTTCTCCTGGCAGAAGGTGCTGGGCGGCGAGGGCGCGCACGGCATGCTGATCCTCAGCCCCCGCGCCGTCGAGCGGCTGGAAACCTACAAGCCGGCCTGGCCGCTGCCCAAGATCTTCCGCCTCACCTCGGGCGGCAAGCTGATCGAGGGCATCTTCAAGGGCGAGACCATCAATACGCCCTCGATGCTCTGCGTGGAGGACTACATCGACGCGCTCGAATGGGCGAAGTCGGTGGGCGGGCTCGACGGGCTCGTCGCCCGCGCCGACGCCAATTTCGCCGTGCTCGACCGCTTCGTCTCGGCCTCGTCCTGGCTCGGCCACCTCGCCGTCGACCCGGCGACGCGGTCCAACACCTCGGTCTGCCTGACGATCGTCGATCCCGACATCGCAGCTCTCGACGGCGACGCGCAGGCGGTCTTCGCCAAGAACCTCGCAGCCCTGCTCGAGAAGGAGGGTGCCGCCTACGACATCGGCGCCTATCGCGACGCGCCTCCTGGCCTGCGCATCTGGGCCGGCGCGACCGTCGAGACCGCCGACCTCGAGGCGCTGCTGCCCTGGCTCGACTGGGCCTTCGCCACGCAGAAGGCCGCGCTCAAGGCTGCGGCCTGAGCCCCTTGCCCTCCCCCTTGCGGGGAGGATCGCCCGAATGGCCGTGTGGGGGTGGCGGCGACGCGCTGGACCGGGCAGGTCCAGGTCGCCCTCCCGCATCCGCCAGCCAAGCATGACCACCCCACCCGTCGGCTCCGCCGACACCCTCCCCGCAAGGGGGAGGGGGAAGCAAACTTCCGAAGGACAACACCCATGCCCCGCGTTCTCGTTTCCGACGCCCTTTCCACCACCGCCGTGCAGATCTTCAAGGATCGCGGCGTGGAGGTCGACTACCTGCCGGAGATCGGCAAGGACAAGGACAAGCTCGCCGAGATCATCGGCCAGTATGACGGTCTGGCCATCCGCTCGGCCACCAAGGTCACCGAGAAGCTGATCGCGGCGGCCGAGAACCTCAAGGTGATCGGCCGGGCCGGCATCGGCGTCGACAACGTCGACATCCCGGCCGCGTCGCGCAAGGGCATCATCGTGATGAACACGCCCTTCGGCAACTCCATCACCACCGCCGAGCACGCGGTGGCGCTGATGTTCGCCGTCGCCCGCCAGATACCGGAGGCCAACGCCTCTACCCACGCCGGCAAGTGGGAGAAGAACAAGTTCATGGGCGTCGAGATCACCGGCAAGACGCTGGGCGTGATCGGCTGCGGCAACATCGGCTCGATCGTGGCCACCCGCGGCATCGGTCTGAAGATGCACGTCGTCGGCTTCGATCCGTTCCTGTCGGAGAGCCGCGCCTCCGAACTCGGCATCGAGAAGGTGGAACTCGACGAGCTCTTCGCCCGCGCCGACTTCATCACGCTGCACACGCCGCTGACCGACAAGACGCGCAACATCATCAACAAGGCCGCCATCGCGAAGATGAAGGACGGCGTGCGCATCATCAACTGCGCCCGCGGCGGGCTGATCGTCGAGGCCGACCTCGTCGAGGCGCTGAAGTCGGGCAAGGTCGCCGGCGCAGGCATCGACGTCTTCGAGGTCGAGCCGGCCACGCAGAACGCGCTGTTCGACATGCCCAACGTCGTCTGCACGCCGCATCTCGGCGCCTCCACGTCGGAAGCGCAGGAGAACGTGGCGCTGCAGGTGGCCGAGCAGATGGCGGACTACCTGATCAAGGGCGCCGTATCGAACGCCATCAACATGCCCTCGATCACCGCCGAGGAAGCGCCGCGGCTCAAGCCCTTCGTCAAGCTGGCCGAGGTGCTCGGCGCCTTCGTCGGCCAGGTCACGGACGATCCGATCAAGGAGGTCGAGATCCTGTTCGACGGTGCCACCGCGACGATGAACACCAGGGCGCTGACGAGTGCTGCACTCGCCGGCCTGATCCGGCCGCAGGTCTCCGACGTCAACATGGTGTCGGCGCCGATCATGGTGAAGGAGCGCGGCATCATCCTGTCGGAGGTCCGCCGCGACAAGTCGGGCGTGTTCGACGGCTACATCAAGCTCACGGTGAAGACCGAGCACATGACGCGCTCGATCGCCGGCACCTGCTTCTCGGACGGCAAGCCGCGCTTCATCCAGATCAAGGGCATCAATCTCGACGCCGAGGTTGGCCAGCACATGCTCTACACCACCAATGCCGACGCGCCGGGCATCATCGGCCTGCTCGGCTCGATCTGCGGCGGCAACGGCGTCAACATCGCCAACTTCCAGCTCGGTCGCGACCGGCCGGGCGGCGATGCCATCGCGCTGCTCTATCTCGACGAGCCGTTCCCGCAGGACGTGCTGGCCGAGCTGCGCGCCAATCCCAAGATCGATTCGGCCAAGCCGCTGCGTTTCGACGTCAACGCGTTCTGATCGACGCCGTCATGCCATTCGCGGACCGTTGGTCCGCGAATGGTTAGTCAATCCTTAAAACTTCTGCGGCATGACTGTCCTCACGTACGCTGTCGGGGGATTGCGGGTGGAAGGTGTCAATGGCAGGGCTTCGCCGGACATGCCGCGGATCGCGGCAGGTGCCTGGCCTTCGTCGACCCCTGCGGCAGGAGCGGCCGGCGTCTTCCGCGAGATCGACGCGCAGTTCGGGGCGCACGGTTTCGCGACCCTCCTCGAACTGTCGGCCGACTGGCTGTGGGAGACGGACGAATTCCATCGCTGGTCCTGGGTCAGCGACCGCTGTGCGGACTTTACCGGTCTGTCGCGCTCGGAGATCATCGGTCGATCGGCCATGCAGGGGTTTTCCCGCAAGGCGCTCGACGATCCGCGGGTCGCGGCCCATCTGGCGCTGATCGCGGAGCAAAAGCCCTTCCGCGACTTCCTGCTGGAACTGCCGGCGGGGAACGCGGGCTGCCGCTGGATCTCGGTTTCCGGCGTGCCGATCCTCGACGAGAGCGGGACTTTCCGCGGCTACCGTGGCGCCTCGCGCGACGTCACCGCGCTGATCGACGCCGCAACGCAGCGCTTGCGGGACGAAGAAGAGGAGCCACTCCGGCCCGTGGCGTCGGCCCGTTCGGCCAGCACCGACGCCGAGACGCTTCGCGCGGCGATGAACGTGATCCAGGATGCGGTCGCCATATACGACACCGACAACCGGATCGTGCTCTACAACGAGGCGCTGCTGACGCTCTATGACGGCCTCTCCGATGTCGTTCGTCCCGGCATCCATGTCGCCGATTTTCTCCGCGCAGGGCTGGAGAGGGGCATCTTCGATCTCGGCGGCGATACCCCGGCGGAGTGGCTGCAGGCCTTCCTGCGCAACCGCGCTGGCGACGCGCCGGAACCGATGATCCTGCGCTTCGCCGACGGCCGCTGGATCCTCCATCGCGAATACGCGACCATGGGAGGTGGCCGCATCGGCATCTGCAACGACATCACGGCGGCGAAGCAGCGCGAGGACGAACTCGCCCGTGCCAACGCTGCGATGCAGGGCGTGGTCGGCGACTTCAAGACTGCGCTCGATGCCATGAACATGGGCGTGATGCTCCTCGATCCGGAACTGCGGATTGAATCGGTAAATTGTGCCTTCCGCGACCTCTGGCGCATCGACGAGCAAGCGGTGCCGGTCGGCACGCCGCTGCGCAAGGTCTTCGACCTGGATTCGGTGCGGGCCCTCTATGCCGTTCCCCGCGACCAGCAGGACGCCTATTTCGACGAGCGCATCGCCGGCATGAAGTCTGGTCGGATCGTCACAGGCGAGATCAATCGCGCCGACGGATCGACGCTGGTCTACTCGATCACGCCATTGTCGGCCGGCAAGACGTTTCTCGTCCACTACGACATCACGCCGCTGAAGCAGCGCGAGGCAGAGCTCGAAAGTGCTCTCGAGCGGGCCGGACTGGTCGAGGCGGCGCTCAATGCCGTCAGCGATCCGGTTTTCGTCAAGGACACCGAGCTGCGCTACGTCTTCGTCAACGAAGCCTTTGCCCGTCTCGTCGGAGAAGAGGCCAGGACGTTGCTCGGCAAGCGGTCGAAGGAGGTCTTCGATGTCCGCTGGGCCATTCCGGCCGAGGCGGATGAGAGACAGATCCTCGAAACCGGCGTCCCAATAGAGGTGGAAGACGACCCCAGCCGACACGGCGACGGCCGGTTCCGCATCCTGCGCAAGCAGCTCGTCACCATCGACGGCGGCAAGCGCTTCGTGTCCGGGTTCCTCTTCGACATCACAGACATCCGTCGGCGCGAGCAGGAAGCGGAGGAGGCAAGGCGCCGGCTCGCGCATGTCCTCAAGACGCTTCCGGCCGGGGTCGTCATCTATGACGACAAGGACCGGTTCGTGCTGTGCAACGAGCATATCGTCAGCCGACTGCCGAAGATCGCGCATCTGCTCGTGCCCGGAGTTCATTTGCGGGACGTCCTGGAGGCTGGCCATGCGGCCGGCTATTTCCGCTTCCCCAACGAGCCGGAGATGGAACGGCTCCATACCGACGATCCGCGCGGCTGGGTCGAGACCTGCCTGCGCCGCTATCACGATACGCATGCCGTGCGGGAACAGCAGAACGCCGACGGCACCTGGCTGCAGGTCTATGACGAACGGACCAGCGACGGCTATTTCGTCGGCGTCCGTGTCGACATCACGGAGTTGAAGCATCGCGAGGACGAGCTGCGGCGCGCCGAGCAGCGTGCCGTGCTGGCGGACCGCGCCAAGTCGGAATTCCTCGCCAACATGAGCCACGAGATCCGCACGCCGATGAACGGTGTCCTCGGCATGGCCGAACTCCTGGCGCGGACCCAGCTGGACGTGAAGCAAAAGACCTTCACCGACATCATCGTGAAGTCAGGCAACGCGCTTCTGACCATCATCAACGACATTCTCGACTTCTCCAAGATCGATGCGGGCCAGCTCGTGCTCGATCCGTTGCCTTTCAACCTCGCGGAATCGGTCGAGGACGTCGCCACGCTGATGTCGACGCGCGCCAACGAGAAGGACCTCGAACTCGTCGTGCGGGTCGACCCCGCATTGCCACCCGTCGTGGTGGGCGACGTCGGACGCCTGCGCCAGATCGTCACCAATCTCGTCGGCAACGCCGTCAAGTTCACCGATACCGGTCATGTGCTCGTCGACGTCTCCGGGACGGTGGCGAACGGAGCGGCGAGCCTCAGGGTCGAGATCGAGGATACCGGCATCGGCATCCCCGAGGACATGATCGCGCAGGTGTTCGAGAAGTTCAGCCAGGTCGATTCCAGCTCGACCCGCCGCCATGAAGGCACCGGGCTCGGCCTGGCCATCACGTCGCGCCTGGTCGCCCTGATGGGAGGGCGCATCGGCGTCGAGAGCCAGGTGGGCAAGGGATCCACCTTCTGGTTCGAGCTCGACCTCCCGGTCGGGGCGGCGCTGGAAGCCCCGCGCACGCCGCCGATGGACGTCACGGGCGCCCGCATCCTCGTCGTGGACGACAATGCGGTGAACCGTTCCATCCTCATGGAGCAGATGTCGGCCTGGGGCTTCGATGCCTGCGCGGTCAGCAATGGGGGTGAGGCGCTGGCGGTGCTGGCCGAGACCGCACGCCTGGGACTCGCGGTCGATTGCGTCGTGCTCGACTACCAGATGCCGGGCATGAACGGTGCCGACGTCGCCGCGCGCATCCGCCAGACGCCCATGATCGACGACACGCCGGTGATCATGCTCACCTCGGTCGACCAGCCCCTGAGCGGCAAGCAGAACCGCGACCTCGGCATCGCCATGCAGATCATCAAGCCGGTCCGCTCGAATGCGCTGCACGAGGCGCTGCAGGCGGAGATCCAGCGTCGGCGGATCGCGCGCGGCGTCGCTCCGCCCGCCCCGGTCACGCAGAAGGGCGAGGCCGTCGCCGCGGAGCCGCACGAGATCGCCCGGCTTCCCGAGCGGACGGTGTCTCCATTCCTGCCGGTGAGCGAGCCCGACCCCGATTCCCTCGGCTGGACGAGCCATCTCGACATTCTCGTCGCCGAGGACAACGAGGTGAACCAGCTGGTCTTCGCGCAGATCCTGGGCGAGACCGGCTTTACCTTCGAGATCGTCGGCAACGGCGAACTGGCGCTTCAGACCTGGCGCAGCCAGCGCCCGTCGATGATCCTGATGGACGTGTCCATGCCGCAGATGAGCGGGCTGGAGGCCACGCAGGCCATTCGCGCGGAAGAAGGCGAGGGCGAGCGCATTCCCATCGTCGGCGTCACCGCGCATGCCCTGAAGGGCGACCGCGACCGGTGCCTGGAAGCCGGCATGGACGACTACCTGTCCAAGCCGATCAGCCCGAGGACCCTGCGCGAGAAGATCGGCCGCTGGGTCGAGCATTCGCGACAGGCGCAGGCGGCGACCGCCTGATCCTTCGCCATCGGCCCGGCGCGGCGAGCGTTTTTTCCGCGCGGCGCCGGAGACATCGCGCAGGTTCGTCCGGCAGGCGGCAAGTTTCTGATTCGCGGAGAGGAATCGCCGATGCCGCAGACCTCGCCCGGCGCAGTCGCTGCGAACCTTAATCGACACGACACAAATGTGTCATCGAACTGTAACATGGCGGGTCTAATCGGGCCGCGACACCAGACTTTGGCGTCACAGGAATTCCCAAGAGGAGTAGGCCCAATGAAGAAATTTCTCGTCTCGGCGTCGGCCGTGGCCATCGCCCTGACCGCGTCTGCCGGCATCGCCGCTGCGCGCGACCAGGTGAAGGTCGTCGGCTCGTCGACCGTCTTCCCGTACTCCCAGGCAGCCGCCGAAGAGTATGCCAACAAGTCCGGCAAGCCGGCTCCGGTCGTCGAGTCCACCGGCACGGGCGGCGGCTTCAAGGCGTTCTGCGGCGGCATCGGCCCCGACTTCGCCGACATCACCGGCGCCTCGCGCGCCATCAAGTCCTCGGAAGTCGAACTCTGCGCCGCCAACGGCGTGACCGACATCACCGAGGCGCTCATCGGCTATGACGGCCTCTCGATCGCTCATGCCCGTTCGGCTCCCGACATGGACCTGACCGAAGAGCAGATCTTCAAGGCGCTCGCCGCCGAGCTTCCGGACGGCAATGGCGGCTTCGTCGCCAACCCGAACAAGAAGTGGTCCGACATCGACGCCTCGCTGCCGGCCTTCGACATCATCGCCTTCGGCCCTCCGCCCACGTCCGGCACCCGCGACGCCTTCGTCGAGCTGGTCATGCATGACGGCTGCGCCGACCTGCCGGGCATGGCCGACCTCAAGAAGGCCAATGCCGACAAGTGGAACGAGGTCTGCTCGCGCATGCGCCAGGACGGCCCGTTCGTCGAAGCCGGCGAGAACGACAACCTGATCGTGCAGCGCCTCGAGTCCGACCCGAACGCCATCGGCATCTTCGGCTACTCGTTCCTCTACGAGAATTCCGACAAGCTGAAGGCCGTCGAAGTGAACGGCGTCGCGCCCGACTTCGACACCATCGCCGACGGTTCCTACCCGGTCTCGCGTCCGATCTTCTTCTACGTGAAGAACGCGCACCGCGACGTCATCCCCGGGATGAACGACTTCCTGATGGAATACGTGTCGGATGGCGCTCTCGGCGCCGACGGCTATCTCCCGGAGCGCGGCCTGACCCCGCTCTCGGAAGCGAAGCTCAAGGAGCTTCAGCAGGCCGTGGCCGAAGCCAAGAAGCTCGGCTCCTGATCGGAACCGACAGACCCGACCGCCCCCACCGGGGCGGTCGGTTTGCATCTGCGTAATGCTGGGGTAGCGGGGACATCATGGCGGGCTATCTGATCGGGTTGATGGCGCTTGCCGCGCTGGTTTCCGCATTCGTCGGTTCGTGGCGCGCCCGCCAGAAGCGTGATGCGGCGCGCGGCTCCAAGTCTCATTCACGGCCGATCTACCACGGCCTCAACGCGGCCATCTGGACCGGCGTCCCCGCATTCGTCTTCATCCTGATCTGGCTGCTGTTCCAGAACGGCATCGTCGATGCCCTGGTGATCGCCTCCTTCCCGGGCTCCGACCAGCTGAGCGGTCCGCAGCAGGACCTGCTGATCAGCGAGATCCGTCAGGTCGCCTCCGGCACCATCTTCAAGGAGCCGTCGGCCGAGGTTCTGGCTGCGGTCGAACACCTGCGGTCTCTGGAAGTACTGGCGACCTGGGCCATGGTGGCACTCGTCGCCGCCCTGGTCGCGATCGGCGCCTTCCTCGGCTATCGGGCGATCGAACACAGGTTCCGCGCGCGCCACAGCGTCGAGCGGTCGGTCACCTGGTTCATGATGTTCTCGTCGCTGGTCGCCATCCTGACCACGGCGGGCATCGTCGGTTCGCTCGTCTACGAGGCGCTGCTGTTCTTCGCCCGCGTCCCAGTCACCGAGTTCCTGTTCGGTCTTCGCTGGGAGCCCCAGATCGCCATCCGCGCCGACCAGGTGGCCGGGCAGGGCGCCTTCGGCATGATCCCGGTGCTGTTCGGCACCCTCGTCATCTCGGCGCTCGCCATGGCGGTGGCGGTGCCGACCGGCATCCTCTCGGCGATCTACCTGACCGAGTATGCCGACCATCGCTTCCGCGCCGCCGTCAAGCCGCTGCTCGAAATCCTCGCCGGCATCCCGACCATCGTCTACGGCTTCTTCGCCGTGCTCACGGTCGCCCCCGCCATCCGCTCCCTTGGCCTGAGCCTCGGCATCGACGCGGCGCCCAACAGCGCGCTCGCCGCGGGCGGTGTCATGGGCGTCATGCTCATTCCCTTCATCTCCTCGCTTTCCGACGACGCCTTCGCCGCGGTGCCGCGGGCGATGCGCGACGGCTCCTATGCCCTCGGCGCCACCAAGGGCGAGACCATCCGCAAGGTGCTGCTGCCGGCCGCTCTGCCGGGCATCGTCGGCGGCGTTCTGCTGGCGCTCAGCCGTGCCGTCGGCGAGACCATGATCGTCGTGATGGCCGCCGGTCTCATCGCCAAGATGACGCTCAATCCCTTCGACTCGGTGACGACGGTGACCGTGCAGATCGTGACGCTGCTGATCGGCGACAGCGAGTTCGACAATCCGAAGACGCTCGCCGCCTTCGCACTCGGGTTGATGCTGTTCATCATCACCCTCGGCCTCAACCTGATTGCACTGCGCACCGTGCGCAAATACCGGGAGAAGTACTGATGGCAATCTCGGACGCCACCCCGGCAGGCACCGGCGGTCTGGTCGCCTGGAAGTCGGACGCCATGGCGGCGCGCCGCAAGGCCCGCTACGCGGCCGACCGCCGGCTGCAGATCTACGGCATGGTCGCCATCGCCTTCGCCCTCGGCTTCCTGGCCACGCTGGTCGGGACCCTGATCTACACCGGCTCGAATGCCTTCAGGCAGTCGATGGTGACGATCGACATCGATTTCAGCGCCGCCGAGTTCGACCGCCAGAACCCGATGGAAGCGAACTGGCGCAACATCTTCCGCGATGCCGTGCGTGACGACATCGGCGAACTCTCGCGTTCGGACGAGCGCGACTACTTCTCGCTGTTCACCTCGTCGGCGCCGTTCCTGATCCGTGACCGGATCCTGGCCGAGCCGGCTCTGCTCGACGGCAGGGCCACCTTCGTGGTGCCGCTGTCGGATCCGTTCGACCAGCTGGCCAAGGGGCTCGTGAACACCGACCTGCCCGAAGACCAGCGCCGGGTTACAGACAAGCAGATCGAGTTCTACAATGCGCTGGAGCAGCAGGGTGCGATCTCGCGTCCCTTCAACTGGGCCCTTCTCTTCAATTCGGACAGCCGCTTCCCCGAGCTGGCCGGCCTGGCCGGCGCCATCTCCGGCTCCTTCTGGCTGCTTCTGGTCTGCTTCCTCATCTCTTTCCCGGTCGGCATCGCCGCCGCGATCTATCTCGAGGAGTTCGCGCCGAAGAACCGCATCACCGACCTGATCGAGATCAACATCAACAATCTCGCGGCGGTGCCCTCCGTGGTTTTCGGTCTCCTCGGCCTCGCCGTGTTCCTGGGCACGTTCGGCCTGCCGCGCTCGGCGCCGATCGTCGGCGGCATGGTGCTCGCGCTGATGACGCTGCCGACCATCATCATCGTGACGCGCGCCGCGCTGACCTCGGTTCCCTCGTCGATCCGCGAAGCCGCGCTGGGCGTCGGCGCATCGAAGCACGAGGCGATCTTCCACCACATCCTGCCGCTCGCCATGCCCTCGATCATGACCGGCACGATCATCGGTCTTGCCCAGGCGCTCGGCGAGACGGCGCCGCTGCTGCTCATCGGCATGAACGCCTTCATCACCAGCCCGCCCGAGGGCGTGTTCGAAGCTTCGACCGCCCTGCCGACGCAGATCTACATCTGGGCCGACAGCCCCGAGCGCGGCTTCGTGGCGCGAACCTCGGCCGCCATTCTGGTGCTGCTCGGTTTCCTCGTCGTGATGAACGGGATCGCCATCTTCCTGAGGCAGCGCTTCGAGCGCCGCTGGTAATGGAGTAGAAAGACATGAACATGCTGAACGAAGCCTCCATCGAGCAGAAGCTGTCGCCCATGACGAACGAACCCAGGATCAAGATTCGCGGTGACAAGGTCACCGTGCACTACGGCGAGAAGCAGGCGCTGTACGGCGTCGATCTCGCGGTGCCCGAGCGCCAGGTGACCGCGCTGATCGGCCCGTCGGGCTGCGGCAAGTCAACCTTCCTGCGCTGCCTCAACCGCATGAACGACACGATCGACGGCTGCCGCGTCGGCGGCAAGATCACGCTCGACCAGGAGGACGTCTACGATCCCTCCATCGACGTCGTCGAGCTTCGCGCCCGCGTCGGCATGGTGTTCCAGAAGCCGAATCCGTTCCCGAAGTCGATCTACGAGAACATCGCCTACGGCCCACGCATCCACGGCCTGACCAAGTCGAAGGCCGAGATGGACGAGGTGGTCGAGAAGAGCCTGCGCAAGGCCGCGATCTGGGACGAGGTGAAGGACCGCCTGCAGGAATCCGGCACCGGCCTGTCCGGCGGCCAGCAGCAGCGCCTGTGCATCGCCCGCGCCATCGCGGTGTCGCCCGAGGTGATCCTGATGGACGAGCCCTGCTCGGCGCTCGATCCGATCGCCACCGCCAAGGTGGAGGAGCTGATCGACGAACTGCGCCAGAACTACACCATCGTGATCGTGACGCACTCGATGCAGCAGGCGGCGCGCGTGTCGCAGCGCACCGCCATGTTCCACATCGGCTACCTCGTCGAGGAGGGGCCGACCGACAAGATGTTCACCAACCCCGACGACAAGCGCACCCAGGACTACATCACCGGCCGCTTCGGCTGACGCCGGTCCAGAAAGACGAGGACAGACCATGGGTGAGCACACCGTTGCCTCCTTCGACCAGGAACTCGAATCCATCGACAGGCTGATCCGCGAGATGGGCGCGCTGTCGGCCTCGATGGTCGCCGACGCCACCCGTGCGCTCCTGTCGTCGGACAATGCGCTGGCGCAGCGCATCATCTCCGACGACGCCATCATGGACGCCAAGCAGCGCGAGCTCGACGAGCAGGCGATCACGCTGATCGCCCGGCGCCAGCCGATGGCGCAGGATCTGCGCGCCGTCGTCTCGGCCATCCGCATGGCCGCCGACCTCGAGCGCGTCGGCGATCTCGCCAAGAACATCGCCAAGCGGGTCGGCGCTGTCGGCCAGTCGGCGACGCCCAAGCCGCTGTCGCACTCGATCGATTCGATGGCCTCGCTGGTGCACGACCAGGTCAGCGGCGTCGTGGCGCTCTATGCCGAGCGCCGCGCCGAGGAACTGCCCGCGCTGCGTGCCGACGACGAGAAGATCGACATCCAGTACACGGCGATCTTCCGCGAACTCCTCACCTACATGATGGAGGATCCGCGCAACATCACCGCCTGCACGCACCTCCTGTTCTGCGCCAAGAACCTCGAGCGCATCGGCGACCACGTCACCAACATCGCCGAGAACGCCTACTACGTCATGACGGGCCGGCAGCTGCCGATGTCCCGTCCGCGCGTCGACGAGACCGCCGTCTCCGACGCCACTGCCTGAAGGACGACGGATAGATGATCGCCGCCAAGGTGATGGTCGTGGAGGACGAGGAGCCGCTCTGCGTCCTCCTGAAATACAACCTCGAGGCCGAGGGCTACCAGGTCGAGATCATCACCCGGGGCGACGAGGCCGAGATCCGGCTGCAGGAGAGCGTGCCGGATCTGCTCGTCCTCGACTGGATGGTGCCCGGCATTTCCGGCATCGAGCTGTGCCGCCGCCTGCGGATGCGGCCCGAGACGGAGCGCCTCCCGATCATCATGCTGACGGCCCGCGGCGAGGAGAGCGACCGCGTCCGCGGCCTGTCCACCGGCGCCGACGACTATCTGGTCAAGCCCTTCTCGACGCCCGAATTCGTCGCCCGCGTCCGGGCGCTGCTGCGCCGTGCCAAGCCCGAAGTGCTGTCTTCCGTGCTCAAGGTCGGCGACATCGTGCTCGACCGCGAGGCGCACCGGGTCTACCGCCGCAAGGCCGAGATCAAGCTCGGCCCGACCGAGTTCCGCCTGCTCGAATTCCTGATGCAGCATCCCGGTCGCGTCTTTTCGCGCGGCCAGCTTCTCGACAATGTCTGGGGCGAGACGATCTACATCGACGAGCGCACCGTCGACGTCCATGTCGGGCGCCTGCGCAAGGCCGTCAACAACGGCCGCATGCCCGACGTCATCCGCACCATCCGCGGCGCCGGCTACGCCATCCGCGAGGCGTGAGGGGGCGGACCCTTGGAGTCCTAACCGTACTGCCCTATGTTTTGTCTCAAATCGGGGCAGTTTTGTCTCAAGTCGGGGCAGGGAGTCGGGCAATGAATGTCGTTTCGGTTTCGCCGCCCACGGGCGCTCTGGTGTCCCCACCGCGTCGAGGTCTTCGATCCGAGCGGACGCCTGCCGAAGAACCAGCTCTCCTGGTATTGATCATTCCCGGTCACCAGCATCCCGCTCGCTGAGCCTTTCGGGCGCCCGCGCAAGTCTGTCAACAACGGCCGCATGCCCGACGTCATCCGTACCATCCTCCGCTCCGGCTACGCCATCGGCGTGACGCGAGCACGAACCGCAGATGCTTGCACGAAGTGCTAGCAGCCGGTATATTGCTGCCATGAACGGAAAGCAGCGGAAGACCCTCGCGACGCTTTTCAAGGACCCGGTATCGGGCGCCTTAGAATGGACTGCCGTGGAAAGCCTGCTCGTTGCGGTCGGATGCCGGATCGTCGAGGGAAACGGCTCTCGTGTTCGTTTCGAGAAGGATGGTGAGGTCGAGAGCTTTCATCGTCCCCATCCGGCCAAGGAAGCAAAGCGCTATCAGGTGCGTGCCGCCCGGGCGTTCCTGATCAGGTTGGGAATCAAGCCATGAACAACGTGATGACCTTCAAGGGCTATTCTGCCCGCATTGAGTATGACGACGAGGACGGGATCCTGTTCGGCCAGATCGCGGGCATCCGGGACGGCGTTGGTTTTCATGCAGACAACGTCGAGGCGTTGCGGACAGCCTTCCACGAAGCCGTGGACGACTATCTCGAAACCTGCGCCAGGATCGGAAAGGAACCGCAGAAGCCCTATTCGGGCAAGATGATGTTCCGCGTCAGCCCGGAGGTGCACCGCAAGGCAGCCCTCGCGGCCGAGCTTTCCGGAAAGAGCCTCAACCAGTGGGCGGAGGAAGTGATCGACCGCGCCGCGGGGTGATGGGCGGAGCCGGAGGTGCCGGAGCGGCGCTTGCCCCCGCCCGCCCTTGTCCTTTCCCTCCCGGCTGTGCTTTCTTCCCCGCGCGGCCGTTCGGGCCGGTGGGGAGGATCATCGATGGCTTTGCTTGGCAGGATCGTCGCCCCGTTCGTCATCCTCGTTCTGGCCCTGTTCGGCGTCGCGTCGGCCGCCCGAGCGGACGACCGCGCCGCGGTCGAGCCGATCCGCGACTGGTACCGCCTCACCCTCGAGCTCGTCCGGCACACGCCGACCTATTCGCCGCCGGTCGCCAGCCGTGCCTTCGCCTATCTCGGCATCGCCGCCTTCGAGGCGCTCGCCACCGGCGACGCGCGGCTGAACTCGCTCGCCGGCCAGCTCAACGGCCTTGAGCCCCTGCCGTCGCGCGAAGGCGGACGGGACTATGCCGATGCGGTCGTCGTCCAGGCAGCGATGGCCGACGTGGTCCGCGAGCTCTTTTCCAACACCGGGCCGACAGGCCAGCGCGCCATCTCGTCCTTCGGCAAGAAGCTGCAGGCAAAGGCAGCCGCGGGCCTTCCCGCCGGAACCGTCGCGCGCAGCGAAGCGCACGGGCAGGCGATCGCCGCCCACATCCTCGCCTGGTCGCGCGGCGATGGCGGCGCGGTCGTCGAGAACATGGGGTTTCCGGCGACCTACCGGCCGCGCGCCGCGCCGGACGCCTGGGTTCCCACAAGCCTCGTCGCCCAGCAGCAGGCGCCGCTCCTGCCCGGCTGGGGATCGAACCGGACCTTCGCGATGCCCGACGGAAGCGCCTGCGGCATCCCTGCGCCCCCCGCCTATTCGGAAGACCCCGGCAGCGCGTTCTACCGCGAGGCGGCGGAGGTATACCGCACCGTGCGCGATCTCACGCCCGAGCAGCGGGAAATCGCGCGCTTCTGGTCCGACGATCCCATGCTCTCGCCCACGCCGCCCGGCCACTGGATCTCGATCGCGCTGCAGGTCCTGGAGGATGACGGCGCCGACGCGGCCCGAACGGCCGAGGCTCTCGCGCTGCTCGGCACCGGCATGGCCGATGCCTTCATCGGCTGCTGGCACGCCAAGTTCGAATATGACCTGATCCGCCCGGTCACCTACATCCACCGCGTCATCGATCCGAAATGGGAGCCGATCCTCATCACCCCGCCCTTCCCGGAATATCCGAGCGGCCACAGCACGCAGTCCGGTGCCGCAGCGGCGGTTCTCGCCGGGCTCTTCGGCGCCGATCGCGCGTTTGAGGACGCCACCCATGTCGACGACGGACTGCCGGCGCGCTCCTATGCGAGTTTCTGGGCGGCGGCGGAGGAAGCCGCGCTGTCGCGTCTCTATGGCGGCATTCATTTCCGCGCCGCCATCGAGCGCGGGCTCGAGCAGGGCCGCTGCATCGGCGCCTACGTGACGGCCCTGAGGACCCGGAATTGACCGCTCGCCACACCCGTCGGCTCCTGCCGCTGCTGGCGGCCGCGTCCCTGCTCGCGGCGGCGCAAGCCGCGGCGCAGGAGGCGGTCGTCGTCCCCCGTTTCGTCGAGGAGACGGCGTCGTCCGGCATTGACACCGTCTATGCCGGCGAATGGGAATACATGGTCGGCGGCGGCACGGCCGTGTTCGACTGCGACGGCGACCGCAAGGCCGATGCACTGATTGCGGGCGGGGCAGGGGTGGCGTCCCTGTACCGCAACGCGAGCGACGTCGGCGGCACGCTGCGCTTCGAGCGGTTGGAAAGCGGCCTCGAAGTCGAGGGCGTCTCCGGAGCCTGGCCGCTCGACGTCGACGGCGACGGCATCCAGGACGTCGTGCTGCTGCGCGTCGGCGAGAACCTCGCCATGCGCGGGCTGGGCCAATGCCGGTTCGAGCGCGCCAACGAGGCCTGGGGCTTCGACGGCGGCGACGCCTGGTCGACGGCTTTCGCTGCGACCTGGGAGCGTGGCATGGCCTTGCCGACGCTCGCCGTCGGCAACTACATCGACCGCAAGGAGGAGGCGTTTCCCTGGGGCTCCTGCACCGACAACTCGCTGCACCGACCGGCCGGTGCCGCAGCGATGGCGTTCGCCCCGCCGCAGCCGCTGGTGCCCAGCTACTGCGCGCTCTCCATCCTGTTCACCGACTGGAACCGGTCGGGCAGGCCCGACCTGCGTGTCTCCAACGACCGCGAGTACTACAAGGGTGGCCAGGAGCAGCTCTGGCGTCTGGCGCCGGGCGAGGCCGCGACCGTCTACGGACCCTCCGACGGGTGGAAGTCGCTCAAGATCTGGGGCATGGGCATCGCCAGCCACGATGTCGATCTCGACGGCTACCCCGAATATTTCCTGACCAGCATGGCCGACAACAAGCTGCAGGCGCTTTCCGATCCCGTTGCGGCCGGCGGGCCGCTGCCGGATTTCAAGGACGTCGCCTTCGCGCGCGGCGTCACCGCCCACCGCCCCTATGTCGGGGACATGGTCAAGCCGTCGACCGCCTGGCATGCGCAGTTCGACGACGTCAACAATGACGGCCGGGCGGATCTCTTCGTCGTCAAGGGCAATGTCGCCGAAATGCCCGATTTCGCGGCTGAGGACCCCAACAATCTCCTGCTGCAGAAGCCGGACGGCACCTTCCTCGAAGCCGGTGACACGGCCGGCGTCGCCAGCACCGCGATCGGCCGCGGCGGGGCGCTCGCCGACTTCAACCTCGACGGACGGCTCGACATGCTGGTGGTGAACCGCTGGACGTCCGCGCAGGTCTGGCGCAGCGCCGAGGCTCTGCCGGGCCGCTGGCTCCAGCTTGAACTGCGACAGCCGGGCGGCAACCGCGATGCGATCGGCGCCTGGATCGAGGTCCGCACGGGCGATCGCGTCCAGCGGCGCGAGGTGACGGTCGGCGGGGGGCATGCGTCCGGCCAGGCCGGATGGCGGCATTTCGGGTTGGGCGAGGCGACGTCCGCCGAGCTGCGCGTGCTCTGGCCCGACGGCGAGGCCGGCGCCTGGCAGCGGCTCGACGCCGATGGTTTCTACATCGTCGAGCGCGGCCGCCCGGCCGTGGCCTGGACGCCGGGCTGAGGCGCATCGCCGCCTTTCAGGCGATCTCGCGCTGGAGGTCCTGCGGCCCGGCCGCGCCCGCCGCAAAGATGTCGCGGTCGACGAAGGTCAGCGCCAGGCTGGCGCAGCCCTCGCGGATCAGCGGCCGCTCGTCCGGTTCGGTCTCGAAGCGCGGCAACCGGTGGTGCTGGCCGCCCGCCGTCTTGGCCATCGCCTCGCGCATCGGCGCCTCGATCAGGTCGTAGGCCCGCGCGCCCTGGCCGATGAAGATCACCGGCGCCGGGTCGATCAGCGAGAACAATGAGCCCAGCCCGTAGCCCAGCGCCTCGCCGGCGCGGCGGTAGGCCTCGCGCTCCGGCCCGTCATGGTCGCGCGCCAGGTCGGCCAGCGCCTGCATTTCCTCGTCGCCGATGTCGATCGCCGGCGCGTCCTCCTCCGGCAGGCCCCTGGCGCTGCGCCAGATGGCATAGTTGCCGGCATAGGCCTCCACGCAGCCGCGCTTGCCGCAGCGGCAGAGCGCGCCCTCCGGAACGTGGTTCATGTGGCCGAACTCGGCGCCCGAGGAGGTCGTGCCCATGAACAGCTGGCCCTTCAGCACCAGTCCCATGCCGATGCCGTGCGACAGCATGACGGCGATGAAATTGTCGCGGGTCTGGTCCGGCCTGTGCTCGCGCAGTGCCAGCGCGATCATGTTGCAGTCGTTCTCGATGGTGGTCGGGATGCCGAAGGCGTCCTCCACCGCGTCGGCGAAACCGAGGTCGGTGTGCTGGGTGATCGGCGACCACAACAGCATGCGCGACTGCGAATCCGTGATGCCCTGCACGCCGAAGACGATGCGGCGTACCCGCGTGCCGGCCTTCGCGGACCGCGCGATCATGTCGCCGGTGATGGCGACGGCCGCATGCACCAGTTCGTCGCGCGGCAAGGTCAGCGTCGGCAGCCTGCGCTGCACCGTCGCCACCACGTCGCCCGCATAGTTGATCAGCGCCGCCGACAGCGAATTCATCGACAGGACGACCGCGATCACCGTCGCCGCCTCCGGGTTGAGGCCCAGCGCCACCTGGGGGCGCCCGCGGCGCGCGCCCGTCGCTTCTGCGTCGCGCACCTCGCGCAGGATGGTCTCACCGATCAGGTCGGCGGTGATGGCCGAGACCGTGGAGGCCGACAGTCCGGTCGAGGCACAGATGTCCGTGCGCGACAGGCGCCCGTGGCGCCGCAGTACCGAAATCACCACGCGCCGGTTCTGCCGCCGCACGTCGTCGGATCGCGTGATCGCCGTCATTGCGGCCGTTTCCTCCTTCGCGAACCACATGACTGCACTGCAGCAGAAAGAATGTTGCATTGCAATAAGTTAGGTCGCTCCAGATTCATGTTGACACGGCTTGCGCGGTAAGTCACTATTTTTTTCGAGCCTCGAATTAAAGAGGCTGGTTGCCGGACGGTCCCGCCGTGCAGGGACCCGTGCCGGTTCTGCATGTGCAACGATGCACCGGGAGGATAGCATGAAGAAGACGATTTTGGCGCTCAGCTGCGCCGTATTCAGCCTGTCGTTTGCTGGCGGCGCGCTCGCCAAGGACAAGACCATCGGCGTTTCGTGGTCCAACTTCCAGGAGGAGCGCTGGAAGACCGACGAAGCCGCGATGAAGGCCGCCATCGAGGCCGCCGGCGACAAGTACATTTCCGCCGACGCCCAGTCGTCGGCCGCCAAGCAGCTCACCGACGTCGAGGCGCTGATCGCCCAGGGTGCCGATGCCCTGATCATCCTTGCCCAGGACGCCTCGGCCATCGGCCCGGCGGTCGAGAAGGCCGTCAACGAAGGCATCCCGGTGGTCGGCTACGACCGTCTGATCGAGAACGAGAACGCCTTCTACCTGACCTTCGACAACAAGGAAGTGGGCCGCATGCAGGCCCGCGAGGTATTCAAGGTCAAGCCCGAGGGCAACTACGCCTTCATCAAGGGTTCGTCGTCCGACCCGAACGCCGACTTCCTCTTCTCCGGCCAGATGGAAGTGCTCAAGGAAGCCATCGATTCCGGCAAGGTCAAGAATGTCGGCGAGGCCTATACCGACGGCTGGCTGCCGGCCAATGCCCAGAAGAACATGGAGCAGATCCTGACGGCCAACAACAACGCCGTCGATGCGGTCGTTGCGTCCAACGACGGCACGGCCGGCGGCGTCGTCGCGGCGCTCACGGCGCAGGGCCTGCAGGGCATCCCGGTCTCGGGCCAGGACGGCGACCATGCGGCGCTCAACCGCGTCGCGCTCGGCACCCAGACCGTGTCGGTCTGGAAGGACGCGCGCGAACTCGGCAAGAACGCAGCCGAGATCGCTTCGGCACTGGCCGACGGCACCGAGATGAGCGCCATCGCAAATGCGGTGAAGTTCACCACCCCCGGCGGCAAGGAAGTCGACGCGGTGTTCCTGACCCCCGTCCCGATCACCAAGGACAACCTCGCCACGGTGGTCGATGCCGGCTGGATCTCCAAGGAAGCGCTCTGCCAGGGCGTTTCGGCCGGCAGCGTCGCAGCCTGCAACTGATCTGAACGACCCGACCTGGATTGCGCCGCGGTTTGACGAAAGCCGCGGCGCAAGCCTAATCTGACCTTGGAACATCCGCGCCGACAGCCGCGCAAGACGGTCCGGCGAAGCAGCCCCACGGGGAGGAAACCATGTCCGACGCGACCTCGACGGCATCCCCGGATCGCGCCCGGTCGACGGAACTCGGCCCGATGGCCGCCTTCCTGAAGGCCACCGAGCTCGACACGCGCATGCTGGGCATGATCGGCGCGCTGCTCGTCATCTGGCTCGGCTTCCACATCTTCTCCGACGGCCTGTTTCTCACGCCGCGCAACCTCTGGAACCTGTCGGTGCAGTCGTCTTCGGTGGCGGTCATGGCCACCGGCATGGTGCTCGTCATCGTCACCCGCAACATCGACCTGTCGGTCGGTTCGGTGCTCGGCTTCGTCGGCATGATCATCGGCGTCACGCAGGCCGAGATCCTGCCGCGCTACCTCGATTTCGGCCATCCGGCCATCTGGGTCATCGCGCTTCTCGTCGGCCTCCTGGTCGGCATTCTCATCGGCGCAGCGCAGGGTTACGTCATCGCCTTCCTCGGCGTACCGGCCTTCATCGTCACGCTCGGCGGCCTGCTGGTCTGGCGCGGGGCGGCCTGGTGGGTCACTTCGGGCCGCACGGTGGCGCCCATGGACGAGACCTTCCGCCTGATGGGCGGCGGCCCGGCGGGCTCCATCGGCGCGACCGCGAGCTGGATCGTCGGTCTCATCGCCTGCGCGGCCGTCGTGTTCATGCTGTTCAACGGTCGCAGCCAGCGCAAGCGCTTCCGCTTCCCGCTGCGGCCGGTCTGGGCCGAGTTCTTCCTCGGCGGCGTCGCCTGCGCTGCCATTCTCGGCGCCGTGTGGATCGCCAATTCCTATCCCTGGCCCATCGGCATCGTGCGCAACTACGCGCGCGACAACAACATCACCCTTCCCGAGGGCGGGCTGTTCATCGCCCACGGCATCGCCATTCCGGTGCTGATCGCCATCGGCGTCGGCGTCGTCATGTCCTTCGTCTCCACCCGCACGCGCTTCGGCCGCTACGTCTTCGCCATCGGCGGCAATCCCGAGGCGGCCGAACTCGCCGGCATCAACACCCGCTGGGTGACGATGAAGATCTTCATGGTCATGGGCGCGCTCGCCGCCATCGGCGCCGCCATTTCCACTGCCCGCCTCAACGCCGCCACCAACGCGCAGGGCACGCTGGACGAGCTGCTCGTCATCGCCGCAGCCGTCATCGGCGGCACTTCGCTCGCCGGCGGCGCCGGCACGGTCGCCGGCGCGATGATCGGTGCTGTGCTGATGCAGTCGCTGTCGACCGGCATGATCCTGCTCGGTGTCGACACGCCGCTGCAGAACATCGTCGTCGGCCTCGTCCTGGTGGTGGCCGTCTGGCTCGACACCATGTACCGCAAGCGGATGCAGTAGGAGAGGGACCATCATGGAACGCAAGGGTCCGCCGCTCGTCGAACTGAAGAACATTTCCATCGCCTTCGGCGGCATCCGTGCCGTCGACGATGCCTCCGTCGATCTCTATCCGGGTGAGGTCGTGGCGCTGCTCGGCCATAACGGTGCCGGCAAGTCGACGCTGATCAAGATCCTGTCGGGTGCTTACAAGCGCGATGCCGGGGAAATCCGCGTGAATGGCGAGGCAGCAACCATCGCCAATCCGCGCGACGCCAAGGCCTACGGCATCGAGACGATCTACCAGACGCTGGCGCTGGCCGACAATGTCGATGCCGCGGCCAACCTCTTCCTCGGCCGCGAGATCGTCACCGCCTGGGGCACGCTCGACGATGTCGCCATGGAAGCCGAGGCGCGCAAGGTCATGGGCCGGCTCAACCCGCGCTTCGTGCGGTTCAAGGAGCCGGTGGTGAAGCTGTCGGGCGGCCAGCGCCAGTCGGTGGCCATCGCGCGCGCCATCCTGTTCAATGCGCGCATCCTCATCATGGACGAGCCGACCGCAGCGCTCGGGCCGCAGGAAACCGCGCAGGTCGGCGAACTCGTCAAGCAGCTCAAGGCCGACGGAATCGGCATCTTCCTGATCAGCCACGACATCCACGACGTGTTCGATCTCGCCGACCGCGTCTGCGTCATGAAGAACGGCCAGGTGGTCGGCACCGCCCGGACGCAGGACGTCACCAAGGACGAGGTGCTCGGCATGATCATCCTCGGCAAATGCCCGCCCGGCGCCACGCCCGGACCCGGCGCGATGCCGGCCGAGGCCGCCTGACCGCCGCAGGCCTCGTTTCAACGACCATGAAAAAAGCCCGGCGTCGCCGCCGGGCCTTCTCGTCGTCCGGAAGACCGGATGCTCAGTAGCAGCGGTCGTAGACCGTGCGGCCGTCGCGGGTGCGGTAGCGGCAGCGTCCGTCGGCCGTGCGGCCGATGAGATAGCCGCCGACGCCGCCGGCAACCGCGCCGATCAGCGCGCCCTGGGTGCCGCCTGCGGCTGCGCCGATGAGGCCGCCGCCGACCGCGCCGACCGTTCCCGCCTGCTCGGCCGTGGTGCAGCCCGTGATGGCCAGCATGAGGGCCGTGAACGCTGCGTAGACAATCTTCATCATTTCCCGTTCTCCTGATTATTGACCGGTTGCCCGTCCCGCGACAGGCTTCGCCGAAGAATTTGCCCCAATTTTGTCCGAGAACCACGATCGCGGCAGAATTCGGCCAACCCGGCGCATCACCGGCGCTACCTGAACTCCGGAAGGAGCCGGAGGTTCCGGAGCGCTCGTCAGCAGTACGCCCGTCACCGGTGCTGACTGCGAAAAATCTCTCTTCGGAGAAAAAAGTTCAGGAACCCTGGAACCAGTCGCCGTGCAGGCCGTTTGTGCGGAGCGTCTTGTGATATCCCCCATCGCAAGGCGGGCGACGGAGACACACGCCCCCCGCCCATGTCTCCGTCGCCAATCCTGCCGGCCTTCGGGCCGGCTTTCTTTTGTCGCGCGCCGTCAACCGAGTTCATAGTTCTCGGGCGGCATGACGAGGCGATACACCAGTTCACCCGATCCGATCGTCAGCGTCGCGGTTCCGTTCAGCGAGGCCGGAACCACGCGCTCGAGCGCGAGACTGCCGAACCGGCCGTTCGGCGATGTCGCAGCCTGACTGGGCGCCAGCGTTTCGCGCCAGATCAGTTCCATCGCCTCGCCGTCGCCCTCGTCGGCGAGAGGCCGTGCGGCGATCGTCACCATCCCGTCCGGCCGCGACAGGGCACCATGGCTCACCGCGTTGACGGCCAGTTCGTGCAAGGCAAGCCCGACATGAAGCGCCGCGTTCGGATTCAGATAGGGATTGCCGCCCTCCAGCCGGAGGTTCCGGACAGGATCCGGGCAGAAGCGGATCACCTGCCCGGCGATCAGCTCGTGCAGGTCCGCACCGCGCCAGTTGGACGACGTAACCAGATCCTGCGAGGCCGCCAGAGACTGGAGCCGCCCCCGAAACCGCTGCAGGAAATCGCTGACCGTTCCGGAATACCGCCCGGTCTGGTTGGCGATGGACTGAATGATGGCCAGCAGGTTCTTCGACCGATGACTTACCTCGCGCAGCAGCATCCGCAGCGCGTCTTCCCGGCGACGCCGCTCGGTGATCTCCACAGCTGTCGTGATGACGCCGCGCACCTCGCGGCCATCAAGGTCGGAGTCGATCCAGATCTCGAACCAGCGCACCCCTGCCGCATCCGGAAAACGGATCTCGAGATGGCTGCATTCGTCGCCGGAAAGCGCCGCCTCGCGTGCGTTCCGCAGCCGGTCCGCATCGTCGAGCGCAAGCAGTCCCTTGCCGTCCTCGCTGCCGCAAAGGACATCGCCGATCCACCCTTCCGGCTTGTTCTCCGTCCAGACGCATTGCAGGCTTCGATCGAGGTAGAGGACGGAAATGCTGGTGTTGTGCAGCGCTCTGAGCAGCCCGCGGTCGAAACCTGCAGGGCTACCCGCCCGTACCCGACTCTGGGTCGTTCCCTTCTGATCCTCGCCGGGTGTGGTCATGTTGTCGATCGCCCTGCCAACAGCGTGTTATTCTTGTTTTTTTCGCAACGAAGCAGACAGCATCAGGTTCCCCGGGAAACGAAGACGCCGGTCCATGGACGATCCACGAACCGGCGCACGGCACCCGGCTGAGGGGGAAAAGCCGGTCACCGAACCTCTTCGCTTACCTCGCGGAGCGCCGCATTCCGGCCACCAGCGACCACACGAGCAACCCCATGAACACGAAGAACATGACCTGCGCGATAACGGCCGCCGCACTCGCCACGCCGCCGAAGCCCATGGCACCCGCCAGGAGCGCGAGAACGAGAAAGATCAATGTCCAGTAGAGCATGATGGTCGTTCCCGTTTCGAACTGCATCCTTCACGACATCGGGACAACGCGCCTTCGTCTCGGGTGGTTCCAACAAAAAGGCCGCCCGGGCGGCGGCCTCTCCGTGGAGCATGTGTGTCGGACCGTCAGGCGGCCGCCTTGGCCTGCCGGTCGAAGAACAACGCCTGGCTGATCAGCGCCTTCACCATGTCGGGGTTGAACGGCTTGGTCACGAGGAAAGCCGGCTCGGGACGTTCGCCGGTCAGCAGGCGCTCTGGAAATGCGGTGATGAAGATCACCGGAACGGGCGTGTTCGCCAGAATCTCGTTGACGGCGTCGATGCCCGAGCTGCCGTCCGCCAGCTGGATGTCGGCCAGCACCATCCGCGGCTGCGTCTTGCGGAACAGCGCGGTCGCTTCCGAGTGGGTGCGGGCGGTCCCCACGACGCGGTGGCCGAGGCTTTCGACCATCTCCTCGATGTCCATGGCGATCAGCGGTTCGTCCTCGATGATGAGGATGTCGGTGGCAACCTGACGGGAAATCTCCGAAGAAGCCTCGTTGAGGAGGTCGGAGAATTCCTCTTCGCTCACGTCCAGGATTTCGGCGCCCTCGCGGTCGCTGAAGCCTTCCACCGCGACGAGCACGAAGGCCTGCCGCGGGCGTGGCGCAATCGACGAGAGGCTGGCGGCGGCGCGAACTTCCCACGGTGAAGTCGGCGCGCTCGTCGGAACCTTGACGTCGATAGAAGAAAACAGCTTGGCGAAAATCTTGTAGAGCCCGACCTTGGGATTGGACGCATCCGGAAAGATGCTGATGTCGGCGATGATCGCCTCCAGGACGGCGGCTACCAGCGCATCGCCGCTCGCCTGCGACCCGGACACCGCTCTGGAGAAACGACGCAGATAGGGCAGATGGGGCGCGATACTGGCGGAAAGGCTCATAATGTCGGTGTCTCCCTCATGAGTGAACGCGCGGGTGCCCGCGCGTTCGATGCCGATAAACGGGTCCTGTGGAAAAGAGTTCCCTTGGCCGGAACTTTTTTGCCGGTCTCACATTACAGCACCGAACGAGGTCCGTCATGCGGCGGGTCTCTCGACATAGGCGTGGCGCCGGGCACGGTGTGGCTGGCCAAGGCAGGGGTTAGACAGCATATGAACGAAAAAGAAACGCGCTCGGCCGGTGGCAAGCCGCGTCGTGAAGATCCGCTCGGCGCCAATTCCGAGATCGGCCGCAAGCTGCGCGAATACTACGACGGGTTGATGTCTCCGGAAGTCCCCGATCGGTTCACAGACCTCCTCAGCCAGCTCGAAACCGCAGAAAGCCAACGCAAGAAGGCTGGAGACGCCGAATGAGCCACGGGGCCGATTTCAAGACCGGGCTGCTCGGAGCCATTCCCAGTCTGCGGGCATTCGCGGTCTCGCTGTCGCACAACAGCGACAAGGCCGACGACCTCGTCCAGGAGACGCTGGTCAAGGCCTGGGACAAGCAGATGAGCTTCCAGCCCGGCACGAACCTCAAGGCCTGGCTCTTCACCATCCTGCGCAACGAATTCTACTCGCAGATGCGCAAGCGCGGCCGCGAGGTGCAGGACAGCGAGGGGACCATGACGGCGAGGCTCGCCGTTCACCCGAGCCAGCACGGCTCGCTCGACCTCAAGGACTTCCGCGCCGCGCTCGAGCGGCTGCCGGAAGACCAGCGGGAAGCGGTGATCCTTATCGGTGCGTCGGGCTTCTCCTACGAGGAGGCAGCCGAGATCTGCGGCTGCGCCGTCGGCACCATCAAGAGCCGCGTCAGCCGCGCGCGGGTGCGCCTGCAGGAACTCCTCTCGATCGAGGGCGAGGGCGACTACGGCCCGGACGCGATCGCCGCGCAGGTCATGGGGTCAGGCGCTGCAGCTTGACCGGCTCCGCGCGATGACTGCGGCGAGGATGCGAACGAGTTCGTCGCCGGAATAGGGCTTGCCGATCACCGGCACGTCGGGGAAACTTTCCGCGAGTTCCCCGACGTCGCTCAGGCCGGTCGCGAAGACGAAGGGTATGCGGCGCCTCGCCAGTTCCCGGGCGAAATAGGTCGTCGATTCTCCGCCCAGGCGGAGGTCGACGATCGCCGCGTCGAAGCGCGGCTGGTCCAGGGGCTGATCGCGCATCTGATCGAGGCTTCGCAGGATCGTCACCTCGCTCGCCCCCCATTCCAGGCAGGACTGCTCGACGTCCATGGCGATGAGGTACTCATCTTCCAGGATGAGGATCGAGCGACCGTCAAGTCGATATTCGTCCAAGGGATACGACTCCGGTTGGGGTTGCAGTGTCATTTGTTGCACTGCCCCGTTGCGGTGTCATTTAAATATGACGTCCGCAGCAGGCTTGTCGCTCAGCCAACCATCTTTCCGGAACCCTCCCGTTCCACTCCCAGTTCCGCCAGGATGGCGGCGGTGTGCTCGCCCAGCGCCGGAACCGGATCCATCCGCGGCTCCCAGCTGCCGGCGATCGGCTTCAGGGCGGGAACCGGCCCCTGCGGCGTCTCGACGCTCGTCCAGCGTTCGCGCGCGGCGAGCTGCGGGTGGTGCCACAGGCCTTCCATGTCGTTGACCCGCGCCATCCCGATGCCGGCGCGCTCCAGCCGCTCGATCGCCTCGGCCGTCGACAGGCGGGACAGCACTGCGTCGATCGCCGTCTGCAGTTCATCCCGATGCGCGGCGCGCCCGTCATTGCCGTTGAAGCGCGGATCGGAGGCAAGATCGTCGCGTCCCAGCACGACCGTGGCGAAGGCTCTCCACTCGCGGTCGTTCTGCAGGCCGAACAGCACCGTGCAGTCGGCGGTCGCGAAAGGGCCATAGGGGAAGATCGTCGCATGCCCCGCGCCGGCGCGGGTCGGTGGCGTCGCTCCGTCGGTGGCGAAATACATCGGGAAACCCATCCATTCCGCCATCGCCTCCAGCATCGACACCTCGACATGATCGCCGGCGCCGGTGCGGCCGCGCTGCAGCAGCGCCGCAAGGATGCCCTGATAGGCCATGGTGCCGGCGGCGATGTCGGCAACCGAGATGCCGGCCTTCGCCATATGGTCGGGCGTGCCGGTCACCGACAGGAAGCCCGCCTCCGCCTGGATCAGCAGGTCGTAGGCCTTGCGTGTCTCATAGGGTCCGCCGGTGCCGTAACCGGAGATGGAGCAGGTGATCAGCCGCGGCTGCGCGCCGCGCAGCGTCGCATGGTCGAGCCCCAGCCGGTCCGCCGCGCCTGGCGCCAGGTTCTGCACGAACACGTCGGCCCTGGCTACCAAGCGCAGCAGGACAGCGCGGTCCGCCTCCTGCTTCAGGTCGAGCGCGAGGCTCTCCTTGGACCGGTTCGTCCAGACGAAATGGCTGGAAAGCCCGCGCGCCCGGCCGTCATAGGCGCGCGCAAAGTCCCCGCCGTCCGGCCGCTCCACCTTGATGACGCGGGCGCCGAGGTCGGCGAGCTGGCGCGTGCAGTAGGGCGCGGCGATGGCCTGTTCGAGGGAGACGACCAGCAGGCCGTCGAGCGGTCGGGTCATTGGCGTGTTCCGGGCGTTCCTGCGGGCCTCTCCGGTCCCTGGGTGTCGCGCCACGCTTATCATGCGCGGCCCGCTTGGCAAGCCGGCCCCGTCAGTGGCTGTCGCTCCAGTCCATGCCGGGCACGATGTTGCCGGCGATGGCGTAGAAGATGAGCAGCATCGGAATGGCGATGAAGCCGCCGAGCGGCCCCCACAGCCAGATCCAGAAGGCAATGGCAAGGATCACCACGAAGGGGTTCATCAGCATGGTGCGGCCGATCACCTGCGGCGTCACGAACTGCGCCTCGACGAGGTTGACCGCCAGGTAGACGAGGGGCGGAAGCAGGCTTCCACCGAGAGTATCGTATTGCGTGAGCCCGACGGCGAAGAGGATCGCCGCCATGACCGCCGGTCCAAGGTAGACGACGAAGTTGAGGATCGCCGCCAGCGCGCCCCAGAGGGCCGCCGACGGCATGCCGATGGCCAGCATCGCCAGAGCAACGGCGCCGCCGAGTCCGAGATTGATCACGGTGATCGACAGAAGATAGCGTGAAACCCGGTGCTCCACATCTCGGAAGATGTGGCCGACCCGCCAGCGGATCTTTCGTGTTGTGCAGACGCGCAGGACGGCGTTGCGGCTCTGCTGGCGTGTCGCCACGAAGAAGTAGAGGCTGGCCAGGAAGAGCAGGACCTGGCCGATGATCGCCGGCGCCAGCACCGCGACGCTTTCCACCGCGGTCCCCTCTTCGACCGACACCGTGACGCTGTCGCCGGAAAACGAGCGCAATTCCTCGCGCAGATCTTCCAGAACGTTCATGGGCTCGCGGAATTGTGCCAGGTGGAACTGCAGCTGGCTCCAGATCTGGGGCGCCCGGTCGATCCAGGTGGACAGCGGCGCGGCCAGCGCCAGCATGCCCAGCGCCAGGATCAGCAGGAAAAGCAGCACCACTGCCGCCGCCGAGATCGCTGGGGGGACGCCGCGTCGCTCGATCACGGTGGCGACCGGGCCGAACATCAGGCCGATGACGACGGCCATCAGCACGGGCGACAGCACGAATTCGGCGGTGTCCAGCGCAAAGACGACGGCGACCAGCCCGACCGCGATGGTGCCGAGCTGGGCGCCCTTCGACAGAAGGACTTCGACATTCGAGCGCGGCGGCAGCCGCACGATGGGCGGCTTCTTGAAGGCCCGCTGCTGCATGGTGTTGTGTGTTTTCCGGCTGGACTTGGTGGTGGAAACGCCGTTTCATGCGTTCGGGTTCCTTCGCCGCGAAGGGAAAACGGAACCGTGGGCCGGCGGCCGCGTTGAACGGTTCCAGCAGAAGAGGAAGAACCTTCATGAGCCCAAGCCAAGCCACGCCCGACGATGCCACAACCGGTGCCGCGCAGTCGAAATCCGCGTCGCGCGAGGAGTTCGAGCAGCAGATCGCCATCCTCAAGGAAGAGATGGAGTTGCTGAAGGCCCAGCTGGCCCGCTCGTCGGAGCGTTCGGCATCGGCCGCGCGCAAGGCGGCGCAGAGCGGCGCGGAGAATCTTCGCGAGCATGGCGAGGCCGCTCTCGACGAATTGCGCGCCGGTGCACGCGACGTCGAGGCGCAGCTCATGGCCACCGTGCGCGAGAAGCCGGTCACGTCGCTTGCCATGGCGGCCTGCGTCGGCTTCCTGTTCGCCCTGATCGCGCGCCGCTAGAGGGCCGCGCGTGCTGCGAACGCTTATCCTGCTGCTTTCTTCGCTCGATCCGTCGCGCGCCAAGCGGCGGTTCAGGCGCGCGGCGATCGACTACGCGATCGCCGGCACAGCCTTACTGCTCGGTCTCTGCTTCCTCGTCATCGCCGCCTTCATCTGGGCGGCGGATCGATGGGGCCCAATGGAGGCCGCGCTTGGATTTGGCGTCGGTTTCATGGCGATCGCCGCGGTCACCATGATGGTGCATCGTTCCGTGGCCTCCCGGCGGGCCCGGATTCGCGCCGAGGCGGAAAAGTCGGATCAGCTCCGCTCCTTTGCCACCGCGGCGGCGGTCGCCGCGCTTCCGGCCGTCATCCGGCAGATCGGCGTGGTCGGATCTCTCGCTTTGCCGCTCGCCGGCCTGGCGGCCTATGCCATCTGGCGGGAAAACCGCTCCCGCGACGGCGACGACCTCGACTGAGGCTCACGCCGTCGTGGTGGCCTCCACATCCGCCACGAGCACCTTCAGCGCCTTCGGGTGGATCTTCAGAACCGTCTCCTTTTCCAAGGCTGCCAGTTCGCCGTCGATCACGCAGCGGTAGCGGCGGGTCGGCGACAGGATCTTCAGCGTCGCCGTCTCGCATTCGTGGATCTCCACGATCTCGGTTTCCTGCCACCGGCCGAGCGTCATCGCCAGGAACAGCCAGGCGAGTTGCAGCCGGTTGGCGGCGCCGGCGACATAGATGCCGAGCACCCCACCGTCGGGCGTGTCGGCAAAGGGCAGGTGGCCCTGGCCGAACAGGTTGTTCGAGATGCCGAGCCCCGTCGTCGTCGTCCTGATTTCCGCCTCGCCCACGTCCAGTGCGATATCGATGGCGGGGGGGTGGCGCAGCACGGCGAAGGCGGCCCGTACCGACGCCCAGATCTTGCCGATTCGCGAACCGTATTCGAAGCGTGAGCGCAATTGCACCATGCGCGCGTGCAGCCCGATCGAGAACTGGTGGATGAAGGGACGACCATTGGCGGTGGCGATGTCCACGGCCTTGACGTGTCCATGGGCATAGCCTTCGATCGCCTGCTCCAGCGTCAGAGAGATGCCGAGGCCGCGGGCGAACAGGTTCATCGTCCCGGCCGGCAGGATCGCCAGCGCCTTGTCCGTGTCCATGAGCACGGCGGCCGCCGCCGAGATCGTCCCGTCGCCCCCGCCGGCCAGGACCACCTCGACATCGTCGCGCGCGACCGCCCGGTCCAGCGCTGCCACGATCTCGCGGCCGCGGACGATCTCGACGTCGATACGATGACCGGCCGCTTCCATCGTCCGAGTTAGAAAGTCCGACAGCGCAGCCAGATCGGTGGTGCGCAAGGTTCCGCCGTCGCGGTTCAGGATCGCGAGAAACTGCATGAGGTTCAAGATTCCGGTGAGAGGGTCCCGGTGGGGCATAGTGTACGTGCGCGTGGGCACGCGCGCGGCGGCACAACGTCGTGATTGCAGGCCGGTTCCGCCTGCTTTGCGGCGAAACGCAACGTCGACCATCTCGCCTCCGCCGTGCGGAACCACTTCAAAGTCACGGCGTTGTGAGCGGGTGAAAGGGCCACGCGTCTGACGTCACCTGCAAGTTCTGACAGACGCGCGGCCCATGCATCAAAAATGCACAAGGAGAGACTAACATGATCCGCAAGCTTTTGGCGACCACTGCCGTCGCAGCCCTGATGTCCACCGGCGCCTTGGCGCAGACCACCGCTCCGACCACCACCCAGCCGGGCACTGCGGTGCAGGATCCGGCCATGCAGAACAACGTCGCCGGCGAGAGCCGCATGGTCACGCAGGCCGACGGCAACCTCGCGTCCAACATCATCGGTGAGACCGTCTACAACAGCACCGCCGACAACGCCGAGAGCATCGGCGAAGTCAACGACATCGTCATCGGTGCCGACGGCTCGATCGAGGCACTGGTGATCGGTGTCGGCGGCTTCCTCGGCATCGGCGAGAAGGACGTGGCCATCGAGTACGACCTGGCCGAATGGGTCGAGCGCAACGACGACCGCTGGATCGTGGTCGAGACGACGGCGGACGCCCTGAAGGCGCAGCCCGAGTTCGACCGCCTCGCCTACCAGCCGATGCCGGAAGGCACCAATGTCGGCCAGACCCAGCCGGCCACGGCCGAGGATCTCGCCGCTGCGCCTGTCGAGGGTGATGCCGACGTCATCGCTCCCGCAGCGGACGGCCAGGCCACGACCGCCGCTCCGGCGACCGACGGCCAGGCCAACCAGACCATGGCCGCCGAGCAGGACTCCGATGTCGACGTCGTCGTCGTCGAGCCCAACGGCACGCAGCAGCCGGCAGCCGGCGAGCAGGTTGCTCCGGCGGCTGGCACCGACCAGACCCGCACGGCTGCCATCGACCGTACGACGCTTCAGCCGATGGCCGCTGAGGAGCTGACCGCCGAGAACATCATCGGCAGCACCGTCTACGGCAACAACGAGGAGAATGTCGGCGAAGTCGGCGATCTCGTCATGAGCCAGGACGGACAGATCGACGCCGTCATCATCGACGTCGGTGGTTTCCTCGGCATCGGCGAGAAGGAAGTCGCGGTCGGCATGGACAATCTCGAGTTCATGCTCGACGAGAACGGCAACCGCTACCTCTACACGCCGTTCACGCAGGAACAGCTCGAGGCCCAGCCGGCTTACGACGAGGCAAACTACGCCACGGGTCGTGACGGCATGCGGATGGTTGTCCCCAACTGATCCGACGACGTACGGCTCCCTGCGAGCCTCAATCGAAAAACGGCCCCGTCGCGCGAGCGGCGGGGCTTTTTTCATTTGCGTTAGCGCCATTTATAAACAGTGGCGCGTTTATCGTTCACAATCAGTAGACAATGCATTCTGCTTTCCTCGCCTTTCAATTCCCGGACAAAAGCCGAAATATCGCTTCAGACAGAAGCAAGCGGCTCAGTCCGCAGTGAGCGAAAGGACGAGAACCATGCTCGACCAGATCAAGGGCCTGCATCACGTGACCTCGATGGCGCGCGATGCCCAGGAAAACAATTCCTTCTTCACCCACAAGCTCGGCCTGCGCCGGGTCAAGAAGACGGTCAACTTCGACGCGCCCGACGTCTACCATCTCTATTATGGCGACGAGCAGGGAACGCCGGGATCGGTGATGACCTACTTCCCGTTCCCCAACATCGGCCCCCGCCGCGGCGGTGCCGGCGAAGTGGGCACCACCGTCTTTGCCGTTCCCGAGGGGGCGCTGTCCTTCTGGCGCGACCGTCTGGCCGCCGAGGGCGTCGCTGGCCTCTCCGAGTCCGAGAGCTTCGGCGAGAAGCGGCTCGTCTTCACCGGGCCCGACCATGACGAGTTCGCGCTGGTCGAGGCGAAGGATGATGGCCGCCAGCCCTGGACGAAGGGCGCCGTGGCCGGCGACGAGGCGATCCGCGGCTTCCATTCCGTGTCGCTTCGGCTGCGCGATGGCGGCGCGACCGAGGAACTGCTGACGTTCATGGGCTACCAGCCCGTCGACAAGTCGGGCGCCGTCACGCGGCTCGCGGTTCCTGGCGGCAATGGCGCTGACGTCATCGACATCGAGACCATCGCCGGCAACCGCGCCGATCTCGGCGCCGGCTCGGTCCACCACGTCGCCTTCGCGGTCGAGAACCGCGCCCGTCAGCTCGAGGTGCGCAAGGCGCTGATGGACACGGGCTATCAGGTGACCCCGGTGATCGACCGCGACTATTTCTGGGCGATCTACTTCCGCACGCCGGGCGGCATCCTGTTCGAGGTCGCCACCAACGAGCCAGGCTTCGACCGCGACGAGGACACCGCGCATCTCGGCGAGGCGCTCAAGCTGCCCACGCAGCACGAGCACCTGCGCAGGATCCTGGAGAGCCATCTCCAGCCGATCGCCGACTGACCGCAGAAAGGACCGATCCGATGTCCACCGACAGCTACGTCCACCGCCGGGAGCAAGGTGCTCCCGGCTCACCGCTGGTCTTTGCCTTCCACGGCACCGGCGGCGACGAGAACCAGCTCGTCGATCTCGCCGGCGAGCTCGTTCCCGGCGCCACCATCGTGTCGCCGCGCGGCGACGTCTCCGAGTCCGGCGCGGCGCGCTTCTTCCGTCGCACGGGGGAGGGCGTCTACGACATGGACGACCTCGCCCGGGCGACGGCGAAGATGGCTGGCTTCGTGAAGGCGCAGGTCGCGGCCGAAAAGCCGTCCCGCGTGCTGGCCTTCGGCTATTCCAACGGCGCCAACATCCTCGCCACGGTGCTTTTCGCACATCCGGATCTCTTCGACGCGGTGGTACTGATGCACCCGCTGATCCCGTTCCAGCCGCACATTGAAGGCTCGCTCGCGGGCCGGCCGATCCTCGTCACCGCCGGCCAGCGCGATCCGATCTGCCCGCCCAACCTGACCCATCGGCTGGAAAGCTGGCTGACGGACGCGGGCGCCGCCGTTACCATGCACTGGCATCCCGGCGGCCACGAGCTGCGGCCCGACGAGGTTGCGGCCGCGGCCCGGCATTTCGCCGGCGTCGAAACGGAAAGGAGCCCGTCATGACCGACGCACCCGTCACCGTCGAATTCGAGGATTACGGCTCCAAGGGCCGCTACTTCATCCGCGGCGCGAACGGCGAGGTCGCCGAATCGACTTTCTCCAAGATCGGCGAGCGCCAGATCATCATCGACCACACCGAGGTCCCGGACGTCTTCCGGGGCCAGGGCATCGGCCTGAAGCTCGTCACCCGCGCGGTGGAAGACGCCCGCGCCGCCGGCAAGACCATCATCCCGCTCTGCCCCTTCGCCCGCGAACAGTTCCGCCGCCACCGCGAATGGGCCGACGTGCTGAAGGGTTAGTCGGCGCCGACAGGTGCCCGGCACGGCTGCGGGCGCCGGGCCGCCAGGCGGCCTGCCCCGGCAGGCCGGGCAAGCGGACGTTAACCACCCGTCGCGCCGACATCCGCGCATTCATGCCGTGTTCATCGCGCGGGATGGATTCTTCCCCCGTTCGCGCCGGGCCGTCGCCCGCCGCCAAAGGGGGAGTTCACATGCGTCGCCTTCTCGTCCTCGCCGCCTTCAGCGCCTCTGCCATCGCCGCCTCCGGTCTTCCCGCGTCCGCGGCCTCGCAGGTCCACTACTGTCCGCCCGAGGCGCGCGGCGTCGTCAGCCACACGGGCGACGCGGCCTGGACGGCCACCAACCAGTCCAGCCGCGTCACCGGCGCGCGCGTCGAGATGATCGGCGGCCAGCCGTCGCTCGTCTGCGTCTACCGCATGTTCGGCGGCGACTACTGGATCCACCGCCGGCCCGAGGCGCCCTTCATGCAATGCAATGGCGGCGACATGGGCTCCGGCCGCCTCGGCTTCCTCTGCGTGCGCGGCTAGCCGGTTCTTGCCGCTTCCTCGAGGGGCTTCCTTTCGAACTCATCGGCGACCTTGCGCAGCAGAAGCGGTACGCCCCTTGCTGCGCTCTTTTCGATGACGCCATAAGGAGTGCTTTCATCGGAAACAGCGACCACAATCGTCAACATGATTGAATTGTGGTTGCAGAAAACATCGTCGTCCTCATGGAATCTCAAGTTGTAATAAACTCTGAAATGGGCAGGAACATCTACTCATGCGGTGTTGTCGCTTGAATCAGGATCTCGTGCTTCCACGCCGTCCGTCCAGACATGGCTCTCGGGAACGAACGTCACGCTCCCCCGTTCGAAACTCATCTTCAGCATGCTGATCGTCTCCCAAAATGGCGATGCAGGTTGCAAGGTGACGGACTGCAACCTAACTGATTCTGGGCTTTCCGAATGACGTGACCATTGCTGATTCCTGTTTGCATCGTCGAAATGACAGCCTGTCCCGCACGCCTTCCCGGAGAGTCGCCGATGACCACCCCCGCCATCCAGTTCGAGGAAACCGCCAAGGGCGGCCGCTACTTCGTGCCGATGCCGAACGGCGAGGACTCGCGCCTCACCTTCGTGCGGGCGGGCGAGGGGCGCATCGTCGCCGATCACACCTTCGTGCCGGTGCCCTATCGCGGCGACGGCATCGCCGAGGCGCTGGTCGAGCGGCTGGTGGCGGACGCGCGCGCCCAGGGGCTCACCATCACGCCCGCCTGCTGGTACGTCGCCGACGAAATCGCCCGCCACGCGCCCGACTGGGACGACGTGCTGGCGCGCTGACGCGTCCGGACGCCGTGTCGCGCCGGACGCCGGGTCGCAGCCGGGCGGGCGTCTTCGCGCGCGACCGTGCATGGGGCAGCACCGCTCCGGGCGCCCCCCGTTTGACCCGCATCAAGCCATCTTGAGGAACCCTGTCCTAATCTCCATATCAGCCCGAGTTGGGCCGGCTCGCTGACGAGCGGCCCGTCACCTCGAGCCGAGCCGGTGCCGCCAAGCGGGCCGGCCAGGGAATGGAGACAAGAGCATGAACGTCGAGAAATACTCCGAGCGCGTCCGGGGCTTCATCCAGTCCGCGCAGACCATGGCGCTGTCGCGCAATCACCAGCAGTTCGTCCCCGAGCACGTGCTGAAGGTCCTCGTCGACGACGAGGAGGGCCTCGCGGCCAACCTGATCGAGCGCGCCGGCGGCCGGCCGAAGGATGTCCAGCTGGGCGTTGAGGCAGCGCTCAAGGCGCTGCCGCAGGTCGAGGGCGGCAACGGCCAGCTCTATCTGTCGCAGCCGATCGCCAAGGTCTTTTCCACCGCCGAGGAACTGGCGAAAAAGGCCGGCGACAGTTTCGTCACGGTCGAGCGCCTGCTCACCGCGCTCGCCGTCGAGAAGTCGGCCAAGACGTCCGACATCCTGGCCAAGGCCGGCGTCACGGCGCAGTCGCTCAATGCCGTCATCAACGACATCCGCAAGGGCCGCACGGCCGATTCGGCCAATGCCGAGCAGGGCTTCGAGGCGATGAAGAAGTATGCGCGAGACCTCACCGCCGATGCCCGCGCAGGCAAGCTCGATCCGGTGATCGGCCGCGACGACGAGATTCGCCGCACCATCCAGGTCCTGTCGCGCCGCACCAAGAACAATCCCGTGCTGATCGGCGAGCCGGGCGTCGGCAAGACCGCCATCGCCGAGGGTCTCGCGCTGCGCATCGTCAACGGCGACGTGCCCGAGAGCCTGAAGGACAAGCGCCTGATGGCGCTCGACATGGGTTCGCTGATCGCCGGCGCCAAGTATCGCGGCGAGTTCGAGGAACGGCTGAAGGCCGTGCTGTCGGAGGTCACCACCGCCGAGGGCGAGATCATCCTGTTCATCGACGAAATGCACACGCTGGTCGGCGCCGGCAAGGCTGAAGGCGCGATGGATGCGTCCAACCTGCTCAAGCCCGCGCTGGCGCGCGGCGAGCTGCACTGCGTCGGAGCCACCACGCTCGACGAGTACCGCAAGCATGTCGAGAAGGACGCAGCCCTTGCCCGCCGCTTCCAGCCGGTCTTCGTCAACGAGCCGACCGTGGAGGACACCGTCTCCATCCTGCGCGGCCTGAAGGAGAAGTACGAGCAGCACCACAAGGTGCGCATCTCCGACAGCGCACTGGTCGCCGCCGCCACCCTGTCCAATCGCTACATCGCCGACCGCTTCCTGCCCGACAAGGCCATCGACCTCGTCGACGAGGCTTCTTCGCGCGTGCGCATGCAGATCGATTCCAAGCCCGAGGAACTCGACGAGATCGACCGCCGCATCATGCAGCTGAAGATCGAGCGCGAGGCGCTGAAGGCCGAGAAGGACGAGGCCTCGAAGGACCGGCTCGTCCGGCTCGAGCAGGAACTGACCGGCCTCGAGGAGGATTCGGCCGAAATCACCGCGAAGTGGCAGGCCGAGAAGCAGAAGCTCGGGCTTGCCGCCGACCTGAAGGGCGAGCTCGACGAGGCCCGCAACGAACTCGCCATCGCCCAGCGCAAGGGCGAGTTCCAGCGGGCCGGCGAACTCGCCTATGGCCGCATCCCCGAGCTCGAGAAGAAGCTCGTCGAGGCCGAGGCGCAGGATGGCCGTTCCTCCATGGTGCAGGAGGAGGTCACGCCCGACAACATCGCGCAGGTCGTCTCGCGCTGGACCGGCATTCCGGTCGACCGGATGCTGGAGGGCGAGCGCGACAAGCTCCTGCGCATGGAAGACGAGATCGCCCGCCGCGTCGTCGGCCAGGGCGAGGCCGTGCAGGCCGTGTCCAAGGCGGTGCGGCGCGCCCGCGCCGGGCTGCAGGACCCGAACCGGCCGATCGGCTCGTTCATGTTCCTCGGCCCCACCGGCGTCGGCAAGACCGAGCTCACCAAGGCGCTTGCCTCGTTCCTTTTCGACGACGAGAACGCCATGGTGCGCATCGACATGTCGGAGTTCATGGAAAAGCACTCCGTGTCGCGGCTCATCGGCGCGCCTCCCGGCTATGTCGGCTACGAGGAGGGCGGGGCGCTGACGGAAGCCGTGCGGCGGCGGCCCTACCAGGTGGTGCTGTTCGACGAGATCGAGAAGGCGCACCCGGATGTCTTCAACGTGCTCTTACAGGTGCTCGACGATGGCCGCCTCACCGACGGCCAGGGCCGCACCGTCGATTTCCGCAACACGCTGATCATCATGACGTCGAATCTCGGCGCCGAATATCTGGTCTCGCTGCGCGACGACCAGGACGTCGACGCGGTGCGCTCCGAGGTCATGGGCGTGGTGCGGTCCTCGTTCCGGCCCGAGTTCCTGAACCGTATCGACGAGGTCATCCTGTTCCACAGGCTGCGCCGCGCCGACATGGGCAAGATCGTGCGCATCCAGCTCAGGCGGCTCGAAAAGCTGCTCGTCGACCGCAAGATCGTGCTCGATCTCGACGAGACCGCCATCGAGTGGCTGGCCGAGAAGGGCTACGACCCGGCCTACGGCGCCCGCCCGCTCAAGCGCGTGATGCAGAAGGAACTGCAGGATCCGCTCGCCGAGAAGATCCTGATGGGCGACATCCGCGACGGCCAGACCGTCGGCATCGCGTCCGGCTCCGACCGCCTGCTGTTCCGCCCGCGGGCGCAGGTGGTGAGCGAAGCCGAAGCCGCCTGACCCACCCGCCCGTCCTCTGCCTCATGAAAATGGGGCCGGAGGACGGGCCGTACCGGGGCGGAGAAGGGGAGCGGCGACCGCAGGCGCTTCTCCTTCCGTGTGGCAGCACGAAGCATTTCCCTCGCCGCGACCGCCCGCGCCAAAGAAATCAACATCTTATCAAAAATCTGTCCACGTCTCCGCCTCCCGCCCCACACTGTCTGCGGATTTCATGCGAGGTGAGGGAATGGACGGCGGGTTGGTCAGCGAACGGGGATTGCGGCAGGCGGCGAGGATGCTCGCCGGGCTGGCCGTGCTCGCCGAGGCCGCTGCCGGCCGGTCGCTCCCCGTCCGCTGGTTCGTGCTCGCCCTGCTGCGCCATGCCGAGCGCGTCGTCCGCAATGCCCTGATCGACGAGACCGGATGGAACCCGTCCGATGTCGGGCAGGCGCTCGGCTTCGGCATCGATCCGGACGGTCGGCCCGGCTCGGGCAGCGGCCCGGCCGACGCTGCGATGCTGGCCTGGCGCCTGCGCGCGCTCGCAGCCCTTCTTCGCGCCCTCCTGTCACCCGCGGATAATCCGGTCTCGGCGGAGAGCCCACTGGTCGAAGCGTTGCGCCGTCTCGTCTGCCAGCGAAGGCTGTCCTGGGCCATACCCACCGTCTGCGCCTTTCCCGCCCCCGACACCTCCTGACGCCGCCCCGAGGGAAACCTGGACGCGACGACCTGACCGGCCGTGCGGAGCGACGCTCCGCGCGGGCGCCGGCGCACGCCTTGCACTTCACGCGCTCCAGCCCACTCGCCATTCGCCATTCGCCATTCCCTATTCGCCATCTTCATGTCCCGTTCATGTGGAACCCTGCATCGTGAAAACGCATTCCAGGCTGGACGCACAATGCGCGACGCGGCCGCAGACCGAGACGAGGGACATGATCGGACGACACCTGCTCTTTTCCGCCGCAACCGCCGTGACGGCCGGCTTCGCATCCATCGCATCGGCGGCAGTATCGGAGAACGGCGCGCCTGCCATGGCGCGGCCGGCGGCGTCCGGGCTGCAGCTTGCCCAGAGCGACGGCGTCGACGTCTACATCGACGCGCGGGGGCGGCGCGTGCTGGTCGACGTGCAGACCGGCGAGGTGATCGCGATCGAGGAGCGTGATCGGCGCGGCTCCGGCATCGACCGGCTGCGCGACGCCGGCATCCTGTCGTCCATTCCCGGCGATCCGGCCGCCGTCGAGCGGTATCGCCGGTTCCGCGAGCAGCAGCTCGGGCTGCGCGAGCCGCCGGAGCCGGACTATGGCGCTCCGCGCTCCGACGACCGACGCTACGGTCGTGACGATGGCTATGACGATTTCGGCGACCGGCCGTTCGGCGACGACGACTACCGCGTCTATCGCGAGCGCAACCGGCCGGTCGAACGCCGCGCCCTGCCTGTCTATCCCGACGGCCAGTTCGCGCGCGGCGAACCGGTGGAACGCCAGCCCCTGCCGGACAATCCGGTCACCGGGTCGACCCCGCCGCGGGCCGGCGCGCCGGCCACCGGGTCCGGCGAAGGCCTGCCCACCGTCGTCCAGCCGACCAAAATCGAGACCGAACAGGTCGCACGGCTACAGATCCTGCTCGACCGCGCGGGCGTGTCGCCGGGGGTCATCGACGGCAAGATGGGTTCCAACGTCCAGAAGGCGCTCGACGCGCTGGCCGAGATGACCGGTGACCGGCTCGATCCGACGGACGCCGCCACGGTCGAGGCCTCGCTCGCCGATACCGGCGGCCCGGCCTTCGTGACCTACGAGCTGACGCCCGAGGACGTCGCCGGACCTTTCGTGGCGTCGATCCCGGAGGATTACGGCCAGAAAGCCACGCTCGACCGCCTGGCCTTCACCTCGACCTCCGAAATGCTGGCCGAGCGCTTCCACATGGACGAGGACTATCTGAAGGCGATCAATCCGAGCGTCGACTTCAACCGCCCGGGCATGCTGGTCAGGGTCGCCAACCCCGGCAAGCCGAAGGCGGGTTCGGTCGATCGCATCGTCGCCGACAAGACGCGCAAGCAAGTGCGGGCCTATGACGTCGACGGCAATCTGGTTGCCGCCTATCCGGCGACGATCGGCTCCACCGACACGCCGTCGCCGTCCGGCACGGTCAAGGTCGAGCGCATCGCGCTCGATCCGCAGTACACCTACAATCCGAAGATCAACTTCAAGCAGGGCGAGAACGACAAGGTCCTGACCATTCCGCCCGGTCCCAACGGGCCGGTCGGCACCGTCTGGATCGCGCTGTCGAAGCCCACCTACGGCATCCACGGCACGCCGGAGCCGTCGCGCATCGGCAAGACGAACAGCCATGGCTGCGTGCGGCTCACCAACTGGGACGCGACCGAACTCGCCAGGATGGTCAAGCCCGGGATCTTCGTGCAGTTCATCGACTGACGGGTGCCGGCCGCCGCGGCGGCCGATCGACCGGGCGGCGGGACGCGGCCGGGTCGGGCAGAGACAGGGGCGGCCTCGCGGCCGCCCTTTCGCGTCCGGCCGCCCCGCTCAGCGCGCGGCGCTGGCCAGCCGCAGCGAACCGCCCACGCCGGTGGAGAGCAGGGCGTCGATACGCTCCCGCTCGGCCTGGAACGCGACCAGTTCATCGTCCTTCAGGGCGCGGCCGTTGGGCAGGCGCACGCGCATCGGATCGACCTTGGCGCCGTTCACCAGCAGTTCGTAGTGCAGGTGCGGTCCGGTCGACATGCCGGTCGAGCCGACATAGCCGATGACCTGACCCTGGCGGACGCGCGCACCGGCGACGACGCCCTTGGCGAAGCGGCTCTGGTGATTGTAGGAGCTCTCGTAGCCATTGGCGTGGCGGATGATGGTCTGGCGTCCATATCCGCCGGCCCATCCGGCCTTCTTCACCACGCCCGAGCCGGCCGCGATGATCGGCGTGCCCGTCGGTGCGGCCCAGTCGACGCCGGTGTGCATCTTCACGTAGCCCAGGATCGGGTGCCGGCGCTTGCCGAAGCCGGAGCGGAACTTGCCGTTCGGCAGCGGGTTGCGCAGCAGGAACTGGCGTGCGCTGCGGCCATCGGCGTCGAAATAGTCCACCGTGCCGTCGGCCATCCGGAAGCGGTAGAAGGCGCGCTCGTTGCCGCCGAAGTTCGCCCGCACGTAAAGGAGTTCGGATTCCGCCGAGGCGGTATCGTCGTCGCTCGGCTGCGAGAAGAAGACGTCGATGGCGTCGGTCGGGTTGATCCGCGACTGGAAGTCGACGTCGGCTGCGACCAGCCGTATCAGTTGCTTGGTCATGTCGCTCGACATGCCGTAGGAATAGGCCGCGCGGTAGATGCCGTCATAGACGCGCGGGAGCTCGCCGCGCATGCGCACCGGCGGCCTGTCGTCGTCGAAGGCGGCGATGACGGCGGCGCTCTTGTCCGGCTCGTCGGCGGGGACAAACTGCATCCGATCGTCGACCGCGATGGTGACGAGGTGCGTCTGGCGGTCATAGAGGCTGGCGCGCACGATGTGCGGCTCCTCGCCGGCCGCTTCGATGCCGAGGCGGAGCACGGTGCCCGGTTTCAGCGCCGGAGCGTTCATCATCCTGCCGATCGCCTCGGCCATACCGACCGCGTCGTCGCCCGAGAAACCGGCGTCGGCCAGCACGTCGACCGTCGGACGGTCGTTGCGGACGATCAGAATCTCCTCCGCGAAGCTCGGCGCGGCAGTGACGTCGTCGTTGCGATGCGCCACCGAGACGTTTTCCTGGACGATGCGCACGCCGTACGACTGTGTGAGCGTGGCGGTGGCCGCCGATTCGCCGAAACGCAGCGGATCGACATAGTGCAGCGCGGCGAGCTGCACTTCTCCGTCGGTGAGGATGGCACCGGTCGTGCGCACGACCTCCTCGACCTCGTCCGGCGACAGGCTGCTCGTCTCGTCGAAGGCAGCGGTCTCGATCGGGAAATCGACCGTCTCGAGGCTCACCTCGCTCTCGACCTTGGCGTCATAGACGATCGACGTGGCCAGTGCAGGCTGGGCCTGGGGTTCTGGACCTTCCGCGAAGACCGACAGCGGATCGAAGGCCGGATAGTTGCGCGTGGTGGTATAGGCGGCCGCGAGCGGCATGCGCAGTTCCACGAAAGGCATGGTGCGGACGACCTCGCGGTCGCCGACCCGGCTGACGGTCGGCAGCTCCATGCGCCGCCTGTCGCGCGCCCGGTTGACAGCAGAGGTCGGAACGACGCGCGCGGCCTTGGCGGTGTCGCCGGCGCCGGGGCGGGCCATGGCTTCCACCTCGGCGATCTCCGGAGGTGTCGCCAACTGCTCGCGACCGTCGAGCGCGGCCAGCAGCGCCACGCCCATCAGGACGGCCGAGGTCACGCCGGTCAGGAAGGTACCCGACAGCCAGCGCGCCGAGATTTCGCGCCGGTCGGGCGGACCCGCACGGCCGCCGGTCGTCAGCGGCGGCTCGTTGCCGAGCTTGGCGATGGCCTGTTTGAAATCATGCATCGCTGCAGGCGTTGTCCCCGAGCCCCGGTTCAAGTGCTTATGGCGTGGCGAGCGAAAGTGCCTGCCACAAGCCATCCTGTCAATGAAAGGCCGCCGAACGACCGCGGTCGTGACTGCCCGATTCGAAACGAGCCCCCTCGCTCGGTGCGGACAATCCCCGCGCAGTGTGGCGTCAATGGGGCCGGTGCGTGGCTTCGCGGACCCGCGCGCGATTCATTAGATCATCATACGGCGTCGCAAAAAGTTCAAAAAACTCNATCGCCAGGGCCGTTGTAGCAATCCGATCGCACTTCATGCCGAACCGCGTCAAGGCGGCTCGCTGGTGAGCGGGCGATCCTGTCAACTCGGAAAAACCGTGTGGCGCTGATCGCGCTTACGACGAACTCGATCCTGGGGCAGGAAATCGACATGGCTTTCATGGCGCCCTCCGGCGCCCTCGCAGCGTATCGCGCAGGTAATCTGAAGATCCTTGGCATTACCGCCGCCGAGCCCTCTCCGCTGGCGCCAGAGGTGCCGACAATCGCCGGCAATGCGGGATTGCCTGAGACTTTCCGCGCTGAACTGTGGATCGCCGCGGTGGGCAGTTCCGACGCACAGCCGGATGTGATCGCGCGCTTGAACGCTGAGATTGTAAAAATTCTGGGGTCCGACGAGGTGTAGCAGAAGATGCTGGAAGTCGGTTGGCGCGCGGAGGGTGGTTCGCCGGACAGTTTGTCCGACCGCATTACCAAGGATAGCGCCGTCTGGGGCGCGGCGCTGGAAAAGGCGGGGCTCGTCAAGTGAGGTCCTGGTAACGCCGTGAGCAGGACGCCGACAGGGAGGCAGTGCTACTGGTTGAAGCCGGTTCGGCTGCCGCTGGAGGGGTGGCGATCTTCTCCGCGTGCAGGGGAACGGCGCTGGAACTGGCGTGCCCCAACCGGTGCAGCAACGAACAGATTGGCTATGTTCACGCGGGCAAGAAATTCATAGGCGGATCGATATTCAAATGAAGGCGGCAGACCGTTGCTGTGCCAGTGCGCTATCGGTCGGTAACTGCTGCTCTACCGTGCGGCCTCCCACTCGTGGGCCATGCGCTCTGCCTCGGCGACCTCATCAAGCGTCATCCACCTGGCAAGCATCAACATCTTCCCAGCCGCATCCGCATCGCCCTGAGCGGCTGCTAAGCTGAACCACATGTGCGCGAGGACATCGTTTCTTTCAACGCCTTGGCCTGCTTCATATTTGGTACCGAGATTATACTGCGCGAAGATATCGCCTTGATCCGCTGCTAAGCGATACCACCTCACTGCTTCGGCATAATCCCGAGGAACGCCTGTCCCGGTTTCGTACAAGAGGGCCATGTTGTACTGGGCGAGTGCATTGCCCTGGTCAGCCGATAGCCTATACCATCTTGCCGCCTCGTCATGGTTTTGAGGGACACCTCGGCCAGTCTCATACATAAAGCCGACTTTATATTGGGCGAGTGCATTCCCTTGATCGGCGGCTAAGCGGTACCACTTGGCGGCTTGTTCGTAGTCTTGTGGAACTTCCTGCCCCTCTTCATACATCAACGCTAGATGAAGCTGGTTTTCGGCGTCGCTTTGGTCAGAGGACAGGCGTTTCCATTTCGATGCAGCAGCATCGTCCAATGGTACCCCTTGGCCATTGGCATACATTATGCCCAGGTTATATTGGGCGCGGCCAATGCCTTGTTGTGCTGATAAGCGATACCACTTTATTGCTTCGGGAAAATCTTGAGGGACGCCACGCCCATTTTCATACATCACACCGAGATGATATTGAGCAATCGCGTCACCCTGATTGGCTGCAATACGATACCACATCGCTGCATCCGTGTAGTCACCACGTTCGTAAGCAAGAAAACCATCTTCGAAGGGTCCCGCAACAGCGGTTCCTACGAGCATGGTCACCACCCCGAGCCCGGCGAAAACCACTCTCGACATTTGCAAAGCCCCCTGATGCGGCCATCATACCTCATTGAAGGCGTGCTGCAATCCGACCTGTCTGTTGACCTGGCGAGAATGAAAGACGTCGGGCGATTGACACACGAGCAGGGCGACGTGGAAAAGTCGACGCTCCATCCTGAAACTGATGGTGTTACTACCCGCGGGCTGTTGCACGCCACGCAATAGACCAGGGCGAGAGTGTTTTCGCAAAAATCTACTCGCTGCCTTTCCGAGATCATGCTGCTACCAATGCATCAACCCTCCGGCGTGTGGAAGCATGGTGGAAGCAAGAGGGAGAGGTTCGCGGCGGTTTCTTGCGAGTTCCTGCGCAAGATGGTCAGAGGGCAAGCGCCGCGAAGTGGCGGAAATGTCGAAAGAAAACGCAGTCCAGCGCAGTTGTTCATGATCTGTTCGACATGGCTCATAACCTGAAGGTCGCAGGTTCAAATCCTGCCCCCGCAACCAGATAAAAAAACCCCCGAGCCAAAAGCCGGGGGTTTTTTGTTGCCCGGACCAGGCTCCACTCAACCAGGAAAAGGCGGCAATCGACGCTGCCAGGTCCCCGGCCGCAGCCGCCGGTCCCTCTGGGCCGCGGGATCAAGCGTTGAAGCTCCGCCCGCTTGTCAGGGCGACAGCAAGAGCCTGGCGAGATCGTCGACGGTCACAACGCCGGCAACGGTTGTGTCGTCGA
>NZ_JAOAOQ010000026.1 GCF_030398385.1 Aquibium sp. ELW1220 | reverse complement strand
CGCTCCGTCGCCGACCGCCTCCTCAACGTCGCCTGCGCCATGCTGAAAGCCGGAACCTCCTTCGACCCCTCCCGGGCAACCCAGAAAACCTCTTGCTAAACGGTGGGGAGTCCCCCCCACTTCGTGGGGTTGGAGGATAGGCGTTGCGGCCGGCGGCGGCTTACGCGTTCAGCGCCCGGCCGTAGGCGTCGAGCACGCTTTCCTTCATCATCTCCGAAAGGGTCGGATGCGGGAAGATGGCATGCATCAGCTCTTCTTCGGTGGTCTCGAGGTTCATGGCGACGACGAAGCCCTGGATCAGTTCGGTCACCTCCGCGCCCACCATGTGGGCGCCGAGGAGCTGCCCGGTCTTTGCGTCGAATACCGTCTTCACCAGCCCCTGGTCCTCGCCCAGCGCCACAGCCTTGCCGTTGGCCACGAAGGGGAAGCGGCCGACGCGGACCTCGTGGCCGGCCTCCTTCGCCTTCGCCTCGGTGAGACCGACCGACGCCACCTGAGGGTGGCAGTAGGTGCAGCCGGGGATCAGCGCCTTGTCGAGCGGGTGCGGGTGCAGGCCGGCGATCTTCTCGACGCAGATGACGCCCTCGTGCTCGGCCTTGTGCGCGAGCATCGGCGGACCGGCGACGTCGCCGATCGCATAGACCCCCGGCACGTTGGTGCGGCACCATTCATCGATGACGATCGTGCCGCGCTCGGTCTTGACGCCGACCTCCTCCAGGCCGAATCCCTCGACGTTGCCGACGACGCCGACAGCCGAGATCATGCGGTCGGCGGTGATGGTCTCCACCTTGCCGCCCTTCATCTCGACATGGGCGGTGACCGAGTCGGCGCCCTTTTCGACCTTCACCACCTTGGCTTCCAGGTGGATCTTCATGCCCTGCTTCTCGAAGCGCCTGCGCGCCAGTTCCGAGATCTCGGCGTCCTCGACCGGCATCACCTGCTTCATCACCTCGACGACCGTCACGTCGACGCCCATCGTCCGGTAGAACGACGCGAACTCGATGCCGACGGCGCCCGAGCCCATCACGAGCAGCGACTTCGGCATCTTCTCCGGCACCATCGCCTCGAAATAGGTCCAGATCAGCCTGCCGTCGGGCTCGATGCCCGGCAGCGCGCGCGGGCGGGCGCCGGTGGCGACGATGAGGTGCTTTGCCGTGTAGGTGCCCTCGCCCCTGGTGTTCTTGGGTGCGGGATGCTGCGGCAGCATCGGCTTTTTCGACGGCTTCGACACGACGATCTCGGCGCTGCCATTGCCTGCCCCGGTGATCTTCGCCTCGCCCCAGATCACGTCGACCTTGTTCTTCTTCATCAGGAAGGCGACGCCGCTGTTCATGCGGCCGGCGACGCCGCGCGACCGCTCGACCACGGCCTTCAGATCGGGCGAGATGCGGCCCTCGAGCGTCAGCCCGTAGTCCCTGGCGTGTTCGGCGAGATGCAGTACCTCGGCGGAGCGCAGGAGCGCCTTGGTGGGGATGCAGCCCCAGTTGGAGCAGATGCCGCCCAGATGCTCGCGCTCGACCACGGCGGTCTTCAGGCCGAGCTGGGCGGCACGCACCGCAGTGACGTAGCCGCCCGGGCCGCCGCCGATGATGATGACGTCATAGGTGTCGGACATGCGCTTCCACTCCTCAACAGGTCGGCGGCAAGGACAGCACGCGCTGCCTGCCGCCGGTCTCGGGAGAAGCGCAGGCCCTCGGCCCTCACCCCTCCGTCACGGGCGCCGGCGCCGGCTCGTGCCGCACCAGCATGGTGTAGATCTCGTCCTTCAGCCGCATCCGCCGCTTGCGCAGCTCGGCGACATGCAGGTCGTCCATCGGCTCGACGTCGGTCTCGGCGCGGTGGATCGTGCGGTTCACCTCATGATACTCGTTGGCCAGCCGGTGGAAATGGCCGTCCGTCATGCGCATGTGGTGGATCAGCGCGCCGTGCTCCGGAAACTCCTCGGCCAGTTCGTGCGGTGTGTGCGACATCTGTTGGTCTCCCGTTTCGATGTCGTCAGGCTATCTTCGCAGGCAAGCCGCTCCTTGATTTCGATCAACGGTCCTTTCGATCGTCGCCGCGTCCGCTAGAGCCCCAGCATCATGCGCACGATCGGCTCGAGCGCCCTGCCGAGCGCGCGCGTACCGGCCGCGTCGAGATGCACCCCGTCGAGCGGCGTCGTCTCGACCACCGAACCGGCGTCGAAGAAGCCGCAGCCCGCATCGTCGGCGAGGTCGGAATAGAGGCTGGCCAGCATGCCGGACTCGGCGATGCCGCCTTCGAACATCGCCGCGAAGTCGGGATCTGCCGTCTCGTTCAGCGGCGGCGGCGCGACGATCAAAATGTCCGGCGCCTCGGCGCCGAGCGGATAGGTCGTGCCGCGCACGATGTCGATCAGCCGTCGCATGCCCTGCTTGGCGCCGATCGCGCGGCCGCAGACGAAGGGCTTCATGTCGTTGGTGCCGAGCAGCAGGATCACGAGGTCGAGCGGCCCGTGGCTGACGAGCGAAACGGGCAGCGCCCGTGCCCCGTTGCGGTCGGCCCCGCCGAGATGGTCGTCGAAGGCCGTCGTGCGGCCGTTCAGCCCCTCCGCGATCACCACCGCCTGGTGCCCGAGGGCCGCCTGCAGCACGCTTGGCCAGCGGTCGGCGTAAGCGTGGCGCGACGGGCCTTCGGCCGAATAGCCCCAGGTGAGCGAGTCGCCGTAGCAGAGGACGGTTTTCATGAGGCGCTCCAGAGCTCCCATCCCCCTTGCGGGGAGGGTTTCAGTCAGACCAGCATGCCCATCGGCTTCTCGATATGCCGCTGGAACGCCGCTGCGAGTTCCGCCCCCAGCGCCCCGTCGATGACGCGGTGGTCGAAGGCGAAGGTGGCGGTCATGACGGTGGCGACGACGATTGCGCCCTTCTTCACCACCGGCTTCTCGACGCCCGCGCCGATCGAGACGATCGAGGCATGCGGCGGGTTGATGATGGAGGTGAAGTTCGAGACGCCGAACATGCCGAGGTTCGACACGGCCGTGGTGCCGCCCTGGTATTCCTGCGGCTTCAGCTTCTTGTCGCGGGCGCGCTTGGCCAGGTCCTTCATCTCGTTGGAGATGACGGACAGCGTCTTCGCTTCCGCCTTGCGGATGATCGGGGTGATCAGCCCGTCGGGGATCGCCACGGCCACGCCGACGTCGGAGTGCTTGTGACGGACGCGGGCGGTCGACGTCCAGGAGGCGTTGGCCATCGGCACGTCGCGCAGCGCGAGCGCCATCGCCTTGATGATGAAGTCGTTGACGGAGAGCTTGTAGGCGGGCACCTCGCCCTTCTCGGTCTTCAGCATCGGCGACGCCGCGTTGATCTCGGCGCGCAGCTTGAGCAGCGCGTCGATCTCGCAGTCCATCGAGACGAAATAGGCCGGCACGGTCTGGTGCGATTCGGTCAGCCGCGCGGCGATCGTCCTGCGCATGCCGTCATGCGGCAGGAGGTCGTAGGAACCCTCCTCGAACAGCTTCAGCACGGTGTCGTCGGACATCGGTCTGGCGGCCGGCGCGGCTGCGGCTGGCGCTTCTGCAGCGGCAGGAGCAGCCTTCTGCGCCGGGGCCTTGGCACCGCCCGCGACCGCCTTCTCCACGTCGGCCTTCACCACCCGTCCATGCGGGCCGGAGCCCTCGATGGCGGAGAGCTCCACGCCGGCCTCGCTGGCGATGCGGCGGGCGAGCGGGGAAGCGAAGATGCGAGACTGGCTGATCTCCCCCCTCGTGGGGGAGATGCCCGGCAGGGCAGAGGGGGGCGTGACGGACGGAGAACTCGGCGGGGCAGCGCCCCCCTCTGTCGGCTTCGCCGACATCTCCCCCACGGGTGGGGAGATTGGCGCCCCACCCTTGGGCGCCTCGGCCTTGGCGGGCGCGGCTCCGTCTCCGCCCTTGGCCGCAGCCCCGGCATCCTCGCCCTCGGCGGCCAGGATCGCGATCACCGCGTTGACCTTCACGCCCTCGGTACCGGCCGGCACGACGAGCTTCGCCACCGTGCCCTCGTCGACGGCTTCCACTTCCATCGTCGCCTTGTCGGTCTCGATCTCGGCGATCACGTCGCCGGGCGCGACATGGTCACCCTCCTTGACCAGCCACTTGGCGAGGTTGCCCTCCTCCATGGTGGGCGAGAGGGCCGGCATGGTGATGTTGATGGGCATCTATCTGTCTCCGGCGTAATAGGGCGTGGGGTCTTCGTTCATGCCGAGCGGCCGGTCGAATGGCCACAGGTCGGCGAGCGAGAAGGCAATGGCGTCGAAAGGCGCGGCGCGGACTTCATCGTCGGACCCCCACGCTCCGAGCTTCAGCCAACGGCCATCGTTGAGTTCGAAAGCTTCCAGAATTTGCTGACGCGGATCAATCAGCCAGAAATGCGCAACGCCTTCTTCAGCGAAGATACGTGACTTGACGGTTCTGTCGCGCCGTTCCGTCGAACCGGAGAGCACTTCGCACACCCAGTCCGGCGCGACCTGGGCAATACTGGTCTCGGGCAGGCCTGCCAGCCTCTCCCGCCGCCACGCGGCAATGTCGGGCACCAGGACATGCGCGCCCAGTCTCAATTCCGGTTCAACGACGAAAATCCAGCCGCCTGGACCGCCGCCACCGAACTGAAACGCGCCGCCCAAGCGGATGTTCAGGGCGCTTGCCGCTCCACCATGCCGGAAGGACGGTCGCGGGTGAGTCCGCAGCACCCCATCGATGATCTCCGCGACCAGATGCTCCGGCACGGCTTCGAGATCGGCGTATGTGGCCGGCCTCTTCCTGTCCGTTGCGGATGCGCTCACTTCGCGGTCCCTCCCGACCTTCGATCAGCGACGGTAGCACACCGCCTTCACCGCCTCGACCACCTCGCCGACATTGGGCAGCGCGAGCTTTTCGAGGTTGGCGGCGTAGGGCATCGGCACGTCCTTGCCGCAGATGGTGATCACCGGCGCGTCGAGATGGTCGAAGGCGCGCTGCATCACCTGGCTGGCGATGTGGTCGCCGACCGACGACTGCGGGAAGCCTTCCTCGACGGTGACGAGGCGATTGGTCTTCTTCACGCTCTCGATGACCGTGTCGAGATCCATCGGCCGGATGGTGCGCAGGTCGACGATCTCGACCTCGATGCCCTCCTCGGCGAGCTTGTCGGCGGCCTTCACCGCATAGGTCATGCCGATGCCGAAGGAGACGATCGTGGCGTCCTTGCCCTTGCGGTGGATGCGCGCCTTGCCGATCGGCAGGACGAAATCATCGAGCTTCGGCACGTCGAAGGTCTGGCCGTAGAGGATCTCGTTTTCGAGGAAGATCACCGGATTGGGGTCGCGGATCGCCGCCTTGAGCAGGCCCTTGGCGTCGGCGGCCGTATAGGGCTGGACGACCTTGAGGCCGGGGATGTGGCCGTACCAGGCGGCGTAGTCCTGGCTGTGCTGGGCGCCGACGCGCGCGGCAGCGCCGTTGGGGCCGCGGAAGACGATCGGCGCGCCCATCTGGCCGCCCGACATATAGAGGGTCTTGGCAGCGGAGTTGACGATCTGGTCGATCGCCTGCATGGCGAAATTGAAGGTCATGAACTCGACGATCGGCTTCAGACCGGACATGGCGGCACCGACGCCGACGCCGGCAAAGCCGTGCTCGGTGATCGGGGTGTCGACGACGCGCTTCGCGCCGAATTCCTGCAGCAACCCTTGCGTGATCTTGTAGGCGCCCTGGTACTCGGCCACTTCCTCGCCCATGATGAAGACGTCGCGGTCGCGGCGCATTTCCTCGGCCATGGCGTCGCGCAGCGCCTCGCGCACGGTGGTCGGCACCATTTCGGTGCCGGCCGGGATGTCGGGATCGGCGGCGACCGCCTCCTTCGGCTGGGCGGGAACCGACAGCGCTTCTTTGTCGGCCGGCTCGTCGGTCGCCTGGCGCTCCTTGCCGCCGGCGTCGTCGGCTGCTGCCTTCGGCGTGTCGGCGTCGGGCTTCGCGGAGGCCTCGGGCGCGGCGGGCTTGGCCGGGGCCGCGTCTCCCGCGCTCTCGCCCTCGGCCAGCAGCACCGCGATCGGCGTGTTCACCTTGACGTTTTCGGTGCCCTCGGCGACCAGGATTTTACCCAGGGTGCCTTCGTCGACGGCTTCCACTTCCATGGTCGCCTTGTCGGTCTCGATCTCGGCGATCACGTCGCCGGGGGCGACGCTGTCGCCCTCCTTCTTCAGCCATTTCGACAGCGTGCCCTCTTCCATCGTGGGCGAGAGGGCCGGCATCAGGATGTCGACGGGCATGGGGTCCTCACCTATCTAAATCGTCCGCGTTCAGCGGATCTGGAACTTGCCTGCGAACTGGTAGGCCAGGAGGCCGACCAGCGTAGCGATGAGAATGACGCGGATCGCGACGAGCCACAGCGGCGTCGGCCGGGTGACCGGACCGGCGATGGCGGCGCGCTGCTTTTCGGAACGTTCGTCGAGCATCCGCGACATGTGGCGCACCGTACCGAAGGTGTGAGCGATCACGAACCAGAAGAACCAGCCGAACAGCACGGCGACGCCGACTGCAAGCAGAAGAACGGTTGGATCCGGGATCGCGCTCATCGAACCGGTTCGTCAGCGCAGGATGTCGGTGTAGAGCTCCGCGACATCAGGCTCCGGATCGGTCTGCGCGAATTCGGCCGAATCGGCAACGATGTCGCGCACCTCCTTGTCGATCGCCTTCAGCTCCTCTTCGCTCGCCCACTTCTTCTCGACCAGCCGGGCTTTCACCTGCTCGATCGGGTCGTGCTCGGACCGCATCTTCTGGACCTCGTCCTTCGAACGGTACTTCGCCGGATCGGACATCGAATGGCCACGGTAGCGGTAGGTCTGCATCTCCAGGATGATCGGCCCCTTGCCGGTGCGGCACCAGTCGAGGGCGAGGTCGCCCGCAGCCTTCACGGCGCGCACGTCCATGCCGTCGACCTGGATGCCGGGGATCTTGAAGGAGATGCCGCGATGCGAGAAGTCGGTCTCGGCGGACGAGCGGGTCACCGAAGTACCCATGGCGTAGCGGTTGTTCTCGATGACGTAGATCACCGGCAGCTTCCACAGCGAGGCCATGTTGAAGCTCTCGTAGACCTGGCCCTGGTTGGCCGCACCGTCACCGAAGAAGGTGAGCGAGACGAAGTCGTTCTCGCGGTAGCGATTGGCGAAGGCGAGACCGGTGCCGAGCGACACCTGCGCGCCGACGATGCCGTGGCCGCCGTAGAAGTTCTTCTCCTTGGAGAACATGTGCATGGAGCCGCCCTTGCCGCGGGAGTAACCTCCCCGGCGGCCGGTCAGCTCGGCCATCACGCCGCGCGGCGACATGTCCATGGCCAGCATGTGGCCGTGGTCGCGATAGGCGGTGATCATCTGGTCGCCGTCCTTCATCGCCATGCGAAGACCGGTCACCACCGCTTCCTGGCCGATGTAGAGATGGCAGAACCCGCCGATGAAGCCCATGCCGTAGAGCTGGCCGGCCTTTTCCTCGAAACGGCGGATGAGCAGCATGCCGCGATAGGCGGACAGTTCCTGCTCCTTGTCGAATTCGACGGGCCTGGGGGTCTTCACCGCGGCGACGCCGTCGGCATCTGCCCTGGGTTTGGGGGACGTCTTTTTCGCCGCCGCCTTCATTCGCTGCTCCCTGATCCTGTCTTCTTTGCGGACACGGGAAGGCGAGCCTTGTCTCTCCCCTCCCTGGATGAAGGAAAGCTAGCACGGAGGAACGATTAGGGCCACGCGGAAAACTGCATGGCTGTCATGCGGGTAAATCGCGGAAATCGTTCAGCTTATCAACAATGAACCGAAATCGGGTTAATTCGAATTCGAGAAGGAGCGCATGATCGTTATCTCGTCCGGAGCAGACAGGTTGAGCGCCCGGCGCGCCTGCTCGTCCAGCATGTCCTTTTCGATCGTGCCGTCGCGAAGCAGCTGGACACGCTGCTCGAGTTCCTCGCGGACCGCCCGCTTGCGGTCGAGTTCGGCGACAAGCACGGCCTTGCGTTCCTCGAGCTGGAACTTCGAATAGATGCCGTACTCGCCATGGAAGGCGTGGAAGCCGAAATAGCCGAGGAACAGGGTCGCGAAGGCGGGCACGATGTACCGGCCGGTGTTCCGCTTCTTGTGCTGACGCGTCCACATGGGGGAGTGTTCTTCCTTTGCCTTTCTTCTAGCGCGGCGTGCTTAACGAGCGGTTACGGAAGGTTCCTCGCGGCCGTCCCGAAACGAAGAAGGGCCGCCCGAGGCGACCCTTCCAAGTCCGCGGCGGATGCCTGCGGTCAGCCCTTGAGGATGGACCTGCCGGCATAGCGCGCCTGCTTGCCGAGTTCCTCCTCGATGCGGATCAGCTGGTTGTACTTGGCCAGCCGGTCAGAGCGCGCGAGCGAGCCGGTCTTGATCTGCCCGCAATTGGTGGCGACCGCGAGGTCGGCGATGGTGGAGTCCTCCGTCTCGCCGGAGCGATGCGACATAACGGCGGTGTAGGCGGCCTTGTGGGCGGTCTCGACCGCGTCCAGCGTCTCGGTCAGCGAGCCGATCTGGTTGACCTTGACGAGGATCGAGTTCGCCACGCCCATGCGGATACCGTCGCGCAGGCGCGAGGAATTGGTGACGAACAGGTCGTCGCCCACCAGCTGGCACGACTTGCCGATCATGTCGGTGAGGATCTTCCAGCCGTCCCAGTCGTCCTCGGCCATGCCATCCTCGATCGAGATGATGGGATAGTCGCCCGCCAGCCTCGCAAGGTACTTGGCCTGCGCCTTCGGATCGCGGGTCTTCTTCTCGCCTTCGTAAACGTAATTGCCGTCCTTGAAGAACTCGGTGGCGGCGCAGTCGAGCCCGATCGCAACCTCCTCGCCCGGCTTGTAGCCAGCCTTCTCGATCGAACCCATGATGAAGTCGAGCGCCGCCGTAGCGCTCTTCAGGTTCGGCGCGAAGCCGCCCTCGTCGCCGACATTGGTGTTGTGGCCGGCATCCTTCAGGCCCTTCTTCAGGGTGTGGAAGATCTCCGAGCCCCAGCGCACGGCATCGCGGAAGGTCGGCGCGCCGACCGGGATGATCATGAATTCCTGGAAGTCGATCGGATTGTCGGCATGGGCGCCGCCATTGATGATGTTCATCATCGGCACCGGCAGCACGTGCGCGGAAGCGCCGCCGACATAGCGGTAGAGCGGCAGGCCGGACGCCTCGGCCGCTGCCTTGGCGACGGCGAGCGACACGCCGAGGATGGCGTTGGCGCCGAGCCGGCTCTTGTTGGCGGTGCCGTCGAGTTCGATCATGGTCTGGTCGATATGGATCTGGTTCTCGGCCTCCATGCCGCCGATCGCCTCGAAGATCTCGCCGTTGACCGCCTCGACGGCGCGCTCGACGCCCTTGCCGAGGTAGCGCGGCCCACCGTCGCGCAGTTCCACGGCCTCGTGCGCACCGGTCGAGGCGCCCGAGGGCACCGCGGCGCGGCCCATCGAGCCGTCCTCCAGCACCACGTCGACCTCGACGGTCGGATTGCCGCGGCTGTCAAGGATTTCGCGGCCGATGATGTCGACGATGGCGGTCATGGAGGGCTCCCTCGAAAGATGTCCGGAAAGGTCGGGCTTCTCTTAGCGGAAGACGCGGAAAAGGCAATGCGAGCCGGCCGGCACGATGCGCCTAGGCCGCCTTCACCGTCGACTGGAACTTGCCCATCAGATAGGGCCCCGACAGCACCGGCTCGTATCTCGGCGTCTCGCCTTCAGTCAGGCACGACGGCAGGCAGGCGATCTCCTGGTGCCAGTTGGGCTGGTGGAAGAAGGCGAAGGACTGGCGCCGCGTCGTGCCGTCCGACCGTGGCGCCGGGTTGACGACGCGGTGCAGCGTCGAGACCCAGCGGTCGTTGCTCCACAGCGCCATCAGGTCGCCGATGTTGATCACGAAGGCGCCCTGCACCGGTGGCACGGCGCGCCAGGCGCCCTCCGGCGTCAGGATCTCCAGGCCGCCGGAGCCCGGCTCGGGCAGGAGGATGGTCAGGCTGCCATAGTCGGTATGAGCGCCGGCGCGCAGCTGGCCGGGCTTCGGCGGCACCGCCTGCTCGGGATAGTTCAGCGCCCTGAGCGCGCTGATCGGGCGGTCGATGGTGGACACGAAGAAGTCCTCGTCGAGCTTCAGCGCCACGGCAAAGACGCGCATGATCCGCGCGGCGAGGTCTTCCATGGCCCGGTAATAGGCTTCCCAGGCGGGCCGGAAGCCGTCCGGCGCGTCGGGCCAGATGGTCGGGGCGTAGCAGAAGGCGAGCGCCTGCGGGTCGTCGAGGCCTGCGGGAACGCCGAGCGGGCCGCCGTTAAAGCTCTCCTTCAGGTCGGGCGGCGTGTCCTGCCCCTTCGACTTCGCCAGCGCTTCGGATTCGGGGCCGAGATAGCCGTAGGGGTAGCCGGCATAGGGCGCCCTCGCCTTCTGCTTCTCTTCGGCCGGCAGGTCGAAGAACGCCCGCGCCCTGGTCCAGGCACCGTCGATGACGGTCTGCGGGACGCCATGACCGCTGATCGCCAGGAAGCCGGTCGAGCGGCAGATGTCGTCGACCTCGGCGCCCAACGCGGCGCGCTCGCCGCGGCCGGCGCGTTCGAAGCGGGACAGATCGAAGACGGGAAAGTCGGACATGGCTTGAATTTCCGGCACTGCAGTCGTCTTATCCTAACCAAATCCGCCCTCGATTCACGCTCTGGAACAGACTGGACCAGAAATTTACCGGCTCCGGGCAGCCACGCGCGCCCGGTCGGGTTACACTCTCCCTTGCGTGGGGCGAAACGGAAGGGAGTTTCGCCATGACCAACGTAGCCGGTATCGTGAGTATCCTCTTCATCGCCGCAGCGTTCTTGACCTCGGTCGGCGGCGCACCCCGGGAACAGGCCGTGCTGGTCCTGTCTTCGGGCGAATGACACGAGCCGGCGGCGCCCGTTGCCGCGTCGCCGGCCTTCCGCACGGGCTCCGATCGCCGTGCCTCCCCGAATGTCCCGTGCCGAATGTCCTTGCATTGTCGGGCGTTATCGCCCATATGCCGCAACAGGCGCTTGGGCCGGCACTGCCGGTTCGTCGGAAATCGACCTGGTTGCGTCTGGCCTTCCCCTTCATCGGCTCGTGTCTCTCCGGAGATCGACGGTCAGGTGGCGAGGGTAACTCCGCTGGCATACGGCCCGCGGTAACGACAGCGCAGCCGGCCACAGCCCGTTTCGGGCGCGCCGCCTCGTCGTTCAAACAATAAGAGTGCCACGGCAGGTTGCGCCCGCCGGGCCGCAGTGCGGGCGTCGCCCGCCGAAAGAGACGATCTTGACCCTTCAGACCACTCCCGAAGCCGACAACGGCTTTGAAGCCCTCGGCATCACCGGCGCCCTCCTCAAGGGCACGCTGGCCGCCGGCCTCACCACGCCGAAGCCGATCCAGACGCAGGCGATCCCGCACTATCTCGCCGGTCGCGACGTGCTGGGCATCGCCCAGACGGGCTCTGGCAAGACGGCGGCCTTCGCGCTGCCGATCCTCACCCGCATCGTGGCGCTCGGCGCCAAGCGCCGTCCCAAGTGCCCGCATGCGCTGATCCTTGCACCGACGCGCGAACTCGCCGTCCAGATCGACGAGGCCATCCGCCTGCTGTCGAAGGGCATGCACATCACCACCTGCCAGGTGCTCGGCGGCGTGTCGCGCAACATGCAGGTGAAACGCCTGCGGGACGGCGTCGACATCCTGATCGCGACGCCGGGCCGGCTCGTCGACCTCGTCCGCGAGGGCGACGTCAAGCTCGACCAGACGCGCTGGCTCGTCCTGGACGAGGCGGATCGCATGCTCGACATGGGCTTCATCAACGACGTCAAGAAGCTCGCCCGCGCCACCCATCCCGATCGCCAGACGACTCTCTTCTCGGCCACGATGCCGGACGAGATCGAGAAGCTCGCCATGGGCCTGATGAAGGACCCGATCCGCGTCTCGGTCGCGCCGCAGAGCACGACCGTGGCCGAAATCACCCAGGGCCTCGTCAAGGCGCGTACCAAGCAGAAGCGCAACGTGCTGGCCGACATCCTGCGCGCCGAAGGCGACGGGCCGGTCATCATCTTCGCCCGCACCAAGCATGGTGCCGACAAGGTGACGCGTCAGCTCGAGCAGGACGGCTTCGCGGCCGACGTGATCCACGGCAACAAGTCGCAGAACGCCCGCCAGCGCGCGCTGAACGGTTTTCGCGACGGTTCGGTGAAGATCCTGGTGGCGACCGACATCGCCGCGCGCGGCATCGACGTGCCGGGCATCTCGCTGGTCGTGAACTACGACCTGCCGGACGAGCCGGAGACCTATGTCCACCGCATCGGCCGTACCGGCCGCAACGGTCTCGGCGGCAAGTCGGTGACGCTGTGCGATCCCGAGGAAGTGTCGAAGCTGCGCGCGGTCGAGAAGGTGATCCGCAAGGCAATCCCCCTCGTTGCCGACCACACCGGCCAGCCCGACCCGTTCCAGAAGCCCCTGCCGGCCGGTTCGCGTCCGGAGCGGTCCGAGCGTCAGGGCCGGCCGCAGGGCAAGCCCCAGGGTCGTCCCGCGCGTTCCGGCCAGGCGCCGCAGCGCGCCGGCGGCAAGCCGGCCGGAGCCCATCATGAAGCGGGTCGTGCCGACGAGCGCAACGGCCAGCCGCGTCGCCGGCGGCGTCGCGGCAATGGCGGCGGTGCCGCCAAGGCAGCCTGAGCCTCCACGATCGAGACGACGGTCCGCTGGTCCATGTGTGACCAGCGGACTGGCAATTGCCCGAAGCGCGTGCAGCGCGTAGGCCGGCGACACGGTCTTCCTGATGGAAGACGTCCGCGGTGCTCGCCGCTCCTCGCATTCGGGATCAGACGATGGCCGGAATCACGGCGCTCGCCTTCGCCTATTTCCTTTCCCAGTTCTACCGGTCCTTCCTCGCGGTCCTGACGCCGGTCCTCGAAGCAGAGCTTGGCGCGACCAAGGCGGATTTTTCGCAGGCCTCCGGCGCCTGGTTCATTGCCTTCGCGCTCATGCAGTTCGCCGTCGGCGTGTCGCTCGACCGGTTCGGCCCACGGCGCACCGCGGCCGTGATGCTGGCGATCGGCGGCGGCGGCGGTGCGGTGGTCTTCGGTCTCGCGACGACGCCCTTCATGCTGGTGATCGCCATGACGCTGATCGGTATCGGCTGCGCGCCGGTGCTGATGGCTTCGCTGTTCATCTTCGCCAAGACCTTCAAGGCGGCGCGCTTCGCGGTGGCCACCTCGTGGTTCGTCGCGCTCGGTTCGCTCGGCAACGTCTTCGGCGCGACCCCTCTTGCCGCGGCCGCCGATAGCTTCGGCTGGCGGCCGGTAATACTGGCCATCGCCGGACTGACGCTGCTGGTCGCGCTGGCGCTGTTCGTTTTCGTACGGGACCCGGAACGGTCTCCCGACGAACCGGCGGCCGGAGTAGGCTTCGGCGGGTTCGCTGAACTGCTCAGACTCCGGGTGCTGTGGCCGATCATCCCGCTGACGGCGATCAACTACGCGCCGGCAGTCGGCATCCGCGGCCTCTGGGCCGGCCCCTATCTCACCGATGTCTACGGCGCCGATTCGCTGGTGATCGGCAACGTCACGCTGTTCATGGCCTTCGCGATGGTCGCCGGCAGCTTCCTCTACGGCCCGCTCGATACGGTCTTCAGGACCCGCAAATGGGTCGCGGTCGTGGGCAACACGATCAGCGTCGCCGCAATCTGCGCCCTTGCCCTGATGCCGCAGGCTTCGCTGGCGATCGCCACGATCCTCCTGGTGCTCATCGGCGTGTCCGGCGCGAGTTACGGCCTGCTGATGGCGCATGCCCGTGCCTTCGTGCCGGCGCATCTGATCGGCCGCGGCGTGACGCTGATGAACTTCTTCTCAATCGGCGGCGTCGGCGTCATGCAGTTCGCCACGGGCGCGGTGGTGACCGGGGCGACCGTGCCCGGCGAACCGGTCGTCGCTTACCAGACACTGTTTGCCTTCTATGCGCTGGCGCTCGCGCTGTCGGTCGCCGTCTACCTGAAGGCCCGCGACGCCCGCCCCTGAACGCCGACGGGCGGCGGCTCTTGCGTTTCGGCGCGGTTTGCGCTTTAGCCACGCATCTTTCCCAAGCGCGAGCCCGACGATGTCTCTTCCCGAAAAGGCCTTTCCGGTGTCCTGGGACCAGTTCCACCGCGACGCACGCGCGCTCGCCTGGCGGCTGGCGGGGGCCAACGGCAAGTGGAAGGCGATCGTCTGCATCACCCGCGGCGGCCTCGTGCCTGCGGCGATCATCTCGCGTGAACTGGGTATCCGTGTGATCGAGACGGTCTCGATCGCCTCGTATCACGACTACACCTCGCAGGGCGAACTGTCCGTGCTGAAGGAAGTGACCCCGGCGCTGCTGGAAAACGACGGCGAGAACGTGCTGATCGTCGACGACCTGACCGACACCGGCAAGACTGCGGCCATCGTGCGCGCCATGATGCCGAAGGCGCATTTCGCCACGGTCTACGCCAAGCCAAAGGGCCGGCCGCTTGTCGACACCTTCGTCACGGAGGTGTCGCAGGACACCTGGATCTATTTTCCCTGGGACATGGGCTTCACCTACCAGCGGCCGATCGCGGAAGACCACCAGGGCTGAAGCACGACCGGCGCAGGCGCCTTGCCTGCGCGGCCGGTACCGTCCGCTTCGGACGTCAGAGTGCGTCGAGCTTGCCGAGTTCCTTGGCCACCAGATAATAGAACGTGACGCGGCTCTTCGAGTTGTCGCCCTTCATCGCCGCACACGTTGCCTCGATGGCAGTCATTCCAGGTTCTTCGGCCACGCCGAACTTCTTGGCGCACCATTTCTCCTGCACCCGCGCGAGTTCCTTCGGGTCGCTGCATGACACCATCGAGGAATCGCGGTTCCGGAGCGCGATGCCGAGATGCCTGACGATTTTCGCGACCTTCGCCTCGTCGGCGCTCGCGTCGTATTTCTTCACGTCTGCGAAATAGTCGGCCATGGACGTCTTCCCCCTCGTCATTGACTGATCCTGCAACCCGCGCGCGAAATGCCGGGTATGCATGCCGGATATTCCTTCCCGCCCTGCTCTGCGAGTATAGAAGCCTCCCGCCGCACAGGAAGAACTTCCGCGTTGAATCTCGCCTTGTCAATGGCCGATGGCCTTTCAATCGGCAGCGCATCTCCCTATATTCGGTTCGTCAGCTTGTCTGACTACGGCGATAAACGGACGATGGAATAAGCCTTTCGGACCCGGGGGCGGTACCCGGCGCCTCCACCACAAGCCGCTGGCTCGCGAGAGCGGTTTCTGATGGGGGCGAAATAGGATCGACGAGGGTGTAAAGATCGAACTTTCGCTCGGCATGGTACCACCGTCATCGGGCTAAAAATGTAGTTGCAAACGACAACTATGCGGAAGCACGTCTCGCCGCGTAAGCAGCGCGACAGCTTCAATTCAAGTCCTAGGGGTTCGCACTTCTAGGCGGGGTTCGGAGGTACCTGGCAACAGAAACCTCCACTTTCCTCCTTTCTCTACGTTTTCGCGACTTCCGCAGACCGCGTGGCCTTTGCCGGCCTGGGCTTGCCTGCCTTCGCGGAAGGGACGTTTTGCCAAGGCGGATGCGGTAACGATTGTCGCTTGGGGTCCTAATTCGGTTTACGCGCGCGCCCGGCTTCATTACATCTACGCGGATCGAGACTCACGCCAGACGGAACCTCATGTCCGACGACCACATACGCTACGACATTCTCGCCCAGGAGGCCCTCCGCGGCGTCATGCGCAAGGTGCTGAGCGAAGTCGCGCGGACCGGCCTTCCCGGCAACCACCACTTCTTCATCACCTTCCTGACCGGCGCGCCCGGCGTGCGCGTGTCGACGCGTCTGCGCGAGCGCTACCCCGAGCAGATGACAATCGTGCTGCAGTACCAGTTCTGGGACCTGAAGGTGACGGAGACCGGCTTCGAGATCGGCCTCTCCTTCTCCGACGTTCCGGAGAAGCTGGAAGTGCCGTTCGCAGCCGTGCGCGGCTTCTACGATCCGTCGGTCAACTTCGAGCTGGAATTCGACGTGAAGGCGGAGCCGGCGGCCGAGACCGCAGCCATCGAGGAAGCGCCGCCCGCCCTGCCCACGCCAACCCGCCGGACAGAGCGGCTCAAGCCGGACGCCGCTGCGGCGACGTCGGCGGAAGGCGACGACGACGCCGCCAAGAGCGCGCAGGTCGTTTCGCTCGACGCCTTCCGCAAGAAATGAGCTGACGCGGCGATGGGCGAGGTCGTGAACCTGCGGCTTTTCCGCAAGCGCACCGCCCGCGCCGAGAAGGACCGCGTCGCGGCAGAGAACCGCGCGTTGCACGGACGCAGCAAGTCCGACCGCAAGGCGGACGAGGCGGAACGGCAGCGCGGCGCGGCGCTGCTCGACGGCCACCGGCGCGACGGGCCCGACGGGACGCCCTGACGGTGCAGCTCAAGCGCTCGGTGACGATCCGCGGCCATCGCACCAGCTTCTCGCTCGAACAGCCGTTCCTCGACGAACTTCAGACGATCGCGGCAACGCGCGGAATTTCGCTTGCGGCTCTCGTCGGCGAGATCGACGAGGCGCGTCCGCGACTGACGAACCTGTCGTCGGCGCTGCGCATCCACGTGCTGTCCTGGCTGAAGGATCACGCCGGGCGGGCAGGCTGAAGCCTCACATGCCGCCGCGATCAGGGCCGCTCCGGCAGGTCTTCGAGAATCCTGCCGATCGCGTCGAGGCTGAACTCAAGCGCGGGCGGGGCGGGACGCTGCGCCCGGGTTGGCAACGGCGGCACGACCGCTTCGCTCGCGGCCGCTTCCGGTTCGAGCGGCGACGCCGCAGCCGCCCGTTCGCGCGCACGCTCCTCCTCGGCCCTTACCCTCTCCGCCTCCCGGGCGGCCTGCTCGGCGGCCTCCTGGCGCCGGCGGGCAGTATCGTCGGCCAGGGCGGCGTAGTAACGCACTTCGCGCCGCAACCTCTGCCGTTCGAGGAGGCCTGCCTGCATGGCCTCGACCCGTGCCTGTTCGCGTTCCAGCGCGCGCTGGGTCAGGTACTGTGTCAGCGGCGCCGTGTCGAAGCTGGCAGTCGTCTCGCCAAAGGACCCCTGCACGGTCATGCCCAGAGAGGGCTCCGACCCGACCAGCGCGTCCAGTCCGGCATCGTAGTCGATATCGGCCGAAGCCTGAATCTCGTCCGTGGTCAGGTTCGCCTGCACTTCCACGGACATCGTGGCGCCGTCGGTCTCGAGGAAGAAGGCAGGCGTCCGCACCGAACCGGTCGCAATCGTGAACGGCACTTCGACGTCGCGCGCGGTAAAACGCCCGGCCGAAGCTATGTCCGCGGCAAAGGCCGCGACCTTCCCGTCATCGATGTCGCGGCCGATCTCGTCTGCCTTGGCCAGAATGCCGCCCAGCGCGCGGGGATCGACGCCGGGAAGAACCAGATCGCGGAAGCGGGCGGTGCCCGATCCCGCGAGCGAGGCGACGAGCGCCTCGACCGACTTGCCGCTCGCCGTCACCGTCGCGCTGATGTCGGCGCGGCCCCCGACGTCGTCGGCACCAAGCACTGCGGCGGCCTCGGCGTCCGAGACGGAAATCTGCCCGGAGAGGAGGCCTGTCCCGCCATTGTTGGAAATCTCGGCCAGAGCCTTGACGCTGCCGCCCAGCATGCGGCCGGTCAGGTTCGAGACCCGCAACCCTTCGCGATCGAGGCTGGCCGAGAAGGAGACATCGTCTGCCAGCGGGCGGAAGTCGGCGTCGAGGGCATCGACGGTGAGCGCGAGCTGCGCCGTGAAGGGCAGGCGCAGGGTTTCCGTGAACGGCGCCGACGGCCAGCCTTCGCCCTCCGCCTGCAGGGCATCCTCGCCCAGCACGAGCGCCGCCGCATTGGCGATATCGAGACTCGCGAGCTGCAGGCTGCCTTCGAAATGCGGCGTGCCCTGCGGCCATGTCGTCTCGAGGTCGCCGGACAGCGCCATGCCGGCCACCGTGCCCTCAAGACGCGCGAGACGCAGCGAGTCGGGCCCGATGGCGGCTTCGGCCGTCAGTTCGACAGGCAGGCCGATGCCCATTCCGGGCAGCATGGTCCCGGTGGTCATCAGCCAGGGCTCGAGGTCGGTTGCAGAAATCCGGGCAGAGCCCTCGGCCCCATAGGCGACGCCCGCTCCTTCTTCCGACCGGCGCAGAGTGCCCTCGAAGCGCGCGGCGGCCGAGGGCGCGATCAGCGTGAGCGCCAGTTCGGCGCCGTCGGCCGGAACACCGGACAACGAAAGCGTCGTCGTCCCTTCGGAGGTGACGCCGAGATCATAGGCGGGGAGGCCGTAGAGGGACAGAAGCTGCGCGCTGTCGGTCGCCTCGACGCTCAGGTCGACGCCGAGGCGGGCCTTGCCGAGATCGCCGTCATAGCCATCGGCACGGGCCTGCAGGGCGAAGGTGTTGCCTCCGGTCTGGCCCTTCGCCGTCAGCGAAAGGTCGGCGCCGTCGTTCTTCCGGGCAACGGTGGCCACGACGTCGATCGCTGCGTCGCGCGACATCTCGGGGAAGGACCGGGCACGTTGCACGATACCCTGCGCCACGGGGCTTTCCGGGAGGCGCTCGGCCAGAAGTTCGATCAGCGGCCCGAGGTCGGCGGCGAGCACGGATGCGTCGATCTTGCCCGACGGGTCGTCACCGATGCCGGCGACGCTGGCCGTCGCACTGATGTTGGCGCCTGCCAGGCCGGTGATCGCTAGCCTGTCGACTTCCAGTTCGTCCTCGCGCAGCCGCATGGCGACGTCGATCGTGTCCGCCGTCAGGCCGGCAAGCCGGACAGGTCCCGCATCGAGGTCGAAATCGATGTCATGGCCGCCGAAATGCGTCACGCCGGTATCGCTTATGAACAGCGACGCGAAGGCCGAGAGGCCGTCGACGTCGAGGGCCTTGCCACGAAGCTTTGCGATCATCGCCGGGCGCAGCGCCTCGCGCACCACGCGTTCGAGCGACCCTTCGAAGCGCGTGTCGCCGAGCACCAGTTCGACATCGCGAAAGCTCTGCCGTATCTCGCCCAGCGCCACGTCGGCGGAGAATCCGGCCCCCGGCAGACGGCGGATGGCATCGTCCACGTCGCGGGCCACCCAGGCTGCGAATCCCGACGGCTGCGCCACGGCGAGCAGCAGCTTGCCCTTGAAGCCGAAGTCCTCGTTCAGGTCGAGCCGGCCATTGGCCTCCAGAGTGGTGCGGCCCGGCAGCGTCGCCGACAATTTCTCGACCGTCCAGCCCGTCGCCGCCGGCTCGGCCGAGAGCCGCACGTCGCGGATGGTCGTGTCGCCCGCCACGATCGCCGGCAGGTCGAGATCGATCGTTCCGGGGATCGTGGGCCTCGGCAGATCCTGCAGGAACGCCTTCAGCGCGGCAAAACGCTGCGCGAAGGTCGCACCGGAAAACGCAGGCGCAGCGGCGACCGCATCCTCGAAGCGAACCTGCGCGCCCGTGGCCTGCACCAGGAAGCGCGGATCGGCGCCAAGATGGAACAGCGCCGTTCCATCCGCAGTATAGGGATTGTCACGCGGGCCGGTTTCGATGCGGAACTCCGGGACGTCGAGGCGGCGATGGTCGAGAGCGAAGCGGCCCGAGAAGCGATAGTCGGCGATGCCCGGCCTGGCCTCCTGACCCTCGGCGGCGGCGGGTACCGGCGCTGCCGCATTGCGGGCGTTCAGCCTGAAGGTGCCCGTATAGAGGCCGGCGGCCTTCTCGATCCGCGCGAGGCCATCCGCTTCCACGTCGACGGGGTAGCGTTCGGGCGCGGCGCGGAGCCTCACCCTCATCCCGCCTTCCGGCGTGACGGTTCCGGTGGAGACGGAGACGGCGGTGCGCATGCCGTCCAGCCGCAGCGAGCCCTCCATGCGCCACGGTCCGGCCAGCGTCGCGGCCGAGATCTCGGCGTTGATCTCGGTCAGCCTGTGGGTGCGCCCGCTGGTGGCATGCGTCAGGGTAACCTTGCCTTCGGTCACCCTCACCTTCTCGAGGCGGATCTGCGATGGGTCCAGCATGTTCGAGGGACGCGACGCCCAGTCGATCGAGCCGTCCGCGTCGACGTTGAAAACGGCCTCCGGCCGCACGAGCCGCATGTCGAAGATCAGGAGTTCGCCGCGCATGAAGGGCGCGAGTTCGGCGTCCATCGAGAATTCCTCGATCGTCATCGACGGCTGGGCCGGATCCGCGCCGGCGACGCGGACGTCGCCGAAGGTGACGGACGGAAACGGCAGCAGGCGCGCCCTGACGTCGCCCTGGACGGTGACGGTGCGGCCAAGGATACGGCTCGCCTCCCGCTCGAAACCGGTCCGGTAGCCGGTCCAGTTGACGAGATAGGGACCGACCAGCGCAACGACGAGTGCAAGCACGACGAGGCCGCCGAAGATGACGAAGAGACGTGCCAGTGTCTGGCCTCCCGCATGACGTTGCGTAACGGTGTTCGTGCGTCAGTCTACTCTTATCCGCATGGCCATAAAGTGGCGACGGCAACAGGGCAACAGCCGCAGTGGCCGAGGCGTCAGCCGACCAGCCAGAAGCGGATGATCCAGGCGACAGCCCCGAGCGAGGCGATGCTTGCCAGCCAGATGCCGATGAACCAGGCTACCCGAACGCCCCAGGCGCGTGGCGGGAGCCGTTCGCCCGCCTGGTGTCGCGGTATCTGTCCCGCCATCAGTGATAGCCCGCGTCCGGATCGATCTTGCCGCGGAAGATCCAGTAGGCATAGGCGGTATAGCCCAGGATCAGCGGAATCAGCACCACGGCGCCGATCAGCATGAAGACCTGGCTCTTCTCGGGTGCGGCGGCATCCCAGATCGTCACCTCCACCGGAACGACATAGGGCCACATGGCGATACCGAGCCCGACGAAGCAGAGCGCGAAGAGCGTGATCGCCTGCAGGAAGGGGCGATACTCGTGGCGGTGAACGGTCAGGCTGTTGAACATCCGCCAGGCGACGAACAGAACGGCGGCGCCGACGAAAACCGCCAGCACGATGCCCCAGCCGGTGAACCAGCGATTGTAGTAGCCGTCCTGCAGGAACGGCGTCCACAGGCTGACGATGCCGATGAAGCCAAGCGTGACGAGGCCGAAGGGCCATGCAAGGCGCCGCATGCGGTCCTGCAGGTCTCCCTCCGTCTTCATCACCAGCCAGGTCGCACCGAGCAGGCAGTAGCCGGTCATGACGGCGATGCCGGTGACGACGGAGAATGGCGTCAGCCAGTCGAACCAGCCGCCCGCATAGCTGCGCGTCGTCATGTCGACGTCGATGCCCTGGAGCAGCGCGCCGAGTGCCACACCCTGCGAGAAGGAGGCCATGGCGGAGCCCGAGATGAAGGCGAAATCCCAGACGCCGCGCCAGCGCTCGGTGCGCCAGCGGAACTCGAAGGCGACGCCGCGGAAGATCAACGCCAGCAGCATGGCGATGATCGGCGCGTAGAGGGCCGGCAGTACCAGCGCGTAGGCGAGCGGAAAGGCGGCGAACAGCCCTCCCCCGCCGAGCACGAGCCAGGTCTCGTTGCCGTCCCAGACGGGCGCCACCGAATTCATCATCACGTCGCGGTCGCGCTTCTCGGGCGCCACCGCAAACAGCATGCCGAGCCCCAGGTCGAAACCGTCGAGCACGACATAGGCGAAGACCGCGAAGGCGATCAGGAAGGCCCAGACAACCGTCAGGTCGACATTCACGCCGAGACCGAATTCCATCAGCGTGCCTCCTCTTCGATCCTGGGGCCGTGGTCAGTCGGCGTGCCTTGCGCAGGCCCGGGGGCGATGCCCGCCGTGCGGATCGGTGCCCGCGTCTCCCAGTCGTCGGGGCCGCCGGTGATCGGCGCCTTGGCCATCAGCCGCAGCACGTAGAACGTGCCGGCGCCGAAGACGATGAAATAGACGATGACGAAGGCCATGAGCGAGACGCCGACAGCGGAGGCGTCGAGTGGTGCTGCCGAATCGGCCGTCCGCAGATGGCCCCAGATCGTGTAGGGCTGGCGGCCGACCTCCGTGGTGACCCAGCCGGCTAGCACCGCGACCAGTCCCGACGGACCCATCACGACCGCGAAGCGGTGCAGCGGGCGGCTGGTGAAGAGGGTGCCCCGCCAGCGGGCGACCAGCGACCAGCCGCCGACGGCGACCATCAGCAGACCGAGCCCGACCATGATGCGGAACGACCAGAAGACGATCCCGACCGGCGGCTGCTCGTCATCGGGAATCGTGTCGAGGCCCGCCAGCGGCGCCGTGAGGCTGTGGTTGAGGATCAGCGAGGAAAGGCCGGGAATGCCGAAGGCATAGTCGAGGCGCTGTTCCTCGTCGTTCGGGATGCCGAACAGGTACAGCGGCGCCCAGCCGTCTGGATGGCTCTCGTAATGGCCCTCCATCGCCATCACCTTCTGCGGCTGGTGCTCCATGGTGTTGAGCCCGTGCAGGTCGCCGATGAAGACCTGGATCGGCGCCACGATGGCCGCCATCCACATCGCCATGGAGAACATCCGCCGCGCGCCGGGATTGTCGCCTGCAGTGTGGCGAAGCAGGTGCCAGGCGCCGACGCCGCCGACGATGAAGGCTGTGGTCAGGTAGGCGGCCGTCACCGTGTGGACGAGCCTGTAGGGGAAGGACGGATTGAAGATCGATTCCCAGAAGTTGGTGGGCATGAACTGTCCCGTGACGGCGTCGATCGTGAAACCCGCCGGCGTATGCATCCAGGAATTCACCGACAGGATCCAGAAGGCCGAGAGCAGCGTGCCGACGGCGACGACCGCGGTCGCCACCATGTGCAGCGCATTGCCGACGCGCTCGCGACCGAACAGCATGATGCCGAGGAAGCCCGCCTCCAGGAAGAAGGCCGACAGCACTTCATAGGCCATCGGCGCGCCGATCACCGGGCCGGCCTTGTCGGAGAAGACGCTCCAGTTGGTGCCGAACTGGTAGCTCATGACGATGCCGGAGACGACGCCCATGGCGAAGACCAGCGCGAAGATCTTCTTCCAGTAGTCGAACAGGACCCGGTAGACCTGCCCGTAGCCGGCGAGCCAGAGGCCGTTCAGGACGGCGAGATAGCTGGCCAGCCCGATGGTGAAGGCCGGGAAGAGAAAATGGAAGGAGACCGTGAAGGCGAACTGGATACGAGCCAGGAGAACCGCGTCGGCATGATCGAACATCGGAGCCTTGAGCCTCGCGGGCGCGAGGCCTCCTCTTTCGCTGCGTTAGGCTCCTATGTATCCGCCTGCCGCCACGGGACAACCTGCCGGCGGTGCGTCATATGGACTGCACCGCCGCGCGTCATGCGCCACCGATGCCGTCACAGGCTGAAGATCTTGCCCGGGTTCATGATGTTCAGCGGGTCGAGCGCGCGCTTGATCGCGCGCATGACGTCGACACCGGCACCCAGTTCCTTCTCCAGGAAGCCCATCTTGCCCTGGCCGATGCCGTGCTCGCCGGTGCAGGTGCCGTCCATGGCGAGCGCGCGCGTGTTCAGCCGCGCGATGAAGGCTTCGAGTTTTTCGATGTCGCGCGGGTCATTGGCGTCGATGAGCGGCGAGACATGGAAGTTGCCGTCGCCGACATGACCGACGATCGGCGCGACGAGACCCACCTCGGCAATGTCCCGCTCGGTCTCGACGATGCATTCCGCGAGCCGCGAGATCGGAACGCAGACGTCGGTGGCCACCGCCTGGTAGCCGGGACGGAGCGCCTTGACGGAGTGGTAGGCATTGTGCCTGGCGCTCCACAGCCGCGTCCGCTCCTCCGCCTCGCGGGTCCACAGGAAGGGGCCGCCGCCGAACTCCGTCGCGATCTCGCCGAACAGTTCGGACTGCTCCGCGACACCGGCATCGGTGCCGTGAAACTCCAGGAACAGGCAGGGGCTCTCGGGGTAGGCGAGCTTCGCATAGGCGTTGATCGCCTGCATCTGCAACTGGTTGACGAGTTCGATCCGCGCCACGGGGATGCCCATCTGGATCGTGGCGATGACGGCATTGCAGGCGGCTTCGACGCTCGGAAACGGGCATACGCCCCCCGCGATCGCCTGGGGAATGCCCTGCAGGCGCAGAGTCAGGGACGTTATGATGCCCAGCGTCCCCTCCGAGCCGACGAGGAGCCGCGTCAGGTCGTAGCCGGCGGAGGTCTTGCGAGCGCGCGTGGCCGTCGTGATCGCGCGGCCGTCGGCCATCACCGCCGTCAGCGCCAGCACATTGTCGCGCATGGTGCCGTAGCGCACCGCATTGGTGCCCGAGGCGCGGGTCGAGGCCATGCCGCCGAGGCTTGCATTGGCGCCCGGATCGATCGGGAAGAACAGGCCGGTGTCGCGCAGATGGGTGTTTAGCGCCTCGCGGGTGACGCCCGGCTCGATGACGCAGTCGAGGTCCTCGGCATTGACCGCAAGGATCCGGTCCATGCCCGACAGGTCGACCGAAATGCCGCCGGCCGGCGCGTTCACCTGTCCCTCGAGCGACGTGCCCGTGCCGAACGGGATGACGGGCACGCGATGCTCGGCGCAGACCCGCACGACGTCCTGGACGTCTTCCGTCCGCCGCGCGAACACGACGGCGTCGGGCGCCTGGGCCGGGAGGTAGGTCGTCGTGTGCGCGTGCTGCTCGCGGATCGCCCTGCCCGTCGCGAGACTTTCTCCGAAACGCTGCTTCAGGATGTCGATTGCGGTCGCGATACCGCTTTCGTTGCGGTCCATGCGCACGAGATCAGCCAATGCCATCCGTTGCTCCTCCCTGGCAGGCTTGTGATCGGCGCCTGCTTGCTTCATCTGTTGGCGCCGGACGGCGCCGCTGGCGCATGCTTAAACCGTCCATCATCTCGATCAAGCCATCCGCAGCAAGGATTCCGCCATGACCGTCAGCGCTCCGTTCCTTTCCAGCACGATGGACATCGAGGAGAGCTGGATCGATTACAACGGCCATCTGAACATGGCCTACTACAACGTCTTGTTCGACCGCTGCGCCGACGAGGCCTTCGCGCTCATGGGCATGGGACCGGACTACGCCGCCTCTCGCCGGCTGACGATCTACACCGCCGAGGTCCATGTCTGCTACGTCCGGGAACTGCATCTGGGCGACAGGGTGGAAGGTACGTTCCAGCTGATCGATCATGACGAGAAGCGGCTGCGGTCCTACCAGGAGATCCGCCACGTGGACGGATGGCTCGCAGCGACTTCCGAGACCCTGACGCTGCACATCGACATGGGCGGGCCGAAGGTGGCGCCCTTCCCCGCAGACATCATGGAACGGGTCGAGACGATGGCGGTCGCCCACGGCACTCTGCCGATGCCCGAGCGCGCCGGGCGGTCGATCGGCATCCGCCGCAAGCCCTGATCGCCGCACGGAACCGGCTCAGATGCTGGCGCGCCTGCGATCGCACCTGACGGGCCGGCTCGGCTGGCTCGGAGCCAACCTGCGCGATTTCAGGGCAGAGCGGCAGCATGTCCTGTGGGCGCTGGCGCTCCTCGTCGGCTTCGCGGCTGGCGTCGTTGCGGTGCTGTTTCGCGAACTGATCGGCCTGATCCAGCTGCTCTGGATCGGCTCGTCATCCGAGAACACGCTCACCGCGGCGCGTTCCGCTGCCTGGTGGCTCGTTCCGCTCGGCCCCCTGATCGCGGGACTCGCCGTCGGCATCCTCCTGCACCGGATCTCGTCGCGCCGGGCGGGCGGTGTCGCGGACGTCATCGAGGCGCGCGCCTATTCCGGCCGCACGCTCGGCCTTCGCGACGGCCTCTGGTCGGCGCTCGTTTCGGCCATCACGGTCGGCGGCGGTGGCAGCGCGGGGCGCGAAGGCCCGATCGTCCATCTCGGCGCCACGCTGGGCGAAGCGATCGCCCGGCGTGCGGCGCTGCCGGAATGGTGCCGCCGAACGCTCCTGTCGGCCGGCGTGGCGAGCGCGGTGGCCGCCTCCTTCAACGCCCCCTTCGCGGGGGTGCTCTTCGCACACGAGGTGGTTCTTGGGCACTATGCGTTGCGCTCCTTCGTCCCGATCATGCTCGCGGCGACCGCAGGCAGCCTGATCTCGCGACAATGGTTCGGCCCGGACGCGGCGTTCACCATGCCGGATTACGCCGTCGTCTCCTATTTCGAGTTCCCGGCCTTCGTCCTGCTCGGCATCGTCTGCGCTGCTGTCGCGCTGCTGTTCCAGCTCGCCCTGCGGATCGCAGACGACGGCGCGCGCCATGTCGACGTGCCGCTCTGGCTGCGCCCGGCGATCGGCGGCGCAGTCGTCGGCCTGATCGGCCTCGCCTTCCCGCAGGTGCTCGGAGTGGGCTACGAGACCACAAACCTCGCCCTGTCGGGACAACTGTCGCTCGGGCTGATGCTGACGCTCATCATCGTCAAGACGGTCACGACGGCGATCACGCTCGGATCGCGCTTCGGCGGAGGCATATTCTCGCCGGCGCTCGTCGTGGGCGGCCTGACGGGTGCCGCCTTCGGGTCCCTTGCCCAGTCGGTCTTTCCCGACCTCGCTTCCAGCGGCGGCCTCTATGCGATCCTGGGGATGGGCGCGGTAGCCGGAGCCGTCTTCGGCGCGCCGATCTCCACCGCCATGATCGTCTTCGAACTCACTGGCGGATACCGCCTCTCCATCGCGCTCCTGCTCACGGTGGCCGTGGCGCAGGGCATCGTCCAGGCGCTGCACGGTTACTCGTGGTTCCAGTGGCAGCTGCGCCTGCGCGGGCTCGACCTGCGTGAGGGACCGCACAAGCCGATTGGCGCCAATGCAAGGGTCATGGATTTCATGGAACCGCTCGGCGACGGCGCGTCACCGGAATTCCCGGATGGCGGTCGTGGACCGGCGCTACGCCCCACCGACACGTTGGCCACCGCGCTGCGCGCCTTCGACGTCGGCGGCTTCGACCGACTGCCCGTCGTCGATCCGTCGAGCGATCAGACCATTGTCGGATGGGCCAGCCATCTGACCGCGCTCCAGCACTTCAACCGGGCGCTGGTGCAATCGTCGGTCGAAGAACATCGCTGAGCGATTCTTTGCCTTGTACGCCGCCATGTTCCGGTGTCTTTTTCTCACTCAAGAGCCCGATCGTCTGTTAACCATCCTCCGCTGACGACGCGGTGTGACTGCACGAGACGGTTGATCTCACGGGCGTATCCGTCAACTATGTCGAGCGTAGCGAGTCAAAGGCGGGGGTCTGAAATGACGAGCGATATCAAGCGTCTGTCGCGTCGTCTCGCGCAGAGTCCGCTTGCGACGGACTATGATTTCTGGCGTGCCCTGCGCGATCTCAACGACGAGATATATGCCACCACGAAGCGTGGCGAACCCGTACCGATCGATATTCTGCGGCTGCGTGCAACCCTGCGGCGAGAGCGGGCGGCGCGCCTGCAAACGGTGGACTGACCAGCGCGCCGGATGCACTCAGGCGAGGTGTTCCCGGAAGAACGCTACCGTACGCTCCCACGCCAGATTCGCCGCGGCCGCATCATAGCGGGCTTGCGACGTGTCGTTGTTGAACGCGTGCTGGACGCCTTCGTAGATGTGGATGGTGAAGGCCTTTCCGGCCGATTCGAGCGCTGCCCTGTAAGCGTCGATGCCGGCATTGATGCGCTCGTCCTGGCCCGCATAGTGCAGGAGCAGAGGCGCTTCGATCTTCGCCACGTCCGCAGCATCGGCCTGCCTTCCATAATAGGCGACGCCGGCGTCGAGCGCGGGCGATGCGACGGCCAGTTCGTTGACCGCACCACCGCCCCAGCAGAAGCCCATGGCCCCGACCTTGCCATTGGTGAGGTCGTGCTCTTCCAGGAATGTCACCGTCGCGACGCCGTTGGCGGCGACTGCCGCGCGGTTGAGCTGGCTAAACATCCCGCGCGCCTTTTCCTCGTCTTCGGGCGTGCCGCCGAGCGGCGAGAGATAGTCGGGCGCGAGCGCGACGAAACCCTCCAGCGCCATCCGTCGCGCGACGTCGCGGATGTGCGGATTGAGACCCCGGTTCTCATGGATGACGATGACAGCGGGCAGCTTGCCCGTCGCATCGGCCGGACGGGCCAGATAGCCCTTCATCTCCCCGTCCGCGCCGGGATAGGCGATGTCTTCGGCGACCAGCCGTCCGTCGTCGGGCGCCACCATCGCGGCCCTCGCCGAACTGGCGGCCAGCATCGGCGCGATCGCTGCCGCCGCCGCGCCGGAACCGGCCAGCCTGGAGAGCTTGGCCATGAAGCCCCGCCGATCGAGCGTCAGATGGGTGTATTCGTCATAGGCGTCGATCATCGCCTGGGTGATCTTCATGTCCGACATGCGTGTCTCCTCCACATCCGTTTGCGACGCGAAGGCTAGGAAGGACTGGAGGGCGGGTCGAATCACGGCTGCTTGATCGGCCTTCGCGCGCGTCTGCCGACAGGGAACGCCTGTCCCGTTCAGAAAAAAGAACGGGGCGGGGAAGTCGCGACTGTGAAGTGCGTCATATTGGAGGCCGGCCGTTTCTCCTCTATAGTTCCGCCACGTCAACAGTCGGAGGAAATGGGAAATGGAGTTCACGCGTCGTGATCTTCTGGCCGGAGGATCGGCCCTGGCCGCTGGAATGGCGGTTGGCGGTCCAGCCGCGGCCGCAGCCAAAAAATCCTGGTTCGCAGGCACCGCGGTCGACAACGACGTCACGTGGAAGCGCACCAATTTCGAGGCCATCGATCCGGCGTGGCGGCGCCAGATCGTGAAGTACTATTCGTCCGAACCGGCCGGCACGGTCGTCGTCGACACGATGCACCACTTCCTCTACCTCATCGTCGAGAACCAGACGGCGGTGCGCTACGGCGTGGGTGTCGGCAAGGACGGCTTCAAGTGGTACGGCCGCGCGAACGTCGCCCGCAAGGCGCTCTGGCCGCGCTGGACGCCGCCACCCGAGATGCACGCCCGCAAGCCCGGTCTGCCGCAATATGTCGAGGGCGGTGCGCCGGACAATCCGCTCGGGCCTCGCGCCCTCTATCTCTATCGCGATGGTACCGACACCGGCTACCGCTTCCATGGGACGCTCGAGCCTTGGAGCATCGGGACCGACGCATCGTCGGGCTGCATCCGCATGTTCAACGAGGACGTGATGGATCTCTATCAGCGCTGCCCGATCGGGACGGCGGTGCAGGTGCTTCCGCACATTGCAGACAACGCGCCGAAGAAAGGCTGAGCGAGACTCCGATGACACTGAGGATGCACAGCCTTCGCGCATTTGCGCTCGGAGCCTTCGCGCTGGCGATGGCCGGTTGCTCGACGACAGCGCTCGAGCCGCCGGTGCCGGACGTCACCAATGCGCCGGCCGCCGGCTTCGCCAACATGCAGCCGGGATCGGAAGAGGACTTCATCCTCAACGTCGGCCGCCGGACCTATTTCACCGAAGGATCGGCCGCCCTCGACCCAGTCGCCAAGACCACGATCGACAACCAGATCGCCTGGCTGAAGAAACACCCCCGCTGGCTGGTCAAGCTGCAGGGCTTCGCCGACGATCCGGGCGGCGACGCGGTGATGAACGACCTGTCGCGCCGGCGCGCCGAAGCCGTGATGAACTACATGATCGCCGGCGGCATCGATGCCAACCGCCTCTGGGCGAAGGGCTATGGCAAGGAACGTGTCGTGCGCGATTGCACCGACACGGCCTGCCGGGTGCAGAATCGTCGGGTGATTTCCAACCTGCGCGAAGAGAAGGACGGCGCGGCCTGAAGCGGCCGGCCGCTGCCTCCTTCGCAGTGGTCCGCGCCTAGCCCCTCACCGTCCCAGGCTTCGCCCGGGCCACCGCTCCCGCCGACGGGGGGAGAGGAAACGCGCGCGGCCGGCTTCGTCGTCCTGGCCGACGGAAGAGCATGCCGGGGCGCCCCTTACCTTCGTCATCCCGGAACGGCGTCCGAGCGAAGCGGAGGACGACGTATCCGGGATCCATGCCTCGGTGCCGGTCGTCGAGCGAGACGGTGGAGAAGGAAGCGACCGGGTTGTCGGCGTCGTCCCGCTTTTCGGCGACTGCCGAGGTATGGATCCCGGGTCTGCGCCTCCGCTCCGCTCCGGCTTCGCCCGGGATGACGAAAGAGAAGGGGGCGATCGGCGGATGCAGCGACCCTCCAGAGCCGTCGCAGAGGCGTTCCGGATACGCCGTCCTGCGCTGCGCCCGGACGCCGGTCCGGGATGACGCGGCGCGGCGGGGGCGGTCTCCGCTTCGGTCGGCATCCGGCGCCTTCGCGCGCCTCAATGGCGGGCGGCGCGCTCGCTGGCGGCGAGGTCGGCGGTCGTCTTGGCCAGGCGGAAAGCGAGTTCGCGGATGATCCGTGTCGCCAGTTCCGGGAACTCCTTGATCAGGTCGAGCAGATAGCCCTTGCCGATCTTCAGCGCCACGAGCCTGCCGTTGGCGCGCACCGTCGCCGAGCGGGGAATGTCGCAGAACACCGACATCTCGCCCACCAGCGCATGGTCGCGCAGTTGCGCCACGACCACCTCCGTCCCGCCCGTCTCCGACACGATGTCGGCGACACCGCTCAGCACGATGAAGGCGGCGTCGCCCTGATCGCCCTGGCGGAACAGCAGCTGGCCGTCCTCATATTCGACCTTGTCTGAAGCATAGGCGAGAAGCTTGAGCTTGGACGGATCCATTGCTGCGAACAGCGGGATCTTTCGAAGAACCTCGACTTCGTCCTTGAGCGTGCTCATCGGAGATGTTCCCTCATTTCGCGGCGTCAGCAATCGCATGCGGCTGCGGTTCGTCGGCCTTGCGCTCCGTCTCGACGAAGCCGCCGTTGGAATAAGTCAGCACGCGATCGAACCGTTCCGCAAGATCGTCGTCAAGCAGCACGACCACGAAACCGGGACGGAAATCCGGCTCGTCCTGCAGGGGGCCATCGATCAGCCGCGTCATGATCTCGCGACGCCCGGCCGCATCCATGGCGCCGAGCACCTCGTTGAAGACGATGATGTCCGGCTTCTTGAGCAGCGCGCGTGCCACGTGGAGCTTCTGGCGCTGCTGGTCGGAAAGGCGACGTCCGCCGTTGCCCATCTCGAAGCTCAGGCCGGCCTGCAGCAGTCCGTCCGAGATGCCGGTGCGCGCCACCAGTTCCTGGACTGCGGCCAGCACCTTTTCCTTGCCGTCGACCACCGTCGAGGAGACGCGGCCGAGAAGGATGTTGTCGAGCACGGATGCGGTCGGGTTGTAGCGATCCGGATCGTGAAAGAAGACCGGCGCCTCGGCCATACCACCGATCTCGCCGCGCAGGTCGTTTCGAGCGGCGAGAATCTTGGCCTCGGTCTCGGCGTCCAGAACGCCGAAGCGGCTCTGCGCCTCGCAATAGTCGAAGGCGAGGCGGAACACCTCGTCCCGGTCCGAGAGCTTCTGCGGACCCTTCTTGCCCTTGGGCGCAGCCTCCTGCCGTTGCGGCTCCTGCCGCTCGGCCATCTTCAGCCGGCCGACGATCTCCTTCAGCCTGACGATCTCCTCATAGGTGACGTCGGCCACCGTCTCGAAGATCTTGGAGTCGGGCGCCAGGTCGCCGAACAGTTCGATCCGCGCCTCGGCGATCCGCTGGCCCATCTCCTGGAACGCCGACCGCAGGCCGTTGCGCTCCAGGATCGCCAGGATCGTCGGGTTGCGCGGCAGTTCGTTCGGTGCCCAGGCGGGGTCGAGCGCCGTGCCGAACAGCAGGTTCTCGCCGACGGTCGCCTGCGAATTGTAGAGCTCCGGGTGGAAGGACTGGACGATGCCCTCCACGCCGAGCGAGGCGGCGTTCTCGCGGAACTCGTGCCGGACCTCGACGATCTTGTCGGCGAATTCCTTGTTCTTCGCCGGGTCGACGGTGCCGCGCAGGCCGAGGTCCTGGATCTGCCGGGTCAGGCCGGCGACCTCCAGCACGCGCGCGACATGCGCGTCGAGGCCGGCTTTCCCACCGACTCCCAGATCCTCGTAGTCGATCCACTCCGAATCGGCCGAGGGAGGCACGTGGTTCAGCATGCCGGCGGTCGTCGGCCGCTTCGCGGTGGACCCGCGCTGGCTCTCGTCGGTAGGGCGATTCTTCAGCACCATCAGCAGGTTGTCCCTGATGGTTCCGGCCGGGAAATAGGTGTTGCCGTCTGCGTATCCGATGCGCCGGCCGGTCAGGCTCTCCGGGTGATCGTCGATCGCCTTCCCATCGAGCAGGATGGTTCCGGCCGCCGGCAGGACCAGCCGCACCAGCGCGCCGGCAAAGACGCTCGCCGCCGTCCGTGCCGCATCATCGCCTCGGGTAACGATGGCCATGCGGTCGCCCGGCTTGATGTGGAGGCGCACGTTCTCCAGAACGGTCCGACCCGTCTCGTCGTCGAGCTTGACGTGATCCAGGTCGTAGCCCTTCTCCAGTCGCGGCACCGCCTGCGGCGGCATGGTCTGCAACTCGGGCGCGATCAGGCCGTCGTCGCGGAAGGAATCGATCGTCTGCTCGTAGCGCGCCTCGTTCATGAGGCGGATCTGGTCGTAGTCGATCAGTCCCTTGATCGGTCCCGGCAGGTCCTTGTAGGCGGCGATGACGGCAACGAGCTGGCCGATGTCGAGCCGTCCGGTGATCACGAAATAACCGCCGATCAGGTAGAACAGGAACGACAGGAACTGCATCAACAGGTTGTTGACGTACTTGACCGTGAACTTCCGCTGGTAGAGCTCGAAGCGGATGTCGAGGATGTTCTGCAGCAGGCCGTAGTGGCGCGCGCGCGTATAGTTCGACATGTCGTTGACATGGATGTCGGGCGCCATGTCCACCGTCTCGGCGACCTGACCCGCGAGCTTGCGCGCCTGGATCTGGCGCTGACGCCCCAGCAGGATCAGCTTGCGGCGCATCCTCGGGATGAGCCAGATCTGGAAGGCGACGATGGCGATCGTCAGAAGGCCGAAATAGACGCTCTGCAGGAACAGGAAGAGCAGGCCGGTGATGGCCTGGCCGCCGAGGAACAGCGGCAGCGAATAGGCGTCGCCGACGAATTCGCCGAGCGGCTCCACCTCGTCCTTGATCACCGACGCCACTTCCGCGCCCTTGAGGTTGCGGAACCGTGCCACCCGGTAGCGCAGCACGCGGTCGAGCAGCGTGTAACGGAGCTGGCGCAGCACCTCCTCGCCGAGCTTGCCCTTGTAGGTGTTGGTGTAGAGCTTGAACCAGCCGTTCAGGAACACGAAGCCCATGAACAGGATGCACAGCGCAAACAGCATCTCGATGCGGTCGAGCTGCAGGCCCCCGAACAGTTCGATCTCGCGGCCGAACATCGCCTCCCCATAGGGCAGCGTCAGCCGCAGAAAGGGCTGCGTCGCATCGATCGCGTCGAAATTGCGGCCCTGAATCGGGCCGTTGATGATCTGCTTGGGCAGCTCCAGCGACAGGAAGTAGAACGGCATCGACGCGATGATCACGAAGAGCAGCCAGACCTGCTTCAGCCGCGAGTTCTTCCAGATGAATTTGAGTAGGTTGCGTTCCAAAGCCGACGGCGACCCCCTCGCCAACTCGCTACGTCGCCCTACTGTGCACGTTGGCCGGGCGAGTTCAACTGGGTGCGGAAAAAACCCTTCCGCGCCAACCAATAAGCCGATGATTGGACCGGCGCCGGATCAGCCGAACAGGCGGTCGCCCTGCTCGTCGATCATCTGCCGCGCCTTGCGGAACGAGATCTCGACCGCGGCATCCATGGCCGCAAAACGGTCGGCGCGGATCAGCCGGTGTTCCCTGGTCGTGCCCTCGACGTCCTTGGTGATGACGGCGCAGGTCTGGTACTGGCCGTCGGCCTTGAACGGCGTCGCACGGATGGTGAATCCCTTGTACTCCTGCGCCTCGGAAGCCTCCGGCTCGGCACCGCTGCCCTCGCCGCCGCCACCGATGCCGAACAGTTTCTTCAAAAAGGACATCGTCTAGTCTCCCGGTTCCAGGCACCGGCCTTCCGCCGCGCGATCACCACGCAACCTAGCCTCCCGCCGGCGCGGGGACCAGTCCCGACGGACCGAAAGGCGCGGTCACGGCAGCAAGCAGCGCGTTCAGTCGCCGCCGCCGAGATGACGTTCGCCCTCGTCTGCAAGCGACTCGAAGGGATCGAGCGTCAGCGCGAAGACTGTCGACGGCACGCGGACGTTGGCGATCGAGCGGTACCATGTCTCGGCTGCGTGGTTGGCTGTATCGACGCCCCACCAGATGTGCTGGCGACCGGCGCGGCGTGTCTCGGCCGCCATGGCGGCGAGCAGCGCCCGCCCGAGTCCGGCACCGCGATGCTCGGCATCGACATGAAGGTCGCTGAGATAGAACCCCGGAGAGGCGTAGCCGGACTCGTGCGTGGGCGAGGCCGCAGCATAGCCCGCGATCGCGCCATCCGGCGCTGCGGCCACCAGAACGACCATCGGCAGGTCGGGTGCGAGGAAATGCGCCGCCACGTTCTGCGGCGTGATCGCGCCCGGATCATATCCATGGTGAGTCGCGAGCGCCTTCACCTGCCGGTAGAGTTCGTCCCGATCGGCCGGACCGGCCCTGCGAATCGCAAAAGGTCCGGTCATGGCGATAGATGCAGCACGATCTCGCGCCGGTGCGGGCGCCGACGATGCTCGAAGAGATAGATGCCCTGCCACGTCCCGAGCAGCATGCGTCCACCGGATACCGGGATGGACAGCGAGGTCGCCGTCAGCGCCGCCTTGATGTGCGCCGGCATGTCGTCGGGACCTTCGGTGGTATGGACGATCCAGTCCATCGAAGGCGCGTCGGCCGGGGGCACGAGCCGCGCGAAGAATGCGTCGAGGTCGCGCCGGACGTCGGGATCGGCGTTCTCCTGGATCAGAAGCGAGCAGGAGGTGTGGCGCACGAAGACGGTCAGGAGCCCCTCGTCCACGCCGCATGCGCGCACGAAATCGGCGGCCCTGCCTGTGAACTCGGTGAGGCCGGATCCATCGGTATCGATCGTCAGGCGCGTCTGCGGCATGTCGGTTCCCGTTCGAGCGTCGTCTTGCACGGCGCCGACGGGGCGTGTCAACGCGGGCGGCGCATCCGCATCAGACCGCTGCGGAGTGGCGGGCCTGCCCGGTTTCGAGATAGGCGTCGAAGCGCGCGGCGATCGTGCGCACGAGCGGGCGGTGATCCTCCGGAACGACGAACAGATCCTCCTCGCGCCGCAGCACCGGATCGGGTCCCGCCTGGGCCAATCCGGCCGCGATCGCCACCAGCGGCGTCGCGGTCGCGCCGAAGCGCTGCCTCGCCTCGCGCGCGTCGAAGGCGAAGTTGCACATCAGGTTCTCGATCACCCAGCCACGGGCGCGATCCTCTTCCGTGAAGGCGACCCCGCGAACCGTGGCTAGCCCGCCGTCGTCGACCATCCGCTGATAGAACCCGGTCGCCGGCTGGTTCTGCGCATGTCCCTGTCGGAAGCGGCTGATCGACGAAGCTCCGAGGCCGATCAGCGTCTCGCAGGCATCTTCCGTATAGCCCTGGAAGTTGCGCTTGAGGCGTCCGTCGCGGGCGGCAACCGCCATGCCGTCATCCGGCCGGGCGAAATGGTCGAGGCCGATCCGCTCGTATCCGGCGGCCTCGATCATGCGGGCCGCCATCAGCGACTGCTCGTAGCGCGCCTGCGCGCCGGGCAGCGCCTCTTCAGGGATCATCGTCTGGTGCTTCTTGAACCAGGGCACATGCGCATAGCCGAACAGCGCGATTCGATCCGGCAAGAGGCTCAGCGCCTGCGCCACCGTCGCGGCGAGCGTGTCGCAATCCTGGTGCGGCAGGCCGTAGAGGAGATCGAGGTTGACGGAGCCGACGCCCCGCGCGCGCAGCCCTTCCACCACATCGCGGGTGCTTTCGAAGCTCTGCTCGCGGTTGATTGCCGCCTGCACCTTCGGATCGAAATCCTGGACGCCCAGGCTCGCCCGCGTCATGCCGATGCCGGCGAGCGCGTCGAGGCGGTCGGCCGTCATGTCGTTGGGGTCGATCTCGACGCTGATCTCGGCATCGGCCGCGAGGATGAAGCTCCGTCGCAGCGTATCGCCGAGCCTGTGCATGTCGGCCGGAGAAAGCATGGTCGGCGAGCCGCCACCGAAGTGGATCGCGCCCACCCTTGCCCGGCCGGAAACGAGCGCGCCGACTGTCGCGATCTCGCGGCAGAGCGATGTGACGTAGGCGGCCACAGGATCATACTGGCGGGTCTGCTTGGTGTGGCAGGCGCAGAACCAGCACAGGCGATCGCAGAAAGGCACATGGAGATAGAGCGACAGGCTGTCGCCGTCCGGGATGGCGCCGATCCACGCACGCACGGCCTCGCCCGTGACGCCCGCGTGGAAATGCGGCGCCGTCGGATAGCTCGTGTAGCGCGGCACCGCCTCGTCGAGGCGGACGTCCTTCCTGTTCTGCATCGCTGGCCCGTCTTGCATCGCTGGCTCCAATCCGTCGGGCGAAATCTGACAAAGGAGGGCCGTGCCGGCCTTGATTTCGGTCAAGACGGTTGCGGATGAGACAATCTGGCGCGAGATTGGTCCGGCGATCTCCGCTATGGAGGTGGCAGCTTCGGGCGGCGAGATGACAGACAGGCTGGATATCCATACGAGCGGCATCCCCGCGCTCTGCGCTGCCTGCGAGGCGCGGCATCGCGGCGTCTGCGGCGCGCTGGAGCCCGAGCAGCTCGTGGCGCTGTCGAGGACGTCATCGAAGCAGCGCGTCCAGCCGGGCGCCGAGCTCGTCGGCGACGAGGAGACCGTCGACCATTATTCCAACATCCTGTCGGGTGTCGTGAAGCTGACCAAGACGCTGTCCGACGGGCGCCAGCAGATCGTCGGGCTGCAGTTTGCGCCCGATTTCCTGGGGCGACCGTTCCGGACGGAAAGCGCCGCCAATGCCGAAGCGGCGACAGAAGTCTCGCTCTGCTCCTTTCCGCGCGCCACGATCGAGCGGATGCTGCGCGAGAGCCCGCAGCTCGAGCACCGCATCCTGACCCAGACCCTGAAGGAACTCGACGAAGCCCGAGACTGGATGGTCACGCTCGGTCGCAAGACGGCGGCCGAGAAGGTGGCGAGCTTCCTCCTGCTGATCGCCCGCAACATCGATCCAGGCCGTTCAGCCGGCCATGCCGTCAGCTTCGACCTGCCGCTGACGCGCGCCGATATTGCCGACTTCCTCGGCCTGACCATCGAAACCGTCAGCCGGCAGCTGACGCGGCTGCGCACCGACGGCGTGATCTCGATCGAGCACAACCGACAGGTCTCGGTCGCCAATCTGTCGCGGCTCGAGGCCCGATCCGGAATCTGACCTTTTCAAGATGGATCACCCCCGGCCCGTCACGACAACGTGTCGGAGCCCTATGCCGCGGGCCCCGTTGTCCTCCCAGCCACGAGGCTAAACCTCACAACAGGGAGAAACTTACATGAAGATTCATATTCTTGCCGCCACCGCACTGGTGGGCATCGCAGGCGTCGCGCACGCCCAGAACAACGCGAACTCCTCGGCCCAGACAGGCCCGCAGATCGATGCGGTCGACGCCATGATCGAAGGCAACCGGATCACGAACATAACGGTCGAGATCAACCGTCCCGGCTATCTCGTCATCCACAACGACGGCGTCGGCGCTCCGCCGGCCTCGCTCGGCCATATCGCCCTGACGCAGGGGCGCACTGGCAACATCAGCATCGAGGCCGACGGGCCGCTCGACCCGGCCAGCAATCTGACGCTCATGCTGCACTACGAGACCAACGACAACCAGACCTACGATTTCGGTCCGGGCAGCACGGACGTCGACACCCCGGTGATGAACGGCGACGCCGCGGTGGTGGTCCCCGTCAAGCCGGCGATGTAGTCGGTACCGACCACAGCGAAATCTACGGGCGCCCTCGGGCGCCCGTTCTCACGTCCGCACGCCATTCGTCCGTCATCACCCCGATCGCCGGCAGGACGTGGTCGCGCTCGAAGGCGACGTGGCGGCGGACGGCTTCGAAGAACGCCCGCAGCATGAATCCCACCGCCTCCGGATTTTCGATCGGATCACCGTGGCCGATCGCCAGCAGAACCTCCGAGAGATCCTGAGCGGCGCATTCGTCCTCGACATGCTCCGTCTTCAGACGGCTCACGGTGGCGAGCGAGCCGCTCGCGCGGGCCTGCGCCGCCTCGAAGGCCGGGTAGACCACCTCCTCCTCATATTCATGGCAGCGCCGGAGAAGCGGCACCAGCGCGCTGGCGATCTCGAGGCAGCGGAATCGGTCGACGTCATCCGGAAGTCGATCCGCGATATCCTCGAGGGCCTCGCACAGCCGCAGCTTCGAGTGGTGCGCGTTGGTCATCTCCACGCAGGGCGTCAGTCCGTCGCGCCCGCATGCGCCCGAAACCGGGCACGTCTGCGGCAACTCGCACGCTTCCATGGCAGGCCTCCTCTCCTCCTCGGTTACTGTCCGGTCTCGCGTCTGCTGCATGACGGTGATCCTGTCAGAGCCACACTCAGACGGTATTGACCTGGATCAAGGCACCTCGACCCCCGAATGCGCGACACGGAAGGCGGAGCGGCTCCTCAGAGTCGCACGTCCGTCAATAGCGCAAGCGGGGATCGAAATGAGATACGGCGCGGAAATCGTGGGGATAGGCGTCTTTGCCTTCCTGGCGTTGCTCGGCGCGGCCTTTGCGGCCGACGTCGCCTTTCAGCAACATATGTGGGTATTGTTCGCCGTGCTGGTCATCAGCGCGGCGATCCTGATGAGAAACATCTCCTTCGCGCCGAAGGCGGCGGCCAGCATCCCCTTCCGCGAAGGGGACACGGCCTACATGGACGACGTGGTGCGCTACGGCACCATTGCAACCATGTTCTGGGGTGTCGTCGGCTTGCTCGTCGGCGTCGTTGTGGCGCTGCAGCTCGCCTACCCGGACCTCAACATCGAGCCCTGGTTCAATTTCGGCCGCATGCGGCCGCTGCACACCTCGGCCGTCATCTTCGCCTTCGGCGGCAACGCGCTGATCGCAACCTCCTTCTACGTCGTTCAGAGGACGTCCAGGGCCCGGCTCTTCGGGGGAAACCTGGCCTGGTTCGTCTTCTGGGGCTACCAGCTGTTCATCGTCATGGCCGCGACCGGCTACCTGCTGGGCATCACCCAGAGCCGCGAATATGCCGAGCCTGAATGGTATGTCGACCTGTGGCTGACGCTCGTGTGGGTCGCCTACCTGCTGGTCTTCCTCGGAACGATCATCAAGCGCAAGGAACCCCACATCTACGTCGCCAACTGGTTCTACCTGTCCTTCATCGTGACGATCGCGATGCTGCACGTGGTGAACAACCTGGCGATGCCCGTGTCGTTCGTCGGCTCGCAGAGCTACTCGGCGTTTGCCGGCGTCCAGGACGCGCTGACGCAGTGGTGGTACGGCCACAACGCGGTGGGCTTCTTCCTCACGGCCGGCTTCCTCGGCATGATGTATTACTTCGTGCCCAAGCAGGCCGGACGCCCGGTCTATTCCTACCGGCTGTCGATCATCCACTTCTGGGCGCTGATCTTCCTCTACATCTGGGCCGGTCCGCACCACCTGCACTACACCGCCCTGCCCGACTGGGCGCAGACGCTCGGCATGGTCTTCTCCATCATGCTGTGGATGCCCTCCTGGGGCGGCATGATCAACGGCCTGATGACGCTCTCGGGCGCCTGGGACAAGCTGCGCACCGACCCCATCATCCGCATGATGGTGCTGGCCATCGCCTTCTACGGCATGTCGACCTTCGAGGGTCCGATGATGTCGATCAAGGCGGTCAATTCGCTCAGCCACTACACGGAATGGACCATCGGCCACGTTCATTCGGGCGCGCTCGGCTGGGTCGGCATGATCTCCTTCGGCGCCATCTACTACATGGTCCCGAAGCTGTGGCAGCGCGAGCGGCTCTATTCGCTGCGCCTCGTGACCTGGCACTTCTGGCTCGCAACCCTCGGCATCGTGGTCTACGCGGCCGTGATGTGGGTCGCCGGCATCCAGCAGGGCCTGATGTGGCGCGAGTACGACGATCAGGGCTTCCTAGTCTACTCCTTCGCCGAATCCGTCGCCGCGATGAAGCCCTACTACATCGTCCGCGCCATCGGCGGCCTGATGTATCTCGCCGGAGCCATCGTCATGGCCTGGAACGTCTACATGACCATCCGCGGCTACCAGCGCGAGGAAGAGCCGATCGGCGGCTACGTTCCCGCTGCCCAGCCGGCCGAATAAGGAGAAGCGACAATGGCATTGCTCGACAAGCATGCGATCCTCGAGAAGAACGCGACCCTGCTCCTTGCAGGGTCCTTCCTGGTGGTCACCATCGGCGGCATCGTGGAGATCGCGCCGCTCTTCTACCTGGAGAACGTGATCGAGAAGGTGGAGGGGATGCGTCCCTACTCGCCGCTCGAACTGGCCGGCCGCAAGATCTACGTCCGGGAGGGCTGCTACGTCTGCCACAGCCAAATGATCCGCCCCTTCCGCGACGAGGTCGAACGCTACGGCCACTACAGCCTGGCGGCGGAATCCATGTACGACCACTCCTTCCAGTGGGGCTCGAAGCGGACGGGGCCCGACCTGGCCCGCGTCGGCGACCGCTACTCCAACGAATGGCATGTCCAGCATCTGATCGAGCCGCGCTCGGTCGTGCCGGAATCGATCATGCCCAGCTACGCCTTCCTCAAGGACACGCCGCTCGCGGTGAACGAGTTCGAGACGCATCTCGTCGCCAATGTCCGCGTCGGCGTGCCCTATACCGAGGACATGCTCGCCAATGCCCGCGCCGACCTGGTCGCACAGGCCGACGTCAACGCCGACACGTCCGCGCTCCTGGAGCGCTATCCCAAGGCGAAGGTCGGCGACTTCGACGGCAATCCGAATGCGCTGAGCGAGATGGATGCACTCGTCGCCTATCTCCAGATGCTCGGCACGCTGGTCGACTTCTCGACCTATGACGAAGCCGCCGGCTACCGCTGAGGAGAAGCGCGATGGACTATCACACGATGCGTGAATTCGCCGACAGCTGGGGGCTGCTCTTCCTGACCCTGTTCTTCGTCGGCGTCGTGCTCTTCGCCTTCCGGCCGGGCAGCAAGAAAAGCGCCGAAGAGGCCGCCCAGATCCCACTCAAGGACGACTGACATGAGCAAGGAACATATCGATGAAGTCTCCGGCGTCTCCACGACCGGACACGAGTGGGACGGAATCAGGGAACTGAACAACCCGCTGCCGCGGTGGTGGGTGTGGACCTTCTACGCCACCATCGTCTGGGCGATCGGCTACATGATCTTCTATCCGGCCTGGCCGCTGATCAATTCGGCCACCACCGGTGTGCTCGGCTACTCAAGCCGTGCGGAAGTTCGCGCAGAGCTCGACGCCGCGCAGGCGGCCAAGGGCGACTACGTGGCCGCGATCCAGTCGATGGATCTCGCCGGCATCATGGCCGACGACAACCTGCGCCAGTTCGCCACCGCGGCGGGTGCTGCGGCCTTCAAGGTCAACTGCATCCAGTGCCATGGTTCGGGCGCGCAGGGTTCGCCCGGCTATCCCAACCTGAACGACGACGAGTGGCTGTGGGGCGGCGACATCGAGGCGATCCACCAGACCATCACGCATGGCATCCGTTTCGCGGCTGACGACGACACCCGCCTCTCGGAGATGCCGGCCTTCGCCGACATCCTGGAACCCGACCAGATCAAGCAGGTCGCAGCCTATGTCGTGTCCCTCACCGGCACGCCATCGGATGCCGCCCTGGCCGAAACCGGCCAGACGGTCTTCGCCGAGAACTGCGCCGCCTGCCATGGCGACGACGCCACCGGCATGCGCGACCTCGGTGCGCCGAACCTTGCCGACGCGATCTGGCTCTATGGCGGAAGCGAAGCCGAGATCGCGCAGCAGATCCGTGCGCCGAAGCATGGCGTCATGCCCGGCTGGACCGCCCGCCTCGGCGACGCGACGGTCAAGGAACTCGCCGTCTACGTCCACTCGCTGGGCGGCGGGGAATAGGGGGGCGTCTCTTCAGAAAGATGACGCAACGCAATTCCGGCCGGGGCGCGAATGCCCCGGTCGTTCGTCAGCAGCACCTCGCACCGGAGCGCTTCCGCAGTCGCGACGTGGAGAGCATCAAGCAGCTTCATCCTGAGGGCTGCTCCGAGTTCGGCGGCACGCCGCACGAGCGGGCGCGTCACGTCCGCCACCTCCAGCAGTTCCGTACGGTCAAACAGATCGAGATAGGTCTGAGCGAGCCTTCGATCCTGCCGCAGAGCGCCTGCAAGGCATTCACCGACCGTCAGTTCGCTCGTCACCAGCACATGCCCTTCCCGAATCAGCCCCTCGAGCGCTGAAGCCGCACGCGTCTTCAGCGGTGCCACGCCCTCAATGAAGTAGATGATGACGTTGCTGTCGATGTAGGCTCTACCGCCCATGGCCGCGGTCGCCCCGGATGGCAGCCAGGTCCGCGTCAATGTCGACCTGCGTTCGCTGCCGTCCGAGTTTCTCCGCTCGCTCCGCCACCGCGTCGAGGACGGCGAGGCGCCTTTCGATGGCAGAGGCGTCGGCCGAAGACTCCCGCGGCAGGTGACCTTCGAGGGCATCGATGACGATCTTTCCGCGCGACCGGCCGGTCCGGGCAGCGGCACGGTCGACCCGCGACAGAAGGTCATCGTTCAGTTCGATCTCTAGCCGACGCGCGCACATGGACGTCTCCTTCACCGGCCAGGATAGCGCATCTGCGGTTCGGGAGCCAGAATGTGCGCGACACCGGGCCTGACAGCGGATGTCAGCTGCCGGACCGGGCGCTATTCGCGATCCGGTCCGCGATCGTCCCGATCCAGGCGGTCGAGAACGGCGAGCGCGGCAGGAACGTCGGCCGTGGCAGCAAGCGCACGAAACCGCGACTCGGTGTCGAACGAGGCGATCGCCTCGCAGGCCATGCGTTCCACCAGCTTGTTCACGCTCATCCCGCGCTGCTTTGCCAGGCCTTTTAGCCGCTCCGCGGCTTCGTCCGGAAGTCGGATGGTCAAAGAGCTCATCGCAGATGCTCCAGAGGCGCGCGACGCACTCCTCCAGCCCCCCAGCCCGGAGACGGACAGGCTGGTATCCAGCACGATATCCATCGTTTTATGATGGCACATGTGCCGGCATTCGCGAACAGGCCCGAGGAAGGCCGATGGTCCGTCCGCGCGCCGTGCGACATCCGCACCCTCCCCCGTTTGACACCGATCAAGGCCCGGACCCGAACTGCATGGGAGAAGCCGGTCAAACAGGCCAGCTCAGAGTGCCCGCCGATGAACGTGATCGCAAAGAATCCTGCCTCGTCAGAGGCGATCGAACGGCTCGATGCCGAAGCCGTCAACTCCGCGAAGGTGCGCCAGCCGCTCTACGCGCCGCGCAAGAAGATCTTCCCCAAGCGGGCCAGCGGCAGCTTCCGCCGCTTCAAGTGGCTGATCATGCTGGTGACGCTCGGCATCTACTATGTCACGCCATGGCTGCGCTGGGACCGCGGCGCCTACGCACCGGACCAGGCCGTGCTGGTCGACATCGCGAACCGGCGATTCTATTTCTTCTTCATCGAGATCTGGCCGCAGGAATTCATCTATGTGGCGGGGCTGCTGGTGATGGCCGGCGTGGGCCTGTTCCTCATCACCTCGACGGTCGGGCGCGCCTGGTGCGGCTATACCTGCCCGCAGACGGTCTGGGTCGATCTCTTCCTCGTGGTCGAACGCGCGATCGAAGGCGATCGCAACGCGCGCATCAAGCTCGACGCAGGACCCTATTCTCTCGACAAGATCGGCAAGCGCGTGGCCAAGCACGCGATCTGGATCGCCATCGCGGTCGCCACCGGCGGCGCCTGGATTTTCTACTTCGCCGACGCGCCGACCCTGCTCGTCGACGTCGTGACTGGGCATGCGGCGCCGGTTGCCTACATCACCGTCGCCGTCCTGACCGCGACCACATACGTGTTCGGCGGGCTGATGCGCGAGCAGGTCTGCACCTACATGTGTCCGTGGCCGCGCATCCAGGCGGCCATGCTCGACGAACATTCGCTGACCGTCACCTACAACGACTGGCGCGGCGAGCCCCGTTCGCGCCATTCCAAGAAGGCCGCGGCGGCGGGCGATGTCGTCGGCGACTGCGTCGACTGCAACGCCTGCGTGGCGGTGTGCCCCATGGGCATCGACATCCGCGACGGCCAGCAGCTCGAATGCATCACCTGCGCGCTGTGCATCGATGCGTGCGACAGCGTCATGGACAAGACCGGCAAGGAGCGCGGCCTGATCTCCTACGCCACGCTCAGCGACTACAACGCCAACATGGGCATCGCGACCGCTGGCGGCACGGCGGCGATCAACCCCAGGCTCGTGCGCGACGAGACCGGCAGGCTGGGTGACAAGGTCGCCCATTTCCACCTGCGCAAGATCTTCCGGCCGCGCACCTTCGTCTATTCCGGTGCCTGGGCGCTGATCGGCATCGGCCTCGTGGTGGCGCTGCTGTCGCGCGACCGGCTGGAGGTCAACGTGCTGCACGACCGAAACCCGCAGTTCGTGACGCTCTCGGACGGGTCGATCCGCAACGGCTACACGGTCAAGCTGCTCAACATGATCCCCGAGCCGCGCGTCATCGTCGTGTCGATCGACGGGCTGCCGGGCGCCGTGATGACGGCCACGGGCATCGATCAGCCGGAAGGCCGGTCGATGGCGGTTCCGGTCGAGCCCGACCGGCTGCGTACCATCAGGGTCTTCGTGACCCAGCCGCAGGACCAGGTCGACGGGACCGCCCAGTCCTTCCGCTTCGTGGTCGAGGACAAGTCCAGTTTCGAAGCAGACACATACACGGCGAACTTCTACGCCCCGGAGACACGATGATGCGTCAGCCCGCTCCTTCCGCCGAATTCACCGGCCGCCACATGCTCCTGGTCATGCTCGCCTTCTTCGGCGTGATCATCGCCGTGAACGTCACCATGGCGACGCTTGCCAACACGACGTGGTCGGGCCTCATCGTCAAGAACTCCTACGTCGCCAGTCAGCATTTCAACGCCCAGGCGCAGGCTGCCCGCGCGCAGACGGCCCTCGGATGGACCGGGACCATGGGCTACGAGGCAGGAACCTTCCGCTACACGCTCGCCGACGCCGCCGGCGCGCCGGTCGGGATCGACGCCTCGGAGGCCTTCTTCCGCCGCCCGGTCGACGACCGTCACGACCAGACGATCCCGATGGCGCCCGCAGGTCCCGGCGCGATCGCCGGAACCGTCGACCTCAAGGACGGGATCTGGATCGTCGAGATCGCCGCCGCAGCCGGCCTCGACACGCCCTACCGCGAGGTGAAGCGCATCGCGGTCAAGGGGGGCGTCCTGCAATGAGCTGCTGCGCGCCCGGAACGGAAGCAGCCGGCGAGATCGACCGCGCCGAGAGCGCAGGTCCGTCCGCGGAAGAAGTGATGCTGTCCAGCCGCGAGATCGGCCAGGGGCTGCGGCAGACCGACCTGTCGGTGCCCGGCGTCCACTGCGGCGCCTGCATCCACGCGATCGAAACGGCGCTGGGCAAGCTCGACGGGGTGGAGACGGCGCGAGTGAACCTGTCCGCCAAGCGCGTCTCCATCCGCTGGCGCGAAGGCAGGCTGCCGCCGCTGGTCGAGACGCTGAACCGGCTCGGCTACGCCGCCCACCTCTTCGACGGTTTCGGCGAGACGAAGGACGGCGAGTTCTCCCGGCTGGTCCGCGCCACTGCGGTCGCGGGCTTTGCGGCCGCCAACATCATGCTCCTGTCCGTTTCGGTCTGGTCCGGAGCCGAGGACGCCACACGCGACCTGTTCCACTGGCTATCGGCGCTGATCGCCATTCCCGCGCTCGTGCTCGCCGGCGGCATCTTCTACCGCTCGGCCTGGAACGCGCTGAAGCACGGCTCGATGAACATGGACGTGCCGATCGCGCTCGGCGTGACGCTGGCCTACGGCCTCAGCCTCTACGAGACCATCAATCACGGCCACCACGCCTATTTCGACGCCGCCGTGTCGCTGCTCTTCTTCCTCCTCATCGGACGCACCCTCGACCACGTCATGCGCGAGCGCGCCCGCACGGCCGTCACCGGCCTTGCACGCCTCGCCCCGCGCGGCGCCATGGTGATCCGCACGGATGGCAGCCGCGACTACCTGCCCGTCGGCGAGATCGAGCCCGGCATGCGCCTGCAGGTCGCTGCCGGCGAGCGCATCCCGGTCGACGGCGACGTCGACAGCGGGGTGTCCGATCTGGACTGCTCGCTGGTCACCGGCGAAAGTGCGCCGCAGCCGGTCCGCGCCGGCGAGCCGCTGCGCGCCGGCATGCTGAACCTCACCGGCCCGCTGGTCATGACCGTGACCGCGCGGGCACAGGATTCCTTCCTCGCCGAGATGATCCGCCTGATGGGCGTGGCCGAGGGCGGGCGGGCGCGCTACCGGCGGATCGCCGACCGCGCGTCGGCACTTTACTCGCCGGTGGTGCACCTGACGGCGCTGCTCACCTTTGTCGGCTGGCTCCTCGTCTCGGGCGACCTGCATCGCGCCACCACCATCGCCATCGCGGTGCTGATCATCACCTGCCCCTGCGCGCTCGGGCTCGCGGTCCCGATCGTCCAGGTTGTCGCCGCGCGGCGGCTGTTCGAGGCGGGCATCATGGTCAAGGACGGTTCGGCGATGGAGCGGCTTGCCGAGATCGACACGGTGGCCTTCGACAAGACGGGCACGCTCACCATGGGACGCGCCAGACTGGCGAACCGCGCCGAGATCCAGCCGGCGACACTGGCGATCGCAGCGGCGATCGCCGCGCATTCGCGCCATCCGCTGTCGAAGGCGATCGCCTCGGCGGCAGCCGGGCTGCCCGCCTCGACGCCGGCCTTCGACAGGATCGCCGAGGTTCCCGGCTGCGGCGTCGAAGCCCGCGACTCGACCGGCACCTGGCGGCTCGGACGCGCGGCCTGGGCGCTGGACGGCGCCGCGGACGACGATCGAGGCGCTCATACCGTGCTTGCGTTCGACGGAAAGCTGCTCGCCTCCTTCCGCTTCGAGGACCAGACCCGACCGGACGCGCAGCACGCTGTGGACGAACTGGCGGCGGCAGGCTGCGGCGTGGAAATCCTCTCGGGCGATGCGGAGGGTCCGGTCGCCGGCCTCGCCGCGCGGCTCGGCATCGCAGCGTTCCAAGCCCGGATGATGCCCGCCGAAAAGGCAGAGCGCCTCGCCGAACTGGCCGCGGAAGGCCACAAGGTTCTGATGGTAGGCGACGGACTGAACGATTCGCCCGCGCTTGCCGCCGCACATGTATCCATGGCGCCGTCGACGGCCGCCGACGTCGGCCGCAACGCCGCCGACTTCGTCTTCCTGCGCGACAGTCTCGGCTCGGTTCCGCACGCCCTGACGATGTCGCGGCGCGCGGGCGTGCTGATCCGGCAGAACCTCTGGCTCGCGGTCGTCTACAACGCGATCGCCGTGCCGATCGCGATCCTCGGCCACGTCACGCCGCTGGTCGCGGCGATCGCCATGTCCGCGTCGTCGATCCTCGTCATCGCCAACGCCATGCGGCTCAATGGGGGATCGACCCGGTTCTCCCTTCGTCCCGCCCGCAGCGCCGCCGCGCCACTGTCTGCGAGGATCGCATGACCGGCCTCGTCTACCTGATCCCGATCGCGCTGTTCCTCGGCGCGCTCGGCCTTGCCGGCTTTCTCTGGAGCATCAGGAGCGGCCAATACGACGACATGGATGGTGCCGCGGAACGCATCCTGCACGACGACGAGCCGTGACGTCGGAAAGCCGCCTGCCGGAACATTCCAGCACGCGGACGCTTTCTGCTGGAAACCGGCAGGAGCCAACATGGACCGATACGAAAAAGGTACACGCGTTTCGTGGCGGTGGGGTGCCCATACGGCGAGAGGCCGTATCGCCCGCATCTTCGAGCATGACGTCTCGCGCACCATCAAGGGGACGCAGGTGAAGCGGCATGCTTCAGCGGACGAACCGGCCTACATGATCGAGCAGGAAGACGGTGCGCGCGTCCTGAAGAGCCACTCGGAACTCAGCAAGCTCGCGTGAAGACGACAGGCGGGCGGCGGCTCAGCCCGGCTGGCGCCGACGCACCCGATCGCGGCCGAGGCCGGTCTCGTCAAGCAGCCCCGCCCGCTTGGCATCGTAGTAATAGCCGCGCGAATAGAGGCGGATGGCGTGATCCTTGTCGCCGCCGGCGACGAGATAAGCGCCGCGAAGGTAGCGTACCGCATAGCGGAGGTTGGTTTCGGGATCGAGCAGGCCTTCCGGCTTGCCCTGGTAACCGAGACCTTTGGCCGTCGCATGGCGGATCTGCATGAGACCCCAGTTGCCGCTGTTGTAGGCGGTGGGGCGATAGTTGCTCTCGCGCCGGACGACGCGATGCACCAGGTCCTTCGGCACGTCATACGCGTCGGCATAGTGGGAAATCAGCCGGTCGAGCTTGGCGCGTTCGTCGGATAGCTGCCCGGCCTTCGGCGCATAGGCCACCTCGACCGCCGGCTTGGCCGGGGCGGGCTGGACGAAGGCATTGGCGGCAGGGTCCGGCGCGGCTTCCTTCGCCGGGGTCGGCGACGGCACCTCGGCAACACCCTTCACGGCCGCGACGGCGGCCTTCGCTGCATCGGAGGCCAGCCTGGCGGCATCGGTCGTCACCGCCGCGAGAGACACCGGCTGTGACGCCTCGGCGGCGGGCTCTCCGGCGGGCTGTTCGGAGGCAACCGCCATTTCCTGGGGAGCCTCCACGGGCGCGAGCGTCAGCATGTCGGACGCGCTGATGCCAGACGTGGAGCAGGCCGTCAGCGCCGTCGCAGCCACAAGACAGGCGCTGAGCGCGGCTAGTCGCGATGGCGTCATCGCCCATCAAACCTCGTGTTTCGCGTCCCTGCGGCCTGCTTAGCGGACGCACGGGCGGCCGGCAAGCACCGCCGAATCGCCCGGAAATCGGGGCGGTACCGTGCCATGGCGCCGGACCGGTTAGCGGATCGTCAACACAATGCCACGAAATGTCGGGGACAAGAAGCCGAACGGAACGGGAACCGATATCGTCGGAGGGGCGGTCCGTGGCAGTATTGAATGTGATTCGCTGACCGGATATCTCCAAGGCATGGACGACAGCACAGACCTCTTCGCCGCGCTCGACCGGGCGCAGCCGCAGGACAAGATGGCCATCGAACGCCGACCGACCGCGCCCCGGCCCACCGCCGCGCGCCCGCAGACGACGGCGCCGAAAGATGCCAGCGACAACTACAGCGCCGCCGACATCGAGGTGCTGGAGGGGCTGGAGCCGGTGCGGCGCCGGCCGGGCATGTATATCGGCGGCACCGACGACAAGGCCATGCACCACCTCTTCGCCGAGGTGATCGACAATGCCATGGACGAGGCGGTGGCCGGCCACGCGACCTTCATCGAGGTGGAACTCGCCGCCGACGGCTACATCACCGTCACCGACAACGGCCGCGGCATCCCCGTCGACGCGCATCCGAAGTTCAAGGACAAGTCGGCGCTCGAGGTCATCATGACCACGCTGCATTCGGGCGGGAAGTTCGATTCCAAGGTCTACGAGACCTCGGGCGGCCTGCACGGCGTCGGCGTCTCAGTGGTCAATGCGCTGTCGGACGATCTCGAAGTGGAAGTGGCGCGGGGGCGGAAACTCTACCGCCAGCGCTTTTCGCGCGGCGTTCCCCAGGGCGGCCTGGAGTTCCTCGGCGACGTGCAGAACCGGCGCGGCACGCGCGTGCGCTTCCATGCCGACGAGCAGATCTTCGGCCAGGGCGCGAAGTTCGAGCCGGCGCGGCTCTACCGCATGGCGCGGTCGAAGGCCTATCTGTTCGGTGGCGTCGAGATCCGCTGGTCCTGCGCGCCGGAGTTGATCCCGGCCAAGGACCCGACACCCGACAAGGCGGTGTTCCACTTCCCCGGAGGCCTGAAGGACTATCTGCAGGCTTCGCTCGGCGACGACTTCCAGGTCACGCGCGAAATCTTCGCCGGCAAGACCGAGAAGACCGGCGGCCACGGTGCGATGGAATGGGCGGTCACCTGGTTCGGCGGCGACGGCTTCGTCAATTCCTATTGCAACACCATCCCGACGCCGGAAGGCGGCACGCACGAGGCCGGTTTTCGCGGCGTTCTGACGCGCGGCCTGCGCGCCTACGCCGAACTCGCCGGCAACAAGCGCGGCGCGATCATCACCTCCGAGGACGTGATGATCTCGGCGGCCGGCATGCTGTCGGTGTTCATCCGCGAGCCGGAATTCGTCGGCCAGACCAAGGACCGGCTGGCGACGATCGAGGCGCAGCGCATCGTCGAGAACGCCATCCGGGATCCCTTCGACCACTGGCTCGCCGCCAATCCGCAGGAAGCCTCGAAGCTGCTCGAATGGGTGATCGCTCGCGCCGACGACCGCGTCCGCCGCCGCCAGGAGAAGGAAGTCTCGCGCAAGAGCGCGGTACGCAAGCTGCGCCTGCCGGGCAAGCTCGCCGACTGCTCGCAGAACGCGGCCGCAGGCGCGGAGATCTTCATCGTCGAGGGCGACTCGGCCGGCGGCTCGGCCAAGCAGGCGCGCGACCGCGCCAGCCAGGCGGTGCTGCCGCTGCGTGGCAAGATCCTCAACGTCGCCTCGGCCGGCTCCGACAAGCTCAATGCCAACCAGCAGATCTCCGACCTCGTCCAGGCGCTCGGCTGCGGCACGCGCTCGCGCTACCGTGACGACGATCTGCGCTACGACCGCGTGATCATCATGACGGACGCCGACGTCGACGGCGCCCACATCGCCTCGCTGCTGATCACCTTCTTCTACCAGGAGATGCCCGACCTCATCCGCGGCGGCCATCTCTATCTCGCCGTGCCGCCGCTCTACCGCCTCAGCCAGGGCGGCAAGGTCGCCTATGCCCGCGACGACGCGCACAAGGACGAACTGCTGCGCAGCTTCTTCACCGGCAAGGGCAAGGTCGAGATCGGCCGCTTCAAGGGTCTGGGCGAAATGATGGCGGCGCAGCTGAAGGAGACCACCATGGACAAGAAGAAGCGCATGCTGCTGCGCGTCGAGATTTCGACCGAATATCCGGCCGAAACCAAATCCATGGTCGATGCCCTCATGGGCACCAAGCCCGAAGCCCGCTTCCGCTTCATCCAGGAACGGGCGGAGTTCGCCCACACGGAAGAACTGGACATTTGAGGGGGCCGCACCCACGACTCCGCTAGTCGAGGTAGCGCGCCCGGTTACACGCCGGATTGTTCCGCGATGCGCGTCATTGCGGCTGAGAGACCGGCATCCAATGCAGACCGGGGACGGCCCTTGCCGTTTCCGGGATCAGGCAGGGCCGGCGGCCAGCGCTTCGATCTCCGCCGCGTCCTGTTCAGCCAGACCGAGCCGGTCGCGCAACCTGGCGAGATAAGCGCGGTTGGCACTGGTTTCGCCATCGACCGCCATGCGGGAGGAGAGATAGAATTCCTCCGCCGTCTCCGTGTCCCGAACCTGGCCGAGCAGCTCTTCCAGCGGCCGGGGCGCGGCAAGCTCGCGTTCGAGCTTCCGGCGATCGTCGGCGTCCTCCGCCTGGCTCATGATCCGCGACCGTTCTTCGGCCGAAATCTCGCCATCGGCATGGGCAGCCGTGATCATCGCGCGCAGGAGAAGCAGCGCCTTGTCCTCGCCGAGCTCATCGGCCGCGCGCTCGTCCTCGGCCGTGAAGGCCTGCGCCGTCGATGGCTGCGCCGAACCGGACGCGCTGCGTCCTGTCGCCTGATCCTGCGTGCCGACACCGCCCAGGGCGTCGCTCACCGATTTCATGACGCCGCCGAGCAGGCCGCCGAGACCGGCGCCCGAAGCGCTGCCGCCCGGGTGAGCGCTCCCGGCGTCGGCTGCGGAGGTGCCGGCGCGGTCGTCCCTGCCTGCGGATTTCGCCTGGTGATCCTGGTAGGCGCGGTAGGCCATGTAGCCGAGCGCGGCGAGACCCGCCTTGCGGCCGAGGCCGCCGCGCCGTCCGCCGATGAGGCCTGCGGCAGCCAGACCGCCGACGCCGCCGCCCGCAAAACCACCGCGGCCGCGCATTCCGCGTCCCGCCATCCGGCTCGCCAGCATCATTCCCAGAACGCGCTTCATGCTCATTGGATCGTCCCTGCTCCTGATTCCGAGCAGGTCAGACGCCGTCGCCGGTCTGCCGTTCCCTTTCCGGGGTAGCACGCGCGAACGGCCGGGGATCGGCGACGCCGGACAAGGTCGGCTCGAAACCGAGTGGCAGCTTGGCCGGACGATCGATGGCGCAAGCAGTCAGAACCTGGCAGATGGGCTTGCCGCCAGAACCGCGGGGATCGGTGACAGGATGCCCCCTCGCCGCTCGCTCACGCCGCCGCGATCGCCAGGGCGTGTTCCCGTGCGTTCTCCCGCAGCGCGTCCAGGTGGATCGCCTTCAGCAGCCCCGCCAGCGCGTCCTTGTCGTCGATGACCGCGCCGGTCCGCACCGCCTCGTCGAGATCCCGCAGCATCAGGAAGGACACTTCCTGCGTGCCCGCCACGCGGCGGCCGTTTGCCACCTCGCGCCAGACGGTCAGCGCGCGCAGGATGACGCGGCCGGCGGACTGGGGGAGCCGGGCCTGGCGGAACAGGGCAGCGAGCGCGACGTCGCGGCCGGACGACAGCAGCGAGCTTACCCGGCTCTGGTCGAGCCCCGACAGCGCCACGAGGGCCGCGCCGAAAAAGTCGATCCGGCCATGCGCGACCACCCGCACGAGGAAACCGGTCGTCAGTTCGCCGCGCAGGCGCAGATGCTCGACGAGCGCTGCGTGCTCTTCCGCTCCCGTATGTTCGATCAGGGTCAGCGACGCCTTCATGCAGGCCTCGCGCAGCATCCGGTCGGCGCGCGCCTGGGTCATCAGCGCCCGCACCAGCGGCGACTGGCGCAGCGCGTCGCCCACCTTCAGGAGCAGCATGTGGCGGATGTCGCAGGGCAGCCGCCGGTCGGCGATCAGCGCCTCGCGCATCGCAGCATCGTCGCCCAGCCGCTCGGCCATGCGGCGCAGGCTGATCGAGGCGATCTCGGCCCCCGAATTGCCGAGCACGGCCGCGCAGGCGGCCGGACACGCGACCTCGGCGATGGCGGCCGACAGGGCCATGGAAACCTGCGCGCGGGTGGCGATCAGCACCTGCGCCTCCGCCTCGCCCGCCGCCATGTGCTCGATCAGTTCATTGTCGGACAGCAGCGGCGAAAGCGCCAGCACGGGCGCGGCGACCTCCGGCTGGTCGGCCGCGAGTGCGGCGACGATCTGCTGCGGCGCGCGGGCAGAGAGCGAGAAGGGTTCGGCCATCGCCAGCCGCACCTTGGGCGAAGGATCGTCGAGCAGCATGGTGAGCGCGGCCTCGGCCGCGCAGCGCTCGTCGAAATCCATCGGGGAAAGGATGTAGGCGCGGGCCAGTGCATTGGCGGCTGCGGCCCTCTCCGCCACCCTTGCCGTCGCGACCCACCGGATGAAATGCTCGACTATCATGACGCCCCGCACGCTTCTACCGGACCGACCTTAGCGGCAAGTGGTTTACGAACGGTTCACCATGATCGTTAGCCGGCCGCTAACCATGCCGACCTGCAGCCACCTGCACGCGGGCGCTTGCGGTGCCCTGCCCGCGCTTCTATCAACGGCCAGTCCATCAGGCGGGAGGTTTCGTTGGCAGGGCTCTATCTCGAGGAATTCAAGCCGGGCCTGGTGATCCGGCACGCGCTGACCAAGTCGGTCACCGAGAGCGACAACATGCTGTTCTCGGTCATGACGCTCAACCCGCAGCCGCTGCACATCGATTTCGACTTCGCGGCGAAGAGCGAGTGGGGCAGGCCGCTGGTCAACTCGCTGTTCACGCTGGGGCTGATGATCGGCATCTCGGTGCACGACACGACGCTCGGCACCACGATCGGCAATCTCGGCATGACCGACACCACCTTTCCGCATCCGCTCTTCCACGGCGACACGGTGCGAGTGGAAACGGAGGTGAAATCGGTGCGGGAATCGAAGTCGAAGCCCGATCGCGGCGTGGTCGAGTTCGAGCATCGCGCCTTCAACCAGCATGGAACGCTGGTCGCGCGCTGCGTGCGCCAGGCGATGATGCTGAAGAGGCCGGCCTGATGCGCTCGCTGCTGTTCGTGCCGGGCGAGTCGGAGCGCAAGCTTGAAAAAGGCCTGGCATCCGGTGCCGACGTGCTGATCGTCGACCTCGAAGATTCCGTGGCGCCGGCGCGCAAGGCGGCAGCACGCGCGATGGCCGCGGCGTTCCTGGCGGACCGCTCAGGCGAAGCAGGCCCCCTGCTCTACGTCCGCGTCAACGACTTCTCGACCGGCCTCACCGACGAGGATCTCGCCGCCGTCGCGAAGGCGGCGCCGCACGGCATCATGCTCCCCAAGGCGGCCGGCGGCGCCGACGTCGAGCGCCTGTCGGCGAAGCTGCGGGTGCACGAGGCCGAGGCCGGGCTCGCGGACGGCGCCATCCACATCCTGCCGATCATCACCGAGACCGCCGCGGGCCTTCTGGCGGCCGGCAGCTATTCGTCCACCCTGCCCCGGCTTGCCGGCGTCACCTGGGGCGCGGAAGACCTGTCGGCGGATATCGCCGCGCGGTCTGCCCGCGACGAGACCGGCCGCTACACCGACGTTTTCCGTCTCGCCCGGGCCATGACCGTCCTTGCCGCGGCGAAGGCGCAGACGGCGGCGATCGACACGGTCTTCGTCGATTTTCGCGACATGGAAGCGCTGCGGCGCGAATGCCTGGAGGCCGAGCGCGACGGCTTCACCGGCAAGATGGCGATCCATCCGGCGCAGGTGCCGGTCATCAACGAGGCCTTCACGCCCTCGCCGGAGGCCGTCGCCGAGGCCCGCGCGATCACGGCGGCCTTCGCCGGTGCCGGCGACGTCGGCGTGGTGGGGATCGATGGCCGCATGTACGACCGGCCGCATCTCAGACGCGCCGAACGGCTGCTCGCCCGGGCCGGCGGCTGACGGACAGCCGTCAGCCGAGCAGGTAGCGGCCGGCGATCAGCACCAGTCCGCCGCCCAGAAACACCGGAAACATGCCGCCCCGCAAGCCGAGCAGGGCTGCGACGACGAGCGCCAGCGCTTCGGCCGGAGTAGCGTTCATGGCGGCCGGAGCGACCAGCGTGGTGAAGACGGCGGCCGGAACCGCGTTCAGCCCGGCCTCGACGCGCGGATGGATCCGCCGGAACCGCGACAGGACGAGGTGCCCACCTGCTCGCGTCAGATAGGTCATCGCCGCAGCGGCGAGCACGATCCAGCCGATCTCGCTCATCAGCGGCCTCCCGCCCTGTCGCCACTTTCGGCGTAGGTCTTCCGCGCTTCGTCGCCAACCGGCATGGCGGCCGCCAGCACGACGCCGGCGAGCGCGCCGATCGAGACATGCCAGGGAGAACCGACGAAGGCATGGGCGACCATGGCGGCAGCGCCGCTGGCGATCACCACCGGAAGCCAGAGCGGCCGCTTGCGGAAGCCCATCAGCAGCCCGACGAAATAGATCGGCAGCAGGAAATCGAGCCCGAGCGCATGGGTGTCGGGGATCAGCCGTCCGAACAGCGCGCCGAGCCACGCATCGACGACCCAGAACAGGTACATCGGCAGGCCGATGCCCAGATACCAGGCAAAGCCGATCGTCTCGCCGGCCTCGGCCTTGCGTTCGGTCTCGGCATATTGCGGATCGGCGAGGAAGAAGAAGCCGAGCGCGCGCTGCCAGCCCGTCCAGTGGCTGGTGCGGCGGCCGAAGGAGGCCGAATAGAGCACGTGGCGGAAGTTCACGGCGAAGACCGACAGCACGATCATCCAGGCCGGGATCGCCTTGCCGAACAGCTCGATCCCAACCATCTGGCTGGCGCCGGCGAACACGGTCGCGCTCATCATCACGGCTTCGCCGACGGTGAAGCCGTTCTGCACCGCCAGCGCGCCGAACAGCACGCCGAAGGGCGCGGATGCGACGATGATCGGGATGCCCCTGCGCGCGCCGCGCCAGAATTCGGAAGCGAAAGCTCTGCGTGCGGATGGGACGACGGACAACCGGACCTCCTCGGGACGGCCGGTCTATAGGTCAGGCTCCCTGCCCTGTCAGTTCAATTCGGTTGAGCCACATCATGACGTTGGCTGAGCCGTGCCCGCAAGTGGCACTCCTTGTCGGGCCGCATCGTCATCGCGGAGCAGCGATGATGATGGCAGCACCCGCCAGGCACACCGCCGCCCCGACGAGGTCCCAGCGGTCCGGCGCGAACCCCTCCACCAAACGCAGCCAGGCGAGCGACGCCGCGATGTAGACGCCGCCATAGGCGGCGAACAGGCGGCCAGCGGCCGGCGCGTCGACGAGGGACAGAAGCAGGGCGAAGAGCGCCAGCGACGCCATGCCCGGCACGAGCCACAGCGCCGACCGGTCGAGCCGCATCCACATCCAGAAGGCGTAGCAGCCGACGATCTCGGCTGCGGCAGCACCGGCATAGAGGGCCAGTGTCCTCATGCCGCGGCGGGAGCGGCTGACCGCCTCACCACATCGTCGCCTTCGCCCGCGACGGCCATTCGGCGTCGTAGGCATCGCCGTCGATGCCGCGCCGGCTCGTCGTCTCGAGGATCTTTCCCGGCGTCGGCAGGCTCTTCGGGTCGACCTGACGGTCAGGGTTCCACAGTTCGGAGCGGACGATCGCGCGGGCGCACTGGAAATAGACCGCCTCGACCGCGATCACCAGCACCGAGCGCGCCGGCTTGCCCTCCATGGCGAAGGAGGCGCAGAGGTCGGCGTCGATCGAGATGGTCGCGCGGCCATTGACCCGCAGCGTCGTGCCGGAGCCGGGGATCAGGAACAGCAGGCCGACGCGGTCGTCGCGCAGCACGTTCTTCAGCGAATCGGCACGGTTGTTGCCCCGCCGGTCCGGCATCAGCAGCGTGCGCTCGTCACGCACCCGCACGAACCCCGGCACGTCGCCGCGCGGCGAGCAGTCGAGCCCCTCCGGCCCTGCGGTCGCGAGCGCCACGAAGGGCGACGCGGCGATCAGCGCCGCATATTCGGGAATCAGGTGGTCGAGTTCCTTGACGAGCGACGTCTCGCCCGGAAGGCCGTAGAGCGCCTCGAGTTCGGCGACGCTGGTGAGGGTGGTCATGAGCGGTGCGATCCGGTTGCGCGCGCACTATGCCGGATCAGAGGTGACGCGCAAGCACGCTGGACACGTCCAGGTGGAACGGCAGCCGCGCATTGAGGTGATGCCAGGCGCCGGGAACGAAGTCGGCGCGCTTGAACGGCCGGGAATTGAGCCCACCGAAACCATCGAGCGAGCCGATGACCTGCACGACGTTGTCGTAGCCGTCGGGAAACTCCACCACGGCGCCCAGCGTCAGCACACGCGCCGCCCAGGCTTTCCCGATCGCGTCGGCATCCTTCAGCCACGCCAGCGCCTCCAGCGCGAAGGCGATGCTGAGGCAGCCCTTGCTGTGACCGACGAGCAGGTCGACGCGCCGTTCCGGCTCCGTCAGAAGCCGCAGGACCGTCATGGTGTCGGGGCTGAACCCGGCCGCGACCTGCGATGCCGTCGCCAGTTCCTCCGGCGACAGCGTGCCGCCGCGCATGGCCGACAGCGTCGCGGCGACCGCCTCCGCCCGCTCCGGCCGGGCCGCCGCGCCTCGATGCAGGCGGTTCAGTGTGGCGTTGACGGCGCCGAAGAAGAACCAGCCGCCCATCGCCTCCGAGAGGAGATCGGCCATGCCGTACCCGGCGACCACCGCGCCGACGGGCTGGCCGGTGTGGTCGGCGACGTTGCGGGCGAGCGCCGCGGCGCCGACGTCGGAACTGCCGACGCCCGAGACGACGAAAGCATTCAGCTTCCGTCCGGGTGCGCTGCACAGGTCTTCGTAGGTGTCGAACTTCTGCAGGCTGACCGCGCCCCGCGCGCCGCGCGGATGGACCACGAGGATCGCCCCCTCGGCATTGTCCTCGGCCAGAAGAACGCCGCGTTCCTCGGGCGTCAGCGCGCCGACGTCGTAGAAGAGCCAGTCGAGCGCGGCATTGCGCAGCCGCGCGCCTTCCGAGACCATCCTCTGCGCGATGTCGGAAGGTGTGCCGTCGGGCTTCTTCTCGAGTGAACGAACGATCTGCTTGCGCATCGGCCAGATCCTGCATCGTTTGTGCGGCGCACAATACCATGAAAGCTTGGCTTCGGGAAAGAGCGACAGCCGCGATTCTCGCCTAGACTGCAGGGCAGTTCGGGCGGTGCCGCGGACCGGCGCGTCCGGCCGCGCGTCCGGTCGTCACCGGTCCCGGCTCAGCCCTTTGGTGGCGAGCTCGTCGAGGTAGGCGCCCCAGCGCGTCTCGCGCTCGTCGCCCAGCTGGCGCAGGTAGGACCAGGTGAAGATGCCGGTGTCGTGCCGGTCGTCGAAGGTGATGCGGACCGCGTAGTTGCCGACCGGCTCCATCTTCAGGATCGTCACGTCCCGCTTGCCCGGCACCGTCACGCGCTGTTCCGGCGAATGGCCCTGCACTTCGGCCGAGGGCGACGTGACCCGCAGATATTCGGCGTCGAGCGCAATGGGGTCGCGACCGGCGAAGGTGACCGTGAGCAGTCGGCGGTCTTTCGACACGCGCAGTTCGGTGGGGGCGTTCATGGCAGAGTCCTGCGTCGGATGCGAAGCCGTTCATTCTAGCCGCGATATGTTGCTCCGACTATAGCGATGGTGCTAGTTTCGCTCCGTCGCCTTGACGATGCCGGTGCCGGGCACGACATTCGACCGGCAAGCACCGCGGCCAGACGGTGCGCAAAAGGAAGAGCACGATGACCTTCTCCGAGCCGATGCCGAACGGGATGCAGATGATCGACCCGTTCGGTCGGGCCATCGAGTATCTGCGCGTGTCCGTCACCGACCGATGCGACTTCCGCTGCACCTACTGCATGGCGGAGGACATGACCTTCCTGCCGAAGAAGGACCTCCTGTCGCTGGAGGAACTGGACCGGCTTTGTACCGCCTTCGTCGAGAAGGGCGTGCGCAAGCTGCGGCTGACCGGCGGCGAGCCGCTGGTTCGCAAGAACGTGATGCATCTGGTGCGCCAGCTCTCGCGCCATCTCGACAGCGGCGCGCTGAAGGAACTGACGCTCACCACCAACGGCTCGCAGCTGTCGCGCTTCGCCGCCGAGCTCGCCGCCTGCGGCGTGCGACGCATCAACGTCTCGCTCGACACGCTCGATGCGGACAAGTTCAAGACGATCACGCGCTGGGGGGAGCTTTCGCGCGTCATGGAAGGTCTGGACGCCGCGCAGACGGCCGGAATCGCCGTCAAGATCAACGCCGTGGCGCTGAAGGGCTTCAACGACCAGGAGATTCCGGACCTGCTGCGCTGGGCCAACGGGCGCGGCATGGACCTCACGGTCATCGAGACCATGCCGATGGGCGAGATCGACGCCGACCGGACCGACCAGTACATGCCGCTGTCGCTGCTGCGGTCGCAGCTGGAGCGCCAGTTCACGCTGACCGAGATTTCCTACCGCACCGGCGGACCCGCCCGGTACGTCGAGGTGGCCGAAACAGGCGGGCGGCTCGGCTTCATCACGCCGATGACGCATAATTTCTGCGAAAGCTGCAATCGTGTGCGGCTCACCTGCACCGGCACGCTCTACATGTGCCTCGGCCAGGAAGACGCAGCCGACCTGCGTGCGCCGCTGCGCGCCTCCGAAGGCAACGAACTGCTGTCACAGGCCATCGACGAGGCGATCGGGCGCAAGCCGAAGGGCCACGACTTCGTCATAGACCGCCGCACCAACCGTCCCTCCGTCTCGCGCCACATGAGCGTGACGGGCGGGTGAGGATCGGCAGGATGCTCCGCCCGGTCCTCGTCGCGCTGACCGTCGCGCTCGCCTCGTCGTACGTGCTGGCCGACCCGCTGACCTACCGCAATGATCGCTTCGGGACGACCCTCACCTTTCCGGCCGAGGTGTTCTCGCAGCCGATGGAGCCGCCGGCCAATGGCGACGGCATGACCTGGCTGTCGGCGGACGGCGCCAGCCTCTCCGCCTATGCGTCCTACAACGCCCTGATGCTGTCGCCGCGCGCCTTCGCGGACCAGGCGAGCCAGGGCAATGGTCGCTTCGAGGTGACATACCGCCGGGTCGCCGATCGTTGGGTGGTCCTGTCTGGCTACGAGGACGGCGACATCTTCTACTATCGCTTCGAGTTCGGCGCCGACGACGTCATCCATTCCATGCTGCTGCGCTATCCGACGGCGCTGCGCGAGCGTTACGACCCCCTGACCGGTCCGATCGGCCGTTCGCTCGACGGCCCATAGACGGCATTCGACGCGCCGACTGGCCCAGTCGTTTCAGGTTGCCTCTCCAGGTTTCGGTGCTACATCCGGTGGAAAAAGAATCGGATCCGTCTTGGCCATCTCTCCCAATCTCCGTGGTGCGCTGTTCATGGCCATTTCGATGGCCGGCTTCACCATGAACGACGCCATCTCGAAGTTCGTCGGCGAATCGCTGACCATGGCGCAGATCATGTTCATCCGCGGCGGCTTCGCCACGATGCTGGTCGGCGCCATCGCCTGGCACCGCGGCGCACTCAGGCTGCCGGCGGGCGCTCTCGACCTGATGATCGTCCTGCGCGTCGGCGGCGAGGTCCTGGCGACACTCTGCTTCCTGACCGCGCTTGCCCACCTGCCGCTCGCCAATGTCTCCGCCATCCTGCAGGCGCTGCCGCTCGGCGTGACGATGGGCGCGGCGCTGTTCTTTTCCGAACCGGTCGGCTGGCGGCGCTGGCTGGCCATCGGGGTGGGGTTCAGCGGTGTCCTGATCATCGTCCGGCCGGGGCTCGACGGCTTCAACGCCTATTCGCTCTACGTTCTGGGCTGCGTCTTCTTCTGCGTGGTGCGCGACCTGGCAACCAAGCGCGTCAACGCCGAGATTCCCTCGCTCTTCATCACCACCGCCACGGCGGCCGCGGTCACCGTGGCGGGCGGCGCCCTCATCGTCCCCTATGGCGGCTGGCATCCGGTGGGAGCGAACGACGCGCTGCTGCTCCTCGGGGCCGCAGCGCTGGTCGTCATCGGCTACCAGTTCATCATCATGGCGATGCGGATCGGCGACATCTCCTACATCGCGCCGTTTCGCTACACCGCGCTCCTGTGGGCGATCCTGCTCGGCTATCTCGTCTTCGGCAACGTGCCGGACACGGCGATGACGATCGGCGCCTTCGTGGTCATCGCCTCCGGGCTATATACGCTCTACCGGGAACAGATCGTCGGCCGCACGCGGCCGGTCACCAGCAGCACCGCGCCCGGCATGGCGCCGGACGGATTGTGAGAACGACACGATGACGACGCCCCAGAACGCCGCAGGCGCTTCGGCGCGTCCGCGCTCGCCGCACATCCTGACGCTGGTCATCGCGACCGCGTCGAGCGCGCTCGCCATGAACGTCTTCCTGCCGTCGCTGCCGTCGATCGCCCGCGACCTGAACACCGACTACGCGGTGGTGCAGCTGATGGTCTCGATCTACCTCTTCGCCACCGCGGGCCTGCAGCTCGTCATCGGTCCGGCATCCGACCGGCTCGGCCGACGGCCCGTGCTGCTCGGCTGCCTCGCCATCTTCGTGGTCAGCAGCCTGCTTGCCGTCTTCGTCCAGACCATCGAGATGCTCCTGGTCCTGCGCTTCTTCCAGGCCTTCGCGGCCGGCGGCATGGTCATCTCGCGGGCAGTGGTGCGCGATACGGTCGACAGCGACGAAGCGGCCAGCCGCATCGGCTACATCACCATGGGCATGGCACTCGTGCCGATGGTCGCACCGGCCTTCGGCGGCATCCTCGACGAGTATTACGGCTGGCGGGCCACCTTCGTCCTGACCCTCGTCTACGGCGTGGTGGCGATCCTCGTCGTCTGGTTCGACCTCAACGAGACCAACAAGACGCCCACCCGAAGCCTCGGCGCACAGTTCAGGGTCTATCCCGAACTGATCGCCTCGCGCCGCTTCTGGTCCTACACGCTCACCGCGGCCTTCACCGCGGGCGCCTTTTTCGCCTTCCTCGGCGGCGGTCCCTACGTGGCGAGCGAGATGCTTGGCATCGGGCCGTCGGCCTACGGCTTCTATTTCGTGCTCGTGTCGATCGGCTACATGGCCGGAAACTTCCTGACGGGGCGCTTTTCGACGCGCGTCGGCCGAAACAAGCTGATGATCACCGGCAACGTCGCCGCCACCATCGGCGGCATCCTCGGCGTCGCCTTGTTCGCGCTCGGCTTCGACCATCCCGTCAGCCTCTTTCTGCCGACCGGTCTGGTCGGCATCGGCAACGGCATGTCGCTGCCGACCGCCTATGCCGGCATCGTCAGCGTGCGCCCCAAGCTCGCCGGCTCGGCATCGGGCCTCGGCGGCGCCATCCAGATGGGCGGCGGTGCCGTGCTGTCGATCCTTGCCGGCTCGATGCTCTCGCTGGAGAGCGGTCCCTACCCGCTCTTCGCCGTCATGATCGCATCGTCGGTCCTGGCGATCTGCGCAACGCTCTACGGCATGCATGTCGACAGGGTCGCAGGACCGCTCGGCGATTCGGACCACCCGACGGCTGGCTGAGCACCGTCGACCGGCCGGCAGGGCTTCCGAGCCGCGATACACGGTGCTACGCGGATCCCGGAGGCGGACCGGGCGCCGGAACTTCAGCGGAGACCAGAGCCTTGACCATGCAGCGGCGCATCTTCGGCATCACCGGATGGAAGAACTCCGGCAAGACGACGCTCACCGAGCGGCTGGTGGCCGAATTTCGCCGCCGCGGCAAGACGGTCGCCACGGTCAAGCACGCGCATCATGATTTCGACATCGACCACGAAGGCACGGATTCCTACCGTCACCGCGCCGCGGGTGCGGCAGAAGTGGCGATCGTGTCGGGCCGGCGCTGGGCGCTGATGCACGAACTCGACGGCGCCGCCGAACCCACGCTCGACGAGGTGATCGCGAGACTCGCGCCCTGCGACATCATCCTCGTCGAGGGCTACAAGCGGAACGATCACCGCAAGATCGAAGTGCGCCGCCTCGAGGCCCGCGAGACGCGCCCGCTCGCCTCGACCATTCCAAACGTCGTGGCGATTGCCGCCGACCATCCGATCGTCGGCGGGCATCTGCCGTCCTTTTCGCTGGACGACGTTGCGTCAATAGCCGACTTCATCGCCGCCTCGACCGGCCTGGGTTGAACTGCCCGTTAATTTGGCACCGCAGGCAGGTGCTTTGCAGTTGCGTTTCGCGCGGAAACAGTGGGAGTATCGTTGCAAGGCCGGGGCAATTCCACCGGACCTCAAAGGGAACGAGGCGGAAACCCGCCTTCAGAACACAAGAACGATATGAGGAGACCCATGCAGATCAACAAGCGTTTCGCGCTCGCCCTGTCGGCTGCAGCGCTCGCCCTGTCGATCGGCGCTGCCGATGCACAGGAGAAGATGAAGCTGAAGATCGGTACCGAGGGGGCTTATCCGCCCTTCAACAACCTCACATCCGACGGAAAGCTCGAAGGCTTCGACATCGATATCGCACGTGCGCTCTGCGAGGAGATGAACGCCGACTGCGAGTTCGTCACCCAGGACTGGGACGGCATCATCCCGGCTCTCCAGGCGGGCAAGTTCGACGCCATCATCGCCTCCATGTCGATCACGCCGGAGCGGGCCGAGAAGGTCGATTTCTCCAACAAGTACTACAACACGCCACCCGCGATCGCAGCGCCGAAGGACACCGACATCACCGGCGTCACCACCGAAGCCCTCGCCGGCAAGACCATCGGCGTCCAGGGATCGACCACCCATTTCAACTTCTCGGAAGCGACCTACACCGACAGCGAGATCCGGGCCTACCCGACGGCACAGGAGTACCAGCTCGATCTGGCGAACGGGCGCCTCGATGCCGTCAATGACGACATCGTCGTCGTTTCCGAATGGCTCGCCACCCCGGAGGGCGAGTGCTGCAAGATCGTCGGCACCATCACACCGGTGGAGGAAATCCACGGCCAGGGCGCCGGCATCGCCGTGCGCAAGGGCGAGACCGAGCTTGCGGAAAAGTTCAACGCCGCCATCGACGCCATCCGCGCCAACGGCAAGTACAAGGCCATCAACGAGAAGTATTTCGACTTCGACGTCTATGGTGGCTGAGGCACGGCCGACAGCCCGACCATCGCCCGGCGGCGCCATCCGCCGCCGGCGCGACCGGCCCGGTCTTTCGCCCGGCCATGACGGTTCCTGAGCGATGCAGAGCGTCTGGACATTGCTGAGCTGGGGGCCCGAGGGCTGGCTCGACGAGATCGCCTCGGGCGTCCGGGTCACGATCCTGCTTGCACTCGCGACGCTTCCACTCGGGCTGCTCGCCGGCTTCTTCGTCGCCATCGCCAAGCGGTCGGAAGAGCCGATGCTGCGTCTCGCCGGCAGCATCTACACCACCATCTTCCGTGGTCTGCCGGAACTCCTGACCCTGTTCGTGGTCTTCTACGGGGCCCAGATCGGCGTGCAGCAGGTGGTGCGCTTCTTCAGCCCCGACGCCTATGTCGAGATCAACAGCTTCGTGGCGGGCATGATCGCGCTCGGCGTGGTCTTTTCGTCCTATGCCAGCGAGGTCTTCCTCTCCGCCTTCAAGGCCATTCCCCAGGGCCAGTACGAGGGCGGCTATTCCGTCGGCCTGTCGAAGGGACAGACCATGCGGCTGGTGGTGCTGCCGCAGTTGATCCGCGTCGCTCTGCCCGGCCTGTCGAACCTCTGGCTGATCCTGCTCAAGGACACCGCTCTCGTCTCGGCGATCGGGCTTTCCGACATCCTGCGCCAGGCCGGCATCGCGGCGCGGGTCACCAAGGAAGCGTTCCTGTTCTTCGCCGTCGCCTGCCTGATCTATCTCGTGCTTGCAATCATCTCCTCCTTCGGCATCGGCGCGATCGAGCGCCGGTTCGGCCACAAGGAGGCCGCGCGATGAGCGAGGTCGCGACGGTCACGACCGTCGAGAAGCCGCCGGCGCCGCCGCGACCCTGGACCGGGGAACGCATCGCCGGCGCCGTGCTGCTCGGGCTGTGGGTCCTCTGCGGCGTCGGCCTCGCCGCCTACCTGCTGGCGGCCTGGAACCCCGAACTTTTCGAAAAGTACCTCCCCTACTACCTCTCCGGTCTCGTCGTGACGTTGACGCTGGTCGGAATCTCCATCGTCCTGGGCGCGCTCCTGTCCGTCCCCGTGGCCTGGATGCGCTTGTCGAAAAACAGGCTCGTTGCGGGTTTCGCCTATGGTTATGTCTATTTCTTCCGGGGTACCCCGCTGCTCGCGCAGACCTTTCTCATCTACTACGGCCTCGGTTCCTTCCGGCCGGAACTCCAGGCGCTCGGCCTGTGGACCTTCTTCCGCGAGGCCTGGTACTGCGCGATCCTCGCCTTCACGCTCAATACCGCCGCCTACCAGGCGGAGATCCTGCGCGGCGCCATCGCCAGCGTGCCGCGCGGCCAGTGGGAAGCCGGCTCGGCGCTGGGTCTGTCGAAGCTGCAGACGCTCTGGAAGATCGTCCTTCCGCAGGCACTGATCGTGGCGCTGCGGCCTTATGGCAACGAGATCATCCTGATGATCAAGGGCTCGGCCATCGTCGCCATCATCACCGTCTACGACCTGATGGGCGAGACGCGCCGGGCCTACTCGCGCACCTTCGATTTCCAGACCTACATCTGGGCCGCCATGATCTATCTCACGATCGTGGAACTGCTGCGCAACGTCGTCGACTGGATCGAACGGCGCATCACCGTGCACCTGAAGCGGTGAGAGGGGCAGCCCTGTCCTCTCCACCCGCAAGGGGGGAGAGGTGGCTCGGGCGAAGCCCGAGACGGAGAGGGGGAGCCGCCGCGGGGGAGTTCTGCGACATCAGATCAATCCGATCCGACGCTGGCAAAAATCTTCTCGGGGACTGCGCCCTCCCCCTCGCCGTCACCGCTTCGCGGTGCCACCTCTCCCCCACTTACGTGAGGGAGAGGACAGGCACCCGCCCTGCGACGTCGCGCTGAATACTGCTCGCCGTCCGTCGTGCTCATCCACCAAGTCCCGCTCGATCCGCGCTTGACCTTCGCCCCCCTTCCCTTAGACCTTCTCCCCCGAACACAGCAGATGAACGGGAGGCTTTCCGATGGCCAATATCGCATTCCTGGGACTGGGCGTCATGGGCTATCCCATGGCCGCGCACCTGATGCACAAGGGCGGCCATGCCGTCACGGTCTACAACCGAACTGCCGCCAAGGCGGCGAAGTGGGTCGAGCAGCATGGCGGGGCCATGGCCTCGACCCCTGCGGACGCGGCGCGCGACAAGGATTTCGTGTTCTGCTGCGTCGGCAACGACGACGACCTGCGCTCGGTCACGGTCGGACCGGACGGCGCCTTCGCGGCCATGAAGAAGGGCGCGATCTTCATCGACAACACGACCGCCTCCGCCGAAGTCGCGCGCGAACTCGACGAGGCGGCGCGCGCAGCCGGTTTCGGCTTCGTCGACGCGCCCGTGTCGGGTGGCCAGGCCGGAGCGGAGAACGGGGTGCTCACCGTGATGTGCGGAGGCGAGCCGGACACGTTCGAGAAGGCCCGCCCGGTCATCGAGGCCTATGCCCGCATGGTCGGGCTGATGGGGCCGGCAGGCAGCGGACAGCTGACCAAGATGGTCAACCAGATCTGCATCGCGGGGCTCGTCCAGGGACTGGCTGAAGGCATCCATTTCGGCACCAAGGCTGGCCTCGACATGGAGAAGGTGATCGAGGTCATCTCCAAGGGCGCTGCCGGTTCGTGGCAGATGGAAAACCGGCACAAGACGATGATCGCCGGCAAGTATGATTTCGGCTTCGCGGTCGACTGGATGCGCAAGGACCTTGGGATCGTGCTCGACGAGGGCGACCGCAACGGCGCGAAGCTGCCCGTCACCGCGCTCGTCGACCAGTTCTACAAGGACGTTCAGGCGATGGGCGGCAAGCGCTGGGATACGTCCTCGCTGCTGGCCCGGCTCGACAAGTAGGCCCCCATGCCGGCGCCCTCGCCCGGCTGGGGCGTCGACGAGATCGTCGCTCATCTGCGTGCACTTGGCAGCGACGAGAACCGTGCCGGCATGGCCCGGTTCGGCATCGTCACGGACCGCGCCTTCGGCGTCGGCAACACCGCGCTTCGGCCCCTCGCCCGCCAGTTGAAGCGCGATCACGATCGGGCGCTGACGCTCTGGGAGACCGGCTGGCGCGAAGCCCGCCTGCTTGCGGCCTTCACCGACGAGCCAAAGCGGGTGACGCGCGAACAGGCGTGCCGCTGGGCGGGCGATTTCAACTCCTGGGAGATCGTCGATACCGTCTGCGATCTCTTCGTCGAGGCCGGCCATCTCGATCTGATCCCGGTGTTTGCCGCCGACGAGCGGGAGTTCGTCCGCCGGACGGCCTTCTCGATGATGGCCTGGGCCGCCGTGCATCGGAAGTCCGAGCCGGACGCGACCTTCCTCGCCTGGCTCGACCTGATCGAGCGCCACGCGAGCGACCCGCGCAACTTCGTGCGCAAGTCCGTCAACTGGGCGCTGCGCCAGATCGGCAAACGATCCGCCGCGCTGCACGGCCCTTCGCTCGCGCTGGCGCAACGCCTGGCCGGCAGCGCCGATCGCACCATGCGCTGGATCGGCCGGGACGCCGCGCGCGAACTGTCCGACCCGAAGACGCTGGCGCAGATGGAGAAGCGGGCCGCCCGGCGCACTGCGCCCGCCGCGATCAGGCGCTGAGCCTGGCGCGCAGGGGGGCAAGCCAGGCGCGAGGGTCGAGCCTGGCCTGAACGGAGGCAGCGTTCGCGAGTGGCCCGAGCGTCTCCAGCCACGTCCTCAACAGCGCGACGTCGCGGACCTGGCGCCAGTCCTCCACGATCGCGACCGGCAATCCGCGATACAGCGGGTCGAGCGACGACGTCTTCACGATCGGAATGCAGCCGAGGCAAAGCACCTCCCATGTCCGGTGGCAGTCGAGCCCGTTGCCATGCGCCGACATCACGAAAGGATAGGAGGCATAGCGGCGCCAGATCCCGATCCGGGAAACTCTGGTCGTGGCGAGATCGACATGCGCGCAACCGGCAACCGCCGCATGCGCCTCGCGACGCGCGTCGGTGAGGGCAAGTCCGAGATCGCTGAAAACGCGCAGCGGGCGCGACTCAGCAGGCGACGCGGCGATGCCCATCTGCTTGAGCGTCACCAGGAGGCGCGGCGGTGTCGTCCATGGCACCGGGGTGTGGATGTCCAGACCGATCGGAAAGGGAAACACGTCGGGGTCGCTGCCGTCGGCGTTCTGGCTGTGCCAAGCGACCATCATCGGATGCGCCTTCAGCGCGGCAACCGTCTCGGGCCGCAGTTGCGAAGGTACCGACAAATCGCCGTCCGTCGTGATCAGGACGAACGGCTTCGTAACGCTCGGCAAGGCCGTCTTGACGAACCTGTCGAGGTCGCAGGGACGGCCATCGCGTGCCACGGTTCCGAGCCGAACCCAGACCAGCCCATGCGCACCGGCATAGGCGCGACGGAAAAACGCGTCCGTCTGGGTCGCTTCGGTCCACTCGGTGCGATAGGACCGGCTGCCGGCGACATCGCAGAAGTCGCCGATGCCCTTGGACCAGAGGATGTCCGCCGGCCTCATCCGGCGAAGGCTCAGCGCGAAGACGAGCTTTCGCAGCAAAAGCAGTCTCGACAACAGTCTGGCCAACGCCCCGTCCCCCTGACGGCCCCCGACCGGTCAGGCTCGACCGCGTCCGGTCAGCTTCCTGCACCGGCGCCGCCGTCCTTGTCGAGCACCATGTAGTCGAGCGGAAGCTGGGTTGTGTACTTGATCTGCTCCATGGCGAAGGCCGAGGACACGTCGCGGATCTCGATCTTGGCGATCAGCTTCTTGTAGAAGGCGTCGTAGGCGGCGATGTCGGGCACCACGACACGGATCAGATAGTCGACATCGCCGCTCATGCGATAGAACTCGACCACCTCCGGGAACTCCTGCACCACCTCTGAGAACCGCTTCAGCCATTCCAGGCTATGGGAACTGGTGCGGATCGAGATGAAGACGTTGACCCTGGTGTTGACCTTCTCCGGGCTCAGCACCGCCACCCGTCGCTGGATCACCCCCTCCTCCTCCAGCTTCTGGATGCGCCGCCAGCACGGCGTCGTCGACAGCCCCACCTTCTTTGCGACGTCGGCGACGGCGAGCGTGGCGTCCTCCTGCAGCAGGCGCAGGATCTTCTTGTCGAGGCGGTCCATCAGGCGGGCTCCGGAACGGTTTTGCCGAATCTAGCGGCAACAGGCGAAGCCGCAAGAAATGTTTTCTCCCACGGAGCGGCAATCGGCTGCGCGCGTGCTAACTTTTCGACTGGATACGGATGGCGATTTCGTGGCGGAGCACCGGCAGGAGCTCTGCCTCGAACCACGGATGGCGTTTCAGCCAGCCGGTGTTGCGCCACGACGGGTGCGGCAATGGCAGTTGCCGCGGGAGGCCGGTCGCCGAGAAGATCGCCCGCCAGCCGGCGACGGTCTGCGTCATCGAGGCTCCACGCGCGCCGCCGAGGTGCCAGGCCTGCGCATATTGGCCGATCGTCAGCACCAGTTCGATCTGCGGCATCGCCGCCAGCAGGGCGGCGCGCCAGGCCGGCGCGCATTCGCGCCGCGGCGGCAGGTCGGATCCCTTCGCATCGTACCCCGGAAAGCAGAAGCCCATCGGCACGATGGCGAAGTTCGAGGGATCGTAGAACGTCTCGCGCGTCACGCCGAGCCAGTCGCGCAGGCGGTCGCCGGAACGGTCGTCGAAGGGAATGCCGGTCGCGTGGACGCGCAGGCCGGGCGCCTGCCCCGCGATCAGGATCCGTGCATTGGACGACGCCACCACGACCGGCCGCGGCTCGTGCGGCAGCGGCCGCGTCCGGGGAGCGTCGCGGCAGATCCGGCAGGCGCGGATTTTCGCGACGAGATCGTCAAGTCCGGCGTCCAAGGCGCCGGTCAGGCGCCGGCGCTCGGCCGGGCCGAGACGGCGGCATACCAGCGCTTCACGTTGACGAGTTCGTCCGGCAGCGGAATGCGGGCCGGCTTCATGAAGTCGATGCCGATCATGCCGGTGATGTCGGCGATGGAAAAGGCGTCGCCCGCGACGAACGCGCGATCGGCCAGGTCAGCGTCGAGGATGCGCAGGAACTCGACGGCGCGCGGCTTGTTGGCCTCGCCCCATTCCGGGATCTGCGGCACTTCCCATTCCTTCATTGCCGGATGGATGTGGCGGAAGGCGTTGCCGACGGCGCCGAGGAAGTTCAGTTCCATGCGCCGCTGCCACATCTCCACCTGCGCCCGTCCAAGCGCGCCGGTGCCGAACAGCGGCGGCTCGGGATGCAGTTCCTCGAAATAACGGCAGATCGCAACTGATTCCGTCAGGATCGTGCCGTCGTCGAGTTCGAGCACCGGCAGGCGCTGCAGCGGATTGCGGCGCGTGATCTCGGGGTCGCGATGCCCGAGCGCCGTCATGTCGACGGGCACCAGCGGGACCTCGATGCCCTTCTCGGCCAGGAAGATGCGCACGCGACGCGGATTGGGTGCCTTGCCGCCGTCGAACAGTTTCATGATCGTCCCTCCCGGATTGCGGCAGCCGCCGAGCCCATCCAAAGGCCGCCTGAAGGGTCTCTTAACCAATCGGAAGTAATTTTCCAGCCGAACCTGTCGCTCCAACACGCAACCGGCCCGGATGGCTACCAGACGCTCCACCTCGGCGGACAAGAACATCGTGGACCGCACGAAGACGCGTCGCAATCCGGACGTGTCTCGAACCGTGCGCGAAGCGCGCGACCGGCTGGCGCAGCAGCCCGGAAATCCGGTCTTCGATCGCGAGATGCTGAAGCTGCACGCCCGTGCGCTGACGGGCGGCGCCGTGGTCGTTCCGCTGTTCACGGTGGCGGTCGCGCTCGGCGGCCTCTTCGCCGGCATGGGCATCATCGTCATCATCTGGGCGGCGACTGCCGCCGTGCTCTACGCGGGATTGGCCGCCTATGCGCACCGCGTGGGCCGCGCGGCCGGACTGGACGAAACGTCCGTCCGCATCCGCTTCCTGGCGCTGCACGCGGCGACGGGCCTGTGCTGGGCCTGGTTCGCCGGTCTCGGCTGCGAGACCTGCCAGATCGAGCAGTTCCCCATCATCAAGGCCGTCATCCTGCTGCTCGCCATCGCCGCGACCGCCATCCTCGCCTATTCGCTGCGCGGGGCGCTGCTGGCGACGTTTGCCGTGCCGGTCATGGTATACCTCTTCCTCGCGGTCCGGCTGGGTGAGCCCGTCCAGATCGTCATGGCCGGGTTGCTTGCCGCCTCGCTGCCCTTCTTCGCCTACGTGTCGTCGCACCTGCACCGTTCAACCATCATGCTCCTTTCCTTCCGCACCGAGAAGGACGGGCTGATCGCCGAACTCGAGACCGCGAACGCGATCTCGGACGAGGCCCGTCGCCGCGCCGAGGAGGCCAACCTGGCGAAGTCACGCTTTCTGGCCTCGATGAGCCACGAACTGCGAACGCCCCTCAACGCCATCCTCGGCTTCTCCGAGGTCATGGCGGACGAGGTGCTGGGGCCGATGCAGAACGCGACCTACAAGGATTATGCGCGCGACATCCACGAGTCCGGCAAGCATCTGCTCGATTTGATCAACGAGATCCTCGACATCTCGCGCATCGAGGCCGGGCGCTACCAGATCAATGCGGAGCCGATGCAGCTCGCGGACGTGGTCGAGGAATGCTGCCATCTGGTCGCGCTGCGCGCCCGCAACAAGGACATCCACGTCACGCAGGACTTCGAGCCGGATCTGCCGCCGCTGCTGGCCGACGAGCGCGCGGTGCGCCAGATCACGCTCAACCTTTTGTCCAACGCGCTGAAATTCGCTCCCTCCGGTGGGGCGGTCCGTGTCTGTGTGGGATGGACGGCCGGCGGAGGCCAGTATGTCTCGGTCAAGGACAATGGCCCGGGCATTCCGGCCGACGAGATCCCGGTCGTGCTCTCGGCCTTCGGCCAGGGCTCGATCGCCATCAAGAGCGCCGAACAGGGCACCGGGCTCGGCCTGCCGATCGTCCAGGGGCTGATCGACCTGCACGGCGGCAAGTTCGATCTCCGCTCCAAGCTGCGCGAGGGCACCGAAGCCTTCGCGATCTTCCCGGCGTCCCGGGTGCTCGAACCCGCCCGCGCGCCTGTCGTGCCCGTCAAGCTAGCCGCGGCGAGCTGAAGCCGGAGCTGCCGCCACCCGTCGGCTACTGGAGCGCGACCGGCAGCGGCTGGACATTGGCGAGACAGAGTGCCGCCGCCCGCACGCTCGCCACCGCCAGCGCCGCCGCGGCGCCTTCGGTGAGATCGACGTCGAGCGTCAGCACCGCGCGAAGACCGAGCCGCTCGGCCGCCTTCGCAAGAACCGGATCCGCCGGCTGCGCCGCCAGCCGGCAGTGATCGAGCGCGGCGGGGTTTGCAGCAAGGAGCAGGCTTGCCGCAGCAAGCGCCTGGTCGCCGTCGAGCAGAACGGGGATCGTCTGCGCCCGCGCGGCGAGGATGGCGCCGGCGATCGCCGCGATCTCCCGCCCGCCCAGTCGCCGCATCGCCTCCAGCGGATCGGCGAGGTGGCCGCGATGCGTGGCGAGCGCCTGGTCGGCCAGGGCCGCGCGTTCGCCCGCAAGCGCGTCCGCGCCGGCCGTCCAGTCGCTGGCCTTGCCTCCCGCCATCGCGGCGAGCACCGCGGCCGCGGCGATCTCGCCGCCGACGCCGACGGAACCGATGCAAAGCAGGTCCGTGCCGCCCGCCGTCGCTTCCATGCCGAAGGCCATGGTCGCCGCACAGCCGCGCTCGTCCAGCGCCGGACCGGTGCTGATGTCGCCCGTCGGCATGTCGAGGGCGAGGTCGTAGACCCTCAGCCCGACATCGTTGGCAACGCAGATCTGGTTCACCGGCATGCCGCCGGCCGCGCAGTGCTCGACGATCGCGGCGGTGGCCGAGGCCGGCCGAAGCGTCGCGCCATGCCGCGCCACGCCATGATTGCCGGCAAAGACGACGAGTTGCGGCCGGTTCACCGACGGCGGCGTGCGGCCGCTCCAGTCGGCCAGCCAGACGGCGAGGTCGCCGAGCGGGCCGAGCCCGTTGTCCGGCGCGATCCGCGCCAGGCGCCGCCGCGCGGCCGCGCCAGCCGCCTCGTCGGGTCCCGGAAGACGCGCCAGGAGCGCACGGTAGTCGTCGAAGGGCAGTCCGGTGGTCATCGCGTCATCCGTTCGAGGAGCTCGCCCGCAACGCAGGCCATTCGTGGGCGGAAATAGACCGATGCGGCGGCCACCACAACGGTTACGATCTTGTCATGAGGACGCGGGCGCCGTTCCCTTGCACGGGGGCCGGCATTCCACCATCTGAAGCCATGGCCGGAAGGACAACATGAGCGCGATCGAATCCCCCTGCATCCTCGTCTGTTCGATCGATCGGACGACCGGCTACTGCTTCGGCTGCGGCCGCACGCAGGTGGAGATCGGTCGCTGGATCGCCATGGCGCCGGCGGAGCGCCGCGCGGTGATGGCCGAACTCCCCGCCCGGCTGGAAACGGTGGAGCGCCGCCCGCGCCGCGAGACGCGGCGGACACGCATGGCGCGCGAGCGCGGAACGGCGGAGACCGACTGATGCGACTGTTCTGGATCGCCATGGTGATCATCGTCGGCGGCCTGATCCTGCTGGTGATCAACCATGACGCGGGCACGGTGATGGGCGTCCAGAGCGATGCCTTCGCCAGCATCATCCAGCTCTCTGCGTTGGCGCTGGTCATCGGGGCTGGCGTGGTCTTTTCCAGAGCGCGCCTGGGCAGCAGCCTCAAGATGGCGGCCGGCTGGCTCGTCGTCCTGCTCGTCCTCGTCGGCGGCTACCAGTACCGCTACGAACTCCAGGACGTCGCGCATCGCGTCACCGCTGGCCTCGTGCCCGGCAGCCCGCTGTCGATGACCTTCGGCGATGCCGACGCGGCCGTCCGCCTCGACATGCTCTCCAACGGCCATTTCGGCGCGAGGGCCGTCGTCGACGGCGTCCCGGTCGACTTCATCGTCGATACCGGCGCCACGTCCACCGTCCTGTCGGCCGAGGATGCGCAGCGCGTCGGCATCGATCCGCAGGCGCTGGACTACGGCATTCCCATTTCGACGGCCAACGGCGTGGCGCGGGCGGCGCGCGCGACGGTCGACGAGATCGGAGTGGGTTCGATCGTGCGCCGCCGCCTGCCGGTTCTCGTCGCCGCGCCGGGCTCGCTCGGCCAGAGCCTGCTCGGCATGAACTTCATCGGCTCGCTGTCCGGCTTCGACGTGCGCCGCGACGTCATGATCCTGCGCGACTGAGCGGGGATCAGCCGTATAGGCTCCAGAAGAATCGGGCCGACACGAAGAGCAGGAACGCGCCGAAGGCGATCTCGAGGTGCCGTTTCTTCATCGCATGCGCGAGCTTGACGCCGAAAGGCGTCACCAGAAGCGTGATCGGCAGGATCAGCGCAACCGCGATCCAGTTGACGTAGCCGGTCGAGGCCACCGGCAGTCGCGGATCGCCCCAGCCGGCCCAGATGTAGCCGATCGTCCCGGGTATCGCGATCAGCACGCCGACGCCGGCCGACGTGGCGACCGCCTGGTGCATCGGCCGCCCGAACAGCGACATGAAGGTGTTGTTCATAACGCCGCCGCCGATGCCCATCAGGGTCGACAAAAGCCCGATGACGAAGCCGATCGCCGCGCGCCAAGGGTTTCCCGGTATCTCCGTCCCCAGCCGCCAGGACTCGCGGTTGAAGGCGAGACGCAGGCCGACGGCAAGCGCGATGATGGCGAAGATCAGCCGCAGCCCGTCGCTGGAGATCGATGCGGCGATCATCGTGGCGACGAGGACGCCGAGCGGTACCGGTATCAGGAAGCTGCGCAGCAGCGCCATGTCGACGACGCCGCGGGCGTGGTGCCCCTGGAACGAACGCAGCGAGGTCGGCACGATGATGGCGAGCGACGAGGCCACCGCGACATGCATCCGCACGGCCTCGTCGACGCCGAGCGATGTCATGACCTGATAGAAGACGGGAACCAGCACGGCCCCGCCGCCGATGCCGAACACCCCTGCCAACACGCCGGACACGGCGCCTGCCACGGCGACGCCTGCGGCGAAACTGGCGATCTCGCCCATCGGCATTTCGGTCGGAAGCATGCAAGGCCCTCTCGACCGGCTGGCTAGCGGGTCAGCTCGCGGATGTAAACCGCGTCGTCTGCGGTTCGGGACAGGCGCCGCGGTCGATGGAATGGGCGCAAAACGAAACGGCCGGGCTCTGGGCCCGGCCGATGACATGTACTGGTCGCAGCGGAAGTCGGTCAGAACTCTTCCCACTCGTCGGCATCCTGCTCGACCTGCACCTTGCGGGCGGCGTTGCCGTCGGACGTATAGGAGACACTGACCGCAGGTCTCCCACCACGCGGCGCAGATGCCCCGGAGGATGCCGAGCCCTGGCCGGAGATGCGGAAGCGCCCGACCAGCGCGGCAAGCTGTTCGGCCTCGCGTGCCAGCTGGTGGCTCGCGGCCGTCGTCTCTTCCACCATGGCAGCGTTCTGCTGGGTCACCTTGTCCATCTGGTCGACGGTGGTGTTGATCTCGCCGATGCCGCTCGCCTGCTCGCGGGCCGAAGAGGCGATGTCGGAAACGATGCCGTTGACCTTGCGGACCTGCTCGGCGATGCGCGTCAGCGCCTGGCCGGTCTCGCCGACGAAGTCGACGCCGCGGTTGACCTGCTCGGTCGACGACGAAATCAGCGACTTGATCTCCTTGGCGGCTTCCGCCGAGCGCTGGGCAAGCGCACGCACTTCCTGGGCGACGACGGCGAAGCCGCGCCCCGCCTCGCCGGCCCGGGCCGCTTCGACACCCGCGTTCAGCGCCAGCAGGTTGGTCTGGAAGGCGATCTCGTCGATCACGCCGATGATCTGGCCGATGGAGCCCGACGACTTCTCGATGCCGCTCATGGCCTCGATGGCCTGGCGGACGATGTCGCCGCTGCGGTCGACCTCACTGTTGGCGCTGCGCACGGAGTCGTGCGCCTGCTGGGCGCCGGAGGACGTGCGGTTGACGGTTTCGGTGATCTCGCCGATCGCCGCGGCCGCTTCCTCCAAGCCGCTCGCCTGCTGCTGCGTGCGCAGCGACAGGTCGTCGGCGGCGCGGGAGATCTCGCCGGAGCTGCTGCGGATCGCGGCCACCGAGGCGAGGATCGCCGCGATCGTCTCGGACAGCGAGCCGACAGTCGCGTTGAAATCGTGGCGAAGCTTCTCGTAGGAGCTCGGGAAGGCCTGGTCGAGCCGCACCGTGAAGTCGCCCCGCGACAGGCTGGCCAGCCCGTTCGCGATGGTGGAGACGACCTGCGTCTGGGCCTGTTCGGATTCCGCCCGAAGCTGTTCGTTGCGCGCCCGTTCCGCCTCCAGCGCCTCGCGCTGGTCGGCGGCCTGAAGCTCGGCCTGGCGCGCCACGACGGCCTTGTGGAAGGCGTCGAGCGCATGGTTCATCTTGCCGATCTCGTCGCTGCGCTGCGCCTTCGGCGGCTGCGCCGAGAGGTCGCCCCGCGACAGTCGTTCCAGCACCCCCGTCACCTCCAGCAGAGGCTTGACGACCTGGCGGCGCGACATCACCACGATGGCGCCGCACAGGAGGATGCCGAGCGCGAGCAGCCCCAGCATGGTGTACTGGCCGATTGCCGCGCCCTCGACCGCGCCCTGCGCCTCGCGGTCCGCGGCGGCCTGGATCTTGTCGTAGGCCTCTTCCATGGCGGTCTCGAGCGTATCGAACTGCGCCTTGAAGGCCGGATACATTTCCTGCGCGCCGAAATTCGACCGTCCGGTCTCGTCGAAGATCTTCGCGGCGAGTTCCTGGTAGGCCTTCAGCGGCTCCGTGACATGGTCGAGCGCCGCGATCGCTTCCGGATCGGTTGCCAGACGTCGCGCGGTTTCGATCGACTCCGTGAAGGTGGCAGAATGTTCGAGGAACTCCTGCTTGATCTCCTTGGCGTCGAAGCCGATGCTGATGGAGGAGGCCTGGATGGCGGAGACCACGTCGCCGCGCAGCGCGTCATGCATCATATCCGCCTGCATGTGATGCCGCAGCACCTCGGCCGACTGCAGCGCACTGTTCAGTTCGCCGCCGAGATTCCTGGCGACATAGACGCCGGTTCCCGCCGTCAAGGCGCAGACAAGTCCGGACAGCGCGACGCCGCCCGTGATCTTCGTGTTCAGCGAAGCCATCGGTTCCCCTTCAAAGCCCACCCGCAAATCCGAGTCGTCCTAGGGTTGCCGATTTTCCTTAACGACTGGTTCCCGCTCCCGCAGATCGCGCAAGGTCGTCGCGGCTTCTCAACCGGCGGGGTGTCGCCGGGGCATCAGGCAGCGGCGCTGGAGGGACCTTCCGCAACGGCCGCAAAGGCTTCGCGCAGGATATCCGGACCCGCGCCGGGACGGGTCGCGTCGGTGGAGAGGATCTGCCGGTAGCGCCGCGCGCCCGGGCGACCGTGGAAGAGGCCCACCATGTGGCGCGTCACGTGTGCCAGCCGCCCGCCGGCCGCGATGTGGCGCTGCCCATAGGCGGCCATCGCTTCGACGACATCGACCAAGGTCGGATGGCCCGCCTCGCCGCCGGTCAGAAGGTCGTCCACCCCCGCCAGCAATCCGGGCGTGTGATAGGCCGCGCGGCCGAGCATCACACCATCCACGCGGCCGAGATGGGCGGCCGCTTCATCCAGCGAGTTTATTCCACCGTTCAAACCGATGAACCAGTTGGGATATCGCGCCTTCAGCCGATACACCCGATCGTAATCGAGCGGCGGGATGTCGCGGTTTTCCTTGGGGCTGAGCCCTTCCAGCCAGGCCTTGCGCGCATGGACCCACAGGGCGTCCGCGCCGCGGGCGAACACGCCGTCGGCGAGTTCGTCAAGCGCCGGTTCGATGTCCTGGTCGTCGACGCCGAGCCGGCATTTGACCGTTACCGGAATCAGGACCGCCTGCTTCATCGCGTCGACGCAGTCGGCGACGAGCGCCGGCGACTTCATCAGGCATGCGCCGAATGTGCCGGACTGGACCCTGTCGGACGGGCAACCGACGTTCAGGTTGATCTCGTCATAGCCGAACCCGGCCCCGACCCGCGCCGCCGCCGCGAGCTTTTCCGGATCGCTGCCGCCGAGCTGCAGCGCGACGGGATGCTCCGCCGGATCGAAACCCAGCAGCCGCGACCGGTCGCCATGGATCACCGCATCCGCGACCACCATCTCCGTATAGAGCAGCGCCCGCCGGCTCAGCTGCCGGTGAAGGAAGCGGCAATGCCGATCCGTCCAGTCCATCATGGGTGCGACGGCGAACACCGGTTTCAATGATTTGGCTCTATTTTCGTACAGATTCAACGGTTTAGCTCTATCCAATTGGTTCCTGTCGTGTCAGTCTTTTTCCCACAGTTGCGGCGTTTTTCAACCCGTAGTACAACAATGTCGTACCTCTCCGGGAGAATGTTGTACCCATGGGCACTATCACGGCGCGCAAGCGCAAGGACGGCTCGCACGGATATACGGCTCAGATAGTGAAAAAGCGAGGCGGGCGGATCGTTTGGCGGGAAGCCAAAACGTTCAGCAAAGAGCGTGAAGCAAAGGCTTGGGCCGCTTGGCGGGAGGCTGAACTAGACAAACCCGGCGCGATAGAGGCCCTGCAAAAGCCGGAAACCACCCTTGCGGACGCAATCGACAAGTACCTTTCCGAGCGGCGGACTATCGGCCGAACCAAGGAACAGGTTCTACGCAGCATCAAGGGCTATCCCATAGCCGCACAAGACTGCCGTACGATCCGCAGCGCCGATATCGTGGGGTTCGCTGACGACCTTCTGGCGGGCGATCGGAAGCCGCAGACAGTCGCGAACTACATCTCGCACCTGGCCGCCATATTCCGTGACGCCAAGGCAGCGTGGGGAATCGACTTGGACTACGCAGAGATGCAGGCGGCGCAACGCGTCCTCACTCGCCTTGAGAAGACGAGCAAATCTTCGAAGCGCGACAGGCGCCCTACCCTGCTCGAGCTTGACTTGCTGATGCAGCATTTTGTCGATCGGCAAGAGCGCGCTCCGCAATCAGCGCCGATGCACAAGATTGTGCCGTTCGCGATCTTTTCCACCCGCCGCATGGAAGAGATTACGCGTATCCTTTGGTCGGATCTTGATCCCGCACATAGCCGCATCCTCGTTCGTGACATGAAGCACCCCGGCCAGAAAGCCGGCAACGATGTTTGGGTGGAGCTACCAGAAGAAGCTCTTGCGATCGCGCACTCGATGGCGCGGGGACGCAAGGAGATTTTTCCGTTTAGCACTGACGCCATCGGGGCTGCGTTCACTCGTGCTTGCAAGGTGCTTGGAATAGTCGACCTGCACTTTCACGATTTGCGGCACGACGGCGTTTCCCGCTTGTTTGAGATGGCGCGCACCATCCCGCAGGCCGCTTCGGTTTCCGGTCACAGGTCTTGGTCAAGCCTGCAACGCTACACGCACATTCGCGAGACCGGCGACAAGTATGCCGGCTGGAAATGGCTGCAGATCGCCACGGCCCAACCAGGCGCGGAAAAAAGTTGAAAAAAAACCCTTGCCGCTGGGCGCGCTCGCAACCTTTATAGTGCTGTGCAACCGGCAACGCCGGAGCGAACCCCACATCTGAATGAACCCACGGAAGGACAGCTTCATGCTGACCACGAAGGATGCTGCCGCGCGCATTGGAAAATCAGTCTCGTGGCTGAACAAATCGAGGATGCGCGGCGACGGCCCTGTCTACTTGAAGAACGGCGGAAGCGTTCGATACATGCCTGAAGACCTTGACGCATGGCTCGCCGCAAACCGCCGCACCGCAGTTTATGACTTTGCCAACGACAATGGTCGGGCCGAGAGGACGGCTGCATGAGCGCCGGCCTAGTCGTTGCGAACGATAACCAACCGCACACCCATCGCACCCGCTTTACGGGGAACGACGAATGGTACACGCCGGCCCGCTATGTTGAGATGGCGCGTGAGGTCATGGGGCAAATTGACGTCGACCCGGCGTCAAACGAACACGCGCAGAAGACCGTGAAGGCAGCAACCTTCTACACCGCGGAGACTAACGGGCTCGATAAAGAATGGCACGGGCGCGTGTGGATGAATCCGCCATACAGCCGTGCACTAATTGGACGCTTCATCGGAAAACTTCTTGCGGAGTATGAGGCGGGGAGAACTACAGAGGCCATCGTTCTCACGAACAACAGCACAGACACGGCTTGGTTTCACGCCATGACGGGAGAGGCTTCTGTCTGCTTTCCTCGCGGGCGCATCCGCTTTGTGAAGCCGTGCGGTTCGCTGGGGCGAACCCCGCCGATGGGGCAGGTATTCACATATCTTGGACGGCAGCACCGGCGCTTTGAGGAGGTGTTCTCCGCTGTCGGCTTCGTGGGCACAACTCTGGCGACCAACGATAACCGGCGCGACCTCTTCCGCGCAGCCTGACCCCCACCCGCCCGGCAAGCGCCGCGGGCGGGCACCAAGCAAGACCGGCGCCAAGCCGGCGAACCCTTTACAGAAACGGGAAAACGAATTTGAAAATCCTAGCAATCCGGCCGGCGCCACCAGGCACCGGGCGAACCGTCGCGCACTTCGATTTGCAGCTAACCGACGACATCCGCATGTTCGGAATGAAGCTCGTGCAGGCCGAGGACGGGCGTTTTCTGACATACGCCCCTAGCTCGCACGGCGCGCGCGCCGCGACCTTCTCGACGCCGCTGAATGACACCATTACGCGCGCCGCGTGCGCAGCCTTTCGCGAAGGATTCGCCAGTGACCGCACTAGCCGCTAGCACCGCGGAAAGCAGGGCCGACCGCGCCGCAGAATACGCTTCGAAATGGGGTGGCATTCTGGTTGAGCAGTCGGACGGCGATTGGCTAGTAATCGGCGCAATCACAACGCGCGGCACGCCGGTCACTATCCGCTTCACAGCAAGCGGAATCGCCCGGCTGGACGTTCCGCAAGGGCCGCTTTCGAAGGAGCAGCCGCAAGCCGCGAATGACAACCTGCCGCTCGTCAACCCTTCCGACTGGCAAGGGAAGTCCGTTCCGGAACGCCGCTGGTTTGTCGAGGGGCTTATCCCCATGCGGCAGGTGACAATCCTGGCCGGCGACGGCGGCGTGGGCAAGTCCCTTCTGGCGTTGCAACTTGGCGCAGCTAGCGCGCTTGCCGTCGACACATTGGACATGCACCCGCAAGGCGGGCGCGTCGTCTACATGGGCGCCGAGGACGAGCCGGCCGAGTTCCAGCGACGGCTTGCCGATATCCTCGCGGCGCACGGACGCGACTTCGCGGACCTTGCCGACTTCCGCCTCGTACCACTTGCCGACGTTGACGCGCTGCTATCGGTTCCCGACCGGGCCGGGATAATGCGCGCGACTCCGTTGTGGGAGGCGGCGGCAACTTACTGTCGCGACTATCGCCCGTCCTTCATTGTGCTGGACACGGCCGCGGACTTGTTCGGCGGCGACGAGATCAAGCGCGCACAGGTGCGCCAGTTCATCGCCATGTTGCGGACGCTGGCAATCGAGATAGACGCCGCGATCGTCCTGCTTGCTCACCCGTCCGTTGACGGCATGCGCAGCGGCAGCGGCTCGTCGGGCAGCACGGCATGGAACAACAGCGTCCGTTCCCGGCTGTATCTCACCGCGGCCGGTGGCGACGGGGCCGACCCTGACTGCCGAATCCTGACGACCAAGAAGAACAATTACGGGAAGTCGGGCGGGGAAATCCGGCTGCGCTGGCAAGACGGCGCTTTCGTCCTGGACGACGGCAAGGCATCGCCAACGCTGTCGCTTCTAACCCGGCGGCACGACGAGATATTCCGCACGCTGCTTTCCGCTATCACCCGCACCGGCCAACGCGTCGCGCCGACGAAGGGCGTCAACTATGCGCCTTCCGTCATGGCGGAAAGACCCGAGGCGGCTGGCGTTACGAAGAAGCAGCTAGAGGGCGCCATGCACCGCCTGCTTGCCGCCGACCTCGTCCGCGTCAAGTCCGAAGGGCCGCCCTCGAAGCGGCGCCAGCGATTGGTGCTTGCCGCCGAAGACTACGGGCCGGCCGAGGACATGGAGGCGGCGTAGGCGGAGGGGTGTTCCAGCATAATTCCACCCCCCTACCACCCCCCTACCACCCCCCTGCTGCTTCCACCCCCCATACCCCCCATTGGGGTGGAAGCACCCCCCCCCGGCTGGAAGGCCGGGTTGTGCAACCACCCCTAAAGACGTCGCTACGGCGACGACGAGCAACCACCCGCCAACCCGGCAGCGAAGGAGCAACACATGCATGCAGCCCATTCCAGACCGACCGCGCGGGCCTTGAAGGCAGACGAATGTTCGCAATCGACCCTTACACCGCCACCCACCATGCCGTTCACCTGAGCGGCGGGCAGACGATTGAAACCTGGCAGCTGTGCCGTGTTGTCGGCATCGACGCGACGGGAGCGGATCCGAAGTACCTTGTCGAGATAAGAGGCTCCGACGGCAGCTTCTATATCGACCGCGCCGACCTTATCCGAAAGCCCGCCCCGACCGCGGCAGGCTGACAACCGAAGGAGCCCAAATGAGCCAAGCCAACAAAAACCTCCGGCAGGCCATGCACGGCCTTTCGACCGACTATGGCGCGCCGGCATACGAGGCAATGCAGGCCGCAGCGCGTTGGGCCGAAAAACCCTCCCCGGAAGTAGTCACCATCCTTGAGCGGCAAGGTCTAGCCGCGCTGGCCTGTGCGTGCCTCGTGGACGGCATGCCGCTGGAGGTGGCTGGCGAGTGCGGGCCGTACGCTACAGCGTCCCAGCGGCGCGCCTGGGCGGCAGGACGGCTATGCGCCGCGGCGTTCGCCATTCATGCCGCCGAGGCCATGCTCGCCGAGCAGAAGGCCGCGCACGAGCGGGAAGCGGCCTTGCAGCGGAAGGTCGACCGGCTGCTCGTCGAGAACCGGGCCGCCTGGCGCGCGTCAAAGGTGGACGTGCCGTTCAAGGAGCCGCCCCCGCGGTCGGTCGATTGGAGCGTCGCGGGCTAGGCAGGGCACGCGGACGGACCTGACCTCGGCGCAAATTTGCACCGAAGTGGCGTTTGGCCCCGGCGTTGCAAATTTGCGACGTCGGGGAGACGCGGCCCCGAGGGTATCAATTGATACCGACGGGGAATTGGGCCGGCCGCTATGCAATCGCACGCGAAGGCGAAGCACGGGCGCGCAGCAACGCGAACCTGAAGCATTCTGGATCGAGGGTATCAATTGATACCGCCGACAGTTTCGGCAAATCGCGGGACGAGGCGCGGACGCCGGATTCGGGCCGGCCATTCTTAGGAATTGGCACAACTTGTGCCAATTCTATTTCCAGTCAACTCAATCCACCGCGCAACCTGCACGGCGCGTTGCCATCGCTGAAGCCCTTCGCGCCGAGATGGGTGAGCGGCGAGGGCGACCTTCCGCTGATAATGTGCAAAATTTTGCACATTTAGACGGGCGAAAAACCCGAGAAATCGTCGCCGAAAAGGCCGGCTTCGGAAACGCGGAAATCATTGCGCTTTTCGGCGCGGCGTAGATGTTTTCACCGCCAACCGCCACATTCCGCGAATTCGTGGGGAGATAGGTAGAAGGGAAGCATCTTCCCGCCTCCCTATCACCGGATTCGTTACGCTTTTCGTCTTGGCGTATACAGGACCGCAATTTGTGCGCCCCAGATTCCCTTCCGGAAGCGGGAGGGGTAGAGGCAGCGCGTATTGCCGCGCGCCTTCCGAACCACACCATCAGTTTCCCGCGACATGCGCGGGCCGCCCGCGTTAGCCCGGATGTACGGCGACGCGGGCAACAAATCGGCGCGCGCCCCTCCTCGCGTGCTGGTTCCCGGCTGCGCCGCTGCGTCCTGCTTTGAGCCGCAGCCGGTCGAATTCGGCCGCCCTTCGGGGTGGCCTTTTTTAACGCCACCACCACGCAAAACTTAAAAATGAAAGGACGCGTCAATGCCGACCGTCGCCACCCTTACCGATGCCGTTGCGCGGCATTCCGGCCTGCCGGCGTCGCGCGTGCGGTCCGTGTCCCGTCGCCTGCAGGATGCGGGCTTACTGCCGATCTCAATGAACCGGAACGCGCCCGAGCAGATCGATATGCCCGAAGTCGTCGCGCTTGTCGTTGCGCTGCTCACGGACGCGCCGCTGCACAGCGTCGCCGCGCGGACCGAAGAGTTCTTGTCGTTCCGGCTCGACGATGACGACGGCCGGCTAATTGCCGACGAGCTTCTTGCGAAGATGTTCACCGGCCTGGCCAACCTGCAGACGGCGCCCTTGGACGACCTGGTCGTCATGACGATGCGCAGCGCCATTTCCGTTGTTAGCGGATCCCGGCCGGCGCTCGTCATCAGGGCCAGCAATACCGACAACGACCCGGTCGAATGGGCGCTAACCGCGGACGGCACAGCCTGGCGCCCGGAGCTAGCCGCGGCTTGTCAGAAGTCCATGTCGCTTGGCGGCTTCGCGCTGTTGAGGATCATTAGCGACCTTGGACTCGGCATGGAACGGCGCACGGTCCCTTTTCGCGTCGCGTCGGTCGACGGGCGTCCGCTAGCCGACTGGAAGTCCAGTGTTGAAGCCGAGCTTGCCAAGATGGAGGCCGCATAAATGTGGCCGTTCGCACGCAAGACCGCGCCCGTGGCCGCGGCGCCTGCCGTCGAGGAGAAGTCGCTGGCCGCGCCCAACGAGGAACTGCTGGCCGCGCTCGGCGCTACGATCGAGGGCACGGCGGCAGTGTCGGCAAGCGTCGCGTTGACGGTCCCGGCCGTGGCTGCCGCCGTGCGCGTTATCAGCGAAGCCGCGGCGACGCTGGACATCAAAGTCCAGCGCAAAGACGGCACGTCATGGACAGACGACGACACGCACCCGGCAAGCAACCTGCTTCGCGGCGCGGCGAACGATTGGCTTTCCGGCTACGAGTTCATTCGCGACTTAGTCGCCGAGGCACTCGTCCGGAATGAGGGCGGCTTGGCGTACGTCAACCGCGTCGACGGCAAGCCCGCCGAACTGCTGCACTACCGCGAGACCGTTATCTCGGTCGATTACGCGGACACTGGCGAGCCAACCTATCGCCTGTCGGGGCAGCCGGTCGCCATGCGCGACGTCATCCATTTGCGCGGCCCGTTCACCAAGTCGCCTTTGAACTTGGCTGCCGAAGCGATCGGCGTTGCGCACCTCATGGAAAAGCACGCGGCGAAGCTCTTCGCTAATGGTGCGCGGCCGGCGGGCGTTGTTTCCTTCCCGGTGGAATCCAAGATCGGCGAGGACGCGGTAGCCAAGATCAAGGCCGGCTGGCGCGCCGCATTTAGTGGCGCGTCGAAGGGCGGCGAGACGGCTATTCTTTACCAGGGCGGCACGTACACGCCGCTATCGTTCAACTCGGTGGACTCGCAATTCCTCGAATTGCGCAAGCTACAGATTGACGAAATCGCCCGCGCGTACCGCGTGCCGCCTTCCATGATTTACAGCATGGACCGCGTGACGTGGTCGAACGGTGAGCAGATGGGCAGGGAGTTCCTGACTTACTGCCTTGAACCGTGGCTGAAGGCACTTGAGGCGGCCCTTACGCGGGCGCTGATTGAGCCGAGCGACCGGGCGAACTTCCGCATCTGGTTTGAACGCGACGACCTTACGCGGGCCGACCTTGGCAGTCGCGCGACCGCGTATAGCAGCCTCATATCGGCGCGCGTGCTGTCGCCGAACGAAGCGCGCGCATGGGAATCCCTGCCGCCCTACGACGGCGGCGACGCATACGCCAACCCGAACACGGGCGCTAACCAGGCCGGCGCTGCGGCACCGCAACCCGCCAACGACAACCGAAATCGCGAGGCCGCATAGGTGGAGCGCTTATTCATCGAGACCAAATTCGCGACCGACGACAACGGCGCGATTGAGGGCCTTGCCTGGCCCTTCGGAACGCCCGACCGTGTCGGCGACGTCATCGAAAAGGGCGCGTTCGCCGAAGCTGTGCTGCCGCTGCCCATGTTGTTCGGGCACGACGGTAACGACCCGGTCGGCGCCTGGACGGAAGCGGTCGAGGCTGAAGACGGCTTGCGGCTTAAGGGCCGAATTCTGGTCGGCGAAGTGCGGCGGGCCGACGAGGTTCGGGCGCTGGTGAAAGCCGGCGCCGTTCGCGGCATCAGTATCGGCTTCATCACGAGGAAGTCCGGACCCCGTAAGGGCGGCGGGCGAACCATCACGAAATTGGAGCTTCTGGAGGCATCACTAGTGGCCATCCCGATGCATCCGGGCGCGCGTGTTACGAGCGCTAAATCAGCGGTGCAGGCGCTTCAGCTTGCCGCCGCTATCGACCGGACGGCGCGCGCCCTCCGGATTTCCAACTAACAGGATCCTACAACATGCATAACATCAATACCGCCCTTGTGCTCAAGGGCGAAGACGACGACGCGTCCGCAATCGTGACCAAGGCGCTTGCCGACCTGCAGGCATCCGTCGAGACGCGGATTGCCGCGGTCGAAGCCAAGGCCGCGACCGACAATGGCCTTGCTGCTCGGCTCGACAAGCTCGAGGTAAAGCTCAATCGTCCGGCCGTCGTCAAGGGCACCGACAACGAAGTCACGCCAGAACGCAAGGCCTTCAAGTCGTTCCTGCGGCTGGGCGAGCAGCGCATGCCGGGAGAGGAAGCCAAGGCGCTCGTTGTCGCGGACGACACCCGCGGTGGCTATCTCGCGCCAGCCGAGTTCCAGGCGGAAGTCATCAAGAACCTTGTAGAATTTTCGCCAGTCCGACAGGCCGCACGCGTTGGCTCAACCGCGGCCGGAAGTGTCATCCTTCCTCGGCGTACCGGCACGCCGACGGCATCCTGGGTAGGCGAAACCGAGACGCGCACCGGCACCGAGTCGGCGTACGGGCAGATTGAAATTCCGATCCACGAGGCGGCTTGCTACGTCGACGTTTCGCTTCAGCTTCTTGAGGACGCCGCGGTCAACGTCGAGGCCGAAATCGCTATGGACCTGGCCGAAGAGTTCGGCCGGCTGGAAG
>NZ_JAOAOQ010000025.1 GCF_030398385.1 Aquibium sp. ELW1220 | reverse complement strand
GAGTTCCGCGAGCGACAGGCCTTCAAGAGAATCAATCGGTGGTAGCGTCACGCAAAGGATGAATCACGACCGGGATCGGCTGAAAACCCCCTCCGCCCGGAAATCTGCCCCGGTTACGCCGGCACCTACCACGAGACGGTGAAGCTGCTGGCCGAGACGAAGCGCGACGGCGCCATCCTGCCCTTGTCCGGCAAGCATGCACTCATTCCCCGCATCCACGCGAGCCGCTGCTACGAGCGGAGCGAACTCAAGGCGCGCGCCGACGGCTATCTCGCTAAATTCATCGACGCCGGCACGCGCCGGGCCGACACGCTGGTCGACGTCACCGACGACGGCATCGACCTGCGCGCCCTCGACGTCTTTCTGGAACTGCAGCACGAGCGCCGCGAAGCCCTCGATTTCCGGATCGGCGCCTACAATCCGCTGGGCTTCCGCGACGACCAGCCGCGCCGCTGGGACCTCCTGCTCGAGGGTGTAGCGAAGGCCGACTTCATCGGTCTCCTTCCCGAGCGCGACGACCGGGCGATGTATCCCGACCATATCGGCTTCGACGAATCCTGCCGCCGTGCGATCGCACTCGCCATGGAGACCGGCAAGCAGATCCACATCCATGTCGACCAGGCCAATCACCGCTACGAGGCGGCATCGGAAGCCGTCATTGCCATCGCGCGCGAACTCGGTGCCGGTGTGCCGCGCGACGCCGAACCGCTGATCTGGCTCATTCACCTGATCTCGCCCTCGACCTACCCGGAAGCACGCTTCGAGCGCCTCGTGGCCGATCTGGCCGAACTCAACATCGGCGTCATCTGCTGCCCGGGCGCTGCGATCAGCATGCGCCAGTACCGGCCGCTGATGTCGCCCACCTTCAACTCCATCGCCCGCGTTCTCGAACTGCTGGCCGGCGGCGTGCAGGTGCGGCTGGGCTCCGACAACATCTGCGACGTGACCTCGCCCATGGGCACGCCGGATCTCATGGACGAACTGCTGGTATTGGCCAACGCCGTGCGCTTCTACGACGTCGAGATCATGGCGAAGCTCGCCGCGGGGATCAGGCTCGACCAGGACGACCTCGACCGCCTGCGGCGGCATCTGGCGGAAGACGCGGCGATCGTTGCCGCGACGGTGGCAGGACTGGGCTGAACGTCCGGCGAAAGGATCATCGTGAAGGTTGCGTTGACGAATTATACGGGTGGACGGTCGAACTGGGGATGCCGCGCCACCAGTATCGGGCTCGTCGAGTTCCTGCAAAGCGAGTGCCTGTCACGGGACACCCGGCTGGATACCGTCGCGTTGCCGGTAGCGCATGAACTCGACCGGCTGCACGAGGCTTGCCACGGTAAGCGGCTCCGGACCATCTACTCCAGCAGACGGCCGAGCGAGGCCGACCTCGATCTTCTGGAGCATCTCACGCGTGAGCGTTTCGGGGCGTATTTCGACGTGGTCCGTGACGCGGACGTGGTCTTCTTCCAGGGCGAAGGAACGGTCGGTCCCGGCAACTACCTTCAGAACGTCCGGCTGTTCGGCCTGCCGTTTCTGGCCAGCCGCAGGTGGAAGAAGCCCGTCATTTCGTTGAACCAGACGATCTATGCCGCCGACGGGTCGGATCGCAAGGTCCTGGCCTCGATCTTTTCCGGTTTCGATCTGGTCGCCGTTCGCGAGGCTGCGTCCTTCGTGTTCGCGACGGAGATGGGCCTTTCCGACCGCCTCGTCTGCTGTCCCGACATGGCGTTCCGGAACGTTCGACCCGCCGCCGGCCATTCCGTTTCCATTCCCGACCGGGACTATTTCTGCGTCACGGGCTCGGCAGCACTGAAGAAGCTTGACGAGGGCATGATCGTCCGCGCCGTCGACGAGATCGCCCGCGTGACCGGACTTGCACCGGTGATCGTGCACTCGCGCAAGCAGGATCGGGAAGTTCTGGAGACACAGTTGGCCCCGATGCTCAGCGTCGGCGCCGGCGAGATGCCGGACCACCATGAGTTGGTGTCCATCCTGGCCGGCGCGAAGTTCGTGTTCGGCGGCCGCTACCATACCGCGGTCTCGGCCTTGTCACAGACCACCCCCGTGATCCTCCTGCCCGGAAACACCTTCAAGTCGGAGGGTATCGCCGACTTGATCGGCTTGGACTTCCGCGTGTTCGCGCCGTCGGAGAGTTCCGCCATGGCGAAAGCCGCCCTTGATCTCGCCGTCCGCCAGGAAGAGGTCCGCGCTGCCATTGCCGTCGGGCTGCGGCGGATCGCCGACATGCAGGCCGACTTCGCCACCCTCGTTCGCGAACGTCTGGCCGGCGGGCATGTCGACGTCTCGCGCTATCCGTCGTTGCGACCGGTTGTGAGATGGACCGACCGTCACCGCTTCGACAGCATCTACGCGAAAGTAAACCGGCACCGTCGACGCCTGGTGTTCTTCGGCGGCGCTGCGCTCGCGCGACTGCGCCGGTCGCCCGATTTTCGCGAAAGCACCGACCGGACCTTCTTCGATCTGCCCTGAGGGCCCGGACTTTGGCAAAGCCGGTCCCGTCTTTGCCGCCCTTCAGCGCCTCAGAACCTGTACCCGAAATGCTTGATCTCGCGCCTGTACCAGCGCCCCACCAGGTCGCGGACGTCGTCGGTGTAGAGGTCGCGATACCGCCCCTCGTCCGACCGGTTGCCGCCGCGCCGGTGCGGCAGGGCGTAGCGATCCGGATCGAGGCCGATGTCCTTGATCACCATCCGGAAATCCTCGTGCAGGTTCTCGAACCGGATGACGTGATGGGCGCAGACGCGGTCGTCGATGCTGTAGATCTCCCAGTTCCGCAGCCTGTTGTGGTGCAGCAGGTTGTAGAGCGGCGAGCGCATGGCGGAGGCGAAGGCGCGGCCTGACGGTCGTTCGTCCTTGTTCTGTCGGTGGGCAAACAGCGAGACCTGCCGGTCCCATGGGTTCCGCTCGCTGGTGATCACCGTATAGCGGTCGAACAGATCCGGTCCGAGAAAGGCGCGCAGATCCGTGGCATAGCCGTGCCGGTGCAGCCCGCTCAGACGGGGCAGCCGGCGCCGCACTGCGCCGCTTCGTCCGGAGAAGGAGACACTCCCCAGGTCGACGTTCTGGCGCATGAGCTGCCGCCGCACGGACCAGTCCGCGGCATACGGCTTGTCATGCTCCAGGATGATATCCCGAAAGGCTGTGTAGAGACTGCTGCTGGCGGTCTTTTCCGTCTTCAGGAAGATGAACCGAAATCGATGCGAGACCAGCATCTGAGGCGACCTCATGGAGAGAGTGTAGAAATGAAGGTGATTAATTCTGAACCGAAACTATGAACGGTCCTCCGGGCCCGCCTGTTGGCCGGAGGTCTTCACCCATGCGGCAGCCGGCTGTAGATTGGCGCGATGACGAGCCTGTTGATGAACCGCGCAAAGGGCTTGCGGTCGGGCGTGGAGCGGTTCCTGTGCGGCACGGCCTTTTCTGGCGCGTCGTGGCCAAGGAAGGCGCAGAGCTTCTCCCAGCCGTCGCCCTCCTCCAGGCAGAACTCGACGAGCCGCTCGGGCTGGCCGGCGAAATAGGCGCGCACCTCCGCATTGTGCTCCTCATAGGTCTTCACGAATGCGGCCTTGCGGCCGAACGGCCGGTAGTGGCCATAGGCGTCGCGCATGGATTTGAGCGGGCTGGTTCCAAGGCCGTGGTTCTCGACGCTGCGGAACCAGGTGTCCGCGTCCTTTCGCCGGGTCAGGATGAACCGCGCCTTCGCGCCGTACTTTTCGTTGGCGTAGCGGTAGACGAGGGGCCAGGGCCAGTCCTCGAAGGCGTCGTAGGCGTCGAGCGTCGGGTCGACCGCCCCCACTTCGCCGGCGCGAACCCTAGCCAGCAGGTCCTTCCTCGGGCCGCACACGCGGTAGCCCAGCGTGGTCAGCATCTCCTTCAGCGTCGACGTGCCGGTCTTCGACAGGCCGACGACGAACACCTTGCAATCTGGAACCACCGTGGGTGCCGGGTTGGATGGCATGCGGTTTCCTTCTCAGCCTGGCTTGTCGACGAGCATGTCGTGCTTGATCCCGGCAGCGAGCAGCGAGGAAGCGTCCTCGCCGTAGCCGAAATCGGCGAAATCGCGGGAATAGGTTTCCCTGATCCGCGCGAGCGAGCGCGCCGTCAGGATCACCGGGACGTGGGGAGACGCCTTCTCGCGGATGGGAGTCGCGGGTGCCGGGGTTCCCAGCCTCTCGCCGATGCGTCGCAGGCAGGTGTCGACGCCGTCCTCGAAGCGCATGATCTCCATGCCGGGCAGGATGAACGCGTGCTGCGGGCGAAAATGATTGTCCCGGTACCAGGGGTCGATGGCTAGGCGCGAAAGGGCGTAGGAAAGCCAGCCTGCAAAGGACAGCCGGGAGCGCAGCCAGCCTGGCTTGCGCATCTGGTAGCGGTACTCGCTGACGAGGCGCGCCACCGGATGCCGCACGATCGTGAAGGACCAGTCATGGCCGTCCGCCGCATCGATCGAGGCCAGCGCCTCGGCGTGGAGGTGCTGGGCGCTGCAGCGCAGGCCTGCCTCCCGGCCGTTCCCCTTCAGCAACACCGGGCCGTGCCGCGACAGGTAGCGCTCGACGGACGAACCTCCCGTCTTCGGAATGTGGACGAAGAGCACGCTGCGCCCGTTTACGAAGGCAACCGGCATCGGCGCGCCTCCCGCATCGTCGTCAAAGCCATGTGCCGGGCGCGCATGGGCCCACTCCGCTCAGCGCCAGTGCTCGGCGATCCACGGCGAGGGCCGGATCGACTTGTAGACCTTCTTCCAGGGCGATGTCGTCGGCCACTCGCCCCGCATGGCCTCGTCGATGTCGGGCTTGCCGGTGAAGGCGACGATCTTGGCCTCCGGGGGAAGGCGCGGGGCAATGAAGAAGTTGAGCGGCCAGCGCGGCACGAGCGAGTGCTTGAAGCTGAGGCACCACGGGGTCGGGTAGAAGTCGACGGTCCCGAGGGTGCGGCTGACGAAGGTCTGGCTGTTGCGATAGAGGTCCATCATCGCCATCGGATCCGGTCGGAAGCGCCGCCAGACCTCCTGCAATTCGCCGATCCGGTAGCGGAACACCGACATGTTGCCGATGCCCTGGCCCGGCTGTGTCCAGTTCTCGATCGTGATGAAGCGCGATTCCGGGTCGTGATCGAACAGCGGGTCGATCGGACCCGTGACCAGAAGGTCGAGATCGAGATGCAGCACCGGTCCGGACAGATCGTCGACTTCGGCGTCGAAGAGGAACATCCGCCGGAACGGATGGAACCGCATCGCCTCCGGCAGGTCGAAGGGCGGCATCGGCATCGTCTCGACCTGCGGTTCTATGCCGGTCACGTCGTCGGTGATGCACACGAAGCGCAAGGGGCGTTGCGTGTTCGCCGAAACCATCCGGTGCAGACGGTTGACGTATTCCGGGCCGTAGCGGTCGCCCCATTTCAGGCAGATGACTGTTTGGCGGGACATGGGCGACGACTTTCCAGATACTTTGGCGGGACCGGCGGCACGCGATGCGGCTAGCGGCTTTCCCGCCTTGCCGCAAGCTGTTGCGCATAGCGTTCGCGGATCGTCTCGGCAACGAAGGGCGTGGCGTCGACGCGAGGGTAGCCGTTTCCGCCCATCGGCCCGGGGAAGGGGCCGATGGTGGCCACTTCGCCGAGGCTGTTCAGGAAGCGGTCGAACTTGCGGTGCCCGCCAGACGGCTGGAAGATGTGGATCGGCCGGCCCGTCGTCGCGGCCTCGCCCATCATGCTGATCGAATCGCCCGTGACGACGATGTCGTCGGCCAGCGCGAGATATTCCGCTATCGGGTTCTCCCCCGAACCGTCCCAAAGGTAGACGTTTTCGCTTTCGGCAATGGTTTCGATCGCTTGCGCGAGCGGGCGCGGCGTGCGCCGCGACAGCGTCACCATCAGGCCCGCACCGGTCCGGGCAAGGTCGGCGATCGCGGCCGAGAGCCTCTGGACGTCGCTGCGCGTGAACCGGTGGTGGCGGCTGTTGCCGCCGACGAGGACCGCCACCCGCGGCCGCGGCAGCGCCGTCAGGTCCGCCCGTGCCGTCTGCCGCGCGCGCTCGAGCCTCTCGGCGGAAAACCGGTGCGGCGCGGTCCGCACCTGGACGACGCGGTCGCCCGTTAGCCCGTCATGGTGCTGCGAAACCACCAGATCCGCCCCCGCCCGCGCCGAACGCGGGTCCATGAAGTAGACGCAGAACGTGTCGGGCGAAGCGGCCTTGACCGAACGGAGATAGCTCACGGTCCGCCGTCCCGAGGCGATGCACAGGTCCGGATAGGGCGGATCGAGCGGCGCTGCGCCGGCTTGCGTCAGCCGTGCGCCGAAGAGCCCGGAGAATGGCGAGATCAGGCGGCCGATCGCGCGCATCGGCGGCACGTTCCTGATCTCGTAGTCGACCCCCAGAAGTTCAGCGACACCGAGCATGGGCGAAAGATGTCCCTGCTTGCCGTCGCTCAGGATCCAGGCGGACTTCGGTGCGCTCACGACCGGCGCCCCTTTTCTGCGAGCACCCGTGCGTAGGCCGATCGTTCCGCCGCCAGCGTGAGGCCGGTCGTGAAGTGCTCCAGGACATGGTTGCGCGCTGCGCGTCCGATGGCGCGCGCCCTTTCCGGATCCCCCAGCGCCGCACGGATCGCATCTGCCAGTGCTTTCGGGTCGTTCGGCGGCACGAGCCAGCCGGTCTCGCCGTGCATCACCGTCTCCAGGCTGCCTCCGTGCGCCGTCGCGATCACGGGTGTTTCCATGGCGCCCGCTTCGATGGCGGCCCGTCCGAAGGCCTCCGGCGAGGTGGCGACCGAGAAGGCGAGGTCGGAAGCCTTCAGCAGGGCCGGAACGTCGTCGCGGCTGCCCGCGAGCGCGATCCGGTCGTGTGCAGGACCCGATGCAATGCGCGCGGCGAGGTCCTGCCGCAGGTTCTCGCTGTCATGGCCGCCCGCGAACACCATCTTCCATGGCAGGTCGAGCACGGTCTCGAGTGCCTCGACCAGAACCTGGTGCCCTTTCCAGCCGCTCAGCCGCGATACGTAGACGAGGAGTGGGCGTTCCTCGGCATGGAACGCCTTCCGCAGCCGGGCGATGTCACCGGCGGAGACGGTCGCCGGATCGAAGAGGTCGGTGTCCACGCCACGCGGCGCCACGATGATGCGTGAATCTTCCACCCGGTAGACCGTGCGCAGGTGATCCGCGATGAACTCGGAGTTCGCTATCACCACGTCACCGCGCAGCATCACCGAGTTGTACCAGCGCTTGAGCGCCGAGCCATGGCCGTAGACGCCGTGGAAGGTCGTAAGGAAGATCGGCCGACGCTGGCTCTTGCGTGCGGCGAGATACCCGGCCCATGCCGGGACGCGGCTGCGCGCATGGATGATGTCGATCCCGAGTTCGTCGATGAGGGCGGAAAGCCGCCGGGCATTGCGCCAGATCGCGACGGGAGTCTTGCGGCCCACCGGCATCGTCACATGGGTTGCGCCTGCAGCGATAATAGCGTCGACGAGCCGCCCGCCATTGCTCGCGACCCAGTTCTCGATCCCGTCCGAACTCAGGTTCTTGGCAAGCTCGATGGAGCTTCTCTCCACGCCGCCGTCATTCAGCGCAGGTACGACCTGAAGCACCCTCATCGGCAACGCTCGTTTCCATATCGTTCGCGACTCGACCCCCCGGGGAGTCAACAAGCCAGTTTTGCAATGGAAGGCTAGTTAACATCTGTTAACGTCCACCATCTGCACCAACAGCGTTCCCGGCCATGTTGGATCGTTCGAACCCATTCGAGCCGATAGCAAGCGTGCCAAAGTCCGATCGCCTCCGCCGAAAGTCCGAACCCTCGGCCTTCACGGTTCGAGGAGATCGATCCTTTCGTCGCAGGCCTGCATCGATGCCCGCGCGCCGGAGAACATCGTCCGGTCACCGTCCTGCAAGGCGCTCCGCTCGACCTTCGCCAGCTCCACAATTTTAGATGGAGCTTATTTCCTTCATGTGGAAGCCGCCAGCAACAGGCGGTTGCGTCCCGGTTTCGGGCCACAAGCGTTCGCCGGATATCCGGGACTTACGGCCAGTCGGTGAAGCTCGTGGTCGGCGCCGTGCTGCCATGCTGCCGGGCAGCCGCGCGTTCGCGCCTGTAGGCGCCCGGCGCCGATCCGGTCACGCGCCGGAAGAAGCTGGAGAAATGCGCGGGATCGGCAAAACCCAGCGAATGGCCGATCTGCTGGATGGTCATGGCGGAGCGGTCGAGCCTCAGGACGGCTTCGTGCGCCAGCCGCTCGGAAACGAGAGCCTTGGGAGACTTGCCGATGCCCGTCGTGCAGATCGCGTGCAGCCGGTCGGCGGAGATGCCGAGCGCATCGGCATAGGTCGCGATCGGCCAGTGGCTGCGGAAGTTCATCTCCACGAGCTGCCGGAACCGCTGCAGCAGGCCGGCTTTCTCGCCGGTGCCGACGAGCGAGATCTCATGCGCGCCCGACAGGCGCATCATCGTCACCAGCACGATCCTTAGCAGGGCCGACAGCAGCAGCGGCGAGCCCTCCTGCGGCTGGCGCAACTCCGACAGGATGCCCTCGAAGCAGCGTGACACCACCGCCGTGCGCTCGGCCTGTCCGGCGAGCGACAGCACGAAGTCCCTGTCGACGAGGTAGCGTAGGTCGACCGATTCGGCCTGGTCCCCGATCGCATCGACCAGAAGCGCGTTGCCGACATGGCCGCGAAATCCCGTGCTGCCGGCCTCGACCACCAGGCGCCCGGGCTGCAGGTCGCCGGCCCACAGCAGCGCCGGCGCCTGCATGGCGAGCCGCTCCTGCCCGGTCTCCGCTTCGGCGGCGCCGTCCGTCAGGAGCAGGATCTGGCGCTCCACCGTCTCGGCCCGCCGGTTGAAGGACCAGACGCGCCGCTGCAGGCTGCTTTCGATGCGTTCCGCCTTCATTCGATCCTTCCCGAGAGCCTTGATCGTCCAAATGGCTGAGATCGCCAGAAATATACAAACAATAGCCAGAAAAATACCTTCTACAAGCTGGTCGGGTGGTGTTGTCTGGAGCACGCGTACCGGCGGGAGGCCCGAAAGGGAGCCGGGCGAAGCCGCCGCGGCCTTGGTCCGCGGGCGGCAAGGCGGGAGGATCGATCACTTGGCGCGAGCAACGGTCGCGATCGTCGGCGGACATGGTCCGGCGCCCATCCTGGAAAGGGTGAGCCCGGTGACGGGTGATGTCGTCAGCCGCGTCGCGACGTCGTCGATCGCGGATGCCCGCCATGCCGCCAACGTGGCGGCATCGGCATTTCCCGCCTGGTCCAGAACCCCGCCTGCCGAACGGCGTGCCGTGCTCGAACGCGCCGCGGCGATCCTGCTCGCGCGAAGCCGCGACTTCACCGTCGCCATCGGCGACGAGATCGGCGGAACGGCGGACTGGGCCGAGCTGAACTGCAGGCTCGCGGCATCGATCCTGCGCGAGGCTGGGGCGATGACGACGCAGATCGGCGGCGAGGTGATACCGTCCGATCGCCCCGGCTCGCTCTCGCTTGCCGTGCGGCGGCCCTGCGGGGTGGTGCTGTCGCTGGCACCCTGGAACGCGCCGTTGGTGCTGGGCGTGCGCGGCATCGCCATGCCGCTGGCCTGTGGCAACACTGTCGTCTTCAAGGCCTCGGAGCTCTGTCCGCGCACCCATGCGATGATCGGCGAGGTCTTCGTCGAGGCGGGCCTGCCCCTTGGCGTGGTTTCGGTCGTCCACAACGCGGCCGACGAGGCTGGCGAGATCGTCGAGAGCCTGATCGCGCATCCGGCGGTGCGTCGCGTCACCTTCACCGGCTCGACGCGCGCGGGCCGGGTCGTCGCCGAGTTCTGCGCCCGCCATCTGAAGAAGGTGCTGCTCGAACTCGGCGGCAAGGCGCCCCTGATCGTGCTGGACGACGCCGACGTCGAGGAAGCGGTGAAGGCGGCCACCTATGGCGCGTTCTTCAACCAGGGCCAGATCTGCATGTCGACGGAGCGGGTCCTCGTCCACGAGGACGTGGCCGAGGAATTCCTGGAAAAATTTGCCGCGCGGGCAAGTGCGCTGAAGGCCGGCGATCCGCGCCTCGGACGTTGTGCCCTAGGCCCGATGATCGGCGAGCAGGCGGCACAACGTGTGCGGTCCATGATCGACGATGCCGTCGCCAAGGGCGCGCGCATCGTAGCCGGCGGACATCTCGACGGAGCCTTCCTCGATGCCACCGTCCTCGACGGGCTGACGCCATCGATGCGCATCTATTACGAGGAGTCCTTCGGGCCGGTAGCCGCGGTCATGCGGTTCAGCGACATCGACGAGGCGGTCTCGATCGCCAACGACACGGAATACGGCCTTGCCGCGGCGGTGTTCGGCCGCGACGTGACGCGCGCGCTGGCCGTTGCCGAGCGGCTGGAGACCGGCATCTGCCACATCAACGCCGCCACCATCCAGGACGAGCCGCAGATGCCGTTCGGCGGCATGAAGTCCTCGGGTTACGGTCGCTTCGGTGGCCGCGCCGGCATCGAGGAATTCACCGAACTCCGCTGGATCTCCATCCAGAGCGGCAGCCAGGATTATCCGTTGTGAATGTCCTGGCCGAACCCCGACCGCAGGCGTCGCTGCCCGCTGCCGTGTATACAGGAGCGGCTGCCTGCGTCCTGAGCCGTGTCCGGGCGGCGTGTTCGCGCAACCGGTTGCACCAGGCGGGTCCGGGCTGGTGCCGTCCCCCCACCGCCCAGGCAGTGTCTGGCCGGTCGGAGCACCGCCTCCGTTCAGGCTGTGTATACATTTTTTGCAACCACCTCGTGACACGAGCCCTCGCGCGTCCTACCTTGTCGACCATCGGCGCCATCAGGCGGGAAGGAGCGGAACCCTCGCGGTTCCGTCGCCCGGCGCCCCATCCGAGCGCAGGCTGCTGTCGCTCGTGGATCATCGTGGGAGGAAGACCATGAACGTGATGTACAGGCCGGCAAGCGCGCCGAAGGCACCGGAGCGTTTCTTCATCGGCGGGCGCTGGGTGGACCCGATTTCGCGCCAGACCCTGAAGGTCGTGTCGCCGACGACCGAGGAACTGCTGATCACCTATCCGGAAGCGGGACCGGCCGACATCGACCGTGCGGTGGCGGCCGCGCGCGACGCCTTCGACAACGGCCCCTGGCCGCGCATGGCGCCGGCCGAGCGGGCGCGCTACCTGCGCAAGGTGGCCGACCTGCTCACCGCCCGCCTCGACGAGATCGCCCATGCCTGGACACTGCAGGTCGGCGCGCCGATCTCGCTGACGAAGAAGCTCGTCGGCCAGAACCCGACGCTGTTCAACTACTACGCCGATTTGATCGAGAAATACCCGTTCGTCGATGAGCGCAAGCGCGACGATGGCGGCCGGGTGCGCGTGGTCAAGGAGCCGGTCGGCGTGTGCGCGGCGATCACGCCGTGGAACGCACCGCTGGTGCTGCTCAGCTACAAGATCGCCGCCGGTCTCGCCGCCGGCTGCACCATGGTCGCCAAGCCCTCGCCCGAGACGCCGCTCGAAGCCTACATCCTCGCCGAATGCATCGAGCAGGCGGGGCTGCCGCAGGGCGTCTTCAACATCGTCCCGGCCGGCCGCGAGGGCGGCGACTATCTCGTCCGCCACAAGGGCATCGACAAGGTCGCCTTCACCGGCTCGACCGCCGCCGGCAAGCACATCGCAGCCGTCTGCGCCGAGCGGCTGGCGCGCGTCAGCCTCGAGCTCGGCGGCAAGTCGGCCGCCGTCCTGCTCGACGACGCCGATTTCGCCAAGGCGCTGCCGAGCCTCATGGTCTACACCATGCCCATCACCGGCCAGGTCTGCTTCTCGCTGACCCGCATCCTGGTGCCCGAGCGCCGCGAGAAGGAGTTCCTCGACCTCTATCTGGGCGCGGTCTCCGGCATCAAGGTCGGCGATCCCTTCGACCCGGCCACCCAGATGGGGCCGCTGACCATGGCGCGCCAGCGTGCCCGCGTCGAAGGCTACATCGCCACCGGCCGGGCCGAAGGCGCGCGCGTCGCCTGTGGCGGCGGCCGGCCGCGCGGGCTGGACAAGGGCTTCTACGTCGAGCCGACGGTGTTCACCGGCGTCACGCCGCACATGAAGATCGTCCAGGAGGAGATCTTCGGTCCGGTCGTCTCGGTGCTGACCTATCGCGACGAGGACGATGCCGCCGACAAGGCGAACAACTCCGCCTTCGGCCTCAGCGGCGCCGTCTACTCGTCCGACCCGGAGCGCGCCTACCGCATGGCGCGTCGCATGCGCACCGGCAGCGTGACGGTCAACGGCATGATCGTCGACCCCAAGCATCCCTTCGGCGGCTTCAAGCAATCCGGCATGGGACGCGAGGGCGGACCCGAGGGCCTCGACAACTACGTCGAGACCAAGACCATCCATTTCGCCTGACGGCCGAAAGGCCGCGGACGATCGAGACTGCAACGACGAAACGGCAACAGGGAGGAAACCATGCTGAGACGTACATTCATCGCGCTGGCCGCATCCGCGGCGGCAATCGTGGCCGCAGCGCCGGCTTTCGCACAGGACGTGATCCGGCTCGGCGCCAGCGCGCCGAAGTCCGGTCCGCTCGCCGGCGGCGCGGCCGTCACCCACTGGCCCAACATCCAGCTCTGGATGAAGGAAGTGAACGATGCCGGCGGCCTCAAGGTCGGCGACAAGCAGATGAAGCTCGAACTTGTCGAATATGACGACAAGACCAATGGCGAGGAGGCGATCAAGAACATCCAGCGTCTCGCCACGGTCGACAAGGTCGACTTCCTCGTCACGCCCTATTCCACGGGTCTGAACATCGCCACCGCGCCGATCATCGCGCGCTACGGCTACCCGCACATCACCACCAGTGCGGCCACCGATGGCGTGGCCGAGTTCGCCAAGCGCTGGCCGAACTCCTTCTGGATGCTCGGCACCTCGAGCCAGCTCGCCAACGGCGTCGTGCAGGCGCTGACCAAGCTCAAGGACGGCGGCTCGATCGGCAACAAGGTCGCTCTGGTCAACGTGGCGGACGCGTTCGGCCTCGAACTCGTCGGTGCCGCCAAGCCGGCGCTTGCCGCGGCCGGCTTCGAGATCGTCTACGAGAGCTCCTACCCGCTCGGAACGCAGGACCTCGCACCGGTCATCAGCGGCGCCAAGGCGGCGTCGCCGGATGCCTTCGTCGCCTTCTCCTATCCGGGCGACACCTTCGCCCTGACCGAACAGGCGCAGGTCCAGGGCCTCGACGTCGGTGCCTTCTACACCGGCGTCGGCACCGCGTTCCCGGCCTTCGCCGGCCGCTTCAAGGAGGGTGCGAACGGCATCCTCGGCATCGGCGGCGTCAACTCCGAGGACGACAAGGTGAAGGCCTATCTCGCCAAGCACCAGGAAGTGACGGGCGCCACGCCGGACTTCTGGGCCTCGGCGACCACCTATGCCGGTCTCCAGGTGCTCGGCCAGGCCATCGAGAAGGCGGGCACGCTCGACAAGGCCGCCGTCGTGGAAGCCATCCGCACCGGCACCTTCGACACCATCATCGGCCAGATCTCGATGCCGGAGAACGTCAACAGGAACGTCTGGACGGTCGGCCAGTGGGACAACGGCATCTTCAAGGCCGTCGCGGCCGACGGCCTGCCCGTCGCGGGCGAGCCGGTGAAGAAGCCGGCCTGGCAGTGACGGCCTGATCTCAGGCAAGACCGCCCGTCGCCAGGTCACTGGCCGGCGACGGGCTCCGGGCGGGGATTGCGGGGGGCATTCCCCGCCCGAACGTCGAAACAGGACCAGATCGCAACCAGATGAACATCATCGTCACCGGCATCCTGCTCAGCGGAACCTACGCGCTTGTCGCGCTCGGCCTCACGCTGCAGTACGGCGTCGCCCGCATCATGAATCTCGGCAATGGCGAGACGCTGGTCGCTGCCTGCTTCGTCGCCTTCTGGCTCTACACCGGCTTTTCGATCAACCCGCTGGTCGGGCTCCTGATCATCGCTCCGGCCGCCTTCGCCATCAACTGGGGCATCTACGCGGTCGCCCTGCAGCCGCTGGTCAAGCGCGCGAAGAACCGCGGCCAGCTCGAGGTCGATTCGATCCTGGCGACCTTTGGCCTGCTTTTCCTCATGCAGGGCCTGATGATCCTCTTCTTCGGCGGCGAATACCGCTCCTACACCTTCCTTGCCGAGCGCTTCGAAATCTTCGGCAATGCCTACGGGCTGAACCGTGTCGTCGCCTTCGTGGCTGCGGCCATCATCGCCGCAGGGCTCTGGTTCTTCCTCTACCGCACGCGCCAGGGAACGGCGCTGCGCGCCGTGGCCGTCGATCCGACCTCGGCCAATCTCGTGGCCATCGACGTCGCCCGCACCGCCGCCTTCGCCTTCGCGCTCGGCGGCGCGCTCACCGCCTGCGGCGGGGCGCTGCTGTCCACCTTCTACACCTTCAACGCCTCGATGGGCGTCGTCTTCACCATGAAGGCATTGATCATCGTCATCATGGGCGGCGTCGGCGACGTGCGCGGCGCGGTGCTGGCCGCCCTGATCCTCGGCATCTCCGAAACCTTCGTGGCGAGTGTCATCGATCCGGGCCTGACGCTGGCCGCAACCTACGGCCTGTTCATCCTGGTGCTGCTGTTCCGGCCGCAGGGCATCTTCGGGAGGGCGCCGACATGATGGGCCTCACCCCGCAGGAAACGAAGAGCCTCGGCCTCGGCGCGCTGCTCATCGCGCTGGCGGCGCTCCTGCCGCTGTTCGATGACGGCTTCTACCTGTCGATCTCGGTCAACATCGTGCTCTACGCCGCGCTCTGCACGTCCTGGGCGCTGTTTTCGGGTCCCACCCACTACGTCTCGCTGGCCACCGCCGCCTTCTATGGCCTCGGCACCTATTCCGTCGGGCTCGGCATCGAGCTGCTGCCCTATCCGCTGCTGCTCCTGATCGCCGCGGCCATCGGCGCGGTCATGGCAGGTCTGGTGGGCGCCGCGACGCTGCGCATCTCCGGCGTCTACTTCGTCATCTTCACTTTCGGCCTCGCCGAACTCGTCCGCCAGCTCGTCACCTGGACGCAGACCAAGTTCTCGACCGCCATGGGCCTCTACGTCTTCACCGAGATGACCGAGAGCCACATCTACTGGATGCTTCTGGCCCTCACCGGCGCCGTCTTCCTGACGAGCTTCCTGATCGCCCGCTCGCGGCTCGGCTTCGCCATGACCGTCATCGGCAACGACGAAACGGTCGCCCGCCATGTCGGCATCGACACGGCGCGGTCGAAGATCATCCTGTTCATGATCTCCGGCGCCTTCATCGCGATTGCCGGCGCCATCACCGCGCCGCGCTACATCTACATCGAGCCGCCGTCCGCCTTCAATCCGATGATCTCCTTCCTGGTGGTCATCATGGCGCTGCTCGGCGGCACCAAGCGGCTCTGGGGACCGCTGGTGGGCGTCATCCCCTTCACCATCGTCATGGACTTCATCTCCTCCAACTTCCCCAACCACACCATGATCGTGGTCGGCCTCGCCTTCCTGGCGATCGTCTACCTCATCCCGCACGGCGTCACCGGGCTTCTGGAGAATGCGCAGGCCCGCTGGACGAAGCGCTCCGCCCCAGCCGCGGTGGCCGAGGAGAAGCCGGCATGACCGCCGCCCTCTCCATCCGCGCCGCGCGCAAGGCCTTCGGCGGCCTCGTCGCCGTCAACGACGTGTCGTTCGAAGTGAAGCAGGGCGAGTTGCTCGGCCTGATCGGTCCGAACGGATCCGGCAAGACGACCATGCTGAACCTGATTTCCGGCGCGCTTCCGCCGACGGCGGGCGAGATCCTGCTCGACGGCAAGCGCATCTCCGGCCTGCCTGCGCATGCCATTGCCAGGCAGGGCGTCTCGCGCACCTTCCAGCTCGTGCGGGTCCTGCCCTCGCTCGATGCAGAGGAAAACGTCATGTCGGGCGCCGTCTTCGGCCGTGTCCGGCTGTGGGGCGAGGATGCGCGCCGTATCGCGCGCGTGCTGCTCGACCGTGTCGGCCTGGGCGATCGCGCCCACATGCCGGTCGCGGCCATGACCTACATCGACCAGAAGCGCGTCGAACTCGCCCGCGCGCTGGCGGCGGATCCGCGCGTGCTGCTCCTCGACGAATGGCTGGCCGGCCTGAACCCGAGCGAACTCCAGATCGGCATTTCCCTGATCGACGAGCTGCACCGCGAAGGCCGCACCATCGTCATGGTCGAGCACGTGATGGACGCCATCCGTTCGCTCTGCGACCGCTGCGTGGTCATGAGTTCGGGCAGGATGATCGCCGAAGGCGGTGTCTCGGAGACCCTGTCGGATCCCGAGGTCGTGCGGGCCTATCTGGGAGACGACGATGCTTGAGGTGAAGAACCTCTCCGTCAGCTACGGCCGGCACCGCGCGCTGGAAGGCGTCGGCGTAAAGGTGTCCAAGGGCGAGATCTGCGTCATCCTGGGCGCCAACGGCGCCGGCAAGTCGACCCTGCTCAAGTCCATCGCCGGCATGGTGAAGGCCGAGGCCGGCGCAGGGATCGCGATGAACGGGCATGCCATCGCCGGCATGAAGCCGCACAGGATCGTCGAGGAGGGCATCGCGCTCGTGCCCGAGGGGCGCGGCATCTTCGGCGATCTCACCGTGGCCGAGAACCTGCAGCTCGGCGCCTTCGCCAACCGCGCCCGGCGCCACGAACACGAGACGCTGGAGCTGATCTACGAGCTGTTCCCGCGGCTCGCCGAACGCAAGCGCCAGATCGCGCGCACCATGTCGGGCGGCGAGCAGCAGATGGTGGCGATCGGTCGCGCGCTGATGTCGAAGCCCGATATCCTGATGCTCGACGAGCCGTCGCTCGGCCTGTCGCCGCTGCTCACCAAGGAGCTCTTCCGCTCGCTGAAGCAGGTCGCGGCCACCGGCGTCGGCATCCTGATGGTCGAGCAGAACGCCCGCCAGAGCCTCGCCATCGCGGACCGCGGCGTGCTGATCGAGAACGGCCTGGTGACCGGCGAAGGCCGCGCCGCCGATCTCGCGACGGACCCCGCCGTCGTCAACGCCTATCTCGGCGGTGGCGCCAAGGCCGCGCCAAAGCCGGCCGCCGCCGCGTCGTCGCTGCTGCCGTCGATCAAGCTGCCGCCGGCGCTGAAACTGCCGCTCGACCCGGCAGCCTGGCGGGGCGCAATCGGCGACATCGCCGGCCGGGCCGGCCGTGTCCAGGCCGCCTTCGTGCGCGCGCTGCGCCGCGACGCCTCCGTGCCCAGCGCCTTTGCCGGACGCTATGATCCGAAGGCCGGAACCGATCCCTGGGCCGAGCTGGCGCAGTCGCAGCCGATCGCATCGCCGGCCCGCCCGGTGTCGAGCGACGCCCACCGTCTCGGTGTCGACGCCGATCTCTTCGCCGCCCGCGCCGGCCGCATCCAGGCCGCCTATGTCCGCGCCCTGCGCGCCCGGATGCGCCCACCCAGCGCCTTCGAAGGCCGCTTCGACGCCGGAACCGGCGCCGAGGCCTGGGCGCAGCTCGACGCCGAACTCGAGCGCGGCCGGGACGGCCGGTCGCAGCCGTCGGACCTGCGCCGGCTCGTCAAGGACGCCTCCGCGCTCGCCAGAGGCGCCGGCGAACGGCTGTCGGCGCATGTGGAGGCCCGTCGCAAGGCATCGTCGACGCCGACGGCCTTCCAGCCGCGCTCGCCGGGCCTTGCTCCGGAGCGCGCCGCCGATGTCGGCCCGTCGAAGGAAATCCGCAACGCCGGCAACCATGGACTGATCGGCCACAACAGCGCCGGCTTCGCAGTCGAAGACGAGAGTGCGCGGCAGGCCGAGGCGCCGGCGCCGCGCATCGTCATGCCGGACCCGGCCGGGCTTGCCGCCAGGGCCGCCGCGATCCAGGCCGCCCACGTGGCCGCGCGTCGCAAGACGCTCGTCGCCTTCACCATCCCCGCGGCGGTTCCGGAACCTGCCGCGGCAAGCCCGGAGCAAGGTGCCGACGATGTGGGCTCGGCTTCCGGCGCAGATGCCGTCGCGCAGCCTGTCGCGCCGGCCGGGCCGCAGCGGTTGAAGAAGTCCGACAAGATCAATGAGGTTTCCGCGACACGAAAGCGGAAGAAGCGCAAGGAGGCTTGAAAATGGCTCGCGTATTCGAGGGCATGTACATTGGTGGCGGCTGGTCCGCCACCCGCAAGACGTTCAAGGATCTGAACCCGTCCGACGGGTCAGTCTGGGCCGAAGTTCCCGATTCCGGCCGGGCCGAGGCGGCTGCCGCCATCGAGGCCGCGCATGCCGCCTTCCCGGCCTGGTCGCAGCTTCCCTTCTCCAAGCGGGCGCATGTCCTGCACAAGGCGGCCGAGATCTGGGAGCGCCGCCGCATGGAGATCGTCGACGCGATCCAGGCCGAGGGCGGCGGCTGGTTCGGCAAGGGCATGTTCGAGACCGGCTACACGACCGAGATCTTCCACGCCGCCGCCGCATCGGTCTGGAATTCGACCGGCGAGGTGATGCCGTCCGAATATGGCAAGGTGTCGATGGCCGTGCGCCGGCCCATGGGCGTCGTCTCCGTCATCAGCCCGTGGAACTTCCCCTGCATCCTCACCGCCCGCGGCTTCCTCTTCCCGCTGGTCGCCGGCAACACGGTGGTGCTCAAGCCGTCCGAAGAGACGCCCTATCTCGGCGGCCTGCTCTTCGCCGAGATCTTCGAGGAGGCGGGCCTGCCCAAGGGCGTGCTCAACGTCGTCACCTGCTCGCGCGACAACGTCCAGGAAGTGGGCGACGAGCTGATCGAGCATCCCTACGTCAAGGGCATCTCGTTCACCGGCTCCACCGCGGTTGGCCGCCAGATCGCCGCCAAGGCGGGCGCGCATCTCAAGAAGTGCTGCGTCGAGCTCGGCGGCAAGGATTCGCTGATCGTGCTCGAGGATGCCGACATGGAGCGCGCAACCCAGGCGGCCAATTTCGGCTCCTTCATGCACCAGGGCCAGATCTGCATGTCGGTCGAGAAGGTGCTCGTCCACGAGAAGATCTTCGACGATTTCCTCAAGCGATTCGTCGAGCGCGCGGCCAAGCTCAAGGTCGGCGATCCGACCAAGAGCAAGGAGCACGTCATCGGCCCGCTCATCAACGACAAGCAGGTCGCCAAGGTGAAGGAGCAGCTCGACGACGCCATCGCCAAGGGTGCCAAGGTGGTGCTCGGCGGCAAGATCGAGGGCCGCTTCGTCGAGCCGACGATCCTCACGGGCGTCACCCCCGACATGAAGCTCTACCAGGACGAGACCTTCGGCCCCGTCGTCCCGGTAATCCCGTTCCGCACCGACGAGGAAGCGGTTCAGATCGCCAATGACAGCGAGTACGGCCTGTCGGCCGGCGTCATGACCCGCGACGAGGGCAGGGGGCTCGCCATCGTCGGCCAGCTCGACACGGGCAACTGCCACATCAACTGCTCCTCCGTGAACGACGAGCCGCATGTGCCTTTCGGAGGCTTCAAGGCGTCCGGCGTCGGCAAGCATGGCGGCCGCTGGTCGCTCGAGACCTTCACCGAGACCCGCTGGATCACGCTCGACCGCGGCGGCCGTCCCTACCCGCCGGTGTTCTGAGCGGCGGACCTGCAGGCGGCGGATCCCGGTCCGCCGCCTGCAGGTCGCCCCCGTGGGGCGCCGCGTGCGGTCCTGATCCCGAAGGCGCTTCGGATGGCGCCACCACGATCGTGTCGCTGCGAATGTCCGCCCGAAGGCTCGCGAATGCCGCAGGCACCGATCCTTCCGCAAGACCTGTCGCTTTCGCCATGAGCCGGATTGCGAAGTGCCGTGTGCTGTTCGAAACGCACCTTCCCGTGGGTCATCGGCGCCTGCCGAAAAAATGCGAAGGCAACCCGATGAGCAGCTGTTTTTCCCTGTTGCAATCCCCGAACAGTTCGGCCATATAGCCGTCACTTGCGGCGACGAGCCGCGCGAGCGGGTGTAGCTCAGGGGTAGAGCACAACCTTGCCAAGGTTGGGGTCGAGGGTTCGAATCCCTTCGCCCGCTCCAGTTTCTCGTCACGACGAAAGCCGCGGTTCACCGCGGCTTTCGTCGTTTCGGGGCAGGTCGCGCCTGGTGCGGCGGGGCTTGACGTCGTCCTGGCCGGCGCCCGGGGGCGGTGGATGCCGGCAGACGAGACGTCGGGCGATCCGGTCGCGGAAGGCCCTGAGGAAGCGACCGAAGGGCCATGCGCAAGAGGATCATCATCCATGTCGGCCTGGCCAAGACCGGCTCCTCGGCGATCCAGGCTTTCCTGTCGGGCAATGTCGGGGCACTGGCCGCGCAGGGCATCTCCTACCCGTTTCCCGAGACTGTCTCTCCGCTCGGCCTCGCCGCCTGCTCAGGCAATCTGATCCACGTCATCCAGCGGCGTGCGGCCATCGACCGCTTCCTTGGCAGCCGCGACGACCGTATCGGTACCTATCTGGAGTCCACCGTCGAGGAAGCCATTTCGATCAGCGGCACGAAGACCGTCCTCCTGTCCGGCGAGTTCATCGGTAGCTGGATCACGGCCGAGAGGATGCGCGCGCTCGAGGCGCTGTCGGCGCGTCACGACGTCCTGATCGTCGCCTTCGTCCGCGACGTCTACGACTGGTACATGTCCGCCTGGAAGCAGAACGTGAAGGCCAATGGCGAGACGCGCGACTTTCGGGCGCGGGTCGAAGCCGATCTTCGGCTCGGCGGCAGCGCGATGCACCGCCTCCGCATGTTCCTCGACGGCAGTCTCGAATGCCGGCTTCTGAACTACGACCGCCACAGGCGGAATCTGGTCGAAGTGTTTCTGCAGGCGATCGGAGCCGATCCGGCCGCGCCCGACCTTCAGGCCGGGCCCGATCGCCTCGACAATCCGTCGCTGTCCTACAGCCAGGCCAGGCAGGTGGTGATGACGGCACGGCATACGCGTTCCTCGCGGCTCGCGGCTCTGCTGATCGACCGCTTCCGCTCGGAAGCCGATGCGCGGCCGGATCCCGTCTACGAAGACGTCGACGGGCTCCTGCTCGGCGCACACGGAGAGCTCATTTCCCGGATCAACGGCTTCCTGCCGAAAGAGCACGCAGTGCGCGATACGCCTCGTGGTGGTGCAGCGACGGAGGATGACGGCTTTTCCACCCACGACATGGCGACGTTCATGCAGACGGTGCGGACCCTGATCGAGGGTATCGAGGACCGCCCGCCCGGCGCCGGGCCGCGCAGGACCGAACTGCCTGCGGATTTCGATCCGGACGAGTATCTGCTGCGCAACCCGGATGTGGCGGCGGCCAATGCAGACCCGTCCGAGCACTATCTGATCCATGGCCGCTACGAGGGAAGGAGCTATCGCGCCGGCTAGGTGGTACGGCCCGCCGGCCGCTGCGGCTCGGCGGACGATCCGACGTCGCGGAGCCCGCGATCCCGGGCAATCGCCTCGATCTCCGCCACCATGCCGGCACCGTCCGCGCCGAATCCTTCGACGAACCGGATCGTCTTCTGCCGCGCGACGGGATCGAGCCAGACCGGCGACTTCTTGAGGAAGGGATAGCCGGCCGTCTCGTGGAGATAGGCGGGAATGGTGTAGGCCATTCCCTGCCGTGCGACGGCCATGAGAAACAGCTTCTCCAGCGTCCGCCGAGGCACCGCGCCTGCTGCGTCGTCGGCGAGAAACGCTGCGATCGTGTCGCGGAGCACGGAGTGTTCGGGAATGATGATCCGGCCGGCGTGGTGGCGCAGCGCGGCGTGGTCGAGCCGGGCGAGGTCGCCGTCGATGCCGTCGATCTCGAACACGCTGCCGTGCCGGTGGCCGCGCCGGATCGCCCATTGCGTCAGCCCGATCTCGCCGCGGCGCACCGTCCGCGACTTGACGTCCGAGAGGTGGAAGCCGCGCCAGAACCGGAGGAAATCGGGATCCGAAATCAGCGCGGCCGACATCGATAGCGCGAAGGAGCAGTAGTGGAAGCTGCGCCTCGTCCTGTCCTGGCGCCATTCGAGGCTCTCGAACCGCGCGACGTCGGGCGGGTCGATCGCGTAGTTGCTTGCCGCGCCCACGTAGTCGAGCCCGCTCCCCTCGGCCAGCGTCAGCCAGTCGCGGGATCCGGGAAGCGGGAACCAGCAGGAATCGTTGAGAAGCACCAGGCGCCGCAGCGTCGGCAGTTCCTCTTCGAGCGATAGCACGCCCTCGCGATAGGCGCCGAAATCATAGCCGAAGTTGGCCCGCTCGATGAGGAGCGAACTTTGCCGTGCGAGCGCCGCGCGGTCGGCCGGGTCGAGCGCAAGATTGCTCACCGTCACGGGGGAGTAGCCGCGCGAGGCGATGTAGCGCAGGCTTTCGGCATGGCTGGCCTGCACGCCATGGCGCGGAAACACCACGTAGATCGCCGCCTTGTCCGTTCGCGGCACGCACCCGATGGTTCGGACCTGCGCCGGCCGCAGCGTCCTGTCGTGCCGGCGCGTGGCCAGGAGATATTCGCCCGCCATGGCCGAGAAACCCGCGATCTGGCGCAGCACCCGGCCAATCTCGCGCTTCAGTTTGCGCCCGTCGAGGCTCATGCGGCCACGCGCCCGCCTCGCGCAGCGCCCGCCCCGGCCCACGCCTCCTCGATCACGCCGCGCAGGAAGGCCCATTGCTTGCCGCGCTTCAGCGGCGACCAGATGAGTTCGGGGTTCAGGCACTGGATGGCCGCCGAGGCCAAGGCCTCGGGCACAGCGAAGGGCACACCGTGCTTGCGCGCGGCATAGATCCTCGATCGGCCCATCCACCATCCCTTGCGCCTGGCGATCGAGACCGAACGGCTCGATCCGCGCCCGCCCGCATGCACGACGACCGCATCGCGGACATATCTCAGTTCCGCTCCGCCCTCGCGCAGCCGGATGCTGAGGTCGTCGTCCTCGTGGTAGAGGAAGATCCGCTCGTCGAAGCCGCCGGACGCCTCGAAGGCCTCGCGCCGGACGCAGAGCGCCGCACCGCTGAGCACCGGCACGACGTCGTCGCGGACGGGCTCCGCCATCCACTGCGACCGCGGCAGAAGCACGCTGCGCCCCTTGAACACCGAGCGTCCCTCGCGGTCGACGAGGCGCGGGCTCGCCGCCACGCAGGCGGGATGGCGGTCGAAGGCGACGAGCATGTCGTCGAGTGCGCCCTCCAGCAGCCGCGCGTCGGGGTTCACGAAGAAGACGAATTCTGTCGAGGTCGCGGCGCTGCCCAGGTTGCAGGCCGCACCGAAGCCGATGTTGCGACCGTTGGCGATGAACCTCGCGCCGGACTGAGCGGCGAGTTTCGCAATCAGCTCGACGTCCGATCCTGCATTGTCGACGATGACGACCGCGCAGCGCCCGGCGACGCTTGCCAGGAGATCGCCGACCACCGCGCCGCTTTCATGCGTGACGCAGACGATCGATATCCGATCCGCGACGGCGGAGCCGCTGGGCGTCATCGCGGTCCGCTCCGGAACGCCCGTCCCGCGCCGAAGCGCCGCCGGCTCATGGCGCAAAGCCCGATGCCTCGATGCGCCGCCGCATCGCTCACGTCCCGGCCACGCCGGTCAGGTTCGCCACCGGCCCCGCATCGGGAAGGAGCTGGTAGGTGTAGAGGCGGCGATAGGCGCCGTCGGTCCGCAGCAGTTCGGAGGGAGGGCCCTGCTCGACGACCCTGCCGTTCTCGATGACGACGATGTGGTCCGCCCGTGCGACCGTCGACAGGCGGTGGGCGATGGTGATCGTCGTGCGGCCATGTGCCAGCTGTTCGATTGCCGTGCGGATGCCGGCCTCCGATTCGGAGTCCAGCGAGCTCGTCGCCTCGTCGAGGATCAGGATCTCGCTGTTGCGCAGGAAGGCGCGGGCGACCGTGATGCGCTGCTTCTGTCCGCCCGAAAGGTTGCGCCCGTTCTCGCCGACGTCGGTATCGTAGCCGTTGGGCAGCGACATGATGAAGCCGTGCGCGCTCGCCGCCTTTGCGGCCTCCACGATCTGCTCCTCGCTCGCCGCCTCGTCGCCGAGCGCGATGTTGTGGCGGATGGTCCCGGCGAAGAGAAACGGATCCTGGCCGACATAGGAGATGCGCCGCCGCAGCGACTTGAACGTCACCTTGGCGATGTCGTGTCCGTCGACGGTCAGGCGGCCGCTGTCCGGGTCGTAGAGCCGCATGACCAGATTGATGATCGTCGACTTCCCGGCGCCGGACGGCCCGACCAGTGCGGTGACCTTGCCGGGTTCGAAGCTGATGTCCAGGTCCTTCAGGATCGCGGGGCCGCCGCGATAGGCGAACCCGACCTTCTCCAGCCGGATGAAGCCCGGACCCGCCGGCAGGTCCACCGCATCCGGCGCCTCCTTCAGCTCGATCGGATGATCGAGGATTTCGAACAGCATCCTGACGCCGACCATGTTGGCTTCGATCTGCACGCGCATGCGGGCCAGCCGCTTGGCAGGCTCGTAGGTCAGGAGCAGCGCCGTCATGAAGGAAACCAGTTCGCCCGGCGTGTTGCCGTTCTGGATCACCGCGATCGCGCTCAAGGCGATGGCGCCCGCGATCGCGATTCCCGCCAGCGTCTCCATCATGGGCGAGGTGGCAGCCTCGATGCGGGTGATCGCGTTGGCTCTTTTCTCGACCGCGGTGATCGACCTGTCCATGTCGCGCGTCAGCACCGGTTCCAGCCCGTAGGACTTCACGATCCTGAACCCGGTCGTGGCCTCCTGCACGACGCGGATGATCTCGCCGAGCGACGCCATCTCCATCTCCATGATCTTTCGCACCCTGGAGATCAGCAGGCGCGTTCCGACCAGCGCGAGCGGCCCGAGGACCAGCGCGACCGTCGACAGGAGCGGCTGCTGGATGATCATCACGATCACCAGGCCGACGATCGTGAGGCTGTCGCGGACGAAGGACAGGACGATGGTGTCGATGACGCTGCGCGCGGCCTGCGCCGCATGCGTGACACGCAGCAGCAGGTCCGACGTCGCCCTGCTCTGGATGAAGGTCAGGTCGCTGCGGATGATGCGGTCGAACACTTCGCGTTGATTGTCCGCGATGATCCGGTTGCCGGCCCGGCTGAGAAACACCGTCTGCAGGTAGGTGCTGGCCCCCTTGACGACGAAGATGAGTGCGACGGCGCCGGCGACCCCCATTGTCTTCAGGACGTCGCGATCGACGACGACGCCGTTGACGATCTCGCGCATGATGTAGGCTGTCGAGGCCGTCATGCCGGCCGTCACCACCATGCCCACCATGGCCAGCGCATACCATTTGAACTGCTTGCGGAAACTGTCCTGGAACAGCCGGACCAGCAGGCCGTTCTCGATCTTGAAGAGACGTTGAAGGAGATCCATCAACGGTCTCGTCGCCGAAGCGAGCCAAGATGCCATGTCCCGTTCATCTCCAGGTTGCGCGGTTGGCGGTCGAACGGATTGCGATCCTTTGCCCTTCGCAAATCGGGGACCGGAAGGCAACGGGTGCCGTTGGGGTCGGCGTGCGAATTGATCGCCACGGTTGGCACTGACGCACCTCCCTTCCTGCGCATCCGGCGGCGTCATGCACCACGTTTTCGCTTGTGGTGCGCTCGGCTTCTGGTTAGTGGGCGCACAGTGTGCCGCACAACTGCCGGCGGCGCGGGACCAGCCTGCCGTGGCGCAATACATCACCCTTTGTGGAATGCGCGGCCGTGGACGCGGCGCCTTGAAGATGCTGTCGCCGTTTCGCAGGCGTAAGCCGGCTGTGACAGACCGCGCGGAACGGACGCAGGGTCACGCGTCGGCGTTGCCGACCCGGAGCCGGCCGTGACGAAAGTCGACGCGACGGTCGCCGGTGACGAAAGCGGAAAGCCGTCGCCGCCGATCGGCGCAGGAACGCTTTTCGATCGTCTCAGGCGTCGCATCTGCGGTCTCGAGCTCGACCTCTCGCCTGGGCATGTCTCCGCGCATGCGCGGGAAAGCGATCCTTCAGGGATCGTATCGGACGTCCACGACGGTGAAGTCGCATTTGCGTTCCGGATGCTCCGGTCGGGGTGGTATCGCATCGTCGCCGAACTGGAGCCCGACGTGCCGGCCTGCCCGCGCATCTATGTCGCGCAGGCAGGCGCCTTTTCCAGGTATCAATCCGCCGCACTGTCGCGGGTCGGCAGGTCCAACCGCTATGAGGGGCGGTTTCTGGCGCGACTCCCCTTCGATTCGCTGCGTTTCGATCCCGCAAGCGGAATCGCGGAGCCCCGCTGCACGTCGATAAGGGTCTGCCGGCTCAGGCTCCACCGGCGATTCTTCGGCCTGGTTCTGTCGGCGTTGCGCCACGCGCACTGGCGCGCCGCGCCATTCCTGGCTCTCTGGACGGACTACGCGCGCCTCAAGCGATCGAAGGATTTCATCGATCTCGGCCGTTTCTGGCCGCAGCCGGGGGCGATCGGCGACTACGATGCCTGGATCGGGCAGTTCGATTATGTCGACGAACAGGATCGCTCGCGGCTGGCGCGGCGCCTTGCCGCGCTGCCTTCCCGGCCGCTCATCAGCATCGTCATGCCGGTCTGCGACACGCCGCCGAAGCTCCTGGATGAAGCGATCCGATCGGTGCTGGACCAGGTCAACCCGGACTGGGAGCTCTGCATCGCCAATGACGGGTCGCGCAGCCCGCATGTCCGACCGCAACTCGACCGCTGGGCCGCGCGCGACCGGCGCATCAAGGTCGTGCACCGCAGCGTGAACGGCCACATCTGCCATGCCACGAATTCCGCCTTCGCGCTCGCGACGGGCGAATGGGTCGCCATGCTCGATCATGACGACGTCCTGGCGCCGAACGCGCTCGCGGAGGTCGCTCTCGCGCTCGCCGCGCACCCCGATGCCGCGCTTGTCTACAGCGACGAAGACAAGATCGACGACGCGGGACGGCGCTTCGATCCCCATTTCAAGCCGGACCATTCGCCAGAACTCCTGCGTTCGATGAACTATTTCAATCACCTCACCGTCTGCCGTGCCGATCTCGTGCGCGCGGTGGGCGGATGGCGGCCGGGCTTCGAAGGTAGCCAGGACTACGACCTCGTCCTGCGGATCGTCGAGCGGGCGGCGCCGCGCCAGATCCTGCACGTTCCGAAGGTGCTGTATCACTGGCGGGCCGTGTCGGGATCGACGGCGCTGGCGGGCTCGGAAAAGGGGTACGCCTACGGAAACGGCTTGCGCGCGCTCGAAGAACATCTCGCGCGCACGGCGCCGGATGCGCGCGCACTCGACATCCCCGGCCTGCCGTTCTACCGCGTCCGCCATGCGATCCGGCAGCCGGAGCCGCCCGTCAGCCTGATCGTTCCGACGCGCGACCGCGTCGATCTCCTGCGGGTTGCCGTCGGGTCGATCCTCGAAAGGACCACCTACCGGACCTTCGAGATCATTGTCATGGACAACAACTCGCAGCAGGAGGAGACCTTCGCCTACTTCGAGGAGATCGCGCTCCACGACAATGTGCGTGTCATCCCCCATCCGCACCCGTTCAACTATTCGGCCATCAACAACGCGGCGGTGCGGCATGCCCGCGGCGAAATCATCGGTCTCATCAACAACGACGTCGAGGTCATCACGCCGGAATGGCTCGCCGAGATGGTCTCGTGGGCACAGCTCGACCGCGTCGGATGCGTCGGCGCGAAGCTCTATTTTCCCGACGACACCATCCAGCACGCCGGCGTGATCCTCGGCATCGGCGGCGTGGCCGGACATTCGCACAAGCATCTGCCCCGCGGTGAGAACGGCTACTTCTCGCGCGCCAGGGTGCTCCAGAACCTGTCGGCCGTCACGGGCGCCTGCCTTCTCGTCCGCCGTTCCGTCTACGACGAGGTGGGAGGGCTCGACGAGGTCCAGTTCAAGGTCGCGTTCAACGACGTCGATTTCTGCCTGCGCGTCGGGGCCGCGGGCTACGACAACGTCTGGACCCCGTTTGCCGAGCTCTACCATCACGAAAGCCCCTCGCGCGGCGCCGACGACACGCCGGAGAAGAAGGCGCGGTTCGACGGCGAGATCGCGGCGATGAAGGAACGCTGGCCGGCGCAGCTGGCGGCCGATCCTTACTACTCGCCCAACCTGACGACCCATGCGGAGGATTTCGGTATCAGGAAGTAGCCGCACCGGTTCGCGCGCCTCGTGGCCGCGTCGACCAGCCGCCCTACGAAAAGTAGCGCGACTTGAAGGAGTGGATGGTTCTCTCCAGACCGTCCTCGAAGGACACCTTCGGTTCCCAGCCGATGACCGACTTCGCCCGTGTGATGTCGGGCCGGCGCTGTCTCGGGTCGTCGGCCGGAAGCGGATGCCGCTCGATGGACGAGGACGAGCCCGTCAGCCGCAGCACCTTCTCGGCCAGTTCCAGGATGGTGATCTCTTCCGGATTGCCGAGGTTGATCGGTCCGGTGTGTTCCGGTCCGGTGTCCATGAAGCGGATCATGCCCTCGACGAGATCGTCCACATAGCAGAACGAGCGCGTCTGCTGTCCCTCGCCATAGATCGTCAGCGGCGCGCCCTGCAGCGCCTGCATGATGAAATTCGAGACCACCCGTCCGTCATTGGGGTGCATCCGCGGTCCGTAGGTGTTGAAGATGCGTACGACCTTGATCGGAACCGCATGCTGGCGATGATAGTCGAAGAACAGGGTCTCGGCGCAGCGCTTGCCCTCGTCGTAGCAGGCCCGCAGCCCGATCGGGTTGACGTTGCCCCAGTAGTCCTCGGTCTGGGGATGCACGGTCGGATCGCCATAGACCTCGCTGGTCGAGGCCTGGAGGATCGGCGCCTGCAGCCGCTTGGCCAACCCCAGCACGTTGATGGCCCCGTGCACCGAGGTCTTCGTCGTCTGGACGGGGTCGTGCTGGTAGTGCACCGGCGATGCCGGACAGGCGAGGTTGAAGATCCGGTCGACTTCCAGATGGATCGGGAAAGTGATGTCGTGCCGCAGCGCCTCGAAACGCGGGTTGGCGAGGAGGTGGCCGATATTCGTCCGCGAGCCGGTGAAGTAATTGTCGACGCTGACGACCTCCGTGTCGCGCTGGAGCAGCCGCTCGCAGAGATGCGAGCCGAGAAAGCCCGCGCCGCCGGTCACCAGGACGCGCTCGTGATAGCCGCGGGATGGAATCATCGCAGGAGATCCTTGGTACCGGTAGGCGCCGGCTGGCGTGCCCACGCCAGCGGAACACGGCATGCCACAGTCTGGCCGCATGGAAAAGCCGTCCCGCTCGAACGCATCGCACGATGCGTCCGGCCGCTGCCGGACGTGGGGGCGGACGCGCCGGCAGCGCCGGTCTCGCCCCGGCTCACCCGGCTCCCCCGATCTCCGCGACGATCTCTGCCAGGCCCTCGCGCCAGTCCGGTCTGGCGATGCCGAACGCCCGCTCGAAGCCGGTGCAGTCCAGCCGCGAATTCAGCGGCCGGCGCGCCCTGGTCGGATAGGCTGCGCTCGGGATGTCCTCCACCGCGCAGGACAGGCCGGCTTCCGTCATGATCGCCCGGGCGAACTCGGCCCAGCTCGTGTCGGGTGCGCCTGCGAAGTGGTGGGTGCCGCCGGCCGCCCCCGCCGCCATGTCGCGCGCCGCCGACAGCAGCGCCTCGGCGATCGCGCCGGCCGGCGTCGGTCCCCCGATCTGGTCGGAGACGACCCTCACGACGTCGCGCTCCCGCCCCAGCCGCAGCATCGTCCGGACGAAATTGGTTCCATGCGCCGACACGACCCAGCTCGTCCGCAGGACGAGATGGCGGGCACCGCTTGCGCGGATGGCGGCCTCCCCGGCGAGCTTGGAGCGGCCATAGGCATTGAGCGGTGCCGGTGCGTCGGCGGGCTCGAAGGGCCGGGTGCCGGAGCCGTCGAAGACGTAGTCGGTGGAAAGGTGGAGCAACGGGATGCCGCGCTCTGCGCAGGCCTGCGCCATGGCGCCCGGCGCCGCGCCGTTCACCAGCGTCGCGAGCGTCTCGTCGTCCTCCGCATGGTCGACGGCGGTCCAGGCGGCAGCGTTGATGACCACGTCGACGTCCGACGAGCGGATGGCCGCGGCGCAGCGTTCGGGCACCGACAGGTCGGCCTGTTCGCGGCCAAGGAAGATCGCCTGCATGCCGGGCGGGCAGCGCCGTGCGAGTTCGCGCGCCACCTGACCCGTCTTGCCGAAGACGAGGAGCTTCATCCTGCCGGATTCCCGTGACGTGCCGCCCGGTCCCTCATGCGTTCTCGCCGAGCACGAAGGGACTGTCGAAGTCCGACCAGGGCATCGCCTGGGCATCCTTCGTCGACAGGACGGGCGCCGTCTCGAGCGGCCAGTGGATGCCGAGGCTGTCCCAGCGCACCGACCTGTCGCAGTCCGGCGCATAGCCGTCCGAACACTTGTACTGCACCAGGGTGTCCGGCTCGAGCGTGACGAAGCCGTGCAGGAAGCCTTTCGGCACGAAGATCTGACGTCCGTTGCCCTGCGTCAGTTCCACGCCCATCCAGCTTCCATAGGTCGGCGAACCCCGGCGGATGTCGACGACCACGTCGAAGATCGCACCCTGCGTGCAGCGAACCAGCTTGTCCTGCGCATGCGGCGGCGCCTGGAAATGCAGGCCGCGCAGCGTGCCGGGTGTGGCCGACATCGAGCAATTGTCCTGGACGAAGTCGACATCGATCCCGAGGTCGCGAAAGCGCGTCCGGTTCCAGATCTCTTCGAAGTAACCCCGCTCGTCGGAGAAACGTCGCGGTTCCAGCACCAGGACGCCGCCAGGATTTTGCTGCTCCACCCCCGGATGTATGTTCACCATCGCTCCCGTCTTCTTCGGCAGGCGCCAAGAACGTGTCGCATGCATCGCGCCGACCACATAACGGCCTGCGCGCCAAAGACAAGCAGAAGCGGATACCGTTCTTGCGCAATCTTGCGCAGTCCGGTCGGTGTGCATGTCTCCGCTCCCCATCGTAAGGGGCGGCCGAAATGCGTCACCGCGCAGCCCGCGACGCAAGAGGCCGCCGCCGCCGGTTCTGCCTCGCTGCGGATGCGCCGTCGGAACTGGCTCGCACGGCCCCCGAAACGTCGTCGGCCGAGTGCGCGGCCTGGCGGAAGGGTTCAGGCCAGGAAAGGCGGCCGGCGGCGATCACGCCGCAGCCGTCACGAATGCGCGAAGATGTCTTCCTCGTCCCAGCCCATCAGGTCGAGCTTCGCCCGCGTCGGCAGGAAGTCGAAGCATGCCTCCGCTTCCGACCCCCGGCCGTCGCGGATCAGCCGTGCCGTCAGTGCTTCGCGCAGCCGGTGCAGGTGCAGCACGTCCGAGGCGGCATATTCGAGCTGCTCCGGCGACAGGATCTCCGCCGCCCAGTCCGACGACTGCTGCTGCTTCGACAGCGAGATGCCGAGAAACTCCTGGCAGACGTCCTTCAGCCCGTGCCGGTCGGTGTAGGTGCGTGTCAGCCGCGACGCGATCTTGGTGCAGAACACCGGCTGCGGCATGACGCCCAGGTTGTGGAACAGCACGGCGAGGTCGAACCGGCCGAAATGGAAGATCTTGGTGATCCCCGGATCGCGCAGCAGCCTGGCGAGGTTCGGCGCCTCGGTCTGGCCGCGCTCGATCTGGATCACGTCGGCCGACCCGTCTCCGGGCGAGATCTGCACCACGCAGAGCCGGTCGCGATGCGGCTTCAGGCCGAGTGTCTCGGTGTCGATGGCGACCGCGTCGACGGCGTAGTTCGAGAGATCCGGCAGGTCGTGCTTGTGGAAGCGGATGGTCATTCTGTTCTCCTCAGGCAGCCAGCGCGCCGAGAATGCGCGCCCAGGACCGCTGGCCCTTCTGGAACGACGACAATTCGTATTTCTCGTTCGGCGAATGGACGCGATCGTCCGGCAGGCCGAAGCCGACCAGCAGCGAGTCCATGCCCAGCAAGGACTGGAAGTCGCCGACGATCGGGATCGAGCCGCCCATCGCGATCATCACCGTCTCGTTCGGCCACTCGTCCGAGAGCGCCTGCTTCGCCTTGATCAGGAGCGGCGAGTCGTAGGGCAGCTGGATCGCCGGCGATCCGCCATGCTTGTGGAACTCGACGGAGCAATCGGCCGGGATGCGCTCCTGCACGAAGGCGCGGAAGGCGGCGCGGATCGCCTCGGGCTGCTGCCGGTGCACCAGGCGGAACGACACCTTCGCCGAGGCTTCCGCGGCGATCACGGTCTTGAAGCCCTTGCCGGTATAGCCGCCGGTGATGCCGTTGACTTCCGCCGTCGGCCGGGCCCAGGTGAGTTCGAGGATCGAGCGGCCCTTTTCGCCGGAGGGGACCGACAGGCCGATGTCGCTCAGCAGGTCTTCGGCCCGGCTGCCGAGCTTCTCCCACCCGGCCAGGATCTCCGGCGGCGTCTCGTCGACGCCGTCGTAGAAACCGGCGAGCGTGACGCGGCCGTCCGCGTCGTGCAGGTCGGCGAGGATCGTCGACAGGATATGGATCGGATTGGCCGCCGCGCCGCCATAGAGGCCCGAATGCAGGTCGCGGCTCGCCGCCTTCACCACGATCTCCTCGCCCACGAGGCCGCGCAGGCCGGTCGAGATCGCGGGCGTCTCGTGGTCCAGCATGCCGGTGTCGCAGACCAGCGCGAAATCGGCCTTCAGCTCCTCGGCATTGGCTTCGAGGAAGGGCTTCAGCGACGGCGAGCCGGACTCTTCCTCGCCCTCGAACAGGATGGTCACGGCGCAGGGCAGCGAGCCCGTCGCCGCCTTCCAGGCGCGGCAGGCCTCCACGAAGGTCATCAGCTGGCCCTTGTCGTCGGCCGAGCCGCGACCGGTGATGATTTTGCGGCCCGATGACCCGGTCTTGACGGCGGGCGCGAAGGGATCGTCCTCCCAGAGTTCCAGCGGATCGACGGGCTGCACGTCGTAATGACCGTAGAACAGCACGTGCGGCGCGTCGGCCGAGGCACCCGCATGATGCGCCACCACCATCGGATGGCCGGCGGTATCCCGGACGCCGGCGGTGAAGCCGATCGAGACGAGGTCCTCCACCAGCCACTCCGCCGCCTTGCGGCAGTCGCCGGCATAGGCCGGGTCCGTCGAGATCGACGGTATGCGCAACAGTTCGAACAGACGATCGAGACTGCCGGGCAGGCCGGAATCGAGAGCCGAGAGAACGGAGGATGGAACGGTCATGGCGGGACGCTCGCGAATGCACTCTGGAAAGGAGGCGCGACCCTACTGCAAGGGCGACCGAAAGGGGAGGGGGTGTTTGGACAAGCGGTCGGCGCGCGCGACGTCAGGTCTTCGGAACGAAAACCTCCACCGCGGCCGGATGCACCATGAAGCGGGCCGGCGTCGCGGTGACGATCTCGCCGTCCGTGTTCACCGGCATCGGCCGCCTCGTCACCACGTCGAAGCGCACGCACTTGGCCGTGCGCACCTCGCTCCAGAGGCCCTGCCGCCCGGCCCGGAACGACCGCATCATGGCGGCCAGCTTCCACACGTTCGAGACCTCCAGGCTGTAGAGATCGAGATAGCCGTCGTCGATCGACGCCTTTTCCTCCACCACGTTGCCGCCGCCGTAGTGGCGACCGTTGCCGACCGCGATCTGATAGGTCGAAACCTGTGTCTCGAAGTCCTTCTCGGTGATCGTCGCCTCGAAGCGGCGGCTTCGCGACAGCACGCGCAGCGCGGCGATGGCATAGCCGAGCCGGCCCCAGCGCTTCTTCAGCCCGGCGTCGAGCTTTCGCGCCAGGTCGGCGGAGAGCCCGATGCTGGCGACGTTGAAGAAGGCATGGCCGTTGACGGAGCCGACGTCGATGCGCCGCGTGGCGCCCGACACGATCACGTCGGCGGCCTGTTCGAGGTCCATGGGAATGTCGAGCGTGCGGGCGAGGTCGTTGGCGGTGCCCATCGGGATGATGCCCAGCGGCAGGCCGCTTTCCATCACCGCCATGGCGCCGGACGCGATGGTCCCGTCGCCGCCGCACAGCACGATCAGGTCCGCCGTCTCGCGCAGCCGCACGATGTCGCGCGCGAGCTCCGGCAGCGCCGAGAAGGGCTCGACGGTCACGGCGAGCCCGCCCTGTACCAGCCGCGGCATCACCGCACCGAATCCCTCTGCCGCGCGCCGGGCACCGGGGTTGAACAGCAGCAGCGCACGTCGCTTGCGGGCGTCGGTTCGATCTTGCATCCAGTATCCGTCGAATTGAGGCCGGTAGGGGTTCCCGAAACGAAAATCGGCCACCGTGGTGGAGGGGGACTACCACGGTGGCCGGACTTTAAAATGCGGCGGCCCGGAGAGGGGGGGATGAGGCCGCCGCGCTGTTCGGCGAGGCGGGGGACGGGCCTTTGACCGAACTCGGAAGCAACTTCCGATGACATGAAAATTGGATTTCGATCGTGGCGATTCAAGGGCGCGAAGATTACATCTTCGTAACCAATTCGTGAACGTGCCCGCGCCTTGGCGCTGCGGAGCAGAGGGCGGTCTGTGGAGGCAGGTCCACGCGGCGCTCGGTCCGGCTGGTGACCCGTCTATGCCACGTGCCGACCGCGGATTCAACCGCCGGAGGCCGCGCGCCCGTCACATCGTGGCGGGAGGGATGTGCCGGCCGCGTCGTTTCGCGTGGATTTCGCCCGGTTCCCGCGCTAAGCCTTCGCCCATGAAAAAGGGCGATCATCTCTTCCTCGTCGACGGCTCGGGCTACATCTTCCGCGCCTATCACGCACTGCCGCCGCTGACCCGCAAGTCGGACGGGCTACCGGTCGGCGCCGTCTCCGGCTTCTGCAACATGCTGTGGAAGCTGATGGTCAGTGCCCGCGATACCGATGTCGGCGTCGTGCCGACGCATTTCGCCGTCATCTTCGACTATTCCTCGAAGACCTTCCGCAACGAGCTCTACCCCGAATACAAGGCCAACCGGTCCGCCCCGCCCGAAGACCTCGTGCCGCAGTTCGGGCTGATCCGGCAGGCCACCCGCGCCTTCGACCTGCCCTGCATCGAGATGGAGGGCTTCGAGGCCGACGACATCATCGCCACCTATGCCAGGCTCGCCTGCGAGGCCGGCGCCGACACCACCATCATCTCCTCCGACAAGGACCTGATGCAGCTCGTCGGCGAGACCGTCTCGATGTACGACCCGATGAAGGACCGCGAGATCAAGGTGCCCGAGGTCATCGAGAAATGGGGCGTGCCGCCCGAGAAGATGATCGACCTGCAGGCGCTGACCGGCGATTCCGTCGACAATGTGCCGGGCGTGCCGGGCATCGGGCCCAAGACCGCAGCCCAGCTCCTCGAGCAGTTCGGCGATCTCGACACGCTGCTGTCCCGCGCCTCCGAGATCAAGCAGAACAAGCGCCGCGAGAGCATCATCGAGAACGCCGACAAGGCCCGCATCTCCCGCGAGCTGGTGCGGCTGCGCAACGACGTGCCGCTCGCCGAGGGGCTCGACGACCTGACGCTGCAGCCGCCGAACGGCCCGAAGCTGATCGGCTTCCTGAAGGCGATGGAGTTCACGTCGCTCACGCGCCGCGTCGCCGAGGCGACGGATGCCGACGCGACCGCCGTCGATGCCGCCGAGATCGAAGTCCAGCGCGGCGCAGACGCGCACGGTCCCGACGTCGGAGCCGGTGATCCGCCCGGCGGAAGCCTGACGGCCGGCGGCGAGCCGAAGCCGAGCCCGGCGGGATCGTCCCCCGCCATGGCCGGTGCGCCCACCCCTGCCGATCTCGTTGCCGCCCGCGCGGCCGAGGCTCTCGCCACGCCGATCGACCGCTCCGCCTACGTCACGATCCGCGACCTTGCGACATTGCTCGACTGGCTGGCCGATGCCCGCGAGACCGGCGTTCTGTCGATCGACACCGAAACCACCTCGCTCTATCCCATGGAGGCGGAACTCGTCGGCTTCTCCATCGCCACCCGCCCGGGCAAGGCCGCCTACGTGCCGCTCGCCCACCGCAACGGCACCGGCGACCTGCTCGGCGGCGGCGAGAGGCTGCCGGGCCAGATTCCCTTCGACGCGGCACTGGCGGCGCTGCGCCCCGTGCTCGTCGACCGCTCGGTGCTGAAGATCGGCCAGAACATCAAGTACGACTGGGTGCTGCTCGACCGGCTCGACCTCACCATGGCGCCGCTCGACGACACGATGCTGATGTCCTACGTGCTCGATGGGGGCTCCTCCAGCGGCAACACCGGCGGGCACGGCATGGACAAGCTGGCCGAGCGCTGGCTCGGCCACACCTGCATCGCCTACAAGGAGGTTGCGGGCAGCGGCAAGTCGGCCGTCACCTTCGACATGGTCGACATCGACCGCGCCACCACCTATGCCGCCGAGGATGCAGACGTGGCGCTCAGGCTCTGGCGCCTGCTCAAGCCGCGCCTCGTCGCAGAGAGCCTCATTTCGGTCTACGAACGGCTGGAGCGGCCGCTGATCGACGTGCTCGGCCGCATGGAGCGACGCGGCATCGCCGTCGACCGCCAGATCCTGTCGCGTCTCTCGGGCGATTTCGCGCAGGCGGCCGCCGCGCTGGAGGACGAGATCTACCAGCTCGCAGGCGAGCGCTTCAACATCGGCTCGCCCAAGCAGCTGGGCGACATCCTCTTCGGCAAGATGGGACTGGCCGGCGCCACAAAGACCGCGACGGGCCAGTGGTCCACCTCCGCGCGCATCCTGGAGGATCTCGCCGCCGAGGGCCACGATCTGCCGCGCCGCATCGTCGACTGGCGCCAGCTCACCAAGCTCAAATCCACCTACACCGACGCGCTGCCGGGCTTCATCAACCGCGACACGAAGCGCGTCCACACCTGCTATTCGATGGCGTCGACCTCGACGGGCCGGCTCTCCTCATCCGAGCCCAACCTGCAGAACATTCCGATCCGCACCGCCGAAGGCCGCAAGATCCGCACCGCCTTCGTCGCCGAACCCGGCCGCAAGCTCATCTCTGCCGACTATTCGCAGATCGAGCTGCGCGTCCTCGCCCATGTCGCCGACATCCCGCAGCTGCGCCAGGCCTTCGCCGACGGCATCGACATCCATGCCATGACGGCCTCGGAGATGTTCGGCGTGCCGGTCGAGGGCATGCCGGGCGAGGTGCGCCGCCGCGCCAAGGCGATCAATTTCGGCATCATCTACGGCATTTCGGCCTTCGGGCTGGCCAACCAGCTGTCGATCCCGCGCGAGGAGGCCGGCGCCTACATCAGGAAGTATTTCGAGCGCTTCCCCGGCATCCGCGACTACATGGACGAGACCAAGGCGATTGCGCGCGACAAGGGCTATGTCGAGACCATCTTCGGCCGCCGCGCGCATTACCCCGAAATCCGCGCCTCGAACCCGCAGGTGCGCGCCTTCAACGAGCGCGCCGCCATCAACGCGCCTATCCAGGGCTCGGCCGCCGACGTCATCCGCCGCGCGATGGTTCGCATGGAGGACGAGCTGGACAAGGCAGGCCTGTCCGACGTCGAGATGCTCCTGCAGGTGCACGACGAACTGATCTTCGAAGCCCCCGAGAGCCTGGTGGACAAGGCGATCCCCGTCATCCGCCACGTCATGGAACACGCCGCCATGCCGGCGGTCGCCATGCGTGTGCCGCTGCGGGTGGATGCCAGGGCGGCAAGCAACTGGGACGAGGCGCATTGAGGGCTGGGTACCAATGACCGCCCGGTTTCCGCATCGCTACGAATCCCTTGCGCCGACGAACGCCAGCAAAGGGCTGTAGTCTCGGGCGTCGGCCGCGCGAAGCGCCGCAATGTAGGCTTCTCGGCGCGCATGGTGGGCCTGCAGATCAAACCCGATCGACCATGCTACGGGAGGGTGCGCATAGGCATCTTGAAGGAGGATGTCGGCGGCAATCCGGGCGTGTCGGCCATTGCCATTCGGAAATGGATGAACCTGCACCATTCTGTGATGGAAGCGCGCCGCAGCTTCGAGCGGACGATAGACGCTGTTCTTTGCCCAGTAGCGCGCGTCGTCGAGCAGCATGCGAAGCTGCACGGGGATGTGCAGCGGATCGATGCCGATGGTCTTCTCCGTCCGGCGATACGTGCCCGCCCAGGCCCAGACGTCTCCGAAGAGACGCTTGTGCAAGGTTCGGACGAAGCGGTCATCGAAGATGGATCCCCCGCGGCGTCGCGCGATCCAGGCGAGCCCTTGCTCGATGTTCGCCTGTTCGAGCTCGTCAAGCTCGCCGCGTGTCGTGACATGTGCAAACCTGAGGCCGTGCCTTTCGTCCGGATCGAGCGGCGTCGCCCCATCCGGATCGTCAGTCATTGGACTTCCAGAAGTCGGACGGTGCGTCGCGAAGCATTTCGTCCGTCAGGTCGTCGACGCGCTGCGCCGTCTGGGCGCTGGTCAGCGACTGCTTTTCCAAAGCCATGTGAGCGCTGGCGCGCTGCACCCGGGCCTCCGCCTTGCGGCGCGCTTGGGCACGGATGAGAGAGTCGGCGTTGCCCTCTTCGGGAATGATCGCATAGACGAAGCGTCCGCCCATCGCCTGCGCGAGCTTCTGCATCTGGTTGATCGTGATGGCGCCGTCGCGTTCGTTGCGTTCGGCCTGATAGACCGCATTTCGACTGACCCCCGCGCGTGCTGCGACGTCCGAGCCCGACATGCCGAGCGCTTTGCGAAGCACGGTGAGCCACCCTTCGGGAGGCGTTGCCGCCGTCGCCAGTCGTTCCGCCATCCGGTCGACGATCTGTGAATACTGCTTCCTGGCCGTGGTCTTGACAGTCATTGCCCGCTCGCCCTTTGGCGTCGACACTCTTGCCTATCAAGAAATAGGCGAGAGTCGCTTGAGCGTCAATCTATTGATATGCATTTTGACGCTTTCTGCATATCAAAAGATAGGCGTTTCAGCGGATCTGGGATGCGCACGGCTGTTATCCGCAACCTCTCCGCCGCGCACGGGCAAGCGGGTTCGTTCACCCCGCCGCCGCCTCCAGCGCCGCGATGTCGATCTTCCGCATCTGCATCAGCGCCGGCCAGACCTTGGCGCTCTGCGGCCCGGTGAACAGCTCCACCGCGCGCTTCGGCACGATCTGCCACGACAGGCCGAAGCGGTCCTTCAGCCAGCCGCACCGGCTCTCCGCCCCGCCGTCGGCTGTGAGTGCCGCCCACAGCCGGTCGGTTTCGGCCTGGTCCGCAGTCGAGACCGAAATCGACACGGCCTCGCTCAGCGTGAAGTGCGGCCCGCCGTTCAGCGCCTGGTAGGGCGTGCCGGCCAGCGTGAACTCGACCGACAGCACCTTTCCGGCCTTGGCGATCGGCTGCCCCTCCGCATGCCGGCCGATATGGCCGATGCGGCTGCCGGGGATCAGCCCACAGTAGAACTCGGCCGCCGGCAGCGCCTGGTCGTCGAACCAGAGGCAGGTGCGGACCTTGGGGGTCTCCGTCATGGCGTCCTCCTCAGGTGGCGCGTTTCGAGCCTTCGATGATCAGCATCCACGGCGTGCCGAAGCGGTCGGTGAACATGGCGAAGCGGTCGGCCCAGAAGGTCTCGGCCGGCGCCATCATGATCCGCTCGGCGTCCTTCGCCAGGATCGCGTAGATGCGGTCGAACTCCTCCATCGACGTCGGCGTGATCGAGACCGAGAAGCCCTGCGGCTTCGAGTACCATTCCTCCGGCGCGTCGGACGCCATCACGGTGGCGCTTCCGAGCCGGATCGACATGTTCATGACCAGGTCGTCGCCGCCCGGCATCCGCTCCTCCGGCGCCGGCGCCTCGGCATTGGTGAAGACGCCGAGCACGGTTCCGCCCAGCGTCTCGGCATAGAGGGTCATCGCCTCGCGGCAGTTGCCCTTGAAGTTCAGGTAGATCGTCGGTTCCATCGGTTTCTCCTCCCGGTTTCAGAGTGTCTTTGCCAGTTCCGCGAGCTGGTCGGCGGCCTTGCCCCACCCCTCGTGAAAACCCATCGCCTCGTGTTCCTTCATGGTCTCCTCCGACCAGTGCATGGCGCGGGCGGTGTAGGTCGTGCGGCCGTCGCCTGCATCCTCGAACAGCACCTCGCCGACCATGAAGGGCCGGTCGGAGGGGATCCATCCAGGCAGGAAGGCGTCGGTGAAGACCAGCCGCTCCTGCGGCACCACATCGAGATAGACGCCGCGATTCTCGAAGCGCTCGCCGTTCGGCCCGTTCATGACGTTGAAGCTCTCGCCGCCGGGCCTGAGGTCCACGCGGCTGTCGGTCACGTACCAGGGCTTGGGGCAGAACCACTGGTTCAGCAGGTCAGGCTCGGTCCAGCAGCGCCAGAGCGCGGCAACGGGGGCGTCGATGACACGCTTCAGCGTGAGCACGTGTTTCGGTTCGGTGGTCATGGGTTCGTTCCTTCCTTTTTCCCGTCGTTGATGCCGTTCCCGCTCTGCGGGCGAACGCCGAACAGGCATTCGATGTAGCGCCTGAGATGGTCGATCGCCTCGATCGCATGCCGCGTCTCGCCGCTCGCCTTGGCCAGGATGAAGCCGCCCTGGATCACCGCCTGGGTGTGCAGCGCCAGACTTTCGGCGGTCCAGTCGGGCGACAGCCCGCGGTCGTCGATCGCCGCCTGGATGTCGGCCACCAGCGTCCCGGCATGGCCGTGGATGCTCGCCCAGCAGGCTTCGCGAATGTCCGGTGCGGTCTCGTAGGCTTCCTGCGCCATGGTCCCGACGAGGCAGGTGAACTCCGGCAGCGTCCCCTGGACGAGATCCCGCCGCAGGTCGACATAGGCGAGCAGCCGGTCGAGCGGGTCGGCGGGCGCGTGGTAGTCCGCAGCCGCGAAGAGTGCGCCTGTCATCTCCGCCCAGTGCTGCGCGGCGCCGATCGCCAGATCCTCCTTCGAGGAAAAATGGTGGAAGAACGAACCCTTCGACAGCCCGGCCGCCCTGCAGATGTCGTCAACCGTCGTCGCCGCAAAGCCCTGCGCGCGGATGACGTTCGTCGCGGCCTCGAGCAGGCGCGTGCGCGTTTGCGGGTTTGCGGGGCGGGCCAGGGGGAACCTCCGTCGGACAAGTCCCGTGTTTAATACCGACCAGTTGGTTTGTAATCAAGTCCTCAATGTTCATGGCACCCCGAAAGGCCGGTGGATGCCATCCGCCTCGTTTGGCCCGTGCCGCGAATCTTCCGCTCCGCGAGCGGTGCGAGCAGGCCCTGCCGTTGGATCAGGCCCCCGGCAGCCGCATCTGCGTGCTGCTCCCCCCTCGCGTTAACCACTTGTTAACCACGGCGGCTCCATTCCTTAACGGTCAGTAAGGAATCGACTCGGTGACCAGCGCCGCCCCTATCGAAAAGAAAGCCATCCGCTTCCGCGCCCGGTCCTTCGTGGCCTTCGCGCTGGCGCCCGAAGCGCCGCTCGGCGAATGGATCGACGGCCTCGACCGCTGGATCGAGAACTCGCCGGGCTTCTTCGCCGGCCGCCCGGTCGTGCTCGATCTCGCCGCCCTGAAGCCAGCGACCGACGACGTCGTGGCGCTCGTCGCGGCGCTCGCTGCGCGCGGCATCCGCGTCTATGCCATCGAGGGCATCGAGGTCGGCGCGGCGGGCAACGACCTGCCACCGCTCCTGACGGGCGCCCGCGAGGCCACGCTCGACGGCCTCCTCGCCCGCGCTGCGCCTCCGTCCGCCGAGGCCGAGCCGGCCGCCGGGCAGAAGCCCGTTCAGGCGAAGTCCGGCAGGACGCTGACGGTCGACACGCCGGTCCGTTCCGGCAGTTCCATCGTGCACATGGACGGCGACGTCATCGTCCTCGGCGACGTTTCCTGGGGCTCCGAAATCGTCGCTTCCGGCTCGATCCACGTCTACGGGACGCTGCGCGGACGCGCACTCGCGGGCGCCGATGGCAACGACCAGGCCCGCATCTTCTGCCGCCGCAACGAGGCCGAGCTCGTCGCGGTCAATGGCTGGTACCGCACCGCCGAGGACATGGAACCCGGGCACCGTGGCGCAGCGGTCCAGGCCTTCCTCGACGGCGGCGCGCTCGTCGTCGCACCCCTCAAATAGTCAGGACTGGAGAACCTCCGAAATGGGCAAGGTAATAGTGGTCACGTCGGGCAAGGGGGGCGTCGGGAAGACGACCTCGACGGCGGCTCTGGGTGCCGCGCTCGCACAGACCGGCAAGCGCGTCGCCCTCGTCGACTTCGACGTCGGTCTGCGCAACCTCGATCTCGTCATGGGCGCCGAGCGCCGGGTGGTCTTCGACCTCGTCAACGTCATCCAGGGGCACGCTAAGCTCTCGCAGGCGTTGATCCGCGACAAGCGCATCGACACGCTGTTCCTGCTTGCCGCCTCCCAGACCCGCGACAAGGACGCGCTGACCGAGGAGGGCGTGGCCGACGTCATCGCGCGTCTGAACCAGGTCTTCGACTACGTCCTGTGCGACAGCCCGGCCGGCATCGAGCGCGGCGCCCAGCTCGCCATGCGCTTCGCCGACGAGGCGGTCATCATCACCAATCCGGAAGTCAGCTCGGTGCGTGACTCCGACCGCATCATCGGCCTGCTCGATTCCAAGACGATGAAGGCCGAACGCGGCGAGGAGCTGAAGAAGCACGTGCTGGTCACGCGCTACGATGCCGAACGCGCCGCGCGTGGCGAAATGCTTGCCATCGACGACGTTCTCGAAATCCTGTCGGTGCCGCTGCTCGGCATCATTCCGGAAAGCCAGGGCGTGCTGCGCGCCTCCAACGTCGGCGCGCCGGTGACGCTCAACGAACCCACCAACCCGGCCGCCAAGGCCTACATGGACGCGGCACGCCGCCTCGAGGGCGAAAACCTCCCGGTCGTGCTTCCGTTCGACAAGCGGGGACTCTTCGACCGGCTGTTCAGAAGGAAGGCGGCATGACACTCCTATCGCTCTTCAAGCGCCGTGCCAGCGCGCCTGTCGCGCGCGAACGCCTGCAGCTGTTGCTCGCCTACGAGCGCAACAACCGCAACAAGCCCGATCTCGTCGCGATCTTGCGCGAGGAGATCATGGCCGTCATCGGCAGGCACATCCAGATCGACCAGGACCAGGTGCAGATCACGATGGACCGCGGCAAGACCACCTCGACGCTCGAGATCGACATCCAGATCCCGAACGACGACAAGCGGCTCGCCGTCGCCTGCTGAAGGCGACGGTCCGGCGGCACGGTCGCCGCGGTGATCAGCTGTCCGCGGCCGCGCAGTCCTTGCAGAGCCCGCGGAACTCGATCACCGCGCGGCTCGCCCGGAAGCCTGTGCCGGACACCCAGTCGCCCAGCTGCTTGCCGATCGACGGGTCGGCGAGTTCCGCCACCTGGCCGCATTTTTCGCAGATCGCGAAGGCCGTCAGGGAATCGGCGTGGTGGTGGTGCTCCGAGCACGCCACGAACGAATTCAGGCTCTCGAGTCGGTGCACCAGCCCCGCCTTGGTCAGCCTGTCGAGCGCCCGGTAGACCTGCAGCGGCGCGCGGAAACCCTCGCCGCGCAGGCCGTCGAGCAGCGCATAGGCGCTCACCGGACCGCGCGCGGCTTCCAGCTTCTCCAGCACGAGCTGCTGGTTGCGGGTCAGCGTGCTCCTGTCGTTCATTCGGCGCATCCTGTTCCTTGCCGGCGCAGGCGCGATGAGCCCGACCGGCATTTCGACCCTTTTGCGCCAGCCGCGGACGCTCCGCAAGCCCGCGCCGGATGCCGCGGGCCACGATCGCCGCCGTGCGTTCGGGCGGGGCCGGTACGGACGATCGCATGCGCTGCAATCAGGGTTAACGTTTCCGAAAGTCCGGTGGTTGTACAACTTTCCGTAATCGCCGGGGAGCTTCCATGAACGCCGTTACTTTCGCCATCGAGCCGGAGCGGGCCGTCGCATCACCGATGGCGACCGACATCTCCGACATCGGGCCGCGCGCCAGCCGGCTGGGTCTCGAGATCGCAGGCATCGCCGGTCTCGTCGAGGACATGGTCAAGCTCGGCCGCGCGCAGGAAGACTCGCTGCGCGCCGTCGTCGCTTCCGCCCGGCAGACCGGGGAGGCCAACAGGCGGCTCGCCGAGAGCATGGACGTGGCGAAGTCCTCCGCCGAGGCCACCCGCGCCGTGCTGTCCGAGAGCGCCGATACCGTCGCCAGGACGATCGGCAACTCCGTCGAGCAGCTCGAAGCGCTGAGCAAGGGCGTGCTCACCTTCACCGAATCGCTGGCCCGTGTCTCCGAGACCATCCGCCAGGTGAGCTCGGCCAGTGCCTCGATCAACGAGATTGCGCGCGAAACCCAGCTCGTCGCCCTGAACGCGTCGATCGAAGCTGCCCGCCTCGGCGATGCCGGAAAGGGGTTCGCCGTCATCGGCGCGGCGGTCAAGGCTCTGGCCGACCAGATCGGCATGTTCGCCAAGCAGAACGAGGTCAGCCTCGGCTCGCTGGAAGGCACGCTGGACGAACTCTTCTCCCAGTCCAGGCGCAGCGCCGTGACCGCTCAGGCGGCCATGGAGGCCTCCGGCCAGGCGGCGGACACCACGCGCACCATCCAGTCGCTCGTCACCAGCGTGGAGACGCTGACCGACCGCATCGTCGGCATGTCCGACCCGGTGCAGTCGAATATCCGCTCCAGCTCCAACGTCCGCGACGAACTGCGCAAGCTGGTCGGCATGGCGAAGGATTGCCACGCGAAGCTTGACGATGCCGGCCACAGCTCGACCGCCATCCTCGACATCTCCGAGAACCTGATCCTTTTCATCGCCGAATCCGGCATCGAGACGCCCGACACCTTCTTCATCGATCTCGTGCGCGAGAAGGCGTCGGAGGTCACGGCGCTGTTCGAAACGGCGGTCGATACGGGCCAGATCGCCTTGAGCGACCTCTTCGACGAGGATTATCGTCCCGTCCCGCGCACCAATCCGGAGCAGGTCCTGACGCGGTTCACCGCCTTCACCGACCGGGTGCTTCCGCCGCTGCAGGAGCCGGTGCTGAAGCTGAACGACCGCATCGTCTTCTGCGCCGCGATCGACCGCAACGGCTACCTGCCCACCCACAACCTCGTCTATTCGCAGCCGCAGGGCGACGATCCGGTGTGGAACGCCGCCAACTGCCGCAATCACCGCATCTTCGGCGACCGCACCGGTCTCGGCGCCGGACGCAACACGCGGCCCTTCCTGCTGCAGACCTATCGGCGCGACATGGGCGGCGGCAATTATGTCCTGATGAAGGACATCTCCGCGCCGATCTTCGTGCGCGGCAGACATTGGGGCGGTTTCCGGATGGGCTACAAGCCGGAGAACTGAACGACCGACCCGCGTTCCTTGGCGTCGTTCCCGCCAGTCTCCGGTCGTCCTGCGGCCGGCATTGCCCATACTCCTAAAAACAGCCCCATTTTGGAAACACCAATGGTAACGTTGGGGCAAGGCAATGGGATTGGGAGTATGACGGCATGACGTATGGACCTGGCGCGAAGGCGCTTCTCGCGGGCGTGGCTTTCGCTGCGTCGCTGGTCGGACCATGGGCTGGCAGCGCGCTGGCGCGCACCAATTACGCGGTCGTGGTCGGCGTGACGGAGTATCCGCAGCTTCCGCGCAGCACCTGGCTCGTCGGGCCGCGCAACGATGCGCTGATGGTCCGCGACTACCTCCTCAACCAGTCGCGCGTCCCCTTCGAACCTGCCAACGTCGCGGTCCTCGCCGACGAGGTGGAGGGCGGCCGCGAGCCGACGCTGGCATCGATCGTCGAGACGCTCGACGCGATGGCGCAGAAGGCGGAGGCGGGCGACTTCCTCTATCTGCAGTTCTCGGGCCACGGCTTCCAGCAGACGGCGGCGGATCCCTCGACCGAGACCGACGGCCTGGACGAGATCTTCCTGCCCAAGGACACCGGCCGCTGGGTCGACCGCACGAAGGGCATGCCGAACGTCCTCGTCGACGACGCCGTCGGCGCGGCCATCGAGCGCATCCGCGACAAGGGCGCCTTCGTCTGGGTGGTCTTCGATTCCTGCCATTCCGGCACGGCGACCCGCGCCGCCCCCGGCGACGATGTCCAGGAACGAAAGATCGATCCCGAAATGGTAGGCATGCCGGCCGAGATCCTCTACGAGGGCGGGTCGACGCGCGACGTGCTCGCCCGCGAGGCACCCGTCGAGACCGGGCCGACCACCGCGGCGTCGACCCGCAAGGGCGGCATGGTCGCCTTCTTCGCCGCGCAGACCAACGAGACGACGCCCGAGATGCCGCTGCCGAAGGGCGCGGAAGGTGCGGCGAAATACGGCCTGTTCACGCACACCATCTTCTCGCGCCTGTCGGAAAACCCGTCGGTCACCTACCGCCAGCTCGCCGAGGGCGTGCTCCAGCACTACGCCTCGATCAACCGCACCTCCACGACCCCGCTCTTCGAGGGCGACCTCGATACCCCCGTCTTCGGCCTGGAGATGGACGAGTTCATTCCGCAATGGCCGGTCAAACTCGCCGGCAGCGGCGTCACCATCGCCGGCGGCCTGCTCAACGGCCTGGTGCCCGGCACGCGCCTCGCGGTCATGGAAAAGGCCGGCGACACGCTGGACAAGGCGATCGGCTTCCTCGAGGTGAAGAGCGCCGACAATTTCTCCAGCCGGCTGGTCATGGCACCGGCGCCCGAAGAGCCGGAAGCCGCCGCGGTCGAGGCGGCCCTGGCGCCGGCCGAGCCGCAGGCGACGAGCCTCAGGGTGAAGACGCTGGGCGACCTTCCCGCCGGCGCCTATGCCCGTCTGGTCGAGACCAGCTTCGACTTCACCCTTACCGTCGCGCGCCCGGCTCCCTCGGAGTCCCATCCGGAGCGTGTAGCGATGGTCAACGAGATGCTCGACGACCTCGCCGCCGACGAATCGCGGCCGATGCGGATCGCGCTGGTCGAGCCGGGCGCGGCCGCGGATCTCCGCCTCGCCGTCATCGCGGAAGCCGAGGTCGAGAACGCCCCCATCGGCGCCAGCACGCTCCCGACGCTCTGGTTCCTGCCGGAATCGGGCGAGCTGTCGCTGGAGGAGGGGCGTCGACCGCCCTCGATCACGATGGAGAGCAACGACGTCGACGCCATCGGCGACGCGATCGGCCAGTATCTCCTTCGCATCTACCGCGCGACCAACCTCGCCCGCATCGGCCAGGGGTCCGATTACGGTCCTCAGGAGGTCGACATCACCTTCACGCTGCGCCGCCAGGGCACCGGCGAGGAGATGCCGATCGAGACGACCAGCCTGTCGGTCGGCCAGCCCGGTGACCGCGTGCACGTGAAAGCCACCAACAACAGCGGCGCGGCTGTCGACATCAACGTGCTCTACATCGGCAGCGACTATTCCATCACCTTCATGGGCCAGGAGCGGCTGCAGCCCTCGGCGACCTTCGAAGACGAGTTCATCGAGTTCACCGAGGGCGCCTACGGCAAGGAACTGATGGTGGCGGTGGCGTCGGAAGTGGTGCCGCTGAAGGCGACGCTCGACCTCTCCTATCTGGAACAGGCCGGCCTGCGGTCGATGACCCGCGGCCCGGCGCCCCGGAGCGTCGCCGACCTGTTCGACGCGATGGGGGCGGCCATGGACACGCGGGCGGCCAAGCCGTCGTCGAGCCGGGCCGAAAAGAGGCAGCGCGGTTCGGTCACGATCTTCCCGGTCCGGACGATCCCGCGGTCGTGAGGCGCCCCCGGTGCCGGTCGCTCTTGCGACCGGCGCCACTTTTACGAACACCGGGACGCCGGTCGCTCTTGCGACCGGCGCCACTTCGACGAACACCGGGACGGCGGTCGCTCTTGCGTCCGCCCCCTCTTTGACGGAAATCCCTGCGGCGGTTGCTCTTGCGCCCGTCCGCTCTTTGACGGAAACATTGGCCGCAGGCGTGCCCGGATGGGCGCTGCGGCCGCAGTGGCGGAGAGTATCGTCGATGATGCGTCTTGCTCGGGTTGGCGCTGGCCTGCTGGTCGGGACCATGGCGCTCGCAACGGCGTCGGCCGGAGAAAGCTGCGGCCTCTGCGCCAGCGAGGTCGTCATCAGCCCGCCTCTGGCGACCTGTCTCCTGTCGCAATACGAGGTGCTGGCGACCGGTGACGACGGCGGCGCCATCGCCGTCGACCTTTCGGAATGCGAACAGGAGCGGGGCATCATCGAGGCGCTGCCTTCGCTCACCGCCGCCCCGCCGGAACCCGACCTCCAGTTCTTCCTGTCCCGGCGCCAGCTCGACTGCCTGAAGACCCGCCTCGAAACCCCCGGCGCGGTCGAGCCGCCGGTCTCCGTCATCGACCTGAGAAGCTGCCAATGAGCGCCGCCCCCGGCAAGATCGCCGCCACCGCCCGGCGGCTCGCGGAACGCAGCGAGGCGTTTCCCGAGGTCGAGGAGGTTGAGAAGCGCGAGGCCAACCCCTTCGTCGACGGCGACTGGCGCATGCTCTCCTATGCCTGGAGCGGCTATGCGCTGCGGATTCTCCTCGTGCTCGGCACCATCTTCTCCGTCGTCCAGTACCTGCAGGCCCGCGAGGAGAAGCGGGTCGAGCGCACGCTCGAACTGGTCGAACTGTGGGATCGGCGCGAATACCAGGATGCGCAACGCGTCCTGAAGCGTCGCCTGACCGAGCTGAACGCGCGTTTTGCCGGCGATCTCGGCCGGTCGGCCACGCCCCGGGAACTGGCGATCTTCCAGGAACGCATCGGCATCGAGGCGATGAAGGCCGAGGGCGGCGCGGTGCCGCTGGAGGAGTTCCGCGAATCCTTCGACCGCATCGTCTATTTCCTCAACCGCGTCTCCTTCTGCGTCGAGGGCGGCCTGTGCTCGCACGACGTCGCGGAAGCCTATTTCCGCGATTTCGCCACGTCGTTCTGGAGCTATTTCGCCGGCCACATCCGCCAGGAGCGCCGACGCGGCTCCCCGAACTTCGCCAGGCCGATCGAGGACTATGTCGCGCCGGCGGCCGGATAGGATGAAGCCCGTCGCGCTTCTCGTCCGGTTCGGTGTGCGCGCTGCGACGGTCGTGCTGCTGGCCTTCGTCTTCGCCGCCACCGGCTTCGTGCCGCTGCGTGCTGAGGAGACGGTCGACTTCCATCTCGATCTCGACACCGGCGGCCATCGCGCCTTCGTCAAGGACGTCGTCTTCACGCCGGACGGCCAGTTCCTCGTTTCGGCCTCCGACGACAAGACCATCCGCGTCTGGGACTGGCAGTCGGGCGTGTCGCTGCGCACCATCCGCGGCCAGATCGGTCCGGGTCAGGAAGGCAAGGTCTTCGCCCTCGACGTCTCGCCGGACGGCGCCACCATCGCTGCTGCCGGCTGGTTCGGCCCCTCGGTCGGCGACAGTCCGCCCTATGGCGACGTCCGGCTCTTCGACCTGCGCAGCGGCCGTCTCGTTTCGGTGCTGAAGGGCAATCCCTGGGTCGTCTACGACGTTGCCTTTTCGCCCGACGGAACGCGTCTTGCCGCAGCCGGACAGGAGGGGTTCGTCTACCTGTGGAGGAAGGACGAGGCAGGCGCCTGGCAGCCCGAGACGCGTCTCGACGGCGATGCCCGGCGCATCGAGAAGATCGCCTTCGCCGCAGGCGGCACGCGGCTTGCCGCCGTCACGGAAGACTACGGCATCCGCCTCTGGGACCTCGGCGGCATGAGCCCGCTCGAACTGCCCGATGCATCGGTGCTGGAGGACGTGCCGGTGCGCGCGCTCGCCGTCTCGCCCGACGGCACGCTCTTCGCCACCGGGGCCGATGACGGCCAGGTGCATGTCTGGCGCGCGGACGACGGCAGCCTTGCCGAAACGGTGCCGCAGCGCGGCTTCGCGGTCGGCGCTCTGGCCTTCGCCGGGACCGGCGGCGCACTCGTCATCTCCTGCGGCTATCGCTGTGCCGGCCGGTTCGAGCAGGTCGTCTGGCGATCCGGGACGGGCGAGGGGGCGGCCTATGCCGGCCACGACGACACCGTCTGGGCGAGCGCGTCTTCGCCCGACGGCACGCTGGTCGCGACGGCGGGCGGTTCGCGCAAGGAGATTTACGTCTGGAACGCTGCCACCGGCGAGACGGTCGCCGAACTGAAGGGGCTCGGAAGCCCGGTGATGGCGGTCGGCGTCACGGCGGACGGCACCGGCATCGCCTGGGGCAGCGACGACCCCTGTCCGGACCTGCCGGCCTGCCCCGACCGCCAGGCGGCGCTCGCCAACGTCATGCCGCTGCCCGCCGAGGGACGCTTCTTCGAGCGCCCGCGCGCGACGCAGGACGTCGACGGGTTCCTGCGCGCCATCCATGCGCAGGGAGCCTGGTCCCTCGCCGCATCGGCCGGCGCGGTCAGCCCCGTCGCCAACGACGTGCTGGAGGTCCGCCGCGACGACACGGTGCTGCATCGCATTGCCAACGACGCGTCCAGCGGCTTCCTGCACGCGGCCTTCACGCTTCTGTCCGACGGTCGCAACCTCGTCACCGGCGGCAGCGACGGGACGCTGACCATCCACGATCGCGAGACGGGCGGCTACGTCACCACGCTCGAAGACAGCCACACCGGCGAGATCCATGCCATGGCCGAGGCGCCGCAGGCCGGCCTGCTCGTCACCGGCAGCGACGACCAGACGCTCAAGCTGTGGAACCTGAAGACGCGCAAGCTGGTCGCCACCCTGTTCTTCGCCGGAGGCGAGTTCATCGTCTGGGTGCCGCAGGGCTACTACTATTCCTCGCCCGACGGTGACGCCCTGGTCGGCTGGCACGTCAACCAGGGACCCGACAGCGAGGCCCGCTTCGTCCGCGCCCGCCAGCTGAAGCAGTACCTGTTCAGCCCCGAGATCGTCCGCCGCGCCCTGATCCTCGCTGATGCCGGGGCCGCCGTGCGCGAGCTGCGCGGCGTGGATACCGAGCTCGACCGGCTGCTCGGCCGCAAGCCGCCCGAATTCCAGGTCCGCGTCGTCGAGAGCGACACCCCGCGCGAGGGCTTCGTCTCGGTCGAGATCACCGGCGCGGCCGAGGCCGGCGCCAGCGTCGCCGAGTTCACCGTGCTGGCCAATGATCGCCGTATCGACGGCTTCGAGACGCGCGCCGTCGCCGGCGGCGATGCCGACCGCATCGTCATTGAGGTCCCGGTCCGGCCGGGCGAGAACGAAATCTCCGTCGCCGGCCTGAACGAGTTCGGCTACCTCACCGAGCGTTCCGTCAAGGCCATCGGCCGCATGCGGCAGGCCGGTCGTGCCGCCGGAACGCTTTTCGTGGTGGCCATCGGCGTCGAGGACTATCCTTTCCTGCCGCAGGCCTGCGGCGGCCGCTCCTGCAATCTCGCCTATCCCGTGGATGACGCTGCCGAGTTCCTCCGTCTCGTCGACCAGCGCACGCGGCCGCTCTACAAGGAGATGAAGACGCTGGTCTTCGCCAATGCCGACGCTCTCGCCGAAACCAGGGCCGCGCGCGAGACGTCGCTCTTCGCCGACGTGATGGAGCCCGAGTCGGACCTGATCCTCGACGAGATCGAGGACTTCCTTGCGCAGGCCGGGCCCGACGACACGACCATCATCTTCGTCGCCGGCCACGGCATCAACATCGACGAGGACTACTATTTCATCCCGACCGACGGGCGCCAGCGCGAGCCCGATCGGTGGCAGCGTTCCTCGCTGGTCGACTGGGAAACGATCCAGCGCGCCGTCGAGCGCGCCAAGGGCCGCCGGCTGATGCTGGTCGACACCTGCCACGCCGGCAATTCCTTCAATCCGCGCCTGGAGAAGGACGCCGAGGACGCCCGTATCATCGTCTTCTCTGCCACCGCCGCCAACAACACCGCCGCCGAACTGCCCGAGCTTGGCCATGGCGTGTTCACCCATGCCTTGCTGCAGGGCATGAAGGGCGGCGCCGATCCGGCCGGCGAAGGCGTCCGGCTCCTGTCGCTCGCCGACTTCGTCGACCGCGAGGTGCGCCGGCTCACCGCCTCGCGCCAGGCGCCGGAGTACTACATCTCCAAGGTCGACAATTTCGTGGTGGCGAAGCCGTGAGGCCATGGCCGCAGCGGCTGCGCCGGCTGGGCGCAGTCCTCGCGCTGCTTCTGCTGCCGTCGACAGGTCTCGCGCAGGACTGTGCCGGCGAAGGCGCGGCCTTTCCTTCGATCTATGCCGAGGCTTCGCTGTTTCGCGACGCGCTGCGCGCGGCAGACGCCGTCACCCCTTCGGCGCCGCTCACCGGCGTCACCGTCCCGCATCATCTTCTGGCGCCGCATCTCATCGCCGAAGGGCTGAAGGCCGCCACCGGCACGCCCTACGAGCGCATCCTGCTCGTCTTCCCGGATCATTTCCGCGGCACCGGCAGGCCCTTCGCCACCACGCTGCGCGACATCGAGACCGTCTTCGGCACCGTCCCGACCGATCGCGCGGCAGCAGCGGCGCTGATCGGGGCCAGTCCCGACCTGGTCGACGGCGCCTCCTGCCTCTTTGGCCGCGATCACGGCCTGCAGGCGCTGCTGCCTTTCGTGCGCGCGCTGTTTCCGGACATGCCGGTGCTGCCGGTCGCCGTATCCGTGCGCAGCCGGCGTGGCGACTGGCATGCGATGGCGGCGATCCTGGCGCCGTTTGCCGGCGAGGGCACGCTCGTCGTCCAGTCGACCGACTTCTCGCACTTCCTGCCGCACCACGAGGCGCGCATCCGCGACCAGCAGACGCTGAACGTGCTCGCCGCGGGCGAGCTTGATCGGATCGCCGCCCTCAGCCAGCCCGGCCACGCCGATTCGATCGGCGCCCTCGTCGTGCAGGAGACACTGCAGCGCCGCCGCGGCGCCGTCCGCCTCGTCGTCGCCAACGAGAACGGCCAGGAATACGACGCCCGTCCGGTGGCGGAAACGACGAGCTACATGGTCGTGCTCTACGGCCGCTTTCCGGACGACATGCCGGGTCCGGAATGGCCGCGCTCGCAGGTGGTCTATCTCGCCGGCGACACCAGTTTCGGCCGCGCCATGCAGGAGATGCTGCTGCACGAGGCCGCGGCCGAGGCCATCGCCGAGGCCGTGCTGTCACGCACCGCCGGACGTCCGATGCTCGTCAACCTCGAAGGCGTGATCCTGCCCAATGTCCCGGCATCGCTCGACGACATGACGCTCGCCATGCCGGCCGAACTCGCGCTTCCCTGGCTGAAGCGGCTCAACGTGGTCGCCGCAGGCCTGGCCAACAACCATGCGCTCGATCTCGGAGAAGCGGGCCTCACCGAAACGCGGCAGGCACTCGACGGCGCCGGCATCGCCCATGCCGGGCAGGGCGGCGTACTGCCGCTCGCCGGCCTCGATATCGTCGCGCTGAGCGATGTCGGCCAGAACGGCACGCGCGACCACGACCTCGTGACGCCGCAACTGCTCGACCGCCTGCCCGACCGCCCGGCCAGCCGTCCGCTCGTCGGCTTCGTCCACTGGGGCAGCGAATACGCCACCGCTCCCGGCCGGCGCGAGCGCGAGCTTGCGCAGGACCTGTCGCGCCGCGCCTTCGCCGCGCTCGTCGGCGGCCATTCGCACGTGGCGAGCACGAAACTCGAGGCGCTGTCGGGCGGCGACACGCTTCTCGCCCATTCGCTCGGCAACTTCATCTTCGACCAGTCCGCCGAACGCGCCTCGGGCGCGCTGCTCGAAATCCGCAGCTTTGCCCAGGGCACCTTCTTTGCCCGCCTCGTGCCGCTGCCGAACCTGTTCGAGACCGGTCGGCGCGCCGTTCAGCAGCCCGGACCGAAGTTCTCGAGATAGCAGGCGGGCAGGCGCATCGTCGGCGCGTAGAAATTCTCGCGCGGCCGGAAGTAGAACAGCGTCACCGGCTTGCTGCGGCGCACGCTGCCGTCCGCGAACTGCGCTGTCGCTTGGAAACGGTGGACCGAGCTCTGGTCGGCCGAGACCTTGAGACGCGCGGTATAGTCGCGTACGGTCTTGTTGCCGCGCACCGGCAGGTCGATCGCGTAGCCGGATTGGTCGAGCGGCAGCTTGACCTCGATATAGCGCAGCGCTTCGGGCGACAGGCCGAAACTGTCGCCGCACTCGGCCATGCTGCGCGCGATCTCGATCTGCGCCAGCCGGATCTCGACGGAGAAGGTCTCCGTCGAATCATAGCGGTTTCCGGCCGCGTCGGCCCAGCGGTAGGACAGTTCGCCCACCGCCCGGGTCGAAATCGCGTCCTCGCCATACACCATTCCGGCGACCTCGCCGAAGTCGACGGTGTTGAACACCTGGCCCCGGCAGATTCCGAGCTGGTCGTCGGAGGGACAGGGAAAGCGCTTCGTCTCGAGCGCCGTCACGTCGACCCCCGCCTCGATCAGCGCATTGCGGATGGAGAGGTCGATGCCCTCGTCGAAGCGTCCGACCGGTACCGAAAAGCTCCGTGTTTCCGGCTGCGGCGGCGGATTGTCCTCGTAGCTGGGCTCTCCGGTGAACCGCAGGGTCACTTCGGCGTCCTCGACCTCGCCCCAGCCATGATTGACGAAGGAGAAGCTCGGGCGAAAACCCACGCATCCGCTGTGCGCCTGCAGGGTCAGCATCGGCTTGCGGTAGGATTCGCTGCTCGCCACCTCGATCCGCACCGCGTCCAGCTTCACGCGGGAATTGTCGGTGGTCGCCAGCTGGCCCTCCAGGAACACCGGCGAGACGTCTTCCGCCGCGGCCTGGAAGACCAGATTGTACTCGTCGATCTCGCCATTGCCGTTCCACGCCTTGTTGACCGCATCGCTGATCGGGTAGATCGCGATGTCTTCGGCGCGCATCAGGTGCTGGTAGCGCGTCTCGCCCAGCTGGTTCATGCGCTGGTCGACCGTCACGGAGAACTCCGTGCGCGCGGCGGTGTCGCCGCCCGTCTGGATGCGCAGCAGTCCGCCGCCGTCGGCGTCGGCCAGCGCACTCGGCCGCTCGCTCGTCTCCACGCCCATCGCGAAGGAGGAAGCATAGCGTGTGCCGCCGGGCAGGATCGTGGTTCCTGCGCCATGGCGCAGGCCGTCGGCGAACCGGCCCTCGAAGATCTCGCCGTTCGCCGCGAGATACCGGCCTTCGCCGTCCGGCCTGCCGTTGCGGAACTCTCCTTCGTAACGGTTGCCCTTCGCATCGACATGGACACCGCGGCCGTTAAGGACGCCGTCGCGCCAGAGGCCCTCGGAGGTCTCGCCCGAGCGCCGCTCCAGGCGGCCTTGCCCGTGAGGACGGCCGCCGCGCATCTCGCCGCTGTAGACCGAGAACACCGCGGCCGGATCGTAGCTCGCCGCGCCGCGCACCCGCCATGTCAGCGTCCCGCGGCCGCTGAGCGCGCCGTCGGCGTCGAGCTGCACTGCGGCACCCGTCTCCGGCTCCCACAGGAAATCGAGGTTCCGCTCGGGCTCGGCGTCCCGGACGCGCACCGTCCTGCGGACGATCGAACGGTTCGCAGGGTCGTGAAACACCTGTACGCGCTCGCTCCACGTGCCTTCGGCCGGATCGGCAGCCCATCCCGGCGATGCCCAGGCGCCCGAAAGCGCAAGCACCGCCGCAGCCACGTATCGCGCCGCTCCAGCCTTCCGCATGTCCATCCCCCGTCGCTGTGCCTGCCGGCCGCGAGTGAACCAAAGCCGCGGCCGCCGCGCAACCGCGAACCGGAACGAAAACGGCGGCCGGATCGCTCCGGCCGCCGAATCTCATCCAAGCTGGTGGATCAGTTCGCCTTGGCGATGCCGTTCACCCACTGGAAGTAGGGCTTGTTGAGGCGAAGCGCGATGTTCTCGGTCTGCGACTCGGCAATGTTGACGCCCACGATGAAGCGTTCCTTGGTGTCACCGTTGAGCTCGTAGACGGAACTGCCGCTCGATCCGGGATAGGTGTCGCACAGGTAGGAGAAATTGTTCTCCGACGCCGTCGCCGGGTCCACCGGGCAGGCCGTGCCCCACATCGTGCTCACCGGCTTGTCGCCCGGATAGCCGACGATATTGGCGTTGAAGGCGTAGGCCGGATCGTAGGTGGCGTAGCCCATCCAGCCCACCGTGTCGCCGGCCGGCTTGTCGAGGATCAGCACCGCCAGGTCCCACGGCACCACGGAACCGTAGAAGCCCTTGTAATTGGTGATATATCCTTCGAGGATGTAGGCGTCGACGAAGCCGAACCCGCCATAGGGCGCGTCGTTCTGGCCGTTCAGGCCGGGATAGAACTCGTAGTCCGACAGCCAGCCGCCGTCATCGTGGCTGTAGAGGCAGTGCGCGGCGGTGATCACGGCGCTGCGGCCGATCATCGTGCCGGAGCAGATGCTCCACTCGCCCTTGCTGTTCTTCGACCAGATCTGCCCGATCGTGTTGAACGGGTACTTCTTGGTGTCGGTGATCTGGATGCGGTCGTCGTCGCCGAAGACCTGGCGCGAGCCTTCCTCGAGTTCCTGCTCGAGAGCCGAACCGGGTTTCTCGACGATCGCCGACGTGCCCTGCATGTAGGACTTGATCTGCTCGATCAGTTCCGGATCGGGCGCGATCTCGCGAACCGAGCCGTCCTTGGACCGGGCGCGGGTGACGAAACCCTTGCGCAGGTCCTCTTCGGTCGGCATCGCCAGGTCGCGGCTGGCTTCGCCTTCCTCGATCTTCGGCGTGCGGTCGATGACCTTGCGGCCGGACAGGTCCGGCCCCTCGATCGAGGCGCGAGGCGATTCGCCGGAACCGGCATTGCCCGACACACTCTGCGCGAAGGACGTCGTGGGGATGGCCACTGCCGAAATCAGGGCAGCCGTCATCAAGGTCGTATGCAGTCTGTTCATGAAGTAGTTCTCCCAAGCCCATTGAGCGATCGCACAGAACAGTCAAATCATGACCAATTCGTGATCGGCCGGACACGGACTGCAAGTTGTGCCGTCTTCACCGCCAGTTGTCCGCTCCAACCTTCCCTCGCGTGAGCATCGCGATAGACCGCCGCAAATCTTCCACTATTCCACCCGACAAACCGCTTCCGTTTCGTCACCGGCCGGGGTTTGATGGCGAAACGACGGGCGCCGTTGGTCGGGGTCCGGGCACGACAACAGTCTCAGGAGGTACATCGATGCTCATGAACAGGACGGTCGCAGCCGCGGTCGCGGCAGGGCTCGCGCTTGGCATCACGCCGTTGGCGGCCGGCGTGAAGCCGCTGGCGACGGCCAACGCCCAGGAGCCGGCCAGCGCCGACGAGCCGCAGGCCAAGCCCGAGGCTTCGCCGATCAGCCGCGTCCCGGAAGCACGCAAGGCGGCGCGGGAAAGCGGCGAGGGCGATCGCGTCATCGGCGGCACCGCGGCGGAAAACGGCGCCTGGCCGTTCCAGGTGGCGCTGCTGACCGCCGACTATCTCGGTGACGATCCGGCGACCCAGCTCGATGCGCAGTTCTGCGGCGGCAGCCTGATTGCGCCGGAATGGGTGCTCACCGCCGCGCATTGCCTCTACGATTATGGCCAGGCGGTCGATCCGGCCACCGTGGTCGTTCTCGTGGGCGCGACCGCGCTGGTCGATGGCGAGCGCATTCCGGCCGCCGAGGTCATCGTGCACGAGGGCTACGATCCGCGCGCCTTCGACAAGGATGTCGGCCTGATCCGGCTGTCGCGGCCGGCCAGCCAGCCCGTGATCGGGATGACGGCGGGAGACGTCCAGGCCGGTGCCGCCATGGTCACCGGCTGGGGCAAGATGGCCGATGGCGGCTTTCCCGACACGCTGATGCAGGCCGATCTCGAGCTCTTCCCCAACGACGCCTGCAATGCCGGCATCAAGGAAATCTATGCCCGCGACCTGAAGCTCGTCCTCAGCGATTATGGCCGCCGCATGCGCATCACCGAGGACGGGATCGACCAGGCCACCCGGCTGATCGCCCAGACGATGCGCGACCCTCTGACCTCGAACATGATCTGCGCCGGCACCACCAGCGGTGCACGTGACGCCTGCAACGGCGATTCGGGCGGCCCGCTCTTCATGGCGGGCGAGGGCGGCCCGGTTCAGGTCGGCATCGTCAGCTGGGGCGAAGGCCCGCTCGATTCCAACATCGCCTGCGGCCACGAAAACGCCTATGGCGTCTACACGCGCGTCTCCAGCGTTCGCGACTGGATCTCGCAAAAGACCGGCGTGAAGTAGCGCCCACCACGTTCCGCGTGGCGGCTGAAAGCACGGAGGCCCGGATCGCAAGATCCGGGCCTCCGTTGCATTCGAACCCTTCGACGGTCGCCGTCGCGGCGCGGCGCGCTCGGGCTACGCCACCTTCCTGGCCAGCGCGCAGCGCGACCAGAGGTCCGACAGGGCGCCGGCGAGGTGGTCGATGTCGGCGTCGGTGTGGAACGGCGTCGGCGTGATGCGCAGACGCTCGGTCTTGCGCGGCACGGTCGGATAGTTGATCGGCTGCACGTAGATGCCGTGGCTGTCGAGCAGGAGGTCCGACAGCCATTTGCACTTGGCCGCGTCGCCCACCATCACCGGCACGATGTGGCTCGGGTTCGCCATCGTCGGGATGCCGATCGCGTCGAGCCTTGCGCGCACCTTGCGCACCCGCTCCTGGTGGCGGGCGCGCTCCATCTGGCTCTCCTTCAGGTGCCGGATCGAGGCCCGCGCGCCGGCCGCCACATGCGGCGGCAGGGCGGTGGTGAAGATGAATCCGCTCGCAAACGAGCGGATGTAGTCGCACAGCGCCGCCGAGCCTGCGATGTAGCCGCCGACGACCCCGAAGGCCTTGCCCAGCGTGCCCTCGATCAGCGTCACGCGGTCCATCAGCCCCTCGCGCTCGGCGATGCCGCCGCCGCGCGGCCCGTAGAGGCCGACCGCATGCACCTCGTCGAGATAGCTCATCGCGCCGTGCTTCTCGCACACCGCCAGGATGTCGGCGATCGGCGCGATGTCGCCGTCCATCGAATAGACGCTCTCGAAAGCCACGATCTTCGGCCGTTCCGGCCCGTATTCCGACAGGATGCGGTCGAGGTCCTCGACGTCGTTGTGGCGCCAGATGCGGCGCTCGGCCTTCGACTGGCGGATGCCCTCGATCATCGAGGCGTGGTTGCCGGCATCCGACAGGATGACGCAGTCCGGGATCGTCGAGCCGAGCGTGCCGAGTGCGGCCCAGTTCGAGACGTAGCCCGAGGTGAACAGCAGCGCCGCTTCCTTGCCGTGCAGGTCGGCGAGTTCCTGTTCGAGCAGCACGTGGTAGTGATTCGTGCCGGAGATGTTGCGCGTGCCGCCGGCGCCCGCCCCGCAGCGGTCGATCGCCTCGTGCATGGCGGCGATCACCTTGGGATGCTGGCCCATGCCGAGATAGTCGTTCGAGCACCAGACGGTGACCTCGCGCGTCTGGCCGTCGACATGGCGGGTCGCCCGCGGAAACGTCCCCCGCTGCCGTTCCAGATCGGCAAAGACCCGGTAGCGACCCTCGCCGCGCAGGCCATCGAGCTTCGTGGCGAAAAAGGCTTCGAAGTCCATTCGTCTTTTCTCCTTGGAGGCGTTCTAACCTTCCGCGCCGCCTTTGTCTTCCCTTCGGGACGCGTCAAATTGCTCCATTCGCATGCTTCGGACCGAAGTCCGGCGCAGGTCGGCGCGTCGAGAATCGAACCCTAATGGCCCCGCAGACACCTTGCCTTGACATGCCTCAAGGAACTGTTGAACGCCTCACACACCTCGAGCCCCCTTCGCGGGGGCCGTTGGTCGGATCTACATGTCCATCACCATTGTGTGAGAGGGCGGGTGAAGCATGCGCACGAAGGTGATCGACCGTCCCGACAGCCAGGTGACGCGCTCGGCGACGAAGACCGCCGAGTCCGCCGCAAGCCCCAGGATCGCAGCCTCCGCCCGGTCGGTTGTCGTCGCGCGGAAGGAAAAACGCGCCTGCGAAAAGGGCGCGTTGGAGACCAGCCATTCGTTCGGGCTGACGGTTTCGAAGCTCTCCGCGCCCGCCGTCGGCACGGTCTCGAGATTGATCCAGCGATCCTCGTATTGGTAGGGTCGCCCGTCGCCTGAATGCAGGCAGGTCACGTGCAGGCAGCGCGAGCCCGTCGCGATCTCCAGCCGCGCCGCCACCGCATCCGGCACGGCGTCTTCCTTGCGGCTGACCCGCCTGTACGCGTAAGCCATGCCTGACGCTTCGATCTCCGCGCGCACCAGCGGGATGACGAAGCGCGCCTCGCGGACGGGATGCAGCGCCACGCGCGTTCCGGACTTGCGCTTGCGCTCCACCAGCCCGGCGCGGGCGAGTTCCTGCAGCGCGCGGTTCACCGTGGCCCGCGCCGCGCCGAACTCCGCCGCCAGTGCCTCCTCGCCGGGGATCGTCTCGCCCGGCAGCCAGAGCCGCTTCGAGATGCGCATCTCCAGTTCCGCCCTGATGGCCCTGAAGGAGGTGCGCCGCACGGAGCTCACAGCCGCGCCAGGATCGCGCGGACGGTGGCGGCGTAGCGCCCGGCGATGGCGTCCCGCGCCACGTGGCGGCCATCGCGAACCGCATGGCGTCCCGCCGACCAGACGTCCGTCACCGCCCGGTTCGAGCCGGCAAAGACGAAGCCGTCGAGCAGACGGTCGGCCGCCAGTCCGGGCAGTCCGTCGCGCGCGGTGTCGATCGCCACCAGGTCGGCGAAGAGGCCGGGCGCAACGCCCCCCGAGTCCCGCCCCAGCGCCTGCGCGCCGCCGGCGAGCGCCTTCGTGTAGAGGTTCCGCCCCGCCGACTGGCCCGGTCCCGCCAGCACCACCCGCGCCCGGTCACGCAGGCGCTGCGAGTATTCGAGCTGCCGCAGTTCCTCGGCGACCGAGATGCGGATGTTGGAATCCGAGCCGATGCCGAACCGTCCGCCCGCATCCAGATAGTCGGCGCCGTTGAAGATACCGTCGCCGAGATTGCCCTCGGTCACCGGGCAGAGCCCCGCCACGGCGCCGGTGGCCGCCAGTGCCCGGGTCTCGGCCGGCGTCATGTGAGTGCAATGGATCAGGCACCAGTCCGCATCGACGTCGTGATTGTCGAGCAGCCAGTCCATCGGTCGCGCGCCGAACACCGCCAGCGTCTCCTCGATCTCCTTTTCCTGCTCGGCAATGTGCATGTGGAACGGGCCTGCTGCCGCCTGCGCCAGCGCGGCGAGATCGCCGGCATTCACCGCCCGCAGCGAGTGCGGCGCGGTACCGAGACCCGTGTCGGCAGGCAAGCTGCGCAGGATCTGCCGCGCCCGCTCGTGCAGGGCGAGGTAGCGGTCGAGCCCGTTGCCGAAGCGCAGCTGCCCTCCCGCCAGCGGCCGCCCGTCGACGCCGCCCTGCTGGTAGTGCACCGGCAGCAGGGTCAGCCCGATCCCCGTCGCCTCCGCCGCCGCCGCGATCCGCGCCGACAGTTCGCCGAGATCGTCATAGGGCGTCCCGCCCGGCTGGTGGTGCAGATAATGAAACTCGGCCACCGCCGAATATCCCGCCTCCTGCATCTCCAGGAAGGCGAAGGCGGCGATCGCCTCGATCTCGTCGGGCGTCAGCACGTCGAGGAAGCGGTACATGATCGCCCGCCAGGTCCAGAAACTGTCGCGCTCCGACGGCCCGCGCGATTCCGACAGCCCGGCCATGGCGCGCTGGAAGGTGTGGCTGTGCAGGTTCGACGGGGCGGGCAGCAGCGCGGCCACGCGGTGGTCGCCGGGCAGCGCCGCCGCGCCCGTCTCGACGTTCGCGATGCGTCCCCCCGGACCAATCGACACGCGAACCTCATCCGCCCATCCGTCGGGCAGGAGCGCCGTGGCGGCATGGATTGTCGCCCCGTTCCATGCCCCCTCCGCCGTCATCCTCGGGCCTGTCCCGAGGATCTGCGACGCGTCCGCCGCATGGCGCCCGCCACGGCCCGCATCGCTCGCTGCGCCCGGGTCGCAACCCGCGGCAGATCCTCGGGACAAGCCCGAGGATGACGGCCGAGAGGAGGGCGATGACGGCGTCGACTGTGGTGACGCGGTGTCCTTCATGGATCGCATGGTCGTCCCTTGACTCGTTATGTCTATACATAATAGCCTGATCGCAGGAATTGAAAACAGCCAAAATCGGACGAGCCTTTGCGTCGTATCCTCACCGATCTCGCCATCGCGACCATGCAGCCGGACGGTGCGCCGTACGGCCTGCTGGCACACGGCGCCGTCGGCGTGGATGATGGCCGCATCGCCTGGGTCGCTGCCGCGGACGACGTCCCGGCCGACTGGCGCGGCGTGGAGACGGAATCTTTCGGCGGCCGGCTGATGACCCCGGCGCTCGTCGATTGCCACACCCATCTCGTCTTCGGCGGCAGCCGTGCCCGCGAGTTCGAGATGCGGCTCGAAGGCGCGACCTACGAGGAGATTGCGCGGGCCGGCGGCGGCATCGTCTCGACCGTCGCGGCCACGCGCGCCCTGTCGGAAGACGACCTCGTCGAAGCCGCGCTGCCGCGGCTCGATCGCCTGATCGCCGAAGGCGTTGCGACCGTCGAGATCAAGTCCGGCTACGGCCTCACCGTCGCCGACGAACTGAAGATGCTGCGCGCCGCCCGCCGTCTCGGCAGCCTGCGCCCCGTGCGCGTGAAGACCAGCTACCTCGGCGCCCATGCCGTGCCGGTCGAATACAGGGGCCGCCCCGACGCCTATCTCGACGCGGTGGTGCTGCCTGGCCTCGAGGCCGCGCATGCGCAAGGCCTCGCCGATGCCGTCGACGGCTTCTGCGAGGGCATCGCCTTCTCGCCCGCCCAGATCGCCCGTGTCTTCGACCGGGCCGCAGCGCTCGGCCTGCCCGTCAAGCTTCATGCCGAGCAACTGTCCGACCTCGGCGGCGCCAGGCTTGCGGCCTTCTGCGGCGCGCTGTCGGCCGATCATCTCGAATATCTGGGCAGCGACGGCGTGTCCGCCATGGCGGCGTCCGGCACGGTCGCCGTCCTCCTGCCCGGCGCCTTCTACTTCCTGCGCGAGACGAGGCTGCCGCCCGTGGCCGCGTTGCGCGAAGCCCGCGTGCCGATCGCGCTCGCCACCGACTGCAATCCCGGCTCCTCGCCGATGACCTCCCTGCTTCTGGCCATGAACATGGGCTGCACGCTGTTCCGCCTGACCCCCGAAGAGGCGCTCGCCGGCGTCACCCGCAACGCCGCCCGCGCCCTCGGCCTCGCCGACGAGATCGGCACCATCGCCCCCGGCAAACGCGCCGAATTCGCCATCTGGGACGTGGAGCACCCGGCGGAACTCGCCTACCGGATCGGGTTCAATCCGCTGTTTCGGAGGATCGTTGAACATGAATGACGGTAGCGCTCTGTCGCGCCCCCCTCTGCCCTGCCGGGCGAGACAAGTGGCTCGCCCCGCCCGGCAGGGCAGAGGGGGGCGCGAAGGAACGAGAGGGTTCGATCGCTGTCGATCAGCGGCCGGAGTCCCATCATGATCACCCTTCACCCCGGCACCGTTCCGCTCGCCACTCTCGAACGCCTCTACCGCTCGCCGGAGCCCGCCCGCCTCGACGATGCCTTCCGTCCCGGCATCGCCGCCGCTGCCGCCCGCATCGCCGAGATCGCCGGCGGAACGGCGGCCGTCTACGGCATCAACACCGGCTTTGGAAAACTCGCCAGCGTGCGCATCGCGGCCGAGGACGTGGCGACCCTGCAGCGCAATCTCATCCTGTCGCATTGCTGCGGCGTGGGAGGGCCGCTGCCGGCCGACATCGTGCGGCTGATCATGGCGCTGAAGCTCGTCTCGCTCGGCCGCGGGGCTTCGGGCATCCGGCCGGCAACCGTCGAGCTGATCGAGGCGATGCTCGCGCGTGGCATCGTCCCCGTCATCCCCGAAAAGGGCTCCGTCGGCGCCTCCGGCGACCTCGCGCCGCTCGCCCACATGACCGCGGCGATGATCGGCGAGGGCGAGGCTTTCCTCGACGGGCAGCGCATGCCGGCCGCGGCGGCGCTGCAGAAGGCCGGCCTCGCGCCCGTCGTGCTCGCCGCCAAGGAAGGCCTGGCGCTGATCAACGGCACCCAGGTCTCGACCGCGCTGGCGCTCGCCGGCCTGTTTCGCGCCCACCGCGCCGCCAATGCCGCCCTCATCACCGGCGCGCTGTCCACCGACGCTGCCATGGGCTCGTCCGCCCCGTTCCACCCCGAGATCCATACCCTGCGCGGCCATCGTGGCCAGATCGACACGGCGGCCGCGCTCTGGCGCCTGCTCGACGGCTCGCCGATCCGCGAAAGCCATCTGGAAGGCGACGAGCGCGTCCAGGATCCCTACTGCATCCGCTGCCAGCCGCAAGTCGACGGTGCCTGCCTCGACATCCTGCGCATGACGGCGCACACGCTGACGATCGAGGCCAATGCCGTCACCGACAACCCGCTGGTGCTGTCCGACGGATCGGTCGTCTCCGGCGGCAATTTCCACGCCGAGCCGGTCGCCTTCGCCGCCGACCAGATCGCGCTCGCCGTCTGCGAGATCGGCGCCATCGCCCAGCGCCGCATCGCGCTCCTGGTCGATCCCGCGCTCTCCTTCGGCCTGCCGGCCTTCCTGGCGAAGAAGCCCGGCCTCAACTCCGGCCTGATGATCGCCGAGGTCACCTCGGCGGCCCTGATGAGCGAGAACAAGCAGATGGCGCACCCGGCCTCGGTCGATTCGACGCCGACCTCGGCCAACCAGGAGGACCACGTCTCCATGGCCTGCCACGGCGCCCGGCGCCTCCTCGCCATGACCGACAACCTCGCCGGCATCGTCGGCATCGAGGCGGTGACGGCCGCGCAGGGCATCGACTTCCGGGCGCCGCTGACCACCAGCGCCCTGCTCGGGAAGGCCCACGCCGCCATCCGCGCAGTCGTGCCGACGCTCGACGTCGACCGCTACATGGCCGGCGACCTCGAGGCGGCGGCGGAACTGGTCCGCTCCGGCGCGCTCAACGCCAGCGTCGGCGAGAGCATGCTGCCGGGGCTGGAGGGGTGAGAGGAGATCCGATGGACCGGGAACGAATTCTATCGGGCAGAAGCCCCACCCAGCAAAGGACCCCCACCCCTTACCCCTCCCCACAGGGGGGAGGGGGATTCTGCGGCGTCGGCGCCCCCCTCCCCCCTGTGGGGAGGGGTAAGGGGTGGGGGTGCCTCGCGCTATCTTCCGCAGGATGGGGGTGCCTCGCGCGATCTTCCGGTGAGCGGGCTCATCCCGCCCACCCTACGCGGAGCATCTCCCCATGACCCCCGTCGAAATCGCCCGCGGCACCTCGCCCGTCATCCTCGGCCTGCCGCACACCGGCACGCACGTGCCCGACGACATCGCCGCCCGCCTCAACGAGGAAGGCCGCAAGCTGCGCGACACAGACTGGCATATCCACACCCTCTACGAAGGCCTGCTGCCCGGCGCGACCACCGTGCGCGCGACCTTCCACCGCTATTGCATCGACGCCAACCGCGATCCGTCGGGGACCAGCCTCTATCCCGGCCAGACCACGACCGGGCTGATCCCGGAGATCGACTTCGACGCCAACCCGATCTGGCGGCCGGGCCAGGAACCCGATGCCGCCGAGACCGCGCGCCGCGTCGCGCTCTTCCACAAGTCCTACCACGAAGCCCTGGCGGCCGAGATCGCGCGGGTAAGGGCGCTGCATGGCATCGCCGTGCTCTACGACTGCCACTCCATCCGGCCGGTCATCCCGTATCTCTTCGACGGCGTTCTGCCCGATTTCAACGTCGGCACCGACAATGGCGCCACCTGCGATCCGCGCATCGAGGCGGCGACGATCGGCATATGCCGGGCGGCCGAAGGCTACACCTCGATCCTCAACGGCCGCTTCCGCGGCGGCTGGACCACGCGCCACTATGGCCGCCCGGCCGACGGCGTCCACGCCATCCAGATGGAGCTGACCCAGTCGACGCATCTGGCGGACCACGCCTTCGCCTACGATCCGGCCCGCGCCGCGCGCCTGCGGCCGCACCTCGCCGCCATCCTGAAATCCATCGAGACCATCGCCTTCGACCTTGCCGGAGCCCGCCCATGACCGCCAACCCCCGCCACAATCTCCGCGAAGTGCGCAGCCCGCGTGGCACCGAGCTCAATGCGAAGAGCTGGCTCACCGAAGCGCCGCTCAGGATGCTGATGAACAATCTCGACCCCGACGTGGCCGAGAATCCCAATGAGCTCGTCGTCTATGGCGGCATCGGCCGCGCCGCCCGCACCTGGGGCGATTTCGACAAGATCGTCGCCACGCTGAAGACGCTGTCGGACGACGAGACGCTGCTCGTCCAGTCGGGCAAGCCGGTCGGCGTCTTCCGCACCCATGCCGATGCGCCGCGCGTGCTGATCGCCAATTCCAACCTCGTGCCACACTGGGCCACCTGGGACCATTTCAACGAGCTCGATCGCAAGGGGCTGGCCATGTACGGCCAGATGACCGCCGGCTCGTGGATCTACATCGGCACCCAGGGCATCGTGCAGGGCACCTACGAGACCTTCGTCGAGGCCGGCCGCCAGCACTACGACGGCAATCTCAAGGGCCGCTGGATCCTCACCGCCGGCCTCGGCGGCATGGGCGGCGCCCAGCCGCTCGCCGCCGTCATGGCCGGCGCCTGCTGCCTCGCCATCGAATGCGACGAGACCCGCATCGATTTCCGCCTGCGCACCCGCTACGTCGACGCCAAGGCGACCTCGCTCGACGAGGCGCTGGAGATGATCGACCGCTGGACGAAGGCCGGCGAGGCGAAGTCGGTCGGGCTGCTCGGCAACGCCGCCGAGATCGTGCCGGAGCTCTTCCGCCGCGGCGTGCGTCCCGACATGGTCACCGACCAGACCTCCGCGCACGATCCGCTCAACGGCTACCTGCCGAGGGGCTGGAGCATCGCCGAGTGGAAGGCCGCGCGCGAAACCGATCCGAAGCGGGTCGAGGCCGCCGCCCGCGCCTCCATGCGCGAGCATGTCGAGGCCATGGTCGCCTTCTGGAACGCCGGCGTGCCGACGCTCGACTACGGCAACAACATCCGCCAGGTGGCGAAGGACGAGGGCTTCGACAACGCCTTCGCCTTCCCCGGCTTCGTGCCGGCCTATATCCGCCCGCTGTTCTGCCGCGGCGTCGGACCCTTCCGCTGGGCGGCCCTCTCGGGCGACCCGGAAGACATCTACCGCACCGACGCGAAGGTGAAGGAGCTGACCCCGGGCAACACCCATCTGCACAACTGGCTCGACATGGCCCGCGAGCGCATCGCCTTCCAGGGCCTGCCGGCCCGCATCTGCTGGGTCGGCCTCGGCGACCGCCACCGCCTCGGCCTCGCCTTCAACGAGATGGTGGCGAAGGGCGAGCTGAAGGCGCCGGTCGTCATCGGCCGCGACCATCTCGATTCGGGCTCCGTCGCCTCGCCCAACCGCGAGACGGAGGCGATGAAGGACGGCTCGGATGCCGTCTCCGACTGGCCGCTGCTCAACGCGCTCCTCAACTGCGCGTCGGGCGCCACCTGGGTGTCGCTGCACCATGGCGGCGGCGTCGGCATGGGCTTTTCGCAGCATTCCGGCATGGTCATCTGCGCCGACGGCACGGCCGACGCCGCACGCCGCCTCGAGCGCGTGCTCTGGAACGACCCCGCCACCGGCGTCATGCGCCACGCCGACGCCGGCTACGACATCGCCCTCGACTGCGCCCGAGACCAGGGCCTGCGCCTCCCCGCCATCCTCGGCAACTAGGAAATGCGGGGGAAATACGGGGACAGTTTACTTAATTCGGATCGCAGGCAGTCTTCCTGACGCGATGCTTTCTGCCCGAATTAAGTAAACTGTCCCCGCATTTCCGCCCACCCGCGCGCTCCCCTTGTTCTCGCCGTCCTTGCATCTGGTGCCTCCGGCCGAAACACATGGCGCCACGCGAAATGCGGGGACAGTTTACTTAATTCGGATCGCAGGCAGTCTTCCTGACGCGATGCTTTCTGCCCGAGTTAAGTAAACTGTCCCCGTATTTCCGGCCACCCGCGCGCCCTCCGAGTTCGGGCCGTCCCCGTATTTCCGCAGGTCCATCCACCCGCGCCCCTCTGGTTCGCGCCGTCCTCGCAGCTGGCGCTTTCGGCTGCAACCCCATGATGTTACGTCTTCCCCACGACGCGATTCCGCTCCGGCATCGCGCCACGGATGGGAGGACACCATGACCACGACACCCGACGATCTCGGGATCGAGCTGCGCCGCAAGATGTTCGGCTCCGCCGGCGCCGAAAAGCAGATCGACAACGCCAGCGACTTCACCGCACCGATGCAGGACATCGTCACCCGCATCTGCTTCGGCGAGATCTGGCAGCGCCCCGGCCTCGCCACGCGCGAGCGCTCGATGATCACGCTGGCCATGCTCGCCGCCCTCGGCAAGGAGCCGGAACTCAAGGTCCATGTCCGCGGCGCCATCGCCAACGGCGTCACGAAGGAGGAGATCCGCGAGATCCTGATCCACTCCTTCCTCTATTGCGGCATCCCCGCCATGGTCGGCAGCCTGCGCGCCGCCGAGACCGTGCTCACCGAGATCGGGGCCTGAGATGGACAGGATCGGTTTCGTCGGCATCGGCAACATGGGACGGCCGATGTCGGCCAATCTGGCGAAGGCGGGCTTCCCGCTGACGCTCTACGACGCCAATGTCGAGGCGGCGAAGGCCCACGCGGCCACAATCGGCGCCGCCTCCGCCGCCACGCTGGCCGAGTTCGGCGCGGCCTGCGACGTCGTCGTCACCATGCTGCCCACGGGCCGCATCGTGCGCGAGGTCATGCTCGACGGCGGCCTGGCCGCAGCGCTCGCGCCAGGATCGATGCTGATCGACATGAGTTCGTCCGACCCGATCGGCAGCCGCGACCTCGGCCCGCTTCTCGCCGGACGCGGCATCGGCTTCGTCGACGCGCCCGTGTCGGGCGCCGTGCCGCGCGCCGTCGCCGGCACGCTCACCATCATGCTGGGCAGCGACGATCCGGCGCTGTCGGAGCGCGCGCGCCCGGTGCTGATGGCCATGGGCAACCGCGTCTTCGAGACCGGCACGCTCGGCACCGGCCATGCCATGAAGGCGCTCAACAACTTCGTCGCCGCCGCCGGCTTCGCCGCCGTCGCCGAGGCGCTGATCGTGGCCGGCCGCTTCGGCCTCGATCCGAAGGTGGCCGTCGAGATCATGAACGTGTCGACCGGCCGCAACTTCTCCACCGAGAACGTCTTCGCCCAGCACGTGCTCTCGGGCGATTTCGCCACCGGCTTCGCGCTCGGCCTGCTCGCCAAGGACGTCGGCATCGCCGCCGATCTCGCCGACGCCATGGGCAAGCCGCTGCCGATCGTCGAGGAAACCAACCGCTGGTGGCAGGCCGCCCTCGACCGCCTCGGCCCCACCATCGACCACTCCGCCGCCTTCAAGGCCTGGCAAAGCAAGGACTGAGCGCGAGAAACCCGGGGACAGTTTACTTAATTCGGGGCGCCGTCCGACCCGTCCGCGCCACCTGTGATCCGAATTGAGTAAACTGTCCCCGGGTTTTTGCCGCCGCCGCGCCGCTTCCGAAGGCCGCTCACCGCCACTCCAGGAGAACCGCCCATGCCCGTCACCCTCTTCGGCATCAAGAACTGCGACACCATGAAGAAGGCCCGCGCCTGGCTCGACGCGAACGGCGTCGAATACGCCTTCCACGACTACAAGACCCAGGGCCTCGACGAGGCCCGCCTCCAGGGCTGGATCGACGTCCTCGGCTGGGAACCGCTGCTGAACCGCGCCGGCACCACCTTCCGCACCCTCCCCGACGCCGACAAGGCCGATCTCGACGCGGAGAAGGCCAAGCGGCTGATGCTGGCGCAGCCGTCGATGGTGAAGCGCCCGGTGCTCGACGTGGACGGGCGGCTGACGGTGGGGTTCAGGCCGGAGGTGTATGCGGGGGTGTTCGGGTAGGGGAAGACAGTCAAGGCAATGCGAACGCACTTGCGCCGCTTTCGTCTATCCGTCACGCTTCCGCCGATCGCAACCGCAGGCGCGGTTCGATGGCGACTGCCGCTTCCGCAAAGGTGATCCATCATGCTCAAGCTGCTGGAAACGAGGAACGTCGGTCCGGCCCGGTCGGTCCGGCTCGAACTGGCCGAGCGGCTGAATGTCTTCACGGGCGACAACGGGCTCGGCAAGAGCTTCCTGCTGGACGTGGCGTGGTGGGCGCTGACGAGGACATGGGCCGGTCGTCCCGCCATTCCCATGCCCGGGTCCGGCGATGCTGCGTCGATCGCCTTCTCCTTCGACAGTGTGTCACGCGAAGTCTCGTTCGAGAGCGAATTCGACAGGCTGGACCAGCGGTGGACGAGCAGGCCCGGGCGTCCCGCCAATCCCGGCCTCGTTCTCTACGCCCGGGTGGATGGCGGATTCTCAGTCTGGGATCCCGCGAGAAACTACTGGCGTAACCTGGAGGGTCGCGAGACCCCCGATCGGCCTCCGGCGTTTCACTTTTCCATGCAGGATATCTGGAACGGCCTGGAGATCGACGGCAAGGTCGTGTCGAACGGCCTGCTGCGCGACTGGGTCAGCTGGCAGAGCACGAAATCCCCCGAATTCGATCGCCTCTGTGACATCCTCGCAGGGCTGTCGCCCGACGCGCTGGACCAGCTTCGTCCCGGGCAGCCGACCAGGATCGACCTGGACGACGCGCGTCTCGTACCGACAATTGCGATGCCCTACGGGCAGGATGTCCCCGTCACGTTCCTCTCCGCCGGAATGCGACGCATCGTCGCCATCGGATACCTGCTCGTCTGGGCCTGGCACAACCATCTCGAAAGTGCGCGCTTCCTCTCCTTGGCGCCGGCGCGCGAGATCATTTTCCTCATGGACGAGATCGAGTCCCACCTCCACCCGAAATGGCAGCGGATGATCCTGAAGGCCATCATCGACGTCTGCGAGAGCATCGCCGTGGGCAGCAAGGCGAAGGCCCAGCTGCTGGCCTCGACCCACTCGCCGCTCGTCCTCACGTCGGTCGAACCGGTTTTCGACGAGGCGAGGGACGCCTGGTTCGACATCGATCTCGCGGAACGCGATGGGCGTTACATCGTGGATGTCGTGCGGCGCCCGTTCGTCAAGCAGGGGGATGTCTCAAACTGGCTGACGAGCGAGGCTTTTGGGCTTCCCTCTGCGCGCAGCCGCGAAGCCGAGCAACTGATCGAGCAGGCTTCGAGGAGCGTCGCGGCGGGAGCGGATACGAAGTCGCTTCAGGACATCGAAATGCGTCTTGCCTCCATGCTGCCTGAGAACGATCCGTTCTGGAGGCGCTGGCAGGCCCTTTACGACATGGCTTCCGAAGAAAGGCGCTGAACATGGTTCGCGTGAGGCCGGCTCCGGAACCTGCGGAATTCGATGTCCGGGTCCGCCGGCCCGGCAACGCCTGGATCCTGCGCAAGAAGCTCGACCCGGATGCGCCCGTCCCCACGGGTGTAGAAATCAGTCCCTACTGGAGGCATTGCGCAGATGATCTCTGGAACGCCTACGACGGCGTCTGCGCCTACAGCTGTATCTTCACGCGCAAGGGCGCGGCCAATCCGGCGGTCGAGCATTTCGCACCGAAGTCGCGCAGGCTGCGCCTAGCCTACGAGTGGTCGAACTATCGGCTGGCGTGTCTGACCATCAATTCGAAGAAGAAAGACTTCGAGGACGTCATGGATCCCTTCGAAGTCGGGGCCGATACGTTCTTCCTGGAATTGGCGGCGGGACGAATCTACGTCAACCCTGAGATAAATGACGAAGAGAAAAAGAAGCATGCCGAGCAGACGATCGTTCGCCTGGGTCTTGACCAGCAGCGCTTCAGGGACGATCGGACGTTCGACTTCGACCGATGGCGCCTGGGAGAGTGGACGGACGCCTTCATGGAGCGACGCAGCCCGTTCGTCTGGAAGGAGATCGTCAGGCAGGGTCTGAAGCGGAGTGTCGCATTCCTCGGTACGCCCCCCGCTCTGGACTAGCGGCACCCGCTCCGCTCGCCGCGATGCTGCTGAGCGGGATCATGCCTATCACTTTCGATTTTTGCTTGGCACATCATGCCTATCAAAAATCGAAATTGCTAGGCACGCCCGCGCGAGACCTCACCCCTTCTCGAACCCCACCTTCACCCCCCGCTGGCGAAAATACGCCTGCATCAGCTTGCGTCCCGAGCGGTTGTTCTGCGCGAGCTTTTCCGGGTCGAACACGGCCTCCTTCACGCCCTCGCGCGCCATTGCGGCCTTGAGTGAGGCGATGTGGGTATCGAGTTCGGCATTGTCGGCCTGCAGCGAGGCGTAGATGCGGTCGGTGGCCTCGGCCACGGTCGGTTCGGTCACGATGATGCTCCTTGATCGTTCGTGGGGCCGTTAGCACGGTTTCGGCCCGATCTGTAGCGGGCAGAACGAAGCGCCCTTCCTCTCCCCCTTCCGGGGGGAGAGGTGGATCGGGCGTAGCCCGAGACGGTGAGGGGGGCTGCGCCCGACGCCGGCGAGCGCTCCTTCGCGGATGCGTGGTCCCCGGCTCCGGTCGTCCAATGCGCGAGCGGGAAAGCCGCTCGTGCCCGCTACACCCACTCGCCCTTGCGCATCACCGGTTCCACCGTGCCGTCCGCATGCACGCCGTCGACGTCGATCTCCCCGGACCCGATCATCCAGTCGATGTGAATAAAACTCTTGTTGCCGCCGACGGCCGCGATTTCCTCCGGCGTCATCGTCGCGCCGTCGCGGAAGCATTTCGAGTAGCACTGGCCGAGCGCGATGTGGCTCGCCGCGTTCTCGTCGAACAGGGTGTTGAAAAACAGGAGCCCGCTCTGCGAGATCGGCGAGGAATGCGGCACCAGCGCCACTTCGCCGAGCCGCCGCGCGCCCTCGTCGGTGTCGAGCACCTTCTCCAGCACGTTCAGCCCCTTCGACGCCTTCGCCTCGACGATCCGCCCGGCCTCGAAGCGCACGGAAATCTCGTCGATCAGCGTGCCCTGGTAGGACAGGGGCTTGGTGCTCGACACGTGGCCGTCGACGCGCATCGCATGCGGCGTGGTGAACACCTCCTCGGTCGGGATGTTGGGGTTGCAGGTGATGCCGTTCTTCGCCGTCGAGGCGCCGCCGTGCCATTCGTGGCCGTCGGCCAGCCCCACCGTCAGGTCGGTGCCCGGCCCGGTGAAGCGCAGCGCGGCGAAGGCCTTGCCGTTCAGCCAGACCGTGCGTTTGCGCAATGCCGCATTGTGCTCGGCCCAGGCCGTCACCGGATCGTCGGTGTTGACCCGAGAGGCGGAAAAGATCGCCTCGGCGAGCTTTGCCACCGCCACGTCCTCCGCCTCGCCCGGAAACATCACCTTCGCCCAGGACGGGTTGGGATAGGACACGATGTTCCAGTTGATGTCGAAGCCGGCGATCTTCTCCAGCGCCGGCTGGTAGGCCATCGAATTGGCCTTGTTGGCGCGCGACACCTTGGCCGGGTCCTCGCCCGCAAGCAGCATCGGGTTGTCGCCCGCGATCGCCAGCCGCGCCGCGTTGGCCGAGAAGGCCTTGCCCATGCCTTCGTAGAGCCAGCCGGCGGCGCGGTCGAAGCTCTCGTCGCGGCCGTGGCGGAAGCGGGCGAGCGTCACCTCCTCGTCGGCCAGGAACGGCGTGACGATGCCCGCGCCCGCGGCATAGGCATGCGCGGCGATGCGGCGCACCAGCGGCAGAGCGGCCACCGGCGCGGTCATCACCAGGTCCTGCCCCGGCTGCAGCTGCAGCCCCACCTTGACGGCCACCTCGGCCAGCCGGTCGAGCCGGACGGGGTCGATGGAGGCGGAAACGGCGCGCGGATGCGATGTCATGAAAGGGATCCTGTGCTGGTGCGGTCGCTCGTGGTTCGGCTGGAACATAGACCCGCCGCGCGCCGGTTTCCACCGCGGCCGTCGCCCGCGGCGAAGCCTGGCCGCGGCGACGGTCGCCCGCGCGCTCGAGCGGTCAGCCCGAAGGCAGCCGCGCATGCAGCGCTGCCGTCTCGGCCATCTCCTCGCGCACCCAGGCAATGAAATCGCGCACCTTGCGTGGCGGCCGCGCGCCGGCCGCCGTGCAGATCCAGAAGCCGAAGCCGAGGTCGGCGCGGATCGGCAGCGGCGCGGCCAGCCGCCCGTCGGCCAGCGCGTCGGCGCATATCAGCTGCCAGGCGAGCGTGATGCCCTGGCCGGCGATCACCGTGTCGATGCACAGCAGCGGGTCGTTCAGCCGGGCGCCCTGCAGCGGCCGCACGGGCGCCACGCCCGCCGCCTCGAACCAGCGCTCCCAGGTCACCATGCGCGAGGAATCGTCATCGATCGAGGTCTCGCGCGCCAGGTCCGCAACGCTCCGGATACGCTCTGCCTTGGCGGCGGCGGCCACCACGAACACCTGCTGCGGCAAGATGAGCTCGGCGTCGACGCCGGGCCAGCGCCCGTCGCCCATGCGGATCGCCACGTCGACGTCGGAACCCGAAAGGTCGACGAGCCGCTCGGTCGCATCCACGCGCACCAGCACGTTCGGATAGCGGGCGAAATGATGGCGCAGCCGCGGCACCAGCCACTTCGTTGCGAAGGAAGGCGCCACCGAGGCGACCAGCGTGTCGGCATTGCTCTGGCGCACCTGTCCCACCGCCGCGTCGAGTTCGCGAAAGCCTGCCGACAGCCGGGTGAAGAAGGCCGCGCCCGCCTCCGTCGGCGCCAGACCGCGGGACGTGCGGCGGAACAGCACCTTGCCGATCTGCTTCTCGGTCCGGTTCACCTGCTGGCTCACCGCGCTGGCCGACACGCCCAGTTCCTCGCCGGCGGCCTGCAGCGAGCCCGTGCGCGCCACGGTCTCCACCGCCCGAAGCCCGTTCAGGTGCATGCTGTTCAGGTTACGCATCAAGATAATCTAAATCCGAAGACAGAAGTTGTCGATCGATGGGAAGCGACGAAGGCCATATGGATCAAGCATTGCGTATCCAGGTGGAGAGCACAAGATGCTGGAGTTTTTCTCGATTGCGCGGCGCTTCGGGCTCCGCGCCCGGGGACGCCGTCCCAACGCGGGCGGCCTGCCGTCCTGCCAGTCGGCGGACCTCCTCGCGCACCCCGCCATCGCGGCCATGAGCGAGCGCGAGCTGGCCGACCTTCCGTTTCCGCGCAACCTTTGCGAAGGCCGCGCGCCGCGCCCGCAGGTCGCCCGCCATGGGCCGCGCTGAAGCGGGTCCGGATGCCGCTTTCGTCGTTTGCGGGCCATCCGGTTTTGAACTGCGGCGGAAATTGGGCTAGACCTCTGCCTTCGCCCCATCCGGGCGCCCCGGCGTGCCTTTCGCCCCACCTCGATGCGAGGTCCTTTTCCCCGCCCGGATACCAGGATCCGTTGCGTCAGCGCGCGGCTCGAAAAAAGAAGAAGGAGGCAGCGATGTCCGACCTTTCAGTCACCGATTCCACATCCGAGGAGCACGGCCTCGAAGCGGGCCAGGACAATGTCCAGCTTCTCGGCCTCGACATCCACAACCCAGTCTTCCCCATCTCGGCCGGCACCATCATTCTCTTCGTCGTCGTCGCTCTCGTCTTCGGGGAGCAGGCAGCGTCCGTGCTCGGCGGCCTGCGCGACTGGCTCACCTCCACCTTCGACTGGCTCTTCATGCTGTCGGCCAATCTGTTCGTGCTGTTCTGCCTCGTCCTGGTCGTCTCGCCGCTGGGCAAGGTCCGCCTCGGCGGCCCCGATGCGCGGGCGGACTATTCCTATGCCGGCTGGTTCGCGATGCTGTTCGCCGCCGGCATGGGCATCGGGCTGATGTTCTTCGGCGTGCTCGAACCGATGTACCACTTCAACAATCCGCCGCTCGGCATCGCGCCGCCGGTGGTCGACGGGGTGATCCAGCCCGACCGGGTCGCCGCGGCGCGGGAAGCCGGCATGGCCGCCACCATCTATCACTGGGGCCTGCACCCCTGGGCCATCTACGCGGTGGTCGCTCTGTCGCTGGCGCTCGCCACCTACAACAAGGGCCTGCCACTTTCCATGCGATCGGCCTTCTATCCGATCTTCGGGGAGCGTATCCGTGGATGGACCGGCCATGTCATCGACACGATGGCCGTCTTCGCCACGCTGTTCGGCCTCGCCACCTCGCTCGGCTTCGGCGCGTCCCAGGCGCTCGCCGGCCTCAACGATCTCTACGGCATTCCCGACACCGACTTCGCCAAGGTGATCCTGATCGCCGCCATCACCGGCATCGCGCTGGTTTCGGTGGTGGCCGGGCTCGACGCGGGGGTGAAGCGCCTGTCGGAGCTCAACATGGTTCTGGCCGTGCTTCTGCTGGCCTTCGTGATCGTGCTCGGCCCGACGCTGGCCATCCTGTCCGGCTTCTTCACCAATACCTGGAACTACGTCACCGCGCTGCCCGAACTCTCCAACTGGATCGGCCGGGAGGACGACGCCTTCCTGCACGGCTGGACGACCTTCTACTGGGCCTGGTGGATATCCTGGTCGCCTTTCGTCGGCATGTTCATCGCCCGCGTCTCGCGCGGCCGCACCGTGCGCGAATTCATCACCTGCGTGCTGCTCATTCCCACGCTCGTCTCCATCCTGTGGATGACCACCTTCGGCGGCACGGCGCTCGACCAGTATCTCGTCGGCGGCTATGCCGGCGTGCAGCAGACCGTGATCGACTACGTTCCGGAACTGTCGCTCTACCGCATGCTCGAACCGCTGCCGCTGGCCGGTCTCACGTCCCTCATCGGCATCGTCCTCGTCATCGTCTTCTTCGTCACCTCGTCGGATTCCGGTTCGCTGGTCATCGACACCATCACGGCAGGTGGAAAGGTCGATGCGCCGGTGGCGCAACGCGTCTTCTGGGCCTGTTTCGAGGGGCTGGTGGCCATCGTCCTGTTGCTGGGCGGCGGTCTCGCCGCCTTGCAGGCCAGCGCCATCGCGACGGGCTTCCCCTTCGCGCTTCTCCTGCTCCTGATGATGTATGCCACCTTCGTCGGACTGCGGTCGGAGCCGCGCGGCACGGCCGAGGCGGCCTGATCGCCCGGGAGGCGTTGGTCCACCGGATTGACGCCTCCGCCGCATTTCCAAGTCGCGGGCGAGGCCATATGCTCCGCCCATGACGCCCGAGACCGCCGCGCCGCAGCGCTATGCCATCGCCGGACTGATCGCCATGGCGGCGGCCATGGGCATCGGCCGCTTCGTCTATACGCCGATCCTGCCCGGCATGATGGAGGGGCTCTCCATGAGCGTCTCCGACGCCGGGCTGATCGCCTCGGCCAACTATCTCGGCTATCTCGTCGGCGCGCTTCTGGCGGCGGGCGGCTGGGCGCATGGCATGGACCGCCGCCTCATGCTGGCGGGGCTCGCCGTGAACTGTCTGCTGCTGGCCTGGATGGGCCTTGCCGACACGCTCCCGGTGTTCCTCGTCCTGCGCTTCCTCGCAGGCGTGGCCAGCGCCTTCGTCATGATCTTCATGAGCTCAATCGTCTTCTCGCGGCTCGCCCTGACGGGCCGTTCCGATCTGCAGGCGCTGCATTTCGGCGGTGTCGGGGGCGGAATCGCGATTTCGGCGCTTCTCACCGGCGGCCTCTATCTGGCCGATGCCGGCTGGCGCGCCGGCTGGCTCGGCGCCGCCGTCATCTCGCTCGTCGCCTTCTCGGTGGTCTACCTGCTCGCCACCGGCGGCCCGGCCCCGGCCGGCGGCGGCGCGGCCGCGACGCGCGAGCCGGGCCTGCCGAGAAGCGGCGCGCTGACGCGCCTCATCCTCGCCTACGGCTTCTTCGGCGCCGGCTACATCGTCACGGCCACCTTCCTCGTGGCGATCGTGCGCCAGGGCGGCGAGGGTCCCCTGTTCGAATCGACGGTGTGGCTGGTCACCGGGCTTGCCGGCGCGCCGTCGGTCTGGCTCTGGGGCAAGGTCGTCCGCCGCATCGGCCTCACGGCCACCTTTGCCGTCGGCTGCCTCGTCGAGGCGGCGGGCGTGCTGGCGAGCGTCGCGATTTCCGGACCCTCGGGTCCCGTCATCGGCGGCATCCTGCTCGGCGGAACCTTCATCGCCATCACCGCCTACGGGCTCCAGGCCGCGCGGCAGCTCGCCGCCGCCGCACCGCGCCGGGTCTTCGCCCTCATGACGGCCTCCTTCGGGACCGGCCAGATCGTCGGCCCGATCCTCGCCGGCTACGGCGCCGTCTGGAGCGGCAGCTTCGCCGCGCCCTCGGCCGGCGCCGCACTCGCGCTCGCCGCCGCCGCGGCCATCGCCTGGACGGGCCGGCGGGCGCCGCGCTGAACGCCTGGACGGCCGGTATCCCCACCAAACTGTAACTTGCGCGATACGGAAAGACGGTTATCGATGGATGGCCATCGTTTGCGCGGGCGATCGCGCGAAATGGTCCGACAGACGCCCCGCCGCCTTTCCATCCGAGGTTCCCCGCCGTGTTCGTTTCCTTCTTCCCGAAGCCGAAGCTGTTCTTCCTGTCCGCCCTTGGATGGAGCGTGGTCCTCGTCCTGTTGTGGTTTTCCGTCGGCGAGCGGCTGGGCGAATGGCTGGGCGTCGCCCAGCCCCTGCCCGACGCGCCGCCGATCATCAGCCCCGCGCGGTTCCTGCAGCCGCATTTCCTATGGTTCTACGGCTACTTCGCCCTGGGCATCCTGGCCTTCTACAGTTTCTGGCGCACGGTCGCGCCGCATCCCTGGGAGCGCTGGTCGATCCTCGGCTCCGGCCTGATCGTCATCGTCACCCACTTCAACGTCCAGGTGACGGTCGCCCTCAACGAATGGCGCGGCGTCTTCTACGACATGGTGCAGCGCGCGCTCGGCACGCCCGGTTCGGTCTCGACCGCCGATCTCTATCTCGGCGTGGTCCAGTTCCTGACGCTGGCGCTCGTCGGCATCACGGTTGCGGTGCTGAACGTCTTCTTCATCCGCCACTACATCTTCCGCTGGCGCACCGCGATGAACGACTATTTCGTCGCGAACTGGGGCCGGCTGCGCAGCATCGAAGGCGCCTCGCAGCGCGTTCAGGAAGACACGATGCGTTTTTCCTCGACGGTCCAGGGGCTGGGGGAGCGCTTCATCGACGCGGTGATGACGCTGATTGCCTTCCTGCCGATCCTCTACGCGCTCTCGGCCAACGTCACCCATCTGCCCTTCGTCGGCCAGATTCCGGCGCCGCTCATGACCGCGGCGATCGTCTGGTCGCTGTTCGGAACCCTCCTGCTGGCCATCGTCGGCATCAAGCTGCCGGGCCTGGAGTTCCGCAACCAGCGGGTCGAGGCCGCCTTCCGCAAGGAACTTGTCTATGGCGAGGACGACCCGGACCGCGCCCGGCCCATCACCCTGTCGGAGCTGTTCGCCAACGTCCGCAAGAACTACTTCACCCTCTATGCGCACTACGTCTATTTCGACGTCGCCCGCTATCTCTATCTCCAGTCGGATGCGGTCTTCGCCACTTTCATCATGGTGCCCACCGTCGCCGCCGGCACCATCACGCTCGGCGTCTTCCAGCAGACCGTCTCGGCCTTCACCCAGGTCACCAACTCGTTCCAGTATCTGGTCAGCTCCTGGCCGACGATCGTCGAGCTTCTGTCGGTCTACAAGCGCCTGCGCGCCTTCGAGGCCGTGCTGGAAGGCCAGCCGCTGCCGGAGATCGACCGCCGCTACATGCAGCGCGAGCAGGCCGGCGTCCCGCCGCAGGAGCAGCCGGCGGCGTGATCCGCCGGCGGTCGGCAGCCTTCAGCCGTCGGCGGCCGCGCCGAGCCGCCGGTGGAGGTCGTCGTAGCTGATGCAGTCGACGTCGGGCAGGACGCAGACCTCCTCCGCGAAGCGCTCCAGCGCGCGCCAGTAGGCGCCGCCGTTCATCAGCGTGAAATGGTAGCCGATCTGCAGCGGCAGGCGCCGGCCGTCGTGCTGCTCGTCGAAGGCCGCCTTGAAGGCCCGGTAGGCACGCTCCGCGAACCGGCCGTCGCGGTCCTCCGTCTCCTCGGCATTCGAATGCCGGGCAAACAGATTGTAGTCCATGGCGATGACCGGCCGCGCGGCGGGCCCCTCCGGCACCATCGGCAGCGAAAAGCGGCGCAGGCCGTTGCGCATCGCGGGCTTTGCAGGTCCCTTCGAGACGCCGCTCGCGTCATACGCCATGTCTGCGTCCGCCAGCGCCTCGAACAACGCCTCGCTCGTCGACAGGTAGGGCGCGCGGAAGCCGCCTATGTCGCTCTCGGCGAAGCGCCGCCAGCCCTCGGGCTCGCCGTCGATGCCGTTGATCGCATAGGCGTCGCGCACGATGCGGGTGAAGGCCGCGAGCTCGCTCGCCCAGTCCGATGCCGACCAGTCCTTGCCGTCGAAGTGGCCGCAGCCGTGGCTGGCGATCTCGTGGCCCTCCTGCCGCGCGCTCCAGATCTCGCCCAGCCGCTCGGCCACCTCCGCCTTCGACCCGCCGAAGCCGACGTTCGAGCGCCCGGCCCGATGCGCCGGCCCCTGGTAGAGACCCCGGTGCTCGGGCGCCAGAAGGTAGACGCAGGACAGGAAATAGGTGAACCGCGCGCCGGTCCGCTCCGCCAGGGTCCGGCTGCGTTTCCATTGCGGCACGTGCTGCGCGCCGTCGAAGGAAATCACCACGACCTGGCGCGGCTCCGCCATGTCGGCCGCCATCGCCGTCGTGGCGAGGAGCGGGAGGGAAGCGAGGAGACTGCGGAGGCGAAGCATGCGGACGGGCGACTCGATGGCTGGGGGAGGAGACGCAGAGGTCGCCCGCAAATGTGGCGAGCATGGGATGCCCGGCGAATTGCAGTTCCAAACCCGGGGCGGGCGGGATAGGTTCCCGTCCAGGCACCTTGGGGGCACCGATGGTCGTACTCGTTCTTGGACTGATCCTGTTTCTCGGCATCCACTCCGTCCGCATCGTCGTGCCCGGCTGGCGCGACGCCAGGGCGGCCTCGATGGGCAATGGCTGGCGGGGTCTCTATTCGATCGTCTCGGCCGTCGGCCTCGTCCTCATCGTCTGGGGCTATTCGCTGGCCTGGCCGGAAAGCCCCGTCCTCTACGACCCGCCGGTCTGGACCAGGCACCTCGCAGCTCTGCTGATGCTCTTCGCCCTGATCGCGCTCGCCGTCAGCCAGCTGCCCGGTGGCAAGCTGAAGAAGATGCTGAAGCACCCCATGCTGCTTTCTGTGAAGATCTGGGCCTTCGCCCATCTCCTGGCCAATGGCGAACTCGCCTCGGTCCTGCTGTTCGGCGGTTTCCTGGCCTGGGCTGTGGTCGACCGCATCTCGCTCAAGCGGCGCGGCGACATGGGGCCGGCGGTCGCCGGGCCGGTGCTGTGGGACGTCGCTGCGGTGGCGCTCGGCGTCGTCCTCTACGTGCTCCTCGTCTCCGGCCTGCATCTGTGGCTCTTCGGCGCCGATCCGCTGGCGCGCGGATGACGGCCTATTTTGCCGTCTGGCCTTCCATAAGCCCTATTTTCGGATAAAAGGCGCAGGCATGGGAGCCCCGTCCGCCGGATGGGCCACACAATGACGGTACTGGAATAGATGTCGGACGACAGTTTCATCCGCGAGGTCAACGAGGAGATGCGCCAGGATCAGGCGCGGGCGCTCTGGGACCGTTTCGGACCCATCGCCATCGGGCTGGCCGTCGCCGTCGTCCTCGCCACGGCTGCCTGGGTCGGCTGGGAGTACTGGACCACCAACCGGGCGAACGCTTCGGGCGATCGGTATTCGCAGGCCCTCGTTCTCGCCGGCCAGGACAAGCCGGACGAGGCGCTCGCCGCGCTCGAGGCGCTGCAGGCCGATGGATACGGCGCCTATCCGGTGCTTGCCCGCATGCGTGCCGCGACCGTGCTTGACGCCAAGGGCGACAAGGCTGCCGCAGTCGCCGCGTTCGATGCGGTCGCCGCCGACAATGGCGTCGACGCGCCGGTCCGAGACATGGCCCGCCTGCGCGCCGGCCTCATCCTGGTCGACAGCGGCTCCTATGCCGACGTGTCGTCGCGCGTCGAGGCGCTGGCGGCCGACACCAACCCGCTGCGCCACTCGGCGCGCGAGGCGCTGGGCCTCGCGGCCTGGAAGGAAGGCCGCGGCGCCGATGCGCTGACGCTCTTCGAGCAGATCTCCGCCGACGAACTCGCGCCGCGCAACCTGCGCGAACGCGCCACCCTCATGTCCGAACTGATCCGCGGTTCGGGCGATGCGTCGTAGCGAGAGCCGATGACCTTCAAGATCGCGATCGTCGGCCGGCCCAATGTCGGCAAGTCCACGCTTTTCAACCGCCTCGCCGGTAAGAAGCTCGCGCTGGTCGACGACACGCCGGGCGTCACGCGTGATCGCCGCATGCATGACGCCAAGCTCTACGACCTGCGCTTCGAGGTCATCGACACCGCCGGTTTCGAGGAAGCCGCAGCCGCTTCGCTCGAAGGCCGCATGCGCGCCCAGACCGAGCTTGCGGTCGCCGAGGCCGACCTGATCCTGTTCATGATCGACGCCAAGGCCGGGCTCACGCCAAACGACCGCGCCTTTGCCGACATCGTGCGCCGCGCAAGCAAGCCCGTCGTCGTCGTCGCCAACAAGGCCGAGGCGCGCGGCGCCCAGGGCGGCATGCTCGAAAGCTGGGAACTCGGCCTCGGCGAGCCGATCCCGATTTCGTCCGAGCACGGCCAGGGCATGCCCGACCTGCGTGAGGCGATCATCGCCGCGCTCGGCGAGGAACGCGTCTTCCCGCCCGAGGAGGAAGAAGAGCCCGAGGCCTTCGTCCCGGAAGTCCTGGTCGGCGAGGACATCGCCGATCCCGATGCCGAGGAGGTTCCCTCCTACGATCCCACCAAGCCGCTGCGCATCGCCGTCATCGGCCGCCCGAATGCCGGCAAGTCGACGCTGATCAATGCGCTCGTCGGCGAGGAGCGCCTGCTCACGGGGCCGGAGGCCGGCATCACCCGCGACTCCATCTCCGTCGACTGGGAGTGGCGCGGCCGGCGGATGAAGCTCTTCGACACGGCCGGCATGCGCCGCAAGTCGCGTGTGCAGGAGAAGCTCGAGCGGCTTTCGGTGGCCGACGGCATTCGCGCCATCCGCTTCGCCGAGGTCGTCATCATCGTCCTCGACGCCACCATCCCCTTCGAGAAGCAGGACCTGCAGCTCGCCGATCTCGTCATCCGCGAGGGCAGGGCGGCGGTCATCGCCTTCAACAAATGGGACCTGATCGACAATCCGCAGGAACTGCTGGCCGAACTGCGCGAGAAGACCGACCGCCTCCTGCCGCAGGTGCGCGGCATCCGCGCCGTCACCGTCTCGGCCGAAACCGGGCGCGGCCTCGACCGGCTGATGGAGGCGGTGGCTTCCACCCACGAGGTCTGGAACCGCCGCATTTCCACCGGCAAGCTCAACCGCTGGCTCGAGGGCGTGCTCGCCCATCATCCGCCGCCCGCGGTCGCCGGCCGGCGCCTCAAGATCAAGTATCTCACCCAGGTCAAGGCGCGCCCGCCGGGCTTCGTCATCTCCTGTTCGCGCCCGGACGCCATGCCGCAATCCTACATCCGCTACCTGACGAACGGGCTGCGCGAGAGCTTCGAGATGCCCGGCGTGCCGATCCGCATCATGCTGCGCGCACCCGAGAATCCCTATGCGGGCAAGGCCAGGCACGCACGCTGAACGCGCGTCGATACGGCCGTGGACAACTGTGAGCTGGCCACATTGCCGCCGTTAACCGTCCTTCAAGGTTAATGCCGCATTGTCGCTCTCTGTGTCGTTCGAGTGGCGTCCTGGAGAGTAACCCGGTGAAACCAGTTTTCGAGTCGCGGCGAGGCATTGCCCCGCCCCGCAAGTCCTCCCTCGTGTCCATCGTCGTCGTCGGTGCCGGATTCCTGTTCGGCTTCCCGTCCGCCGTCGCCTACCAGGACATGGCGAGCTACGTCGCCGGCACCGAGGCGCCCGCCGTCCGCTGGGGCGCGGTGCTGGAGAAGTCGGTCGCCGGTTCGGTTCATGCCGCCGAGATGCGTTTCGTCGATTCCACGGTCACCGGCTCGGTCTCCGGCGCGGGAATGACCGCACCGGGCGTCGGCGCCGTCGCCTTCCGGTCCAAGAACGGCTCGGTCGCCGACACGCCGGACGAAGACCGCGTCAATCGCAGCGAAAAGCGCGGCCGCGTCGTCAACGTCGCGCCCGTCGCGCCGCCGAAATCCTTCAACGCCGGCTCCGTCTTCAAGCGCACCTCGATGCTCGTCCATCCGACGATCGGCGGCGAGGAAGTCGTCATGGCCTTCGATCGGCCGAAGATCCTCGGCCAGGAGATCGACATCGCCGCCGCCTTCCACCCGCGCGTCGGCCGCAAGCCCGACCCGGCGGTCCCGGCCATGCTGGCCAGCCTCGTCACCAACGACAGGCCCGACATCCTCGCCACGGCCTACGCGCCGGCCACGCCCGACTATGCCGAACTGTCGCCCTTCGCCACCCTGCTCAAGGGCGAGGTGGATCCGAACGAAGGCCGGTTCATCCCGCCGATGGGCGAGGGCGATCATGCCTGGATGAAGAAGCCGCTGCCGCCCGAGGTCTTCTCCGAGGCCGAGCAGAAGTGCCTGACGGCCGGCGTCTATTTCGAGGCGCGCGGCGAGAACCTGAAGGGCCAGGCTGCGGTGGCGCAGGTCATCCTCAACCGCGTCCGCAATCCGGCCTACCCCGACACCATCTGCGGCGTCGTCTACCAGAACGACCACTGGCGCAACCGCTGCCAGTTCTCCTTCGCCTGCGACGGCATCCGCGACCGCGTGGCGAGCCAGTCGCACTGGGCGATGGCCCGCGATGTCGGCATGGCGGTGACCGCCGGCAAGATCTTCATCCCCGAGGTCGGCTCGTCGACCCACTACCACGCCACCTACGTCCATCCGCGCTGGGCGGGGACCATGGAGAAGATGAAGAAGATCGGCCTCCACGTCTTCTACCGCACCCATGGCGGCGGCTGGAACTGAGGCGCGAAAGCGGCCGCAGGGGCGGGGATTCGCCGCACATCCTGGGGAGAAGCGGGCGGACGTTCTGTCGCACTCGGCTAACCCATTGAATCTCATAATGAAAGCACATGCCAAAAGGGGGCGTTCATCGGCTTGACTGCCCGAACGCCCCTCACTATGGTGCGCCCGACTTTGAAGCGGGCAGTCCGTGCAGGATTGACCGGGCAGGAGGTTGGATCGCCATGTCGAAGAGGCCAGGCGAGACCGGCGGTAGCAGGCCCGGGCAGGACGACGACGGAAATGCCCGACCGGACGATCTCGATCGCAGGCGCAGGGAACTCGACGCGGCCTTGACGGCCCGCCGCCCGGTCGTCAGCGACAGGGGGCCGTCAGGGTCCGGTGGCATGGCCGGCGTCGGCAATGCGCTGCGTCTGTCCAGCGAGTTCATCGCGGGCATCGTGGTGGGCGCGGCGCTGGGCTTCGCGATCGACTATTTTGCGGGAACCTCGCCCTTCGGGCTCGTGGTGTTCCTGCTGCTCGGATTTGCCGCCGGCGTGGTCAACGCACTGCGGTCGGCCGGCATGATGGCGGAATTCGGAACCCGGAAGCCCGATGGGGACGACGGGAATTCCGGCAAGAACTGAACGGCGCTTCGGCGTCAGAGGCAAGGCGGAGTAATCGGTGGCAAACGATCCTATCCACCAGTTCCAGATCCAGAATTGGGTGCCGATCGAGATCGGCGGCCTCGATTTCTCGTTCACCAACTCCTCGGCCTTCATGGTCGCGTCGGCGGTGGGCGCGGGTGCCTTCCTGTTCCTGTCGACCGCCAACCGCGGCCTGGTGCCGAGCCGCATGCAGTCGATCGCGGAGATTTCCTACGAATTCGTCGCCAACATGCTGCGCGACGCCGCCGGCTCGCATGGCATGAAGTTCTTCCCCTTCGTCTTCTCGCTCTTCATGTTCGTGCTTTTTGCCAATCTGCTCGGCATGTTCCCCTACTTCTTCACGGTGACGAGCCACATCATCGTCACCTTCGCGCTGGCGCTCCTCGTCATCGGCACGGTGCTCGGCTACGGCTTCATGAAGCACGGCCTCGGTTTCCTGAAGCTCTTCGTGCCGAGCGGCGTGCCCGGATTGCTGGTGCCGCTGATCGTCGTGATCGAGGTCGTCTCGTTCCTCTCGCGCCCGATCAGCCTCTCGGTCCGTCTCTTCGCCAACATGCTGGCCGGCCACATCACGCTCAAGGTCTTCGCCGGCTTCATCGTCTCGATGAGCTCGATGGGCGCGCTCGGCATCGCCGGGTCGATCCTGCCGCTCTTCATGACCGTGGCGTTGACCGGTCTCGAATTTCTCGTCGCGTTCCTGCAGGCCTACGTCTTCGCGGTGCTGACCTGCATGTACCTCAACGACGCGCTCCACCCGGGCGGACACTGAGTTCCGGCGGCTCTGCCGCCGCGGCAACAACGACCCTCTTCAAGGCTTCAAAAAGGAGATCTTTCATGGAAGTAGAAGCAGCAAAGGCGATCGGCGCCGGCATCGCCTGCCTCGGCATGGCGGGCACCGCGCTCGGCCTCGGCAACATCTTCGGCAGCTACCTGTCGGGTGCGCTCCGCAACCCGTCGGCGGCCGACAGCCAGTTCGGCCGTCTCGTGTTCGGCTTCGCCGTGACGGAAGCGCTCGGCATCTTCTCCCTTCTCATCGCGCTGCTGCTGCTCTTCACGTAAGATCTGGCGTCTCGCACGAGCAGGATCGTCCGGCCGCGACAGTCGCGGCCGGCTGGATTTGACAGGACGCGATGATGTTTGTTTCTACGGCATTTGCCCAGGATGCCCCGGCCGGACAGGCGGGGGGCGCGGTCGTCGAAGGCACCACCGAGGTGGCCCATGACGGCCATGCCAAGGCACCCTTTCCGCCCTTCGAGACCCATACCTTCCCTTCCCAGATCCTCTGGCTGGCGATCACGTTCGGTCTGTTCTATGTTTTCCTGAAGCGCGTCGCTCTGCCGCGCCTCGCAGGTATCCTGGAAGTGCGGCGCGACCGCATTGCCGGCGATCTCGACCAGGCCGCACGCCTCAAGCAGGAGGCGGACGAGGCAATCGCCGCCTACGAGCAGGGACTGGCGGATGCGCGCAAGAAGGCCGGTCTGATCGGCCAGAAGGCGCGCGATGCGGCGAAGGCTGAAGCCGATGCCGAGCGCAAGCGGATCGAGGCCGAGCTCGACGTCAGGCTCGCGACCGCCGAGGCGCGCATCTCCGAGATCAAGGCTTCGGCCATGCAGGATGTCGGGGCGATCGCCGAGGAGACCGCGGGCGCCATCGTTCAGGCCCTGATCGGCGATTCTGTCGCCCAGGGCGATGTTTCGGCCGCCGTGCGCGCGGCTTCGGAATAGGAGAGCGGGTATGGACGCCACATTCTGGGCACTCGTCGGCCTCGTCATCTTCCTCGCCCTCATGGTCTACGTGAAGGTGCCGGGGATGATCACCCGGTCGCTCGACGATCGGGCGGGCAAGATCCGCGACGAACTCGAGCAGGCGCGCCGGCTGCGCGAGGAAGCCCAGCAGCTTCTCGCGGAGTACCAGCGCAAGCGCAAGGAAGCCGAAAAGGAGGCGGCGGACATCGTCGAATCCGCCAGGCACGAGGCCGACATGCTGGTCCGCGAGGCCAAGCAGAAGACCGAGGAATACGTCGCCCGCCGCACCGCGCTTGCCGAACAGAAGATCGGCCAGGCCGAGCGCGACGCGGTCAACGAGGTCCGTTCCAACGCTGTCGACATCGCCGTCGCCGCGGCCCGCAAGCTGCTCGCCGACAAGGTCGACGCGACCGTCGCCGAAAAGCTCTTCAAATCCTCCGTCCAGGACGTCAAGACCAGGCTCAACTGAGCCTCCCCCGACCCGCCCACGAAAAATGCCGCCTCCGGGCGGCATTTGTCGTTTCGGCCGAACCCGACCGCCACCCCGCACGACCGCCGCCCGGGGTTCTCGCGCGCCGGAAATACGGGGACAGTTTACTTAATTCGGATCCGGAACGCCTGTAGACTGCGTCGATACCTGCCTAATTAAGTAATACCCCGTCTACCCGATAACCCGAAATTCGTCGGGTCGGACGATGTGAAAGTTGTCGTTGACGGTGTCCCGGAAGGATTTCCACTTCTCGGGGAGCGTCGACTTGAAGAAGCGCATG